>NZ_JBDSFX010000057.1:0-222533 GCF_039919315.1 Dyadobacter sp. | reverse complement strand
TTTTCCAGTTTGGCTGGCCCCATATTAGCACCCGCCAGCAGGTAATTGAGCTTACCCGACACGCCGCTTAGTACGCGCCCTCCATTCACCTCGATCTTCATTTTCAGGTCGTCTCTTTCAAAATTCTCGAAGACACCGGAGATCACAAACGTTTTACCTTCCAGCATATCACTTTCGAGTACTACGGGTTTTTCATCGCTCTCCATTTGTAATCCTGCCTGTTGCAACCGCTCTACAAGACTCTGATTTTCGGGAATGCTGAAATAGGATTCAATGCTCAATGCAATGCGTCCGCCGATTTCAGGAACAGCAACCAACTGGTCGTAACTAGCCGTGCGCAATGCCTGAATGGATTTGAAATATGCGGCGAGTTTCTCGGCAACAGTAGCACCCACAAAACGGATACCTAATCCAAAAAGCACATTTTTGAACGGAACGGTTTTCGATAAATCAATGCCTTTGAGGATATTTTCAACTGTTTTTTCCCTGAAACTAATGATTTTGGTCTTGCCTGTTTCCTCATTAGCAATGCTTTTTTCAAGTCCCAGCAACTTTTCATAGGTAAGGTCGTAAAGATCCGCCGGAGTCCGAACCAGGTTCAGGTCGAAAAGCAGCTCTATCTTACCTTCCCCCAGACTTTCAATATTCATAGCCTTGCGATGAATAAAATGCTCAATCCTGCCTTTTAGCTGCGGCGGGCAATGGCTATCGTTCGGACAGAAAAAGGCTACTTCTCCTTCATTACGCTGTAATTCAGAATTACATTCGGGACAATGTGTTGGGAAAATGATTGGATCGGTGGGGAACAAATCACGCTGAGTAACATCCACACCGGTGATTTTCGGAATGATCTCACCGCTTTTTTCGACAAAAACGGTATCTCCAATGCGTAAACCCAATCTTTCCAGTTCATTCGCATTGTGCAAAGTCGCCCTCTTCACCCTGGTACCCGAAAGATGTACTCCTTTTACTTTATTATAAGGAAGTGTGCGTTCTGTCAGGTCGCAGAGATTGGCGACTGGTGTTACGGCACCCGTGCGCCCTACCTGGTAGTTTACAGAGCGTAGTATCGCTGGTTTGTTTTCTGCTTTATATTTAAATGAAATGGCCCAGCGCGGGCTTTTGGCTGTAAAACCAAGCTCACGCTGCTGTTCAAACGAGTTGACTTTGATCACGATACCATCGGTCGCCAAAGGCAATGTCATCCGCTTTTCCTCCCACTCGTGAATGTAGGCGATGACGTCATCAATGTTACTCACTTTTTTCCAGCCGGGAGAAACATTGAAACCCCAGGATTTCAATCCTAAAAGACTCTCTTCATGACTTTTGAAAAATTCAGTATCGGTCAGAAAATAGTAAACGTAGCAATCCAAGCCTCTCCGGGCCGTTTCGCCCGAGTCCTGCAATTTAAAAGATCCTGACGCTGCATTCCGGGGATTCGCATATTGATTTTCTCCCAAAGTCTCCATTTCTTCATTCAATTTCTGAAAAGAAGTGATCGGCATAAAACCTTCGCCCCGCACCTCGAAAATCGCTGGCTGATTTTCCGCCTTTACCCTGAGCGGCAAAGAGCGAACGGTTTTCACGTTATTAGTAATTTCGTCACCGCGGGTACCATCGCCGCGTGTCACACCTCTCACTAGCACGCCGTTTTCGTAGGTAAAGCTCAATGATATCCCGTCAAATTTGAGTTCGCAAATGTATTCGAAAGGCTCCCCGTCCAATCCCTTCCTCACACGTTCATCGAAATTTCGAAGCTCCTGTTCATTATAGGTGTTATCCAGCGACAACATCGGATAACGGTGATACACTGCATTGAAATTCTTGGTAATCGTGCCGCCAACGCGCTGAGTAGGAGAATCACCCAGCCTGAATTCGGGGTACTGATCTTCCAGTGCTTTCAATTCCTTTAACAACTTGTCAAATTCAAAATCCGAAATTTCCGATACGCTATCCTGGTAATATCGGTAGTTGTAATGGTTCAGCTGATCGGTTAGCTCCTGGATTTTCTGTTCGGGATTCATGGTTATGGCGGCTACTTTGATGATTCAGCCCAAATTTAAGATTAATTCCAAATTTTGGGAATAATGAAAAGAAAGTGACCGATTCATGAGTTCCACGTATTCTATCAAATGTCGATAACCGACTGCGTGTTACAAGCCACTTTTCAACATGATCAGTTTCACAAAATTTGAGTATTTTCGTAAAACAGGTGACACCTATGAAAACTATGGAAGCAGCCATTTGGTACAACCCGGATCTGACGCAGATCATCAATGGAGAGGAGATTATGTCTCCTAGTCCAAAAACACCGCATCAAAGGGCTTCAAGAAAGCTTCTAAGAATTCTGGAAGATTATGTGGAAACCAATAATCTGGGAGAACTTTTCAATGCGCCATTTGACGTTATTTTTGAGGAAGGTGTGAACTCTCTTCAACCTGATCTGTTCTTTGTAGCCAAGCAAAACGAGCATATCATTCAGGATTGGATACGGGGTGTTCCGGATCTGGTGGTGGAAATTATTTCAAAAAGCAACTTTCGCCTTGATACTGTCGTCAAAAAAAAGATTTATGAACGATATGGTGTAAAAGAGTTTTGGATCGTGTTCCCAGAGAAAGCTTCCATTGAAATTTATTCACTAGTCAACGAGAAGTACGAGCTATCCGGAACGTTTTCCGATGACGAGCAAGTTCGCTCACCATTACTCGCCAGCCTCTCTTTTAAAGTGAACGCAATCATATAAATTCGTTAATTTCGGCCAGTTTTATCATTTACTATTGAAATTTCATGGCTGAAATTGCCCCTTCCATATTAGCTGCCGACTTTGCAAATCTGCAGCGCGACGTTGAAATGCTGAACGCCAGTACCGCAGGCTACATCCATGTGGACATTATGGATGGCATGTTTGTCCCTAATATTTCATTCGGTTTGCCCGTGTGTGAAGCCATTTACAGGCATGCTCAAAAACCGTTGGATGTTCATTTAATGATCGAACAGCCGGATCGCTACCTGGAAGCATTCAGAAACGCAGGTGCTGCTACGCTCACGGTACATTACGAGGCCTGCCCACATTTGCACCGCACGATCCAGCATATTAAAGAACTGGGTGCCCTGCCGGGTGTAGCCCTCAATCCGCATACGCCTGTCGAAGTATTGTCAGAAATCCTGGGTGATGTTTCCCTGGTGCTGATTATGTCTGTCAATCCGGGATTTGGCGGGCAAAAGTTTATTGAAAACACCTACAAAAAGATCGCAAAACTGAACGACCTGAGAGAAAAATTCGGGTATACCTTCAAGATTGAGGTCGATGGGGGCGTTAATCTTGGCAATGCACCATTGCTGGTGCGCGAAGGTGTGGATATACTGGTAGCGGGCAGCTTTGTGTTCAGTTCGGCAGATCCGATCAAAACCATTGAAGATCTGAGGAATAGCTAAGGTATTGATCCCAAAAAAAAATGATTTACAAGACTTTCGGGCGCAAGTTATGAAACTGTCCAGACCATACTTTTACAGTTTTATCCTCGCTGCCTTCATGGGTGTCAGCGCGTCATTTGCTGCCGGCAATGAGTTAGTCGATCCCAAATTCCCGCTGAAAATTAGTCCAAACGGTAAGCACATTGTTGATAGCCACGGCTCGCCGTTCCTGATGGTGGCTGATGTGGCCTGGCAAATGTTGCGAAAACTGAATTACACTGAAGCGGTTCAATATATGGACATTCGCAAGTCACAGTCGTTCAACACTTTCCTGGTACAGCTGCTGCCTGCGTTGCCTAATCAGAGGAATTACAATAAGATCACTCCATTTCAAGACAATGACCTTTCTAAGCCCAATAAAGCCTATTTTGACTATTTTGAAAAGATCATTATAGCTGCCAAAGAACGAAATCTGGTGGTCGGCATTGTAGTTTCAAGAAAGAGCTGGAATGCCATTTTTGACACACAGCAGGAAGAAACCTGGAAAAGTTACGGGGCTTATGTGGGAAAAAGCTTTGCAAAATATTCGAACATTATCTGGATCGTCAGCGAAGAAGAGTACCAGAATGCATTGCAGTTCAAAGCCATTTCCAACGGTATCAGGTCTGAATCCGACGGTCAGATCCTTGCGTCGCTCAATACCTGCTCGCCTACAAATATGAATGACGACTCTACGAACCGCTCAGATCTTAAATTCATCATTCCGGATTCAACCGTGACGCCGTCGGAATATGCGGCATTGGCAAACTGGCAAAAAAACTCAGCGGAAGCTGCACTACGCCCCTTTTTGATTGCGAATTCAGAATTCCCCAAAGAAATTACGGATCAGTCGGTACTCATCCGAAACCAGGCGTATCAGTCCATTCTGAGCTCGGCTGCGGGGTTTTGCCACATGAGTACCATCAAAAATTTTAATCCAACCTGGAAAGCGAATATTACGAAAGATGGTGCTGAGTACATTCATGAACTGGTTAAAATATTGAAAGGAATCCCATGGGAATATATGCAGCCGGATAGTCCCGAGCTGCTGCTGGATTCGCTGGACAAAGCCGAAATCGGCATTGTAACATTATCCAACAGACGAATGGCCATGCTATACCTGCCGGATTCACGTCCGGTCAAGCTGAATTTAAGCCATTTGAATGGTACCCAATTTGGAGCAGTGTGGTATAGCCCCAGGACCGGCAGGCGTTGGAGCGGCGGTGATTTCAAATCTACCGACGAAGCCGTAGTCCAGCCACCCGACTCCCAACCCGGCTGGGACTGGATATTGCTGATCGGAACAAAGCAGTAGGTTTGACATTCAGCCGTATTCTTAATAATATTACTCAGTATTGAATTGCACGGCAGGCCTTTGGAGCACCCATGAACGTTATTTTTAAATGTATAGCAACTTACCTGCTTTCCGCAGTTCTATGGAGTCATTGCTACGGTCAGGATATTTTGTGGGCAAATAAGGTTCTTGGTTACTCATCCGAATACCGGCCCGCTCAGTACGGCCACACTTACCGCGCCAAACAGATCCTCGGCATACCCAATAAACTGCCCGATTTCGGTAATAGTCCCTGCGCCTGGTCACCGGCAGAAGCGGACGGCAGAAATGAAGAATGGATCAAAGTAGGTTTTGAAAAAGCCATTCCTTTGAAACAGGTCGCCATTGCCGAAAACTTCAACCCCGGCTCTATCACCCGTGTATATGCCTATGATGAATCCGGGAAAGAATATCTGATCCTTGACACACCGGCAGCACAACTGACGGTCAAAGGCAGAATGTTGCGCGTTTTTCCAAAGCAGGCTGATATCGTGGCCAATGCGATTAAAATCATTCTGCAACCTGGGAAAGTTTCCGGTTTCAATCAGGTAGATGCCGTCGGTGTTTCCTCCGATGTCAAACCTATCGAGGCGGTTATCAACATTGCAGCCGACATTCAGTTGAAAACCCAGAAGGAAAATATTGGGAAAGAAGTTAATAGCAAAGGACAGGAAGTAGCACCCATTATTTCCCCCGACGGCAAAACCTTGTTCTTTACACGAAGCAATTTTTCGGGCAATATAGGGTCTTACCAAAAGCAGGACGTATGGTTTTCGACATTGAATGATAAAAATCAATGGACCGAGGCTACTAACATTGGTTCGCCGATCAATAATGCGGGAGATAATGCCATTACGAGCATTTCAGCAGATGGAAAAACCATATACCTGATCAATGTGTATCGTCCCGACGGCTCGATGTACTTTGGACTTTCCCGGTCTTTTAAAACCAAACAAGGATGGAGCTTTCCAAAGGAGTATAAAATCACCAATCTGGCTGGCTACGTCGGCAGCATGGAATTGACGGTTTCGCCTTTCGGCAATGTCATGATTATTTCGGTCCAGAGAAGTGATACCGAGGGAGGAAAGGATCTTTATGTTTCATTTTTGCAAAAAGACGATAGCTGGTCCGAGCCGCGGCACCTTGGAAATGCCGTCAATACTGCGGATTATGAGGGTACGCCGTTTCTTGCGCTCGACAATAAGACATTGTATTTTTCATCGCAGGGCCACAGCGGCTACGGCGAAGGCGATCTATTCCTCACGCGCCGCCTGGACGATACCTGGATTAACTGGTCCAAACCGGAAAACCTGGGGCCAGCGATTAATACGCCGCTTTGGGATGCATACATTAACATTCCCGCAACGGGCGACTACGCCTATTTCAGTGCCAGTGAAAAATCCCTTGGACAGGAAGATATTTTCCGCATAAGAATGACGCCGGAAATCAAGCCTGAGCCAGTGGCCGTCGTTACCGGAACGATTTATGAGGCTGAGACCAATAAAGCAGTCAAATCAGAAATCGTCGCAGACATTAAAAAGAACAATGAGGTCTTTACCAATGCGACTTTCGACCCGGAAACCGGCGAGTACCGGCTCATTTTGCCGTTGAAAGAAATATACCGCATCTCAGCCTCAGGCGAAGGCTATTTCCCGGTATCGGAAGATCTGGATTTGTCGGCTGAAACCAGTTTCCGCACTATCAAAAAGAACCTTTACCTGCAACCTATCAAAGCAGGACAGCAGATCAGATTGACCAATACCATGTTTTCGCAAAGCAGCGCGGACGTGATCCCTTCCTCTTTTTCTGAGCTGGACAGGATCGTTTCGACGATGAATGCCTACCCTACCATGGAAATTTTGCTGGAAGGTCACACCGACAATCAGGGAGAAGTCCAAAAAAATGTCAAGCTTTCCGAAGACCGTGTGCAGCAGGTGAAACGGTACCTTTTGTCCAAAGGAATTGACACGAAAAGGATACAAACCAAAGCCTGGGGACCAGCCAAACCCATCGCCAGCAACCTCACCGAACAGACCCGCCAGAGAAACCGTAGAGTAGAGTTTACGATTCTTAAAATTTGAAAAACATCCTGTCAAAGGAAATTTGCTTAATTTCGCGGCACTTGATCATGCTTATGCCGGTTCGCCGCGTGAGCGACCAGTAATTGCAGTCATTAGCCAACATCATCTGTAATGTCTTTGAACCACACAAACGAAAACCTACGGTCCCGGCTCATTCTCATTGCCATATTAATCGTAGGTCTGGCTTTAAGACTTTACCACCTCGATCGTTTCAGCATATTCTTTGATGAGAAAAGTACCATGGTGATCAGCCAGGGAGTTGTATTGGAAGGCGCCAATCAGAAAGAAGTTTTTTCAACATTAAAATTGTCTGATTCACAGTTCTGGAAGACTCCGACGCTCGATTACAGACCATTAAGAGTGCTCCGGTCGCTTACTTACAGTGAAACATTCAGTCCGCGTGCATTCACTCCGGCGGAGTTCTGGGCACCCAAAACGCTTGAAGATTATTTTGAGGCAAATAATCGAAGTGATATCGGAAACAGCCCATTCTACTATCTCATACTGCATTGGTGGACGGTGGTTTTTGGTCTTTCCGATTTTTCCGTCCGCTTTCTTTCAGTCATTTTCAGCGTGTTGATCATTGGTCTGACATACCTTTTTGGTAAAAGGTTCTTTAATATAAACACTGCACTGATAGCGTCGGCAATCGTTGCTATTGAGCCATTTTTCATTGCATATAGTCACCAGGCGCGGAACTACTCGCTTACATTCTTTCTGACGCTGCTCGCCACTTATTTTTTCTTACAGATCATTGAAAATAAGTCCGATAATCGAAAGACGTTTTATTTATATCTGGGGTATAGTCTCGCCGCTGGCCTCGGATTACTGTCCCACTTTCTGACGATTTCAGTTTTGATGGCTCATGCCATTTACGCATTGTTATTTTTAAGATCCATCAAAGGCTGGGTCAGGATGGCCATTGCTGCTGTGTTTGCATTGTCGGGTGTTACATTGTGGATGCTTTTCGGCGGCGGTCAGTACACCTTGTATACCTTGAATTATCAGGCTGATCTGTATAAAAGAGTAGCCGAAACCATGCCGTACAATAATCCGTTTGGCATCATTCTGCCAGCGACTGCGGCTAATGTCTATCACAAATCACTCCCGATTTTCACAGATCTCGTCATTTTCACCAATGGACTGACCGACGCTCTCGCCGGTAAAAAGAATGTGCTTATCGCACTCTTCACAGGCATTCTCTTGATCGTTTGGTACCGGTTCAGAGACAGGATGAAAACACCCGATTGGCTTACTCACCGCTTTCCCTACCTGCTGATTATCCTGAGTTCTGTTTTTTATACCAATCACAAATTACAGTTCGCAATCCTTTCAGTCAGTGTTTTTGCGCTTTCATTTATTCCTGATATTCACATCAAAGCCAGCTCGACCGAGAAGAAACGACTATGGATGTGTTACATCATGGCTTTGTTTCCAACCTTATTCCTGATTTTGACGTCGTTCAAAAGCGGGCATACCAATGGGCTTACACAACGTTACTCCGGATTTTCATTTCCCTACGTAATCATCGTTTTGAGCCTGCTTTTGCAATATTACAATACATTAAAGGTTGAGTTCAAAGTGTTGATATTCGTGTTCCTTACTGCTCAGTTGTATTTTGTCGGTTCAAGGCTTAATGAGTTTTATCAGGACAAATCGGTCAAATACGGCTATTTTGCCACTCCGCGGGTTCCAAATCCTTATTACGAAGCAGCCCAGAAAATCCAGGAGATCTACCAGCCTGGGGATACCGTTTTTTATCCCGCGCCACGGTTTAAGATCCTCTCGGAAATGGACCGTACTTTCCTGCCTTACTCCGTTCAGGATGCACAGCTTACTAATCTGTATTTACCGAAAGATGCACAATACGTGCAAGCCATGGATACCACTCAGACTGAGGTAATTTGGATCAAAAAATCAAACAATCCGGAACCTGTTGAGATCAAGCGATTGAAGGGTCTCAGGTATGGTTCGGAGTAACCAATTAGGCGTTGAAACCCGGGCCGACAAATAAGATTTTGTATATTGCGTACTCGAAACCGGAGATTTGGCCGTTATTTTGTCAGTAATAATCTAACATTGATATACACATTAAGGCATGACCGCAGAAGAAATATTGAATGACCCAAGACAAATAAGCGGAGAACTCCGGCTTAAAATCCTGGGTCTGTACCATAAAGCAAATGCCGGACACATAGGGTGTTCTTTGAGCTGCATTGATCTAATGATCGCAGTTCTTTTCCTTCAAAAAGCAGAAGAAGACACCTTTATTCTTTCCAAAGGACATGCTGCCGCAGCACTTTACGCCTGCCTTAATGTACTGGGTGAAATCACCGATGAAGAACTGGGCACATTCTACGAAGACGGCACTACCCTTCCCGCTCACCCTGCACCACGGCAGTATAAAGGAATACCTTTTGCGACAGGCTCACTGGGTCACGGATTACCGATCGCAACCGGAATTGCGCATGCTGCGAAGGTAAGCGGAGACGGGACTTATTCTTTTGCTCTACTGTCCGACGGTGAAACCAATGAAGGAACAACCTGGGAAGCAGCACATTACGCCATTCAAAATCAGCTAGATAACCTTTTTATGATTATTGATAAAAATGGTTTGCAAGGTTTTGGTTTTACAGATAAAGTGCTGGGCGAAACTGCTTCGGTAGAAAAATGGAACGCGATCGGTTTTGAAACTGTCGAACTGGATGGTCATGATATCAATTCCATTCATTTGGCTATCAACGAATTAAAGTCTCATAAAAACGGATTACCCAAAGCGATTATCGCTAATACTGTCAAGGGTAAGGGTGTTTCCTACATGGAAAACAAGCTGGAATGGCACTATTTGCCGATGAATAAGGATCAGTATGAGCAAGCTACAATGGAAGTTAAGGAACGTTATTTTAATGAATTGACGAATGCTTGATCATTTACCGGTTTACCGCGATAAAATAGAAAAATTAAAAGGGCCTGTTTTTGTTTTTGGTGCCAGCGGCTTTATCGGCGCTAATCTTTTCAATGACATTTTCAAAATCCGTCAGGACTGCTACGCCTTGACGCACGACGCGACTAAGGCATGGCGCCTAAAACTGTTGAATGTTCCTTTTGAGAACATTGTGCATTGCGACATTCTGTCCAATAACTCGGTTCAGGAGGTTTTTGAAAAATATAAGCCACAAACCATATTCAATCTTGCAGCCTACGGGGCATATAGTAAGCAAAATAATGTCAACCTGACTTACGAGACCAATGTGATTGGTACCGTGAATATTTTGCAGAATTGCACCCGTGAAATGGTTTACATTCACGCCGGCAGCAGCTCCGAATATGGTTTTAACTGTACATCTCCCAAAGAAACAGATCGTGTAGAACCGAACAGCCATTATGCTGTTTCCAAAGTTTCAGCTGCGTATTTGTTAGAATATTATGCCAAGGTTTTTGATCTAAAAACCCTGAATTTGCGGTTGTACTCTATTTACGGATATTGGGAAGAGCCCGACAGATTGATACCTAAATTGATAGAAAATGCCCGTAAAAAGCAGCTTCCCTCATTGGTTTCACCAGATATAAGCCGGGACTTTGTTTTCATCGAAGATTGCGTCGAAGCTTTTCTGGATGCTGCATTAAAAATTGAAAGCAGTACGTCCGGGAAATCTTATAACATTGCAACCGGCAGAAAAACGACCATGGGCGACCTGGTCGATACTTCGAGAAAAACCTTTGCTATCGCGCAGGAGCCGCAATGGGGCAGTATGTCTAACCGGAAATGGGACCTCGCAGAATGGTACGGAGACCCTACTTCTTTCGAAGACGATTTTGGATGGAAAGCGCGGACTTCCCTGGAAACAGGTCTTTCCAAATACAGTCAGTGGCAGGAAGAGATTAAGTACGAAAGCAGCGTCATTCCGGCGTTCGAAAATCCCAAGCTAAACCCGGTTATTACTGCCATTATTGCTTGTTATAAAGATGCGCAGGCCATTCCATTCATGTACGAAAGGCTGGTCAAGACATTCAATACACTGAAAGTACGCTACGAAATCATTTTCGTGAACGACAGTTCTCCCGACAATCAGGAAGAAGTGATCAATAAGATCTGCGACAAAGATCCCAATGTGGTAGGCATAAGCCATTCTCGTAATTTCGGCTCACAGTCTGCATTTTTGAGCGGTATGGAAATCGCGACTGGCGATTGCGTAGTACTAATGGATGGCGATTTGCAGGACCCGCCCGAGATCATTCCAGCTTTCTACGAAAAATGGATGGAAGGTAATGATGTGGTCTACGGTGTGCGCGTACAGCGCGAAATGAAACCGCACATTCACTTTTTTTATAAATCCTTTTACAAGATTTTCCAGGGGCTCAGCTACATTCCAATTCCGCGCGATGCCGGTGATTTCTCGATGATCGACAGAAAAGTGGTGAAAGAATTGGTGGATTTACCTGAAACTGAACAGTTTTTGCGGGGGTTACGCGCCTGGGTAGGTTTCAAACAAACGGGTGTACCTTATGTGAGACCTGAGCGGATGTTCGGAGTTTCAACCAATAACTGGACGAAAAACATCTGGTGGGCGAAGAAAGCCATTTTCTCATTCAGCTTTGCACCGCTGGAATTGATGAGCTATGCGGGTTTTGCATTGACAGGCTTATCCATTCTGGGAATTATCTGGCAGGTGCTGGCAAAATTGTTCTTTTTCCCGGATACGCCCCAGGGTATCAGTACAGTTATCGTCCTGATCGTATTTTTCGGCGGATTAACTATTCTAGGCATTTCATTTTTAGGAGAATACATTACCAAGATTTTTGAAGAAACCAAAAAGCGGCCCAAGTACATTCGCACACGGATACGCCGCGGTTCCAAGTCCTACAAAACTGCTGACGAAATCAGGACTTTGGTGAAGCAATTGCGGAAATAAGTAGCAATTTTGCTACCTTTGACACACTATATAAATGAAATCAAGTGAACTGCTTCGGCTGGTGAAAAGATCCGGCTGGATTCAAATCAGACAAACGGGTAGCCATAAGATTTTTCAAAATCCGAATACGGGAGAGACCGTACCTGTTCCTTTTCACGGAGCGAAAGAGGTTGGAAAAGGTCTCGCTGCCAGTATCTTAAAAAAGGTCGGGATCAAATGAAAAAGATAGAGGTAATTATCGAAAAGCAGGACGGTTACTTTTTCGCACGGGTAGAAGGGAAAGGCAATTATATGCCAAATGGATATGGCCCGACACCAAAAGATGCGATAAATAATCTCAAAGAGATTATTCTTGATTATCAGGTCAATGAAGGCAAAGAGGATAAGTTTTGGAAAAAGATTGATATCAAAGCAATCGAATTTGAATTGCATTATGATATGCAGGCATTTTTTGAAGAACACGATTTCCTGAATATAACGGCTATCGCCAAAAGAAGCGGCATTAATCCCGCTCTTGTACGTCAATATGCCAGTGGCGTGAAACATCCATCCGCTGAACAGTCAAGGAAGTTACTGGGAACAATACATCAATTAGGCGAACAATTGCAAACGATATCTCTGTACGCTTAAAGAAAACCACTATTATTCCACATGGGCCTAAAAATGGTCTTTTGCGATATTTCAAATGAGAAAAGAATTTTCAAACGCCATGGAACAGTTAGCATTGGAGGACGACTCCATTGTTTTCATAACTGGTGACCTGGGATATAATGCATTGGAAAATCTTCAAGCCAAAATGGGCAAGAGATTTATCAATGCCGGAGTAGCAGAACAAAATATGATCGGCGTAGCAGCTGGATTTGCACATAAAGGATACAAAGTTTTTTGTTACAGCATTGCTCCATTCATCGTTTACCGCTGTCTTGAACAATTCCGTAATGATGTATGTTTCAATAACTTACCAGTTTTTTTAGTAGGCAACGGAGGTGGTTATGGCTACGGAATCATGGGTAGCAGCCACCACACCATTGAAGATCTGGCGTGTTTGAGTGGACAGCAAAACGCGAACGTATGGGTACCCGCATTTGCTGATGAAGTGGAACCGGTGATCCGTCAGATAACCGCCGACGCCCGGCCAGCTTATTTGCGGCTCGGCGCAGGTAAAACAACTCCCGAAAATAGTTTTAGCTCAGGTTCTTTTAAGGTAATTCACCATTCCGAAAATGCTGAAATAACCGTTTTCGCACTTGGACCGATTGCCAATAACGTATTGACAGCCTTATCTTTATCTGAGGATTTATCTTCCAAGGTCAATGTGATAACGGCGCTTCATTTTCCATTGCAAATCAATGACGACCTGGCAGCATTGATTGCAAAAGCACCATCGATTTTGGTGGCGGAAGAACATATCAGCACAGGTGGACTGGCGCAACAACTTTCAGTACAGCTATTGGAAAAAGGAATTTTTCCACGCGGTTTCAAAAGTTTAAGAGCAGAGGGTTATCCAAACAGCCGTTACGGAAGCCAGACTTACCACCAAAAGCTTTCAGGTCTTGACCCGGATTCCATCCTTTCCCACATTGGTAAATTAATGATCCCGGCATGACAAAAAAGGCTTTAACAATCATTCTGAGCCTGATTCTGTTGCTACCGGTCTTCATTTACTTTACGGTATGGAATTACTATGCCATGAATATCCCGAAATGGGATGACCATGCCTTGAAAACTTTCATTCTGGACTATTCGCAGGCAACAGGCTGGAAGAGTAAGATCCTGGCCCTTTATCGACAACATAATGAGCACCGGATCGCACTTACCCGACTTTTTACCTGGATCGATTATTCTGTTTTCGGGGCCTTGAATTTCCGGCACTTGATGCTGGCTGGTAATATACTTCTTTTAGGTATTATTCCTCTTTGGCACGAGATACTTAAAAAGAACAAGAAACCGCTTTTTGCGCTTGTTCCGGTCCCGTTTATCTGGCTTTCTCTGGCTTTTTGGGAGAATATGTACTGGGGAATGGCATCCATCCAGAATTTCGGCGTTGTGACTTTGACATTATGGACGATCTATCTTTGCATAAATCCCAAAACAACACCTTTTGTAATATCCATTTTCCTGGCCGTCATTGCAATCTCGACTAGTCCGAATGCCTTATTTGTCCTGCCAATCGGGGCGTTTTTAATTTTTCTGACTCAAAACCGGAAGCGATTTGCACTTTGGGTTATTACCAGCGGTGTTCTTATTTTCTGCTACTTCTATGGTTACGCTAAATCGGAAGCTAATCCTGATTCAAAGGCCTCTATTTTTCAGCTTGTAAAGGGTTACATGGCTTTCCTTGGTTCATTTGCCGAATCCATCCCCGTACTAGATCATTTCCAGGTTTGTTTCTTTATCGGCATTGTACTGTTTTTGGTGGCGGTTTCAATCATATCAGCAACGCTTTTCAGAATTTCCAAAAATAAATACGGTAACAAATCTGAGAAATATACAGATCTCTTTTGTCTGGGCACTATCCTTTTTATACTGGGCACTGCGCTTGTTGTAGTTTATGGTAGGGCAGGTTTTGGTCTCGAAGGGCTCATAGATAGTAAGTACAAAATTTACTCGGTACTACTGCTGATAGTCGCGTATCTATATATAGTCATTCCGATACGCGGGAGTTTTTTGTCTCCCTACATTACCGCCATTGTTTTTCTGGCCATCACATTCAATGTGTTCAGCTACCATTATCATCTGGTGGATGCCTATAATTTGCGCAAATATTTGACGACTTCTCAATTCAACGGGAATTTTGAGGATAAGACGCTTGAACTTGTATCGGACACCACGCTCGCGGCTCGCATTGTCGAAAAAACACCTGTTTTCTACGATAAACTATTACCGATGATCGCGGTAGCGGATAGACAAACCTACGCCGGTAGCTCACGCGGATTGGTGGAATTATATGATCACACAAGCTTTGAGGCAGATAAAAGCTTCTTGAATGTTTCAAACAGTACTTTTTCCAGCCAGCGATTACAGGATAGTGGCGTCTACATTCTGCTCAGCTCAGATAAACGTTACTATATCTACCCAGCCGTTCGAACCCGCAATAAAAGCCGAAAAGAGCTGTTTTTGAAACAATACTATTTCGCACCCGGATTCCATGCGGAAATACCCTATGCCGAGTTGGAAAAAGGAACTTATAAAGTAGCACTGATCCGTCAGCAGGGAGATGATACAGGTATTTTGTTTAAAGATCAGACCATTAAAGTGAGTCAGACTCAAAAAAATAAAGTGAAGGTAAACTGGTAGCCATGAAGAGTACAGCACAAGGACATATCATACAGCTCGACGGGGTACGCTTCATTGCAGTTGGATTGGTACTACTCGACCACCTTTTCGTGGAAATAAATGTCATTCCTTTCGGAGCACTGGGAGTGACTATCTTCTTTGTACTGAGTGGGTTTCTCATTTCCAGGATTCTTCTGAAAAGCAAAGAAAAGACCGAGGGAACGCCAGGTGGCTTTAAAAAATATCTTAGGAAATTCCTGATCAGAAGAACGATCAGGATCTTTCCTGTTTACTACCTGATCATTGCATTGCTCTTTGTTTTTGATGTTCCTCCGGTTAGGCAAAAACTGGGCTGGTTGGCTCTTTATGCCACTAATATCTACATGGCCACCCACAAAACCTGGATGGGTTCGGTGGATCATTTGTGGTCCCTGGCCGTGGAAGAGCAGGTATATTTATTCTTTCCATTCCTGATATTTTTCATCCCAAAAAATAAGCTGATACCATTTCTGGGTATACTTGGTGCGATAGGCATCGCTTTTCGTTTCTTGTACTTTTTCTCAGTCAAAGATTTTGGAGCGGATAACTGGATCGTCACCTATGTGAGTACCCCCGCATGCTTTGACTCCTTTGCCCTTGGTGGGTTAATGGCTTGGCTGCAACTTTATAAAAACGAAACATTTGTCAAGCTTTTCAACAAATCGTGGCCTGTTGTTATTGCGTTGCTGGCCTGGATATTGTTACAATTCTGGTCAAAGTCGTTTGATCAAAAATACAACATCTCTTTCGTCGTTGTAGACAGGACGGTGTCATCCATTTTTGGTTTTTTCCTGATCGGAAGAGCTGTGATGGGTTATGGTGGATGGATGGCAGGCTTCCTGGAAAACCCGGTGAGCGTGTATCTGGGCAAGATCAGTTACGGATTATATCTCTATCATAACTTTGTCTATAATCACTTTCACAGTGGTCCAATGCACCCAACGGTAAGACTATTTCGGAAAATCTACCAGTATGTGCCTGACCTGAAAGGTAATATCGCTTTCGAAGCTTTGGTGGTTGTTACGCTGACGATCATGGTAGCGTCAGTTTCTTGGCACTTTTTTGAGAAACCCATTAATGCATTAAAGGATAAGTACGCTTACTAAATAATCATTTTGCATAGCCCGGTTACTGGCTTTATTTATTAATTTCGCGCAACCATACCAAATAAGATTCTGCATGTCATACCTTCTTAGTATAGTAATGCCCGCATACAATGAACAGGATTGTATAGAAAAGGTAGTATATAATTGGACTAATTTTCTTAAAAATAAATTTCCAAACGACAACACCACACTAATTGTAATCAATGACGGTTCAAAAGACAATACCCAAGTTCTTTTAGACAAGTTACAAAAGGAGGTTTCCAATCTGACAGTTATTAATCAGAAAAATGGTGGTCATGGCAATGCAGTAGTCAATGGGTACCGCAAAGCGCTGGAATTGAATTCGCAATATGTTTTTCAAACGGACAGCGACGACCAGTTCGTTTCGGATGATTTTGATAAACTCTGGAACAAGCGGGATCAGTCACAATTTATCCTGGGATACCGCGAAGTACGTCACGACGCAGGCGTTCGGTTGTTCATTACCAAGTTCCTGCGCGGAACAATTTCCACAGTGTACGGTACCTTCATTATGGACAGTAATATTCCTTTCCGTTTGATTAAAGGGACATTTCTGCAAAAATTAATGAATCAATTACCTGATCCAGAACCATTTGCTCCGAACATTTTTCTGTCGGTCATGGCCAAAAAATCAGGTCAGGAATTGTTTGATATTCCGATTACCCACAAAGACAGGGAAACAGGCACGGTTTCAATAGTTAAATGGAATCTGTGGAAAGTTTGTATACGAAGCTTTAAAGAATTGCTGCGGTTTCGACTAGAACTCAATAAAAAAGTAAAAGCGATCCGTGCTTAAAAAATAGGCTTGTGTCGAAAAAAAATATTATTGTTATCCTGCTGATTGTCATCGTCGCGTCAGCAGGATATTTCCTGTTTAAATGGTCACGCGGTTCTTCTGCCGCCTGGAAATTTATTCCGTCCAATGCAGTTGTGGTCATTACCAGCGAACATTTACAGGATTCGCTTTATGTGGCAACGGATGCAAACCTGGATATCAAGAGACTTCCGTTGCTCGACGTAGCAAGTGATAATTTATCGCTTCTTAATCTGCTGACTTCAGACAAGAAACGGTTATACAATTTTCTCAAAGGCAAAGCACTTTCCTACTCCTACCATCCCCGGACCAGTACCGAATGGGGGGTATTAATGTACATTCCGGTCAGTGATGAGGAGGCTAAATGGCTTGGTAGCCCGCAGCGGACCAATACCCGCGCACTACATCACACCTTTCAGGATCATCGGATCACGGACATTATCGATACCAATTCCCGCCCACTTTTCTCGTATCTTGTCAAAGACAATTTCCTGATCCTCAGCTACTATGGCGACCTGATCGAAGACGCGGTACGGGCTTCTTCACTGAACATTGAATCTTTCAGGCTCCGGTCTCATTTCTCCGGTATTGATGATTCGGATTACGGTACCAGCATCTATTTACGTAATGACGCCTGGAAATCTGTCATTTCTCCTGAAAATGTAAACGGTATCCTCAAGGAATTTGCGAAGAACTTCCCAAATCACCAGGATTTTCACATTGAAACGACAAAAACCAAAGGCGACCTGGTCTTGACATCGGCCGGAACAGCAGCGCCCGATTACTACCTCACCGATATTGTAAAGGACATTCCCGGGTCACCTTTTGCGGGGCACAAACACATTTCCCAGCAAACTTCTTTTCTATACCGGTCGGCGGTGTTAGATAAAGCTGCTTTCAAAAAGGAATTTTCAAAATGGCATAAAAAATACAAATCAGAATCCTGGGATAAGCTCAAATACTACATTTCCGAGGAAAGTAACCTACTGATCGACAACCTTGGTTCTGAATTGATTTTGTGTCAGCTGGAAGAAAACAATAGTATCAGCGATGGAAAAATCTTGCTTGCGGAATTCTCTAATTACGACAAACTGAGACCAGTACTTCAAAAACTTGCCCGGCTTGCCAACCAGGAAACAAATGTCTCGCTGGATCAATATCAGGGTTATGACATTTATGCTGTTCCAATTCCAGAGCTTCCCTCGGGACTTTACGGGCCCATGTTTTCCGGTTTTCCGCGCAGCTATATCACCTACGTAGCGCCTTATCTGGTGATCAGCAATAATTCACAGGTGCTGCAAAACTACATTGTGGATTACGAAAATCAGATCACTTGGAAGCAATCACCGGAATATGACAGCGTTCTGACGAATAGTACGTCCGAAGCCCAGCTTTCGATGGTCGTGAACCTTCGGAAAGCACAGTCCGCTTCGGGCAGTGAGGGCAGTAAAAAATATGCTGACCTGACCGCCAAAATGGAGTCCGTGGTGTTGCAATGTCATTACGACGGCGACCAGACTTTTCCGCAGATAACACTTCATCCTAAAAAACGACAAACGGCGGGTAAGGTACTGAACCGCACTTTTCTGAACATTGACATCGAGTGGCCGGAAATTTATGATACGGAATTGGCGGCATTGCAAAACCCTGTGGATGGAAGTTCGGAGATCCTGCTAACGGACAAAGAAAATAACCTGCTCAGAACGAACAATTTAAGAGAAGGAAAAACAGAAACGATCGCCAAACTCAATGGGCCGATCATTACCTCTGCCTACAAAGTAGATTTCCTCAACATTGGCAGACAACAACGCATCTTTGCTACCAACAGGACCATTTACGCATTGGATGAAGATGATTCTACGACGGTAACCACATTCACGGCCACATTGCCTTCGTCTGAGGATATTACCGCATTGTACTCGATAGATGGCGGGGATGACGGAAGTAATCGTTTCATCATTAAAAACGCTGCGGAGGAGTTATTCATTTGGGAAAATGTCACAAAACCTGTCAAACGTCTGAACCATTCCGTGGCTTTTGAGAACATTCAGAGCCCGGTCGTAGCGCTTAACCAAATTGGGAACCGCGGCTTTATCGTGACGCAGAAAAATGGTAAAATTTACCTTTTAAAAGAAAACGGAACGGTTCGGCAAGGATTCCCAGTCGACATCCTGACCCGAACGGAAAGTCCATTCACCTGGGCACAAAACCCTGATACGGGTCAGCCGGAACTTGTTGGTGTGAGTGTATCGGGCGAATTGGTGAGGATCGGTCTGGATGGAAAGGTAACTTCAAGAAAACAGCTGTTAAGGCCAGAACCAGGTTCGCGCTTCCAGACTTTGTTTGACAGAAATTCATTGGACTGGATTCTGATCCGTTCTTTAAACTCCAAAACGGCCATTATCACCAAAGAAGGCAGAGACTTATTTGAAATCAAGGATATCCTTCCTAATTCGGTAATCCAATATCATTTCTTTGGCGTGGATAACAGGTTTATCACGATCAAATCCGGCAATTATACCACCGTATTCGATATGACCGGAAAACGATTGGGCGACAAGGCGATTCCTTCTGAAATGCCGGTACAGCTCACTTATCAGCCTGGTTATTCCAAATTATTGATATTCAGCCGTTCGGAGAAAAAAATACAGGTTTGGTCCGTTAAGTTGCGCTAAGAGATATGAAATTCTTAAAATACTTATTCCTGATTTTAGGCTGCATCATTTGGGCCATTAGCGTAAGTCCGCCGCTATTCAGGCTCGTCGGAAACTGGCATCTGGTTCATGATGGCTATCAGTATGGCGACCTTTTTCGGCTATCAACACTTTCCGAATTCAGAGACCCCAGAATACAATGCGAGGGCTACACTCCACCGGCGCGCGTACCTACGGACAAGAAAATTCATTTGTACATTATTGGGGACAGCTTTACAGAAAAGGGACGTGTCGGTAAGAAGGACTTTCCGGTGGATCATTACACCTACGTGAAATGGAGCGATTTTCTTCATATCAAAACCGACACTTCCGAGCTCAATGTTCTTTTGCTCGAATCGGTGGAAAGGCATTTCCGGCAAAAAATGGTTTCACGCGTTAATGTATTGATTCCCGATACCGCCACTTTTGAAACAAAATTCGAATCACCCAGACTACTAGGCCAGCTGGATGACGCTTTGAAAGCCAGTTTTACGGCAGACAGATTGGATGGATTGTTGTTCCAAAATGACCTGTTTCTGACTTTGAAAAGCTGGAAAGCAGATTTTAATCAAAAAGTCTTCGATAAAGTGAGCACGAAGGTAACGCTGGTGAACAATGATCAGGATATGGTTTACTACATGGACACCGACACGCCTAATGTTACTTCTGCGTTTTCAGAAGTCAGCAATACGGAAATTGATACCATCGTCATGAATCTGAATCAAAGCCGTGAATTTGCGGATTCGCTTGGTTTTGATCACGTGATACTATCGATCATTCCCAATAAAGTATCAGTAGTAAGCCCCGATTATGGTCACTATAACCAATTGATAGAAAGGGTATATGCTCATCCAAAATTACAGATTCCTCATATTGATGTCCTGAGCGACTTCCGCAAAATGGGCCGCCATTCTTACCAAAAAGGAGACTCTCACTGGACATGCGACGGCCAGTACTTGTGGCTTAACAAGGTTAATGCATTGATTAACAAGCTAATTATTGAAAACGGAAAGCCAAATAGTTAGCTATTCGCGTCTTCTTCATTGAACCGGGCGGTAAGCTTTCCGACGGTAAGTCCCTGAACGATAATCGAAAATAGCACAACAAAATAGGTAATGGCCAGCAGCACGTCCTTATTCAGGTCGTTGTCTATCGACAGGGCCAGCGCAATGGATACACCTCCCCGCAAACCTCCCCAAACCAGTATGGCAATGGATTTTTTCCCAAAACGGTTACGAAAAGGAATCAGTTTGACCGGAATGTAAATGGAAATGAATCTGGCAAAAAGCACGACTACAATCGCCATTAAACCTGCCCAGCCAAATTGTTTGATATCCGGGATTAGCAATAATTCGAAGCCGATGATCAGGAATAAAATAGCATTCAATATCTCGTCGATCAGCTCCCAGAACTTGTCGATGTAGTCGCGCTCCGTATCTGAAACAGCTCCCGGGTTCTTACCATAGTTACCTACCACAAGCCCGGCCGCTACCATGGCCAGCGGTCCCGACATGTGCATGGCCTGAGCCGCGAGGTGCCCGCCCATGACAATCGCTAGTGTGATCAGCACATGCACATTGTATCCGTCTACGCGGTAAATCATTTTGGAACCGACATAACCCAGTAAAAGCCCCAGCACAATTCCTCCTATCGCTTCTTTTACAAAAAGCGTCGCTATACCCCCGAATGACGTATTCACTTCCTCTCCTCTGGCCAGGGCTAGCATTAATATAAACACTACCACCGCCATTCCGTCATTGAAAAGTGACTCGCCGGCGATTTTTGTTTCCAGCGTCTTGGGAACGCCTGCTTGTTTCAAAATCCCTAAAACTGCGATAGGGTCGGTCGGCGAGATTAATGCGCCAAAGACCAGACATTGAATCAACGGAATTTGAACTCCGGTAAATGGTAACAGGTAATAAACCAGAAACCCAATTACAAATGTGCTGATAACCACGCTCACCGTTGAAAATATGATCACTGGCATCCGCTGTTCCCTTAAATCTTCAAGGTGGATGTGAATAGCGCCTGCAAAAAGCAGGAAGTTTAGCATAGCGCCCATTAGAATTTCAGTGAGATCGACACTTTCGATCAGGGTGGTGATCCGGAAAAATATTTTGGGAAAAATGCTGTCGGTGGCGATTAAACCTAATGAAACAAGCAATGCAATGACCATCACACCGATCGAAGAAGGAAGCTTTAAAAACCTTGAATTAATGTATGAAAATATAGCTGAGAGGACAATTAAGGCCGAAAAAGAATAATACAACTCCATGAAAATATTTTTTAGACTAACCAAAAATAATGAATTTACAGCTGGTATTCAACCGGATTAGGCCTGCAAATGTCAGTTCTAATTGTATTCTAATATGCCAGTAGCTAAAATCTTCCAGTGAAAATTGAGCATTTCATGAGGTGAAAACCAAATTACAAAGAACAGATTTTCTTACATTTAAGTGATTAACTTGATATACGATGCGGACACTCCTACTCTCTCTCCTATTACTCTTTACAATTTCTGCTAACGCCCAATACAAAACCCATTTTGAAATCAGCGGTGGCAAACAAACGCCCACTTATGACGAAGGAATTACTTTTTATCAGCTGCTGGCAAAGAACTTCCCTACCATTCAAATGAAGGAAAAGGGCCTCACGGATAGTGGCAGGCCTTTACATCTCGTTCTGTATTCTAAAAACAAACAGTTTGACATTCAAAAACTCAAAGCACAGGGCAAGGCGATCTTGTTTATTAACAATGCGATCCACCCCGGCGAGCCTGATGGCGTGGATGCGTCCATGATGCTGCTCCGGGACATTGTTACAAACCCAGGCAAATTTCCGGAACTGGATAGTGTTGTACTGGCTATTATTCCCTTTTACAACATTGGAGGAACATTAAACCGTAACAGCACGACCAGGACCAATCAGGATGGACCGGAAGAATATGGGTTTCGCGGTAATGCAAGAAATTATGATCTGAACCGTGATTTTATCAAAAGCGATACCCGGAATGCGCGGAGTTTTGCCGCTATTTTTCATGAGCTGGATCCTGATCTTTTCGCGGATACGCACGTGAGCAATGGATCTGACTACCAGTACGTGATGACATTGGATTATGCACAAAAAGACAAGCTGGGAGGTTCATTGGGTGAATTCAATGACAAAGTTTTCCTTCCATATATGCACAAGCATTTGAAAGAAACCGGTTTTGAAGCTACCCCCTATGTCAATGCCTGGGGCCAGACGCCCGACAAAGGATTTGTACAGTTTCCAGACTGGCCGCGCTATTCGACAGGCTATGCGGCATTGTTTCACACCATCGGCGTGATGACGGAAACACATATGCTAAAACCCTACGACCAGCGTGTAAAGGCTACTTATTCTTACCTGCACGGCAATATTCGCTTTCTGGCCGCTTACCGTTCAAAGCTTTTGAAACTTAGAAAAGAAACAAAAGAGGCGGTTAAATCACAGGAAAGGTTTGCGGTTTCCTGGCAAGTGAACAAGGAGAAAAATACGCAGATCGTGTTCAAAGGCTATGAACCTGAATATCTTCCCAGTAAAGTGAGCGGAGCTGAAAGACTTCATTATAACCGCTCCAAGCCATTCACGAAGAACATTCCGTTTTACGATACCTATGTGCCGTTAGACGAGGTAATCAGGCCCGAAGCTTACATTATTCCACAAGGCTGGCATAATATCATTGATCTGTTGAGGCTTAACCAGGTGAGTGTGAAGCAACTTGAAAAGGATTCAGAAATGGATGTAGAGACCTACTACATTGAAAAATACGACTCACCAAAGCAGCCCTTTGAAGGCCATTACTGGCATACCGGGGTTGCATTAAGAACAGAAAAGCAGACAGTATCTTTCAAAAAAGGCGACTGGTACATACCCGTCGATCAATGGACAAACCGGTACATTATCGAAACGTTGGAACCCAAGGCGGTCGATTCGTTTTTCAAATGGAATTTCTTTGATACGATTTTACAGGCAAAAGAACATTACTCTGACTATGTCTTCGAAGATCTGGCGGCAACATTACTTGAAAAATCACCCGAACTAAAAGCACGTCTCGAAGAAAAACGAAAATCAGATCCTGAGTTTGCCAAGAGCGGTAGCGCGCAGCTGGATTATATCTACGAAAACTCTCCATACCGCGAAAAAGAATATCTTCGGTATCCGGTGTTCAGGGTTTTGAAATAAAGATCTTGATTGGTTAAAACCGTAGTCCAAGACTAAAATTGAACTCGCCCATAATTTGCATTCCGCTTGTGCTGTAATTTCGGAACGAAGAAGTTTCCCTGTCGATATATCTTGAACCCAGGCCTGCATTCAAGGAGATTTGAAATCGCTGAGTGATCTGAAAATTGACATAATTATTGACAAGCATCCCGAGCCTGAACCTTTTGGCGTTATCGCTCTCGTCTATATAAACGCCTGTCGTTGGTTCGTAATTAGTGTAAGTACTCCGTCTATTGCCCCATCCCATAAAAACCGTGGGTCCGACTGAGTAGGTAACTTTTTTCTGACCAAATGGATAAATTTTTAGTCCTGGTGAGAAATAATACATTTCAGAATTGTTGTGATTTCCATCATAGGTATACAGGTAGCTGTCAGGAAAGACCATCGTAACAGGCAGTATGACGCCAAAATATCCGCGCTTGTCAACAATGGCTTCATAACTTATGCCAAATCCCGGGCCGCTGTCTAATGCCTTGAATGGTGAGAAATTGATGAAATTTCTTCCAAAACTTTCATCGGGATCCTGTCGACGTCTCTTTTTATCATCCTGAAAACGGTCGTTAATAAAAACGGTCTGCCCATTTCCAAACTCAATCCTGTTCAGTTCGTTTTTGCGTATTACAAAATTAGCCCCGTCCGGATCTTTGCTGATTTTGTACAAAACCTTGTCAATTCCCACTTCGGTTACCTTGCCTTCAATGGTCTTGCCGTTTCTTTTTACCAAAACATCCTGTCCATTTACTGAAAGGAATGCCGCTGATAATAAAATAGTTAATGCAATGGCTCTGATCATAATCACTAATGAGTTGATGAATGTAGACGAAAGTTAAACATTCCTGAATACTTTTGCAGAATGTAACTACTGAACGTTTAAAAACTTAGTTCTGTTATACCCTTGGCTTACAAGGCCTTTTATATGATTCAAGGCTGTTTTTATCAAAACTTTAATATGAATAGCCGATTAAAAAAACCAAATGACATTTCAAGATTTAAAACTCATTGAGCCTATTGCTAAGGCTCTGCAAGAAGAAGGATACAATACTCCCACACCTATTCAGGCAAAGGCTATTCCAATTATTTTAGAGCAAAGGGATTTATTGGGCTGCGCTCAGACGGGCACAGGAAAAACAGCCGCTTTTGCTATTCCAATGTTGCAACTCCTTCATGATAACCCTGTTGGCAAATTCGAAAAGAGTCGCATTAGGGCGCTAATACTAACTCCTACCCGTGAATTGGCTATCCAGATCGGTGAAAGCTTCGCCGCATACGGACGTCACACAGGCGTAAAACATACTGTCGTTTTCGGAGGCGTAGGACAAAAACCTCAGACTGACGCATTGCAAAGAGGCGTTGACGTGCTGATAGCTACCCCGGGAAGATTATTGGATTTGATCAACCAGGGCTTCATTAAACTGAACCTGCTTGAATTTTTCGTATTGGATGAAGCAGATCGTATGCTGGACATGGGATTTGTTCACGATGTGAAGAAAATCATCAAATTGCTTCCTGCGAAAAGACAATCGCTGTTTTTCTCTGCGACCATGCCACTGGCCATTGTTACATTGGCCAACACGATACTAAGAAACCCTGCGAAAGTGGAAGTTACCCCCGTTTCTTCGACAGCTGATACCATCCGTCAATCCGTGTTTTTTGTGGACAAATCGGATAAAAACTCACTTTTACTGCATATTTTACAAGATCAGAACATTGCTACTGCGCTTGTTTTCACCAGAACAAAGCATGGTGCTGATAAAGTAGTGAAAGTATTGAGGAAAGCCGGAGTAACTTCTGAGGCTATCCATGGTAATAAGTCACAAAATGCGCGTCAGAATGCATTGAAAAACTTTAAAAGCCAGACAACACGCGTTTTGGTAGCTACTGACATTGCCGCAAGAGGTATTGACGTAGACGACCTGACCCACGTGATCAACTACGAAATCCCTAATATTCCTGAGACTTACGTTCACCGGATCGGGCGGACGGGTCGCGCTGGGGCAAAAGGAACTGCATTTTCGTTTTGTGACCGGGATGAAAAAGCATTTTTGAAGGATATTCATAAATTGATCGCCAAGAATATTCCGGTGGTCAACGATCATCCTTACGCAGTAAGATAACGCAAAAGTATTACCGATTTCTTCGTTACTGGTCAGCCGTGTTCGGATAACCGGTAACGATTTTGCATTTCAGGACTATGGCAAAAAATACTTATACGGACATTGATTTACAAAAGGTACAGGAACTGAGTAAAGATCCGGGAGCCGCGCTTGTAGATGTTCGTGAAACCTGGGAATTTGAAGAGTTTAACGAAGGTGGGATTAACATTCCATTGGCGGAGATCAGGGAAAAGCGTGATTGGCTAATCCCATATCAAACAATTATTGTCATTTGTACAAATGGCGTGAGGAGTAAAGTGGCCGCAATGGATTACTGCCGTGTGCCTGAATGGGTTGGTAAGCAGATTTTCCATGTCAAAGGCGGGATTATTGAGGCGGAGTAGAACGCAACAAGACTTGCCAAGTCTCAAAGACTTGGCAAGTCTAAATTCCCTTCAAAAACCTTTACAGCCGGGCCGATCAGATAAATATCATTGAATTCGCCGGGTGCAGTTTCCTGGTAGGCAACTTCCAAAGTACCCCCAATCGTTTCCACAGTAACCGGGCCAGCCCAGCCTTTGTGCAAATGTGCTGATAATGCACAGGCAGTGACCCCAGTACCGCACGAGTAGGTCTCGTCTTCCACGCCACGCTCGTAAGTACGCACACTTAGATGATTATCTTCAATCACCTCTACAAAATTCACATTAGTGCCGCCTTTTGGGCCGTAAACTGAACCGTAGCGTATGTCACTTCCAATATTTACCACATCCACATCCTCGATGTGATCCACGTAAGTAACGTAATGTGGTGAGCCGGTGTTGATAAAGTCGAATTCGTCATATTGTTCCACTCCCTGCACATTGGACATTTTCAATCGGATGGTATCGTCCGAAACGCTCGCCTCATGCTCGCCGTCAACAGCGATGAATTTGGTACTATCCGAAAACAGCCCCAGATCATTGGCAAACCTGACCACGCACCTTCCACCATTTCCACACATGCTGCCTTCACCTCCGTCGGCGTTGAAATACACCATTTTGAAATCATAACCCTCTGCATTTTGCAACAGAATGAGTCCGTCTGACCCTACCCCGAAACGGCGATGACAAATAGACGCGATTAACGCTTTGGAAACAGGAAAAGTCTTGCTCCGGTCATCAATCAGTACAAAATCATTTCCAGTACCTTGGTATTTATAAAATGGAATGCTCATAAAAGAAATGTTTGCAGGCCCTATTCAACAAAAGAAGCTAATAGCTGATAGTTAAAAGCTAATAGCTCTTCAATAAAACAACAAAACCCTGCAGGAAAAAATCGCTTGCAGGGTTTTAAAATTTTTGTCCGAAGAATATTTATCTTACTTCGATACTTTAAGCTCTTTAATACGAGCGGCTTTACCCTGACGGCCGCGTAAGAAGAACAGACGGGCACGACGCACCTTACCGCGACGAATCAATTCGATTTTTGCGATACTAGGTGAAAGGATTGGGAAAACACGTTCAACAGCAATGCCGTTTGAGATTTTACGTACAGTGAAAGTTTCACCGCTTGCGCTAAGATTACGACGTTGCATTACCGTACCCTGAAACTGCTGGATACGCTCTTTGTTACCTTCGCGGATCTTAACGTGTACGTTGATCGTGTCGCCTGAAGTAAATTCAGGATACTCGGATTTACGATTTTCAATCGTAGCTTCTACGAGTTTAATAAGTTCGCTCATGACGAATGCTTTTATGGATTAAAAATGATAGCTTGCTTCCAGCGGATGGGGTGACGCCCCTTCATTCAAAACAGCTCTTGCGAAAACGAGTGCAAAGCTAAGATTTTTTCCTTGCATGTAAAAGCGGTTTACCAATTTTTATGAAGATCTTCAATGTAGAACAAATTCGTTCACTAGACGCATATAGCATTGAAAATGAGCCGATATCATCAATAGATCTGATGGAACGCGCCTCGAATGCATTTATCCGGTGGTTTTGTAATCAGTTTGTTAACACCCGGCCCGTCCGTATATTTTGTGGAAAAGGTAATAATGGTGGTGACGGATTAGCTATTGCACGAATTCTCAGTGTTCATAGCTATGATGTAAAAGTGTACATTGCTGAATACAGCAACAATGCTACCGCTGATTTTCAGGAAAATCTGGAAAGGCTTAAAAATCACTTACAGCCCGAAAGCATTCAACATATAGACGATTTCCCGTCCATTGCTCCAAATGTGATCTGCATTGACGCTTTGCTCGGCTCGGGACTTTCGCGACCGGTTGAAGGACTGTTGGCAGAGATTATTGATTCATTGAATAAATTGTCCAATAACCTCGTATCCGTGGACATTGCAAGCGGTTTGTATGCCGATCAGCCCAACGCAGAAGACGATGCTATCATTGAACCAGACTTTACCGTTGCATTCCAGCTTCCTAAACTCGCATTCTTGCTGCCGCAAAATGCAGCTTATGTGGGCGATTGGCATTTGGTGGACATTGGACTAAGCGATCATTATATCCGTAAAACTGAAACCTCCTTATACTATACCGACAAACAGGCGGCGGAAGCACTCATTAAGCCCCGTCAGAAATTTTCTCACAAAGGCACCTACGGCCATGCGTTGCTGATCGCGGGAAGTTTCGGAAAAATGGGCGCTGCGGTACTTTCAGGAAAGGCTTGCCTCCGATCAGGAGTAGGTTTGCTGACCATGCATTCACCTGGCGGTGGTTACGATATTATTCAGATTTCAATTCCCGAAGCAATGGCTGTGATGGATGACGATCAGAAAAAAATCAGTCAGCTACCTGAGCTGGATTCTTATTCTTCCGTTGGGATTGGGCCAGGTATCGGACAGGACGAGGTTACTGTCAAAGTAATGGAACAGCTTCTTGAAACGATACAAGTGCCGCTGATCATTGACGCTGACGGACTGAATATCCTTTCACAAAATCGCTTTTTATTAGACAAACTGCCCGAGAACACCATTTTAACTCCTCACCCGAAGGAATTTCAGCGGCTTGCCGGAGAGAGTAGTAACGAATACGAGCGACTGCAACTCGGAAAAGAATTTGCCAGAAAGTATAGGGTCATTATTTGTCTCAAAGGCGCTAATACTGCCGTTATTCTTCCCAATGGTGACATTCATTTCAATTCCACGGGTAACGCCGGAATGGCAACAGGAGGCACCGGTGACGTATTGACTGGCATCATTACCAGTTTATTGGCACAAAAATACAAACCCGAACATGCTGCCATTCTCGGAGTTTACGAGCACGGCCTCGCTGGAGACCGCGCCGCAGAACAAAAAGGCCAAAGTGCATTGATAGCCTCGGATGTTGTGGATTGTTTGGGCTGGTAGTTTATTTATTTAAACTACCTCCGTTACCTTTCGACCATCGACGCGTCTTATTAAGGTGATTGCAGTTCACTATCCAACTGCAAAGTAAACACCTTGGCATTCGTATGGCTCCGTTAAAATTCGATTGGGATAAAGGAAATGAGAAAAAATCTGAGGAAAAACACTATATAATCAATCTTGAAGCAGAAAGTATATTTAAAGACCCTGACCGTAAGATTTTAATTAGCAACAGATTGAGCGAAGTTCGTTTTCTTTGTATTGGAAAAAGTATTGCAAATAGATTATTAACCTCTTACTTCTTAGTTAGAAATGGGAAAGTCAGGATTATTGGGACAAGAGTTTCGCGCAAAAATGAAAGAGAGACCTATAAAAAAAACAGATAAAGTATTTTTCGTAAAAGCGATTTCAAAAAACATCAATCTAAACGAGTTTGATCGCAATTTCGTGGTTGATCTGGACGCAGCTATTCGTCTTTCTGAGAAAAAAGGAAAGATAACCGTTCAGGATCTTCCCTTGATTCAACTCAACAGCTGATAAGCAGCGAAAGCCGATACATAGGCGAGAACTGTTAAGTAAGCCAGCTGAATCAATGGCCATTTCCAGCCGTGGGTTTCGCGATACACTACCGCGATCGTACTCATACACATCATTGCGAAAACATAAAACATCAGCAAGGAATAGCAAACAGCAGGTGTAAACATCCGCCCACCAGTATCCGGATTTCTTTCCTGAACCAACCTTTGTTTGACAGTAGGTACGTCTTCCGAATCCCCGCTGATGCTATAAATAGTCGCCATGGTTCCTACAAACACTTCCCGGGCCGCAAATGACGCTAGTAATGCGATACCAATTTTCCAGTCATACCCCAGCGGCTTGATAGCAGGCTCAATAAAATGTCCAAATTCACCTGCGTAGGAGGTTTCCAGCCGAATGGACGCAACAGCTGCATCTATTTCTTCCTGTGAAGCCTTAGGCATTGCTGCTATCGTCTGTTGTCCCGCCACAGCCATATTATCACCGGGACCATAGGAAGCCAGCACCCACAAAATAATGGATATCGCCATAATTACTTTTCCTGCTTCCAGTACAAATGATTTTACACTTTCATACATTGCAAAGCCCACATGCCCCCAGCGGGGTAATTTATAGGAAGGCATTTCCAGCATAAAGTAGCTGGGTTCTTTTCTCGGAATAAAAAGCGAAAGCAACCAAGCAGATGCCAATGCGCCTACCAGACCCAGAAAATACAGCCCAAATAATATCAAGCCTTGCATACTAAGAACCCCAATCTTCTCATTTTCAGGGACTATCAATGCAATGAGGATCGTGTAAATGGGCAAACGGGCAGAGCAACTCATTAAAGGAGTAACCAGAATCGTCAGCAAACGTTCGTATCTGCTGCTGATACTCCTGGTAGTCATAATGGCTGGCACGGCGCAAGCCACTCCCGAGATAAGCGGAACAACACTTCGCCCATTCAAGCCAAACCGGCGCATCAATTTATCCATAATCACCATTACCCTGGCCATGTAGCCCGACTCCTCCAAAATTGAAACCAATGCGAACAGAATGGCTATCTGTGGTATAAAAACTATGATTCCCGCGATTCCCGCGAGAACCCCGTCTGTAAGCAAGTCATTCAACACGCCTTTGGGCAAGGTCTCTTTTGCCCACTCAATGCCTTGCGCCGCTGTTACATCCAACCAGTCGCTGAAAAATGTCGCCCATGCAAAAATGGCCTGAAAAACGAGCAGCAATACAAGGGCAAAAATGACGTATCCCCAAACCCGGTGAAGTAATATACTATCCAGCTTACGTGTCCAGTAGGGTTGCTCGGAGGCCCCTTCAGACTTAACTGACCTACTTACGATCGGTTTTATTTTCTCGTACCGGGCAACTGTTTCTTCGGCAAGGAAATTATTTTCGTCGAATCCGTACTTTTCTATTAAGGTATCCAGTTTGGCACGAACAGGCTGTTCCAGGAATGAAAAATTGTCATGCTGGCAAACATACTGCAAGGCAACATAATCATTATCAATCTGATACAACCCTTTCACCTCCTCTATCAATTCAATTTCATTGCCTTTGGGCTCGTAAAAATATCGCAAGGCAGGTTTGTCTTTGGACTGTGCAACCTGCCGGATCGCCTCTTTTAAGTTGCTAATTCCTTCTCCGGTCCGTGCATTAATCCGAACCACCGGAACATTCAACTGCATAGCCAACTGAACTGCATTAACTGTCAGGTTCATGCTGGTAGCGACGTCAAGCATATTCAAAGCGAGTACAGCAGGTATCCCCAAATCGCTGATTTCAGTAAAAAGAAGCAGGTTTCTTTGGAGATTGGAAGCATCGGCAACAACGACTACCACATCCGGAAAATCGGGGTGCTTGGGGTTGGCCAGGATATCCATGACCACCGTTTCGTCTTTTGATTTGGGGTAAATGCTGTAAGTTCCAGGTAAATCGACCAATGTTACATAAGACGCTTCCTGCCCGTTTTCAGCATGAATTCGAAAGGTACCTGATTTCTTTTCGACTGTTACACCAGGGAAATTTCCCGTTTTTTGGCGTAGACCGGTTAACTCATTAAATAACGTAGACTTGCCGGCATTCGGGTTACCTACCAGCGCAACTTTTATATGTACTTGTTTCAATGGAGAGGCTGAAAGCGGAACGTATTTTTACTCTAATTCAATCACCGAAGCTTCGTTCAGGCGCAGGGAAAGACTATAACATCCTCCTACATTGATACAGATCGGATCTCCGAAAGGTGCAACGGCATCCAGCCGGACTTCGCAGCCGGGAAGGCAGCCCATTTCAAGCAACTTTAAAGACATTGCCCGGTCATTAAAACACTTAATGATCCCTTTTTCGCCCTTTTTGAGATGAGAAACTGTACGAGCAGACATACGCTCCTTATTTAGATTCAGTTTATTTAAACCACAAATTAAGCATTAACAAACGGCAATTCAAACAATACTCTTGCAATTGTCTCTGGCATGATACAAATCAGTCAAAATCGTAGTCAATTTATTATTTCCCTCAGGCTTTATGTAGTACTTTTGCAGCACGAAAGGTCTGTTATAAAAGAAAAATAGCAGTAAAAAAAGCGGATTGAGCAATATCTTGAACGAGATCAAAACCCTTATCTGGAAAGAAGTAACACTGGAATGGCGGCAGAAATACGCATTAAGCGGAATGCTGCTGTACGTTGTCAGCACCGTTTTTGTGTGTTATCTCAGTTTCAATCTCAGAAGGAACCAGCTCACTCCGATCGTCTGGAATACACTTTTCTGGATCATTTTGCTTTTTACAGCGGTGAATGCCATTGCCAAAAGCTTCTCCCAGGAACGTCATGGACGATTGCTATATTATTACAACTTGTGCAGCCCGCAGGCGATTATTATTTCCAAAATCATTTACAACTCATTCATTATGTTGTTGTTATCTGGATTCGGATTTGTATTCTACACGTTTGTAATGGGAAACGCGGTTCAAGATATGGGCTTGTTTATAATCTGCATTGTTCTGGCTGCTATCGGATTTGCTTCGGTACTGACCCTCGTAGCTGGCATTGCATCGAAAGCAGACAATAGTGCTACTTTAATGGCCGTACTTAGTTTTCCGATCATTTTACCCATGTTGTTGATGACTATCAAGCTGTCGAAAAACGCATTGGACGGGCTCGACTGGTCGGTTAGCACGGACGAAATCACCACACTATTATCCATTGACCTCATAGTAATTACGCTCAGCATTCTGCTTTTTCCTTATTTATGGAGAAGCTGATGATTGGGGCTGGCGAAGTTTAGTTTAAAAGTTAAAAGATTCAAAATGAGAAAGATCTGGTGGAAAATCCTCTGCATCGTCATCATATTCTACGTGATCGTGATGGGTATAATGGGGCCTGTTCCACACCTGGCGATTATTAATGAAAGCATCCGCAACACTTATTTCCACGTTGCGCTTTGGCTGGCAATGACATTGCTGCTGTTCACTTCCATGGTATTTTCAATCAGGTACCTCAATAAAGGAAATATCAACGACGACGACATTGCAAGCGAACTGGCAAAATCTGCGATTTTCTTCGGAATTCTGGGCTGCCTTACCGGCTCAGTGTGGGCTAATTATACCTGGGGCGATCCCTGGCCGAATGATCCCAAGCTGAATGGAGCAGCTGTTGGTATCCTGATCTATCTAGCTTATTTATTGCTGAGAAGCTCTTTTGAAGATGAGCAGAGAAAAGCAAGAATTTCGTCGGTTTACAACATCTTTGCCTTCGCTGTTTTTATTCCGATCATTTACATTCTCCCACGTCTGACCGATTCTTTACACCCCGGCAGCGGCGGCAACAGCACATTCGGTTCTTACGATTTTGACAACAATATCAGGAAAGTATTTTACCCTGCCATTATCGGTTATATCCTGCTGGGACTGTGGCTTGCAGAGCTGCGGATCAGAATTAAACGGATCAACCGCATCCGCGAAGAAGCGATCATTACCGCTGACAAAGTTTAGTTTCAACGGTTGTATTTTTCAGCATCACAAACATTTCAAATCAAAAATTCGTTACGATTTTAGTCCATTGATCAAAATGAAAAGAATCACCCTCATCCTCTTAACCTTGTTCCTGATCTCAGGAAATTTAATGGCTCAGGCGTCCGAAGCAGTACCCATGGCGGACAAGCTACGCGAAGATGGTAAAATATGGGTTGTAGTGGCTGTGATCGCAGTCATTTTTGCCGGCATCGCGGTGAATATGCTTAGGATCGATGCGAAGCTTAGAAAAATTGAAAAGGAATTAAATATCAAGTAGTACCATGAAAAAGATCCAGATATTCGGCTTAATCATCATTGCAGTTGCCATTGGAATCATCGTTTCAACGGCTGGCGACGCCAGTACCTATGTCGATTTTTCGAAAGCGAAAGAAATGGCGCAGGATGGCGATAATGAAAGTATTCACGTCGTTGGCAAATTGAAAAAAGACGTTTCGGGAAGGATTGTAGAAATGGAATATAAACCTGAAATCGACCCTAATTACTTTGTTTTCACGTTGATCGATAACAACAATGTAGAGCAAAGGGTAGTCTATAAAAATACTAAACCACAGGATTTTGATAAATCTGAGCAGGTTGTTGTAGTGGGAAAAATGAAAGACGGTGCTTTCTCCGCTGAAAAAATACTAATGAAATGCCCCTCGAAATACGAGAACGGTAAAATGGAAACTACTGAACATACAGCCACAAAATCATGATTCACAGCACGATTGGAAGTACAGGGCACCTGTTGGTCATTGTTGCATTTGTAACCGCTCTTGTGGCAACCTATGCCTATTTCAGGGCGGGAATGGCCCAGGGCACGGTTGCCGGCGGCGCGATTGAAGATACCCTCACGTGGAAACGTTTTGCAAGGATCACATTCTATGTCCACGTTGCAGCAGTAATCGGTGTTGTGTTCTCACTTTACTGGATCATTGGCAATCATTATTTCGAATACCATTACGCCTGGAAAAATTCTTCATTATCTCTTCCAACAGGCTACACCATTTCCAGTTTCTGGCAAGATCAGGAAGGTAGTTTCCTTTTGTGGATCTTTTGGAATGTCGTGCTGGGCTGTGTGCTCATCTTCACGAACCGATCGTGGGAAGCACCGGTAATGACCGTTTTTGCCTTGGTACAGGCCTTTTTGACATCCATGATACTCGGTGTTGTCATTCCCGGACTGGATCTAAAAATCGGTTCTACACCATTCCTTTTGCTGAAAGAAGTAATGCCGGATCTCCCTGTTTACAAGATGGATCCTAATTTCATTCCGAAGGACGGTAATGGTCTGAATCCGCTTTTGCAAAACTATTGGATGGTGATCCACCCTCCTACCCTTTTCCTAGGCTTCGCTACTACGCTAATTCCTTTCTCATTCGCAATCGCAGGTCTTTGGACTAAGAAAATTCAGGAATGGATTCGTCCTGCATTGCCATGGGCATTGTTTTCGGCCATGATTTTAGGGATAGGTATTTTAATGGGTGCTTACTGGGCCTACGAAACGCTTAACTTCGGTAGCTACTGGAACTGGGATCCTGTTGAAAACTCTTCTATCGTTCCCTGGATTATTCTGGTTGCGGCAGTGCATACTATGATCATTGGCCGTAAAAACGCTACCGCGCTTAAAACATCGTTTATACTCACGATTGCCACATTTATACTGATCCTTTACTCGACATTCATGACGAGGAGCGGTGTGTTGGGAAATGCTTCAGTTCACTCATTTACGGATCTGGGACTTTCCGGGCAGTTGCTGGTTTACCTGTTGACTTTCACCATTGTAGCGATTGGTTTGTTAGTATATCGCTGGAAAAGTCTTCCAAGCGACGAAGAAGAAGTTTCGACTTACTCGCAGGAATTCTGGATTTTCATCGGAGCTACATTACTTTGTCTGTCAGGTTTCCAGATTCTCGCTACAACCTCAATACCGGTTTATAACAAGATCGCCGAAGCATTCGGAACTGTGCTGAACATGGCGTTACCTGCCGACCAAATAGGACATTACAACAAATTCCAGCTCTGGTTTTTCTCGCTGATCATTGCGCTGACAGGTATCGGGCAGTTTTTCTGGTGGAAAAGGGTTGGTAAAGGCAAGTTGCAGGCTTTGTATAATCCATTGCTGATCGCATTGCTGATCAGCGCGGCGGTCATTACTTTTAAAGGAGTTAAAGACATTCAATATATCGTGTTATTGACAACGGCGATATTTGCTGTGGTAGCCAACGGAACGATCCTGATCAACATTATTCGTGGAAACTACAACTTATCTGGTGGCGCGATCACGCACATTGGTGTAGCCCTGATGCTGATCGGTATCCTGTTTTCGTCTGCATACACGCGGGTTGTTTCTATCAATAATTCAGGTTTGATGATTTCCCGCAGCGAGGAATTCACGAGTAATGACAATAAGGAGAATAAGGAAAACATTACGCTTTGGCTCAATAAGGCTGAGAAAATGGGCGATTATATGCTTACCTGGCGTGATGTCCGCGTAGAGCCACGCCATATCCCGGGATACATTCCTAAGAGCTGGGTAGACATTGTAGAAGGTGATTTTCACGCGGTTGCGCTCAGAGACATTGTAGTTAATAACAAGAAATACAATTCCAAAGGCGATACCATCGAGATTTTCCCTGAAAATTTCTATTACGAAATCGATTACCGTGAGCCTTCGGGCAAGATTTTTACACTTTTCCCTCGTGTACAGATCAACCCGAGAATGGGGGGCATCGTGTCTTCGCCGGACATTCAGCGTAAGGTTGATAAAGATTTGTACACCTATGTTTCGATGGTGACCAATCCCACTGCGGAACCGGTTTGGAGTCAGACCGAGAATTTCACGGTTAACCTGCGCGATACATTTTTTGTGAATGACTATGTAGCCATTCTGGACAATGTAGTAAGGACCGAGCAGGTGGAAGGGGTTAAGCTTGGAACCGGAGATGCAGCCGTAAAAGCCATTATCCGAGTTTTGGATAAGGACAAAGAGTTTGTCATCACACCTTCTTTCGTGATCCGCGACCGCATGGTAGCGCGCAAGCCCGAGGTGAGCAATGAGCTGGGAATGCGCATTCAGTTTCAAGAAATTAACCCTCAAACGGGCCAGTTCTCGTTTTCAGTCAATACTACACAGCGAGACTTTATTGTGATGAAAGCGACCGAGAAGCCGCTCATTAACATTCTCTGGCTAGGGACTTTTGTACTGGTGATAGGCTTTATATTGGCTACGATCAGGCGTTTTAAGGATTTTATCAAAATGAGAAACAAGGAAAGCCAGCCAGCCGGACAGAGCAAGGTAAAACCAAAAGTCCAGGCTGCTTAACACATCAATTTTCAAATAAAAAGGGATCGATAGCCAGCGCTGTTGATCCCTTTTTATTTGAAACATAACTGCCAAATAGTAAATATGTTAACCACTAACTAAAGGTTAAATTGAGTTGCGTATATAGTGTCCTAATTTCAGGTTGTTCCTCTTGAAAACATTCTGAAATCTATACATGAACACTATCACTCAACTCAGTTCCCGAAGAGAATTTCTTCGCCAGTCCGCACTGCTAGCCGGTAGCGCCGTCGTATCTGCCAATGCATTTGGTCAGGTTCAAATTGGTAAAAAAACAAAGGTTATTATCATTGGTGGCGGCTTTGCAGGACTTGCAGCGGCTTATGCATTGCGCAAAAAAAATGTAGACGTGACGGTCCTTGAGTCACGCAACAGGCTGGGTGGCCGGGTCTTTTCACATATCGTTGATCCCGCCCAAAACCTCACCGTAGAGCTCGGTGCCGAATGGGTCGGCAACTCGCACATACGCATGCGCGAGCTATGCGACGAATTTAAACTAGAGTTACTCAATAATCAGTTTGACACCCATCTTATCTATAAAAATCAATATGCCAAAAGCACCGACTGGGACTTCTCGGACGACTGGAAAGGCAAATTCAAGGTTCTTTTAAAGCAGTACCAAACGATGAGTGAGCAGGACAAGCTGCATCTGGATCAGATGGACTGGTGGCGGTATCTGGTCAATAATGGCTGCGAAGGAAAAGATCTCATCCTCCGCGAGTTATTGGATAGTACCGATTTCGGAGAAAGTATCAGGCACGTTTCCGCATTCATTGCGCTAGCGACATTTGCTGAAAGCAGTGAGAAAAACGAAATGGATCTGAAAATCAAAAATGGTAACGGAGAGCTCGCTAGAAAACTGGCTGAAAAGATCGGCCAGGAGCATATTCACACCGGCCATAAGGTCACGAAAATTGAACAGAAAAATAATGTGATCGTTCATTGCGAAAATGGCCAAACCTTCGAAGCCGATAAACTGATCTGCGCGATCCCGACATTTGCGATCAAGAACATTCAATGGGAACCCGGCTTGCCTGATGAAAAAATAAGGGCATTAAATGAACTGCAATATGCCCGTATCAACAAAAATGCGCTGCTTTTCGAGAAGAGGTTCTGGCAAGACGAAAACTTTGATATGATCACGGATCAGGTACCGCATTATTTTTACCACGCGACCAAGAATCAGCCATCCACCAAAGGTGTCCTCATTTCATACACCATCGGCGAAAAGGCGGAATTGGTGTCCAATCAAAATGATGCCTGGCGCAAAGAAATGATCCACCAAACACTTAACCCATTTTTTGGAGATGTACGCGGCATGATCGAATCCCAGGCCAATTACTACTGGGGCACCGACAGCCTCTCACAAGGCGCCTACGCCATGTATGGAATCAATCAATGGCACACGACCCGCCCCGCTTTGCAAAAACCCTTCCTCAACACACACTTTGCCGGCGAACATCTGGCCGACTGGCAAGGATTTATGGAAGGGGCTTTGGTATCCGGTGAAGCTGCGGCCCTGGAAGTAACTGCCTCATAAGATGATTTTGAAAATATCACAATTCCATGTAAAAGGTTGTTGACGAAGGTGCGTTGCAAGCATTTGAATATGTATCTTTACGACGAAAGTGCATTATTCTCATTTGTCGATTTTCTCATGATTTCTACCTTAATAAAGTCAGCACTCGGCCGTCTGCGGATCGTCGCGTTTCTTGAAGGCGTTTCTTACCTCGTTCTTTTAGGCATTGCAATGCCATTAAAATATATCGCTGGCATCCCCCAGGCTGTTCGTGTAGTTGGCATGGCCCATGGCGTGCTGTTCGTTTTGTTTGTCATTTTGCTCATTCAGGTCGCTACCGAGCGGAGCTGGACATTCAAAAAATCATCCCTGTCGTTCTTCTCTTCCCTGGTTCCTTTCGGCACATTTTATGCGGATGCCAGGTGGTTCAGAAGCTGAATGTGCCTAATCCTTAGTCAATTATACTTCCTACACCCCCAACCGATCAAGTGCAACGTAATTTCATCCTAACCCAAATCATTTTCTGTTTAATCGTTTTTCAAAGTTTAGCTCAGAAACCCAACGAAAATTATCAATACCACATCCACACCGCTACTTCCCCGCTAACCATTGATGGGGTAGCGGACGACATTGCATGGTCTGCCACAGAAACGGCGAAGGACTTCTTCATGATCACTCCCATGGACACCAGCTTCTCGCGTGCAGAGACGGAGGTGAAAATGTGCTACGATAAAAACAACCTTTACATTCTCGTTATTAATTACAAAACAGTCAAAGGATCCATCATTGTGGAGTCTCTGAAACGGGATTTCGCGTTTGGGAAAAATGATAATTTTCTCCTTTTCATGGATACCTTCGACGATAAGACCAATGGCTTTTCGTTTGGTGCTAATGCGGCGGGTGCACCCTGGGACGGCCAGCAGGGCGACGGCGGAACGGTGGACCTGAGCTGGGACAATAAATGGGTCAGCTCGGTTAAAAATGATGACGATAAATGGGTTTGGGAAGCAGCTATTCCCTTCAAAAGCATTCGCTATAAGCCGGGTATCACCCGCTGGGGGATTAATTTCAGTCGTCAGGATCTTACTATTTCCGAAAAATCGTCCTGGGCACCGGTACCAAGGCAGTTTCCATCGGCGTCGCTCGCTTACACAGGCGTGCTGGTATGGGATGTTCCACCGCCCAATCCGGGTCCTAACATTTCCATCATCCCCTACGTTGCTAACCGGTTAACGAAGGACTATCAGAAAGATACGCCGACCAAATACAAACCAACCATAGGAGGTGATGTCAAGATCGGACTGACCCCTTCGCTTAACCTCGATTTGACGGTAAATCCGGATTTCTCGCAGGTCGACGTCGATGTGCAACAGACGAACCTGGACCGTTTTGAGTTGTTTTTCCCGGAGCGCCGGCAGTTCTTTCTGGAAAACGCTGACCTTTTCGCCAATTTCGGGTACGCTACCATTCGGCCATTCTTCTCCCGTCGCATTGGGCTGGGCGTACCAATCCAGTTTGGCGCGCGTATGAGCGGGAAGATCAATAAAAACTGGCGTATCGGTGTGTTGGATGTGCAGACAGGCTCGCCCGACAGCTTGACGCCGAGAAACAATTATGCCGTTTTTGCATTGCAGAGGCAGTTGCTTGCCCGCTCCAATGTCCGGTTTATTTTTGTTAATAAGGATGCTACCAACTATTCCCTGGACCGACATTCGTCAACCAATCGCTATAACCGTAACATTGGGGCGGAATTCAACCTGGCCAGTTCCAAAAACCTGTGGACGGGTAAGGTGATGTTCCTGAAATCATTTACACCGGGAAAATCTTCGGATGATTTCACACATGCCGCCGACCTTAAATTTACCAAGGCGAACTTCTCCTGGCAGTGGCAGCATGAGTATGTGGGTAAAAATTATAATGCAGAAGTGGGTTATGTCCCCAATGCAGTGCGGCTGGGATACTACAAGATCAGTCCTAATATGGCTTATCTTTTCTTCGTCAAATCGCCAAAAATCATCAGTCACGGCCCCAAGTTGATCAGCAATGTATTTTGGGACAAAAAATTTGACCTGAGTGACCGTGAATTTATACTCTCCTATAACCTTAATTTTATCAACCGGGCCACGGTAGCGGTATGGGGATCCAGCAACTACGTGCGTCTCTTGCGTCCGTTTGACCCAACTAACCTGGGTGTAGGCACATTGCCCACGGGAAGCGAACATAATTGGAAAGCAACCGGATTTGACATCGTCTCCGGCCCGCAAAACCGCCTTACTTATGCCGCATCAGGCATTTTTGGAGGCTATTACCAGAACGGGCACCGCAATAATTTGCGCGCGGAGCTGGGATACCGGGTACAACCTTACGTGGCGATCACGATGGCCGGTAACTATAATGACATCCGCCTGCCAGAGCCGTGGAAACGTACCCAACTCTGGCTGGTAGGGCCTCGCGTGGATGTTACCTTCACCAACAGCCTGTTCTTCACCACATTCATGCAGTACAACAATCAGGCTGACAACATCAACCTGAATGCCCGTCTGCAATGGAGGTATAAGCCCGCGTCGGACTTGTTTATCGTGTATACGGATAATTATTTGCCTGAGAATTTCAGGGTTAAAAACCGCGCGATCGTGTTGAAATTTACCTATTGGTGGAATTTATAAACCTCAATAAAACACCTCGATATTCTTGTTTTTCAGAAAACTCAGCTGCTGATTGTATCGTTTTTCGGCATCCTCTTTCAGGAATGGGTTACCTCTGAGATACAGCTTATCGAGGTGTTTGATTTTGAGCAGTTGCTCCGGAAATTCAGGGAAATTATTGGATGAGAGGTCTAGTTCCTGCAAGTTGACGAAAGAGGTCAGTTCCGCAGGGAAATTGGTAAACCAGTTGTATCCCAGATCCATAATTTTTAGTTTCTGCATTTTGACGATCCGCTCCGGGAGCTTGCTCAAATGATTATGGTGCGCGTAGAGCGTGTGTACATTTTTAAGTTTGTCGATTTTTTTGGGCAATGCACTGATCTGATTGTAAGAAACGGCTAGATGCGTCAATCTTTTCAGTTTGGTAATGGATGTCGGTAGTATTTCAAGTTTGTTATAATACAGGTCCAGTACTTCCAAATTCTTCATTTTCTTAATCCCCTTTGGCAAAACAGCAATGTTGGACTTATAAAAATTCAGGTCCCGCACTTGTTTTAATTTCCGGAAACTGCGGCTGGACAATGCGGTCAAATCATTGCCGCCAAGCCAGAGTATAGCAAGCCTTTTGGAGTGCCGAACTGTGTTATTCGGCAGGTCATTGAATTTATTCTCTTTTAGGTTTAACAACGTCAGGGTTTTGTTGGGGGAAATCTCAAAACTGTTGTTACTAAGTTGATTCCCCTGCAAATGAAGTTGCGTTAGTTTGGGCAACCGTTGCATATTCAGGTTCAATGCTTGCAGTTCATTGCCCCCTAAATACAATTCTTCCAGATTAGGAAATCTGTAAACGACATCAGGTAATGTCTTCAACTCCAATTGATTCAGGTAGAGACGCTTCACTTTCAATGTGTCTTGAAACACCAATGCAGATTTCAGGTCCACAACCGAACTGTCTCCACGCCTCACCTCACGGATAACGGGCTGCTTGCCTATGTTGTGAAAAGAAACAACTGAGAATTTTCTGCCGGGTGATTTCGTCACTTTCCAGCCTTCAAAACCCGCAATAAAAGCATTTTTTGAATGCTCATCCAGTGAGTCCTTATTATATCCCTCGCCCGTCCTGACATCAAAAATGAGGTATTCGACGCTACCCGAAGCATTCAAGTAAAATTGGGTAAAAATCGCTATCCCTGGACTGGGATCTTTTGGAAATGCAGAAGCAACAACCTTACTGAACTTATCCATGACCTCTCTCGCAGCAGGGCCGTCTGCTCTTGTGTAATCATTCGCAAGAGCGACATTATTCACACCTTCCTTCACAACGTTTTTGGAGGATACTACCCTGATTTGCGCATAGGCGGTTTGCAAGCACAAACAGATTAATGCAGTTAAAATAGCTTTCATAACATAAAGGTTTTTATGGAAGTGCTAACATAACTAAAAGTTTAGTCATATTATTATAGTTACTTACATATTTTCCTTTTGCAAGAAATAGTTTAAACTTATTTACCTGATAATCAGGCTAAAAAATAAATTGATCTACTTACTTCGCTCAATAGTATACTGAACAAGCTGTTCCAATGATGTCCTGTGCGGTGAATCTGCGAACTCATTTAGCAGTACGCGAGCTTCCTCCACATAGCGTTGCATGACTTCTTGTGCATAGCGCAGCCCGCCCGAATCCTTCACAAAAGCGATCACTTCGTTGACTTTTTTGGGCTTATGACTTTCGTTGCGAATAATGTTGATAATGCGCCGTTTTTCAAGCCAGGCGGCCTGGTTCAATGCATAAATCAATGGTAGGGTCATTTTCTTTTCCTTGATATCGATGCCTAGCGGCTTTCCGATCTCGTCTTCGCCGTAGTCAAAAAGGTCGTCTTTAATTTGGAAGGCCATGCCAACTTTCTCCCCAAAGGCATGCATTTTTTTCACGACATCTGCACCCGCTCCCACTGAACTGGCCCCTACGGCACAGCACGAAGCGATCAATGATGCCGTTTTTTGCTTGATGATCTGGTAGTATACCTCCTCATTAATATCCAGCCTGCGCGCTTTTTCGATTTGGAGCAATTCTCCTTCACTGAGCTCACGCACAGCCGTCGAAACGATTTTTAGCAGATCAAATTCTTCATGATCAACGGATAGCAGAAGGCCTCTGGACAGCAGGTAGTCCCCTACCAGCACGGCTATCTTGTTCTTCCACAATGCATTGATCGAAAAAAATCCGCGGCGGTAGTTGGAATCGTCCACCACGTCGTCGTGTACCAGCGTTGCCGTATGCAGGAGCTCGATGAGCGCGCTCCCTCTGTATGTTGATTCGGTGACATTTCCGCAGACCCCGGCGGAAAGAAATACAAACATGGGACGTAATTGCTTGCCTTTGCGTCTGACGATGTAATTCATGATCTGGTCCAGCAGCATCACATCGCTCTTCATAAATTGACGAAATTTTTGCTCAAAAGCCTTCATTTCGTCTGCAATAGGAGCCTGAATATCCTGTATTGAAAGGGTCATATTAATGAACGAGGGCTGATACTCCCCTCCTGATATTAAAAAGTCGCGGACAGAGTTACCAATGGATAGATTTTCAAGAACCCTGAACTCTAATCTTCAAATTTGGAATAAAATCTTCTGTTTATATCAATTTTATTTTGAAAATGTTTAGAATTGAAGAAAAACCCGGAAGGTATAGCTTAGCGGCTGACCCGAACCTATAAAGTACACTTTGGAAAGTTATTGATATGAAAGCACTTGTCCTCGGTGGAGGATCTATGAAGGGCGCTTTTCAGGTGGGCGTGATCCAGGCAGTTCTGGAAAATGGTTTTCAGCCTGAAATGATCTACGGAATTTCGGTGGGCGCATTGAATGCTACTTTTTTGGCGAATGAAGCAGGCAAGCAAACCTTAGATAATAAAGAAGTTCAATGGTCAGTGGCGGGAAGAAGATTACTGGAATTCTGGATTAAAAATATTACCGCACCTCAGGATATCTCCATGCTGCGTTCGCGCGTCAAACTGGGGATGAGCACATTAATGAGCCGTTTCGATGGTATTGTTGATCCATTGCCGCTACATCAGTTGATTCGGAAAAATGTCAACAAAGAATATCTGAGCAATACACCTGTCAAAATCAAGGTAGGTGCTGTCAACATCGCGACCGGAGAAATGCGGTATGTGAGCCCCCAGCAGCCCAACTACCTCGATTTCGTGTTTGCCAGCTCATCCATTCCCATGCTGATGCCGGCCGTGGAAATTGAGCAGCAGCTGTACCTCGACGGCGGAATCAGGGAGGTAGCACCGATCCGGGAGGCAATAGAAGACGGTGCCACGGAAATTGTGCTGATCGCCTGCCATTCACCTCTGCTTTACCAACCCGAAGACATTAACACCCGCAACCTCATTACATTGATAGAAAGAGTGCGTGACATTACGGTCAATCAGATCGTGAATAGCAACATTGCCTGGGGAGAATCATACGTCGATCGCTCTATTCTACGGGGTAACCCAATGAAACTTACAGTAATACGCCCCATAGCACCGCTTTTTCTGGATTTGCAGCATTTCAATTCTGATGATATATCGAGGCTGATCATTGAGGGCTACCGGGCCGGAATGGAATCGGTTCTCAAAGTTGAAAAGATCCCCGAGTAAAGTAAAAGAGCCCGTTCGATTGAACGGGCTCTTTTACTTTGTATGTACTAAATTGATACTAGTTGAAAATATAACGGATACCAATCTGTGCCTGCCAAACGTCATTGATCGTTTGTGATTTCACGAATGCATCACGAACCAAGATTGGCTCGCCGTTAACAATCTGCGTTCCCATTCTGTAAGAAGGAACACCGGCTGACGACACGCTTGCAAAGTTAAGCGGATTGGACTGTGTGCTGTTAGACGAAACAGTTACCTGGTTCGCTACACCCCATTTGTTGTTGATCAGGTTACCTACATTGAAAATATCGGCTCTCAAACGAATGATGTTTTTCTTTTGTTTGGCACCAACCTTTACGTAGAAATCTTGCTCAACTGTCAAGTCAAAACGGGTCAACCATGGATAAGCGCCGCCGTTACGTTCAGAATATTTTCCTTTTCTTTCCGACAGGTAAGGATGGTTATCGATGTATTTTTGGAAAGCCTCAGTTTGCTGCTCAGGAGAGAATGTGTAGGTTTTCTTATTAACCGTGGTAGTCAAAGTCGAGAAAACGATATCAGATGCATTTTTTGGAACAAACAGCAAATCATTGTTCTGACCATCACCGTTCAAATCGGTTGAACTGATGTAAGAAATCTTGGTTCCGCTGTTAGACACGCCGCCTAATGTAAACATCGTCGCGCCTCCAAATTTGCCACCATACTCCTTGCGATAAGAAACATATCCTACAAAACGGTGACGCAAGTCATTTCCTGAATATCCAAGATCCAGGTAGTTCAATCCATTGACACCCGGTACGTTTCCTTCCACTGTACTGGATACCGAAGCAATGTCCTTAGCTTGTCCGTAAGTATAACCTACCATTCCACCGAATCCTCTGGTAGCAGGTTTTTCAAGTTTACCCGTGATCGAGTACGAGTAGCCTTTGTTGGTGTTTGTCAACACATACACATTGGAAATATCCTTGTCTACTAAACGGGCCGGAGTTACCGCAGTTCCCGTAAGACCGGAAGCAGGGAAACGATCACGACCGTCGGCTCCGCTGAAAGTAGCAGTCGGTGCTTTCAGGTTGACGTCGATGTAGCGAAGCGCATTGTAATTCTTGTTAACGATACCTTCCAATGTAGCTACTACGCCCCAGCCCAACTGCTGATCGATACCAATGTTGCTTTTCCAAACCTGTGGGAATTTCAAATTCTCATCAGACGCATTCACCTGATATCCAGTTAATTTCGCAGTATTTTTCGGAATGTAAACTGACGGATCCAATGTAAATGGATAAGCAGTAGTATTATTAAATCCAACAGTCGCTGAGTTCACACCATTGTTACCCAACTGGTTTGAAATTAACACATAAGGGATTCTTGAAAGAAACAATCCTGTTCCGCCGCGAACCTGCGTAGTATGATCTCCTTTTACGTCCCAGTTAAAACCGATACGTGGTGAAAGATAGATGCGGGCCTTAGGAACATTTCCTGTGTTGACAATGTAAGGCTGTCCTTCCGGATCTCTAAAAGTCTTTGATGCTACATCCGCATTATAATATTGCTTCGAAGTATTCGGGATCGTAATGTAATCTCCGCGAAGACCGGCAGTAACCTTGAAGTTTGAAGTAACCTGGAATTCGTCCTGTAAGTAAAGGCTGAAAGTTTGAGTCTTGAATTCCTGCCAAGGTGCTGCACCGCCCGGAAGCAATGAGTAACGATAGTTGAAACGAACCAATGTATCAGGAGCAACTGTCAGGTTCGGATTAGCAAGGTATGCATTCGCTGCATTCTTGAAATCCTGGATCGATTTGAAAACGTAAACGCCGTTTGATGTCGGGAAGAACAGGTTATTGGATTTGAAATGCTCGTAAGCCGCACCCAATGTCAATGTATGCTTTCCTGCGAAATACGTCAGGTTATCTGTCAAATTGAATGTCGCGTAGTCCAGACGGTTATTTGGCGTAAATGGATCGGAACCGATGGTAGTATAAGTAGATCCGTCTTTCTGGATTTCAACCGTTGGGAAGATCGGTGCTTTGTACTTTCTGTCCTCGATTTGCTTGTTGAATGTTCCGATCAGGTTGTTGGCAAATTTACCTCCGAAATTGGAATTCAGTTCCGCTACGAATGAACGGGTGTTGTCCTGAATGATGTAACCTGTGTTCTGTGGAGAAATCGCTGAAAGTGAGTTGGTACGGTTACCAAAACCCGCCGTGTTACTACTATTGCTCTGGCTGATCAAAACGTCAGAATCAGAATCGTGGTGCGAGTAACGCAATGTCAGCTTATGCTTGTCGCTGATGTTATAATCGATACGGGCAAGGAATTTCTTGCTCGTGTTTTCATTGTTAAAACCATCGATCGCTCCGATATCATAGTTGAACTTTTCTTTCATGAAAGAACCAAGGTCTTCCAGATCAGCCGCTGTGGTACGGGAAACGTTGCTTCCTGTCTGGCCACGGTTCAATACAAAATCAAGCGCCGGGCTGGAACGTTTTACAAATTCGCCATTGACGAAGAAGAACAGTTTGTTTTTAATGATCGGCCCGCCCAGTCTGAAACCGGTTGTTTTTTCACTAAAGTCATTGATATTGATCTTATTACCGTCCGGTTTGTTACCTGCAAGGCTTTCGTTTTTCAAAAAGTGAAAAACCGATCCTGAAAATTCATTAGTACCTGAACGCGTTACTGCATTGATACCCGCTCCTGCGAAACCTGACTGGCGAACGTCATAAGGTGCAATGTTGATCTGCACCTCTTCAATCGCGTCCAGAGAAATGGCTGATGAACCAGTACGGCCACCTGCCGCCGCCTCATTTCCCAAACCGAAACCGTTGTTGAAAACAGAACCGTCAATGGTAAAGTTGTTGTACCGACTGTCCTGGCCTCCGAATGAGCGGCCATTGCTGTAAGCATTGTACTTGGTGATGTCGTTCAATGTACGTCCAAGTGTCGGAAGGCTTGTGATCAAACCCTTGTTGAATGTAGTAGCGGCACCGGTACGGTCCGAGCTAAAAATATCGCTTCCAGCTCCTGTAACGATCACCTCGCTCAACTGCGTCCCGCCGTCTTTCAGATCGAAATTAACATTGGCTGCTGTTCCAAGGTTAGCGAAAATGTTCTCCTGCGCCTGGTCGCTGAAACCTACGAATGATACTGTAACTGTGTAAGGCCCTCCTACCCGGACCGCCGGGATGGTGTAAAGACCTTGCTCATTGGTAATAGAACCATACTTTGAACCGGATGGAACGTGGATAGCAACGACAGTAGCACCTGGAAGCACTTCACCTTTGCTGTCGGCTACATGGCCGGTAATTGCTGATGAAGTAACCTGAGCCTGAACACTAGGACTCAGTAGAGATAATAGTAGTACAACCAGCGAGAGGCCCGCTGCCCTGGAAAGTAAACTTTTCCCGTTCATAGATGTTGGTGATTTGGTTTGTAATATTAGAAGCTGTCATCTGGGGACGATGAGTAATATTTGATGCAAAATAATACCTTTTTTGTTTCAATAACAAAACTCTAAATCCTACTAAAATACAATACTAATCCGCGTAACTGCCTGACCTATTGGAATAATGCAGAATAGTGTACCAATACTTCAATATTTTGAAATTATCAAATTATTAAAAATTATCAATACATGCCTTACGCGATTTTAAACCGAATTTTAAGCTTTGAAAAACTTTTTTTCACATTTTCTGGCAGTAGCTGAAAGACATGGAGAACGGCCTTTGTTACCATATTGTTAATTTTTTCCAAACGGATACTTTCACCGTCACAAAAATAGTGCCCACCTTTGCGGGCCAGGGGGGAATAAAAACCTTGTTAAGATAAATAGAACTATTTCTATCAACAAATTTTACAATAGCATTTATCATCGCATATGCAGCTCAACTTTAAACAAATCGGAGAAACTGGTAAGCCATTGATTATTCTGCACGGCGTTTTTGGTTTTCTGGATAACTGGCTTACCATCAGCAAGGCGATTGCAGATAATGGCTTTAAAGTATATCTCGTGGATCAGCGGCATCACGGTCGTTCGCCGCAGGAAGGCCCGCTCAATTTCCCGACACTAGCCGCCGACCTGAAAGAGTTTCTCGAGCAGCAGCAAATTATCGACCCCATTTTGGTGGGACATTCAATGGGCGGAAAAACAGTGATGGAATATGCGGTAACTTATCCGGGGACTTTTGAAAAGCTGGTAGTGGTGGATATCGGCCCCAAAGCCTACCCCATTCATCATACCAAAATATTGAAAGGATTAAATGCTATTCCTGTCGATACAATTGAAAACCGCAACCAGGCGGACGAAATTCTGAGTGAATACGAGCCGCTTTTATCGGTGAGGCAATTTCTTTTGAAAAATCTTTACCGGAAGGATGAAGGTGGATTTGGCTGGCGGTTCAATTTGCCATTATTAAGCACAGATATGGCCAATGTAGGGGCGGAAATCAATTCCAGTCAAAAAGTGGAAACACCGGCATTATTTATGCGGGGCGAGAAGAGCACTTATATTCTGGACGAAGACCTGGAAGGTATTTTAGACTTGTTCCCCAATGCCCGGCTGGAAACTATTATCGGAGCCGGTCACTGGGTACAGGCGGAACAACCGAAAGCGTTTGTAGCTACTTTACTTGAATTTTTGGAAGTGACTATCTGACATATTTTCTTCTGAGGTTGTTACAGGATGAAACGATCATCTGATCGTCACTCACGCTCAGCTCCCAGGTAGGGCAATTGACACAGTTAACCGAAGCGCAAATCGGGTTGGCAGGTAATGCTAGTTGGGGTTTGATGTCCATCAGCTGATTGTTAATAATGAGCGATTTGGGGGCACAGCATGCCGGGGTACCATCCGTATTCAGTATAACCCCATCGCTGCGAAATACCAGTGTATCGGTCTTGGTAGCGCTCACTGATTCCCATACATTCTTATTATCCAGAGAGGTTCTTTCTATTTCAATTAGGTGCCAGGGCCCTTGGATTGTCAGAAAATCCGCAAATGACATGGCACCATCGATACTATCTTTCTTACACGACAGCAACAGTACCAGGAACAAGGGAATATATAGCAGTTGTTTCATTGTTTTATCTTTGTTCACGCATCTATGAACCATTTGCAGCCTATATGGTTGGAAATATTTAAAAATTCTTAAAAATGAATAACCCGGAATTATCGCTTTATCTGATTCCAACAATCCTGGCGGAAGAAACGCAGCAAAATGTGCTCAGTCCGCAGATTAAGGAAGCGGTCGGTGAGCTCAATGTGTTCTTTGTTGAGAATGTCCGCACAGCCCGGCGCTTCATCAGTAGCTTGAAATTGGGTAAAGTAATAGACGACCTGACCTTCATCGAGCTGCATAAAGACACGCCCAAGTCAGTGACTGCGCAGGAATTGAAAAAGCTTACGCAGAATGCAGGTGTCATTTCGGAGGCAGGATGCCCGGGCGTGGCTGATCCCGGCGCGGTGGCCGTGCATCTTGCGCATCAGATGGGTATACGGGTGGTCCCGCTTGTGGGGCCTTCGTCAATCCTGCTGGCGTTAATGTCGTCGGGCATGAGCGGCCAGTCCTTTGCTTTTCACGGCTACCTGCCCATTGACAGAGCCTTGCGAAAAAAAGAAATCCAGAATCTTGAAAGAGACGCCAGACAGCGGCAGCAGACCCAGATATTCATGGAAACGCCTTTTCGGAACAATCAGCTGATGGAGGCGGTATTGGAAGCCTGCGCGCCGGATACATTACTGTGCATTGCGTCCAATGTGACGGCACCTGACGAATTTATCAAAACCATGTCTGTCAAAAACTGGAAATCAAATTTGCCCGACCTGCACAAAAAGCCCACTATTTTTATTATCGGTTAAATCGTCATCTATAACCGATTACTAGTCAAATATTTGAAAAATTAACCACAGGGTATAGTTACTTTCTTTCCAACCAAACATTCCTGAATCCAATCTTATTTGAAAGTGATTCGTTTTCAAATAATAAAAATCAATTCAAAGTCATGAAAAAATGGATGGTATGGACCAGTTTGTCTCTCGCTGCAATGTTGGCAGGATGTAATGACGACGGCCTGGACGCGATTACAACAGTTGATTCCAATTTCGAAACCGGTACGGACAATTGGGTTGCCGAATTTGCGGAATATGATACGACAACAGTCGATAGTACATTAACGATGAAATTCGCGCAGACCAGACTACCTACCGGCCTGGACACTTCACAGCATGCATTCCGGATACAGAGCACAAATCGCAGCGATGATATGTTTATGTATCTGAAGAAAAAAGTGACGGGATTTGTGCCTAATGCTACCTATCTCGTCCAGTTTGACATTAACCTGGCTACAAACTATCCTGCCAATAGTATAGGAGTTGGCGGCTCACCGGGAAGTTCCGTGTATTTCAAAGTCGGTGCTTCGGGAGCGGAACCAGCCAGAAAGCTGCAAAAGACTTTCTATCAATTTACATTGGATAAAGGTCAGCAGTCGCAAGGCGGTGTAGACGCTATTGTTCTTGGCGATGTCGCCAATGGCCGCGAAGATTCAAAGTACGCATTGATCAAAAAGACAAATTCGGACAAACCATTCACTATTAAGGCCAATGCCAACGGCGAAATCTGGCTATTTGTAGGAACGGACTCCGGTTATGAGGGTTTGACAGTATTATACTACGACAGGATCAAGGTTACCATTACCGAGCAACAGATCAATTAATTCGCAACGCTTCATCAACTTTAAAAAACGTCGCTGCATCTTCGGATGTGGCGGCGTTTTTCTTTTGAAGGATATTAGCAAACCGTTTCGGGACGGTTTCCAAAGTGTTTCGTAACTTCGCCACGAAATAAAAACACTGCCTTAAATCGTTACCTGAATGGTGCAAATACAGACTTTTGTCTTCAATCCCTTTTCCGAAAACACATACCTGCTTTCCGACGAAACCGGTGAAGCCATTATCATTGATCCCGGTTGCTATGACCAGGCTGAATACAAAGAACTGACAGATCACATTGCTGCCAACAATCTGACACCCTTAAAGATCATCAACACACATGCCCATATCGACCACGTTCTCGGAATCGCTGCGCTCAAAAGGAAATACAACATTCCTTTTTATCTGCACCGGCTCGACGAACCTGTGTTAAAAGCTGTAAAAAGTTATGCATCCAACTACGGTTTTGCAGTTTTTGATGAACCTGAAATCGATCATTACCTGGTAGAAGGAGAGTCGGTGACGTTTGGAAACACTACGTTAAAAGTCATTTTTGTCCCCGGCCATGCGCCAGGCCACGTAGCTTTTGTGAACGACGAACAAAAGTTTGTCATAGGTGGCGATGTGCTTTTTCATTTATCCATCGGCCGCACCGACCTACCGGGCGGCGACCATGCCACATTACTGTCCAGCATTCGCACGCAGCTTTTCACATTACCGGACGAGTACCAGGTTTTTCCGGGTCATATGCAGTCCACTACTATTGGTTTTGAAAAGAAACACAATCCCTTTTTCAGATAATCATTACCTTTTCTGTTCATCACCTTACCTCCGTCCCTATGATCCGTCGCAACCTTCCGAATGCACTCACTTGTGGAAATCTGCTTTGCGGATGTATTGGTGTTGTGGAAGCGTTTCATAATAACCTGCTTCTATCCTGTGCATTAATCGGAATTGCGCTGATTTTTGATTTTTTCGACGGATTTCTTGCCCGTATATTAAAGGTGAGCTCAGCTATCGGAAAAGATCTCGATTCACTCGCTGACATGGTCACGTTCGGGCTTTTACCGTCCATTATCCTGTATCAGCTGCTGATGCAGAGCATTCCCGACCTTTTGGGGATATGGAAAGCTTATCCTGCATTCATTATGGCGATATTTTCAGCGATCAGGCTGGCCAAATTCAATAATGACCCCCGACAGAGCGATTCATTCATTGGCGTCCCTACCCCGGCCAACGCAATGCTCATAGGCTCTCTCCCGCTGATCGTACATACCCAGGACGTATTTTGGAAAGATCTGATCATTAACACCAATAATTTACTCATCCTTACTGTCGTCATGTCCTATTTACTGGTCATGGAAATGCCGTTGATCGCATTAAAATTCAAGCATTTTCAATGGAAAGGAAACGAAGCACGGTTCATTCTGATCATCCTCACCATGGTGTTATTGATCACGCTGAAAATTCTGGCGGTACCTGCTATTCTCATCATTTATATCCTGCTTTCAGTAGTTGAGAATCTCAGGAAAAAGAAGGAATCAATTGGTAACCAATAGTTTTTATTGCAATTTTGTAGTTATTTTAAGTATATCACCTCGCATATAAAACCGTGTAATGAGATTGGATGAGGGCTTTCCCAACTATTTCATTACCAGCTCATTTTAGTATATATAGTATGACATTGTCGCGCATTACAGGACTCGGTTATTATGTTCCTGAGAACGTTGTTACCAATAATGACCTGACCCAATGGATGGAGACTTCCGACGAATGGATCCAGGAAAGAACAGGAATTCGTGAGCGGCGTTATTTTGAATTTGGAAAAGACACCAATTACAGCATGGCCGCTGCCGCTTCCCGGCAAGCACTCGATCGCGCCGGACTAACGCCCAACGACATCGATGTCATTGTGTACGCCACCATCACCCCCGACTATTTTTTTCCGGGTTCCGCATTTTTGATGCAAAGAGAACTCGGTATGGACGGCAAACCCGTGATCGACATCAGGGAGCAATGCTCGGGCTTCGTTTATGCCCTTTCAATCGCCGATCAGTTTATCAAATCGGGCATGTACAAAACCGCGCTCGTAGTAGGCTCCGAAATACAGTCCACCTGGATTGATAAAAGCACGGCAGGCCGAAACACTGCTGTCATATTCGGAGATGGTGCTGGGGCAGCAGTCCTGACCGCCACTGAAGATCCACAACATTGTATATTATCTACACACCTTCACGCAGATGGGCGCTATGCGGAAGAGCTCTACGTACGCGATCCCGGAAGCAGCCGCGCAAGTAGGCCGGTCACCAAAGAACTGATCGAGGAAGGTGGATTTAATGTCTTTATGAACGGCAATGCAGTCTTCAAACATGCCATTGTTCGCTTTGGGGAGGTCATTAATGAAGCCCTGGCAGCGAACGGATACACGGCCGGCGATCTGGACTTACTAGTGCCCCACCAGGCCAATATCCGCATCAGCGACTATGTAAGACAGCAATTAGGATTGTCAGAATCCCAGGTTATCAACAATTTGCAGCGTTTTGGAAACACCACGGCGGCCTCCATTCCGATCGCCCTTTCGGAAGCATGGGAGAATAAGCAGCTGAAAGATGGCGACTTATTATGCCTTGCTGCATTCGGAAGCGGCTTTACCTGGGCATCGGCGCTGATCCGCTGGTAACACAAGCTGTTAATATTGTCCAATCGACAACATTACAAGTGTACACGCTTCGATTGGTATGATATTTTTATTAAGTAAGATGTTTTTAAATTCAGAATTTTCTGTACCAGGGTTAAAGATAACGCGTTTAGGATTTAACGAAATGATGTAGTCGTAGTATTCAGGCTGGTGGCTTGGGTTAATGTACAGGGTAACGGTATCTACATCTTCCCATTTTATTTTTTCCAAATGAATTTCTTCGCCTAACGCTAACCCTTTTCTGCGACCGAGAAGCAGTATGGGATGTCCGTAATTTCTGAGTTTTTGAGCCGCCAGGTAAGCGTACCTGGATGGATTGGAAGATGCTCCTATGATAAGAGTACGTTTCATACTTTTTGAAATTGGTGAATAATAAGAATCCAGGATTTCCACACACTAAAAGAACAACGAAATAGCACAAAAACGTTTCCGGGGAAATTTGGGAGTAACATCAGTGTAATAAATCCTTTGAACCTAATAATATATCTTGATCAAAATGAATGAGTTAAATGTAAGTCGGAGTTTCTGGAACGAAAAGTGGGCAAAAATAAAATTCGACGAAATCGAGAACGCTCCTCATTACGAAGTATCCAATTATGGAAGGTTAAAGAGTTTTCAGAATAATCCCAAGGAAGGCGTTATCATAAAAGGATCGGTTATCCAGGGTTACAGATCATTGAATATCCGTGTGTCAGGAGGCAAAACCATCAACCGTTACGTACATAAATTGGTTGCCGAGTATTTTGTGGACAAAACGAGCGATGAACACACATTTGTGATTCACGTGGACTTCGAAAAACAAAACAATTATTTCGAAAATCTGAAATGGGTTACCAAAGCAGAAATGATCGATCACAATCGGGAGAACCCTGCTTTCATCAACCGTGTCATCCCAAGGCGTACTAAAAATTACAAGCTGACCGAGAGCAAAGTTCGAATCATTAAGAAATTGCTTAAAAACGATAATAACCGTTTGAAAATGATCGCCAAGCAGTTTGGAATTACACATACGCAACTCAACCGCATACGTTCCGGAGAGAATTGGAAACATGTAACCATTGAGGATTGATTGATTTACTAAATTCATTTTTTTTCTGCGGAGGAAACCGTATAACCGCTGCCGTTCGCTCCTTCCTCGTAGTCGACAGATACGCCGATCACATACATGAGATGGCGTTTGTCTATGAAAACCTGAATTCCTTCTATCAGATAGGTTTGATCAAATTCTGTGGCGGTATCAAAGCCAAGTAAAAAGGTGCCGCTGCATGCGCCACCGCGTAGGCCTACCCTGAGTCCATAGGTATCCGGAATTTTATTGGCTTCTAATGTTGTCTTGATTTCTAGCTTGGCTTTCTCCGTTAGCTGGATAGGACTTTCCATATAATAACTTCAATCTGTGTCTTTCGTTACCGTTAACACGAATCTTTCCGGCCGTGTTCCATGCGTATTTTAAATAAATAACTGCTTAATCTGGGCAATCCCTTAATTTTGCCCTTCGTTTTAGCATAAAATTATTGACGATATATGGAATTCTATTTGCTGCTTACCATCCTTTTGCTTGGAGCTGTCATCGCTTTTTCAATTTACCTCACCATTAACACGGTCGCTGACAAGTTTTTCCTCAAACAGAAACTGGATATCAGAAGTAAAAATACTGAGATCACACTTCCATTGCGATTGCAGGCTTACGAGCGTATGTGTCTTTTCCTGGAACGTATCAGTCCCAGCAATTTGTTGCTACGGCTGGTGCCATCGGCTATGACTGCGCTCGAATTACAACAAATTCTCTTACATGACATCCGGGAAGAGTATAATCACAATGTTGCCCAGCAATTATATATGAGTACAGCGGCCTGGGAGCAGATTAACAATGCCATGAACGAAACAGTCGCGGCCATTAACCAGGCTGCATTGGAAGTAACAGCCGATGCTCCTCCCGCCGATCTGGCTAAGAAAATTTTTGCGCAGGTGATCGACAAAGACGTCCAGCCGGTAACCCATGCATTGAAAATATTAAAAGAGGAAGTGAGGATGCTGTTTTGAGCGGATAGCTGTTGGTTCTAGCCGTTAGCTTTTAGCTATTGGCCTTTAAAGCTCTTTAACCATTACCAACTGCAGGCGTTGGTCAATGGCAGAAAAACTCCACCTTATCTCAAAGTCAATAAAAATAAAAAAAGCTAACAGCTAACAGCCAACAGCAAAAAAAGAAACAAATGCTCTACCCAAATACATTAGAACAAAAACTAGGCTTTGACAAGCTAAGAGAGCGACTTAAAGAAGCTTGTATCAGTCCCCTGGGCCAGGGATTTGTAGAGAAAATTAAATTTTCAGAGAACTTTGGTTTGGTAGAAAAACTGGTGAGCCAGACTGCCGAAATGCAACGTATTATGCAGATCGGTGAAAACTTTCCATCCCAGAATTATATAGATGCGACCTCCTACCTGCGAAGAGCTGCCATTGAAGGAATGCTCCTCACCCAGCCCGAGTTTTCAGACTTAAAAGTATCCCTGCAAACGATCAGGCTATGCCTTCGCTTTTTCGAAAATCAGGAGGCAGAGTCGTTCCCGATTTTGGGAGAGTATGCCAAGACCATCAGAGTAGAAAAAGAGATTACTGATGCCATTGACCGCATTATTGATGATCGCGGACAGATCCGGGACTCAGCTTCTTCTGAGCTGTCACGGATCAGGAAAAAGCTTATTTCAGAACAGGCGGGAATCAGAAAAAAACTGGATTCCATTCTAAAATCCGCCCGAAGCAGTGGCTGGATCGGTGATGATGTATCGCTGACGATCCGTAACGGACGAATGGTTATCCCGGTTGCGGCGGAACATAAAAGAAAAGTGACAGGCTTTATCCATGATGAATCCGCTACCGGACAAACCGTTTTTATTGAACCTACTGACGTCTTTGAATCCAATAACGAAATCCGAGAGCTGGAATATGAAGAGCGAAGGGAGATCAACCGGATACTTCTTGAACTGACAGCAAAACTTCGTCCATTTGTCCCCGATCTGCAAAAAGCGTATCAGTTTTTAGGCTTGATGGATTTTCTGCGGGCAAAGGCAAAACTGGCCGCTGAAATGGGTGCTATCAATCCCCCATTCAGTAATCGCCAGTTTATTGAATGGCGTGACGCGCGCCACCCATTGTTGCATTTATCATTTCAAAAACAAGGGAAAAAAGTAGTTCCGCTCAACATTGAACTTAAAGATAATCAGCGCATTCTAATCGTTTCCGGACCCAATGCGGGTGGTAAATCCGTGTCACTCAAAACGGTGGGGTTGATTCAGTATATGTTTCAATGTGGGTTGCTGGTGCCGGTGGCGGAAGGCTCATCCATGGGTTTTTTCCAAAATATCTTTATTGATATTGGCGACGAGCAATCATTAGAGAATGACCTGAGTACATATAGCTCCCATCTTACCAACATGCGGCATTTTTTGACGCTTGCGAACAAACGAACACTTTTCCTGATCGATGAGTTTGGTACCGGAACGGAACCGGGTCTGGGCGGGGCTATTGCGGAAGCTATTCTTGAAAACCTGACAAAATCAGGTGCATTTGGTGTGATCAATACCCATTACACTAACCTGAAAGTACTGGCCGACAAAATGGACGGTCTCGTCAACGGGGCAATGCGTTTTGATGGAGAGCATCTCGAACCGCTTTACCAGCTTGAAATCGGAAGACCAGGTAGTTCATTTGCATTTGAAATTGCTTCCAAAATCGGGTTACCGGATGCGGTCATTCATAGAGCGAAAGAAAAACTGGGAAACCAGCAGGTTAACTTTGAAAAACTGTTGAAGGAACTGGATATCGAGAGAAGGGTTTTCGCTGAAAAGAACATTGAAATCGGTGTAAAAGAGCGTAAGTTGGCTAAACAACTGGCGGGCTACACTTCTTTAAAAGAAAAACTCGAAATCAATGAGAAGAAAATCGTCAACGAAGCCAAGCAAAAGGCCAAGAACCTGATTTCCGACGCCAATCAGCTCATTGAAAACACGATTCGTGAAATAAAGGAAAATAAGGCTGAGAAGGAAAAAACCAAGACCGTCAGAACCGTACTTGAAACGTTTGGCAAGAAAAACCTGGAACTGGAAGTAGTACCGGAGCCTGTCACGACCGAAGAGGTTTTCGAACCGGAAGCGGGCGACATTGTGCCGGGAAGCTACGTGAGGATCATCGGACAAACGGCGATTGGCGAGGTAATGGCCATAAAGGGCAAGGACATTGAAATCAGGATCGGTGATCTGAAATCCAATATCAAGCTGAACAGGTTGGAAAAAGTATCCAACAAAACCTACAAGGAGGCAACCGGCGAGAAAAAGTTAAAAACGAGCGCGAAGGGAGTTGACCTGAACGAGCGAATGATGAATTTCAGTTTCAACCTCGATATGCGCGGAAAACGTGGAGAAGAGGCGTTGGGACTTGTGGATCAGTTTATGGATAATGCCATTATGCTCGGTTACGACGAACTGCGGATCGTCCACGGCAAAGGCGATGGAATTTTGCGTACACTCGTACGTAACCATTTGCGCGGCTACTCGCAGGTATCAGGCATGCAGGACGAGCATCCCGATCGCGGCGGTGCAGGCGTGACGATCGTTAAACTGAAATAATAATTGCCTTGTAAGACAAATAAGGGGAATGACCGACGTCATTCCCCTTATTTTATGTATTCATCCGAACATTGCCCGGTAGCTATTAATGTGCTGCTGCGGTTGCTGGTACCTGCTTGCGGTTTTTCATCCAGAAGTATAGGAAGCCGAATGCGATGATCAGTACCACCGGGAACAGGATCATTGTACTTAATGTGGCTTGCCCCGCGGCGAGTTCCATTTCATCACCAGTCAGTCCGGCTGCCATTTTTTCAGCTTTCGCGTCATCAAGCCATTTACCGATTACAGGCTGCCAGATCGCAGTGGAGAACATCCCTACGCCACCGACGATTGACATACCAAGTGCACCGCTTAGAGGTACATTCTGAGCTACGAAACCAATCATGGTAGGCCAGAAAAGTCCTACTCCCATTGCGAAGATAACTGCCGCTGCATAAGCAGTTGGGCCAGTTACTGTGCTGAACAGGTAAATACCTATTGCTGCCAGTATAGATGATCCCCAAAGTATACCCGTCGCCCCAATGGTGGCGACAATCCCGTGTGCAAAGAATCTGATCAAGGCCATCAATCCCGTTACCAGTGCCAGGATCAACATCGGGCTTGCACCGCTTTTACTCATGATCAAGCCGGTCCATTGCTGAGGGCCGAACTCGCTGATGGCAGTAAATGCCATACAAACGAATATGAATATGAACAATGGCGTTGCCATTGCTTTCAGGTTTTCACCAATTGAAGTAACGCCGTCCACGTGTGGTTTTGGAAAAGCTTGTCCCCAGAACAGGTAAGCATAAACCAATGTAGGGATAATGATCACCCAGATTTGTGCCTGCCATCCCAAATTTGCATCAGTCATGAACTTAGAAACAAGGCTACCTACCACGATTCCACCAGGAAACCACATGTGGAAACGGTTTAGCATTTTGTTCATCTGCAAACCAGTATAAGCATCCGCAATCATTGGGTTACAAGCCGCTTCGGTACATCCATTACCTACACCGATCAAAAATGTGGAGATCAAAAGACCGGTATAACCGCCTGAATAGATCGTCATAATGATACCGATCGCGTGGCAAACGAACGCTACCTGCATGATCGTTTTCGGCCCAACTGAGTGATAAACAAGTCCTCCGACGATCATCGCCAGGGGAAACCCGAAAAACCACATGGAGTTGATAAAACCCAGCTGTTCTGCTGAAAGATTGAATTCTGTACCCAATTGCGGAAGAATTCCGGCGCGAATACTAAAAGAGAATGCGGTGGTTATTAGCGCAAAACAACTGGCATTGAAGAGTCTTCCGCTGTTAACTGTTTGAGTCATGAGACTAAAAGGGTTTAATTATTTGAATTAGATAAATTAAGAACTTGTTGGGTTATCGTTTTTATTTAAGATTTTCACAGAAAAAACAAATTAAGCGTAATTCTACTGCATTTCGCAATTCCCGAGCAGGGTTTTTTACGCGTTAAATTTATATTTGTAAGAAGTAAGAGTCCTGTATACTACTCTTTATGTTTGTAAAATCTTTTTAAAACCTTAAACCAACTGGAATGTCACGAAAGATCAGAATGGGTATGGTGGGCGGATCCCTTGACGCTTTTATAGGTGGGGTCCATCGCCGTGCAGCGATCATGGATGGAGAAATTGAACTCGTTTGCGGTGCGTTTAGCTCTGATCCCGCCAAGTCAAAAGAGACGGGAAAAGCATTGTACCTCCCTGACGACCGGGTTTACAATGACTTTGAGGAGATGATTTTAAAAGAGAAGCAATTACCTGAGGGAGAGAGAATGGATTTTGTGGCGATCGTAACGCCCAACCACGTTCACCACGCCCCTACCAAGCTTGCCCTTGAAAACGGATTTCATGTAGTTTGCGATAAACCGATCTGTTTAAATACCGCAGAGGCGGAGGAAATTGCTGCATTAGTTGAAAAAACAGGCCTTGTTTTTTGCCTGACCCATAATTACACCGGTTACCCGATGGTGAAAGAAGCGAAGCACATGATCGCTTCGGGTGCTATCGGCGAGATCAGAAAAGTGATTGTAGAATATCCGCAAGGCTGGCTTGCTACGCTTGTGGAAGTAACAGGCAACAAACAGGCTGCGTGGCGTACAGACCCCAAAAGATCCGGTGCTGCCGGTGGCCTGGGTGACATTGGAACGCATGCTGAAAACCTGGCTGAGTACATTACCGGTCTGCACATTACGCAGATCTGCGCTGATCTGACCATTTTTGTAGAGGGCCGCTTGCTCGATGATGATGCCAATATTCTGCTTCGCTTTAACAATGGCGCAAAAGGTATTTTGCAAAACAGCCAGATCGCAAATGGGGAGGAAAATGACCTTAATATCAGGGTTTACGGTGAAACGGGTGGTTTGCAATGGAAGCAAATGGAGCCTAACACGTTGATTCACAAAACAAATCAGGGTGTACGCATCATCCGCACTGGCGTGGGTAACCTATCCAAGGCCGCTCAGGTTAACACACGCATCCCTGCCGGGCATCCTGAGGGCTATTTTGAAGCTTTTGCGAACCTGTACCGGAACTTTGCCATTCATTTGAGAGCGCATTGGGAAGGTCGCGATCCTGATCCCGTATACGATTTCCCGAGTGCCAAGGAGGGCGTTAGAGCGATGAAATTCATCGACGCTGTGATCGCCTCCAATCAGTCGGACACCAAGTGGACCGATTTCTGATCATTATCCCTACTGCCATTATATTCAATGCTTAAACCGCCCCGGCGGATGTTTTTCACCTTTCATTCAATACCCGTTTATGAACAAAATTAAAGTTGGCGTTGTCGGTACAGGTTTCATTGGACCCGCACACATTGAAGCTTTGAGACGTCTTCCTAACGTAGAAGTGGCAGCGCTTTGTGAAGTAACCGCTGAACTGGCCAAAACAAAGGCCGATAGCCTGGGAATTGCCCGTTCCTATACGTTTGATGAGCTTTTGAAACAAGACGATATCCAGGCAATTCATATCTGTACTCCCAATTTCCTTCACTACTCGCAGTCGAAAGCTGCTTTGCTGGCTGGGAAACACGTGATTTGCGAAAAGCCACTTGCCAAAGACCTTGCGGAAGCAGAAGAGCTGGTTGAACTGGCTGCCAAAACCGGATTGGTGAATGCAGTACACTTCAACCTTCGCTACTATCCTTTGGCACGTCAAATGAAATCAATGCGTGAAAAAGGCGAACTGGGAGAGATCTATTCTTTCATCGGTTCTTATCTGCAAGACTGGCTTTTTTACGAAACCGATTACAACTGGCGTCTTGAACCAGACAAATCCGGTGACTCCCGTGCCATTGCGGACATTGGTTCTCACTTAATGGACATCCTGGAATACATTACCGGCCTGAAAACAGTGGCAGTAATGGCTGATTTCAACACGGTTCACCCGACCCGTAAAAAGCCACTTAAAGCAGTTGAAACCTACTCAGGTAAGATGTTGCAACCGGAGGATTACGCGGACGTCCCCATCACAACTGAGGATCATGCCAATGTATTGCTTCGTTTCGACAATGGAAACAAAGGTGTAATTACGGTTTCGCAGGTTTCTGCCGGTCGTAAAAACCGTATGTCCCTGGAAATTTCAGGTTCGAAGAAAACATTTAGCTGGTGTTCTGAATCGCCGAATGAAATGTGGATCGGCAACCGCGATAAGGCCAATGAAATCCTGATGCGTGATCCTTCCCTGGTGAATGAGGACGTACGCTCCACGATTACCTTCCCGGGCGGACACAATGAAGGCTTCCCTGATACGTCGAAGCAAATGTTTAAAGAAGTTTATGCAGCGATCGAACAAGGTAAACAACCTGAAAACCCTACCTATCCAACTTTTGCAGATGGCTATCGCGAATTATTGATTTGTGAGAAGATTCTTGAAAGCAATAAAGCACAGGCTTGGGTAACGATCTAATCAATTTTGAATGATCGAATGAATGAATGATTGAATTACTCTTTAACACACACTGAATTAATGGAGGAAGCTATCGACAAAAATCACTTTGCCAATTTACTACAGAAACGGACGAAAAATTTTGTATTGAGAAGCATAACGGTATTTAAGGCGCTACCGCCTACGGAGGAAGCCCGAATTATCGGAAAACAGTTCCTGAGATCAGCCTCATCCGTTGGGGCCAACTATAGAGCTGTATGTCGATCGAGAAGTCAGAATGAATTCTTTGCCAAGTTGAGTATAACTATCGAAGAGGCTGATGAGTCATTATTCTGGCTGGAAATAATTTCAGAATCTGGTATCCTGCCGGTAGGTAAATTAATGTCATTAATGTCGGAAGCAGAAGAGATAGTCAAAATTTTGTCAAAGGCCCGCAAAAACACAAAGTAGTTCAATCATTCAGTCATTCAGTCATTCAGTCATTCAACATTAATTCTATGAAAACTATAAAAGGACCTGGAATATTTCTTGCGCAGTTTTTGGGCGATGAAGCGCCGTTTAATACACTGGATACCATTGCCGATTACATGGCTGCGCTCGGCTATAAAGGTTTACAGCTTCCTACCTGGGATCCGCGTGTGATTGATGTAAAACAAGCCGCAGAATCGCAAACCTATGCTGATGAGCTTAAAGGCAAATTGGCCGATAAAGGACTGGAAATCACTGAACTTGCGTCGCACATCATCGGCCAGTTGGTAGCTTCCCATCCTGTCTACGACGAAATGTATGACGGTTTCGCGATACCTGAGGTTAGGAATAATCCAAAGGCACGGGCAGAATGGGCAACACAGCATTTGAAATATGTAGCCAAAGCAAGTGCCAATCTGGGACTAAAAGCCAGCGCGACATTCTCAGGAGCATTGGCATGGCCATTCCTTTATCCGTGGCCACAGCGCCCTGCTGGTTTGGTAGAAACTGCTTTTAAAGAACTGGCAGCAAGATGGAAACCTATTTTGGATGTTTATGACGAAAACGGTGTCGATGTAGCCTACGAGCTGCACCCGGGTGAAGACCTTTTCGATGGTTCTACCTTCGAAATGTTCGTTGATTATTTGGGTGGACATACCCGCGCCAATATCAACTACGATCCAAGTCACTTTGTATTGCAGCAACTTGATTATCTGCAATTCATTGACCTGTACCATGATCGTATCAAAGCATTCCACGTAAAAGATGCCGAGTTTAATCCTACGGGAAAACAAGGTGTATACAGTGGTTTTGCGGGCTGGGCCGACAGAGCAGGGCGTTTCCGTTCATTAGGTGACGGTCAGGTTGATTTTGGTAGTATTTTCTCAAAACTATCTCAGTACAATTACGATAGCTGGGCGGTTCTGGAATGGGAATGCTGCATCAAATCACCGGTACAGGGAGCTGCGGAAGGTGCGCCATTCATTGAAGGCCACATTATCGAAGTGACCACAAAAGCATTCGATGATTTTGCCGGAACAGGTGCTGATGAAGCATTTAACCGCAAAGTTTTAGGACTATAATTGTCTTAATAACAAGTATATTAAAAACCTATCGTTCTTATCAACGATAGGTTTTTTCCATTTAACTAACCAATTTCAATTCGAAGAATGAGTAATCCCCTTTACCCTAATTTCCTTAAAAAACTCAGAACATTAAGCATGTTGCTAGTGGCCTGCGCGTGTTTTCAAGCCTTTGCGCAGGTTGTTACGCCAGAAAAACGTGTGCTGGTGTTCTCCAAAACCGCTGGGTTTCGTCATAGCTCTATCCCGGCTGGAAGAACTGCCTTTATTAAACTAGGCCAGGAAAAAGGCTTCGCGGTCGATACTACCGAAAATTCGATCGTTTTTACAGAAAAAAACCTGCAAAAATATAGTGCGGTCATTTTCCTGAATACCACGGGAAATGTCCTCAACGAGAAGCAGCAAGATGCTTTTGAACGCTACATTCAGGCTGGCGGAGGTTACCTGGGCATTCACGCTGCGACGGATACAGAATACGACTGGCCTTGGTACAACAAATTATCCGGTGCGTATTTCGCAAGCCACCCGGGCAATCCGAATGTACAGGAGGGAGAGGCTTATGTTGTGAATGATAACCATCAGTCCATGAAGGATTTTCCTAAGAAATGGAAGATCAAGGATGAATTTTACGACTTCAAAAGTTTCAATCCCAAAGTGACTGTGCTGGTCAAAATTGACGAAAAGACTTATAAAGATGGCAAAATGGGCGATAATCACCCTATGTCATGGTACCACGAATACGATGGAGGAAAAGCGTTCTATACCAATTTCGGGCATGAAGACGCTACCTTCATTGATCCTGTTTTTGTAAAACACCTCACCGGCGGATTGGAATATGTAATGGCCAGCAAACTGGATTATTCAAAATCACGTCCGGAAGAAAATCGTTTTACCAAAAAAGTACTTTCCACCAAGCTTGACGAACCAACAGAACTGGTTGTCCTGGACGATCAGCGCGTCTTGTTTACCGAGCGTAAAGGAAAGCTGAAACTGTATAACCCCAAAACCGGGAAGACCAAAGTAGTAGGTGAAGTACCGGTTTATACCAAGCAGGAATACGGATTAATGGGGCTGAATATTGATCCTAACTTTAAAACCAACAAGCTGATCTATATGTACTATTCGCCGCCATCGACGGAGAAGGATACTGCACAGCATTTGTCACGTTTCAAATATGACGATGTAAAGGATACGCTGATGCTGAGTACCGAGGAGGTTTTACTGACTGTACCGGTTAAAAGAACAGATTGCTGCCACACGGGTGGTTCGATTGCATGGGATAGCAAAGGTAATTTGTATTTGTCGACAGGAGATGATGTAAATCCATTTCAATCAAATGGTTACGGGCCTATCGATGAACGTCCGGGCAGAGAAGGCTGGGATGGACAACATTCTTCTTCAAACACTAACTCACTGAGAGGAAAGGTGTTACGTATTAAGCCTCGTTATGGTGATCGTCGCGCGAACATGCCGGGCGGCACTAATCTATACGATATTCCCGAAGGAAACTTATTCCCTCCCGGTACCGACAAAACTAGATCAGAAATTTATGTAATGGGTACCAGAAACCCTTACCGGATCAGTGTAGACCAGCATAATGGCTATTTGTATTGGGGAGATGTTGGCCCGGATGCTTCCGATGACAGCCCAAAAAGAGGTCCGAGAGGCTATGATGAGGTAAATCAGGCCAGAAAAGCGGGGTACTTCGGTTATCCATTATTCATTGCCGACAACAAGCCTTACATTGATTTCAATTTCGCAGACAGTACTGCGGGAAAACCGTTTGATCCGGCAAAACCGATCAACAATTCCCCGCATAACACGGGTTTACAGGAATTACCAGCCGCACAGCCAGCCTTTATCTTTTATCCCTACGCCGATTCGCCTGAGTTCGGCGCGATCGTAGGCAAAGGTGGCCGTAATGCAATGGCAGGTCCTGTTTACTATGCTTCCGATTTTCAGGACAGCAAGAATAAATTTCCTCAGTACTATAATGGAAAATTCTTTGCCTACGACTGGATTCGTGATTATATCAACATTGTAACGATGAATGAAAAAGGTGATCTGATGAATATTGAGCGCTTCCTGCCTGATACTAAATTCAGTCACCCGATTGATATGCAATTTGCAAACGACGGCTCGTTGTATACATTGGAATACGGGCCGAACTGGTTTGCTCAAAATGATGAAGCCAGCCTGTCCCATATCACTTACAATGCAGGAAACCGCGTTCCGGTGGCTGCGGCTTCTGCGACCAACACGACCGGTGCTATTCCTTTGAAGGTTAATTTTTCGTCCAAGGGTTCGCTGGATTACGATGGGGACGCTATCAAATATGAATGGTCATTTGGCAAGGGATTGCCTAAAAGTACATTGCCAAACCCAAGCTATACCTATACCAAAGCTGGGGAATATACAGCGACATTAAAAGTCACTGACAATGCAGGTAACTCCAATACCTCAGAGGTGATCGTAAGAGTGGGTAATGCAATACCAAAGGTAGATGTTGCGATCAAAGGCAATAAAACTTTCTATTGGAATGATAAACCTGTCAATTACGAAGTGGCAGTGGCTGACAAAGAAGACGGCAGCCTCGCAAATAAAAAGATCCCGGAAGATGAGGTAACGTTGACTATCAATTATCTGGAAGGATTTGATAAAACGCAACTTGCTCAAGGCCATCAGGCCAATACCGGGTTTGAAACAGGTAAGCGCCTTATCGAACTAAGTGACTGCAAAGCCTGCCATTCTAATGAGAAAAAATCCATTGGCCCAGCCTACAAAGATGTGGCTAAGAAATACGCTAGCGAAAGAAACTCGCTCAAAACCTTGACTGACAAAGTTTTGAAAGGCGGTGGCGGCGTTTGGGGAGAACAGGTTATGCCTGGTCACCCCCAGCACAAATCTGAGGAAGTGGAAGATATGGTGAAATACATTCTTTCGCTCGCCAACGAAAAAGGAGTTGATAAAAAGCCTTTGAAAAGCAGCTATGTAACGCAGGGCAAGCAAAAAGACGGTTCCTACATATTCACAGCCAGCTATACCGACAAAGGCAATGGCAAAATGGGCCCGTTGACCGGTTCGAAAACGGTTGCCTTGCGTCCTGCCAAAATCAATGCGAACACCTACGACGACGGAAAGGATGTGGCGAAATTCAAATTACCTACTGGTCCTGAAATAGTACTAGGATCCAAAAATGGCAGCTACATCACTTTTGATGACATTGATCTGACAGGTATTAGTAACATTGAAGTTGCTGCCGGGTTCAGAGATGGAATGACTGCCGGTGGTATCCTGGAGGCTCGTCTTGATACGCCAAACGGCCCAAAAGTAGGAGAAACGAAGGTGTCTGCGGCCGGGAATGTCAACATTCCGGTAAAGACAGCAGATAGCAGTCTGCACAAATTGATTTTTGTATTTAAAAATCCAGATGCAGGTTCGAAGCCGCTCTTTTCGGTTGAGACGATACAGTTTAATGGGGCTGCGATGTAATGTGGCTAGGATATTATAACAACAGCGGGCCTCGAAAGAAGCCCGCTGTTGTTGTTAATGGATTTTGCTTTAAGCAGTTATTCAGTCACAACCATTTTCTTGGCTCCATTGCTTTTACCATCTGTCACAAGGTCATAGATAAATACCCCGCTGCGAAAAGTTTTCGCTGATAGCTTCAATGCGGATTGCCCGCGATCTGTTACCGGATAGGATCCCACCTTTGCTCCGTCTGTTGAATAAATATTTACCACGGCATCCTTAACCGTCTGGGGGATGAAGAAGTTAATTAATGTAGTTTGCGAAAAACCGTTTGGCGCATTTTGCTCCAAAACAACACCATTCTCATTGGGTTCATTACCTAGTTTCGCGGCGGGGTTACCCACTGGTTTCAACGGCCCGGAAGCAATGATCCTTTCCAGTTGTTCCAGTCGTTTCGAAAGCTCGGTAACCTGAGCACTGATTTCCTGAATTTTGGCTTCCTTCTGGTCAATCAGCTCCTGCTGCTCTTTCACCGAATTGATCAGAATGTAGGTAACGGCATTGGCGTCATAATCCAGGTATTCGGTTTTGTTGCCCAGGGAATCCTGGCATACGGAAGAGCCGATGGTGTAGGGAGCAATTTTTTGCATATCTTGTGCGATGATGCCTACGAATTGCTTATCCGACTTCGTACCTGCCTCCCCATTGTACCGAAACTTGACCGGTTTGATTTGTTTTAAAAGATCAAGGCCGTCTGTAAAGTCGGAAATATCCTTTTTCAGCCTTTTATCGGACCAGATAGTCCAGGAAGACGATCCCAGTTTGGCGGCTGAGGAGGTACTAAGATGTAGCTGGTAAGTCGGTGCTGAAATGCCAATCCCTACATTGCTACCATTTCCCAACACAAGACTGTTATCGGCGGTTACTTTTGTATTGGCACCAATTGCTGTAGCATTGATCAAACCGGCACTTCCGCCGGAAGCATAACCGAGATAAGTGTTTTTTTCACCAAACACATTGTCATACCCCGCACCATATCCAAAAAATGCATTATTACTCCCTGTGTTATTATATCCGGCTTTATTTCCTAAAAATGCATTAGCAATTCCGACGATGTTCGAATGACCTGATTCAGAGCCTATGAAAGTATTTAGTTGACCGCTAGTGTTCAGATAGCCGGCGACATGCCCCAAAAAGGTATTTTCCGTACCTGTAAAATTCTCATAACCAGATTCCAACCCGATGAAAGTATTGAAACTGCTAGTATTTTTAAATCCTGCGCGACCACCCACTACAACATTCCCGCTAGCACTATTGGAATAGCCGGCCGCTGTACCAATTGCCACGTTGTCGCCTCCGATTTTATTAAAAAATCCCGCAAAATGTCCCAGAAAGGTATTGTTCATTCCACTGGTATTGCTTTCGCCAGCACTTCTACCCATAAAAGTATTGGCATCCCCCTCAAAGTTTAAAGCACCCGCATAGGTTCCAACAAAAGTATTAGCGGCTCCTGTCGTATTAGAATACCCCGACCGGAATCCCATAAAGGAGTTATTTTGTCCACTGGTATTTTTAGACCCTGACTCGTGCCCTAAGAATGTGTTAAAGCTACCAGTATTCACTTTGCCAGCATCCGTCCCGAAAAAGGCCCTGCCGACACCGGTGGCTCCCGCACCGGCACCAAATTGCGTTTGTGCATTCACTTGATTGACCGAGCAGGCAATCATCATAAGCGCCCCGGCCGTTTTGTACAATTGTTTCATTTTTCTGTCTGTTTTAATTTTTAATAATTGTTTTTCTTCAAGTAACAGTTACAAAGTATGGTATCGAAACTGCCCATGACTATTTGGATGAGTAAGTGGTTCAGTGTAGATTATTTATCGGATGTGGAATCATTACTCAGGCTGTCAAGGTCCAATTACTGAAGTGATTCGATGCTCGTCGGACAATCAATGATACAAACAAAAAAAGGGTCTCGTGAGAAACCCCTTTTTCCTTGCTCGTGCTGAATTGCTACTTATTTTACCAACATCTTTTTAGACCCATTACTCTTGCCATCTGTTATGAGATCATAGATATGGACGCCACTTGTGAACTGGGCCGCAGATAGTTTTAGCTCTCCTTCCCCTCTTTCTTTAATGTTATGGGAGCCAACTTTAACGCCATTCAGCGTGTAAACATTGATTATGGCGGTCTTCACATCCTTGGGGATATAGTACTTGATCGATGTATTTTGAGAAAAGCCGTTAGGAGCGTTCTGCTCTATTCTTGCCGCTGCGTTAGGATCGTCGTTAAGCTTAATTCCTGGTGAAGCTTTTTCCAGTCGCTCCAACCGGGCAATAAGCTCTTGTTGAACTTTCTCCGATTGTACGATTCTTTCAGACATTTCTTTAATCTCCTTATCCTTCTGGTCAATCACTTCCTGTTGCTCTTTCACCGAATTGATCAGAATGTATGTAACGGCATTGGCGTCATAATCCAGGTACTCGGTTTTGTTACCCAGGGAATCCTGATACATGGAAGAGCCTATGGTATAGGGAGCAATTTTTTGCATATCCTGTGCGATGATGCCTACGAACTGCTTATCCGACTTCGTACCTGCCTCACCATTGTACCGAAACTTGACCGGTTTGATTTGTTTTAAAAGATCCAGTCCGTCTGTGAAGTCAGAGATATCCTTTTTCAGCCTTTTATCCGACCAGATCGTCCAGGAAGACGATCCAAGTTTGGCAGCGGAAGAGTTGCTCAGATGCAGCTGGTAGGCGGGCGCCGAAACGCCAACTCCTACGTAGTCGAAGGCGGTCCCCAGTACAATGCTATGCTCTTTTGTCACTTTTGCTCCCGCACCTATGGCAGTCGCATAACTGATATTTGCGTTTCCATCGGCTTCAAAGCCTAGATAAGTGTTGGAGGAACCGTTGAAATTGCTTTTCCCGGCAGAGTATCCCAGAAAAACATTATTAAATCCGAGTGAATTCATCTCCCCGGCTCTATTCCCCAAAAACACATTACGTTCCCCTCCGAAGTTAGAATAGCCGGTCCTATATCCCACAAAAATATTCTGACTTCCCTTAAAACTTTCCTGCCCAGCCTGATACCCTAAAAATGTATTTAATTCTCCGTTCACGTTTTTTGAGCCCGCCATAGACCCGACAAACGTATTCCAGCTTCCATTTTGATTTCCTTTACCGGAAAAGTGGCCCAAAAACGTGTTATGTTCTCCCTGTTTGTTATCATAACCGGACCTACTTCCCAAGGCAGTATTTTGACTGCCACCTGTGTTTTTCATTCCAGACAATGCTCCAACAAATGTATTATCAGCGCCAGTCGTATTTTGGGATCCTGCGTAGGTTCCCACGAAAGTTCCATCTGGCCCCTCCTTTCCAGCTCCCGTTCCCGAAGATGTTGTTTGGGCACTTCCATGAGTGCATAAGCCAGCTACCATCACCATGGTACCGGCAATCCTGTAAATTCGTTTCATTGTCTTATAGTTTAAATGGATGATTGAACCGCATTTCGCGCTCTCAAATCTTCCATTAAAACCAATGTAAACGAAAAGAAACCACTAAAAGGCAGAAACTAACAAGCTATCGGTCAGCCACTTAAAATAGTTTAAATCCAGCAAATGTATTTGATTAAACTATTTTGACCCTGTCAGCTAAATACTTCATAATTTGAATATGTGATAGTATAGGGGACTGTTCGTGATAGCGTTTTTTGCTAATAACTACTTCGCAAATCCTTCAATACCCAGCCCAAACAAAGCAAAGTCGTATTTAACAGGATCATTTGGATCAATTAGTTTGAGCGACGCCGTTAGTTCAACGGCCGTTTGCCAGTCGGTGACCGGGCGTTTGATGAGGCCTAGCAGCCGCGCCACGCGGTCCACATGTACATCGCACGGACATACGAGCTGTGAAGGTTTGATGGTATTCCAGATCCCAAAATCCACGCCTTTTTCATCATTCCTGACCATCCATCTCAGAAACATGTTCAGGCGCTTGCATGACGACTTTCTTACCGGCGTTGCAATGTGCTTGCGGGTACGGGTTGGGAAGTTCTCTGAATCGGAAAACAGCTCATGAAACCCGATCAATGCGTTTTCAATGGTGACGTCGTTTTCCTTTAAATGGCTACTGAAAGCATATTCGAGAGAGGTATGCTGACGATAGTATTGTTGAAAAAAGTGGATAAAATATAGCGTATCGGTAGCATTAAAAGTGCGGTGCTTAAAATTCAGAAACTGTTTCAAATCATTTTCCTGATGATTCATAACGAAATCATAAGGCGCATCGTCCATGAGCTGCGACAGTTCCAGACATTTATTAATGATGGTTTTTCGCTGTCCCCAGGCCAGTACCGCCGCCCAGAAACCCATGATTTCAATGTCCTGTTTTTTGGAAAAACGGTGGGGAATGCTGATTGGGTCAAAAGCAATAAAATCCGGGCGATTATATTGCGCGGATTTTTCTTCTAATAACTCAAAGATGTAGGATGAAATCGTAGGAGCCAATAACTCAGTGCTTGGCATGGCTTCCTCCAAACAGGTAGGCCAGTACTCTTGATATACCTGAGAAAAACATGACGATTCCTGAAAAAACAAATGTAAATATAGCGATGAAGGGATATAGCAATGTGAACATGACGCTCCACAACTTGTATCCGGCCGTATTTTTCAATGCAGCCCTCTCCTCTTCTCTTTTTGACCTGAACTCTGGTGAATGCTTCATAATGTTAATTTTCGGGGCACTACTCTAGATAACTGACTACAGCCCTGAATCGTTTGCTGTTAGGAGAAACTTTTTCAAAAGCGCGGGATGATAATTTGATTACAATATCATCATTAATGCTCGTGTCCGGTATCCTTCCAATAATCCTGACAATGATTTTCTCCTGGTTATATTCATTCAAAACTTCAACCAATGCGCCGATTGGTGCGGTGCGGTGAAGCCCCAGGAATTTACTGGTACTCTCATCAGTTTCAATCACTTCCGCAAGCCCTGACTCAGATTTCTTCTTGCCTTTCACCACTTTCGGCGGAGCTACTTCTTCTACCGGCTTTACTACTTTTTCAGGTACTACGGTTTTAGCTTTCACCGAATCCTTCACCACCGTCGTAATCACTTTCGGAGCAGGAGGAGTCACGACAGCTGTTGCTTTCTCAACCCCTTTTTCGCTTACGATCAGCTCCTGACCATCTTTTAGATTATCGTCCGCCAGATTATTCCATTTACGGAGGTCAGCCATTAACACGCCATATTTTACTGCAACCCGGTACAATGTTTGTCCAGGCTCGACTTTATGCAGGCCATTTGGTGCTACCGAAACTGCTGCTCCGGCTGTTGGGGAGGTAGTGACAGGTGTCGGAATTTGCGTAACTGGCGTATCTACAACCGGTTTCACATCCTTCACCTCAGGCTTCTGTGCCTCTTTCCTTTCTTCCTTTTTTTCTTCTTTTCTAGCTTCTTTTTTTGAAAGCTTAGGAGTGTAAGGGACACGTATCGTTTGCCCTGACTGGATTTGATCGCTCATTCCGGGGTTAGCGTCCCGCAGAGATTGGATTGTGGTTCCGTACTGGCGTACCACCGCAAACATGGTCTGTCCCTGATTTACTCTGTGCAGGACAAATATTTTGCCCCCCACTTTTTCGACTCCTACCGAGTCTATGACATTCATTCCCTTAGCCCGGGCACTCACCATTCCTGTCAACAAACCTGCCAAAAGGGTCAGGCAAAAAATATATTTCATTTATTATGAAAGCGTTAAACTCGAAAACTCGTTATTGTTTTTTAGAAATACCAGCGTTGACGATTTAAGCATCATCGTTGAACTGCCCATCCCATCGCGCTTTTCCGTCAGTTTTTCGTGTAACACAAGCTCCTTCCGGTCCGTCAAAATAAGGAGATACTGAACAATTTTATCTTGCTGGTAAATATAATAAGAAAAGATTATATAGGGTCTTTTCTCCAAATAATCAATGCTTAGCGGAATATGGCCGCCGGTTGTTTCCGTAATAAACGTTGCTAACCTGGGATAATACACATTTCCTTCCTTGTAACGAACTGGCTCGGTTAAAATTATTTCCTCTGAATGTGTATCAGTCATTCCCTGAATGGGCATTAACTCACCGGATTGTGCGTCACACTGCATATATTGAAACTGACCGGCTGACTTCCTGGCTACCTCCAAATGGCTTTTGCCCAGCGGTTGCACAAGTATGTGATCAGGCAACGCCCATAAAAGCCGTCCGTTACTGGCAGCAATAGCAAGCAGGTCGGTAGGTTCAGGAATTTCCGGGTAACGATAATTGTGCAAAAAAATGCGACCGTGGGTGAATGCGGTGAGTGACGTCCACCAATCAGTACCCTCCGGTTCACCCTGCCAAACGAGTTGCTCACGACGGAGATCAATGACGGCAAATGAAACCTTCTTTTCTGAAACGTCGCGTAACTCTATGATCCACTGATCACTATCGGGATCTGAGTCAGGGATCACCCGCCAGATATTTTGTGAAAAGGTATGTGAAAAAAGTTTTTGCAATATTTTAGCTTTATTTTGAAACAAAATTGAGAACAAGATCTTACAAACAACGACCTCGTGCAAATATTAGGAATAATTCCCGCCCGTTACGCTTCTACCCGCTTTCCAGCCAAAGCACTGGTTGACATTGGTGGCAAAAGTATGATCCAGCGGGTTTATGAGCAATCTTCCAAAGCTACGCAACTGGCGGAGGTAATTGTGGCAACAGATGATGAAAGAATCTTCGAACATGTGCTGAACTTCGGAGGAAAGGCGGTTATGACATCGCAGGACCACCATAGCGGTACCGACCGGTGCTTTGAAGCGTTGACCAAAACAGCGGGAGAATATGAATATGTCATTAACATTCAAGGGGATGAGCCATTCATCAGCCCTGAGCCGATCGACAGGCTGGCCCAGGTACTTGACGGTAGCACCGAGTTGGCTACATTGGTGAAAGTAATTGACAATGAGGATATTTTATTCAATGTCAATGTCCCGAAAGCGGTTTTGAATAAAAGAAATGAAGTCATGTATTTTAGCCGCCAGACCATTCCGTACCTCAGAAATGTGGAAACTGACAGCTGGCTCGCTTCCCACACATTTTACAAACACATCGGCATTTACGCCTACCGCGCCGATGTACTCGCCGAAATCACCAAGCTGCCGGTTTCTTCCCTGGAAAAGGCGGAAGCGCTCGAACAATTACGGTGGCTGGAAAACGGATATGCGATTAAAGCTGTTATCACTTCTGACGACTCTCACGGTGTGGATACCCCGGATGACCTCGACCGGGTTACAAAGAAATTTTTGCAATAGGCCATTCAATTGGTATGGATTTTGAGCGATTAAACGGCGAACGTATATTAATGTTTTCAATTTCTTAAAAAACGTTAAAAGCGGTATTTTTATACGACTGGTTGCGATTACCTCGTTAACCTTACATTGTTTTTATAATTTAATTACCATTGAAAAACCACTTATATGCAATATAACATCCTTTGGGCTGATGATGAAATAGACCTTCTTAAACCACATATCATGTTTCTTACCAACAAGGGTTACAATGTGACTCCCGTCAACAGCGGAGCCGACGCCCTTGATCGTATTGAAAATGACCGTTTCGATATCGTTTTCCTGGACGAAATGATGCCAGGTATGACTGGATTAGAAACGCTGGCCCAAATCAAGCAGCAGCAGCCTAACCTGCCCGTTGTCATGATCACCAAAAGTGAAGAGGAACATATCATGGAAGATGCCATTGGTTCCAAAATCGATGACTACCTGATTAAGCCACTGAATCCTAATCAGATACTACTTTCCGTTAAAAAAATCCTGGATAACAAAAGGCTCGTTACAGAGAAAACCACGCTGAGCTATCAGCAGGAATTCCGTAACCTGGCTATGCAGTACCAGGACAGGATCGGCCACGAGGAATGGGCTGATATTTACAAAAAACTCATTTACTGGGAACTGGAACTGGAAAGTTCAGAAGACCAGGGCATGGCAGAAGTGTTTAGTATGCAGAAAAGTGAGGCCAATGCTAATTTCTGCAAGTTCATTGAAGATGAATATGAAGACTGGTTGAATGATCCGCGGTCAGACAAGCCTATCCTTTCGCACCAGTTAATGAAACAAAAGGTATTCCCACATCTGAAAGGATCGGACGAACCATTGTTCTTTTTGCTGATCGATAACTTCCGGTATGACCAGTGGAAAATGATCCAGCCGATTCTTCAGGAGTATTTTAACATTGAGGAAGAATCATCTTACTACTCCATATTGCCGACGACTACGGGTTATGCGAGAAACGCTATTTTCTCCGGCCTGATGCCAAGTGAAATGGAGCGCAAGCATCCGCAATGGTGGGTAAGCGACGAAAATACACCTGACGGCGAAGAAGGGCTTAATAACCACGAGCACGATTTCCTGCAAAAGCAGCTTGAAATGAACCATTTCAACATTAAATCGTCCTATCACAAAATTTTGAATACCAATCAGGGAAAATCGCTGATCGACAATTTCAATAACATGCTGAATAATCAGCTGAATGTGGTAGTCTATAACTTTGTGGATATGCTGTCCCACGCACGTACCGACGTGCAGATGATCAAGGAATTGGCGCCAGATGAAGCAGCGTACCGTTCGATCACCAAATCATGGTTTCAACATTCTCCCCTGCTTGACTTTATCAAGAAGGTAGCGGAAAAGAAATGCAGGCTGATACTGACTACCGACCACGGAATGATCCGCGTTCAGAAACCGGTGAAAATCATCGGCTATCGTGAAACGAATACAAACCTGCGTTACAAGCACGGTAAAAACTTGGGCTTCGACGATAAAAACCTGATGGTATGTCGTAAACCGGAACGTATATTTTTGCCAAAACCACACGTTTCCACTTCTTACGTGTTTACGAAAGAGGATTATTTCTTTGCCTACCCCAACAATTACAATCAGTATGTGAACCTGTATCGCGACACATTCCAGCATGGCGGGGTATCACTGGAGGAAATGATTATTCCAATTATAGATTTGAAAGCCAAATAATATTGAATAAAGCACAAAAAAATAGCTCAGACGATTCTGAGCTATTTTTTTGTGCTAGTTTTTTTGTCCTAGTATTTTCAACCTTCGATCACATTCCCGTTTTCGCATTTCAGTACACGGGCTGGGAATCTTTTCAAAAAGTCATGGTTATGCGTGGCCATTAGTATCGCAGTTCCGGCATTATTAATGGTTCTGAACACCTGCATAATCTGATCCCCCACTTCCGGGTCAAGATTACCGGTTGGTTCGTCGGCCAACAATATCCTGGGCTCATTCAACATGGCACGGGCAATGACTACCCTTTGCTGCTCTCCTCCCGAAAGTTGGTGCGGCATTCTTTTCTGGGCAGTACCCAGTCCTACCTGCATTAAAACCTCTGCAATACGTTTGGATATTTTCGCCTGCTGTTCCCAGCCGGTCGCTCTCAGCACAAAAGCAAGGTTATCTTCAACGGAACGGTCAGAAAGCAACTGAAAGTCCTGAAACACGATACCAATACGGCGACGCAGGAATGGTACATCGGCTCTTTTGATATTATGCAACTCGTAACCCGCTACTTTGGCAGATCCCGTGTGAAGCCACAAATCGGCATAAAGCGTTTTCAGAAGAGAACTTTTACCACTACCAGTCCGTCCGATCATATAGACGAACTCGCCGTTCTTTATCTCAAAATGTACATCGTTTAAAACAGGCCGTTCGCCCTGATATATATCCGCCCGTTCCAGTACGACTATTGGCTCTGTTGACTCTGTCATAGTAATGTAAAAGTGGTATTAAAAGGAGTGGCGTCTGGCCAACCTGATTGTCACACTGAGCGCAGTCTAAGTGCCTGCACTTAGACTGCGCTCAGTGTGACAATGTCATTATTAAGAATTCCCTTTTTTGTAATCAGAAAGGAATTTTTCAAGACCTAAGTCAGTAAGCGGGTGCTTAAGCAATTGCTCCATCGCGCTCAAGGGACCTGTCATGACATCCGCACCAACTTCTGCGCATTGGATAATGTGCATCGGGTGACGAACAGACGCAGCCAGTACCTGTGTTTCAAAACCGTAGTTTCTATAAATGGTCAGGATTTGCTCGATCAAAGCAATACCGTCCGTTGAAATATCGTCCAGACGGCCAATGAATGGAGAAACATAAGTTGCACCAGCCTTAGCAGCCAAAAGAGCCTGCCCTGCAGAGAAAATCAATGTACAGTTGGTACGAACGCCTTTTGTCGAGAAATATTTAAGCGCTTTAACACCTTCTTTGGTCATCGGAATTTTCACAACAATTTTATCGTCGATCTCGATCAACTCTTCTCCTTCACGAATCATTCCAGCCAGATCGATAGAAATTACCTCAGCACTTACATCTCCATCAACGATATCGCAAATAGCTTTATAATGACGCATGATGTTATCCTTGCCTGTAATTCCTTCCTTAGCCATTAATGACGGGTTAGTAGTAACGCCATCTAATATACCAAGTTCGTGTGCTTCCTGAATTTCCTTCAGGTTAGCAGTGTCAATAAAAAATTTCATATTGGGAATTGATTGGTTAGAATATTCCACAAAAGTAGAAAACCCTGGATAAAAGCAAAAAGAAAGAAGAAATTAGAACTGGAAGGGAACAAAAAAAGGCAAACCGAGAATCTCACCGCATCGACCACCTACCCTTGCTTCCGTCAGGACCTGGGGGATTCGGAAGGAGCTGGTAGTTCCGATTTGCCAGCCCAAAGATAAAGACATTTTATTAACAAAAAGAAAACATTCATTTCGTCTTTCGCCTTACTTTTGTGCGAATCAACTAGAAATGAATCAGTATGCCCCGTTTATTTTTTTTTATTTTTCTGTTTTTCCTCTACTCTTGTTCCCAATCTTCTGATGCTTTCCTGAAAAAAGGGAAGGAATTGATGCAGCAGGGTAAGACCCGTGAAGCCATTGAATTCATCAATAAAGCCATTGAAAAAAATACTGCCAATGCAGAAGCATTCAATTTACGCGGCGTAGCCTACTACGAGTTGAAAGAATTCCCTAACGCATTGCTCGACTTTGGTCAGGCCATTAAATTACAGCCTTCTTCCTACCGGCCCTATTTCAATCGCGCCTTGCTCTACACGGACGAAAACCGTCTTGATTCTGCTTTTGCTGATTATAACAAATCTGCCACACTTGCTCCCGACACCGCTGACGTATTCCTGAACCGTGGCCAGCTGCTGGTACTCATGGAAAAAACTCCGGAAGCGATCGCTGATTTTGAAAAGGCCACCAAACTGGATATTAACAACAAACAAGCCTGGTATAATCTCGGCAACACGTACTACCGGAGTGCTGATTACAAAAAAGCGACGCTTGCATTTCGCCAAACCGTTAAGCTGGATGGTCAGTATGGTAAGGCGTTTTATGGATTAGGGCTGTCGCAGTGGAATGACGGAGAAAAAGATCTTGGCTGCACCAGTTTGAAACAAGCGCTCAATCTGGGATATCAGGACGCGGCCAATGCGCTGGCCCAATTCTGTCGATAACATCTGAACAAAAAACCAGGCTGCTATCGTTATGAATGATCAGAGAATGGCTTATTGATATATCGCTAAAGACCAACCCATTAAAACCCCGCTAATCATGAGACTCGTTAAAATATTTTTTGGAATCGTTTTTGTCATATTCGCCTATTTACAACTCAATGACCCTGATTCAGGGACATGGATTGCTATTTACAGCTTTGCTGCACTGGCCTGTTTTATGAGTATCAGGGAGTTGTGGCCTAGTTGGGTGTTTTACGTCTTGGCAGCTGGCTATGTAATTGGTGGTATTCTGCAATGGCCGCCTGCATTTGAAGGCATTTTCTTTGGCGAAACAGCCATGAGAAGCTTAAACATTGAACTTGCCAGAGAATCACTCGGGCTGGGGATTTGTGCAGTCGTGATGGTGGTACTTGGTAAATGGGGCTGATCTTAGCCTTTTACCCATTGTATTTCCTTTAATGCAAATTCCAGAATCTGCGCCTCAGTGGAAAGTTTGACACAAAGTTTTCCCTGAGGCGTCACATTAGTGACATAACCTGTCACTACCTCATCGTGATACAGAAATTTGACCTCTTCGTTGTATCCGTATAAATGTTTCAGATACTCCATCCGGATAGACTGCCATTGCGAGAAGCTCCCGAGTTTGTTATAATAGGAGTCCAGGTACTGTAATAGTCTGTGAAATTCATCTGCCAATGTGTACTCAACACCTGTTTCCTTTGACAATGAAGACGCATAGCCGTCACTAAACATCATTTGATTGATATTCAAACCTATCCCGACCGTTGAACCGGTAATTTTTGTACCCTGAATAGCGTTTTCGATTAATACACCGCTGATTTTCTTGCCATTGGCGTGAATGTCGTTCGGCCATTTGATTTTCACATCCTTCACATATTGGTGGGCATAGGCCCTCAAAGCCAGTGCAGTCATCTGACTGATCAGAAACTGTTCCGGGATTGGAATGAATTCGGGTGTCAGAATAACCGAAAAAGTGAGATTTTCCCCCGCATTTGCCAGCCAGGTTGTACCTCTCTGCCCCCTTCCCTGCACTTGATTGTCGGTTATGACAACGGTCCCCTCAGCAAACAAACCGGCGTGCACTATTTCAGCCGCAATGTCGTTGGTAGAGTGACAAGTTGGCAGATATATAACTTTTTTACCAATTATTAAGGTATCTTGTATCGAGTTGTACAATTTTTTTGTTTTACTTTAGGGTTTAGAAAAGGAATTAACTACGCATGAAAGAACGCAAAAATAAAGAACTATCCTCAAAAGATCTCTCGGAGCTGGTAGCAAAAGGAATGACAGAAAAGAAAGGCCTGGACATAACAATTCTCGACCTCAGAAAAGTTAAAAATTCAATAACTGATTTTTTTGTAATTTGTTCGGGTAACTCCGACACCCAGATAGATGCTTTGGCCAATTCGGTTGAAGACGAAGTTTACAAAATGTCCAAAACTGAACCCTGGCAAAAGGAAGGAAAGGCGAATGGAGAATGGATTTTGATTGACTACGTGGACGTAGTAGTTCACATTTTCAACAAAGACCGTCGCAAGCATTACGATCTGGAAGAACTTTGGGGAGATGCAGAGGTAACATACCTGGAAGATTCCATGGTATAAAGGACCGGAAGGGCAACGTTTGCCTTTCCGGAAATGTTGTTTTAATATATTTCCTCTTAATTAATACACAGAATGTCTGAACATGATAACAAAAGAGGGCCTCTCAGTCCTAAAAGTCCCCAGAAAGGATATCAAGGCTGGATTATAGCCGCTTTGATCGCCACTATACTGGGAATAACCTACCTTAACAGAACATCTACGATACGGGAAACTACTCAGAAACGTTTCGAAAAAATGATGGCCGATAAGGAAGTGGACCGGGTGACCATTGTGAATGACAAGTCGGTGGAAGTTACCCTGAAACCAGAGGCACTGAAACTTGATAAATACAAAGTTGTTGCGAAAGAAAATAATTACTTCGGAGGCGAGACAGCCTCACATTACCAATTTCAGGTAACATCAGCCGAGACATTCAAAAAGGATTTTGACAAAATGCAGGAAGGTATTCCTGACGATGACAAAGTACCTTTTGTCGTCGACACACGTAATGACTGGACCAGTTTTCTCGGAACCTGGGGCTTCTTCATTGTCATGATCCTGGTGATGTACTTTATTCTTGGCAGAATGTCAGGAGGAGTTGGGCCAGGCGGACAGATCTTCAACATTGGCCGTTCACGTGCTACATTATTTGATGCCGAGAACAAGGTTAAAATCACATTTAATGATGTGGCAGGTCTTGACGAAGCCAAAGAAGAAATCAAAGAAATTGTAGAATATCTTCAAAGCCCTGACAAATTCAAGAAACTGGGTGCGAAAATACCAAAAGGCGCTTTGCTGGTAGGACCTCCGGGAACAGGTAAAACTTTGTTGGCAAAAGCAGTAGCCGGAGAAGCGGGCGTACCATTCTTCTCACTTTCAGGTTCTGACTTCGTTGAAATGTTTGTAGGAGTAGGTGCAGCACGTGTGCGTGACCTTTTCAAACAAGCCAAAGAAAAAGCGCCTTGTATCATTTTTATCGATGAAATCGATGCAGTAGGTCGCTCCCGTGGACGTGGCGCTATGCCGGGTTCCAATGACGAGCGTGAAAATACATTGAACTCACTACTCGTTGAAATGGACGGTTTTGCCACAGATTCAGGCATTATCATCGTAGCAGCAACCAACCGTCCCGACGTATTAGATCCGGCGTTGCTTCGTCCAGGCCGGTTTGACCGTCAGATATCAGTTGACAAGCCAGATGTAATTGGCCGTGAAGCTATTTTCAAAGTCCATTTGAAACCTTTGAAACTGGCAACAGACGTTAATATTCAAAAGCTTTCGTCTCAAACACCAGGTTTTGCCGGTGCAGAGATCGCCAACGTATGTAATGAAGCAGCCCTGATTGCTGCTCGTCGTAACCGCGATGAAGTTACTATGCAGGATTTTCAGGACGCAATGGATCGCGTAATTGGTGGTCTTGAAAAGAAAAACAAACTGATCTCCCCAGAGGAAAAGGAAATCGTTGCTTACCACGAAGCAGGTCACGCAGTAGCAGGATGGTTCCTTGAACACGCCGATCCATTGGTGAAAGTTTCAATCGTTCCTCGTGGTGTAGCCGCATTGGGTTATGCCCAATATCTGCCAAGAGAACAGTATTTGTATCGTACTGAGCAGCTTTTTGACGAAATGTGTATGACATTGGGTGGCCGTGCGGCTGAGGATGTGGTATTCGGGAAAATTTCAACCGGCGCATTAAGTGACCTTGAAAGAGTAACCAAAGTAGCATACAGCATGGTGACCATGTATGGTATGAACGAGCGCATCGGAAACGTATCTTACTATGATTCCAAACAAAGCGACTACTCATTCACTAAGCCATATTCTGAGTCCACATCGCAAGCCATTGACGAGGAAGTAAGAAAACTGATTGACCAGGCTTACCAGTTTGTTAAAAATCTTTTGACTGACAAAAGGGACAAACTCGAAGTATTAGCAAAAGAGTTACTTGAAAAAGAAATCCTTTTCCAAAGTGACCTGGAAAAACTGATTGGCAAACGTCCTTACGAAAAAGAAACAAGCTATCAGGCATACATTAACCGTCGGTCCAACGAAGAAGCTGCTATTCACGAAGAAGTTGTGAAACAACAATTGGAAAAAGAAGCCAAAGAAGGTAAAGAAGAAGAAATGGCAGAAGCCGGCAAAGACGTAACAAACGACTAGCCCGGGCCAAATTCCATAATAAATAAAATAATAGCCGGACATTAACACTGTCCGGCTATTATTTTTACATCGCTTACTAAAACCTACATCTAAACCTCCATTGCAATGCCATTCGAGATATTTAAACAACAATTTGGCGAGTTAACAGAATACATTATTCAGGAATCTTCGACTGGAAACCGGTGCGTGATTGTGCCTGAACTGGGAGGAATTGTGCGCCAGCTTTCTCTGCGTAAAAACCAGACACTTTTTTCTGTTCTTAAAACCCCTCCTACCCCGCATGCATTGGTGGAGGACACCAAAAGCGCGAGCGAGTTGCTTTTCCCATTCGCTAGTCGCATTCCCGACGGTAAGTACAAATTTCTAGGTAAGGAATATCAGTTAGAAAAGAACGAAACAGGTAACCTCAACGCCATTCATGGTTTGGTGCGTAAAAAGCATTTTCACCTGGAAGAACAATCCATCCACGCTGACTATGCTTCATTGAAATTATCTGTGACACTAAGTGAGCCAGAGGGATATCCTTTCCAGGTAGACTTCTCGGTAGCGTATACATTGCATGCTGATGGCAGATTTACATTGCATTACGAGGCGAAGAACACTGATTTGAAACCTTGCCCCATTATGTTTGGCTGGCATCCGTACTTTCAGATCGGTGACGAAATGGCCGATGCATGGAAAATAAGCATTCCATCCAACGAGATCGTTACATTTGATTCCAACCAGATCCCAACAGGTAAGGAACCCTTTTATCTGGAAAAACCCACTCAGCTTTATAGAAAAGCATTCGACAATTGCTTTATCATAGCGCCCGAATCCGGCAATGCAGTAACCGAGCTGATTTCCGAAAATCAGAATGTTACGCTTCGTATCAGTCAGGAAACGGGGGAAGGAAAACTCAACTTTCTCGTATTGTACACACCGCCGGCACGTGATTGCGTTGCTATCGAGCCATTAACCGCCAATGTAGATGCATTTAATTCAGGGGACGGACTGAACATTCTCTCTCCCGGAAAAACCATTTCAGGAACTATTACCGTAACTCTGGCTTAGGAGTTTTTCTTATACCATGTGGCTTTGTGCCAGAGAAGCTGTAATTCAGAGAAGTATTTCAAATGTTCCAGAACAAGTGCGCTTTTGTATTTGAAACCGTCGTGGATAGCAAACCCGTGCTTGAAATACGGCCAGGTAGAATTCGAGGGCAACTGCGGTGCAGCCTCCCATTGGTTAAGTAATAACGTGGTCTCAACGGAAGCAATCTGTTGAGGCCATTCTTTTGCCCAAGGTACTCCGAGTCCCTTCAATATGCCGAGACTCCACGTTACCAAAGTATAAATACCTTTTTCCCTCGCAAGCGCAGCCACTTTTTCCCAGTCTGTCACGTTCCCGTACCGGAACATGTAGGCAGCAAGATCTGCCATGTATTTCAGTTTTCGCCATTGCTCCTTCCCCCCGTGGTGCACCAGTAAGATCAAAAACTGATATTCCTTTTGGAACACATTCAGTTTTTGATTTAACAGAGTATGTGTTTCAGAATAGCGCGCCCATTCATCAGAAGGAAATGTGAAAAGCAGCCGGGGATAGGCGATTTCCCAATGTGCTTCCAGGACATTGGTTGAGTGTCCGGTCTCTCTGAGCATTGGGATATGGTAGTCCGTCTTAAAAAACCGCTCTCTTGCTTTGGGTGTTTCAAGCAAATATTTCCGGTAATCATCTGCTATATAGCCTGCCTCGTCAGCTAGCACTTCGATCGCATCTGAAAAATCGTCCCGGGTAATGAGCACGTCGATATCACCAAACTCCCGTTGTCCTACATTGCCATACAACCAGTCAGCCCACACGCTACCTTTATACGCATAAGTTTCAATTCCCCTGGCAGTCAATAACTTGCTGACACGAACCAGTTCTTGGGCGCATATCAAATTCGCAAAAGCAATTTGCTGACAATCCGTGGTTAATCTCTGTTTGAAGCTAATGTCGATACCATTATCGTGAATATAGGAGAGGAAAACCGGCCGGATCTGGTGATAATAAAGCAGATTGAACAAATGCTTCTGATCCACTGCCTGACTCTTGTCATGCCCGAATCCCAGGCAAGAAGCAATTAGTAACGATAGCTCGGGGGAGATGGATTTATTCATGCATTAATACATTAACCTCATCAACAGCTTCATTGACCCATTTTTCCAATTTTTCAAAACCTTCCGGTCTCTTCTTTTGCCACATAGCAGCAGATTTTGCACATTGAAAACTTTGCAAGAAATGCTTTTTTAAAGATTCTTCATTGAGAAGACTAATGGGAAGCGGAAAATTTTTGAGGGTCTCAATCGGAATTTCAGGCCCCGAAAGTGGCAGTAATGGCTTTCTATTTCTGGCTTTATGTAAAAAGTAAAGTGCTTTCAGTTTAACAGGTTCCTGCTGAAATCCAGTTTTAGGTTGGTACGAAAACTTGTTCACCCCCTCACTCACCGGTTGCAGGCTAGCCTTGTCATACACGAGACCATTCACCGTCTTATCCCAGATTTTAAGTTGCGGATATGCCGGAATGACCCATGCAACCCCTTGGGAATCAAAACCAATGGCCGTCAGGTCGTCGCTGAGTAACTTGCAGCCTGCCTTGATAAATGCCGCCGCAGTTGTTGATTTCCCGGCTCCCGGTGTTCCCATAAAACACCAGGCCTCATCTCCTACCATGACCGAACTTGCATGCAGCAGAAAATAACCACGTTGGAACAAAATAAGGCCTAATGCTTCGCTTACCGTAAACAAACTGATCAGGTTTTGATCGTCGGTTTCAGGCGAAACCACCAGCAAATTGCCATTTACGGCCTTGAAAGCCGCTATACCTTTCCAATGAAGAAATAATTGTTTTTCCTCATTTTGCCCAAAAGACGCTTTGACACTCCTGCGATGGATCTGTGTGTTTTTTAATGGAGGTAGTACGAAATCTGCTACCCGGATATGTAGATCAGCATTCGCTGTAGAATCTCCGTCGCTTAGCTCCGGCAATACAATTTCAGAATGGATATTTAAACCGAAGGCTTTATAAAAATACATGTGTGTCGATTAAAAGTAGGTCACTCCCATACCCAAAGGCGCTGGTAGGAAATAGATGTTGGCCAATCTCCGATGATAATGGTACCATTTTTTTCTATCCACGCATGCGCCTCAAATTTTTTGGCCGGATTGATTTCAACTCCGATTTCAAGTGTTAATGAGGGTGCTCCGCGTAACAAGTACTTAGTAGCCAGAGCTCTGGGTAGGCAGAGTAATTCCAATGGAAGTAAATTAGCAGCGGTATCCACTGCCCAAACCGTCATGTCAATCTGTTCCTGAGAAAATTCCTTACTAGTCTGATTACCTGTCAGTTTGTGGAAAAATTTCCGAAATGTTGAAAACGATAAGAGCGACAATCCGGCCTTGATCCATAGCAAACAGAAGACCGATTTGAGAAACGTAATTTTCCCGTAACCGGACAAGCTGTTCCATTTGCCAATATATCCGCCTGCTTTTCCCAACTATCTAATTTATTTCTTCGACCAATTTTTCTGAAATAAGGTCTTTCAAAAGGCTGTCAATGTCTTCTCTGCACGTATCCATATCTACCTCATAGGTATGAACCACAACGTTACAAAGCTCATCAATGGTCTGTGGCCCGCCTTCTAATGTATCCCAAACCAGTAGACCCACTTCATCCAGCCCATAGTATGCACCTTTGTTGTGATTTAAAATAACTGTTTCACCTGCTACTTTGGAGGAAATCTGTTCGGATGTTAACTGGTACTTCATGACAAGAGAATGGGGCGTTACCGCTATAATGTGTTGTTTTCAAATGCAAAGTTAAAAATTTTAATTAGCCTATCTCAAACTTTATTCCTTGGGCAAGCGGCAATGCGGTTCCATAGTTGATCGTGTTAGTTTGCCGGCGCATATAAGCTTTCCATGCATCCGATCCCGACTCGCGGCCGCCGCCCGTTTCTTTTTCTCCCCCAAAAGCGCCACCGATCTCCGCTCCGGACGTTCCTATATTCACATTGGCAATACCGCAATCAGATCCCGATTGGGACAGGAATTGTTCAGACTCCCGCACATTCAATGTGAAAATCGCCGAAGAGAGCCCCTGCGGTACGTCGTTCTGAATCGCTATCGCTTCATCCAGGTCTGCGTATTTGATCAAATAAAGAATAGGCGCAAATGTTTCATGCTGTACAATGGCATAGCTATTCGCCACCTCAGCAACGCAAGGAGCCACATAGCATCCTGATTCATAACCTACCCCAGCCAACACTTGCGGCGCGACAATAAATGTCCCACCGGCCTCTTTCACTTTTTCAATGGTGGCCTGGTATTGGTTCACAGCTGCTTTGTCAATCAATGGCCCAACATGATTGTGAGCTTCCAATGGATTACCGATACGCAACTGGGCGTAGGCTTTTACCAGTCGCTTTTTCACTTCCTCGTATATGTCTTTCTGAACAATGATCCTTCTGGTGGAGGTACACCTTTGTCCCGCCGTACCCACCGCTCCGAACACAATGCCGGGAACCGCCACATTCAGGTCCGCAGAAGGCGTCACGATGATCGCATTGTTACCGCCCAGTTCCAGCAAGCTGCGCCCAAGCCGGCGTGCCACTGCCTCACCTACTGATCTGCCCATTGGCGTACTGCCCGTAGCCGACACGAGCGCTATTTTCGTATCATTGGCAAGCCATTCACCTGACTCACGTGCACCAGTCAGAATACAGGATACCCCTTCCGGTACCTCATTATTTTTGAGTACAGTTTGAATGATGTTTTGACAGGCTAATGCCGTCAAAGGTGTTTTCTCGGAAGGTTTCCACACGCATACGTCCCCGCAGACCCAAGCAAGCATCGCATTCCACGACCACACGGCGACAGGAAAGTTGAATGCAGAGATGATACCTACCACCCCGATCGGGTGCCACTGCTCGTACATGCGGTGTTGGGGTCGCTCGCTATGCATACTTAGCCCGTAAAGCTGGCGCGAAAGTCCGACTGCAAAATCACAGATATCAATCATTTCCTGCACTTCTCCCAAGCCTTCCTGCAAGCTTTTGCCCATTTCATAACTCACCAATGTGCCCAGCTCATTCTTGAACTTACGCAGCTCATCACCCATCTGGCGTACAATCTCGCCTCTTTTAGGTGCCGGTATCAATTTCCAGATCTTAAAGGCCTCGGTAGCTTTTCCAAGAATCTGATCATAATCGTTCCGTTCTGCCGCAGCTACTTCGGCAATTTTTCGCCCGTCAACCGGTGAAAATGACTCAATAATCGGTCCTTTTCCTGCCCAGCTTACCTGCCCCGTACTCATACCATTATTGACCGGCTCGATTCTCAGCCTGGCTAATATCTCTTTGATGTTTGTCATGATTCAATGCTTATCCTGAAATTCGGGTTAGTCAAAATACCTGCCGTTCTGGGTCTGAAGAAAATCACTGAGCATGATATCTTCCTGTTTGATAAACCCTTTGCCCGGTAATACACCGTCTGCCACCATTTCCACCACCGACGCAATGGAAGCAGCCGTAGTCCAGGAGATCGCGCGCCAATGTTGTCCATCTATCTGAATGGGGTGATAGGCGCGGTAAAATTCCTCCCTTTCCAGCCTGTTATCCTTCCAGCCTTCCACCACAGCGTATACATACACTACGTCCTGTTGCACCGGCGGTTTGGCCTCGGTCAGAATTTGCTCGACCAGCTCACGCTTGTCTTTCAGGCACAGCTCATACAGCATGAACCGCATCAGACTACAATGTCCCGGGTACCGGATCGTTTTGTAGTTCAATGTATCCAGCTTTCCTTCCAAGGTTTCGCACATGGTACCGAGTCCGCCAGAAGTAATAAAAGCTTCAAATTCCTGGCCTTCAATGTTAATCATTTCGACCCCTTCCAGTGAGGGTACCATCTTGCGGACGCCATTATGGATCACCTCAGCGTCGTTGATGTATTCGTTCACAACACCTGCCGGTGACCAGGTAAAGGAATAACCCATTAATCCATTTGGATAGCGGGGCAATGCTCCTACCCTTAGCTCAATGTCCCGTAATTTGGTAAAACGTTTCGCCAACTCCATCCCAACGATACCAATAAACCCGGGAGCCAGGCCACATTGTGGTGCGAGTATGCTGCGGCTATCCTTGGCCATTTCCCTGATCGCGGAAGTAGTAGCTACATCTTCAGTGAGATCAAAATAGTGAATACCCGCGTCGCATGCCTTTTGGGCGATGGGAAGGTTCAAATTATAAGGCATACATGACACCACAGCATCGAAACCGGCGAGTGCCTGATCCAGAAAATCCTGGTCGCTAATGTCGCCTGTCATCACAGAAAATGACAATGCTACCGCTGGTTGCGCCTTATCCAGGCCGGTCACATCAAATCTTTTGCTTAGCAAAGTGGCCACTAATGAACCTACTTTTCCTAGTCCTATAACGAGAATTTTTTGCATGTATAGTTATTGATGGTTTTCGTTAGAATATTTGAAGCTGTTTTGAAAGATATGAAAAGAAATTGCAGTTTTTAAAACTTACATGTCATTTTTGTATGATTAAAAAAGGGGACATGCAAATTGCAATAGTAGGCGGAGGAGCCTCAGGATTCATGGCAGCGATCACTGCTGCCGAGACTTTTCCGGAAGCCAGGATTACCATTTTTGAAAAAAATAAAACGGTACTGAACAAAGTCCGGATCTCCGGCGGTGGGCGATGCAATGTCACTCATAACCCGTCGGATTTGAGGTTTTTTATCAAAAATTACCCGCGCGGCGAGAAGTTATTACGTAAGCTTTTACATCAATTTGACGCAAATTCGACAGTTACCTGGTTTGAGAAACGGGGCGTAAAGTTAAAAACAGAGACCGACGGACGCATGTTTCCCGTTTCGGACTCTTCCCATACCATCATTGAATGTTTGATAAAAACAGCCAAAAACCATCAGATCGAAATCCGTACCTCGACTGCTATCAAATCGTTTTCCAAGGTACAAAGTGATTCAGGTCAAACATTCAACATTCAGTTGGATAATGAGGAAATCATTCACGCAGATCGGATTCTGATCTCGACTGGCGGGTATCCCAAAGCAAGCGGCTTTGACTGGTTACAGGAGCACGACCACCAGATTGTGCCGCCCCTTCCGTCTCTTTTTACATTCAATACGCCTGATAGTTACCTGTTGCCGCTGGCCGGCGTATCGGTACAGGATGCGGATGTGCGGATTATGGGTACCAAACACGACTGGCGGGGACCATTGCTGATCACACATTGGGGTTTCAGCGGGCCTGCCGTTTTGAAATTATCAGCCTGGGGTGCGCGCGATCTGGCGGAGAAGGAATATCAGTTTATTTGCAGGATCAACTGGGTACCGGAAATGAATGAGCAACAGATCAGGGAATTTTTTGTTTTGGAAAAAACCAAAGCACCTAAACAGCAGATTTCGTCTCACGCGAAGTTTGGGCTACCATCGCGTCTTTGGAAAATATTTGCGGAAAAAGCTGAGATCAATGAAGGGTTACGCTGGTCGGATGCTACCAACAAGGTACTGAACAGACTTGCGGAACTGCTCAGTAACAGTCAGTTTGAAGTAAAAGGCAAGACTACTTTCAAGGAAGAATTTGTAACCTGCGGGGGTATCGCATTGACCGACATTGACCCGGACACATTGCAAAGCCGCTCTGTTCCAGGATTATTTTTTTCAGGGGAAGTCCTTGACGTAGACGGCATTACCGGAGGTTTCAACTTCCAGAATGCCTGGACCACAGGTTATATCGCCGGTAAAAACATTGGTTCATAATGTGGCTATTCAGCCATTGCATCGAAATATGCCCGTACTTTCCTTGCCCGATCCAGTCCCACCAGTTCTGTCAGCGTTTCCACTGAACTTTCACGGATGCCCCGTACGGAGCCGAAATGTTTCAGCAACTTGGTAGCCGTCACTTTTCCTACGCCTACCACTCCCTCCATTTCGCTGATCAAACTGCCTTTGCTTCGTTTGTCACGGTGAAAAGTGATGGCAAACCGGTGCGCTTCGTCACGAATTTGCTGGATCAGCTTTAATGATTCCGATTTTTTATCAATGTATAATGGCAGCGAATCTTCCGGGAAATAAATTTCTTCCAGTCTTTTCGCAATGCCAATGATGGGCACTTGACCGTAAATACCCAGACTTTTCAATGCATCACAGGCCGCCCCAAGCTGGCCTTTACCTCCATCGACTACGATCAGATCGGGAAGCGGCTGGTCTTCGGCTATCATTCTCAGGTAGCGTCTGCTCACCACTTCATTCATGGAAGCAAAGTCATTAGGGCCGATCACCGTTTTGATATTAAAGTGCCTGTAATCCTTTTTGGACGGCTTTCCTTCTTTGAAGCACACCATGGCCGCCACCGGATTCGTACCCTGAATGTTGGAGTTATCAAAGCATTCAATGTGGCGTGGCAGCGATTTGAGTTGCAGGTCGGACTTCAACCTGATCAGAATGCGGTCCTTTTTGGATGAAGTAGCAGAAGCTTCAACTTCCCGCCGCTCTGCTTTTTCCCTCCGGAAATACATCACATTTTTCATGGACATATCAAGCAGCTTTTTCTTGTCGCCTAGTTGGGGCACGGTTACCGTAAGCCGCATTTCAAGGTCTGGTTTCAGGTTCGAGATCAATTCCTTCGCCTCGGAACCATAAGTAGTCCGCATCTCAACGATCATCAAAGCCAGAATTTCCAAATCACTCTCATCCAGCTTCTTCTTAACTTCAATGGTTTGAGTAGCAACCATATAACCTTGTTTGATCTTCATAAAGCTCAGGTATGCTGCCTCTTCGTCGGACACGATGGTCAGCACATCAATGTTCCCGATCCTTGGGTTAATGACAGTTGCTTTGCTTTGAAAATTAGAAAGGTGCTCGATTTTTGTTTTCCAGGAATGGGCCTTCTCAAAAGCCATTTGCTCAGCCGCAGCAAGCATTTTTTCTTTAAAATATTGCTGTGGTGACGACAGGTTACCTTTCAGGATATTATGAACCTGCTCTATTTCAGTATTGTATTCATCCTCGGTCTGCAAACCCTCACACGGCCCTTTGCAGTTTCCAATGTGGTATTCGAGGCATACTTTGAATTTTTTAGCCTCAATATTCGATTTAGTGAGCGGTAACTGGCACGACCTGATCTGGTACAGCGACTTGAACATATCAAGCAGCGTATGCATGGATCGTAAATTGGCAAATGGACCGTAGAATGTTCCTTTTGTCCGGTCCATATTCCGTGTTGGAAAAACCCTCGGAAATGGTTCGTCCGTCACGCAAATGAATGGATAGGTCTTGTCGTCTTTCAGCAGGATGTTAAACTTGGGCTGCAATTGCTTAATCAGCTGATTTTCCAACAAAAGCGCATCCCACTCGCTGAGTACGATGGTGTACTCGATGCGCCGGATCTGGCTCACCAGCCGCTTCGTTTTACGGTCGTGCTGATTGTTTTTTAAGAAATAACTGGAAACCCGGTTTCTTAAACTTTTGGCTTTGCCGACATATATAACCTCCCCGGTTTCGTCAAAATAACGGTAAACGCCGGGATCGAGAGGAATTTTAGAAAGTTCTTCTTTATAATTGAATTCAGACATTGAATGTAAGTATGCTTGGGCAATCAATTCTTCCTGTTTGAAAAAAACAACCTCACCAGATGAAAAGTTGCGTCTCTTACCAGCCCGAAAGCTTCTTGTTGTGCATGGTCCAGATCCATCGGTCTGTTCAAGACTGAAACCGCGTAGGTAATACCTGCCGAACGGACCTGTTCCGGGGTAATTTGTAATGTGCCGCACACTACCGCCAACGGAACCCCATAGGTGTTACAAGAATCTGCGAGGCCTTTTACTACTTTACCGGCCAGCGTTTGCTCATCTACTTTTCCTTCTCCTGTAATGACCAAATCGGAATTTTCAATTATATCCGTAATGTTGCTCTGATCCATTACAATGCTGACACCGTCTTTTAATGTGGCATTTAAAAACCAAAGACAACCCGCACCCAGACCTCCCGCGGCTCCTGCGCCAGGTTCCTTGCTCACATCTTTCCCAAGTGTTTCGGATGCTACTTTTGTCAGATTTTTCAACCCACTGTCCAGCGTTGTCACCATGTCGGAATCAGCCCCTTTTTGTGGGCCGTAAACAAATGCCGCGCCATTCATGCCAAACAAAGGATTGGTAACATCGCAGGCAACAACGACTGACACTGATTTTAAACGAGTATCGAGTTGGGATATATCAATAGCATGGATTGCATTCAATGAAGCGCCATTGGGTGGTAACAAAGCATTATTTTTATCAAAAAACCGGCAACCCAGTGCGGCTGCCATACCTATGCCGCCTTCGGTGGTCGCGCTACCTCCAATACCTAGAATGATTCTGCCAACTCCTTTGTCCAACGCATCCTTAATTAACTCACCGGTCCCATAAGTACTGGTCAGCAATGGATTACGTTCTTCGACGGATAAAAGAGCGAGGCCGGAAGCGGCAGCCATTTCTATAAAAGCCGTTTGCTTGTCGTGCGATAAGCCGTACTCCGTCTCAATTTCGCGACCGAGCGGATCGGATACTCTTACTTTTACATAGCTTCCTCTCGCCTGACCAGTCAAAATCCGTGAAGTACCTTCGCCCCCGTCGGCTAATGGAATGGAAGTCACAGTAGCATCCGGATAAGCCAGTAATATCCCCTCGGTAACTGCCTGACAAACATCGGCTGCTTCCAATGAACCACGGAATTTGTCGGGGGCAACAAGTATATTCAAGGATCGGACGGGGTATTCAGTGAAAATTAAAACAACACTCCTTCGTCATCGGAACGGGAAGGTGGCACATAAGTATCGGTGCTGTCCATAGCCACGCCGCCACATTCCCTGACATAGTTCTCAGGTTTATTAAACGGCCCTTTCCGGTACTGAACGAGCGTTTGATCACTATAAACTTTCTGCATAAACATTCCCCACGCGGGCATCGCAACACGTCCGCCCTGCCCCAGTGCAATGGTACGGAAGTGAATGCTCCTGTCCTCGCCTCCTACCCATATCCCTGACACGAGATGTTGCGTCATGCCCATGAACCAGCCATCGGAATAGTTTGAAGTAGTCCCGGTTTTGGCTGCGATTTCATTACCCTCGGTCACACCATACTGACGAAGTCGACCAGCAGTTCCACCCGGGTCTTCTACTGCTCCGCGCATCAGATATAGCATATTGTAAGCCATATTTTCACTGATTTCCTGATTTTGCTTTTGAAAAAATTCCTGCAAAACATTGCCATGACGGTCCTCAATGCGCAAAACGGTCATCGGCTCCGTACGATGTCCGCCATTTGCAAATGAGCAATAAGCGCCTACCATTTCAAAAACCGATACATCACTGATCCCCAGACAAAGCGAAGGCACTTCCTGTAATTTGCTGTTGATACCAAGCTTGTGGGCGTATTCAACCACTGTTTTTGGACGGACCATTTTCATCAGGTAAGCGCTCACCGTATTGACTGACTTACCTAATGCTTGCCTTAATGATAGTGACTGATAGGAATACTTGTTATTCGAGTTATGTGGAGACCAGCCACCGGGAACGCCGTCAGAAGGGCCAAAATAAACCGGAGCATCTGTCACGTGATCACAGGTCGTTAAAAAGTTTTTGTCCAGTGCCGACACATATATAAAGGGTTTGAAGGTAGAACCAGGCTGCCGAGAACCTTGCTTCACGTGGTCATATTTGAAATACCTGAAATTGATACCACCTACCCAAGCCTTGATGTGACCGTTTCTTGGATCCATTGACATCATTCCGGCTCTCAGGAAGCGTTTGTAGTAGGCAATGGAATCGATCGGACTCATAATCATTTCCTTTTCTCCGTCCCAGGTAAACACCTTCATTTTGTAAGGTTTACGCATGATTTTCCAGGCCTCTTCCTCGCCAAGGTCCCGTTTCAATGATATAAAATGGGGTGATCTTTTGGCAGCCGTGGTGATAAAGCCAGGTATTTCCTTTCCATTCTCGTACGACCATGGATTTCGGCCCTTCCAGTGTGCATCAAACAACTTTTGCTGCTGTTTCATGTGTTCTTTCAACGCGTCCTCTTGATACCGCTGCATGCGGGAATCAATGGTAGTATAAATGCGCAACCCGCTTGTGTTCAGGTCGTAGTTCGTGTCATGTTCTTCATTGTAGACCCTGACCCAGCTTTTGAGGTAACCACGCATGGACTCTCTGAAATACGGCGCCAAGCCAGTATTATGGCTGTCAATTGTAAATTCCAGGCCGAGCGGCTTTTCCTTATATCTTAAAAAATCTTCTTCTGGAATGTACTCGTACTTCGTCATCTGAGCCAGTACGGTGTTTCTGCGGTTCAATGCATTGATCGGAAAACGCAGCGGATTGAACAATGTCGGGTTTTGCAGCATTCCTACCAGCAATGCCGCCTCGGTCACATTCAGGTCCCAGGCTTCTTTGTTAAAGTAGGTTTTGGCCGCTACCTTGATTCCGTAAGTGTTATTACCAAAGGATACGGTGTTGAGATACATTTGCATGATCTCCTGCTTGGTATATTTCCTTTCCAGGACGACCGATAGTACCCATTCCTTGGTTTTCGCGATCACGATCCTGATAACAGGTATTTTTCCCAATAAACCTTCAAATTCTTCTGAACGCGTATTGAAAAGGTTTTTTGCAACCTGTTGCGTCAATGTACTACCTCCGCCCGAACTTGAATTCCCTGATACCACACCTTTAAAAACCCGCAATAAACTGCGTGGGTCAATACCTGAATGGTTCACAAAACGCGCATCTTCGGTAGCTACCAGCGCATCGATGAGATTAGGGGAAATTTGAGATATCTCAATCGGGGTCCTGTTCTCGATAAAGTACTTGCCCAATGACTTACCATCCTCGCTGATCACTTCGGAGGCCAACTCACTTTTGGGGTTTTCAAGCGTTTTTAGATCCGGCATGTCTCCAAACAGCCAGAAAAAATTGAAACTTACTGCTACTATATAAAGTATAGCAAGACCCAGTCCTATTCCAACATATTTCCAAAGTCGGATAATGCTGCGACGGTACTTTCCGGGTTGCAATTCAATCATATATGTGGGGTTATTAGGTAGTAAACGAACAAAGATACAATTTCGGGCTATTATCTCTTGCCCATGGAAAGTGAATTAAGTTCCTGCATTTCTTTGAGCCTGGGCAGGTAAATGCTGGAAGGATACAGCCGTATGAATTCTGTAATGGCTTGCGAATAAGCTTCTTTGCCCCTGACTTTTCCAATCAGGAAAACACGCAAAAGTGCGAATTTGTCTTCCATAGAACCGCCTTTATAGGCAGGAAGATTTTGTTCAATGTCTTCTAATGCTTTGGTAAAATTACCGTCCGTGTACATTTTATATACTGCTTCATACTCTTTTACCGGATTTCCGGAATTCGCGGAACCCGCCACATCAGTGGCTTTGCTGACGAGCCTTGCATAGGTGGAAGTCGGGTACTCGCTCAGCAGCTTGTCCTTCCAGGCCGATTTATTCTGATTATTGTCTTCGTAGCTCAGGTACAACAAATAATAGATCTCGTCTTTATATTGTGTTTTAGGAAAATCGGCCAGTACGCGTTCAAATGTTGTAATGGCGCGTTGCGATTCTTTCAGGTCGAAACGATATATTTTACCGAGATTGTACAGCGCGTCCTCTTTCTTTTTTTGAGAATCGGCAAACTGCTGGTCGGTCAATGGAATATTCTTTTTCAACAGATCGTGCACTTCCTGCCATTGAGGATCGCCTTTTTTCATGCTCGTCGAGGCTTCCGTTCCTGCCACCGTAGCAGAGCTATCGGCCGGATTAATGGCGTTATTTCCTGCGGTCGATCGCAATGGACGGCTGCTCCTGCGCCAGTCATCTTCAAGTTGTCGGTTTCCCCAAGCCCTTTTGAACTCTATTTTTCCCTGATTAATCAAAGCAGGATCATAGAGTTCCCATCTTCGTTCGTTGCCATTGCTTAGCAAATTGGTTGTGTTCTGAGGATTTGCGGTTTGGGCAGCCAGCATAGCTTTTTTTGCTTTCTCTTCTTCCGCCAATCGCTGTTTTTCTTTTTCCTCAATGATCGCATCGATCTTATTATCCAGCGCGGCAGGGTTAAGCCGTGCTAGTTTTTGCAAACTGTCTTCGGTTGTCACAATGGTATATTGAGCAACGAAGCTGTCCAGTGCTCTTTTTCGGTCCGCTACCAAACGATATTCGGGAGCCTGTTGCGGCAAAATCGCCAGCGCACTGTCATAATATGCCTTCGACAGTTCAAAACTTTCAAGCGATTCGTAATGTATTCTCGCCAGTTGTAAATAGGTATAGGCCTTTTGTTCCAGGTTCTTTCCTTTGGATGCTGCTGCGCCTTTTTGCAGGTAAGCAACTGCCTGCGGGATTTGTTTCCTGTGCTCAGCAAGTAGCCCCATTGTAAAATAGATCCTGTCTTTCAGATCGTCATTCTTACGGTCTTTCAGCATTTTATCAAAACCAACAGAACTGAGGTCTTTTTTAGGATTCAAAACCACCTCATTTTGCAGCGAGTTCATGGAAGAATAGAAGCCCAGGTCGTAATCCGGGCGGTTCTTGTTCACGCTGCGGTAATGTTTGTTAGCTAATGCATACTGACCAAGTCTGTCATACATCTGCGCCGCTGCAAAATGTATTCTCGCCGTTTCGATTGATTTTTTCAGCAATGGAAATGTCTCTTCCAGGATGGCCACGGAAGTGAGGTACTCGCCGTTCTGCTGGTGCAAATAGGCTTTGGTAAGGTAAAAATCTTTGAGCGTTGCTTTATTAAGCGGTTGCTGGCTCAGGTATTCTGCCACGCCCAGTGCATTGGAGTAATCCTTTCTGACGATATAGGCACGCATCAAGAGGATTAGCGCATTGTTCTTGTCATTCTCGTCGCGCCCATTGGCATATACATAACGCAATGCCTCCAACCCGTCGGCCCATTCCCCCAGATACAACCGTGATTTACCTAAAAGAATGTAACTATTATCCAGCCATTTGCTATTCTGATGCTTTTCGGCCACGATGGAGGCCTTTTTGATCGCGTCCTGCAATTGGGGCTTCACCGGAAGTGAGAGCACCGAATCCATCGGTAATAGGATAGGCAGTAACTGATTATAATCTTCCTTAAAAGCCTTCCTCATCGTAAACTCCGCCTCGATCATGTCCTGCTCCGCCATGAAATAAGCATTATACCGCGCCGAGATATTATGAAAAGTGGTCGCGCCCGGACGGCTGCTAAACTGCGAACAAGCGGCCAGCAAACAGGTAGTAGTGATCAGTAAGGCAATTCTGCGGATATTGGAAGCTAAACGGTCGGCCACAAAGTTGACGTTAGGGATGTCTTTTTTCTTCTTATTCAAGCAAATCTAAAACGGTATTTTGAATAATTACGTATCGAAGATAAGGTCATTTGTAAAATTTGAAGCAATTTTACCTTAATATTCTACACCAATTGCATGAAAAAAGATAATAGTGATCCGGCGAACGCGAATGGCAAATTCTCAGGTGAAAATTCACCTTCGCGATTTCTGAAATATTCGGGTATGGCCATGCAAATGCTCGGTACCATTCTGGTTTTTACCTACGGCGGCTACAAGCTGGACGAATACCAGCAAAACAAGGTGCCGGTATGGACGCTGATTCTGTCCCTAGGCTCCATTGCGGCATCTCTATATCTCCTCATTAAAAGTTTTACTAAACAGTAAGACCTCACGTAATCCATCCGGCATGTTACGCACATTACTCGCATCAGCAATTTTGGGAATTGTATTTTTCCTTGCTCAGTACTTTCACTATGATTCATTCCTGCATCCTTATATATGGTACATTCTGATCTTCTTTTTCGGGCTGTCATTCTTTGCGCACAGGCTGATGGAATTCGGATTACGAAACAATCGTGAAAAATTTGTCACATTTTACATTTCTACCATTGTTGGCCGCATTGTCCTTACTCTGGTCTTTATCGCATTGTTTTTATATCAGGGGCTAAGTGATTCATTCCTATTTATTACCAATTTTTTTGCACTCTATTTGTTTTACACATGCTTTGAAATATATGGTTTGTATCGTAACTTGCGCCGCGATTGACAAAGCATAGTATTTCAAGCATTTATGTATACCTATTTGAGACTGTTTTTTACTACTGCCCTAGTTGCGGCAACCTGCCTTTTCAACATTCCTGTACGGGCAGAAGAACCTACCCAGCACACCGCTGAAAAGGTTGTGGAAGGCATTAATGATCAAGAGCATAAAATTGAACATAAGCTTGAAGAGTCAGAGGAAAAGTTCAATATTGGCCAAATGATCATGCACCACATTGCCGACTCACACGAGTGGGAAATGACACACGGTGTAGTGATACCGCTTCCGGTTATCCTTTATTCTGCTGACCGCGGAATTGAAGTTTTCTCTTCTTCCAACTTCCACAACGATCACCACGAATACAATGGTTATCATCTGGTTCATGGTGATTCAGAGCAGATAGTACCCGTTGACGAATCTCGTGTTGTTTATGATTTTTCCATTACCAAGAATGTGGCATCCATGCTACTGAGCGCGGTTATTTTGATTCTCGTCTTCACAAGCATTGCCAACTCTTATAAGAACAACAAAGGAAAAGCCCCGAAAGGATTTCAGTCTGCTATGGAGGTTATTATCCTATTCATCCGCGACGATGTTGTTAAACCAAACGTAGGGCCTAAGTATGAAAAATACCTGCCTTACCTGCTGACATTGTTCTTCTTTATTCTAATCAATAATATTTTAGGATTGCTGCCAGGCTCTGCTAACCTTACCGGAAACATCGCGGTAACCATGACATTGGCTGTTTTGACTTTCATCGTTGTTCACCTGAATGCGAATGGCAATTACTACAAGCACCTTGTAAGACCGACTGGTGTTCCCCTGCCGTTGTTGATCATTATGATCCCGGTTGAGATCGTAGGTGTATTCATGAAGCCTTTCTCATTGATGGTCCGGTTGTTTGCCAACATGACAGCAGGTCACATTATCCTATTGAGCCTTTTCGGTTTGATATTCATTTTTCAAAGTTTTGTTATCGCCCCGGTTATCTCGCTTTTCGCCCTGTTTTTGAACTTTATCGAAATCATGGTAGCATTTATCCAGGCGTTTATTTTTACCCTGTTATCGTCCATGTACATCGGCAGTGCTATTGAAGAACATAGCCACGCAGACCACGGACATTGATCTGAATCTCTTTTTTATTAATTATATTTTAAACCAAACACAATTATGTTGCTTCAAATTTTGCTTCAGGCTACAGAACAAGGTGGTGCAGGTCTTGCAGTATTCGGTGCTGCTATCGGTGCTGGTCTTGCAGCTATCGGTGCTGGTCTTGGTATTGGTAAAATCGGTGGTAGCGCTGTTGAAGGTATCGCCCGTCAACCAGAAGCTGCCGGTGCTATCCAGACTGCAATGCTTATCATAGCTGCCCTTATTGAAGCGGTAGCGTTGTTTGCAGCGGTTATCTGTCTGCTGATCTCGTTCAAGCTTTAGTAGAAACATTGGACTCAGGTCCTTACTTCCGATACATTAGGTATGGAGGTAACCAAAAAATCATCGTGGGAGCATTAGGCTCCCACGAAATTTTAATAAGAAGAGAGCCAGTAAAAGGGTAACACCTTTATAATCTTACACTCAAAACTCATTTATACTATGTCATTGCTTACTCCAAACCCAGGCCTTATTTTCTGGATGCTTGTGGTATTTTTGCTGGTAGTTTTCATTTTGGCAAAATTCGCGTGGAAACCAATTATCAATGGTCTTAAAGAACGCGAAAACGAAATTCAGGGCGCACTTGATCTTGCAGAAAGAACAAGAGCTGAAATGGTTAAGTTAAAAGCTGACAACGAAAAGCTTATCGTAGAAGCGAATGCCATTCGTGACCAGATCTTACGTGATGCCAAAGATGCTGCTGACCGCACCATCCTTGAATCCAAAGACAAAGCATCAGTAGAAGCACAAAAGATGATTGAAAGCGCACGTGAAGCGATCCGCAATGAACAGCAGGTAGCCGTGGCCAAGATCAGAAAAGAAGTTGCGACACTTTCATTGGAAATCGCAGAGAAAGTTCTGAACCGTGAATTGAAAGACAAAGAAGCCCAGGAAAAATTGATCGCAGAACTTGCTTCATCTGCACGTCTTAATTAAAAGGTATTTAAATTTAATTTCCGATGTCAGTAAGCATTGTAGCTGCCAGATATGCAAAATCACTAATCGATCTTGCCAAAGAACAAGATGTTCTGGAAGCGGTTTATCAGGACATGGTTTTGTTCAAAGATACAGCTGATAAAAACAGAGGCCTGATGCTTGCATTGAAAAGCCCTGTTGTACGTCACGAAAAAAAGGCGGGCATTTTAAAGGCACTTTTTGAAGCCCGCGTTAATGCTGTTTCCTACGCCATTTTCAAAATTATCACAAGAAAAAATAGAGAGGCTATTCTGGATGAAATCGCCGCAGAATTCATCAAAGCTTATAACATTAATCAAGGAATTCAGAAAGCGACTGTGGTAACTACTACCCCGCTTACAGATGAGCTGCGCAAACAATTCACTGACATTGTTACTTCGGCAACCGGCAGAACTGTGCAGCTTGCGGAAAAAGTGGATCCAAGCCTGATCGGAGGTTACGTTCTTCGTATCGATGACCGCCAGATCGACGCTTCGCTGAAAAGCCGCCTTAACGAACTTAAATTACAGTTAGTAAACTGATATTTTTATCTGCATAATTTGGAAGACCCGGCTGCTATGCGGCCAGGTCTTTTTTTATTGCAGCTAAATGTTAAACCTTCATCTTGGTAACATTCTTGAAACTAATGTCGATTGCTTCAATAGCTGGTATCTTGGCGACATCCTGCTCTACAAAGAAATGGGTCAGTCCAGCTAGTTTGCGATGATCGAAGATCTTCTTGAAATCAATGGATCCAGTTCCTACTTCGGCAAACGATTTGTCGGTTTTGTCCATATCCTTCACGTGCCACAATGGGAAACGGCCCGGATATTTTTTGAAAAGATCAACAGGGTCCAGACCAGCCTTCACGATCCAATAAAGATCCAGTTCCAGCTTCACCAGCTTTGGATCGGTACTTGCGATCAAATCATAAGGAAGCTGCCCATCTAATTTCTTGAATTCAAAATCATGGTTATGGTATCCAAACTGTAGCCCAGCCTTTTTAGCAACCTCGCCGGATTTGTTGAACAGGTCTACATACTTTTTGTAATCTTCAATGGATTTTCTTTCTTCGTCCGTCAGGTACGCACAGTTTACATACTTCTGCCCCAGCTCCGCCGCGTCATCCACAGCTCTCTGCCAATCGTTGCTCAGTGTTCCTTTCGTAGTCTTATTCTGAACGCCAGCGCCATAATGCCCGCTTACGGGAGCCAGTCCCAGGCCGCCCAAGATGGCCTTAAATTCCTTTGGAGTTTTGCCAAAGAATTTCCCATCATTATATCCAAAAAGCTCAACTTCCTTATAGCCGATTGCTGCTACTTTTTTCAATGTGCCTTCCAAATCTTTAGCAAGGTCTGCTCTCAGCGTATAAAGTTGCAAACCGATTTTAGAAGGCGCTTTTGAAGTCAAATCTAACTTTGAAAGCATTGGAGCTGCTAACATAAAAGCACCCGCCTTTATGAATGATTTCCTTGAAATCTTCTCGTTGTGATTCATTTGATTGTATAAAAATTTGGGGTTGGTTATTATTATTTGGTAATTGTAATGGCTCCTGATCCGGAAAGTTTAGTTTTCACATCCTCAGTGATCTTCCAATTTTCTGAGAAATTCCCATCTACAATGACATTGGTTGACGAATCCTTAAATAACAAAATGTCCTTGAATTCGGGAAGTTTACGGTGCATAACCGAGACAAACGGGAAACCTTTGTCCTCCGCCCCACTCCACCATGGCAAACCTGAATTCACAGCCACATAGTGCTTCTCGACAGGAAAAATGTAAAACAATCCATGCGCCTTATCCGCCGGATTCATGTGTAACGGCAGCTTATCCGCATACTTCGCAATCACAGCATTGGTTTCTTTGGTACCAAAAAGGATAAGGTTACTACTTTCAATATCGCTCGGACGAACTTCTTTATCTGAAACAACTCTTGGGAAAAACATTATCCGCCCCAGGAATGGCCCGCGGTAATGCGACCAGTCGGCAGCCAAATTTGCAATGTCCAAACGCCTATTAAGTTCCTCTGGCGATGGATTATCAGCCGTGCCGTACACATACACATGGCGCGTTGAGAATGCATCATAAATGGGCCCCTCTGCTCCTTTTTTCTTCACCAACCCAGTTGCAATAGGGTTACTGGCGACAGCCCAAACATTGTTATTCTTGACAAAAGACAGAGAACTGTCGGTTTTTGCAGTCACCGCTTTTCCATCAATGGTAAAAGTGATATTAGAAGCAGCATTAAATTTCGGATGCCCTTTCAAGTTAACCGTAAAAGCTGCAAGGTTTTTCGTAGTAATGGTCGCAGCATTCGGCTTGTTCAGATTAGCATCTATTTCAGCCAGACTTCCTGGGGTCATCTTATCAAACCGCACCCAGAACGCCTTGTTGTATTTGTACTGCTTACTTACAAATTTGACACGGTCCGGATAAGGATTTCGCTCCGCATGACCGAACCATTCAAATATAAACTCGTTGTCATAAGCACTTACCCAGCTGTCGTGCTTCACATCCACAAATTCCTTGTAACTTACTTCAACGCCAATATCCTGCAAATGCTGCACCCATTTTCGCGTTCCGTCAACGGGAACAACCGGATCTGCATCGCCATGAAAAAAGTGTACCGGAAAATTCAATGCATTAGAAGCGAGATCAAATGTTCCCTCCGGAGGTGCAGGGCACACCGGTGCAATGGCAGCCCAAATATCAGGACGCGTGAGACCAATCCAAAGCGTTCCTCCACCGCCCATTGACAAGCCGGTTAGATACGTCTTGTTCTCATCAATTTTGAAACGTTTCTTAACATCATCCAGAACACCATAAACGTCCTCCTCCGGAATGCCCTGGTACCCGGCTGTGCCTCTCGCATATGGCGATGCAACGATAAAATCGACGTCGTCCCACTGCTGAAAATACCGACTCGCTTCCACATCCGTTTCGCCTTCAGCATTGCTTTTACCAAAAACACGTTTCAATGCAAGCCGGTGATTTGAACCAGCTCCGTGGAGCATGATTACCAACGGATATTTCTTGTTTTCATCAAAATTCTTGGGAAGATAAAGTCCATATGGCTGTTCTGTATCGTCAGCATCAGAGTAAAAAGTAAGGACTTGCGGACCGGAGGAAAGTTTCTGAGCTTGTAAATTATTAAAGCCTAAAAGAAAGCTTAGAATCGTAAAAATCTTGGCATTCCTGAATTTTATCCCCATTTGATATAATAATTTTCTTGGGCTAAATATAAACTAAATCATAACGACTATTTAGTAAAAAGTGTATTCATTTCTTGCCAACGAATGTTAACAAAAAAGAGGCAGATCAAATGACCCGCCTCTTCAAGCATTGCTACCTTTAAAAGATTAGCCTATTAATTGGCCAATTCTTCTTCTTTTTTACGAACACTGATCACCAATTGTTCACTGTTCTCTTCATGATTCGCAACGAGGACATCGCCTTCACGCAAATCACCTTTTAGTATTTCCTCAGCTACGGGATCTTCCAGGTATTTCTGGATCGCCCGGTTTAATGGACGAGCTCCGTATTGTGGATCGTATCCTTTTTCAGAAAGGAAATCTTTCGCAGGTACGGTCAATTCTATTTCGTATCCTAATCCTTTCACACGGTTGAACAGCTTACCGAGGGATATATCGATGATTCTGTGCAAATCTTCACGTTGTAGCGAGTTGAACACAATCACGTCATCCAAACGGTTCAGGAATTCAGGAGAGAATGCTTTACGAAGCGCACTTTGAATGGTGCCTTTCATAATATCGTCCTGATTTTCATTTTTCGCTTTGGTAGAGAAACCGATCCCAGATCCGAAATCTTTCAAATCACGTGCACCAATGTTAGATGTCATGATGATGATCGTATTTCTGAAATCGACCCTGCGACCTAAGCCGTCCGTCAGGATACCGTCGTCCAAAACCTGCAACAGGATATTGAAAACATCCGGGTGCGCTTTTTCGATTTCATCCAAAAGCACCACGCTGTATGGTTTACGACGAATTTTTTCAGTCAACTGACCACCTTCTTCGTAACCGACATATCCCGGAGGGGCTCCTACCAAACGAGATACGCTGAATTTCTCCATGTACTCGCTCATATCGATCCGAACCAATGAATCCTCTTTATCAAACAGATAAGTAGATAACACCTTAGCAAGTTCCGTTTTACCTACACCGGTTGGTCCAAGGAATATGAATGAGCCAATTGGTTTTTTAGGATCTTTCAGCCCAACCCTGGTCCGCTGAATGGCTTTGGTCAACTTCTCGATAGGCGGATCCTGACCGATTACCTTCGCTTTCAGCTCGTCGGCCATGTTCAGCAATTTCTTGCCTTCGTCCATGGACACGTTGGTAACGGGTATCCCCGTCATCATCGCAACTACCTCAGCAACATTATGTTCAGTAACGGTGTAACGTTTTTGCTTAGTTTCTTCTTCCCACGCCAGTTTAGCACGGTCAAGCTGATCGATCAATTTCTTCTCACGATCTCTCAGCTGCGCTGCTTCTTCGTATTTCTGGCTTTTTACAACCCTGTTCTTTTCCTGCTTGATATTCTCGATTTGTTCCTCCAAAACCAGAATGTCTTCAGGAACAGTAATGTTGCTGATGTGAACCCTCGCTCCTACCTCATCCAATACGTCGATCGCTTTATCGGGAAGGAAACGATCTGTAATGTAACGTTCAGACAATTTCACCGCGGTACTAATTGACTCGGCAGTATAGTTTACATGGTGATGCTCTTCATATTTATCCTTGATGTTTTCAAGAATCTGAATGGTTTCTTCAATGGAAGTTGCATCCACCATTACCATTTGGAAACGACGTGCTAATGCTCCGTCCTTCTCGATGTACTGGCGATATTCGTCCAATGTAGTAGCACCGATACATTGAATCTCTCCGCGAGACAATGCTGGTTTAAACATGTTGGAAGCATCCAGTGATCCGGAAGCCCCACCGGCGCCTACGATCGTATGAAGCTCGTCTATGAATAAAATGACGTCGGGAGATTTTTCCAGCTCGTTCATCACGGCTTTCATTCTCTCTTCAAACTGTCCACGGTATTTTGTTCCGGCAACTAATGAAGCTAAGTCTAGTGTTACGACACGCTTTCCAAAAAGAACGCGGGACACTTTTTTCTGCACGATTCTCAGGGCAAGGCCTTCTGCGATAGCAGTTTTACCAACACCTGGCTCACCGATCAAAATAGGATTGTTTTTCTTACGACGGCTAAGGATCTGGGCAACACGCTCAATTTCTTTTTCACGTCCTACGATTGGGTCAAGCTTGCCGACCTCGGCCATTTTGGTCAAATCCCGGCCAAAATTATCCAATACTGGCGTGCGAGACTTCTCAGCGCCTTTTGATTCTTTTCCTGATGCGGAGCCACTTCCCCCTCCAAACATGCCACCTCTTGCTTCATCATCTCCGTCTTCGGTCTCCGGTCCCATATGGGGTCTGGATCCTGATGATTGATATTCTAACATTTCTTTGATGACTTCGTAGTTAACATTAAATTTATGAAGTATCTGGGTGCCAACATTGTCTTCATCCCGCAATATGGAAAGGAGCAAATGCTCAGTACCGATAAGGGTACTTTTGAATATTTTTGCTTCCAGATAAGTAATTTTCAAAACTTTTTCCGACTGCCTGGTCAGCGGTATATTTTGTAAATTTTTAACATTATTGGTGGCGGCACCTTTGGTAGCCTGTTCGATCGTCTGACGAACATCGTCCAGGGATACGCCTAGTTTTTTAAGTAAGCCAATCGCCACTCCATCACCCTCACGGATCATTCCAAGTAACAAGTGTTCCGCACCAATGTAATCATGTCCGAGACGGAGGGCCTCTTCCCGGCTCATCGAGATTACTTCTTTCACTCTATTCGAAAATTTTGCTTCCATTGTGTAGCAATAAAAAGTGTTTTAAAATTCTAAACGCTACTTGATCCTTGTTTGTTCAAAATAGCTCTATTGAGACTTACAGGATCTTGACAAAACACTCTTTGCTTCGGGCCCCATATTAAAAAGTAAATCGACAATACTTAGGTTACTCACAAAATCATTCCCGAAGGTCTGGTAATAAGGTACTGACTGGTAATATTTATTAGAATTCTGGCTTTTCTTGTTGTTAATAAGCGACATATCATTTACAACGTCAATTTTGCCTTCCAACTCACCTGACAAATTGTACCTTAAATCTTTCTTTATACCTACCAATCTAAGACAAATTGTCAATAATTCATAATTCAGATCTACCAGATAAGGTAATTTCTTTTCGTATATCCGGATGAATTCGGGTGCATAAAATTCGTAGAACGGAGATTTTCCGTAGGCGGATTTCAAACAACCCAAGTGACGCCTCGTCCAATCCTGGTTGTAATCAATCAATATGTCTTTTGTGGGGCTGGCTGCGTCGTATCCTTTTACAGGTACCGTTAATGTGTCAATCTTATTCGCAGTAAGCACGCTGCACCGGTTTCTATAAGTCTGCTTCACATACCGCTCATCCACATCAATATAAATCCGGCCGTACTGCAATAAACATGTAAAATACTCCAAACAGGGCATATACTGCAATTCAATCCTTACTTCACCGGACTGACCATTAATATTCACTAATTCTGGCACTATCAAATATGGTAAAGCCTTATGATATTATCAAAAAATTTATAATAATTATTTTCTGTGGTCAGCATTGTTCAAAACCAACTTAGATCATTACAATTTTCGTCTCATAAAAAAACGCTAATGTCACCTAACCCTTCCCTGATTATTTCAAAATTATCTGTGTCGGCCTTCACAATCGTTGAGGCAACATTACCACCGAACCCACCGTCGATGACCATGTCGACCTGATGCTGAAATTTCTCATAAATAAGCTCAGGATCAGTCGAATACTCGACAATTTCGTCATCATCCCTGATCGACGTAGTAACGATAGGATTACCTAATTCTTTTACGATCAACCGAGGAATAAGGTTGCCTGGCACACGGATACCTACTGTCTTTTTATTGGTGTTAAGCAGTTTGGGCACATTGCTTGTTGCTTCCAAAATAAAAGTATAGGGACCTGGCAAAACTCTCTTCATGATCTTGAATGCAGCGTTACCTACTCTCGCATAATCAGAAATGTGGCTCAGGTCGTAGCAAATGAAGGAAAAGTCATTTTTTTGAGGCTTAATTCCTTTTATCCGGGCTATTTTTTCAACAGCTCGCGAATTGTAAATGTCGCAGCCCAAGCCATAAACCGTGTCAGTAGGATAAATCACCAAACCACCGTTTTTCAGACAATCAACTACCTGACGAATTCTTCTCTCATCAGGGTTTTGCGGGTAAATTTTAATGAACTCAGCGGGCATAGGAACTAAATAACTTTTTGAAATAACAATTCTAAAAGCTAAATCCTTCCTGAGTTAACGCTTTTTTTAAATTTTTGATGTAAAACCGGTAAGCAAAATTCAGCGGAAGATGCAGCCTGCACATAAAAACGATCACCTCTGTCTGCCATCCGGGGTTCTCGATATAGTTCAGCAATCTGCGAAAACGGATCGCCAGCTCGAACTCCTGGGCATACAGACATTTCCTGATAAATGTACGGATTCGCGCTGCTAAAAGATCAAATTCCTGCTGGTCACGATTGAGATCGTACGCCTTGTTGCAGACGGCATAATAAGAAGCCAGTATACCGCTGCCTTTTTGATAAACTTTGGTGGAGAGTGAAGAAGGATGGATTCTTTTTTGGGTAAGAATCTCATCGAGGTAATAGTATTTGAAGAGAACAGAAGAACGGATCCAGAAATCGAAATCCTCGAACATTAAACTTTCATCGTAGCCACCCATTTGATTAAGGGCCGCTGTCCTCATCATCATAGTGGGCGTACAAATGAAATATTTTTCCAGGATATTTTTGTAAACATCCCCCGAAGGAACTGGAATAAGTGTTTTTTCACGCGCATCCACCGCGTAGTGATTGTGGAGCCGAGAACCTTTTTGATCAATGTAGATTGCATTTGAGAATACCACAGCAAATTCGTCCGGTAGTTTTTCAAAAGTCTCAACCTGCTTTTCGATCCGGTCGGCCATCATGATATCGTCTCCGGAGAGGTCGATCATGTATTTGCCGTTGGCAATGCTAAGCCCTTGATTAAACGCCTTGCACAAACCGTCATTAGTCTTGTTTCGGATGATCTGAAACGCAGGAGCTGATGCTTTAAAACGTTCAATAACCGCTAGCGTACGATCGGTGCTGGCATTGTCGACAACAATGAGCTGAATGTAGGGATATGTCTGATAAAATACTGAAGTGAGTGTTTCCTCTATGTATTTTTCCTGATTATAAGTGGTCAGGATCACGGTAACCAATGGCTTTTCCAATGCTTTCATTTCAACACGCAGTAATGCGAATTCCAATCTCACGAAGGCGTTTGTTATTATTTATACGCCTCAAAGCACAAAGCTAGGAACAATAAAATGAAGTTACTGAGATAGTTATTTAGCGGCAAGTTACCCCTTAGCTACTTTCTTGATCCTGGTTGCAGCGATAATGCTGGCATTGATTTCGAAGCCAAGTATGATTACAAAAGCGAGCAGATAAAGCCAGATCATGAGGGCGATCATCGTACCAATGGATCCGTAAAGCTTGTTGTATGAGCTGAATCTTGACAAATAAAATGAAAATCCGTACGTCGCTGCAAGTATTAAAACAGAGGCGACCATGGAACCAGCATTAACAAAAGCAAGCTGCCGACCATGAGACGGCGCAAATCGGTAAATGATTGAAATGGTCAGCATTAATGACCCGAAACTGACTACATAGCGGGTAATATTCAGCAGGTTAATCAGCCAATTGTCCTTGAAAATGTGCCAGTCGTTGACCAGGTTCATGACGGCGTCCCCCACGATCAGAAGAATAACTGAAAGAAAAAGGACAACTAGCAGGAGCAATGTCAGTAAAATCGCAATGCCGCGGATTTTTAGAAATCCACGTGTTTCCTGATCCTCATAAACCATGTCAAAAGAGCGCATCAACGACATCATTCCGTTGGTAGAAGCGATCATCGCAAATATAAAACCGAGGGACAATACGCCTTTCCGTGGTCTGCTTACAATATCAATGATCGTTTGATCGGCATCGTCATAAATTCCTCTAGGAATATTCTCCCGCAGCAACTCCATGATCTGCATATCCAGATGCTCGATCGGGATGTAGGGAATGAGCGTAAAAAGGAAGATAATGGCTGGAAATAATGCCAATGTAAGACTGTAAGCCACCGCCGATGCCCGCTGATCGATATCATATTTCCGGTTACTTTTTACCAGATTGACCAGAACATCATACAGGGAAACTGTCCCTTTGAGCAGCATCGTTTGCTGTAGCCAAATGATAAGTCGCTTGATATGGCGGTTTTTCAACAGTTTTTCAAGCATAGTGTGTCCTGTTGGGTTACTCCTTGATTTCAAAATACGGTTTCAGCTTGTTAAGCAATTTTTCCGGCGCCACACACAACTTCCCATTGTCGCGACGCTGAAAAACCAATGTCGTTTCGCCGGTATTCAGCAGCACGTCGTTCTGGTTACGGATCTCGTAATGAAAAACGACTCTTATACCTGGCATTTCATGCAACGTTACTCGGATGCTTAGTTCATCATCATACCGGGCAGGTTTCAGGTACCGCGACCTATTTTCGTAAACGGGCATCATGACTCCCTCGTCCTCCATCACTTTGTAATGAAAATCGAGACTCCGCAATGCCTCAACCCTACCTATTTCGTAGTACCGGGCATAATTTCCGTAATACACGTATCCCATTTGGTCAGTATCTGCATATCGCACCCTAACCCCCTTCACTTCGTAGCTAAACATGATTATTTCATGATTTTACGCCGGTTCAACTCTGCCTGGTACAAACGGGCATTGGCGAGGTGATCGGTATAGTTTGTGGCAAAAGCGTGGTAACCCGAAAAGTCCGCTTTGGCACACATATAAATGTAATCGTGCTTGTCGTAGTTGAGTACCGCATCCAGCGAATTGAAGTCAGCTACACGGATCGGGCCAGGAGGCAGGCCGGTATTGATATAAGTATTGTACGGAGATTTGGTTAGAAGATGCCCGTTCAATATCCGTTTGATTGCAAAGTCCTGCAAAGCAAATTTAATCGTAGGATCAGCCTGCAAAGGCATTTGCGCATTCAAACGATTGATATACAGTCCTGCTACTCTCGCACGCTCGTCCACTTTCTTGGCCTGCTCTTCTTCGACGATCGATGCGAGAATGGATACCTGGACCGGCGTCAGTCCGATCGCTTTCGCTTTGGCCACCTTTTCGTCACTCCAGTACTTTTTATATTCACTATGCATCCGGTCGAGGAATTTCTCGGTACCAGTAGTCCAGAAAATGTCGTAAGTGTTCGGCAGGAACATGGAGACGATCGTGAGTGTGTCCAAACCGTACTTGCTACACACTTCAGGGCTGTCCAATGCTTTTCTGAAATTCTCCTCGCCAAACTCAAAACGGCTTCCAATGCGCTTGATCAGATCCTCTTTCAGTCTGATATTATTGAATGTCAGTTTTACAGCATCCTGATCGCCCGATATCAACTTTTTGAGCGCCGCATAATTATTGGTTTTAGGCTTGATCACATACCGCCCGGGTTTTACTTTTTCAGTGTATTTCAAAAATTTGGCCAAAAACTGAAAGGAAATATGATCATTGATCACATCGTGTTTATTCAACGTGTCCAAAACCGTTTTATAAGTTGCACCTTCCGGTATCAGCAGTACAAAACTGCTCTCAGTATCAGCTTGGAGATTAGGCGTTTTGAAGATCTGCCAGAAATAAAATGAGAATGTTGTTGTCAGAATTGCGATGGTAACGAACAACCCTACTTTGAAATTACGCGACATATTTTTTGGCTTTTAGCTGTTAGCGATTAGCTTTTAGCTTCTTATTTTGATTGTTTTCCTTAAATATTCTTCTCAAATGGTATGCTAAAGCGTGCTGCAAGTTCAGCAAGAGATAGAACGACAGGTTCTAGCAAAGTAATTCCACTTACACTTCTTTCAGCCTCCATTTCGCGCTCAGGATCGCCAGGGATGATCACTTTCTGTCCTTCCACAGCCCGTGCTCCTCTGAATGCACGGATCCATTTATCCATATCGTTCTTAAATTCTTCCGCAGGCCGGAAGCCGTCCACGCGCATGGCACCCAGGAAATGGCCGGTACCCAAGCCAACACCTTGCTGGGCTGTCATGAACCCTGCGGTAGCAAATGGCGGTACCCACGGGCCAAAGTTAGCACCCGAAAGCACTCCTGAAAAAATATCCACAATTGCACCCAGCCCATAACCTTTGTGGCTTCCATGCTCGCGGTCCGATCCCAGCGGCAATAGTCCTCCCCCACTTTTCACGGCATTGGCATCCGTAGTAGGGTTACCTTCGGCATCCTGCGCCCAACCGAGCGGAGCGGGCAAGCCTTTACGCTGCAAGATTTCAAATTTACCATAAGCGACTGCCGTTGACGCAAAATCAGCTACAAAAGCCGGCTCTTCATTCGCCGGAACAGCAACTGCTATCGGATTGGTACCCAATAATTTATCCAAAGAAAAAGTCGGCGTTACCAGCGGAGCTGCATTAGTCATCGTCCAGCCGATCATATCTTTTTCCAACGCCAGCATCGCATGATAACCCGCAATGCCAAAGTGGTTGGAATTGCGCACAGACACCCAGCCAGAACCCACTTTTTCAGCTTTCTCCATCGCAATTTCCATTGCTCTGGGCGCTACTACCAGCCCGAGCCCACGGTCACCATCCACCACAGCCGTACTAGGCGTTTCATACACAACCTTTACCTCCGGATTAGGATTAAGCCTCCCGTGATCGTATAAACGTACATAACCAGCCAAACGGGCGATCCCGTGCGAATCAACTCCCCGCAAATCAGCGCTTACTAGTACTTCCGAAGCCAGCCGGGCCTCTTCGGGTGAACATCCTATCGCAAGAAAAACCGCTTCGGTAAAATGTTTTAAATAACTGGCCTGATACATATACGTTAAATGAATGAACTTCTTTTTATTTTTACCGGGCATTGTAAAAGTGAGGCTTTTAAAACCCGGATTTTTGCAAATATCCTAATTCAATTGGCATCGTCCAATAATTCACCAGGATGATCTGAATTTTAACACCGGCCTTGTGCGCAGTCCGGCCATTCATTACCCGCAAAATAAAAAGCAACCGTTCTGCAAATCAGCCTGCCACATCACAGGCGACCTATTCAATGGAAATAAAAAACTTCTTCTTTAAAAGGATTATCAATTACTTCATCCGGGGACTTGTGCTGGTGGCTCCGCTCTATGCCACAGCGCTCATCATCTGGACCGGCGTTGAGTTTCTGGACAACATTATCCCGATCGACATTCCCATTTCTAACGAGCAGTCCGTGTATTTGCCAGGACTCGGCGTGCTGATCATTATATTCGGGATTGTTCTGCTTGGCTTTTTATTTTCGACCATTGTTCCGCAGTCTTTCTTCAAATTCACGGAAAGAATCATGCGGAGGCTTCCGCTGGTAAGCCTGATTTACTACTCTATTAAAGACCTGATCCTCGCTTTTGTCGGCGATAAAAAGAAATTCAATCAGCCTGTACTGGTGACGATGTACAAGGACACTGACATTAAAAAGATCGGTTTTATTACACAAACTGACCTGAGTCATCTCAAAATTGCGGATCATGTCGCGGTTTATATGCCACTCTCTTACTCCTTGTCAGGTGAATTGTTTATCGTGCCAACTGAACACGTAACACTGCTTGATGCGAAGTCGACAGACGTGATGAAAATGCTGGTGTCTGGTGGTGTTTCCGTCAAAGTTTCAAAAGAAGAAACCCCTGAGGAGGAGGAAATTTAATGCTTTTTTAAGAAGCAACATTGCAACACTTTTGCCCGTTTAAAAGAATGATTCCCTATATTTGAACCATTCTTTTTAATATATGAGACAACTACTTCCAATTGTCCTTTTGCTCCTGCTAGGGAATTCGCAGGCCTGGTCTCAGGATCATTATGACCCCAAAAAAGCCCTTACCAGCGAAGAACTTTTTCTAAAACAAGGCAATACCAACCGAGTTATAGCCACGCCAGGCCAGAAATACCTGGTACTTGACGCCTCTCCTGTCATCGGAGGTTTTCATCGTTACCGCTTTTTCCCGGGAGATAATATTAAGTTCAGGATGCATAATGAAACGATCCGCTTTAATGAGACGGTCGCCAGTGTGACCGACTCTTCTTTCAGTATTGCGGTGATCAACGAGGCTATCGGGCGAATGGATTATCAGGAGATTTTGCTAAAAGATGTGCGGTTGATGAAGGTTTCGAAACGTATTCCTTTCATTTCACAATTAGCGCCGATTTTACCGCTGGCCGGACTAATATACATTGGCGCCGACTTTTTTAACAAGGGTGTTGATAATAAAAGATATACCACCGACACTTCTTCCCTGGTAGTAGGCGGCGCTCTCATGGCAGCCGGTTATGTTTGCTATAAGCTTACCTTTTCTTCGCTAAAAATCAATGGCAGGAATAAGTTAAAGGTGCTTGAAACCTATTGAAATCTTAGTTTTAATTCTGAATTTTTAAAAGTGAAATCCATTCTCGTCAATCCCCCAAAGCAACCTATAAAGGCCGTCATCCAACTAGCAGCTTCCAAAAGTGAATGTAACCGTGCTTTGATCATTAATGCCCTTACCGGTTTTAAATCTGAGCTTTCCAACATTTCGGAAGCACGCGACTCGCAGACCATGCAGCGTTTGCTCGGCTCCGGCGATCACATTGCGGACGTGATTGATGCAGGAACCACTATGCGATTTCTGACTGCGTATTTTGCTGTTACCAATCAGTCCAAAACCATGACCGGAACGCCCCGCATGTGCGAGCGCCCGATAGGGATCCTTGTGGATGCATTGCGCGTACTGGGTGCAGACATTACATACGAAAAAGAACAGGGTTACCCACCATTGAAGCTGAACGGGTTTAATTATTCAGGTACCAATGAAATTACAATGCGCGGTGACGTCAGCAGCCAATACATTTCTGCATTGCTATTGATCGCTCCCGAATTACCTGGCGGGATTAACATTAAACTGGAAGGTGAAGTAGGTTCAAAGCCTTATATCGAAATGACATTGAACCAGATGGCGTACTTCGGTATCGACTACAAAGCTGACTGGGAGACCAATACCATACATGTACCACCTCTGAAATACCAGCCTAAGCCCTACGCCATTGAATCCGACTGGTCGGGTGCGAGCTACTGGTATAGCATTGTTGCATTGGCCGAAGAAGCTGAGGTAGAATTGTTGGGTTTGAAAAAAGACTCATTGCAAGGCGACAGTGCCATTGTGGATATCATGAGGCATCTGGGTGTGGAAAGTGTATTCACCGATGGTGGCGTATTATTAACCAAAATCCCCGCCGCTCCGTCTATTGGCTGGGATTTCACCGACTGTCCTGACCTTGCACAAACCGTAGCAGTTTGCTGCGCCGTGAAAAATATCCGTCTTTCCATGACAGGTGTTGAAAGTTTGAAAATTAAAGAGACTGATCGGATTTTTGCTTTGCAGGAAGAACTTAAAAAACTGGGTGCAGGGCTTAAAGAAATTGAAAAGGACCATTTATACGAGGTTTCGGTCAATAAAGATGCCGTATTGACAACGCCTCCGTCCATTCATACCTATGACGATCACCGGATGGCGATGGCCTTCGCACCGGCGGGTATGGTGAGCCCTATCATCATTGAAGAGCCTGGGGTAGTCGTAAAATCTTATCCGGGGTACTGGAAAGACCTTGCAAAAGTTACATCCTGGGAAGAAATGTAAGCCGCTGACTTTATGGAGAATGTGTTGTCGTTTTTAGCATCTGTGCCAGTTTGGGTTTATATCATCCTCGTGTTAGCGTTTATTGCGCTCCGGGACATTTTGCAACGGAAGCATACGATTCAGCACAACTTTCCGCTCGTCGGGCATTTCCGGTACATGATCGAAAAGATCGGCCCCGAAATTCGTCAGTACATTGTTGCTAATAACCGCGAAGAACTTCCTTTCAATCGTCGGCAGCGTTCGTGGATTTATGCTTCTTCCAAAAAAGAAAACAATTACCAGGGATTTGGTACGGACCAAAATATGCAGGAGCCCGGCTATGTGCTGATCAAACCTGCAATGCTGCCGTTCAGGCTGGATTCTACACATAATCATCACGTCAGAAACGGTAATGATCCGCATCATTACACCATTCCTTCGGCCAAAGTCATAGGCTTATACCATCACCGCAGGCGACCTTACCGTCCACGTTCTGTTGTGAATGTGAGCGCAATGAGTTTCGGTTCGCTATCTTCCCGTGCCATTGAATCGCTGAACAAAGGTTCCTACCAGTTTGGCAACTATCATAATACCGGCGAAGGCGGATTGTCGCCTTACCACAAGTTCGGCGCGGACGTCGTTTTCAATATGGGAACTTCCTATTTCGGCGTGCGCGATCCGGAGGGAAACTTCATGATGGAGAAGCTGGTGAAAATGACGCAGAACAATCCAAGCGTGAGGATGATCGAACTGAAACTTTCCCAGGGAGCCAAGCCCGGAAAAGGTGGCGTATTGCCAGCCAGTAAAATCACCGCCGAAATCGCAGAGATACGCCAGGTACCCATGGGCGTGGACATTGTATCGCCGCCCTACCATAGCGCATTCTCAGATGTACGCGGCATGATCGATTTCATTGAACAAATGGCCGAAACTACCGGACTGCCGATCGGCATAAAATCAGCAGTAGGTAAAACGGATATGTGGGAAGAGTTGGCTGACTTAATGGTCGAAACCGGCAAAGGCCCTGATTTTATCACCATCGATGGTGGTGAAGGTGGTACCGGGGCTGCACCGCCTTCATTTGCAGACCACGTATCGCTGCCATTGGTGTTTGCATTCAGTACCGTTTACAAGATTTTTCAAAAAAGAAATCTCAACGACAAGATCACATTCATCGCGTCAGGAAAACTAGGATTGCCAGCACAGGCGGTCATGGCGTTTTCAATGGGTGCAGATATTATCAATGTTGCGAGGGAAGCCATGATGTCTATTGGCTGCATTCAGGCGCAGTCGTGTCACACCAATCGCTGCCCTACTGGTATCGCTACGAATAATAAATGGCTGGAAGCGGGCATTGATCCGGCTCTTAAAAGCGAGCGTTTCAGTAATTATATGACTACCATGGCCAAGGAAATCATTGAAATTACGCATGCCTGCGGTTATGAACATCCTTGTCAGTTTGGCATGAATGATGTTGATATTTCCAGGGGAGACAATAACAGTACCATTCCGCTGGCTGATAATTACGGTTACCTGAAAACGATCGTACCTTACCCGGGCATTAATAAACTACTGGAATGCCCGCATTTGGGTGGCCGGAAAATACCCGGCGAAAAAGTTGCCTAACACACTATGAAAACACATGCTATCGAAAAAACACACCCTATGCCTCTTTGTACATTTCATCATTACTTCCTGCTCCGGCCCTGACCAACCCGTTAACAGATCAGGAAACGATTATTTCCCGCTCGAATCAGGCCAGCAACTGGAATTTAATATAGAAAAAACCAGGTTCGCAACCGACGGACAGGTTAGTTCGAAGCACTATTACATTCGCCAGAGAACAGGTAAATCCTTCGGTCAAGCCAATGGACAGCCCACATTTCCCCTATCCTACGATCATCAGGAACCCGATCAACGCTGGTACCCGGACTCTGCGTCGGTAACATGGCAAACAATTTCTCAGACATTTGCACAGGAAACTGGCCAGCCTGTCATTAAAATAACATCTCCTGTTTATGACGGAATGTCCTGGGACGTCAATGCGTATAACCAGGCAGGCAAGCGCCTTTGTAAGGTAAAAGACTTTGGAAAACCCTATCGGTGTGGCGCATTGTATTTCCCGAATACCGTCACCATCGTCAGGCAAGATGATTCCACACTTTTGTCCAAAAATAAGTATATAGAAATATATGCGCAGAACGTTGGTCTCATACTGCGGGAGCGGATCAACTTACAATATTGCTATACACCTGACTGCCTTGGAAAAGGAGTTATCAATTCGGGGTCGAGGGAAACGATTATCATTCAAAAATTCGAAAAACAATGATCAGATCTTTATTATACTTCATCATCTTCACGTTGGCGGCGCAACCTTTTTGTCTGGCCCAAAGCAATCCCAGATACCTCGTTTTATATAAGGACAAAGCCAATTCGCCATTTTCCATTGATAAGCCGACTGCTTTTCTATCCGAACGTTCGGTAACCCGGAGAACCCGCCAGAACATTTCAGTCAAAACGCAGGATCTTCCCGTCAATCCTGACTATATAGCAGCTGTAAAGCAAACCGGGGCGAAGATCATTTACTCCTCCCGCTGGTTCAATGGTACATTAGTAGAAGCCTCGGCGGAACAGCTTGCAGCTATCAAAAAACTCGCTTTCTACAAAGGTATAGAACTGAATTTGCCAGTCGCTAATCTTACTTCCAAAACGCCCGGTATAGAGCGCGTCGCTGCTGTTAGGGAAAAAATCGAGGCTACCGAGGATCTTAACTATGGCAACATGAATGCACAACTGGCACTTATGGAGGTACCGGAACTGCATAAAAAGGGATTTCATGGCGAGAATATGCTCATTGCCGTGCTGGATAATGGGTTCAGCAATGGCAATGCAGTACCGTTCCTGAAACATTTAAAAGATGAAAACAGGATCATCGACACGCATGATTTTGTTGCACGCGACGGTGAAGTTTATGGCGACGGCTCCCATGGTTTGTCCGTGCTATCCACCATTGCGGCAAACCAGCCTGGTGTCATGATAGGAGCGGCATTTAAAGCCTCTTTTGCGCTATATCGGACTGAAAATGACCTGGCAGAGTCTCCCTATGAGGAAATAACCTGGCTGCTGGCCGCAGAACGCGCCGACAGCCTGGGTGTGGATATCATTAATTCTTCATTGGGTTACACCACTTTTGAGGAAGAATTCGATACTGATGCTTACAATCATACTTATGCAGATATGGACGGCAAAACCACAATTGTGAGCCGTGCAGCACGTTTTGCAACCCGTACCGGAATATTGGTCACCAATTCGGCTGGTAATGACGGGAACAAAAGCTGGCATTTCATCGGCGCTCCGGCCGACGTTGACTCCGTATTCACAATCGGTGCCAGCAACTACGACCGCTCCTACGCATCATTGAGTTCAGTGGGACCTAATGCAGCTGGCGTTCAAAAACCCGATGTGGCAGCGGTGGGTGCCGGTACCATTGTCGGGAATAATTCCGGCAGTGTTTCCGCAGGAAGCGGCACTTCTTTTTCCTCCCCGCTCATTGCCGGTTTGTCCGCAATATTATGGCAGGCGCATCCAGAGCTGACAGCTCAGCAGATCATTTATGTATTGAAAAAATCAGGGAGCCAGGCTTCCGCACCTGATAATCTACTCGGGTACGGCGTACCGAGCGCGACCAAAGCAGAAGAAATCATTGCCACAGAATTCACACCCCTAGGTACTGAAAATGAACTGTTAAAATCAATCGTCCTGGCGCCTAACCCTGTTCAAAGTGAGGTTATATTGACTATTCCTTCCACATTAATAGGTAAAAATGCGGAACTGACTTTGCTCGGTGCCAATGGAAAAACGTTGAATGCATCACAGTCGAGGCTGACCGGCAACCACAAGATATCGACCGGTGATATTCCGTCGGGCTTGTACCTGATCAACATTAAAGTCGCCAGCCAGGAAAGGACATTGAAATTTATAAAGCGCTGACCTTCCGTACCATTCGCATGATCGATTCAGAATCGTGCAGATTTTGTACTTCGGTTAAAGGTATCCATTTTACATCTTTGGACTCGCTGTTCATCGTGATCGACTGATCACTTCCGGCAGCGAATACAAAGCGAATATCGTAGTGGTAGTGCTCGGGGATTTCTTTTCGCTCGGGGATCAAATGTACGTCCACATCGTAGATACCGGCTTTCAACAATTGTAAATCTTCTACACCTGTCTCTTCGAAAACCTCTTTCCTTGCCACTTGTTCCACTTCCGGATCACCGTCACAATGTCCGCCCGGCTGAAACCATTTATCAAGCTTACTATGGTGCATCAGCAAAACTGCACTTTTGTCGGATGACAGCACCCAGCCCGACGCGGTAATGTGGCCTTTCAGCAAACTCCTTTCGAAACAATCCGGGTTTTCTTTTACAAAATTGATGGTATCCTGCCACATTTCTTTCTCGTTACCGGTTTCGGGCTGATAGGAGTTGAGCAGGGAAAGCAAACTGTTTCTTTTCATGTAGGCTATGTAATTTTTTCATTCTAATTTCACCACAAGTTTAATACTTCAAGAAATAAACCACCTTATTCAAAATGAAAAAGTATCTGTTATCTGTTTCCATCGCCGCATTGCTGGTAACCCAATCCATGGGCCAGCGCACGCCGCAAGCTAGTCCGGGCGCTGGGGTTATGCAGACTATTGGTGTCACTGATTTTACAGTCAAATATTCCCGGCCATTCATCAAAGGACGTAAAGTCTTTGCCGACAGCTCAACATTAGCTCCTTACAACAAGATCTGGCGCACCGGTGCCAATGCGGCAACGACATTCGAGGCAAGTACCGAGTTTTCATTCGGCGGCAGAAAAGTACCAGCTGGTAAGTATGCATTATTCAGCATTCCTTCAGGCGCTGCGTGGACTGTGATATTGAATAAAAATTATGAGCAGGGAGCAGAGGGCTACAAAGAATCCGACGATTTGGCCAAGATTATGGTAGTACCCACTTCAAATCAGTTCAACGAAGCATTCAAGATCGAAATTGAGCCGGTGACTGATAGCACTGCCTACCTGAACATCGCATGGTCGTCTGTCAATATCCCCGTTCCCTTGGCGGTTAGTACGGAAAGCCTGACAATGAATGCATTGAACAAAGCGGTTGCAGAAAAACCGGAAGACGTGGCTGTTTTACAAAGCACTGCGGGTTATTTGTTGTCCAAAGGCAAGGATTTGCAGGTAGCATTAAGCCTGGCTGACAAAGCGATCGGATTGAAAGAGTCATTCTCAAATTTGTGGATCAAAGCACAGATACTTAGCAAACTAGGCAAAGTAAATGAAGCGATTCCAGTTGCCCAAAAGGCATTAACGGTCGGTGCGACCTCGGGAGACGGCGCATTTGCATCTTTTTACAAAGGTCAAATCGAAAAAGGATTGGCGGATATGAAATCCAAAGCGACGCCCGTGAAAGAAGTTGTGTCGACAGTAAAAGGCAAGAAGAAAAAGAAATAATCGTTTGCCGGACCGGGATGATGCAATGTTACATCCCGGACGGCATTTTTTTACCTAAAAAATCTGGGAACGCTCCATCCGTTGCGGACGGCCAGGATCCTGATGACGATGATGACGAGCGATGCAGAAATAAAAGCGACATTACGCCCTGCTCCCAATTTGTCCAACAATAAATAACTGCATGCTCCTGCAAAACATGCCGTTGCATACACTTCCTTGCGGTAAATGATGGGGATTTCATTCGTCATCACATCGCGGATCACCCCGCCCATTGTAGCAGTAAAAACACCCATAATCACTGCTATTTCAGGTCTGACACCCAAATGCAATGCCTTTTCGGTTCCTACGATCGTAAAAAGCGCGATACCGAAAGTGTCGAAAAGGAATAATGTCTTGCGAAGGCGTAACAGGTATTTATAAAAAACGAATGTGACCAAAATGCCAGCCATAATGGCATACATGATGGTAATGTCGCTGATCCAGACTAATGGGTAACTGTCGAGCAAAATATCCCTCAATGTACCACCGCCAATTGAAGAGATGAATGCGGTAAAACTGGCACCAAACCAATCCTGATGCTTTTGATCTTTCACGGCAAGCGCGCCGGAAATCGCAAAAGCAAAGGTTCCAATGATCTCTAAAATGTACTGAATGCTCATTCGTATGAATCCCTAAACCGCTACCGGCGCTTTAATGCCAGGCCAGGGATTATAATTTTGAAGTTCGAAATCTTCGAATTTGAAGTCAAACACACTTTTAACATCAGGATTGATAGCCATTTGCGGCAGATCTCTCGGTTCTCGGCTCAATTGCAATTCTACCTGATCCAAATGGTTGAGATAAATGTGCGTATCGCCGCCCGTCCAGACAAAATCTCCCAGATCCAGGTCACATTCCTGCGCGATCATCATCGTCAGCAGGGCATAACTCGCAATGTTGAACGGTACACCCAGAAAAACATCTGCACTGCGCTGATAAAGCTGGCAGGAAAGCTTACCTCTCGTTTCGCCGGCATCCGTATCGGGAGGAGCTACGTAAAACTGGAACAATGCATGGCATGGCTGCAATTTCATTTCCGACAATTCGGACGGGTTCCAGGCTGAAACGATGATCCTGCGCGAATCGGGTGAGTTTTTGAGTTGTTTCAGAACTTCCTGCAACTGATCGACTGACTTGCCATTTGGCCCTTCCCAGCTGCGCCACTGTTTGCCGTAGACCGGCCCAAGGTCACCATTTTCATCCGCCCATTCATTCCATATTGAAACACCATGGTCGTTCAAATACTTGATATTGGTATCACCCTGCAAAAACCAGAGCAGCTCATATATGATTGACTTAGTATGTACCTTTTTGGTCGTTACCAGCGGAAACCCATCTTTTAAATTAAACCGCATCTGATAGCCGAAAACACTGATAGTGCCCGTTCCCGTCCGGTCTGTTTTGCGGACACCATTTTCAAGAATGTGGCGTAATAAATCGTGATATTGCTGCATTGGAAATTTGAATTGACACTTTTATTGATTCTGAACTACACCGACGCGATTTCAACGCTGTAAGTAATGGTGGCCAGCGCTTCCATTTGGGCAGTAGCGGAGCAATACTTCTCCATTGACAATGCGATTGCGCGGTTGATCTTGTTCTCGTCCAGCTGGTTACCCGCAAATTTGAATAGCAAATGGATCTTCCTGAATGGTTTCCTTTTGGTATCCGGCTCCTCCTCGCGGTCGCCTTCCGTGATGATACGAAAATCGGTGATATCCTGACGTTGCTTCTTTAAAATCAACACAACATCAATCGCGCTGCAACTGGCCAGGCCCATTAATAATAGCTCCATCGGCCTCACACCCAGGTTACTTCCGCCAATGTCAGGCGAACCGTCGGTATGTACTTTCACTTCTGATGAACCGCTGCCTTCAAAGTGGAAGGCGTCATTTACACGGACTAATTCTACTTTCATAATTTGTTACTCGGGTTATCCGGAGGGGTCTCCCATCCATGATTTTGATCTTCTTTATCTCTTAAGGATTTGGACAGAATCAAAGTTCAAATATACTGGATCATTAGCGAAACGGCTATTTACCTTAATAATTTAAAAACTACTATAATCCTTGTATATTCGTTTTTATTAAAAGTTAAACACTTCATTGCAATGTTAAAACTATACGCTGGCATACTGTTTTGTCTGGCTTTATGTACAAATTGTAAAAAAGAAAGTGAAAAGGAGCCTGTCGTGAATGTGCCTGAGATTACAGAAAAGAGCCTCACAGGGATCTACAAAGGATACAAGTTTTTCAATAAGTCATACAAAGATTCGCTGGCCGTAACCATGAAAGTGGATTGGATTTCAGAAGGAAAAATGAACATTGAAGAAATAACACCTTTCCAGAACATCAAGCAAATAGAGCTGACAGGGTTTGATTTCACTTACGATCGGGGAACCGGCGAAGACGATTGCGGAAGAATAACCATGACGGGCACAGGCAATTTTAAAGGTGCCAGCCTGTATGTGATTGAAACCATTAAATGCGCCCGAACCGACCGGCCAGATAAGTTTGTAGAATATAAGGTTGTGAAGACTCAATAGTCTTGACCCGGCAAAATGCCAGTAAGTAAAACAGACGGAATGATGTGGAAAGAAGAGGATAATAAACTAAAAAAAAGCTTCACTTTTAAAGATTTTAAGAAAGCTTTTGCATTTATGACCGAAGTCGCAGAAACGGTTGATACCATGGACCATCACCCTTTCTGGACGAATATGTACAACAAGGTCACTTTTGAATTGAACACCCACGACGCGGGAGATATCGTAACCGAAAAAGATAAAAAGCTGGCGGCAGCGATTGACGTAATTTTTGAAAAAAGCAAATAACAGCCTACCCCATATTTTAGTGCCCAAAAGAATTTAAATGAAACTTTATATAGTACCCACGCCCATTGGAAACCTGGAAGATATTACGCTCCGAGCTATCAATGTGTTAAAAAGTGTGGATGTGGTTTTGGCTGAAGATACCCGCACCTCGGGTACGCTGCTCAAACATCTTGGGATCTCCAAACCCATGCATAGCTACCACATTCACAATGAACATCAGACTGTTACCAGGGTTGCTGAACGTATTTTAAAGGGCGAAAGCATGGCCCTTATTTCGGATGCAGGTACGCCTGCCGTTTCGGATCCGGGTTTTTTGCTGGTGAGGGAATGTATCAAACAGGGTATCGTCGTTGAATGTCTCCCCGGCCCTACTGCCTTTGTCCCCGCATTGGTCAACTCCGGCCTTCCGTGCGATCGCTTTACATTTGAAGGTTTTTTACCTCATAAAAAAGGTCGACAAACACGACTTCAAAACCTGGTGGAAGAAGAGCGTACCATGATTTTTTACGAATCTCCGCACAGGCTGATCAAAGCTTTGCAGCAGTTTGCAGAGTATTTTGGAGCCGACAGACAAGTATGCGTTTCCAGAGAACTGACGAAGATTTATGAAGAGAATGTCAGGGGAACGGTTCAGGAAGTAATAGCCTACTTTTCCGAAAAAACAGTTAAAGGAGAGATTGTCATCATCCTGGCCGGTAAGGTCGAAGAGAAAAAGAAATCTGATAAATATGCTGAGGAAGATCCTGAATAACATGAACCCAAACTATCGCCGGTCTTTTAAAAGCCTAACCATTACCATTCTCTTTTTTCTGAGCCTGAATCTGTCAGTATCAGCACAATTCGCCACATTAAGCCCGCAGACAAAGGTAAGTCTCGTGACTTTTGGGCCTGGCGAAGAATTGTACTCTGGCTTCGGACATAGTACTATCTGGATTTATGATCCGATGTTGAGACTTGACAATGCATATAGCTATGGTACTTTTAGTTTTGAGTCAGGGAATTTTTATATCAAATTCCTTCGAGGTACGCTCCCATACAAGATCTCAGTCGAGCCAATGGCTCTGCTTGTACCTTATTACAGATCAGAAAATCGCTCTATTTCAGAACAGGTGCTAAACCTTTCGCAGGAACAAAAACAGAAGCTTTACAACTATTTGGAAACCAACTATCTGCCGCAAAATCGTTTATACCAATACAAATATTTCTATGACAATTGCGCAACCCGCTTGGTCGATGCATTGAAAGCAGCGACTGGTGATAGTCTTATTTATACAGGATATACGAAGGAAAAACTGAGTTTCAGGCAATGGATCGACCGATATGCATTCAAACAAAACCCGTGGGCGGATTTCGGGATGGATCTGGCGATTGGTGCACAATCCGATGAAATTGCTACTGCTGAACAGGCTACGTTTTTGCCGGATAATCTGGCCACGGCTTTTGCAGATGCAAAGATCAAAACTGCATCGGGTGTGATGCCGCTAGTCAATTTTAAGAACGATTTATTTACTGCTGAACCCATAGTATACAAAGGCATATTTACCCCAACGGTCACTTTCTGGGCATTAGCCGTACTCGTTTTGGCATTAACCTACTGGCAAACCAAGAAAGAGATCGTCAATTTCACATTGGACAAAGTACTATTTGGCATAGTCGGGCTTGCTGGCTGGATACTGGTAATCCTGTGGGCGATCCGGAACGATGGTACTACCCAATGGAACTATGACATTCTCTGGGCCTTTCCATTGTGGATGCCGTTGATCTTCTTCTTTTCCGAAAAGAAGAAACCTTACTGGTTCCAGTTCATGTTGATATTTTACGGATTTCTCTTACTTTGCGCAACAGGCAATGTTTTGAAACATAATTATGTAGTTATCCCCATCATCATCACATTGATTATCAGGGTTTATTACATTAATAATTCACTTTCTAAAATTCCCGAAAAAGGATAATATAGTATGGATCTTGAACTGCTGACACAACAAACCATTGAAATTGTAAGGCAGGCTTCTTCATTTATTCAACAGGAAGCTGCACTTTTTTCCCGTGATAAAATCGAGTATAAAGACCTGAATAACCTGGTTTCTTATGTCGATAAGGAGGCTGAAAAGCTGCTGGTGGCAGGATTAAGCCAGATACTTCCGGAAGCACGCTACATTACAGAAGAAGGTACAACAGGCCAGGAGCCAGATCCTACTGCATTGAACTGGATCATTGACCCACTCGACGGAACTACCAATTTTATCCACGGTATACCGGTGTACTGCGTGAGTGTGGGCTTAGCCAGAGGCAAAGAATTGCTTTTGGGGGTTATCCACGAGCCTAGCCTGAACGAAATGTTTTACACATGGCAGGGAGGCGGGGCCTGGTGTAATGGAAAAAGCATCAAAGTCTCCAAGGTGCCGCGTTTGCAGGACAGCCTCATTGCCACCGGATTTCCTTATTATAAATTCGAAAAGCAAAAACGCTATATGTACATTCTGGAACTACTGATGCAGAAAACGCATGGTATCCGCAGAATGGGAGCAGCGGCGGTAGATCTTGCCTACGTAGCAGCCGGTCGTTTCGATGGATTTTATGAGTACAATCTCAATTCATGGGATATGGCGGCAGGGGTTTTAATGATCAAAGAAGCAGGCGGTACCGTGACGGATTTCAATGGCGGCGATAATTACCTTTTCGGAGGAGACATCATTGCAGCCTCCGGCGCTCACAAGGAACTGGTAGAAGTGATCAGAGAAAATTTCTAAAAATCACATCGCACCACCGACCCCATTCGGTCATTCCCGTTCCACGGGGGCCGTTCCACGGGGGACTCATTCACTCATTCAGTCATTCTCTCATTCAAAATTAAATAAATGGACCTGGAACAGCTTCAATATCCGATCGGCAAATTCAAATCGCAGGATAGCTATACATCGGCTGAAGTAAAATCTAACATTCAGATTATCAGCGCGCTGCCTTCTAAGTTTATCAATCTGCTCGGCAGCTGGGATGACGACAAACTGAATACACCATACCGGCCTGACGGCTGGACAGTCCGCCAGCTCGTACACCACGTTGCCGACAGCCACATTAATGCCTATACCCGGTGCAGGCTTGCATTAACGGAAGATAATCCGGTGATCAAACCGTACGAAGAGCAGCTTTGGGCCGAACTACCGGACGCAAAAATGGCGCAGGTAGAGTTGTCCATTCAGTTGCTGCGCTATGTGCATTTGCGATGGGTTTTGTTGTTGAATTCAATGGACGAAAAGGATCTGGCCAGAACATACGTGCATCCTGCTACCAACCGTGTTTTCAGGTTGGACGAAGTGATCGCCAATTATGCGTGGCATAGCGAACATCATTACCAGCACGCTTACAAGCTGGCGTCCAGGAACAATTGGTTATCGTAAAGTGTTTTTGAGGTATGCCAGTTCAACAGATCATTGTATTTCTCCTTTTCATAGCCGCAGCCGGATACATTGGCTGGCGGGTATGGAAGACATTTGATACCCGTAACAGTGGCGGTTGTGCAAAAGGATGCGGCTGCGCCGCAGACAAGGCATCTGCCACCAAAATAGGATAATTACACAAACAGGAAGCTCCTACGGAGCTAAAAAAAATAAACATAAAACGGATTGCTACAAACAGGAAACCGCTCTGCGGTTTTAGTCAATGCCAGAGGCATTTCCTGTTTGTAGCAATCCGTTTCAGTTATTGTTTTGCCCCGGAGGGGCTACCTGTTTTTTAAAACGCCCCTTTCTTAATATCTTCAACCACGCCAGGATCCAGCAAAGTCGAGATATCTCCGAGATTATTCACATCACCTTCCGATATTTTTCTCAAAATCCGGCGCATGATTTTTCCTGAGCGGGTTTTTGGTAAACCTGTCACAAACTGGACCTTGTCGGGTCGGGCAATAGGACCAATGATGCTCGAAACTGTGGCAGCAATGTCTTTCTTGAACATTTCAGGATCGTCGGGCGTATGTTCCAGGATCACGTAAGCATAAATGCCCTGTCCTTTGATGTCGTGCGCGTAACCTACCACCGCCGATTCCACTACTCCCAAGTGCATATTGATCGCATTCTCCACTTCCGCAGTTCCAATCCGGTGACCAGATACATTCAATACATCATCCACCCGGCCGGTAATGCGGTAATAACCATCCTCATCACGCAAACAACCGTCCCCGGTAAAGTACATACCCGGATAAGTTGAAAAGTAGGTTTGCTTGGCACGTTCATGATCGCCATAAGTAGTCCGGATAATACCAGGCCAAGGGAATTTTACGCAAAGATTTCCGGTCACACCATTACCTTCCAATTCCTGGCCATTCTCATCTACCAGTACCGGTTGGATTCCAGGTAGCGGTAATGTAGCGAAGGTTGGCTTTTCAGGAGTAATACCTGCCAGGGGAGAGATCATAATCCCGCCTGTTTCAGTTTGCCACCAGGTATCTACCAATGGACAATGGTCGGCACCGATGTTGGTCTTATACCAATGCCAGGCCTCCTCATTGATAGGCTCCCCTACCGATCCCAGTTTTTTCAGGGATGAAAGATCGTATTTTTTTACAGGGTCCAGGCCGAAGCTCATCAGCGAACGGATAGCAGTAGGTGCCGTGTAAATGATGTCTACTTTATGTTTTTCAACGATTTGCCAAAAACGTCCTGCGTCCGGGTAAGTGGGTACTCCTTCGAAAATAATGGACGTCGCTCCGTAGCAGAGTGGCCCGTAAACAATGTAGCTATGGCCGGTGATCCAGCCGATATCTGCTGTACAAAAATGAATTTCACCGGGTTCGTACTGGAACACATTCGCGAAAGTGTAGGTCGCGTAGATCATGTAGCCGCCGCACGTATGCACAACACCCTTTGGTTTCCCTGTCGATCCCGAAGTATAAAGAATAAATAAGGTGTCCTCAGCATCCATTGGCTCTGCCGGACAAACGGAATCTACGTGTTTCACTTCCTCCTCCCACCAGTGATCGCGCCCTTTGAGCATCGATACCGGTGTGCGGGTGCGTGTCATCACGATCACGTTTTTCACGGTAGTACATTGCACCAGAGCCTCGTCCACAGTCGCTTTCATTGGTATTACCTTCGAACCGCGGAAAGCACCGTCGGAAGTGATGACCAGGTTGCATTCAGCATCATTGATACGGTCAGCGATGGATTTGGCAGAAAACCCGCCGAAAACGACTGAATGGATAGCCCCGATGCGCGCACAAGCCAATATGGCAATGGTCAGCTCGGGTACCATGGGTAGGTAAATACAAACTCTATCGCCTTTTTTGACACCGTGTTTTTTCAGCACGTTGGCAAATCCGCAAACTCTATCGAACAAAACACGGTAGGTAATATGCACTGCCTGGTCTTCGGGATCATTCGGCTCCCAGATGATCGCATTCTGATCTCCTTTATCAGCTAAATGACGATCCAATGCATTTTCGGTGATGTTCATCACCCCGCCTTCAAACCATTTGATATTCGCCTCATGAAAGTCCCAGCTCAGCACTTTCTTCCACGGTTTACGCCACTGAAATTGTTGGGCCACTTCCGCCCAGAAACCTTCGGGATCGTCTACACTTTGTTTGTAGGCAACCTGATACTCTTCAAAGGTCTTAATTCTCATGATAAATAAAGGTTAAACTTAGGGAAATAGGATATTGGGTGACAATTTATAATTTTCATTTGGTTAGTCCTACTTAATGCAAAACAGAAAATTGACCCCATTTGACCCATATTCCTGATAATCAACACTTAGCATTCAAAGATGAATTCGCATCAATCTGATAATCTTTCTATTGTACATTTCTCTCCGGTCTGGCTGTGACCCCAAATCAAAATGCCGTACTTTCGGGACTCGAAACAGTGCGTCAAAGTTTAGTTTATGAATCAACCAATGATAGGGCAGGAGAATTTGAAAACTGGTTTTTCGGAAGCAGAAATTGAATTTATCCAAAAACATAAACATGAGAATGCTAGTCAGCTGATATTGAAAGCGGGCCAGCACAAAGGTTTTGACGTAAAAAAACTGGCTGCGCAAATCCTTTCGCGCCAAAAAGCAGCAAAGAAATTACCGGAATGGTCTGCTCATGACCAACTTATTTTCCCACCAGCATTGTCCGTGGAGCAATGTTCATCCGAGGCGACAGCGAAATACAAGGCCAGCCTTGTTTCCGGACAGCAACTGACTGACATTACCGGCGGAATGGGTGTGGACATTTATTATATGAGCAAAAATTTTGCCCATGCGGACTATTACGAACAGCAGGAAGAAGTAGCGGCGACTGCCCAATTCAATTTTCGGGAGCTAGGCGCTGACCACATTACCGTACATTCCGGCGACTCTTTGGAAGCGATTCGTAATGGTGCCAAGCCTTCCGACTGGATTTTTACCGATCCCGCCCGGCGCGACGCCAACAAGGAAAAAGTGGTACTCCTTTCCGACTGCACACCTGACATTCCTTCGAATCTTTCAGTATTGTTTCAAAATGCACCAAAGATCCTGATAAAAACCTCGCCTCTTCTGGACATTGATCTGGCCTCCAAAGAATTGACTAACCTGGTAGAAGTACATACTGTAGGCTATGAGCAGGAATGTAAGGAATTGCTTTTTGTATTAGACAAGAATGCAACCGGGCAGAATTTCAAGATCAAAGCGCGCGTCGTTGACTCGGCTGGCGGCATACTGCATCAGCTTGATTTTGACAGAGAGACGGAACGGAATGCGGCAGTTACTTACTCTGATCCTCAGGCCTATTTATATGAACCGCATGCGGCAGTGCTGAAAGCGGGTGCATTCAAGAGTATTTGCAGCATTTATGATGTGAATAAACTGGCGGTGAACAGTCAGCTATATACTTCCGATGAGCCGGTTACTGGCTTTCCCGGGCGTTCTTTTAAAATTATCGCAGTTTGTAAGCCGGATATGAAGGAAATCACCAAACACATTGGTGGCGACAAGGCTAACCTGACTACAAGAAATTTTCCTGCAAAACCCGAGGAGCTCAGAAAAAAATGGAAACTGAAAGAGGGGGGCGATTTTTACCTTTTTGCCACCACTCTTTCCGACAATTCCAAAGCAGTGATCATTACTGCGAAGTATTAATGCGCTAAGAATTTTTCTTCAAATATCTTCTCAGAAAAGCCGATCAGCAATGCATTGCCCGCCGCATCCTCTATGAGTGGTCTTTTAATAACTGAGGTATGCGATATCATGAGTTTCGCGGCTGACTTTTCGTCGGTGACCGCCGCTTTTTCTTCGTCAGAAAGTTCTTTCCAGGTGGTAGAGGCCTTATTCACTACTTTATCCCAGGGCAGCGTTTTGAACCATTTATCGATCCTCTCCTCGCCTATCCCGTCTTTTCTATAATCGTGAAATTGGTATGCGATCTGATTTTTATCAAGCCAGGTGCGTGTTTTCTTGATTGTGTCACAATTGGGTATTCCGTAAACCGTCAACATAAAAATGAATTACTCTAAAAAAATTAATACTTAAACTCCCGTAGCAACAGGCTCGTCTACCACTAGATCTGAATTGTGCATTTTCTCGTCATCCAGCTCTCCTTCCCAGCGTGCGATCACTGCAGTAGCCAGGCAGTTTCCGGTCACGTTCACCGATGTACGGGCCATGTCCATCAATTCGTCGATACCCATAATGAGCAGTACCGGCCATTCAGGCATCCCGAAATTGGCAATAGCACCCAGCAGGATCACTAATGTTGCTCTTGGAATACCGGCAACACCTTTACTGGTCAACATTAACAAAAGAACCATGGTAAGCTGCTGTCCGATAGACATTTCTGTCCCGGTGGCCTGCGCCACAAAAACCGTTGCGAGGGCCAGGTAAAGTGTTGATCCGTCCAGATTAAAACTATAACCAGTTGGCATTACAAATGACACGATTTGGCGGGGTACACCGAATTTTTCCATTTTCTCCATCGCTTTTGGCAATGCAGATTCTGAACTGGTGGTGGCAAATGCAATAGATACAGGTTCAAAAATGGCTTTCGCGAATTTGATTACCGGAATTCTGGCGATCAGGGCGATAGGTACGAAAACGATCAGGATGAAGACAATCAATGCGCAGTACAGTGTCGCGAGCAGCAACGCCAGGTTTCTAAGTACGTCAATGCCCATGTGGCCCACTGTTTCCGCGATCGCAGCACCCACACCGATCGGCGCGAAGTACATGATGATCTTGGTAAACTTGAACATTACCTCAGCCAGCAATTCCACGCCATGTACAAATTTTTCCTTCTTTGCAGCCGGTAACAATGCAAGACTGATTCCGAACAATACGCTGAACACTACGATCTGCAATACTTCACCGTGGTAAATGGATTTGGCTACATTTTCCGGAAATGAATGTAGTACAATGTCCTGCCACGTTTGCTCGGCCACTTTCGGCAGCGTCGCATTTAATGTTGCAGGAGCTATAATCCCTACACCAGGCTTGAACCAGTTGGCAAAGAACAGTCCGATTATCAATGCAAAAGTGGTAACTACTTCAAAGTACAGCAATGACTTCCAACCCATACGGCCTACCTGTTTCAGGTCGGAGTGACCTGCGATACCGGTCACCAATGTCGCGAACAGCAACGGTGCGATCACGGTCTTGATCATTTGTAAAAAGATCTGCCGCAAAAAGTGCAGCTCTGTCCCCATTTTCGGATAATCGTAACCTATTTCCGTTCCTACCAGCATGGAAATCAGGATGGAAGTGGTCAGGTTTTTTTTCAGGATTGCATAAACGATCAGCCCCGCCAGCGCCAGCCAGCGCAATGTGATCAGAATATTGTCGGATAAGGGAAGAATATCATAGGAACTTAATACGGTGGCTATCGCAGCAATGGTAACCAGGGCAATGTTGATAATGGTAATCTTGCTCTTCATACAGAAAGTTGAAATGAGGAATTATTTTGTAACGGTAAACTTATAAAAAATCATTTTAAGGCCAACTACACAAACAGCCGTAATTAACACAAATCGCAAAATTTTTGATATGTTTTGAATAATTTTATTTAATGATTGTATTAAATAGATGATATTTCAAGAAATAAATATCTGTTTAGTAAAAAATAATTTTTAGAGGGTTGGATCAATATTTTTAAAAATCCAATCTTTAAAAATAAGTCGGAAAAACGCTGGTGACGCTATCGGTCTGGCATAAAATTTGAACCTTATCCCACTACCGAACCAGGCGTGATCGGGGATGTCAAATCGGTTTCCCAGAAAACGTGACAAAAATCCTTTGTTTCAGTTCTTAAAATTGATATGTTCGGAAACTGCATTTCCTCACAATAAACCCAATGACCATGAATCGAATACTTGTTCCGATCGACTTCTCTGAAAATGCCGAACGTGCGCTTGCTGCTGCGAAACTTATAGCGGAAAAAGAAACAACAGAATTACTGATCCTCCACGCGTACCAACCCTACATTGCTGACGTAAATATAACGCCGGGAAACGTTTTACCAGGAATCGGCGGAACAGATTTTCTGTCACTTACCACTGAGCTGGAAGATGAGTTCCGCAAGAGACTGGACGGATACGCGAACAAACTCGTCGAAGAAGGATATCGCGCGCAAGCGGTATGGACTATCGGCAGTGTGCAATCTTCTGTGGAAGAAGCCATCGAGGAGCATCAGCCTTCATTGGTGGTGATTGGAAGAACAGGATCGGGTGGATTTCTTGACAAACTAATCGGTACCTCTGCAACGCATATCGCCCTGCATTCCCAATGTCCCGTGCTGGTGATCCCTCCACAGGCGAACCCGGCTAAATTTCAGAAAGTCGTTTATGCGACACAGTTTGAATACGACGAAAGTGACATTCTGAAAGAGGTATTTGTGTTGATGAACCATTTAGGCAGCAGCCTCACATTACTTAAAATCAAATCGGATAGCCAGCCTGACATTCAAGCTGATAACCAATACATTGCAGAGATCAAAGCTAAGTTTGCGATCAAAGAAAGTGATATCGTAATCCGCGAAGACCGGCACATACTGGACGGAATTGAGGCTTATTGCGATGAAGTTGGCGCCGACCTGCTGATTATGTCTTCCAGGGAAAGATCTTTTATCGAAGAATTCCTGATTAACCCGAGCGTAACCCGGAAACTGATCGTTGATACGCACGTTCCATTGCTTGTCTTCCATCTTAAGTGATCACCCATTGAGCAAAACAGAGCATAGTCACCACGCCAAACCGGCCGATACGGTCATTAAAAGGTCGAAACGCTACAAAAAACGTAACCTCCTGACCTCTCCGGGCACACTGACGTACATTGGACCTGACATTGAACTGAAAACCAAGATCAGGCGGGTACAATTTAATGATCATTTGTTCAGAGATGAGCCAGTGAAGTCATTGGGTGAATGTAAGCCAGTGGAAAATGGCGAGCCGGTGATTACCTGGCTGGACGTGGACGGTATCCACGAAACCGTGCTCATTGAAAAGCTGGGAAAACTGTATGACCTGCATCCGCTGCTGCTAGAAGACGTCGTCAACACGGAGCATAAGCCCAAATTGGAGATATATGACGATGGCTATCTGTTTTTAACATTGAAAATGCTTCACGTTGAGACGGAATCGCCCATCTGCATTACCTCGGAACATGTGAGCTTTGTGTTGGGTAAAAATTACCTGCTGTCTTTTCAGGAAGAACTGACGGATGACATTTTCACGCCGGTAACGAACAGACTGGAAGCATCTGTGGGCAAAACCAGGAGAAATGGCCCGGATTACCTTCTTTTCGCATTGATGGATGTCGTCGTCGACAATTACTTCATTGTGCTAGAAAAATTGGGCGATAGCCTCGATTATACCGAAGATCAGGTGATACGCGGCTCAGAGGATTTGTCATTAAAAGAATTGTACGCCCTAAAACGAGAGCTGACCATGGCCCGCAGGCAGATATGGCCGCTGCGTGATATGATCAACCAGTTGATCCGGGAGGATAATTCGCTTATTCAAAAAGAAGCAATCCCTTACTTCCGCGACCTGTACGATCACGTGATGCAGGTGCTGGATACGATTGATTCCTACCGTGAATTATTGGCTAGTTTGGCCGACGTTCATCTCTCCACCATTAGCAACAGGATGAATTCCGTGATGAAAACGCTAACCGTTTTTTCAGCCATTTTCATGCCGCTGACATTCATTGTGGGTGTTTATGGGATGAATTTTGACTATATGCCGGAGCTAAAAATGAGGTATGGATATTTTTACGTGTGGGGACTCATGGCCGCGGTCACGGTAGGGATGATATTTTATTTCAAGTCTAAAAAATGGACGTAGGTTTGATACCTTTGTGCTTTGAACAAAAGTATTGGAATGAGCCTTACCGGAAATAGCGCACAAGGAATAACTACCAAAGCGGCATACATTTTAACCGACAGCCGACAGATTTCCTTTCCCGAACAAAGTATATTTTTTGCCATCAAAGGAGTACGACACGATGGTCATCAGTTTCTTCCTGAATTATACGAAAATGGTGTCAGAGAGTTCGTAGTGGAAGAAGCCTCATTCTCCGAAGCACTTCGTACACTCACTTCACAATGGGATGATGCCCAAATTTGGGTCGTTCCATCTGCTATCCGCGCATTGCAAAAACTGGTTTCAGAAAAGCGGCGTCAGTTTGACATTCCGGTGGTTGGTATCGCCGGAAGTAATGGAAAAACGATCGTAAAAGAATGGCTTGTACAATTGACTGCGCCCGGAAAAAGGGTCGTAGCGAGCCCGAAGAGCTATAACTCACAGATAGGCGTTCCGCTTTCCGTCTGGAACCTCGGTAAGGAACATAACCTCGGTATTTTTGAAGCTGGTATTTCGCAGGCACATGAAATGGAATACCTGCAACCGGTCATGCAGCCTACTATTGGCATATTTACCAATATTGGCCCGGCACATGATGACGGCTTCAGGAGCCGCAAGCAAAAGATCACGGAGAAGCTGCGTTTATTTACCAAGGTCAGAAAACTCATTTACAGGAAAGATTATAAAGACATTGACGAGGAGGTGAGCCTGATACTAAGGCCGGTGAATCCGTTTCTGGAAGTGATCAGCTGGGGAAGCGGCCATTCAGGAGCATCCATTCAGGTTGTTTATGATCTTCAAAAAGATAAAACAGTTATTGCATTCAAAGGAAAATACGGCGAGCATACCTTCGAGACTACTTTTCGGGATGATGCTTCACTGGAAAACCTCACGCATTGCATTGTATTCCTGCTCGATTTCGGCCTGTCGCATAGCATCATTCAGGATCGGATTCTACATCTGAAACCTGTCTCCATGCGGTTGGAGCTGAAAGAAGGGATCAACCATTGCTATATCATCGACGACGCTTACAACAATGATGTACAGGGACTTTCGATGGCGCTTAACTTCCTGGGGCAGCAGGAACAACGTCAGAAAAAGACCGTCATCCTCTCAGATGTGCTGCAAACCGGGCAAACGCCTGGCGAGCTTTACGGCCTCGTCGCTAAATTATTGAAAGAGAAAGCAATTGATGAAGTCATTGGGATAGGGCCCGAGATCAGCAGCCAGGCTGAGCTGTTTGAACTACCTGCGCAGCATTTCTTTCCTGATACGGAAACATTTTTAGGCGATTTCCCTTTTAATACATTGTCAGACAGCCTGGTATTGGTAAAAGGTGCGCGTCCATTTTCATTTGAAAAAATCGTGCATCGTTTGCAGCAAAAAGCACATGGTACCGTCCTTGAAATCAATCTGGATGCCCTAGCGCATAACCTGAACTACTACCGGTCCAAAGTAGGATCCGGCACGAAGGTCATGGCTATGGTGAAAGCATTTGCATACGGCAGCGGCAGTTCAGAAGTAGCTTCATTGCTGCAATACCACCGCGTCGACTACCTGGGCGTGGCTTATGCAGACGAAGGTGTGGCGCTTCGCCAGTATGGGATCAGCCTGCCTTGCATGGTCATGAATGCTACTGTTCCGGCATTCGACCTGCTCATTCAGTACAAACTTGAACCGGAAATTTACAGCCGCAGGATTCTGCTAGATTGGATTAATTACATCAAAAAAATAAATGATCCTTCCGAAATTCCTTCGGTGCATTTGAAGCTCGATACCGGAATGCACCGGCTGGGCTTTGTAAACGACGATTTTGAATGGCTCATCGGGCAACTCCAAAGCCACCCGGCAGTGAAAGTAGCCAGTATTTTCTCCCATTTGGTTGGCGCAGATGAAGGTGTGCACAATGAATTTTCAATGCGTCAATACCAGCAATTCATTGAAGGCGCGGCGCTGCTGGAAAGCACATTGGGTTACAAAACCATTAAACACATCCTGAATTCCGCCGGAATTGTGCGTTTCCCTGATTATAAGCTGGATATGGTGAGGCTCGGGATCGGGCTTTACGGGGTGGAGGCGACCGGCCAGGAACAACGTGCGCTGCAATCCGTTGGGACATTGAAAACCATTATTTCACAGATCAAATACCTTTCTTCTGGCGAAACCGTGGGATATAGTCGAAAAGGCCACATTGAACATGACTCTGCGATCGCAACTTTGGCCATTGGTTACGCCGACGGCTATGACCGTGGCTTGGGTAATGGTATCGGGCATGTATTAGTGAACGGAACATTGTGCCCCACGATCGGGAATATCTGTATGGATATGACCATGGTTGATGTGACGAATGCCCGGGCAGAAGAAGGGGATGAAGTTATTGTTTTCGGCAAAGAAGTTCCCATTACTGAGCTAGCCAAAAGCATCAACACCATCCCCTATGAACTACTGACCGGTATCGGTGACCGGGTTAAACGCGTTTTTTATAAGGAGTAACCTTCAGGAAGCTTCTTTTTCAGCCTGCACTTCAAAGTCAGAGATTTCCATCTCTGCCGGTTCTGCAGGCTTTTCTTTGTTACCTTCTTCCACCAACTTATCCTCTTCCACAAACAAATGCGTGGCCATGACCATGTCCAATGTGACGCTATAAAATGCCTCGTGTACATTCAATGGCTCCAATCCTTCCAATTCGCATTTGATGTACGTTCCGTCTTCCTGCATTTCATAGGAATTCACATTGTCCATTAAACTGTAATAAAGAATATGGATAGCCTCCTGCCTCACCCGCGGATCGACCAGTTTGAAAAGTGATTCAATGCGTTTATCAAAGCTGCGAACCATGGCGTCGGCACTACCGCCGTACACCAGGGGATTGCCATTCTGGTGGAAATAGAATATTCTCGAATGTTCCAAAAAGTCCCCTACCAACGAGCGAACCGTGATATTTTCACTCAATCCTACACGCTGAGGGCGCAGGCAGCACATGCCGCGCACGATCAGCTTAATCGGCACTCCAGCTTCCGAAGCTTTATACAGTTCGAGAATGGTATCCCTGTCTTCCAGGGAGTTGATTTTGATACAAATACCACTTTTCAGTCCTGCTTTTGCGTTTTCGGCTTCCTGCTGGATCAGCTCGATCAGTTTCGCACGCATGTAACGCGGGGCCGTGATCAGGTTCTGGTACTCCGAAGGGATGGAATGGCCGGTAATGACATTGAAAAACTCCGAGATATCATGCGTATACTCCTCGTTCGAAGTCAGCAAGCCTGTGTCAGTGTAGAGTCTTGATGTATCCTCATTGTAATTACCGCTTGACAAATGTGCATACCGCAATACCCGGTTACCCTCGTTTCTTACGATCAGCAGCAGTTTGGTGTGAGTTTTCAACAAACCAATACCATAAATGACGAAACAACCTGCCTTTTGCAGGCGCTGGGCTTCCTTGATGTTATTTTCTTCGTCAAAACGCGCTTTTACCTCGAACAGAACCGCCACGTGTTTGCCATTTTCAGCCGCATGGAGGAGCGCCTCCGTGACACGGGAATCTTTCGCTAACCGATAAATCGTCAGTTTAATGGACAGTACCTTAGGATCTTCTGCGGCCTGTTCCAATAGCTGCAGTACAGGCTCAAAGTTGTTGTAAGGATGGTGCAGCAAAATATCACGCTCACGCATTACCTCAAAAATATCGGGAATGCGCTCCCTGTCGAGCCCTAGCGGTGGCACCGGCGGGTGTATCGTTGGGATCTGATCTTTGAATTCAGGATGTTTGATAATGCTCCAGAATGCAGTATAGTCGATCAGTCCGTCGATCGGGAACACATTGTAATCATCAATTTCCCAGCGCTTTTTGATCAGGCTCAGCAGGTCAGGATTGGTATCTTGCTCGATATAGACCTGCACTACACGCCCCAAACGCCTGCTTTTAATTTTTTGTTTGATCTCGTCGATAAAGTCAGCTTCGATGTCGTCGCTTTCTTCCAATGTAAAATCCCCGTTTCTGAGGATGCGGAATATGTTGGTTGACACAATGTCGACATTCCGGTAAAGCTTGTTGATATGCGCACGAACGATCATTTCAATGGGCAGGAACAGTAGCTCATCCTCCCGCTCGATTACATAAAAACGGGGTAAATTAAGCGGTAATTGCACAAATGAAAGCTTTCTGTCTTCTTCCGAAGTCGTGCCTTTCACCTGCGTGATCACCCCTAAGACCAGCACTTTGGCCAGCAGCACCGGAAACGCGTGCGTATAGTCAAACAGCATGGGCGTCAGCATTGGATACACGGTCCGCTCAAAATACTCCTCAACCGCTTCTTTTTCGTCGTCTTCTACTTCATCAATGCCTACTATGCGGAAGCCATGCTTGGAAAATAATGGCAGTAACTGGTTTTTGTAACAATCATTCTGGCGACGCACAAAATCGTGCAGCTCGCGCATCAATACTTTCCTGAAAGGAATTTCGCGCAAACCGGAATAGTCCAGCCGTTCTTTTCCAAAGTCGAGGTAATTATAGAGACTTCCCACCCGGATAGACAAAAACTCGTCCATGTTGGAAGAGGTGATAGCCAAGAATTTAAGCCGGTCGAAGAGGTTACGATCTTCATTAGTAGCCTGGTCGAGTACCCGGTCATTGAATTTCAACCAGCTCAGGTCGCGGCTGATGAGGTCGCTTTGCTGAACCAGTGTATTGGCTTTTTCCGAAGAGCTTACCACTTTGCTTTCGTCCGCCGGGGCTTGCGCCTTTGGACTTTTGAAAAAAGCAAAAAGATTAGTGAGTTTGCCTCGTTTTTCATTGCTATATATGGGGTCAGTGGAACCTGGCATAGGGAATTCTGTTAAATACTACTTTGGTAAATGGAACTAAAAATTCAACGAATCTAAACAATCTATTGTTTTCGGGTATATGAAGTTTCTGTTAAATTTCGTCATAAAAAAAGAAACGGATGGCTGAAATTGACAGCCATCCGTTTCCAATCAAATATATCGGAGCTAGCGGCTATACGTCCACGCGCGCATATTTTGCATTCTTTTCAATAAAATCACGTCGGGGAGCAACTTCGTCACCCATCAGCATGGAAAACAAGTGATCCGCCTCCGCTGCTGACTCTATTGAAACGCGTTTCAAGCTGCGACGGTCCGGGTTCATGGTTGTTTCCCATAATTGTTCTGCATTCATTTCTCCCAAACCTTTGTAACGCTGCACATGCACCGACTCTTCACGACCGGCACCAATGGCCCTAACTGCTTCTTCGCGCTGTAATTCAGTCCAGCAATACCTTTCTTCCTTACCTTTTTTTACGAGATACAATGGCGGCTGGGCAATGTAGATGTAACCGTGATCGATCAAAATCTTCATATATCTGAAAAAGAATGTGAGGATCAGGGTACGAATGTGACTACCATCGATATCCGCATCGGTCATGATCACTATTTTGTGATACCTCAGCTTGTCGATATTCAGGGCACGTTCGTCACCATCTTTACCAATCTGCACACCCATTGCGGTGAACATATTCTTGATCTCTTCGTTTTCATAAATGCGGTATTCCTGCGCTTTCTCGACATTCAGGATCTTACCACGAAGCGGCAATATCGCCTGATATGCCCGGTTACGGCCTTGCTTGGCAGTTCCACCCGCTGAATCCCCTTCGACCAGATACAATTCGCAAACGTTAGGGTCGGTTTCAGAGCAATCTGAAAGTTTTCCCGGTAAGCCGGTACCCGTAAGTATATTTTTACGCTGCACCATTTCACGGGCCTTTTTTGCCGCAATACGTGCTTTCGCCGCAAGGATTACTTTGTCAATAATGACCCTTGCTTCCTTTGGATGTTCATCCAGATAAGTATCGAGCATTTCTGAAACAACCTGGCTTACGACACCGGTTACCTCTGAGTTACCCAATTTGGTTTTGGTCTGACCTTCAAACTGTGGCTCCTGTACTTTGATGGAGATCACCGCTGTCAAACCTTCACGGAAATCGTCTCCGCTGATCTCGATTTTTTCTCTGGCAAGAACACCGGATTTTTCAGCGTAATTTTTCAGCGTCCGTGTCAACGCAGCCCTGAAACCGGAAACGTGCGTTCCGCCTTCAACGGTGTTGATATTGTTCACATAGGAGAACACATTCTCGCTATATGAAGTGTTGTACATCATGGATACTTCCACCGGAACTGTTCCTTTCAGCGTTTCCATGTGGATAGGCTCAGGGATCAATGGTTGGCGGGTTGCATCCAGATAAGTTACAAATTCGTTCAGACCTATTTCAGAATAAAAATCTTCTCCTCTGAACTTGCCGTCCTCATCCTCTTCACGCTTATCTTCCAGTGTGATGCGGATTCTTTTATTCAAATAGGATAATTCCCTGAGACGGGTAGCTACGGTTTCATATTTGAATTCTGTAACTGTAAAAATGGTTGCATCCGGCAAAAAATGGATGAATGTTCCGGTTTTCTCTGAGTCGCCAATGACCCGGGCTGAATACAACGGCTTGCCTTCACTGAATTCCTGCTCAAATATTTTGCCTTCACGATGGATCTCAGCGCGCAGGTGTATGGATAGCGCATTCACGCAGGAAACCCCTACTCCGTGCAAACCACCTGAAACCTTATATGTGTCTTTATCGAACTTACCCCCGGCGTGCAATACGGTCAGTACTACTTCTAATGCAGATCTTTTCTCCTTGGGGTGCATTCCGGTTGGAATACCGCGACCATTATCCTGAACAGTAATGGAATTATTTTTTTCTATCGTAACATTGATGGTATCGCAATAGCCGGCCATCGCTTCATCAATGGAATTATCAACAACCTCCCAAATCAGATGGTGAACCCCCTTAAAACCAGTGTCACCAATATACATGGCCGGACGCTTACGAACTGCCTCTAAACCTTCAAGAACCTGGATATTTTCGGCTGAATAACTATTTACTTCTACCACTGTTTCGTTTGACATATAGTTTGTTTTACACTTGGATAAAAAGAACCATTTTCAGGCTTTTTAAGCCCGTAAAGATACGATTTTTTTCGCATAAATCCAGGGTTCAAAGACGATTTAATGCCACTAAAAAGCCTTGTAGAAATATTAAATAACCAATATTTGGGTGCACGAGGTTATTTGGGAATAAAACGCTCCCGAGAAAAAATGGAGCTAGCGAAGTACAAGTTTGCCAGCGGTAACAATTAATGATTTTCCGAGCCGGTAAAACCTTTTGTCACCGCTGTTTTTCACATCCAGGATACCCAGTTCATAGCTACCGTCCGGGAGATCGTCCTTCCTGATAAACGTATTGAACCCGTTTTTGTAGTATATCTGCTGCGTCAAAATTTCCTTTCTGGCAGCCGTTTTCGCATTGGCACCCATCAAATGGATCTGGCCTGTGTTTGTATTTTTTAGAACCAAAAACCGATCGTCCAGCAAACCCTTACGATCCGGAAAAGCATTGTCGGCAACAAAAAAATAGGTAAGGTCTTCCACACCTGTGCGCACAAAACGCTGTACCCGCCAGTCTTCCAGATAAGTTTGCTGGCCGTTGTTTAATGTGGTATTGGTCGTAAACAAAGAGTCAAGCTGCGACTTCGTCGCAACAGGCTGCGGTACTGTGAAAAAACCTTTTTTGTAAGCAGGCAATAGATAGAAACTAGCATTCCTGACGATCGTTTTTTCAACTGAAAACATATTACGATTCGTTTGCCAGTTATACACATCGGCCAGGTAAACAGCTCTTTTCGTCGCCACCACGCCGGTATACGCATAATGCGAATAAGCCCAGTAGAATATGCTTAGTGCGGTAATGGTATAAAGGACAGCCATTTTGCGGAATATCGTCGTGTAGTCCAACAAAAGGATGTAGAAAATCACCGTCGACAGGCAGGCGTAAATCTGGAACCGGCTTGCAATGGTGCCTCCCGCCCAGGAACGAAACAGCGCGATCACTGTGCTCGTAATGAAGATGAACCCAAAAAGCGTAAGCAGCTCCACAGTACCTGGTTTCACCCAAACCGGTTTATTGAAATAGACCGCAAAAACCTTTACGGTCAGGAAAACCATAAAGCCGGTGATCAAAGCTCCCCATAGCGCTGACCATAACACTGCATTACCCCATAACGACATGCTGGACCCGATAAAGCCAAAAAGAGAAGCAATAAAACTCATTACGTCCTCCGGCAGCTTACCCGCCTGCCCCGATTCGTACCCCGCCAGGTAAATACCCAGACAGATCACCATAAAAAGAGCGGTAAGCCCGGCCTTTTTGAAGTCTTTCAGACACAAGAAATAAAACACGATAGCTGGAAATGACAGAACACCATTCCCATGCGTGAAAGTCGCAAGAAAGCAGCATAGCATCGCCAGGTAAAAAGCGCGGTTGCTGCCCTGCGACACCAGAATAATGGCCGTAACCGTGAATGCAGTCAGGTAGGAATGCTGCATTCCATTCAAAGCCCAACCTGAAATTTCGTGATACAGCGGGTGAAAAAACAGAAATGGCGCTGGCAGAAAGTAATATATTGGAAGCTTTGTTTTACGGAATTGAAGGTAAAGAAAGTAGAATATGTAAATGACGTTCAGCAATACGAGGACAATGTAAAACCTGAAATTGAGCGTACCCGTCATGCTATATTCAATGAGGGCTATAAGCCTCGGAATGACTGCCTTATGATCATTGAACGTCCTGAACAGTTCCTTAACCAATCCAATAAAACCAAGCCCTCCTTTCGAAACTGTTTCAATGAACTGGATCAGCAAAAAATCATCTTGAAAAGGGAAATTAACGGAGAAGTAAAAATTATAAACAAAGTATATGAAAATGACTAAACTGATGGCAATACCGGCAAAAATTCGAAGCATATCGGATTGATTTATTTCAATCGCGAAGTTAAAACAATAGCGGTTCTCTTGCTAACCGATTGAGCATTTCAACCCCCTGGAATACAAAAAGGACAGAAACGAGTCCTGTCCTTTTGCTTCAATATATCCATTCAATGCCCTACATCTTTTCCAAAGGGTGTTCTTTCAGCAGCTGGTCAGGAGAATAAAAATCCTTCTTGCTTTCCGTCGCCGCCCTTACTGCCTTTACTTTTTCAGGAAGTATAGCCGGGCCTTTGTTTCCGAACGAATTCCGAACATAGGTAAGCACTGCTGCCACTTCTTCATCTTTCAGCAAACCTGCAAATGGCGTCATCGGAACCTGGCCGGGATATTTTTGCCCATTCACTTCAATGGGTCCGAGCAATCCTTTAAGCGCCAGTTTAATCAGTCTTTCGTCACTACCCATAACCCAGTTACCAGTCAAAGGCGGGAAACCGGAAGCCGAGAGACCTTTCCCGTCAGGCTGGTGGCAGGTTGAGCAGTAACCTTCTTTGGCATAAATCTGCCGCCCCATGTTGAACAGTATCAAATCCTTGCCTTTCAGGTCAGTTTTGGCAACTGCTTGTTGTTCTTTTTTCACATTAACCCCATTCAAATGGGCCACCGCAGCTTCATGCGCGTGGATCATCCAGTCGTCCAGCGGCATTTTCTTCGCTTCTGCCAGTATCGGCAGGCCTTTTTCTTTTCCTATCCACGAAGCTGCGACGATACCTACCAGTCTTACCCGGCTGTTTTCATCTTTTACAGCCTGCATGAGCAGATCTGCCTGGTCGGGAACCTGATGGCCTGTGTAACGTAAAACCTGCACCGCAGCCGCTCTCACGTGGTAATCCTTCGCTTTCAGTACTTGTTTCAAAAGCTTCTGATCTACTTTATTCAATCCCCAGCTTACCCACAATCCTTCCAGCAAATGATGCTCGTAACGCGGGTCGCTTTTATCGAGGCTGGCTGTCCAGGCTGTCAGTTTCGGTAGAACTTTTGCTGCGTCCAGTCCTCTCAGTTCACGTCTGGTTCTGTAACGGGTACGGTATTCTGGTAATTTAAGATTTTCAAAAAGCTCGTCAATGCTGGCTCCTGCCACTTTTGCGGGTGTTACCAATGGCCTCGACGGGTAGGTAATGCGGTAAACACGGCCGTGTGAGTGGTCACGCAATGGGTCACGTGCGTTGTGCTGCATGTGCCCGATGAGGATGTTATGCCAGTCAATCACGTATAGTGAGCCGTCTGGCGCGAATTCCATGTCAACAGGACGGAAGTTTCTGTCTTCACTGACGACCAGGTCCTGGCGGTGATGGCTTTTGTAGCCGGTACCGTCGTCAGTCAATGTATGTTCTTTGGTCCCTAAGAATCCAATGGTGTTATTGATCAAAAAGTCTCCCTGAAGTTCGTCGGGGAAATGGCGGCTGGAAACGAATTCCAAACCGGAAGTCGGTCTTACCAGGTGCGCTTTCTCAATCAGCTGAACCGATTTGTGGTTAGCTTCTCCATATCTTGGGAATACCGATCCTGGCAGCATCCAGCGTACATCCGGGCTGGATGTTTCGGCAAAGAAAGGCTGTCCCCAATCGTCAAATGCAATCCCCCAAGGATTTGGAATCGAAAGCTGGGCAGTCCGTTCCAGTTTTTTACGCTGTGGTGTATATCTGTAAAAACCACCATTTGTTGCACGTACCGGACCGTAAGATGTTTCCACATTGGTATGCAAAAACACGCCTTCTCCTGAGTAAATAGCTCCCGAAGGATCCACTGTGAATGCGTGGCTGTTATGGTGCGTATCATGGTCATCAAAACCGCTGAGCAGGATTTCCACTTTGTCGGCTTTGTCATCACCATTGGTATCTGTGAAAAGTTTCAGGTTGGTTCCCTGCGAAACGTAAACGCCTTCTGCAGCAATTTCAAATCCAAGTGGTAAATGCAGCCCGTCTGCGAAAACCGTTTGCTTATCCGCTTTACCGTCATTGTTGGTATCTTCCAGAATGATGATTTTATCATTTGGTTTTGAATCGCCCGGCTTGTAATGCGGATAACTTGGCATCGTCGCGATCCACAGCCTGCCTTTGTTATCAAACGACATTTGCATCGGTTTGGCAAGATCTTTAAACTCCTCTTCTGATGCAAAAAGTTCGATTTTATAACCCTCTGGCACTTTTAGCTTTTTTAATGCATCATTACCATACAAATATTCAAGGCTTCCGTTTTTCTCAGGATTGAAATTCGTTTTGACAGGAGGCAATGGCGTCGTATTCTTGTCCGCAGCCGCCAGATCCAGTTTCTCTCCTTTCGAAGCCGCCAGCCACACTGCTTTGTCACGGATATCAGTCATTTCCCTGATCTTCTGGATTTCAGCAGGATAGTTGTCGGGACCAAACGGATTGTAGCGACGCCCGTAAACGTGTACTCCATTTGGGATTTTAATGTCATTGTGCCACATCCAGTTTTTCTCCATTACTGCATCGTGGACAAGCTGACGGTTCTTTTCTGCTTTCGGAGCTGCTTTTCCAAATACTTGATCGGCTAGCAGAACGCCCAGTTTTTTATAACCTTCCACATTAAGCTGCGAGCCGTCAATGGTCAGGTCTTCTTTGGTATCGGTGTACCATTTTTGTGAAGGTGCAAATGCATCGACATACAGCACATTGTTTTTTTCCGAAACCTCCTTCATGGCTTTGGCATACAACAAAATATTTTCGTTCTCCTTTTTACCATTCGGCAGATCGAATTTGGCAGAAAGGTCTTCGAAAGCGATCGGTGAAACGATGGCCAGTTTCGGAGCCGCGGTGCCATTGTATTTCTGGCTTAATGTGTATTTGATAAATGCATCGAGCTCAGCTTTATAGTTTTCAAGTCCTGCTTTTCCTTCAAAAGACTCGTTATATCCAAAAAAAGCAATGATCACATCCGCTTTGTGGCGGGTAAGCCACTCGTCAGGATAGTCGAAATGGCCTTCGCTTTGGGAAGGGTTGGCCAATTCAGTCTGGAATTTCTCAGCGCCTGGAAAAGCCCAGGGCGTGTTGCGACTTGCGTGCGGCCTGAACCCCGGGGTATCGCCACCATCACACATATTGCGGATGTAGAGCATATCCTCGGGATACCTTACCTGCATTTCAGTCTCGAAATTATCGTAATTCATCATTCTGGAACCCAGGTTATTACCCAGCAGAATAATGTGCTGTCCCTTTTTAACATCAATGGACGCGGACTGATTGAATTTGAAAGCACTGAAGCCAATGATGGCCAACACAAATGCTAGGAGCGAAACGGAGACGCTGATTTTCCTGGGTTTAGACATTGATCGGTAATCTTGAAGTGGGATTTAGGAAATATGGGTATTTATTTTGCTTCGCGGTAAGGGACCTGAATGTCCAGTTTGCCCTTCCATTCTTTGGGCACTTTCTTGCCAAGCTCCCAGTGAATGGCATTGACAACCAGTCGCTGAAACGGTTCCAGTCTGAAATCTTCGGGGTGGCCCAGTGTCGTCATGAATACTTTTCCACCGAATGAATTAGTACCCGTCCAGGCGACAGGATTTTCAATGGCTTCCTTATCAGGATTCACTGATTTGCCCATTAATAACCAGGTTGAGCCTTTGGTAGGATAGTCCGGCAACACGCGGTACAACCAGGAACGTGCATGAAAAGGACCTTTTACACCTGTCAGAATGGGATTGGTGGCTTGCTCGGGAATGACGGTCACGTCGGTACTGCTGTTGTGCCCGTAATGCGTATGCTTGGCCGCGCCGCCCCAGCCGGGAGGAGAATTCAATGCAAATTCACCAAATGCATTCCATTTTTCGCTTTCATGGCCTTTTGGAAAATTAAATGCGTGGGTGGTCGTGCGGAAACCCATTACTGGTTTTCCAGTTTTGAGGTAAGCCTCAATGAGGGCCAGCTGGTCGGGCGGTAATTGCCGCCAGCGAAGGTAAAAAACCGCCAGGTCTGCATCCTTCAATGCTTCCAGGCCGGGAATATTTTTTTCACTATTATGGTCAGGATAGGCTTTTAGCACGAGGGTTTTCATGCCATAATTTTTTTCCAGCTCGGCGGCAATGATCGGCAAAGTTTCCTCCCCGCTATACTCATGGTCGCCTGTAACGAAAACCACCAATGGTTTTTTATCTTTGGATTTTCCGGATTGCGCTTTTGTCTGGCCAGTAAATGCCAGGCCGATAATCGCCAGTACGAGCAGGGAAACGCAGAATTGCTTCAAATTCATCTTGAAATGGTTAAGGTTCAATCTTAGTGAGTTTAGAGTATAAGAGGAAGACTGTTTTATCCTACTTTTCCCTTACTTTTTTATAGACAATTCCGCCGGATTTACAAAAACCGCACCCCGAGTGTCAGCGATACCCTCGACAGATCGACGCTGTTGTCCTTGGATAAATGAAGGACTTCGGTATTGAATTCGGTTTCTCTTTTCAGCCGGTATACCGCGCCCATCATGGCTGAGCCGGTCAGATTAACCGCAAATTTGTCACTCAAACGATGCTCAATCCCCACGCTGAATCCCCAGCCCATTGTTTTGCCGGTGAATGTAAATTGCTCCGAACCAGCCACCGTTTTATTTTGATAGGGCTGATAACCCAAGAGAAAGGATGTCAGTACAGCGCTGCGGTTGTTTTTAAGGAATTTGCGGTGGATCAGTGAGCCGCTGAAATGCTGAACGGTTACTGCTTCGCTCAGGTTATTGTCATCTTCTGCATTGCTCTGGTAGCGCTCATATTTGAGGCCGAAACCTACCTTTTTCCATGGAAAGTAGGAAGCCTCTCCACCAAATGCGATACCCGATTTCAGATTTTTAATGTAATTCCGGTTGGAAGCATTAATCCGCCTCCCCGACCTGAACAGGCGGTATCCGTAACCCCCATTCACGCCAAAGCTCCACTTTGGAAATATCTCTTTATCAGGAACTTCTACCGGCTCCTTTTTCCACTCCACCTGGGCGCTTAGCGACAGGCACGATAGGCAAAAAATAAGCAATAAGAAGGGAAAATATTTATTCATTCGTTGAAAACAGACGGATTTTACCAGATTTCAAAACTACTAACTTCGAGGCAAAATCACCTTTTTCAAACTATATATTTGTCAGAAAACCGGTTTAATTCCCTCTTTTTTAAGCTTTTCAACCACAAACTGTCCAATAGCCCTGCCTTGCACCTGACCATTCTCAATCACATCGCGGTAATGGATGCCGCTTTTTTTAATCAGAGGTTAGTGATCAAGATATTCCTTTAATTCCTCTTTTAGTCGGTAATAGTATTTTATTTTTTGATTCAATACAGACTCCTTATCGGGAGAAGTGTATATTTTTAAGGGCGCATCAAAATTCTTGTCAATTACTTTTATAGAGATTACATCCCCCGCACTCAAGAGTTTGTTTGACCATTCCAAGCTGTCGTTTGTAACTGAATTGAGTCCTCCTATCGCAATACTTATCTCTTGTGTCTCCTCATCCTTGCGCATAATTGAACTAAGGATACATGTTATAACATAATGTTGTGTATCAATACCCGCAGTACATAGATGTTCGGCATTCAATTCAACTTCAAATCCGTAATTAAGCATAGTGTACGTTTTAAAAAATTAGTTAGACGAGAAATCAACATCGGGATAGATTTTTCATAAAAATCAATAATTAGAATTTAGTTCATCGATCACAGTCTTAACACCACTTCCATTCAGTTGCTACGGTGAATGTCCTGATTACGAGACAATGGTAGCCGTTGCCAACCAATATTGTCGTGCGAGGAATTGATCACCTCTACAAATTGCTCATCCCTAAAAACCAGAATTACCCGATTGAGAAAAATCGAATCCTTGTTGGAATCAATTTGTATATACAACGAATCGGCAGAAAACATTTTTTTGACCTTTGCTTTGGTTAGGTTTTTGCAGTTGAGAACTTTAACCAGTCCCTCTAAATCATTTTCCGTTTCCACATACCCTTCTCTCATATTGGTAATGGAAACAGCCTGATCGACTATTAAATAGGACCCGAACACGATGGTAGTCAAGAAAAGCAACAGACATACAAAAAAAAGAGATTTTCCACTTTTTCATATCATGATTGAAAAGATACCGAAAGCAAGGAAGATACACGCAAAGCCGAAAATTCTCCGAAAAAAGTTCTCAGAGGGTACGGCTTATTTATTCGGTGGGAATTTCTGCAAGGTGAAGGAAAATAAAATTATTTTTGTCAGATTACCGGTTTAATTCCCTGTTTTTTAAGCTTTTCAATGACAAACTGCCCGATTGCCCTACCCTGCACCTGACCATTCTCAATCGCATCGCGGTAATGGATGCCGCCGTAGAGACGTGAAATAGCCGCCTCCTCGGCAGCTTGCCTGAATGATTTGAAATCACGGGTGGGCAAATCAAATATTACTTCGGTATCGTCCCGGAATGTGAAATTATCGCCCAGCAGGTAGGTTAATGTCTCCGAAACGGCCGTTGAAATCACGCTATGTCCGCTGGTATACTCCGGAAACGGTGGTGTCTGCAAAAGTGGCTGCCATTTGGGATCAATGTACCGAGTGATCACAGTTTCAGGCCTGATGCGACTGCTACGATACTTTTCGTCCCAGCAACTGATGAATGCGTCCATTAATGTAGCCGCCACCAATGCATGCACCATGATCCCTTTATCCAGATCCAAATTCGCTTTCGCAGTAGCGATACCGGTAATGTTCATCCAATGCCCACCCGGGCTGATCTTTTTAAATCCAATTGACATATGCCCGGAGGTATTGATCGCGAATGGGTTACAGTCCCAGTAAGATGCTATGAAGCGTTCTTTTTCAGTCAGGTTTTTACCCACCTGATACACTTCCTTCGTCATCTTGTAAAATTCACTGGTAGTGTCTTTACTAAATTCCACGGGAGGTTTGGGCACAAATTGGTCGCACGAATCAATGAGCATCGGGCGGATCGTTTTCCAATGCGGCTCGATGCCTTCCATATATCCCGGCGGTGTCGGATACCAGTAACCATCGCCTTTTTTAGGACGGTATCTTAGTCTAGTACTCAGTTCGAGATATCCGTCTGTGGACGCATTGACGGCGATTTTTTTGGCCACTTCCTGCGCCACGGCCACGGCCTGGTCAATGCTTTTCTGCTTGTACCCTTCCCTCAGGAGTGCTATGATCAGTTTTTTCTGATCTTCTTCCAACATATAACCCGACGGCAGGATCAGCCTTCCCGTTTCCAGTATGCAGTACAGCGCCGCGATCTGGTAATCGTAACCCGTGGCAGCGTCAATTTTAATGGGTTCAATGCGCTTGATGAATGAAGTCGGGGATACGATCTGCTTGTTATTCTGGGCGACGATCTCGTAGCCTCCCATCATACAATAGGTGTAAAAACGGCTCGCGGCAGGCGGGTTCACCACGTCGTGGATCATGACCATGGTCACTGAAAAGACAGCGGGCTGCAAATGCTTGCGCAGCTCGTCCTTCGCATTGGCAATGCTGCCGGATTGGCTCAAAAACAAGATGACCAATAAAAACTTACGCATTAATTCTCTTTGTTTTCATAAAACTGAAGCGACTCGTTAAAGGCTCCGATCACGATGACCCGCTCCTTGTTAATGGTCATATCCACCGCCGATTTCACATCACCTGTTACCGACAAACCAGATATCGGCTGATCCATATACTTGAAACCACCTTTTCCATCGCCAGTCAGCAGGCAGCCATAATTCGCATCCATACTTCCCAGTTTCAACCGATTATCCGTTTTGTTTCCCAAAAGCAATACATCCTTCTTACCATCGTGATTAAAATCCCGGACGAGCATGTTGGTCACGGGGGCAAACTGCGCCTGCACAGGTAAAACTTTTTTCTCAAACTGACCTCCCTGATTCAAAAACAAGACCGTCCGCATTTCCCTCGCTTCCAGCCGGGTAGCCTTGCCAAGATCTTCGGCCGAAAACACTTCCTTTATCGAGGCATTCGCGTAGTCTTTGTAATACGGAAATTTCTTGCGCATTGGATAAATCTGATCATTCAGCTCATCGCGGCTTACGAATGGGAACGATTCTCCTTTCACGTAAAAGCAGAAGAACGGGTCAATAGAGCCGTTTTTGTCAAAATCAGCGAAGTACAGTTCTGCCGGTTGTTCTTTTGAAGCCTTGATCTGTGAATTATGGCCCATATTTCCCGCCAGCAGGTCAGGTTTTCCGTCTCCGTCCAGGTCCTCGATTTTCAATGAGGCCCACATTCCGCTTTCTTCGTTTTTGAAATACTTCGAAGTTTGATCTTCAAAATCCTTTCCATTGTAAGAAAAAACCTTGATCGGCATCATTTCCCCGCAAATCACGAGTTCCACGCTACCGTCACCATTGAGATCAGCCCATTGCGCATCGGTTACCATTCCTATTTTGAAAAACGGCGACTCTTTGACCGCGAAATTACCTTTCCCGTCATTGATTAGCAGGTAAGAGACAGGCGCCTCAGGATATCGGCCGGGGATAATGCGCCCGCCGATAAAGAGATCCGCGTCACCGTCTTTGTCAAAATCAAATGGCCGCACGCACGATTTACTACTTGCTTTTAAATTTGGTGTCGACAGTACTGATAGATTAAGCTTCCCTTTTCCATCGTTCAGATAAATTTCGTCCTGCAATGAAATGGTATTCGGTTCAAACATCGAGTAACCGCCTTTGGCAATGTACAGGTCATCAAAACCATCCCCATTTGCATCAAAGAAAGTAGCGGCCGTCGCAGCGGAAATACTCTCATCCCCTACCGCGAAATCGGGCAATTCAGCGAATGTGCCATTGTTCTTTTGCAGCCAGATCTTTGCCTTTTTGTTTTGGTCCCCACTTACAAAAATATCATCGAGGCCATCCTTGTTCACATCGCCTTTCGCCACGATTGGGCCAGTCTGCGAGTACATAGACAGCATGAGCGGCTGTCGTTTAAAATCATTTTCATTGAAACCCTCATGCCTGTACGCAATGCTATTTTGTTGTTTTTTAAAAACCGTATTGATTTCAAAAAACATAGCGTTTCCCTCCGCCTTCTTTTTCTCCTTCTTTTCAATGGTCAGCAGTTGATTGGCTTTTACCTGCCGTATCATTTCCTCGCTGCCATCCGGCCACACCACCTGTACCGAATCGGCCATCATTTCCCTTCCCAAACCGAAATGCAGCCTCAAAGGCATACAGGACAAGTATCCGCGGTTTGGATTCAACTCCTGGTACTGCAATTTGCCTTTGTTAAACACTGTAACTTTGGCTCCAATACTGTTCAGATTCGCTGATTTCTCCTTCAATCTCAGTTGCAGCCAGGAGCTGCCCTTAGTCTCACTACCCATGTTTTGGTACACAAATGCAGGATCATTGATGTTACTCACCACCAGGTCGAGGTCGCCATCATTGTCCAGATCGGCATATACCGCGCCACTGGAAATGGATGGCACCTCCATACCCCATACGTCCTGTATTTTGGTAAAAGTAAGGTCCTGGTTATTGCGGAACATGTAGTTAGCCAACTTCGTGGACGGCATGGCTTTAATCAGGTCCATCAGCTGCAAAGGCTCTTTATCCACCGCCCTTCTCACCTTGTAATCGCCCCAGTATTTGAGAAAATCCTTATTCGTGTAATCCCTCAGATACCCATTGGACACAAAGAGGTCTTTGTAACCGTCATTGTCGAAGTCAGCAAAAAGCGGGCTCCAACTCCAATCCGTGTTGGAAACGCCGGCAAGCTGCGCGATCTCGCTGAATGTGCCATCGCCATTATTCAGCTGTAGCATATTCCGCATGTATTGCTTATGAAGGTCCTGGCTGGTCATAAGCTCAAACGACTCATAATTTTCCTGCAACTGCAGTAATTTCTGACGCTGATTATCTTCCGGGAGCATGTCGAGCGACATGACGTCGGGGAGACCGTCATTATTAAAGTCGGCAATGTCGATACCCATTGAAAACTGGGCGAGATGCCGGAAATATTGCTTGGTAACATCCGTAAATGTCCCGTTTTTATTGTTGATGTAAAGGTAATCAGACTCGTTGTAGTCATTGGTCACATATATGTCCTGCCAGCCATCGAGATTCACGTCGGCGATGGCCATTCCCAGCCCGAATGTGAGCGGGTACTGGTGAATTCCAGAATTTTGCGTTACTTCTACAAAATGATTTTTCTGATTTTCAAATAGCTTATTGCCTGCCAAAGCATCGGTTTCCAGCTTGAACTTGGCCAGTTCCATGTTATCAATTTTCTTGACACTATGGTTGAGCAGCATCATATCCAGATCGCCATCATTATCGTAGTCAAAGAACGCGGCCTGGGTACTGTAACTGACATTGTCCAGCCCATATTCCCTGGCCTGGTCTATAAATTTGAGATTACCCTGGTTGATGAACAGCTGATTTTTACGTTTATCGTCTTCTACTTTTCCAGAATAGCAAATGTGAATATCCAGCAGTCCGTCGCCATTCACGTCAGCCATCGTTACGCCCGTTTTCCACCCTCCTTTTCTGCCTTCAATCTCTTTTCCTGCCGAGCCGGTCACGTCTTTGAATTTCATTTGCTTCCCTTTCTCTGCACCGAGGTTCAGGTACAGCTTATTGGAACCCATGTTCGACGTCAGGAAAATATCGTCGAAACCATCGTTATTGAGATCGCCCACCGCAACGCCGCCGCCATTGTAAAAATATTCGTAGGACATCACATTCTGCTTTTCATCCTCATTGATGACATTGCTGAAATCAATGCCGGTTTGCCTGGCGGGAAGCAGCTTAAAGAGCGACTGGCTCCTGACAGCCGACAGCTGAAATGTCAGAAAAAGAAGCAATAAAAAGGAAAGGCGGCAGTTCCGGATAGTCATTAATGTACTGATGCGGATTTAAGAAAAGGAAGATTTACTGGTTGATTCAAAAAACCTCAACCGAAAGTTGAAGTTAAAACTTAGTCCATTCATTTTGTTTGAAAGCAGTAAGAAAATTTACATTTCTTACTGCTTTCTTCTTATTTCTGATTTGCAAGTAATTTTACGTTTTCTGCCTCCCGGACACAGTACATGTCGCCTAACAAAAAAATTGGGATGGCTGATTGCCACCCCAATTTCAAAAAGTATCTGCAGTTTGAATATTAAAAGTTTGCTTTACCTGTATCCCACCATAGACGAGATGCGATATCATCTTTCGCGCCTGCACCCATTTTGGCGACTGCGTCTGTAACAGCAGCAGTATTACCAGTTCTTTCCGCATTCACGAATGGCATTCTTTTGATCCATTCAGTTGCAGGAACAACACCCCAGTCCCCGTTACTATCGTTTTTGGCCACGTGTGGTATCTTAGGATAACCGGTACGTCTGAAATCCACCCATGCTTCCTGCGTATTGGTGAAGGTGTTCAGGTATTTCTGCGTAATGATCTTTTCGAGTTTCAATTCGTTCGAATCCGCATTGTTCCAAGCCACGGTAATGGTCGAAGATGCGGTAAAATTATTGCGGGCATCGATCGGGTCCACATAACTGATTGGCTTGCTGGTTGCGTCAACAAGGTAAGCGTCTACGCCACCTGCACCCCAATCGGCAAATGACAACTTGATACCTTCTTCGTAGTTGGTTTTTGGATCACCTGCGCCAGCCCAGCCTCTGAGTCCGGCTTCTGCTTTAAGGAAAGCTACTTCCGCTGCGGTGAAGTTCCTTCTGGTTTGTACAGTCTGGAAATCTTCGCTCACTTTCGAGAAAGGTACGTGGTCCGCTTTTGCTTTGATGTATGCGCCGTTACGTACGCCTTTGTAAGGTACTGAGGCGTGATCCGCATATAAGGCTGCGCTAGCCGCAGGAGCAAAATATTTGGAAATACGGCCGTCTTTCAAGCCTACCATGAACGATTCGATCGGGGCACCCATGCGGGTATCATCCCATTCGTAACTGATCTGAGCTACCGGTATCTTGTTACCATTCAATGAATTGATAAAATTATCTGAATTGGTAGTGATCAAACCAGCAGGATCAGCCAAAGCTTTTTCACCTTCGGTTTTCGCCAGTGCAGGATCTACCTTCGAAATACGGATCGCTAATCTCAGACGCAGAGAGTTTACCACTTTCTGCCACCGGGGAATGCTGCCGCCGTACTGTGAAGGGTCAAACTTTTTGTATCCTACATACTCTTTGTTGGCGTTGAAATCCGTTTGAATAGAATCCAGTTGCTTGAAGAAAAGCGGGTACAAATCCGACTCTTTGTCATACTGAATTGAATTAGCGGTGGTACCGTATTGAGAATAGATAACCGGCCCGTGTACGCCTGTCAGTTTGGACACGGCGAAAATGCGGATCAACTTCGCCCAGGTCGCGAACATAGGCAGATTGTTGTCTTTCGCGAGCTGGATCACTTGCTTCGCAGGGGACATTACGCTACCATAAACCCGGTCCCAATAGGTATTCCAGCGGATATAGTAAGTGGTATTGTTCACATTACCTACGAAATCCGTCGGCGTGCCCATATACCCCATCCAGTTATCAGCGCAAAGATCTTCTTCGATCTGGTGACCGTTCAAGTTGAAGATCATGTTCGAAAACGGAGACCCTACCAGGTTAAAATCCTGTTTAAGTACCTCATCCGAAATTTGGTTCGGGTTCTGGTTTGTCTCTATAAAATTGTCGGTACACGCTGCTAGTGCAATCGCGGATACCAGTGTTATAAGTATTTTTTTCATTTCAATGATTTTAAAGCTTTTAGAAACTAAACTTCAGGTTCAACCCATAAGATCTTGTAGATGGTAAACCAAAAACGTCGGTCGACTGCATAGCATTGTTGGTACTCATTGCCTGCTCTGGATCGAAAGGTGCTTTTTTGTAGAAGAAGAACAAGTTTCTACCTACGAAAGAGATAGAAGCATCTTTAAACACAGGGTTTGTAGCCTTGCTTTTAATGTTGTAGCCTATTACAAATTGTCCCAACCTTACATTCGTTCTTGAAAACACGTAAGGTTCCATGATCTTATTTCTGTCACCGATGGCTGAGTAATAAGTGTAAGGAGCAATGGAAGTAACAGCTGCGCCTTCTGGTGTAACTGCATTGATCGCTACTGAACCGGCATCTCTTGCCTCAGCAGATCTTTCGCTCACGCCATAAGAATCCAGGAATGCCTCTGTTTTAGAGAATGCAACACCACCGAATTTACCATTCACCAATACGCTGGCGAAGAAGTTACCATAGCTCAGGTTGTTGGTCCATCCCAGCAGAAGCTTAGGGTTCACGTTACCCACGAGGGTTTGCTTGGCTGCCTTGGTAGGGACACCATTTTTGTCCAAAATGATCTGTCCTGCATCATTGCGGGCAAATTTGTAGATGTAAACATCATTGAAAGAACCGCCGGCTTTGATGAGCGATGCAAAACCTTCATTGTCGCCACCTACCTGATAGTCCGGATTGGAAGTGATCAGCTCTACAATCTTGTTTTTGTTCTGAGAAGCGTTGATTGCCGTATTCCAGGTGAAACGATCACTGCGAACAACCTCTGCATTAAGTGTCAACTCAAATCCGTGGTTTTCAATCTTTCCTGCATTCACATAATACCTCGTGTATCCCGAACCGGAAGGAGCATTCAGTTCGAGGAACTGATTGGTACTTACGCCGCTGTAATAAGTAAAGTCAAGTCCTAACTTGTTGTGGAAGAACTTCGTTTCCAAACCGAATTCGTTTGCTACGATTTTCTCAGGTTTCAGGTTCGTAAAAGGAACTTGTGTAGGCCTGTTGATACCACCTATCCCGCTTGGTCCACCGGCACCGCCGATCGAGCTCAATGGAAGTACTCTGTTATAAGGCACTTCGTTAGCCGTTTGTGAGAACGAAGCTCTCACTTTTAACAGAGAAATAGCCTTAGGCAAGTCAAGCATTTGGCTAATCACAGCAGACCCACCGATAGATGGGTAGAAGTAAGATTGGTTACCGGTAAGGGCCAAAGTAGAAGCCCAGTCATTACGACCCGCGATATCCAGGAACAGGAAGTCCTTGTAACCAAGGGATAAGTTGGCAAATGCACCTTGTTTGATGGTATTGCTATAATCCGGATGGTTATTGAAAATCACATTGTACGGCATATTCGCAAACGTGAATACATTAGGATACTGCAATGACACCGTACCATTGTTAACAGTCATACCATCAAAATATTTGTTTTTCTGATAACTCAAACCAGCCAATGCCATTACACTGAAATCGCCAAAACTCTTATTATAAGTAAGGATACCATCCGTGTAAATGGATTGATCTGTGTATTTAGCATAAGCCCATGTACCGTTCGGGCTAACGCTTACCGAGTTACCACCCGCTGCGTAACGCTTATCATCCAAAACGTTATTGTAGTCAATATTGGCTCTCACGTCAAATCTAAGGTTCTCTACGATATCGTAAGACAGTTTCACATTGGCGATAAGCCTTTTGTAAGATTGCAGTTTAGGATCCCTGTTGAGTTCCCAATATGGATTGTTCTGCTTTTCTTCTGTCGAATACCAGTTCATTTTGTCCATGTTTCTGGCTTCGTTGAACACCGCGTAATTATCTCTGTAGCTGTTGAAGTCGCGGTCTCTGGCGAACAGGTACAAACCAGTCAACGGGTTGTTATAGTAACCTGCACCCGGGCGGTTTTTGGATACTTCCGAAGACAGGATCACGCCGGAGCTGATTGTCATCTTGTCATTCAGCAGTTTCGTGCTTTGTCTGAACGAAAAGTTATTTTTCTTGTAGGTATTCGTTGGCATGATACCCTTGGAAGAAATATTCGCGTAAGAAAAATACACGTTCGTTTTAGCATTACCGCCAGTGATGGCCACTGAGTTGGTGAATGTAGCGCCTGTCTGAAAGAAATCTTTAATGTAATCTTTCTGATAATTGTCCGATTTAACTTCTGGCGTTCCTACGGGAGTCCAGCTGTAATCGCCGCCCACAGTTCCGTAACGGTACTGGAATTTGGGAAGACCAGATACTTGTTCCAAAACCGCACTGGAATTGAAATCCACAGACAATTTGCCTTCTTTGCCCTTTTTGGTTGTGATCAGGATCACACCATTGGCACCCTGGCTACCATAAAGAATAGATGCATTGGCGCCTCTCAATATGCTGATACTTTCGATATCGGCCGGGTTAATAGCTGAAAGACCGTCACCACCATCAGTTCCACCATAAGAACCTGGTTGCCCTCCCTTGTTATTAACCATTGGAATACCATCGATTACATAAAGAGCCTCACTCGACCCCTGCAACGATTTGTTTCCGCGAAGTACAGCTCTTGTAGAACCACCTGCGCCGGAGCTACTCACTTTAATGTCAATACCGGCTGCCTTACCATTCAAGGCATCAACAAAGTTGGTATTGGCAGCTTGCCGCAATTCTTGTCCTCCGATCTGCTGCGTTGCATAAGTCAACGCCTTCTTATCACGTTGGATACCCAACGCCGTTACGACCACTTCTTCCAGCGTGGAAGCATCAGGTACCATTTTCACGTCCAAAGTACTGCGGCTGCCCACACCCAGTTCTTGTTTTACATAACCGATTGAACTGAAAACCAGTATATCTCCGTCCTTCACTGCGGTTAGTGAATAATTACCTTCCGCGTCCGCATTGGATCCTCTTGTGGACCCTTTCACCGTCACTGATACACCAGGTAATCCCTGGTCCTTTTCGTCTGTCACCTTACCGGTTACTGTTCTTTCCTGAGCAGAGGCGGATAGCGAAACTAAAAGCAAAACAAGCCCAAGCGGAATCATTCCCTTGCCTAAGGCTCTAAGTAGCTTTTCTTTCATAACTTGATAAATTAGTAAATTAATAATTGGTTAAAATTGGCATAAGCCGAATAATTGCCAGGCAACATCCGGTAAAAACAAATATCTTAAAATATTCTATAATTAAATAATTTTAATAACCCCATGAATTATTTGCAACTTTTTAAGATACGGGCTGAAAATTAAGTGTGAATGTTACAAATAAACGAAACAGAAAAAGTCAACAATCTCAAACAAAAGGAGTTATGAAATTCCATGCAACCACCGGACACAATAATGCTTAATCTCAAAATCGCGGATCCGTCTGGACGGATCATGGAATTTTTATCTTTTTAATTAAAAATTAATTCATTTTTTTTCTCAAACGGTAGGCTACCAGGTTCGCATTGTTGATTGCTACCAGCAGGTAAGACTCTTTTTCCGATGAAAACACGGTGAGATCACGGACATCTCCGGTAACATAAAAACCACTTCGAGCCTGAGGCATATACGTAAACTGCATAGCGCCTTTATTCAGAAATACCTGCACCAAACTGGCATCGTTTTTCCCGATCCTGACGCGCGTTTGTTTCAGGTTGCCTCCCAGAATAATATCTGATTGGCCATCGGAGTTCACGTCCGCCAGGGCGATAGCGTACACGGGTGCGAACTGCGCCTCCACCGGCAATGCGTGAAACACGAGTTTACCTCCCTTGTTTTCCAGAATACCACTTCTGAGTTCTTTGGCGGTCAGCTTTTGTGCCTTGTCCAGCTTTTCAGCAGGAAGTATTTCTGCTAGTGTCGCTTTGGAATAGGTTACATAATTGGTGTATTTCTTTTTGAGCGATGGGATTTGGTCCAGCAGCTCGTCCCGGCTTGCATAGGGAAATTCCTTGCCGCCTTCCGTCACGCCGATAACCGGTACGATCCGCCCCAGATTATCAAAATCGCCTGCGTACAATGTCATTCCCTCCGGAGAGGTAAGGTTCCATTGCCAGTTGCTACCCATATTCCCGACTACAAAGTCAATGTCGCCGTCGCCATCCAGGTCAGCCGGTTTGATCACATTCCAGCAGCCATGTAGGCCGGAGGTTCCCCAGGTGTCGCTGATATTGCTGAATGCTCCATTTTTGTTTCCAAAAACCTGCACGGGCTTCCAGTCTGTGGCCAGTACCAGTTCGGGATATCCGTCTTGGTCCAGATCCTGAAATGTAGCGTCGGTGATCATTCCTGCCTGCGATAGCTGCGGCGCCTGACTTTTGGTTTGATCCGTCAATTTACCTTTCCCATCATTGATCAGCAGAATCCCACCCGCGCTCTCAGGGAAACGGCCCGGCCTAGCGCGGCTACCCAGAAAAACGTCCATATCGCCATCCTTATCCACGTCCGCAGTTGCAATGGCCGACGTATTAGGTATGGATGCAGGCAAATCTGCCCGCTTGAATTTTCCTTTTTCGTTGATATATAATCTCGGCACCAGCAAAGGATCATTCGCATTGAGCTCGTAGCCAGCGCTGGTGACGAGCAGGTCGCTGTCGCCGTCATGGTCGGCATCAAAAAACGCGAGTCCGGCATCTTCAAAAGCTGCATCCTTTTCAAAAGCAGGCTGCATTGATTTTTGAAACTTTCCATTGGAACTCAAAAACAATGCACCAGCCTGTCCACGTCCTCCCCCGACATAAAAATCATCGGTACCGTCACCATTCAGATCCTTTTGTGCGAGATGCGGGCCCTGGTAGGAAAGCATAGCGGGCAACAAAGTCTGGATGCGAAAATCATTGCGCACGTCTTCGATATGCTTGAAATCGAAGAGGTTAACCTGCTCCCAGGCTGCGACTGGTGCTATTAATTGCACATTATCCGCCTTTTTGGCATCTGTATATTTCAGGACGACGGGCTTACCGATCGTTACCGTTTTCAATGTTTGCGAACTGCCATCAGCCCAATCCACCCGAAGGGAGTCAATGCGCTGTGAGCCGCCAATTCCAAAATGCACAGGCCCCCATTGCGCGGATTGAAATCCGCGAACCGGCATAAAACTTTGTGTCTGCGTGAGCGAATCGCTGTACAATGTGACTTTGGTACCAGCCAGGAATGCGTACTTCGGCGATTCCAGCTTGACCATAAGCGACTTGTTGGTCAATTTCGTCTCTGCATTGTTTTGATATACAAATGCCTTGTCATTGGTATTGTTGGTAACCAGATCCAGATCGCCATCATTATCCAGGTCTGCATATATCGCACCGCTTGACTGGTTGCTTTTTTCAAATCCCCACTCTTTTATTTTTTTGGTGAATGTGAGGTTCTTCTGGTTTTGAAATACATAATCCGGCTCATTGATGGGTGGCATCTGAGCGATAATTTCCATCTGCGTCGGAGTTTTTCCACCCTGGCCCGCCTGTACCTGAACGTCCGTGGAATATTTCAAAAACTCCATATTGGTATAATCCCTGGCATAACCATTGGAAACGAAAATATCTTTCCAGCCATCATTATCAAAATCCGCCATTAATGCTGCCCAGCTCCAATCCGTATTGGAAATTCCTGCCAGCTGCCCTATCTCGCTAAAAACCGGCACTCCGTCTGCATTCACACCATTGTTGAGCTGCAACATGTTTCGCATGGTCTGATCGTGAAATCCTGCTTTGAGCAACTGCTGGTATTTGTCATAATTATCATCACCCGATGTAAGCTTGATCCTTTCGTTGGAAGCAGGCAGCATATCGAGGGTTACGATGTCCGCAAGTCCATCATTATTGAGGTCCGCGGCGTCGGTACCCATGGAATAAAGCGACACGTGGCCCGTCGCTTCCCGTATCACTTCTCTGAACTTCCCGTTTTTTTGATTGAGATACAGATAGTCATTTTCGTTGTAATCATTGGAAATGTAGAGATCCTGCCAGCCATCATTGTTGAAATCATTGACATTGACCCCCAAACCGAAGCTGAGAATATTGGAAACAATGCCCGACGAATCGGTCACATTGGTGAACTTACCAGCATCATTACGTAGCAGTTTATTCCCATAAGCATCATTGCGCTGTTGGCGATAGCTGGCGATCAGATTACTGAACCCGGCGTATTGCTGAACGGAGTGATTAAGCAAAAAACAGTCGGTATCGCCGTCTTTGTCATAGTCAAAAAACACGGCTTGTGTGGTGTAGGAAGGATCGTCGAGGCCATACTCAGCCGCTTTTTCAGTGAATGTAGGGATGCCGTCAGCAGTTTTACCATTGTTGACGTAAAGTAATTTAGTCCTCAGTTTAGGATCCTGCGCTCCCGCGCGGCAAACGTAAATGTCAATCCAGCCATCATCGTTGATATCCACCAGCGATACGCCCGTTTTCCAACCCTCATTCAGTCCCGTCCCTGATTTTTCCGAGATATCTTCGAATTCAAAATCTCCTGTGTTCAGGTACAGTTTATTGGCGACCATATTCCCGGTGAAGTAGAGATCGGTCAGGCCGTCGTTGTTAAAATCCGCCGCCGCCACTCCCCCGCCATTGTAAAAGTACCCGTACTGCAAAACATTGTTCTCTGCATCCTCGTCCACAAAATTATTGAAGGTGATATCTGTTTTTCCCGAATCCAAACGAGTAAATAGGGTTTCCTGATCATTACAACCGGCAAGGAGAATCAGCAAAAAGAAATAGAAATATCTCATGGACTGAAATGATAGAAAATTGGATTTCGAAAAATAATTGAGACCAGCCGAAATAGCAATGAGGCAGACTTTGTCTGCCTCATTGCTATCGTTTTCAATATAACATTAACTGCTGCATCAAGGCTTATCCCACCATAATCTGGTCGCAGAGTTATCGGGACCACCCAATTTGGTAGTCGCCGCATCCACCGCTATTTTGTTGGTCTGCGTTTCACCGATTACGAATGGTGTACGACGAACAACGGCATCTTTGGGTGAATCCGGGTTATCTGAATTAATCCGCGCATACAGCTTAGGATAGCCTGTTCTGCGATACTCCGCCCAGGCCTCATGACCGTTTGGATAGTTAGCAAGCCACTTCTGGGTAATGATCTGTTCCAATTGCTTGGTCGGATCTGCAGAGAATTTCACAGGTACGTCCGTCAAAGCCGGTGTTTTGGAGAAATCGGCCAGTGCAACAGGAGGTGTAGTACCATTAACGTAGGCTGTAATGGCCGCCGCATCGGTGATTCCCCACTGCTTCATGGCAGTTTCAATTCCTTTTTCATAAAACTCCTTAGCAGTACCTGTTCCCATATTCCAGCCTTTCAGCGTACCTTCTGCTTTCAGGAAATAAGCCTCTGAGGCATACATGATCGCAAACGGGTTTTTGTCCTGTACTGCTGGCAGGAATGCATCAGCTACGTTGGAAGTTGCATTCGCATTGTTTTCGGGAGCGCCAAGCTGCCCCTGGGTATAGCCATTTCTCAATCCCTTGAACGTAGCGGCTGTTCCTGCAACGGGTGCGTAGTACTTGCTGATCCGTGGATCCGAGTACCCTTTCAACACACTTTCCATGGCTGCGCTCATACGGAACTCGTTCCAGGCGGTGGCCTGGTTCATCGGGTTGAATGAGTTGGCGGTCACTTTCAGGAAAGCATCGTCGGCATTGGTAGCCAATGTACCACCGGCAACGGCTGCTTCTGCTTCTGTTTTTGCCAACGCGGGCTCCACTTTGGACATACGCATGGCGATCCGCAAACGCAGTGTATTGGCAAACAAGATCCATTTATTCACGTCTCCTGCATAAACCTGATCAACAGAACCAAAAACCTTTGTGCCTTTGAGTGCTTCCAGAGCGGCTGTTGACGTTTTCAGGGTTGTTAAAAAATCCTTGTAGATAAACTCCTGGGTGTCATACTCAACCGACGACTCACCGCTGCCTACTTTGGAGTAAGGGATCGGGCCCCAGTAATCTGTTCTCGGCAGGTACATATATACTTTCCAGATATTTGCTACCGCAAACTTTCCGGGGTTCTCATACTTTCCGCCAGGACCTGTATTTTCCAAAACTCCTAACAAGGCTGGTATAGCTGTGCCATAAAAACCTGTCCATGCGCCATTGAGCCAGTTACCCACCATTACATTCCGGTCGGAAGAAAAGTTTTGGGCAATGTTTGCAAAGTACTGACCTTGCAAATCGGCAAAAAGGCTTTGGTAGGTTTGCCAGCTTGCCTGAATGGACCGGTACTGAGCCGCAGCAAATGCGTTTTCAGTTCCCGACTCGTCCAGGGACGTCAGCTTGGTTTTATTGGTATTAATCTCCTCAAAATTATCTGTACAGGAATATGTTCCAATTGCAACAGTCGTAAGGAGAGCGAATGATAGTATTTTATAGCTCCTTTTCATTTCTTTCAGGTTTACGATTAGAATGTCAAGTTAAGATTCAAGCCCAACGAACGTGTGGTTGGCATGGAGAATGATTCCAGACCCACTGTCGTATTACCGGAACCTGCGACAAGTTCAGGATCAAATCCTTTGGCCTTGTTCATCAGGAAAAACAGGTTACGTCCCACGATTGAAAGAGAAGCACCCTGGAAAGGTGATTTTCCTATCAGTTTCTGCGGAATGCTGTAACCCAATGTGGCTTCTCTCAGCCTGATGTTGGAAGCGCTGTAAGTAAATGCCTCCCCAATCGGCGTGTTACGTCCACCCACAAATTTCCAATAAGCCTCTGCTGTGGTAGAAACTGTGTTTTTGCTACCGTCTGCCTGAACACCATCTACAACCATACCTTCACGTCCTGGCAGTGTTTCCTCAGTCACACCATCCGCGTAAATAACTGCATTGGTGAATGAAGTAACCACACCACCTATTCTTCCACTGATCAGGAAGCTCAGGTTAATGCCTTTGTAGCTGAAACGGTTAGAAATACCGCCTGTCCATTTCGGACGTGAAGTTCCCAATGGTACCGTCGTACCAGGGGTCACCAATGGGATTCCGTTCGTACCTACCTTAATGCGGCCCTGGTCATCTCTCTGGAAACCACGGCTATAGATCTGGCCTAATGCTTTGCCTTCTTCCGCACGCACGAAGTTCATAAAGTCACTGGTAAGGGTCAGCGTGGCAAGCCTGTCCGACAACTTGATAACCTTATTGACGTTTCTCGCGTAGTTCAAATCAATGTTCCATGAGAAGTCGTTTGTTTTAATAGGCGCTACATTGAATGTAAGCTCAACCCCTTTGTTCTGAACATTACCTGCATTGATGTACTCAGAGCTCCACCCCGAAGCAGTTGACAATGCCACCTGGAACAATTGGTTCTTCGAGTTACTGCTATACAAAGTCAGGTCAAAACCGATGCGGTTCTGTAAAAATTTAGCTTCCAGACCGATTTCCTTCGCTGTTGTCAACTCAGGTTTAAGATTTGGAAAAGGTTTCACGGCATCGCGAACAATGTAACCCGTGTTACCACCGGCAACATACGAATAAGTCTGGGTGAGCAGATAAGGAGCGGCATCATTACCCGTCAATGCATAACTTCCTCTCAGCTTGGCAAAAGAAATAGCCTGTGGAAGATCAAACAAGCTCGATAACACTGCCGCAGCACCTACTGATGGGAAGAAATAGGACTGATTGGCTGTTGGCAATGTAGACGACCAGTCATTTCTTGCCGATGCCGAAAGGGTCAGGGCATCTTTCCAGATCAAATCAGCCGAAGCGAATACACCTTGCTTGCGGGTTTGCGTAACGGTTCTGTTGGTAACCGAGTTTCTGGCATTGGTGGTTACGAACAGGTTATCACGGTTCAGACCGTTGTTAAGCGTTTGATGATTCAGAAAATCACGCTTCAGAATGTTACCACCCACTGTTCCATCCAGTTTGAAGTCAGCACCGAACTGCTTGCTTATCAATGCAAACAAATCCAGGTTTAGCTCAGAATTGTCTCTCCAGTTGGTTTGATAGTCCCCAAAATCAGCAATGGTATAGGTATTGGTGTGCCATTTACCTTCGAACTTATCAATGTACTTATCATAACCGGCGCGTCCCAGCACAGATAGCCATGAGGCCACTTTGTAGTTAAGCGATGTAAATCCGTAGATCCTGTCCCTGTTGTCAAGAGCCAATACTTTATTTTTGATCCAGTAAGGATTTTGACCACCGTTAGAGCCTGGGTTCCAGTAATTCTGCAAAGTTTTACCGGTTGCAGGATCCACGTACTCATAACTCTTTGCCTGATCCAAAGAAATACTTCTTGGCAAACGCAGAATGTGACGCTGCAGGTTGGCAAAAGCTTCACCGGTTTGCTGCCTGTTTTCGATTTTTTCGCTCAGATAAGTCACTTTACCATCGAAGGTAAGCCTGCTGGTAACCTGGCTTGAAAGACGAAGGTTGAAATTGTGCCTGCCTAGTTTGTTGTTGGAAACAACTCCTTTTGCAGCGGTATTGGTGTAAGAAAAATAAGTCTGAACTTTCTCATTACCTGCCGTTAAAGAAACAGAATTGGCAATAGATGTTCCGGTTGAGTAGAAATCTTTATAAGAGCTTGGATTTGGTGAATACGCGTATGTCTTGCCCTTATTTGCCGGATCAGGACCCCAGGCAGCTACCTGCTGGCCATCCATTTTAGGCCCCCAGCTAAATTCGCTGTTTGGGAAGAACTTGCCTTCCACGCCTTGTCCGTATACATTCTGGAAATTTTGAAGTTCCATCGCCTGCTCCATCTGGAACGTGCTGTTGATATTTACACCGATTCCTTTACGCACCACACCTTTTTTGGTGGTGATCAACAAGGCGCCATTCGCTGCACGGCTTCCGTACAATGCCGTAGCTGACGCTCCTCTCAGTACGTTGATCGATTCAATATCGTCAGGGTTAATGCTGGAAAGACCATCACTTGCGTCACGGCCACCATTTGCGTTACCCGGGCTGAAATTGGAGTTATCGATAGGTACACCATCGACTACGATCAAGGCTTGGTTATTACCAGTAATAGACCTGTCACCCCGCAACACCACGCGGCTCGATCCGCCTACCCCAGAGGATGAACGAACGATATCAAGACCGGCTACGCGGCCTGACAACGAGTTGGCTACATTCAGCTCTCTTGCTTTCGCAAAATTGTCCGTGTTAATCACCTGTGTTGCATAGCTGAGCGTTTTCTGCTCTTTGGAAATACCAAGGGCTGTTACTACCACTTCTCCAAGATTCCGCACATCCGGATCAAGGCTTACCGAGATGTTGGAAACCGATTCGGTGACATTAATTTCCTTGGAAGTATACCCAACAGAGGAAACAATGATGACGCCTGTTCCGGCCATTGATAAACTGAAACTACCCTCGGCATCTGTGTTTGTTCCTCGCGTCGTACCTTTAATCAGGATGTTGGCACCTGGTAATCCCGAACCATTTTCATCGGTGACCTTCCCGGTAATCTGCCGGTCCTGGGCCTCTGATGTGCAAATGAAAAATGCTACTTGCACCAATGTAAGTAGCATTACCCGTAAAGTTTTTCTCATAGGTAAATATGGGTTTATTGAATTTGGATGGAATTTAATTCTAATTCAGATGTATTGCAATTAATTTTGTGAAATTTAATTGCACTAAACTAATATTTTGAGTTTACACATAATCAAGACACCAAAAGACCGACTATTGATCATAAAAGAAATATTATTTGTCTAAACTACATTTATAAATACCGATCAAATTTTGTTGCGTGCTCGAAACACCAACTAAGATTTGGCCTTATAGAAACAGTTTGGCTTAAATAGCAGGAAGCGGCGGTGTGATTTGCGTAACAGCACACATCGGAACGTATAAGCTTTCAAATCCGACAGGCCATGCCGATAAGAACTAGTATTATTGTAAGATGGACATGGGAAGCGTAGAAAGAGAATATTTCGCTCCTACTCATATTTACGCCAAACGCCCAGTATAGCGCCGGTGATTGCGTACACGAGCACACTCACACCTCCGTCGATGAGCGAGAGCAGCAGCGGCCGCATGGAGAACATGTCTTTTACGATGATTTCAAACAAAATGAACACCACACCAAAGAGCAGACCGATCAGGAAACCGGCGAGTAACGATTTAACAGGGATTTTGGTAAAGACCCAGGCCATTGTGTAGGCCATGAAGGAAGAAGAAACAATACTGGCCAGGTAGGGTACCGGACTGGTACCGGCTTTTATCTGCTCCATTGTGAAGCCATTCAAAGCCATCCATTTTTCTGAAAAAGCACTATACCACAAGGCTGGTATTACTTGCCCAATCACCACACATACTAGCACGGCCCAAAGATTGACAGATTGTTTTCTCATGTTTTGAGTGTTTTATTCAGTCATCGAAAGGAACTCCCGGATTCAAATATAAGGTTTAAAAATTAATTGTGCTTTTTATTTAGACGATATAACAAAATCTATATTGCGCTTCAAACCTTCATATTTGGTGCGTTTCACGGGCGACCGCCTGAAAATCTCACGAAAGATTTCTTCTGTAATTTCCTGCCAGTCATTGTTCCTAAAGCCTGCCAAACTTTCCGGCAATGCAAATTCAGGGGTCGTATGCGGCTTCGAAAACCGGTTCCAGGGACACACATCCTGACAGATATCGCAGCCGAATATCCAATTGCCGAACTTGCCCTGGACTTCCTGCGGGATCGAATCCTTTAATTCGATGGTATAGTAACTGATACATTTGCTACCATCCACAACAAACGGCTCAGTAATGGCGTCTGTCGGGCAGGCATCGATGCAGCGGGTACACGTTCCGCAGTAATCCTGCACGGCACCATCATAGGCAAGGTCGAGATCGCAAATGATCTCTCCTATAAAGAAAAAGCTGCCCATGTCGCGGTTCAGCAGGTTGGAATGCTTCCCGATCCAGCCCAATCCGCTTTTAGCAGCCCATACCTTATCCATTACCGGTGCTGAATCGACAAAAATCCGCCCGCTCACCTCCCCAATCTCTTCCTGAATAGCGAGCAACAGGGAGGCCAGCTTTTCCTTTAATACATAATGGTAGTCGGTTCCGTAGGCATATTTGGAGAGTTTGAGGTCTTTTTCTCCCTCCGGAAGCCTTTTTTCAGGATAATAATTGAGCAAAACAGAAATTACGCTTTTTGCACCATCCACCAGCTTTGTGGGATCAAGCCGTTTGTCGAAATGATTGGCCATATAGCCCATCGCGCCGTGCTGGTTACGGTTCAGCCAGTTTTCAAGTCTTGGCGCCTCCTTGTCAAGAAACTCTGCCTTTGAAATACCGCAAAAATCAAAACCGTTTTCGACGGCCTTTGCTTTGATAAACTGACTCCTCTCCTGCCTTACGATATCGTCTGTCGTCATGCTGCAAAGTTACGAAATGCTTGTAAAATGCCATCTTGTCAGTATTTTAGGCCTGGCAAAATAATTTAGGGGGTAAAAGGTCATTGTATACGGCACATTATTATAGAGAATTATGCCGAAAAATACAGACTTCAACATATATCAAGACAAAAATTACGAAATGAACGAGGATCAAGCTCCATTGGAAACTGACAACATTATAAATGAAGAGCATAGCGAAGCTTCCAATTCTGTGCCTCTGGACAATGCTGGCCAGGAGATTACGGGAGAGTCGCCTGCTACTGAAATTAGCCCGCTAGACGCTGCGAAAACTGAAATTGCCGAATTGAAAGACAAATATCTGCGCCTATACGCCGATTTTGAGAACTTCCGCAGACGTACAGCCAAGGAAAAGCTGGAAATGATATCAGGTGCAAGTGCGGACACATTGAAGTTAATCTTGCCTATCGTGGATGATTTTGAACGTGCCAAAGTCTCTTTCGATTCATCCACAGAGATTGACGCATTGAAAGAAGGCGTTGACTTGATTTACACTAAGCTTTTTAAAACCCTCGAAGCCAAAGGCGTGAAACCAATGGAGTCAAAAGGAGAAACTTTTGATGCAGAGCTTCACGAGTCTATCGCGCAGTTCCCCGCTCCTTCCGACGATCTCAAAGGAAAAGTGATTGACGAGATTGAAAAAGGGTACTACCTGAATGATAAAGTGATTCGCTACGCAAAAGTGATCGTGGGTGCCTGACAAACATTGCGCCGGCCGCGGTTAAAGACATATTAATATAAAATGGCAAAGAAAAGAGACTATTACGAAATCCTTGGGGTAGATCGTGGCGCTGCTGCTGACGACATTAAGAAGGCTTACCGCAAGTTGGCTATCAAGTTTCACCCGGATAAAAATCCTGATGATCCTACTGCTGAAGACAAGTTTAAGGAGGCAGCAGAGGCTTACAGCATTTTGAGTGACGAAAACAAACGCCAGCGGTACGACCAGTTCGGTCATGCAGGTGTAGGTGGTGCAGCGGGAGCAGGTGCTGGCGGGTTCAGTGGCGGAGGATTCTCGATGGACGATATTTTCTCTCAGTTTGGAGATATTTTCGGAGACAGTAGTCCATTCGGCGACATTTTCGGACGCCAGGGCGGTGGAAACGGGCGCCGGGTACGGAAAGGTTCAGACCTCAGGATCAAACTGAAACTGAACCTGGAAGAGGTTGCGAACGGTGTTGAAAAGAAGATCAAAGTTAAAAGACACGTAACTTGCAATACATGCGGTGGAAACGGCGCCAAACATGGCACTTCGCTGACCAACTGTAATTCTTGTAACGGAACCGGCCAGGTGCGCAAAGTAGTGAGTACCATGCTCGGCCAGATGGTTTCGACGAGTACTTGCCCTACCTGTAATGGTGACGGCAAGATCATCAGCGAACGTTGTGATTCTTGTGCGGGAGAAGGAAGGCTTTTACAAGACGACCTCATCACATTGAACATTCCGGGCGGGGTTGCAGAAGGCATGCAGCTTTCCATGTCCGGAAAAGGCAATGTACCTACCCGTGGCGGTGTGGCTGGCGACCTGCTGATCGTCATAGAAGAAGAGGAAGATGCGCAGCTGAAACGCGACGGAAACAATATCGTATTCGATATGCACCTGAGCTTTGTGGATGCCACATTGGGCACTTCGGTGGAAATCCCAACGATAGACGGCAAAGCAAGGATCAACATTGAGTCAGGTACGCAGGCAGGAAAGATACTTCGCCTGAAAGGAAAGGGCATCAAGGACCTGAATGGTTATGGAAAAGGCGATCAGCTGGTTCACATTAATGTATGGACCCCACAGCAATTATCGTCCGACGAACGCGAGACGCTCGAATCGTTGAGACATTCCCCTAATTTTCAGCCTAAGCCAGGCAAGAATGAAAAAGGGTTTTTCGATAAAATGAAGGACTTCTTCCATTGAAATTCCTGATCATATAAAGATTGGCCAAAGGCCGTTTCATACGTGGGACGGCCTTTTGTTTGTTTCCGAAGGCATCATACCTTCATATTATAATAATCCGGGAAGCGAACCATTTCATATCGCGGCAGCATTATGATGTTGTCAATCATTTTTTGTTATCATATCAATAAACTGAAATCACACAACCATGATAAAACCCATTCTATTATCCATTGCATTACTCTACGCTCCAATGCTTTTTTCACAAACTGCTACCCCTGCCGAACTGACTTTCGCGACTTATAATGTCAGTATGGAAGCTGAGAACTATGTTCCGCGAGGTACCAAAGGCATTTCTGAACAGGTTTTGGTCAAAGAACTTGCTTCGGGAACCAATCAGCAGATCCGTAACATTGCCCGCATTATCAAGAGCGTGCGACCCGATGTGATCCTGCTGAATGAATTTGACTACGTTAAAGATCCGCAGGCTGGTGTTTTGCAGTTTGTCAAAGGCTACCTGAAAGACGATTCTGACGGCGCAAAAGGCATTGATTACCCGTATTACTACTATTCGACGGTCAATACCGGCCAGCCCAGCCCATACGACCTCGATAACAATGGAAAAGCTGAGCAATTTGGATCGGACGCGTGGGGTTTTGGTATGTATCCGGGACAGTACGGCATGGCATTATTGTCGCGGTACCCCATTGATATCAATCATGTGCGGACGTTTCAAAACTTCAAATGGAAGGACATGCCCAATGCATTGAAAACCACAAAACCGGACGGTAGCGACTGGTACCAGCCGGAAGCCTGGGCGAAGTTCCCGCTTTCTTCCAAATCACACTGGGACATTCCGGTACAAGTAAGCGGCAAAACGATCCATATACTCGCCAGCCACCCTACCCCACCTACTTTTGACGGTGCAGAAGACCGCAACGGCAAACGCAACCACGACGAAATACGCTTCTGGCACGACTATATCAGCGAAACAACCAGTGCCTACATTTATGATGACAAAGGCATCAAAGGCGGCTTGAAAGCCAATTCAACATTCGTCATCATGGGTGACCAGAATGCTTCACCGGATGAGGGCAATGCGCGCACAGACGGCATCAAATCCCTACTCAGCCACCCGGAAGTCAACAATGATCTGCCACCATCCAGCAAAGGCGGTACCGAACATACCAGCGCCAATGCATTTGCCAAAAATCATACGGCATTCTGGCGTATGCGCGCCGATTATGTATTGCCTTCCAGAAAAGGATTTAAAATCCTAGACAGCGGCGTTTTCTGGCCTGGGATAGGCGAACCGATGGCGGAGTTAGTGGAGAAGAGGGAGTCTAGTTCGGATCATCGGTTGGTTTGGGTGAAGGTTAGAGTTGAATGATTGGCTGAGTTATTGATTGATAGAGCAGGCCAAAGTTAAGCGTAGTCTCCGAACGCCCAACTTATGTGTCTCAAATGCAAAAGAGGGAATGGCTTAACCACTCCCTCTTTTGCATTAAGAACTACTTGTGACAGATTACTGCTGCCCGGTGTTTCCATACATATTAAAAGCCGCCAAATGCTTTTGAAACAACGCTTCATACTTCTTAGCGACTGCTTCTTGTTTTGCTTCGCGGCATTCCTGCACGATAATCTGCATGATGTACAGGTACACATTGCTGTCGCGACGTTTGGTAGTACCATTCTCTTTCGCCCAGGTGAGTACTTCATCCGAGCGGGTGGCCATGGTTTCAGCGATTTCCAGTGCTCTTTTGCTTTCTCCAAGATCAAACAAAGGCCCAATGAAGTTCGCTGAGAACTGATCGTAAGGGATACTTTTGTCAGGCATCGTCGCCAGCGACTTATCAATTGCTTTCTTAGCTTCTTCTTTACGACCATCAGCGATCAGCTGACCAGCCAGACGAAGGAATGCGATACGTGCCGTGGCAACCGGTGAACCCAAGTATGTATTGTCGTAATACGTTTTTGGGTTGTCCAGGTCACGCCAGAACATTTTAGTCATCAGGTTATTGTACATCACATCGGCATTCACATAACCGTCACTTGCGCCTGGCACTTTTACAGGCAACAAACGGTACGCATAGCCTTCCAATTGCATATATTCTTTCAGATTGAGGTAGCTCGAACCTCCCAATGTAGATGAGAAATAGATCGGACGCTTCCAGTCATTGGTTGCAATAATATCCAGCATGATCAGGTCTGATTTGTACAAATCGCCTTTTCCAATCGTCCAGCTGATAGAATCGCTTACAAAAGGAAGCAGATCGCTTTTAATGATATTCATCTTTTTAACTGCCTCTGCATTCACAGGAAGGAAAAGCACAGATGACGGCAAAATGGAAGTCATATCACCGCTGGTCAATGGAACCTGGATGGCTTTATTCTCCTGTTTTACCAATCCCATGTACTCTTTCAGGTTGATACCGTCCTTCACACTTGGTATTTCATAAAACGGAACAATGTCGTTTTTACCAAAAGCGTAATTGCTTTTATCCAGAGAAATCGGAAGCGCTTCTGACAGGTACGTTTTACGTTTCATCTGGTCAATATACCAGTCTGTTCCCAGCAAGCTGAGGTTACACACGCGCACATCGGTACGGAAGCCTTCCACTTCCTGCACATACCATAAGGGGAATGTATCATTATCACCGCCTGTGAACAGGATCGCATTCGGTGCGCAGGAGTTTAAAAGGTTTTTAGCAAAATCAACTGAATGGTAACGGTGGTCACGGTTATGGTTGTCCCATCCTTTTACACCCATTATAACGGGTACTACCAAACATATCCCGGTAGCAACGCCTGCACGGGTTGTCGCGCTTTGAACAAATTTGCTGATCGCATCGGCGATAGCGATCACGCCAAAACCAATCCAGATACAGAAGATATAGAAGGAACCCACATAAATGTAGTCCCTTTCGCGAGGCTCAGTAGGCGGAGAATTCAGGTATACCACCAGTGCAACGCCTGTCAGGACGAATAACAGTCCAAGCACCAGCAAATCACGCTTTTGACGGAAATAAACAATTACTAAACCGAACAAACCGAGAATGAATGGCAGCATGAAGTAGTTATCGTGTGCCTTATTGTTGGCTATAGGCGCCGGGTATTTTTTGGCAACATCCCACGGCAGCATATTGCCTGCCCCTTCCTCATCACTTTCGCGGCCTACAAAATTCCAGAGGAAGTACCGCCAGTACATGTGCCCGATCTGATACGAGAACATGAATGACAGGTTATGCGCCATATTAGGTTTCTGCCCTTCGGCCAAACCGGTCATTTGCTGATAAAGCTGCGGGTGTCCTGATTGCGTGCTGTACATACGGGGCAGCAGCATACTGCTACCTGGCTCATATTCGTATTCCGGACGGTAGTCATAAATCGCGTACTTCCCATCTTGCTTCCGGTACATCGGTGCGCCACGCTTCTGGCTTACGGGACGGGATACAAACGACGGGCCGTACAACAAAGGACGGCTGCCATATTGCTCTCTTTTCAGGTATGAAACGAAGCTCAGAACATCATTGGGATTGTTTTCGTTGATCGGCGGGTTGTATTCTGCACGTACAAGCACCATTAGGTAACTCGCATATCCGATCAATACAAAGGCAAGTGACAACAAGCCTGTGTTCAATAGCACATTGGCCTTTTTATGAGAATAACGGATTCCCCAAATAAGCGACCCAATGAAAATGATGATGAAGAATATGACGCCGGACTTGTAAGGAAGCCCCAGCGAATTCACGAAGAATATCTCAAACTTTCCTGCCACACTAGGTAGCCCTGGAATGATTCCTGAGTTGATAATCCCCAAAATCACCAAACCACCTACGAATGCCAGAATCCCTCCGAAGACATTCCCTTTCGGGTATTTTTTGAAATAATAAACTAATGCTAGCGCAGGAATGGTAACCAGGTTCAACAAATGGACTCCAATAGAAAGACCTACCAGATAGGCAATGAAGATCAGCCAGCGGTTTTCCGCAGCAGGATCTTCCACTTTCTCCCATTTGAACACAGCCCAGATCACAATCGCCGTGAAGAATGAAGACATACCATAAACTTCCGCTTCCACGGCTGAAAACCAGAATGAATCGGACCAGGTATAAGCCAATGCCCCTACGATACCGGAACCCAGCAACAGGACGATATCGCCCTGAGTAAGCTCTTCTTCGGTTTTCGAGATCAGTTTGCGCGCTAGCAACGTGATTGTCCAGAATAGAAAAAGGATCGTAAATGCGCTGCTCATGACCGAAACCATGTTGATCCAGTAAGCTACATTACTGAGGTCGCCAAATGCAAAAAGGGAGAATATCCGGCCTATTAAAAGGAAAAATGGTGCTCCCGGGGGGTGAGGCACCTGTAATTTGAATGCACAAGCTATAAATTCTCCGCAATCCCAAAAACTTGCGGTCCGCTCGACCGTCAGTGAGTATGTGATTAATGCAATTGCGAAAACTATCCAACCCGTAAGGTTGTTGGAACGGTTGAAACGGGTCATCTGAAAGACGGTAAATTTGAAAAAGTTATATGCACGATCCGCAAAGATGGCAACTCTTAGTGAGCAGTTTTATCAATGGTCGGCCAAAATTAGCAAATTTACCACAACAGCAAGATTTTCCTTCTCTTAAAAAACGTTAAGAAAATGAAACGCTTACTTATAAAATATCCACTTCGCCAGTTCTTTATAACTAACTTTTTTACCATACATTAATATTCCAACCCGGTAAATGCGCGCTGCCAGCCAAGTTGTGCCCATAAAACCAATGATCAGCAGTACCATCGATAATGCGATTTCCCAGGCTGGCACGCCGAATGGTATCCGCACCATCATAATGACCGGCGAAGTAAATGGTATGATCGAAGTCCAGAAGGCGAGCGTACCGTCGGGGTCCCGTAATACGAATTGGGCAAATACAAATGAGAATATAATTGGCAATGTGATCGGCAGCATAAATTGCTGGGTATCCGCGTCATTATCCACCGCCGCTCCTACGGCACCAAAAAGTGCGCTGTAAAGCAGGTACCCCCCCAGGTAATAAAACAGGAAACATCCCACAATCAAAGGAATATTGAGACTATTAACCGCCCCCAGCACCTCAGCAATAGGATTTTCGACATTACTGCCAGGCATTCCCTGCGTTGCCATTCCAGGCCCCATTTTTTGCATTCCCTGAGCCATTTGAGTAGGATCTTTGGGCATTTTGCTGCTAAAAATCGCCGAAGTCGCGCTGGTCAGGGCTGTGGTTAGTAAAATCCAGAGGACAAACTGGGTCAGACCAACCAGGGCAACACCAATGATCTTACCCAGCATCAGGTGAAAAGGTTTTACGGACGAAATAATGACTTCCACAATCCGGCTGGTTTTTTCTTCCGTGATACCACGCATTACCTGCGTTCCGTAAATAAAAACCGACATATAGATCAGGAAAGCACAGATTCCGCCAATGACCGTGGCTGCTCCTGAACTGCTCGTCTTCTCCCCCTCTTCATTCAGACTAATGGTTTCCGAGCTGACATTAACCCGTGAATCTTCAAGTATCTTATGCGTAATGCCCGCCTCTGAAAGTTTGATATCCTCAATCTGCTTCTCAATCACCTTCTCAATTTCTGATTTAAGGTCTAAGCTTACGTTTTTGGCAGCATAGATCCGGACGCTTTTCGGCTCTTTGATCACATTGGCGGGGATATATACCAATGCATTGACACCACTATTTTTGAAACCGGCCTTCGCCGAATCGATGCTTTTATCAATGTAGGTAAATTTCAATGTCTCAGAATCTTTGAATTCATTCCGGAACAAACCGCTCTCGTCCAGTACCTGCACCGTTTTCGCATCCACCGAGCCGAGTGCAACCCAGATCACTGCCGCGTAAAATCCGACAAACAGCAAAGGTGCGAGCAAAGTCATGATCAGAAAGGATTTTTTCTTCACCCTGACCATGTACTCTCTTCTGATCACCAAAAATATATTACGCATTGTAAAGAAGTTTAAATGTTGGAACGGTTCCTCAGGCTTCGGGTACCTCGTTGACGGAACGCATAAAAATATCACTCATACTCGGGATATTTTCCCCGAAAGCCCTGATCTCCACTTTCGAAAGCAGGTTCAGCAGCAGCGCATTGGGACTGGCACCTTCTCCGAGATGAATATTGGTGCGATGGTATCCGTCTTCCATCTCCTTTTCTTCCAGAATGCCGTAAATGGGGTCCAGCTCGTCGATATGCCCTTTGTATTCGACAAAATAGGTATGCGTCTTGAATTGTTCCTTGATGAGTTTTTTGGGCCCGTCGAGCACTTTTTTGGCTTTGTGGATCAATGCAATGTTATCGCAGAGCTCTTCCACGGTTTCCATTCTGTGGGTCGAAAATATAATAGTACTGCCCTTTTGTTTCAGTTCCAGGATCTCGTCGCGGATCAGATTGGCATTAATGGGGTCGAATCCGGAAAACGGCTCGTCGAGAATGATCAGGTCGGGCTCGTGCAGAACGGTGGATACGAACTGGACTTTTTGCTGCATCCCTTTCGAAAGATCGGATACGCTCTTGTCCCACCAGGTTTTAATGTCAAATTTAATAAACCAGGTTTTCAGCTTCTCCATCGCCTCCTTTTGCGACAAACCTTTCAGCTGGGCAAGATACAACAGCTGCTCTCCTACCTTCATTTTTTTATAAAGCCCTCTTTCTTCCGGCAGGTAACCGATCCTGGAAATATGGCTGGAATTCAAGGGCTGACCATCGAACAGTATTTCGCCTTTGTCCGGCCCTGTGATCTGATTGATGATCCTGATGAGTGAGGTTTTTCCGGCGCCATTAGGTCCTAGCAAACCGAAAATACTGCCTTTGGGAATTGAAATACTTACATCGTCGAGGGCAATGTGATTGGAATACTCTTTTGTAACATTCCGGACTTCTATAATATTCATAGGGATGAAGGATCGGTGAATATGCACCAAATATGCAAAGTATACGCGGCTCGATTAAAGTTACAAGTATGAAAGCGTAATTTGACGGATTAATGGTAAAAATAAAGAGCGGGCGGATATCCGCTCGCTCTTTCCAGTAAAATGTGTAAGAATGTGTGCTAGATGTACTTTTCGCGGATCTGGAACAAAACCCAAAAGCCGATCAGGCCGCTGATAATGAAACCGACGATCTGAAATTGGATCAGGTTACTTACCAAGCCTACTAGCATTGCGTAGTACAACAGGTTCCAGCCAGCTCTTTTACGGGCTTTTAATGGAGTGAAGGCCATCAGGTACATGATCAATGTAACCACCCCCAACGCAACGCCTATGTAAAAAGCCGCACCCAAGCCAACAGATGCTGCGCCCATTCCGAAGACTGCACCACCCACGCCAAAGGCGGTAAGCAAGCCGAGAATCCCAAGAACGGAAAAGAACAGCATAATGTATGGACCATACTTTACCAAAAACTCCTTCACTTCCTCAGAGAAAGGCGGAAATTTTTGGAGGAAAATAGGTTCCAATTCTTTTTCAAGTATCAATTTTGGTTCCATAAAGAGGGATGTTTAATCTGAAAGTCAAATAATTAATTTGATAAATCTAAAAATAATTTTCCGATTCCGACATCAAATTTCCTCCCTCTAGTCCGATTTGTTTATTAATCGGCAGTCACTTCCTATTTGGCCCGAAAAATGGGTCACTTTGCGCCCGTTAATCTTCGGGATACGGAACAAACACAAACCCTGAGAAATCACCCAGCAATGCAAAAAGGCAGCAAAATTCTTCCGGGTTCTTGTAATTCTCGGTGAACAGCAAAACTGACTCTTCGCCAATGAGCTTGCGGTCGATAAACTCTTGCATGTAAGATGCCCGATAAGAATAAAGGTTCGTCAATTCCGTCCTATCGATCAGCATAGCACCGAGTTCCAGATCGTTATTAGTCACCACAAAAATCGGGTTTTCCGAGAATCCGCGTTTCCTGATTTGGTATGATGCCTCTTTCAGCTGGTCAGCAACTTTGATAAAATCCTGCGATATGTAGCCCATCAGTTTCTGATTCAATTCCGGAGAATTGGCATCGTCCATCAGGGAGTTTTCATTACTGTTATTGATCATAATTAACTTTTAGCTTTTAGCAATTAGCTTTTAGCTTTTTTGGCTGGTAGCGGTTCGCTTTGGGCTATTTAACATTGAAAATTTATCTATACATTATTCCATTGAATAACGACACGTATCTGGCACTCAACTACCATTCCTACCAAAAGGGATGTAAAAAGCTAAAAGCTAACAGCTAAAAGCCAATCACATTCTCGCTGCCAGCAGCAACGTCAGATCCTTATACCTCATATTAAAGCTTCTTGCGATGTGCGAATTGGTGAGCGTTCCTTTATGGCAGTACACTCCTTTCATAAACCACCGATTCGCGTAAATCATTTCCTCGATACCTCCAATTGTTCCGGTTTGTAACAAAAATGGCAAAAATACATTGCTCAGCGCAGTACTGGCCGTGTGCGCGACTCTCGACGGGATATTGGGAACACAGTAATGGATCACGTCATTGTATTTGAATGTCGGATTTTTGTGGGAAGTCATTCTCGAAGTCTCAAAAGATCCGCCCTGGTCAATGCTGACATCAATGATCACAGAGCCTGGCTTCATTTTTCCCACCATTTCGCGCGTTACTACCAATGGGCTGATCCCGTTTTCGGCACGCATGGTGCCAATCACCACGTCAGCCCTCGCTATGGCTTCTGCCAGCGTATCGGAATCGATGATAGAGGTATATAAATTTTGGCCGATTGAATATTTGAGCCTTTGCAAACGATAAATGTGCTTATCAAAAACCTTAATGTCAGCTCCTACACTGATGGCAGCCCTGGTCGCGTATTCCGCCACAGTACCGGCGCCCAGTATCACGATTTTCGTCGGCGGTACGCCCGTAATTCCTCCCAGAATGATTCCACGTCCACCATTCGGTGTGGACAAATATTCGGCAGCGATCAATAGCACGGTACTGCCGGCGATTTCACCCATCGCCCTGATGATCGGCTTCCCTCCTACCTTATCCTCGATCAGCTCATAGCCTATGCCGGTAATTTTATGTTCATTCAGTTTTTCAAAATACTGTTTTTCCAAAGCTGGCAAGTTCAACGCGGAAATCAGCGTGGTACCAGACTTGATGAAGCCGAACTCCTCTTCCACCAAAGGTTCGACTTTAAGGATCAAATTGGCCTGGTAAACTTCCTTGGCACTTTGAACAATCTTGGCACCTGCCTCGCTGTATTCATGATCAGAAAGGTTTGAACCTTTTCCCGCATCCTTTTCCACCCATACCTCATGCCCGTTCCTGACCAGGATCCCTACCGCATCCGGTGTAAGGGCAATGCGGTTTTCCTGTAAAGAAACCTCTTTCGGCAGGCCTATATGTAACGAATTTTGGTCTTTTTTTACAGCCAGTAACGATTCTTGCGGGTACAGTGCCGACTGCTTGGCCAGCTCTTCGAAACCGGTAATCTGAGGTTGCGCCATGGAATAGCAAAAAATGAAAGTGAAAACGTAATTAACTGCCAGTAACCTCTTATACCTTTTTTACTTCTAATATTCTCAGCCCACTTTCGTCGGCAGACAAATGCAACATTAAATACTGCATTGGCCACAAAGACTCAATATTCCCCGGCCATTCCACAAAACAAAAGCTGCCCGAATCGAAATATTCCTCCACACCCATATCCAGGGCCTCCATCTCATCTTTAATCCTGTAAAAATCAAAGTGATAGACCGTCTCTTTTTCTGATTCGTACTCATTGACCAGCGAAAAAGTAGGGCTCTGAACATGCGTCTTAACGCCCAAATGTTGGCAAAGAGCTTTGATCAGCGTTGTTTTTCCGGCACCCATGTGACCTTCAAACAGCCAAACCGGCCTGTCTTTACCAATTTGTATGAGTTGCGACGAAACCGCTTGCAGCTCATCCAGCTCTTTAAAATGTATGGTGGTAGGCTCTGCGATCATGCTACAAAAATACACAATTTGGAAAAACTCACTGCAATTTTATCTGTTCGCTCTGCGTTCAAGCGCGCTAAAAATAAAACAGGGGGCCTCATCGAAGCCCCCTGTTTGTATCAATCAGTTTATCAGCTCAATACACTTTCCACTCTTTTCTAATGTCGCGCCCAAGCAGTTTGTTTGCTTCTTTATCATCAAACACTTCCTTCGCTGGGTCCCATTTAAGAGAGCGCTGCAACTGATAGGTAATATTACCAATGTTGCAGACCGACGCCGTACGATGCCCGGTTTCCACATCGCAAATCGGTGGTTTTCTCGTTTTTATGGCATTTAAAAAATCCTTGTAATGATTGGTACTGACGTACACTTTATAGTCTCCTTCCTGAAAAACTTTGTCTTTTAATGGCTCAGGAGTAGTGCGTAACTCGCCTCTGGCCACGAAAACCTCTCCATCAGTTCCTACAAAATGACAATGCTGTTTACCATCCATCGGCCTGTGAATAATCTCCGCCCCGTTAGCATATTTATAAACAAGTCCCTTACCCGGTTTGGAATAAATGAGTTCGGCAGGCCCGCTGCTATCCATACCGAGTCCCCATTGCGCAATGTCGAACATGTGTGCGCCCCAGTCTGTCATACCGCCTCCGCCGAACTCCACATAATCGCGCCATTTCGGCCAAAATTTAGCATCCATCGCTGGTGCCAGTACATTATTATATGGTCGGTCCTTCGTATTGGGCCCCATCCATAAATCCCAGTTCAGTCCCGAGGGAACTGCCTCCTGCTGCAAATCCCATACTTTCGGTGGCCCGCCTACATTGACATACACTTTTTGAACGGTACCAATGGCTCCACTCCGCACCAGTTGAACAGCCTGAGTGAATTCCTTGGATGACCGCTGCATGCTTCCCGTCTGAAAAACGCGGCTGTTCTTCCGGGTAGCATCCACCATTACCCGTCCTTCCTTGACAGTGAGGGATAGTGGCTTTTCGCAGTAGATGTCTTTGCCAGCTTCCGCCGCACGTACGGCCATAGCAGCGTGCCAGTGATCGGGTGCTGCGATCACGACAGCATCAATGTCTTTGCGGGCGAGTAGTTCACGGAAATCGCTGATCCCTACTGCCGATTTGTAATTATTTTGACCCAGCTTGTCTGCGTACCATTTGTTTGTAACATTGAGAAATGATTCCTGTTTAACAGCATACACATCCGAAGCAGCTACGATCTGGGTTTCCATCGTATCCAGAAAACGGTTGCGCAACCCGCCGCTCTGACGTCCGCATCCGATAAAACCCAGGGCAACTTTGTCACTCGGCGCAGTATAACCCCTACCTAGCACATGCCTTGGCACAATCATAAAAGAAGAAATGACCGCTCCTGCTTTCAGGAAATCCCGACGATGTATACGTTCAACATTCATATTATTTATCTAAAAAGTCCAACCGAATTTTAACAAAAAAGATGAAAGCGCATGTTTCTACTGAATTTGGTAGTATATCTGCACTTTCATGCCGATTAGTCCTTGACGATATTCCTTATAACATTACTTCCATTGTTACGTATGAGTTTTAAAATGTATGACCCAGCAGCTAATGCACTTACATTAATTTTTGAGATGTTTTGCGAAGTCTCATAAACCAATCTCCCGGTGTTATTAAATATCTGAACAGTTTGCAAACCCGATCCTTTCAAATTCAACATATTCCCGACAGGGTTTGGATAAGCAAGAATGCCTGATTCAAAGTGCAGGTCTCGAATCCGACTATAGGCAAAGGTTTCATCCTTGTCAATCATTTTCAATCGATAAAGATTTGCGCCCTCCGCAGGAGTGTGGTCCGTAAATGAATAATACGTATCGGAAGTTTTATCGCCCTGCGCGTTGACCGATCCGATACGAAACCATTTCTTTCCTTCCTGGCTACGTTGGACCTCGAAGCGATCTGAGTTAATTTCGGCGGCTGTTTGCCACCGCAGCAGCGCGAATTCGACTTCGGGGCTGTTATCGGCCGAACCGCTCATTACAGAACTGACAGACTTTTCTGCGGTAAAGCTGACCAGGGTTACAGGTAGCCCGACAGAAGGTTTTCTTAATATCCTGTTCCCACCGGCATCATAGTCCAATTGGATATTTTGAGCGGGGGAAGCGAATCCCCACAGGGTCAAACAAATGAGGGTAGATAATGTTTTCATAAGTCAGTCAGACGGGTTTAAATCAAAAACAATCTTTTTCCGCAGCAGCAATCGATTTATCCACTGTTCCATCATTACCGGCCTGGACAGGGTAGTAACAGCCAGCTTTGGTTTTAAAAACCTCCGACTTATTGCCACAAATGATTGCGCACGCCTGACCTTCCACAATGTGTTTCCGTGCTTCGATGTCATCCACACGCATTTTATACTTGAACAACCCCTTGTACCTGGACCCATCAGGTCGTAATCCATCCCAGCCGTAATCCTGAACAGCCATTTTCGAATTGAAGTAAGGCCTTTGATAAAGTATAGTATCGCCAATGGCACTGTATACGGTAAATCCCCACACATCCGTAACGATATCGTTTACAAAAGGCAGGAAATAGTCATTCACGCCGTCTTTGTTGGGAGTGAAAACATTCGGCACGTAAATCCGCTTCTTTTCGTAAGAAAACTCAACGGGTTGGGTCCCGCAACAGGGCTCGTATTCCTGGCTGATTGGTTTTGGTTGGTCCTGGGAAGAGCAGGTTTGTGCGGTGGAAATGATGAGGAGGATAAATAGGGTAAGTGTGTTTTTCATTTGGGTTGTTGTTTTGGATTGTGATCAATAATGTCATGTAAGCAATTCGCTATTCTGCTGTTCCGATCGGAATGGAATTGCCCCTGCGATGGTTGATTTTAAAGCGGAAGAGGTAATGTTTGTTTGGCGATGCAGATAAAGGAATGGTTATGACAGCTGCGGCAACACCAAAGTACATCCCCCACATGGCGCTGCTATTCGCATCTGTGAAAGATCCTGGCCGGTCGTAATAGAGTCTTTGGTTAACATTTTTAATTTCGAAAAAGCCAGCCGCAGTGGCTTTGTACAGAGTCAGTCCATCCGAGATTGCGTAAAGGTCTGTAGTTTCTAATGGCACTCCTTTCTTTCTGGTTCCATAGAAGCGATAGGCTGTTACTTTTCCCTTTTTAGATTTCTCAATGACGATTTTTGCTGCTATGTCAGGGTTATTCTGCGCAAAGTGCGCGTAGTCTTTGTAAATCCCTGAATTTGGTTTTTGACTTGAAAATATTGGGATCCGGCTTATTTCCAGGCTGTCCAGATCATTTAGCTCATCTCTTGTGAAAGTGGGCTTATCCTGATCTGATATGCTTTCAGCAGCCATTTTCGAAATGGAACAAAATTCCTCGCTCACAGATCGAAGCAGCCTTTTTGTAACGTCAAATCCCTTTACGGTATAGATACTGTCAACAGCAAGTATTTCGGAATATTTACCGGATCCATTTTCAAGGAATAGCCTGGCCGATAATTTGAGTTTCCCGTTTTCAGGGATTTCCCGGGTATTTTCGTTCATGAACAGTTCATTCAGAATGAAGACCATTGGTTTTTGATTGGGTATGGTTCCGCCTTTGCTTTTAAAAAACATAGCCAGTGTATCCGCAATACTCCCATTGAAGACGATTTGCTGGCTATTATTTCCTATTCCTTTATGAATGTAACCTAACAGTTTTTGACCGTCTCTGTTGTCTATTACTTCGATGTTTGAGAAACCTGATGTTGAATCTTTACAATTGTAGTCGATTGCAAGGTTGATTTGGGCTCGGGTGAAATGGGTAAAGAATAGTGCAAAGCTTAGAAAGGTAATTTTCATGCTTTTAAAAATAAGTATTATGGTTTAAAACGTTTTCAAATGAAAGTAATTGGGCAAATTTCATAGGTTGGATTCTCCATTCTCGTGCCACGGTAATCACCAATGTACAATCCGCATATTCTACAATTATGCATATTCATTGACTAGGTTATTTATTGTAACCGGTTTTCCATCTGCTATCTCAATTTTTGAATTGTTGATTTTATTTCCTCCTCTAATCGTTCATCTCCATAATAACTGGGATCTTCTTTTCGCCATTCTTCATTTGGTTCATAAAAATCTAGATCATAAGCAAGATCTGACAGAACTTCATTTGCAATATCATCATTCCATACAAATTCTTGAAATTGCTTGATCAGATTGATTCTGTTATGTTTATCCTCTAATATCTTATTTAATATTTCCATTTTTATTGTGGTATAAAACGTGGTTTAACCAAATTACTACCTCTTAATACAGCTATTTCATTTTGAATTTTCACCTCCCACTCTCCTTGTTTAATCTTGTCAGACCCAAATCTTGTCTCTCTATTATAGTCAATTATTTTTTAAAAGATCACTAATGATTTTAAAACTCAATTTTTCAGCTATTTGTGTTCCGTAAAAGATCTTTCTTCGGTTATCCCCTAAGGACTTTCTGAATTGCCGGGCATAAATCTCGGAGATATCAAAAAGTGCTTGCTGGTAGCGAATCGACTCAACAATATTTGTTGATGTGTCAACCCACGATGCCGTTCTGATCTTACAATTTTGAACTTTTTTATTGAAATTCCTTGTCAAGAAGTCAAAGCCATTGACTTGATAATTCAAGTAGAATTGGGCAAAGATGTTGTTGTTTCCAATGGATTTGTTTTAATTCCAAAATCATCTATTGTGAGTTTATGGCTTTGACTCCACTGCAACTTGTCACCGTCGATTTGCACGGTTTTCGAAGATAGTGACGCCAAAATGATACAAATGGATGGTATTAATCCGCTAATAATTGTCATTTGTGTTTTAGTCCAAGCTAATCAAATCTCTCTTCGATTTCCAATTGCAAATCGCTAAATAGCTGCCTTTCCTCTGATTCTCTTTCGGCAAAATTTTCTAAAAAGTCGGATTCGTAGAATAATTCTGGCCAAAATGTAATTTCCATATTTTCCCAAATCTTTATTTTCCACTTAGGTGTCAAATCATGAATTATTTTAAACAGGGAAATTGGGGCCTCAATTAAATGATTGCCGTCATAGATATAAACATATCTACCACTTTCGGCAAAACGGATTCCGTAAACTAAGAATGAATCACCAATTGTTAAGTATTCATCTAAATTATGATTAATACTATCTAATGGTGGATTATCGAGGGATGTCCTGATGCACTCTACTTTCATATCTCTATTTAAATTTGGTTTTATATTCTGTCCGAAGACCGTTTTTAATGTTCTCATACCAATGAGTTTCAAATGAAGTTCTATTCTGAGTGAAAGAAGAACTTGATTTTTTTACCCAATCTGATGCCTTGCCGCCATATTGTTGAGCTAGTCGTCCCGCATCTCTAACTTTTCCAGGGCCAATAATTGTAATTCCTTTTTCAGACATCTGAGCTTCACTAGCAAGCCGTCTAGCGAGTTTTATACCATTTGTTGCGAGCTTAGCTTCGCTATTAATACCAAATTTCAGCGTGTTTGCAAAGCCTAAAAAGCTTCCTGCGAGTTTCCCAAATGCATTACTGATGACCAATTCCTCAAAGAAATAGCTAGGCTGCACCGCTCCAGTTGCCAGAGTTCGCTGCCCAGTAATGTAGACAGGATCAAGCCAGTTGCCGCTGACACCCGGGAACATGGCTGCGCAATCTTTACATTCTGCAAGATAACTGCTGCTATTAAAAACGGCACTTTTAAATTGTAAGTGTTTTAAGTAACCTCCCGCAGCACCGCCCAGTCCTCCAAAAACACCTCCCCAAAGAGCCCCTTTTCCGATATCTCCTCCATTAATCGCAGCCATTGATGCTCCCGAAAGTGCACCGCTTACAGCACCGGCAGTCCCATAAGCGGCTACACTCGCTGAGGAGATTCCCGATTGGGCTGCAAGAGAAAATCCTGCTGTTATACCTTCACCAACACCCGCTGTTATTACGCCCACTGCCACCCCTGCAATAATGTTATCAAACATATCCCATCCCTTTAATCCCTGAGATCGTCCGGACAGCCAGCCAGAAATACCACCTACGGCACCGCCAATTACGTATTGCCAAAACTGTCCGTCTGGGTCTGTATTCACCAGCGGATTGTTGAGCGCGTAACTATACCGGTTATAGCTCTGCGTCAAGCCGGGTTCCTGAATATAGTTGTCCGCAGATAACATTCTCCCCACCACCGGGTCATACAACCGCCCGTTCATGTTGATCAAATTGAAATTCGTCAAATGCTCGTGTCCGGTGAAACCGCGGTAGAGGTAACTCGTCGGTGCCGGAACATTGGCATAGTCCCAATTGGCAGGATGGCGAAGCCTGCCCCAGGCATCGAAGTTCTGGTCCAGCAGCACAGTTCCGTTTATCGCTGTCATGGTGAGCAGCGAACCCAGGTGGTCGTTATACGTGTAGTAGTATTGATCGTTGCCATTTTCCCGGATCACGATGGCGATCAGCCCGGCTGGGGAGCTGATATAATGCAAATGCTTGTCGGCGATGCCAGGGGTAACATCTTTCTCATAGCTTCCAAAGTAGTAATGCGTATTAATCAGCGCATTGTTCTTTTTCATGACACCTTTTAGCCGCTGATAATCTGCACCGTAAGTATAAGTCAGCTCATAAGGCTGGCCTGAGCCATCTTCGGTAATTTTTTCCGGCTGGTAGAATGCGGTGTATGTAATTTCCTGGGTTAGCAGCGGAATCGCGGTCGTGGGTGAAATGATACCCGTCACCGCATTCAATTTTATGGCGTGGTAGTTGAATGTCTGCCCGGCATCACTCTTAGCGGTTATGTTTCCTGAGGCTGTGTAGGAAGTTACCTGCGCAGGTTTACCTAAAACGGTCGCAGTCAGGAGCCGGTTGAGATTATCATACGTAAAGCTCTCTTCTTTGCCTTTGATGTAATCTTTTCGCTTGTCCAGGTTGCCTTTGGGATAATCCCAGGTCAGTTCCAGGTTTTGTACACCAGCCGTAGTGAACAATTTGGGTATCCCATAATTGTAGGTGATTGCCGAAGATTTGCCATTTCCAAGCGAATAGCCAGTGTTTTGCCCCAGGCCATTCATGCCGGTATTGGTGTAAAGCGTTACGGCGTTCGTGCTGTTTTTGATGGTGAGCGGATAACCATTGCCATCGTATGCATGGTTGGTACCAAAGCCGGACGGATACAACACGGAGGTCATGTCGCCGTAAACGTTATAGCCATAGGTGGTGGTGTAAGCAGCTGCATCCACAGTTTGTTTGGCTGTCTGCAACCTTCCCAATGCATCATAGGTGTACTCCTCCACATTACCAGCAAAGCCGGTTACTTTTTTCAATTGATTGGTTGAAGCCCCGCTGCCTGATGGGTAATATTCGTTGATCGTTGTGCCTTCCGGGCCAGTGCGGTTGATGTTCCGGCCTAGCAGGTCATATTGCATCGTATGCGTTTTACTGTTGGCATTGGTCTGGCTGTAAAGCTGCCCCAAGGCATCGTAATCATAAATGGTCGTCCCGGCGTTGAGGTCGGTCAGCGAAGTTTGCCTGCCTTGCAAATCGTATTGGCTGCTTGTAATCACAGCACCATTACTTACTTCTTTGAGCCCCCCGTGGCTGTAATACGTGTAGGCCAATGTACCTCCATTGTCTGTCGCGCTGACAACCTGGCCGCTCGCATCGGTCGTTTTGGAAGATACACCTGCGGGAGCAGTGGTCGTGGTGGTCAGCTTGCCTGCCGCGTAGGCGTAACCAATGGTCGTAGTGCCAAATGGCCCGTTGTTGCTGATATTGAAGGCCCGGTTATAGGCATCGTACTGCGTGGTGGTGGTTAGTACCGGTTCGCCGGATTTATAAGGATCGGTCGATGTGGAAAGGTTGCCTCGGGTATCGTAGGTTTTGACCTGGGTGATGGCTTGTCCTTGGAAACCCTCCTGTTCAGTTTTGATTTCCCTTCTCAACAGGTCATACCACGTTTTTACATCCGGCTTGCCAGGATGAATTGTGTTCGAATACCAGACCGAATTAGCTGAAACGTCCCAGCCATAGTTTTGGGTTACCGAATAACCTTCCGGCAATGTGGTTTTCTTCTCCCACCCAAAGGCATCGTACTCCATTGTTGTTACCAAACCATCCACTCCGGTCAGGGTCAGTGGCTTTCCCCATTTGGGATCATACGTTGCCGAAGAGGTTTGACCGAGCTCATTCGTCGTGGTTTCCGGATAGCGCCCTTTGGTATCGTAAACAGAGGAGGTAGCTCTTGCTAGAAGACCGGCGGGGCTCACGGTTGTCTTTTTCAGGTTACCGAGGGGGTGGTACTCATAAGTGGTAACCACACTTTTCGGCAGTCCTGCAAAATCTGTTTTGGAAGTCAGCTGGCCAATGCCGTTATATCCATAACCTGTCGAAATCGTGTACGCAGGCTGGCCCGATCGTGTATTCGAGACAGTGACAGAAGTTGGTTTGTTCAGAATACCAGCCGGATATGCCCCATAGATGGTGTTAGTGACATTCGTTTCAACCCCATTGTTAACCGTACTTTGCGTGACATTGCCGTAATTATCGTAAACATTACCTATTGTGGTTGACCGACCTTCAAATGTGTTATTTTCAAAGACATTGGTAGTCTGGACCCAGAAGCGTTTAGCTGTCGGGGTTACGAATACATTGGTATTGGTGGTTTGACTGAGCAGCGCATTTGTAGATGCCAGGTAGGTGGAAGTCCGGTAAGGAACGGTCGCATAATAAGTCGTATTGAATTCATTTTCTGCAACCGTTTTGATCCCTGTTGTCAGGTCGTTAGTAGTTATCTTACTGAATCCAAGAAAGCCCTTTCCAGCCCGATGGAGCTTGGTGCCTTCATAAGTATATTGAATGGTGCTATTGCCACCGATCCCGTTTTGCAATTTGAAATCGGACACTGCGTAAAGTGCTGGCTGTATTGCATTTAAAGGGTAGGCTGTAAGATTTCCACGGATATGAAACCCATTTTCATCGGTCAGCTTTTTGTAGTTCCACTCCGTAACATGATTGTATCCGTTCTTTACTTTTTCGAGCATGTTTTCCCTGCCCTCCTTTTTGAAGTTGAAAACATCCATTGGGCTATTGATATTCTTGAAATTGATGACATCAGCTCTCCGGTCGCCATTAAAGTCACCTATCATGGGAGGCGGAGCACCTAAATTAACAGTATACGTGCTGTTTATACGGCAAAAAGCCGCTCCCGCATTCGAATATCCTTTTCCGTAATATACATCATAGTTAGCCGTTGGTGAGGCAATTAATTGCCAGCCGTGGTAAATATCCGATTTACCGTCCCCATTCAAATCGGCAATCGCCAATTGGTCTCCCAGGAATGGATCTGTATCGGGTGTAGTATTAAAAGTAAAGGGAGATTCATAGAAACCAACTCCATTAGATATTACCACCTTCCACGCTCCCGAGGTTGTCAATTTGGCAAGGATGTCTGTCTTTCTGTCGCCATTGAAATCACCAAAATAGCTGAGGTGGTCTTTGGTTAAAATATTGGTTGAAAAATGGATACGGCGCGCAGTCCACCCATCAAAAGTGAAAATTTCGCAATTAGTGCCTTTGATCAGCATGATATCACTTTTTCCATCCCCGTTGAAATCAACGATATGCACTTTGTCAGCGGTCGCCCAATCGGTTGTTTCAAATAAATGCGTCCCCGAAATGACAATTGACCCGAAATCTGGTTGGACTTTACCGTTGTACAAATGGCAGTTGTAATTAACCGCATTACTTCCGAGCATGGTAAGGATATCCTGTATTCCGTCCCCGTCATAATCTCCCGGAAAAATGAAGTGGCCGCTTGAGTGAATTTTTGAGTAGCCTGTATAAGGCGATATCGTCAGCGGGTCAAACTGGATGACAAGCTGGGCATTGGTTTCCCAATCATAGTTTTGGACGGTGCGGTATATGCGCAAACTGGTCAGTGTACGATTTTGTCCAGCGCCTGCAATGTTGGTCATCAGAACGTCATCCGCTCCATCACCCGTAAAATCATAGGCGAGAAAATTGAAGGAATTGGGGATACTTTGCTTCTTGACTACGCTGTAAGTAACAGGGGCATCCGTCACATTGCCAACATAAAAATCGTTCGGTTTTGCATTGTAAGCAGGATACTTAGTATAAACCGTCATCCGATATACGGACGGATTGGGGATCAGGCTGGCTTCCAGAAAATCAGTTAGCCCGTCCGCATTGAAATCCCCTGTAATGGTTGTAGAGGAGGGATTGTCGTAGCCATCTGTGGTAACAGTGCTAAATTCGGCAGGAGCGTCCCCATATTTAAAAATAGTGGCGTTCAGGGAAGTGCCGTCGGAACCTGATTCAATGACCTCTTTCAGATAAGAATTGATATTATCGTGACCATAATTGAACTGATAGGTCTTGACAGTTACCCCACTGGTTTTAGTAGTAACTTTATCCAGCAAGTATTTACTTTCTATGCGCGTATCATTTTCAAAACCCGCGTTTTCATCAATGGTTCGGATCTTGTAGTCGAACTTAATTTGATTATAAGGGTCTAGTGATTGAGCGGCATTACCAGTGTAGTTGACCTCTTCTATAAGCAAAGCGAAGCTTACAGCTTTGTATTTGAGGGAGATATAATTTCCATCGGGATATACTATGCGAGACAATGCCCAAGTAAGAACAGTCGCATTTTGGCCGGTATGCCTTGAATCCGGAGAATTCCCGTACTCCATCTTGATACCATCCTTTGTAAGAACTTCAAACCACTGAGGCCCGCCTCCTTGGGTGCTTTTGGAAGTGATGGTCGCAAAGTTTTCACTTTCAGTTCCATATGTTGTATTTGGATCTCCATAATTGCCCACTTTGGCGATCAACCGGGACCCATCCAAAACAAACCTGTCACTGTTTGTCATTACAACAGGGTTTGTTTCATTATCGAAATACATATTTCGGGTACTACGGGTGATTTCTGACAAACCACCAATACCCCATCCCTGGCCTAAAACGCCATTCCCTCCCAAAGAATAGTAGTTCACCGAGACAGTTGGCGCAATACCATTTGTGCCCGGCGGCACTGCCAATGATATAGCATAACTAGCACTGCCGGAAGCCACATTTGCACTCCCGGGGATACTTCCAACCGGTAAATTTTGATTGATCGACCGGTTATCGAAAGTGGGGCCGGTATATAAGGTTTGATAGGTTACGTTCTGTGCGTGGGTGTCGGCGCAACTTAATACGATCAGGATCCAAAAGACCCTGCTAAAAGTGTTAAGTACTTTTAGTGACACGGCTTTTTGATTGTTTGTTATATCGTTTTTTAGTGTGTAATAGTTTCTCATGGATGAGGGATATTTAAAATATAGTTGTTCCATCGTCCTTACGGGACGTTAAAGTGAAATCTTTACAATTGTTATGTTGAGTTCGAGATATCGATATCCCGCGAAATAACGGTTTACCGGCCTTTTAAACTGGCTGCCATATTTGTTTTAGCAGATGAAAAACTTAAACACTGGCGATAAAATTTGCGGGGATGCAGTTACTCTGATTATTGTTACAACCTTATTTTGTAACCTCGGTAAACCTATAACTTTAATTTTTTGAAATTTGTAGAATGAGGCGATCATTTACCAAAAGGGGATTTTATCTAACTGATTACTAGCAAACTAAACCCATATCAATTAACTAACGGTGGTGACATTTGGAAGAAATTTGTGAAACATCGCCGTCCGCGCCTAATATTAATGACGGTTTGCGCCGTAAATCTGGAAACTCCCGGAAAAATCATTTTTACTTCTTCCGGTAAAAAAACGGTTTCTCTCACTTATGACACTAAACGCTGGACTGTAACCAAAGAATTCCCATCGACCGAAGGCATGGAATACAACAGTTTCAAAACCAAATGGGACAGTCATCCGGTACAGAGGATCGTTTTAGTAAGTAAAGCATTGAAACAGAAAGGAAAACACATTTTTGTGATCTCAAAGTCTTAACCATGTCCATTCAGATTTCCCGCCGCAATTTCCTGATCAACAGCGCCCTGGCCGGTAGCGCCATCCCTATGCTGACCAATGAAGCATTTTCAAAAAGTCACACCGCATTGGCCGATACGCCGAAGATCAATATTTTTTCAAAGCACCTGCAATTCCTGAATTACCAGGATATGGCAGAAGCGGCAAAAGAACTAGGCTTTGACGGTATCGACCTCACGGTTCGTCCAAAAGGCCACGTTCTGCCTGAAAAGGTTGAAACAGACCTTCCTATGGCTGTCGAAGCGATGAAAAAAGTAGGCTTCTCACCACTCATGTTCTGTACCGCGGTGGAAGATGCCGGTAATCCTCTTGATAAAAATGTACTGGAAACAGCCGCCAAACTGGGTTTCAAGTACTACAGGATGAACTGGTACAAATACAATGATCAAAAAAGCATTCCTGAACTGCTGGCAGACTATCAGGTAAAAATGGCTGGATTAAGCCAATTGAACAGCAAAATAGGATTGACAGGCTGCTACCAGAATCACTCTGGACGAATGGTAGGTGCCTCCATGTTTGAGATTTGGAATATCCTCCAAAAAGCTGATGCCAAAACAATGGGGGCACAATACGACATTCGTCACGCGACGGTGGAAGGCGGACTTTCCTGGCAAACCGGTTTTAATCTGATCAGGCCTAACATCAAAACCATTGTCATCAAAGATTTTGTCTGGGAGAAAAACAATACTGGAAAATGGGCCGTGAAAAGTGTCCCGATGGGCGAAGGAATGGTGGATTTTAAAACGTATTTCAAATTAATCAAAGACCTCAAAATCGATGTGCCGGTATGCTTGCACCTCGAATATCCACTAGGCGGGGCTGACCAGGGCGCTGACAAGATTACGGTCGATAAAAAAGTGGTATTTGATGCTATGAAGCGTGATTTGCAAAAAGTGAAGGAATTATGGGCTGAGGCTTAAACCATACTTCGAATTGTCGCAAATGAAGTCAGCACCGATTATCCTCTCCGGAATTTTTCTGATCCTTACCGGCTTTTTACTTTTTCCGGATCCGGGAGACACCTCCTGGCCGGAGTATCATGGCGATGGCGCCAGAAGCCACTACTCCCCATTAACTCAGATTAGCAAAGATAATGTGGGACAGCTGAAAGTCGCCTGGACTTACGCTTCCGGTGGTGCGGACACCACTGGTAACCGAAGCCAGATCCAATGCAACCCTATCATTATAAACGGCGTTCTTTACGGCGTATCGGCAGGTACGCAGGCTTTTGCTATTGATGCGGCAACCGGCAAAGAAATATGGAAAACCAGCCTGACAGACAATGGCGGAACAACCAGCCGCGGGCTAACTTACTGGGAACAAGGGACTGACAAAAGGATTTTCTTAGGCGCAGGGAAATGGCTGTATGCATTGAATGCTGCTACCGGCAAACTCATTGAATCATTTGGGGAAAAAGGAAAAATCAACCTGAAAACCGGCATTGAACGTCCGGGCGCTGATGACTACATTACTTCCAACACACCTAATACGATTTACAAAAACCTGATCATCGTCGGTACCCGTGTCGCAGAATCCGAGACAGCACTCCTGGGCGACGTACGTGCATTCAATGTGCTCACGGGTAAGCTCGCGTGGACATTCCACACCATACCTGCGCAGGGAGAATACGGCTATAATACCTGGAAAGCACAGCCCGCGCGCAAGAACTTTGGAGGCGCCAATGCATGGGCCGGCATGGCGATTGACCGCGGCCGTGGCATTGTTTACATTCCGACGGGCTCAGCAGCTTATGATTTTTACGGCGGGAACCGCCCGGGTGATAACCTATTCGCGAATTGCCTCATTGCCCTGGACGCTGCAACTGGTAAGCGGTTATGGCATTTCCAATTGGTACATCACGACATTTGGGACCGCGACCCTCCTGCCCCACCGAATCTGGTTACGGTTACACATCAGGGCAAACGAGTTGATGCCGTCGTGCAGATCACCAAGCAAGGCTATGTTTTTGTATTTGACAGGGTTACAGGAAAGCCACTGTTCCCGATTAAGGAAACGGCTTTTGTAATGGATGCCATGAGCGGCGAAAAACCCAGTGCAACCCAGCCGATTCCAACATTGCCTGTGCCATTTACCCGTCAGTCTTTCCACAAGGAGAATCTGAACTCATTTGTAGCGGACCGCGATTCACTGGCAGGCCTGCTCAGTAAAGCCAGAACAGGCAGTGCGTACATTCCCATTACCGGCGACATGACGATTTTTTATCCCGGAACCGACGGTGGTGCGCAATGGGGAGGTGCTGCTACGGATCAGGAAGGCATACTATATGTACCCGCGAAGGAAATACCGGTGTATACTTCCCTAGTCCGTAAAGAAGTTATTAGCGATAAAAAAGGGGTTACCGGCGCGGATTTATACCAAATGAATTGCTCCGCCTGCCACGGAGCCGACAAAATGGGTAACCACGATGGTTCGTATCCTTCGCTCGCTAATGTTGATAAAAGATTAAAAACTGATCAGGTACATGCCATTCTGCAAAAAGGGAAAGGCATGATGCCGTCATTTTCGCATATTTCAGAAGCTGAGCGAAAGGCAATTGTTGATTTTCTCTTCAATAAAAGTGATAATAATGCATTGGTAACCGCAAAAAGTGGAACGGTACCTTACCAGCATACCGGGTACAATCGTTGGTATGATAAAAATGGCTACCCGGTGAGTCAGCCACCATGGGGCACACTTACTGCCGTGGATTTGAACACCGGTCAACGTCGCTGGCAAATACCGCTCGGTGAGTATAAAGCACTCACCGACAAAGGCATACCACCCACCGGCACGGATAATTACGGTGGCCCGCTGGTAACGGCCAGTAACCTGATATTCATTGCAGCCAGCCGGGATGAAAAGTTTCGCGCGATTGAAAAAGAAACCGGAAAAATCCTCTGGACAGCCACATTACCCGCTGCCGGATATGCTTCTCCCAGTACCTATTCCGTGAATGGTCGCCAATATATCGTCATAGCTTGTGGCGGTGGAAAGCTGAATACTAAGTCGGGCGACAAGTTTGTTGCTTTTGCGCTGCCTTAGGACTTGCTGGGCCTAGTTCCAAAAAATAGTTGTTAGTTCTTTATACAGGCTGAACTTTTCGTCTTGAGTAATGATCACCAGGTCTTCCGCAATCGACTGAGCAACGATCATCCTATCAAAAGGATCACTATGATATTGTGGAAGAGTTTCGAGCGTCTGATAATGAGTAATGTCAAAAGGGAGCAGCTGAAATGAGTTTTCGATGGCTGACAAATAAAATTCGCTAATCGAAACTGTTAGATTGAGTTTGCCAAGACCCTTTTTAATGGTCATTTCCCAGTAAGTAGCTTGACTTACATACAGCCTTGAATTTGGAGAATTGAGTTCCGCAAGAACTGGTTTGGATAGCTTTGTATCGTTTTCCGAATGCCCGAGTAGAATGTGTGTATCAATGAGGTAGTTTGGCATTTTTACGCAAAGCCTGGTGGAATAAAATCATCAAAATCTTCGGAAACATAGTTCACCATGCCTTTTCCCCAGCCTGCCTTTCTCAACACAGCTTCTTCACTGGTACCGTTTAACAGTTCGTTAACCATGTCGATGATCTTATCGCTTTCCAGATTGACAATTTTGCCGATAAGGTCAATTTTCTTCTCCTCCGTTGTCATGGCGAAAGCATTTAGTATTAGTCAAATATAATGTCATTAATTCAAAACTCAAATAGGATACAACGGCATAAAACTAAAACTGGCCGTTGGTCATATGTCGTTAGAAGTTAACTTTGCCACAAAGACTAAATTTAAAACTATGCCTTCAAAAATTCTCAATGTCGGGTTAATTGCTTTCGGTTTATCCGGACGATATTTTCATTCTCCGTTTCTGAGTACCAATCCGAATTTCAGGATTAAAACGGTGGTCGAAAGAAGTAAAAATGAAGCACAGGAGTTCGATCCGTCGATCGGTAATGCACGATCGGTCGAGGAATTATTGAGCGATGAGGAGATTGATGTGGTGTTCATTTGTTCACCCAATGCAAGCCACTTTTCCTACGCCATGGATGCATTGGAAAATGGCAAACATGTTGTGATCGAAAAACCATTTGCAGCCACAGAAGCAGAGGGAATGCAATTGGTGGAACTCGCCAAGCAAAAAGGTCTCGTTTTAACAGCCTATCAGAACCGCCGCTGGGACTCAGATTTTCTGACGATCAAAAAGCTGATCGAAGAAGATAAATTGGGAGACATTGTTGAGTACGAATGCAGGTACGACCGTTTCAGACCGGTGGTACCTACCGAATCCTGGAAAGAAAAGAAAGTGGATGTCGGCGGTAATTTATATAACCTCGGGCCTCACCTGATCGATCAGGCGTTGGTTTTGTTTGGCGAGCCCAAAACGGTAACTGCTGAAATACGTACCGTAAGGCCCAACAGTGAAATCGACGATTATTTCGATGTAAGATTGGGATATGATGACAAACTGATCATTCTGAAATCCAGCCTGATGGTGTATGAAAACCATTTGCGTTATCAGCTTCACGGAACAAAAGGTTCGTTTATCAAAGGCGGACTGGATCCTCAGGAAGAAACATTACGCAAGAACATACTACCCACAGCGAAACCATGGGGTGTAGAACCTGCGGATCGCTGGGGGAAATTATACAGTGAAGCATTTACCGGAACAATCGAAAGCGAAGCGGGCGATTATGCGCCGTTCTACCAGAATGTATATGATGCTATTGTCAATGGTGCGGAGCTGGCAGTGAAGCCGGAAGAAATTCTTCGCACTACCCGCGTGATTGACCTGGCTTTCCAGAGTAGCAAGGAAAACCAGATGATGGCCTATTAAGGTAGCAAGTTATAAACAAGCAAAAGGCAGTCCCACAAGTTGAGACTGCCTTTTTTATCGAAATAACGTTGAAAACCTAAATTTTGCAGACTAGTGGTTATTTAATAACCGCTGTAACCTGACGTTTTGTTTCAGTTGAGATCACAAATGGTTTTGAAGAAATTTCGCTGCCATTGTTGATGATAAAGCTGTAGTTACCATCAGCCAGGTTCGATAGATCGAAGATTTTTGAGTAATTCTCAGATTTTGGAAGAGAGGTGCTGTAGACAGTGTCTCCGTTAAAATCCTTAATGATCAGAGAAGATCTCTCTTTCACTGTTTCAAGAGTCAATTTGAATTTCAATTCGCTTGAAGAAACCAGTTCAATTGATGCATTGTTTTCTTTGGCTTTATCACCAGCGATAGAAAGATTAGCAGCTGATACTCCCACCAAAACTGCGATTGTCAAGATTGCTTTTTTCATTTTATTTTGAATGTTTAATGTCTGAATTAAATTAACTAATTGTACTTTTCAGATATTCACTTAATTAGTACTTAAAGTTCTTTCAAACTTGTGCTTTGGTTACCCTTTTGCTCCGTTTGATGATTCAAATTTAGTCAACATTCTAAATACAAGTCAATAAGGCACTATTCAGCTTTTGAAAGTTCTTTTTGTTGTTATCTATAAATATTAAAATAGTTATACGTTTATAGCAATAGTACAACAAGTAGTTTGAAATTTGACACATGGATTAAAACAGTACAATTGACACATTGTTGTACTTTACTAATAAATACCATTGATAAGACCTTATCGTCAATAAAAATACCTTTTTGCTTAAAGTATTTTCGCTTGCCCGCCGTCTAACAACCTGTTACTAATCATTAACTTTCGGTTTGTCGCAAAAGAAGCCAAATATCATTCAAACGGTCACTTCCTATAGTAAGCAGTTGCTGGGATTTATCCGGCAACGCGTTAACACGGACGAGGACGCGGAAGATATTCTTCAGGATGTTTGGTTTCAATTGAGTAGTGTACCTGAAATAGAGGCGATTGAGCAAATTGGGAGTTGGCTGTACAGGGTAGCCCGTAACCGGATCATTGATAAGTACCGGAAACAAAAACCCGATTCACTGGAAGATTATGGCTATGAGGACGAAGACGGTGAATTCTACTTCAAAGATATTCTGCTCGCCGATGACGGTACACCGGAAACGGTATATATGAAGGAGCTGTTCTGGGAGCAGCTCGGCATCGCACTCGCAGAGTTGCCCGAAAATCAACGTCAGGTATTTGTCTGGAATGAGCTGGAAGATCAGACATTCCAGGAAATTGCAGACCGTACGGGCGAAAACATTAAAACGCTTATTTCCCGTAAACGTTATGCAGTTCGTCATTTGCGCGAGCGGCTTGAAACTTTGTATCAGGAATTTGTAAATTATTAAATTTGTCAATCATGAACCAGCCACATAGATACAAAATGCGTTTCGCGATGCCCGTTTTTGCGGTGTTAGCCGCATTGGCGCTGGGGGCTATCGTCCGGTTCCTATGGAATGCTATTTTGCCTGCCCTGTTAAACGTCAACACGATATCTTATTGGCAAGCGGTGGGATTACTTGTGCTATGTCGGGTACTTTTCGGAAATTTCGGAGGACCGAAAGGTGGCGGGCCAAGACGCTGGGGAAATTGGGAGAAATTCAAAGACCCTGATTCTGGTGAACAATCCTTCGGTCCGCAATGGCGAAACAAGTGGCGGGAAATGAGCGCCGAAGACCGCCTTAAATTTCGGCAGGAAATACGAAACCGATGCGGAAAACCTCCTGAGAATGAGTAGATATCCAACGAGCCCGGCCACAAGTCGGGCTTTTTTTATTTTTTCAAATCCGTTAAAGTAATTCTCCACCTCGAACGTCTATCATACTGTACATCAAAAACTTAAAAGCCATGTTCGCACCAGTTTTAAAAGTAATCGTTGCGGGGATCCTCGGTGGATTCTTGTTGTTCGCCATTCCGTTTTTGCTTTTCAAAGCATTTTTCGTCTTCCTGTTTATAGGTCTGCTTTTTCGTCTTTTCGCCGGAAGAAGGTGGAGAGGTCGCTGGCGACATGATTATCGTTACGACCATTACACCGATTTTGAACAAAAGGAAGGACTAAGAGATCATTATAATCACAATCCTCAAAAAATATAAATCATGAAAAGAAGCACCCGCATGCTGCTCGGTATCAGCGTAGCGCTGATCACCGCAGCCAGTCTCCATTTGACAGTTGGAGAAAGGTTTCATCAACGCATGTCCCAGCACTACGGACATTCGGGTTGTGGCCATCAATGGAAACAACGTTACGACCACTTCAAAAACGACAGCGTCAAACCAGAAACTCCTTCCAGCGAAGGATTTCAAAAATTTTAAACTTCAAAACAAAAACAACTATGTGTAATAACAGATATGGAAATCGTGGGTATGGAATGCGCCACGAACATTTCAGCAGGTCATTTGGCCCAAACCGGGAGTATAAAGTTCCCGTCAACATTGTGAAAAGCGAAACCAGTTACGAGTTGCTGGTTTTCGCTCCCGACAGACAGAAGGATGATTTCAAAATCAGCGTGAAAGGCCACGAACTGACAGTTTCTTATGAGTTAAAGAAAGAGCAGGAAGATAGCCGAAACTGGATACGCCATGAATTCAGCAAGACTTCATTTGAAAGGACTTTCATGATCGACCAGACGGTCGATACCGAAAACATTCAGGCCGAATATGTGAATGGCATTCTTCATTTGACGCTTCCCATTATCCCAGGTTCTGAAAAACCTTCTCAGGAGATCAGGATTAATTAACGGATACACAGTAAGAAAGCCTCTGCAGATCGGGTGCAGAGGCTTTTCTAGACTACAAACGCTTAACAAATACTGGTTACATTAACCAAATTATTTATATGCCGGATCCTGGGTCAGTGTAGGTACACCTGCTTTGTAGGAACGGTCAATGGCTTCCTGTGGAATTGGGAAATATTCGTTTTTACCTTTTGTAAACACGGCTCCCTTTTTGTAAACACGTTTGGTTGCTTCAACGGTCACATATTTGTTCAAAGTTTCTGCCGCTATACCCCATCTCTGAAGATCGAAGAAACGGTGTCCCTCCATACCATACTCCAGACGGCTTTCAAATCTCACCGCTTTACGCGCAGTTGCGGCATCAGCCCATGGCGCATCATAAGTTTTGATCAGATAATTTGCAGCAGGTTCATTCAGTACGGTGTAGTCGTCTCGTGATTTTGTTCCTTGCACCGCTTTTTTCACAAAACCAGCAGGGTTAGCAGCTCTTGTACGGATCTGGTTAACCAGCTTTCTCGCATTCTCAAGGCCACCCAACTCTACTTCAACTTCTGCCAGCCATAGCAACACCATTCCATAACGCATGATCCGGTAGTTATTACTCGACAGGTTACCCCAGCCGTTGATACCGAAACCTGCTTTTTCTGAAATGTGTTTCTTAGGAGAATAGGGGCCCGCGTATGTTGGATCACGTATGAAATCACTTCCATGGATTTTGAAATCCTTGAAAAGAATACCGCGACGGCCCACAGTCTGATCCAAACGCGGATCCAATGTACCTGCATCAGGCGTAAACGGATCTGAGTATTTCAATCCCTGGTCGTTTTTGACATCGGTATCATTAAAAGTATCCAAAAGCGGAAGACCGGTCGCACTTGTTTTGAATGCATTGACCAGATTTTGAGAAGGCTGGTAAAATCCGCAGCATCCCCATGGGTCAATGTATGGGTGAGCCAAACCTACACCTGCGTCAGCCGCATCACCAGAGGCACTGGAAACTGAATACTGAATTTCAAAAATAGATTCAGCATTGTTACGGGTTGCGATCAGGAAGTTATCCTCAAACTTGGGTGCAAGCGAAAATTTACCTGACGCAATGATCTGTTCCAATATAGGTTTCGCTTTTTGCAATACGGCAGTATTGGCAACGCCAGTGGTCACATTCCAGCCCTGGTACATGTAAGTTTTAGCAAGAAATGCCAGTGCAGCCCATTTTGTAGGACGTCCCACCTGAGACTGTGTTTCAGGAAGACCTTCTGACGCAGCTTTAAAATCTGCCTCAATCATCGGCCAAACGTCTTTGTCATTGGGAATTTTGGTACTTTCCAGATCATCCAGCTTGTAAACAGTTTCGTCAATGTATGGAATGGTTTTCCACATTTTCTTTGCTTCAAAGTGGAAAAGCCCGCGTAAGAACCTGGCTTCCGCAATGATCTGTTTCCTTCTGGTATCGCCTACTTCTTTTACTTCTGACAAAGTATTGATCACATCATTGGTCCTGGCAATTCCTTTATAAAGTCCGCGCCATTTGTTTTTAATGTGGTTATTGGTTGGCTGGAAGTCATATTTTTCAATAAATGACTGTTCCGGCTGGTCACCCGCATCCGTTCCTTTGTAAGAATCGTCAGATGCCAATCCGCCAAATACCCAGCTCTGGATGTCATTGTTCCACGAATCCTGACCGTCCAATCCCTGTCCGTCGATCATCGCGTAAGCTCCGATCAGCAAACCTTCTACCCCACTTGGAGTTTTAAGGGCTGTAGGGCTATACTGCCCTTGTGGGTCTTTGGAAAGAAATGAGTCCTTACAAGCGGTTACAATCCCGATCGCCAGTCCCACTGAAAGCAAATATTTTAAAATTTTCGTATTCATATATCTTGAATATTTTAGGGTCAATTACAGTACCGGTTATCAGAAAGAAACATTTAGACCCAACAGGAACGTCCTGGACACTGGCATATAACCTCCGTCAAAGCCAAGGGTATTATCCGCACCCGTCTGGATTTCAGGGTTCAGACCTGAATATTTACTGATGGTCAGCATGTTTTGACCTTGTACATAAACTTGCGCGTTACTAAAACCGATTTTTGAAGCAAGTGTTTTTGGAAGCGTAAATGTCAGCTGCACATTTTTCAGACGGAAATAAGTACCTTTTTCCACAAAATAGCTGGAAGGACGGCTACTGATCTGGTCATCCGCATCCATAATGGGCACAGTACCTTCTTTGTGATCCGGCTGCCATGCATCGTAAAGCGCACGTTTCGCTCTGTTACCCTGGAACGTGTTGAAATCCGTGAAGTAACGCAGATAGTTGAAGATTTCGTTACCAACCACACCATTACCGAATATCGTCAGGTCAAACGCTTTGTAGCCCAGGTTCAAGTTAACACCATATACAAAATCAGGGTGCGGATTACCGATTACAGTACGGTCATCATCCGTGATTTTCCCATCATTGTTGATATCGGCGATTTTGAATTTACCTGCCTTGTTATAGGATCCGTATGGAGCCCATGCTTTGGCTTCTTCGTCAGACTGGAACAGGCCCAAAACTTTGTACCCGAAGTAAGATGAGATTGGCAGACCCGCCTGCGTAAGTGTTACTGCTGGAACGCGTGATCCCGAGCCGAAATATTTGGTTGCATCACTTTCATCCAATTTATCAACCGTGTTACGGTACATCGAATAATTGACAGACAATCCGTAGCGGAAATCACCTTTCATCAATGTATTACGATATCCGATACCGAGGTCAATTCCTTTATTAGTCATTGCACCTACGTTGAATGATGGCGCATTGGCATCTCCGGCAGTGAAGGTAATAGGCGTAGAGAACAACATGTCAGCTGTCTTTCTGTTCCAGAAATCAAGTTCGAGTGTTAAGGCATCATTCAGGAATGTCGCATCCAACCCAAGGTTATTGGAAGTTGTTGTTTCCCATTTAGCTTTTGGATTACCAAATGATGAAGCATCATAACCAATAGTCGGCTGACTGCCTGATCCGTCGATAGGGTAACCTGCATGGAAGATATCAGCGCGATAAGTTGTAAATGCGTTGTAATCCCCGATTTTCTGGTTACCTGTTTTACCCCATCCGTAGCGAAGTTTCATGTCGTTGATAAAACCGATTCCTTTCATGAAACCTTCTTCCGAAAGCCTCCATCCCGCACTGAAGGCAGGAAATAGCGCGCTTCTCGAAGCCTGCTGGAAACGTGAAGAAGCATCGTTTCTCAAAATAAATTGGAACAGATACTTGTCAGCATATGCGTAGTTGACCTTTCCAAATTGTGAGTAAAGGCTGTAATCCCTGTTCACCCCACCATAGTTGGTTGCTTTGGTTGCGTCTCCAAGGTTCAGGTAATTGATAATTGAAGGAATTTCAAAGGCATAGCCTGAACGGGAAGCGCCAAATTCCTCAGCAAATTCCCGGATAGATTCTATACCAATGTAAGCATCTACTTTGTGGTTGGTACCGAAGTTTCTGGAATAGCTTAATGTGTTTGACCAAACCCATTGGTAAGAATAATAATCTGTCGATGTAGATCCGTTGTTGAAGCTACCTTCCACATATTCAGGGTTGGCACGACCGATATAACGTCCTCTTTGGCTAACTCCGTCGATACCCAAACTGGTTTTAAGGGTCAGGTTAGGAATGATGTCAAATTCTCCGTAAACGTTACCAAATGCGCGCAGACGATAGGTTGTGTTATCTTTTTCGCGGTATAGGGTTGCGTATGGGTTGGAATTGTTACCTAAGTTGGCTCCGCGTGAACCAGCAAAGTTTCCTGCAATGTCATAAATAGGCAGCAATGGATGGTGCTTGTAGCTACCCGACACGGCATTTTGTTCCTGGTTATTACCGAATCCTCCTTTTCTGTTGTCAAATGACACCGCGAGGTTTTCACCAACTCTTAATCTTTTACCAAGTGCTGAAAACTCAGTGTTAGCGCGGATCGTGTAACGGTCATAACCAATGAATTTCACGACACCATCCTGGCTGAAATAACCAATTGATAGCGCATAACGGCTGTTTTCTGTACCACCGGAAGCAGAAAGCTGATAATTCTGAATGGGTGCGGTAGTTGTAAGTTCTTTCCACCAGTTGGTATCGGCTGCTTTGGTGATGGCGTAAATGTTACCCGGTACCAATGAGTATTTGGCCGGGTCTACATCAGGCGAACCATTTTTTCCTTTGCTAGGGAACACATAGTCAGGTATTGTTACTTCGCCGTTAGGGCCGAATGTGTACTGACCATGAGAAGGCGTTTTACCCGCATACTTGTCTGCCAGATACAGGTACTTGCCCAACTCCTGAGCGTTTAGCGCCTCAGCATCTTTGTATGTTTTTTGTGTACCATAATAAGCATTGAAAGAAATAATCGGCTTGCCTATTTTCCCTCTTTTAGTTGTAATGATAACAACCCCGTTGGCCGCCCTTGAACCATAAATAGATGCAGATGATGCATCTTTCAGGATCTGGATCGTTTCAATGTCATTTGGGTTAAGGTTACCCTGGTTTTCGGTAGGCACACCGTCGATAATGAATAACGGGTCGTTGTTACCGATAGTACCGAATCCCCGTATACGTACCGTTGCATTTCCACCTGGCGTTGCATCGTTTACAATGTTCAAACCGGATGCACGGCCTTGCAGCTGCTGTGCAAATGTGGTGGCAGGAACCGATTGAAGGTCTTTCGCATTTACCGTGGTTACCGAACCGGTAATGTCCCTTTTAGACTGAGAGCCATAACCCGTAACAATCACCTCTTCCAATGCACTTACATCGCTGGCCAGTGTTACGTCAATAATAGTCCTGTTGCCTATGGCGACCTCTTTTGCAGAGTACCCGATGAATGAAATCACAATAGTTTGCGCACTGGACGGCACTTTAATGGTGTACTTTCCATCGGCATCGGTCGTGACACCGATCGTAGTCGAACCCTTCAAAGTAACCGAGGCACCGGGCAAGCTTGAACCTGTTGACTCATCCGATATTTTCCCGGATATGGTCATATCCTGGGAAAATGCATTTTGACACAAGAGAAACAGTAACATACTAAACATAAGCCTGCTTCCCAGGAGAAGGTAATTTTGTTTCATCGTATCTAGTTAGGTTAACATTAGTTATACATCTCAAAACTATAATTTTTCATCATCAAATAATCTAATAAACACCGAATATATTCCAGTGAATGGCAAATTGCATTTTTTTGATTTAAATTATGAATTTTAATTGCATTTTTTCAATAAACGCGACCTGAACTAGTTAACTTTTTAATCTCATTTTAATGTAATTTTTTAAAGTGTCAATATTACAAATATCACATTTTCAGACATTTATAGTAAATAATCGGTTACAAAATGTGACTTTTTTGCTTTAAAATGCTTCAATTTCACGTTGGAATGAGGTCTAAAAACATAAATTTATATATAAAAAGATAGTTACATCTTAACTGAAAATAATTATAATTGTAAGTTTGACATATTATCTTAGTATCGGAATATTTATATTTTAAGACTAGTTAAGTAAATACAAAAAAAAGCCCGGATAGTTGCTGACTATCCGGACCGCTGTTATTATTTGCTTTTTAAAAAATGAGCCAGGTTTGCTATTTAATTTCCCTTTTTCCTCCTTTTGAGTCAGTTATAATAGCTGCCTGAACATATCCCGGCAAAAAGAGGGTATGTGCAGACTGGGACAAGAATGATGTGCCATAGCCGATTTCTTCCTTTCTGCTTTTGCCATTTTTGAATTGCAGGGTAACTGCCGTTTCATTCGGCAAAAGTGCAATCCGACGTGCTTCACTTCTACTTTGGTGAAACCGGAGAGAATCACGGTTTTGCGAAGTGACGGTCAGCCATTTATTTCCAGAACCCGCCAGTTTAACCAGCCCTTTTGCATTGCCTTTTATAGCATAACCACTCTGGGCCAGTGTCAGAGGTTGAAAACTGCCCTTTCCATTACCTTTCAAAACAAGTCCGTAAAATGAGTCATATCTTCCTACCGATACTTCTGATCCATAATCATTGCCAGAAAGCATGATATCCAGATTACCATCCTGATCAAAATCGTCAGCTATCATGCCAAATATCGGGGCGAACTGTGCCTGCACCGGTAGTTCGTGTAATGCAAACTTACCATTCCCCTGGTTTTCAATGTAACTGCTACGCATCCAGGTGGCTGAAACATGCAATGCGTCCTTCAATTCTTCTGGTTTCAAAATGTCGGGGAGCGCTGACTCTGCAAACTTGCCGTATTCCTGGAAACGTTGACGTACCTGGATAATCTGCTTACCCATATCGTCCCGGCTATTGTATGGAAATTCTTTATAGGTATCGTCCATGGCTTTATAGAAAACCGTTGGAATGGCGTCAAAGTAGCCATCATTGTTGAAATCCTTCGCGTACATGCTCACTGGCCTGCTTTCGGAGGCCCTACTGAGTGAATTCGCACCCAGGTTGCCGGCCACGTAATCTATATCACCATCATTATCAAAGTCTCCGGAAAGCAAGCTACCCCACCAGCCTTTCTGATTTTCCAACCCTGAACTAGCCTTTGCAAACTTCCCTTTGGTGTTTTTAAAGAAAGTAAGTGGCATCCATTCACCTGCTACGAGAAGATCTACCCAGCCATCATTATCGTAATCAGTCCATAATGCATCGCAAACCAAACCGATATTCGCTAGTTCTGGTGCAACTGCTTTTGTAGCATCTGAGAAACGTGCGACGTTATCTTTGGTATCATTTCGTAATACGTAGCTTGAAACCGGTTTGGGATATACGCCCGACTCTACCCTGCCACCTATAAAAAGATCCAGGTCGCCGTCCTTATCATAATCTACGGCTTTTACGCAGGAACCATTGACGAGGAATTGCGGTAAAGCTGCCGGATCTTCCTTAAACTTTCCGGCACCGTCATTCAAGTAAAGTATGTTTTTCAAACCATTGGATCCTGCCTTGATCTCGTAGCTTCCACTCACGATGTACAGGTCAAGGTCTTTGTCGTTATCAGCATCGAAAAGCAGCACGCCCATATCCTCCGTCTCTTTTAGCAACCCCTCTGCTCCCGGAAGCAAGTCCGATACCTTGAATTGCCCATTGGGCTGTTGTAGCAGGAACCGGCCTTTGTGCGTATAGGCCCCACCCACGAAAACATCGTCTAGCCCGTCACCATTCACGTCCCCGGCCGCCAGCGCAGGCCCGAACTGGGACATTTTATGCGGTATCAGTTTTTGAAGATTGAAATCGATCACATCCGTCTCTTCATGACGATAAGGAACATGGAGTAAGGAAGTAATATCACTAAAAAGCTGCCCATCTGTAACATTACCACCTGGCTGAACCGGTGCCGTTATGGCGTCTTTTTCAAAAACAGTCAAAACCTTATTTCCCTGAACGTTCTTCAAAATCTGGGTTTTTCCTCCTGGCCAGGTAATTTTTAGCTGATCCACTTTTCTAATTTTGCCCAACCCAAAATGGACGACAGGCTCCACCGTTGACAAATAGCCGCGATAAGGTGAGTTTTCAGCAATCTGTTTCTGGCCTTCCGAATAGATAATTTCGGCAATGGCGCCGATGCCTGCTTTATTATAACGTTCACCTTTAAACGCAACCCTCAAATAGTTACTCTCATTTGGTGCCAGCTGAATGCTGTTGTTGCGACTGACAAATGCCGAATCATTGATATTGTTCACAACATAGTCGAGATCACCGTCATTGTCCAGGTCCGCATAGGCCGCACCATTCGAGAAGCTTGGCAAATCTATTCCCCACTCCTTCGTAACGTCTTCAAAACCAAGATTACCTTTATTTCTGAACGCAAAATTGGACAGTTTCACTGCCGGAATGTAGTCCAGCATCATCATAGGCTCCATGACGCTGGAAACTTCGTTGCGATACGCTACAAAATCAAGGTCAGTGATGTCACGGGGAAAACCGTTGGTAATAATGATATCCCTCAACCCGTCATTATCAAAATCAGTGACCATGGGTGTCCAGCTCCAGTCTGTCTCTGCGACGCCGCTCAGCAGACCTATTTCACTAAAAACCGGATCCTTGCCATTCTTTGTAGAGCTCCCAAGATTGAGCTGCAATGTGTTACGCGCAACCTGGTACTGGTATCCAAACAGCTCATTGTTCTGATACGTAACATAGCTGTTTGCCGGGGTCATCATTTTCTTGCGCCGGTTGGTGGCAGGCATCATATCCACCGCCAGCACATCTACGAGGCCATCATTATTGATATCGGCAACATCATTGCCCATCGCTGAATGCGAAGTATGCTTGAAATACGTTGACGCTTTGTCAGTAAATGTACCATTGCCATTGTTAATGTACAGCAGGTCATTCGTCAGGTAATCATTGGTCACATATATGTCCTTCCAGCCATCCTGATTAATATCTGTCACATTCACTCCCAAGCCATATCCTTCGATGAGAATTCCCGCTTCCTTGGACACATTGCTAAAAACCGGGTGATTCAATTTCGCATTCCAATCGTTTCGGTAAAGCCTGTCCGTTCTTCTGGACGAGCCGTCCACGATCTTTTTATGATACTTATTTGGAAAATTATTGTCGTCCATTTCATTCACTACCAGAAACAAATCCAGGTCGCCGTCATTGTCATAATCCAGGAAAGCTGCATTGGTAGTATGAGTTGTATCTGCGATTCCGTACTCCTTACCCATTTCTTTAAAAACCGGAACCTTGTTTTTGTCTAATCCCTGATTCACATAAAGCAGGTTCTCGCGCTCGCTGGCTACTTTGCGCACGGACGAACAAACATAAATATCCAGGAGGTCATCATTATTAATGTCAATCAATGCGACCCCGGTTGACCATTTGTTTTTGGCTTCCACACCCGCTTTCTTCGTAACGTCTTCAAATTTAAAATCCCCCTTGTTGAGATACAGCTTATTATCCACGGAATTCCCTGTAAAATAAACATCGGGCAAACTATCATTATTAAAGTCCCCTAGCGCTACCCCGCCTCCATTATAGACATATTCAAATGACAGAATATTCATTGTATCATTTTCAGCAATTCGATTGGAAAAATGAATGCCTGTCTCATCGCTGTCAAGCTGCGTAAAAGTTTTTAACTTCTTTTTACAGGAAGCCAGCAACAACAAAATCAAAAGTGCCGGATAGAAGTACTTCAAGGACATTAGGTAGGTGCAATAAAATGGTAGAATTGGGATACTCCGAAATTAATAAAAGGAGATGGCAAACTAATGCCACCTCCCCTTTTACTTTTAAAGATATTTATCAATAGCCTGGGTTTTGCACCAGTACTTCTTTCCCTAGCAAGTCAATTTGCTCTTGTGGTACCGGAAGGAACTCGTTTTTGTTAGGAGTAAATTTGGCTCCTCCCAATGCGCCGCTCAGTTTTTTGCCTTCGTAGTTCAGGTATGCATTCACGGTAGACTCCGCAACACCCCAGCGCACAAGATCAAAGAATCTATGCCCTTCTCCTGAAAGTTCTAGTTTTCTTTCAAAGCGAACAGCAGTGCGGGCAGCTTCCTTGCTTGCAAAAGCTGTTTTGTAAGTGCTGATCACATAATTTGCCGCATTAGCGCTCCCTTTTTTAACAAAGCTTTCAGGGTTTGAAGCACGTGTCCGGACAATGTTCACATACTCTCTTGCCTTTTCCAATGATCCTACTTCGATCTCAGCCTCAGCAGCCATCAAAAGAACGTCAGCAAAACGGATGATATTCACATTGATCGCTGTATAACCTGGCGTCCAGGAACTGTTGTCCTGTAATGATCCGATGTCAGCTTTGTAATAAGCGTATTTCTTAGGAGAATACGGACCAGCATTGGATTGGTTACGAATCCAGTCATTTCCTGGGTGATCGATCCAGTCAAGGAAAGGAAGACCACGACGACCAATGGAGTGATCCAAACGAGGATCGACAGGACCTGCATCCGGTGTAAATGGATCGGAAGATTTCAGGCCCATATCCGTTTTCAATTCTTTGCCTGCTGAATTGTACGAACCATCCAGCAAAGGAAGTCCGGTTGCATCTGTACGGAAAGAGTTACCTAGCTCAAAGCTTGGTGCAAAGAAACCGCAGCAGTTACCAGGACCATTTGGACCGGTGTTGTATGGCCAGTTAAGGTCAAACTCTGGGTTCGCATTGTTTACACTACCGGTATTAGCCGCGGCCTGAATCGCGAAAACAGACTCTGCATTGTTGTCATTTGCTGCTTTAAACGCATCCTGGAATTTAGGAACGAGTCCGTATTTCTTTCCATTAGTTGTTTTACCATTCGCAATGATCAGGTCAAAAAGTGCCTTTGCTTCGGTAAATTTCTTCTGATACATGTAAACTTTGGCAAGATAGGAAGCAGCAGCCCATTTGTTTGTCCTACCGGCAGCACCCTGTGTTTCAGGAAGGTTGTCGTAAGCATATTTTAAATCGGCTTCAATCAAAGGCCACAATTCCACTGTATTAGGAACAGACTCGATTCCCGTACCGTAGTCCTTCGTTTCGTCCACGTAGGGTGTATTGTTAAATCCTCTTTTCAGTTCGAAGTAGTAGTGGGCTCTTAAAAAACGAGCCTCTCCAGAAATTCTCTTCTTATCGTCTTCACTAACGTCAGCCTGTGCTACTCCGATCAGCTTCATTACCAGGTTGGCACGGGCCACACCTTCGTATAAGCCTTTCCATTTGTCAAGGATAACGCCTTGCGTGGTCTGATACTCGAAACGTTGAATAGGGTTGATATCACTGAAATCACCCGGATCCGTTCCTTTGTTGGCATCACCACCGCGAACACTTCCCCATACCCAGTTACTGGCACTGGCCATACGATTGGCACGCCCGTTAAGCTGGCCGTAAACTGATACAAGCACACCTTCAATCCCCTTTTTGGTTGAAAGCTGTCCTTCATCAAGCTGGCCCGTAGCGGGAATTTCCAAAAAGTTCTCTTTACAGGAGTATCCGATCAGCATAATCGCCATTAAAAGCGCTAATCCTCCTTTTGATAATATCTTTTTCATTTGATTCATTTTTTTATCAAAATCTGTCTAAACCGATGTTGTGAAATAATCGCTCTGTTTCCTCAATTTTAGAAACCCAGGTTGATACCCAACGTGTAACTTCTTGTGATCGGATAGTTACCTACGTCAATTCCGAAGTTGGTATCGGCATTTCCACCTACACCTGGATCAAGACCTTTGTACTTGGTTACAGTAAACAAGTTGTTAGTCGAAGCAAAAACGCGCAATTTCGACATGTGCAGTCTGCTCAATATGTTACCAGGCAATGTGTAGCCAAACGTGATATTTTGCATACGGAAGAATGTTCCATCCTCCACATAGAAAGAGTTTGATTGCGTATTGGTACTGAAATTAGAAGTGCTTTCGAAAATCGGAGTTGAAGTGTTCGTGTTGGTAGGTAACCACGAATCTTTCACACGGTCACTAACAGCAGCTCCTGTAAATGATGGATAGAAATCTGTAAACCATTTCGACAGGTTGAAGATCTTGTTTCCAACTGAGGTATACATGTAAGTTTCAAGATCAAATCCTTTGTAAGTGAATTTGAGGTTAACACCACCTGTAAATTTCGGAACCGGGCTACCCAGATACGTTCTGTCATCTGCGTTAATAACACCATCCTTGTTGATATCCTCGTAACGGAAACGGCCAGGGCCTGCGCCATCCTGATCAGGTGCAGCGTCCACTTCTGCTTTGTCCTTGTAAAGACCAGCTACTTTGTAACCATAGAATGAAGAAATCGAGTATCCGATCTGGTTTCTGATTGGCTTAATGCCACGGAAGTCAGGGTTTACTGTCAGGTAGTTGATACCAGGAGCAAGTGACTCAATTTTATTCTTGATAACACCGGCTGTTACATTCACTTCATAACCCAGATCGTTGGTGATACGGCCACGATTGATGATTTGCAGGTCAATTCCTTTGTTGGACATTTTACCTACGTTAACCGACGGAGCAGCAGCATTATATCCGGCAGTTGCCGTTACAGGAACCTGGAATAAAAGGTCCTTGGTATCTTTTTGCCATAAGTCAATAATGATATCCAGTTTACCTTTCAGGAATGTACCGTCAATACCGATGTTTTTCGTGATACTGGTTTCCCATTTCGCGCTTTTGTTACCAATACGGGTACGGTAGTAGCCTTCCAATGCACTTGTATTTGTTCCGTTTAGGTCATAGGATGAGTCTCCTAGACTTGCTCCGAACAAGCTGTATTGGTTGTTTGGATCCACGTTGTTTGAGTTACCCATCAAACCGTAACCTCCTCTAAGTTTAAGTTCTGTAATGAAAGGAATGGATTTCATGAAGTTCTCCGAAGAAATTCTCCATGCTGCAGAGAATGCAGGGAATACACCATAACGGTTATTAGCTCCAAAACGGGAAGATCCATCTCGACGCACAACCCCTGTCAGGATATAGCGATCGTTGAATGTGTAGTTCGCACGGGCAAACAATGAATAGAAAGTTACGCCTTTGTAAAAATTGCTATTTACAACGCGTGAACCAACATTCGTCATGTTGATGTAATTGATGTCAGTCGAGAACGGGTTCAGACCAGAAGATGACTGGTTTTTACCAAAACCTGTGTTAAGCGCCTCTTGACCGATGATCACGTCCAGGCTGTGCAGACCAAATTGCTTCTTGAAGTTCAAAGTGTTGGTCAATGTCCAGCTGAAACGGTGCCCTGAGCCTTCGTTGTAGCCGAATGCAGAGTTATTTTCAGAGTTTTCATATTGCAATCTGCTGAAACCTCTGTTGGCAAAGTTAGCATACTGAGCACCAACGCTGGAACGCAAAGTCAAGCCCTGAATAATGTCCAGTTCTGCGTAGAAGTTACCAAAACCATTTCCAGCGAAGCCTGCATTGTCTTTAAGTCCGTCTCTGCTGGCAACCGGGTTACGTGGGTTATTGAAACCCTTCGCTGCCGTTCCTGCGTATCCTCCAAATTCATCATAAATAGGAATGATCGATGGCATACGGAATGCTGACAAGATATCATTTTCATCCGCCGCAACACCCTGTCCGCCTGCTCCACCACCCTGGCCAAGCACCTGCAGATAAGTAAACTGAGCATTTTGACCTATTCTAAAGTTTTTCAATACATCAAATTCTGTATTGACACGGAAAGCGTAACGTTTGAAACCATTGTTCAACAAGATACCTTTTTGATCCTGCACACTGAAACCTGCGTAGAAACGGCTGTTGTCGCTACCGCCTGAGAAGCCAAGCGAGTGTCTTTGCAACGGTGCATTTCTTGTGATCGCATCATACCAGTCAGTTCCCTGCTTGTTAGCCCTCACTACCTGATAAATAGATCCGCGTGATGGGTCAACATTGTATTTCAATTTTTCTGCTGCCAGGTCCACTTCACCCATTACACCTGTTTTTCCACCCACGTTGATATAGTCTGGCAAAACAGGCTTGTCGCCGGAGCCATATTGTCCGCTGGCGATGTTCGTAAATTTAGGAAGTGAATCTCCCTGAAATGCATTGTTCCGGATTGCCTGCCAGGTCCAGTCTGCTTGTTCCTGAGGCGTCAACATGGTTTGGCCTTTACCCGGAGTTGTAACCCCGAAAAGTCCGTCATAGGTAACGCTTAGTTTTTTCGCCTTTTTGGTTCCCTTTTTAGTAGTGTAAACAATTACACCGTTGGCAGCTCTTGCTCCATAGATAGAAGCAGCGGCAGCATCTTTAAGAACCGTAGTAGTTTCAATGTCGTCGGGATTAAGGAAATCCGTTGATCCCGTTGGTACTCCGTCAACAACATACAATGGTTCATTACCACCAAATGCACCAAAACCCCTTACGCGGATCTGGCTGGTAGTTCCTGGCTGTCCGTTTGTGATAACCGTCACACCCGCTACACGTCCCTGTAATTGCTGTTCAACGTTTCCTGACGGTGTTGCAGTCAGATCTTTCGATTTTACTGTTGAAACCGCGCCAGTCGTTTCCCTGCGACTGTCAATGGTGTAACCTGTTACAATGACCTCTTCAAGTGCAGAAACGTCATCTTCCATTTGAATGTTGACCACACTCTGGTTGCCCACAATTACTTCCTTGGTCTTGTAACCCACAAAGCTGATCACAAGGGTAGTTGCATTGCCTACGTTGATAGAAAACGCTCCGTCACCATCTGTGTTAGTACCGGTTTGGGTCCCTTTCAAAACTACGGTGGCGCCCGGGATTCCCGTACCCGCAATGTCCGTAATCTTTCCTGTTACCTTACGTTCTTGTGCAAATGATGCCAGTGCTGTCAAACTTAGCATGAAGCAGAAAAAGATACTCCGGGCGGAGTTCTTGTAGATTCTTTTCATAATTTCCTGTTAGGTTAATATTTATTAAGCTATCAAATCTATTATTATTTGCACAAATAATTGTCTGATTTGAATTATTAATTTTATTTTTTGACTGAATAGTATCATAAATGGATAAAATAGTGTCAAACCAGAATCAAATTTGGATTATGTATATACATACCAAACACCATTTTGCGAAGTAGATTTTTTGTAGGATATTATTATGTAAAGGAATTACCGAATTTCACCTTTCTCTATGAATTTTCTCAGACGCGTTCTGGCTCCAACTTATTACCTGCATTTTTTCGTCCTATCGCTTTCGTTCACAGCGTGTTCCACCAACCGTGACAAGCTTGCTGTCGAGGAGGGAAAAATCCTGGTTACCAAATATTGCGGCAATTGCCATATAGTGCCTGATCCGGCTTTGCTGGACAAATCGACCTGGCTGACAAGCGTGCTTCCTGCCATGGCTGAACGACTGGGAATTGAGGTTTTGCAGGACAATTTTTACCTCCACGGCAAGCAATCTGTCATCTCGCATTCCGATTGGTCCAAAATCCTGAAATATTACGAAACACTGGCTCCCGATACATTACCTCCCGGCAAACCAGATCCGAAACTTGCGCACGACTGGGCTGTTTTCAGCCTCTTAAAACCCGTTGAACAACCCGACCTGACCAGTAGCACCATGCTGGTTGCCATCGATACGGCGACGAAAAGTATCGTTACCAGCAATTCAGAAAAACCAGGGCTGTACCGCTTCGACCAGCAGTTCAATGCAAAAGGAATGACTCCATTACAGTCCGCAGCTATTGATATATCCTTCCCGCCAAAAGCTACTGATCCCGACATGGTTACCTGCATGGGCGGCATGCGTGCTCTGGATGGGACACTTGGTCAGATTCTGGCCGTTGATAAAAAAACGCAGCGGAAGCCGAAGCTAATATCCTCAGAAATGATACGGCCCATTCAAAGCACACCTGTCGATTATAACAAAGATGGTCTTATGGATTACGCCGTCTGTGCTTTTGGTCATAACCTTGGTGGATTGTACCTATTGAAACAACTGCCTGATCACACGTTTCAGAAAGTGCCCATCCGGGAGGTACCTGGGGCAACTATATCCTATATACGCGATTTCAATAGTGATGGCTGGCCCGACATCATCACGCTCTTTGCGCATGGTGATGAAGGAATCTGGACATTTACCAATGACCGGAAAGGTGGTTTTGTGGCCAGAAACCTACTAAGATTCCCTCCCATTTATGGATCCAGCAGCTTTCAGCTGGCCGATATGAACCATGACGGCAAGGAGGACATTGTTTACACAGCTGGCGATAACAGTGATTATTCGCGGGTCTTGAAGCCTTATCACGGACTATACATTTTCACACAATCGGATCATTTTGAGTTTAAGCAAACCTTTTTTTATCCGATCAATGGTTGTACCAAGGCAATGGTTTCTGATTTTGACAAAGACGGAGATACGGACATTGCCACTATCGCCTTTTTTCCGGATTTGAAAAACAAGCCGGACGAGTCTTTCACCTATTTTGAACAAAATAATACCGATAAGACCTTCAAAGCCCATGCTATTCCTGTGCATCAGGATGGCCGGTGGATTTGCATGGATGTCAACGATTTTGACGGGGACGGCGACGACGATATCATTTTGGGGAATTATTCAAGAGGTTTTCTTAACCAGGAGCAAGTAAAACCCAGCTGGAATGTACACCTGCCATTTATCGTCTTAAAAAATAATACCATTCAGCCCTAATGCTATTCATCCCGCTTCCAATCGGCAGGTAACAGCGATGAAAAACGGTCATTACCCAGGTCACCGGCGATTTCGAAACCCATCGGCATCACCACCCAGCCTTGGGGCGTCACCACCATGTAGCCCTGCGGCAATGTGATTTGTGTATACGCGTAACCCATATCCGAGTACGGCGAGCGACCTCTTTTGTTCATGTTAAATACTTCCAGCTGCGTCATCGACACCACCAAACGCTCCGTTTCCAGCTCGCCGGGCCGCACCAGCCGCATTCCCCGTACAGCCTCAATGCGGTTGTGAACATGGTTGCTAAGCATATTTAGTCCATTGGTACTGCGAACGGATTTGAACATCCGCATGGAATCGGGAATGACCTGATAAACCTTGAATCCCTGTTCTTGCAGGCTGTCGGAAACCATACTGGCGATCAAATGTTTCAGCGAACCCTGGTAAGCGACTTTTTGATTCTCACGCCACTGCTTTTTTTGCACATTGTCCTTCGGGACAAGCAGCTCAAACCGGGTACTGCCTCCATAATACACCTTGCCACTGAAATAATCGAAATCGTCCAGATCCTGGTGGATGCGGTAACCCAGGGCGTAGTTTTCAATGATCAGCGGCTTAGTAGTTTGAGCACCCAAATGGCCGTCGTCGTCTTCCGAAATGCGTAACACTTGCGGGTTCATGATCTTGCATTGCTTGCTGAACTTGCTGTTGCCCAGCAATTCCCTCGTAATGATTTTCAGGTTTTTTTCCCGCCTCTTGTTCTTTCTTGCATAAACAGTCACCCCTTGCAACTCCATTCCCTCTTTTAATTTGAACAAGACGGTCTTTACGCCGGGTTGCTCAAAACGCAATGTTTGCTTTACCGTCTCGTAGCCCAAAAATGACACGGCCATTTCCAGGTTACCTATTGCGAGATTGGCGAGTTTATAATTTCCGTTCTCGTCTGCATTAGTCCCAATGGTTGAATTATTGACAAAAACATTGGCAAATGGCAGCGGTTTACCCGTTTTTTCATCCGTTACCTTTCCTGTCAAAGTAACTGTTCCTGCCTGTTGCGCAAAAGTATGCGTTAATGCAAATAGCTGTACGAAAGCAATAAGCAGGGATTTTACGAAGAAATTTTTGTTGCAAAAATTCAAAATCGGGTACATGTATGGTTTCAGCGCTTTTCATTCCAAAGATAAATGACGCGTTTGTAAACTACCGAATATGTGCCTCGATTGTTGAAAACATTTCGGCTCCCGAAGGAGCCGAAATGTTTCTCAGGGTTTGGTTTTCAATGTCACATTTTTCTGCGTGGACGCCAGACTGTTGTCACCGATCGCTTCGGCGAAGATCACCAACGTCGTGTTTTTCGACTTTGGCGCCGTAACCGGAATCTTCACCACATAGTTTCTCAGCTCCTGATCATATTTTTGAGTACCGGCAGGAGTCGTGCTGATAAGCGTCTGCGTACCTGTTGTGGTAGCCGCTGAATATAGCTTAAACTCTTTCAACGGAATCTCAGAGGTGAATTCAACATTCACCATGACCGTGGTCGTCGAATCGACTGTGATGCCTGGCTGCAAAACACCCGCAGCGGAAAAAACCTTTTTATCGCCCAGCCATAGTACCGAGATCTGCGGCACTTTGCCATTACTGACCAATAGGTCCTCGAACAAATCGGGTTCTTTATAACAGCCCGTCAATAAAAATGTGGCTGAAAGAATGGCGAAAACTGCCTTGATGTATTTCTTCATTTTTGTTAAAATTTAAGTCAATGGATTGAATTTCAATTGCTACTTACTCAGCAACCACATGGGCGTTTCAGGATCTTTCTGATTCGCCTGCACGGTTTTGGAATTCCGGGTGATCTCTGAATCCGGGTATCTCATGCGCTGGATCCGCTTACCGCCTAAGTCCGGATTGACATTGGTCGGCATCGGGAAATCGAGATAATCATACTTTCTAATGTCCGTCCATATATCCCCGATCAGTAGCATCGACTTGAATTTTTCAGTAATAATGTGTTGCAATGTCAATTTCGAAACACCTACATTCACTATTGCGGCTTTCAGGTAAGTTTCGATATCAGCATCTGCTACACCTACTTTTTTCATATTGGAGCGGATCAGTTCAAGGTAAGCAGCATAGGCCTCTGCATTGGAAGCGGCGGCCAGCAAAAATCTTGCCTCCGCTTCTATTGCTTTGGTCTCCGAATAAGTCATCATCACGAGCGGCGACTGAATGTTCGAATGCCACGCTTTCGCGGTCAGATCCACCGTAGAGCCGCTTCCCGAACCGGGTATCACACCCGAATAGATCGTCTGGTTGTTTTTCAATGATATAACCTTTGAGATACGCGGGTCCTGAATCCCCTGAACGGTACCATTCATCAGATCGACAAATGTGTTGGTAAATGTGACTGACAAATTGCTCGTCGTATTGGGTATCGCAACCCGGCTATACCACGGGCTCAGATTTTTGGAATTATATGGCAGCTGAAAATCGTCGGCATTGCTTTTCATCCCGTTTTGCAAAGCAGTAATCGCGTCCTGCGCAGCCTGTTTTGGATTTTTATTGGACAAATGCATCGCATAGCGCGCTTTCAATGAATACGCAAGCTTGATCCATTTAGCTGTGTCACCATTGTAAATCAGGTCGTCGGCTGCTGGCTTTGAGCCCGTATTTTTGGTCAGTTCCGTGATCGCTTCGTCCAACAGCTTTTGAATGGTCGCATATATCTGCTCCTGGCTGTCGTAGGCCGGCGTAAAGTTTTTCTGATCAGCCTGAGAGTACGGCACATTTTCCCAGTTCACTGTCGCAATACCCAGGTTATAAGCCATTAATGTTTTCGCTATGCCCACATAAGCCGACGCATTTTCAGCCTGCCCTTTCTGCATAATGACATTGAGCTGCGGAAATACGTACAGGTAGAAGTTCGACCAACCAATGGTGTTATCCGTTTCAGCATACGTATCGGTACCGTTGGATCCGATCGCATTGCCCAGCTGCTGCGCATATTGACAGGCAACATAAGCTTGCTGGTAACTGGCTTCGCCGGTGTAAAATTCGGCGGTAGGGAGCAACTCCTGCATGGTAGCATCGCCTTTGAGCGTCGAATCCACATTCACATCCAGGAAGTTATCACAGCCCGACAGCATGATCACCACGCTGACCATCAGCCATGTGCATATTTGTTTTATATTTTTCATAAGATCTTAAAAGTTAGCTGTTACACCCAATTGGAAACTTTTAGTAGCAGGATTGTTCCTCCCCACGAACCCGATCAGGTTGGTACCCGACCCGAAAGTGAGCGCCTCCGGGTCATAACCCCTGAATGGCGTGTTCAGGAACAGGTTCGTGCCTGTAAAACTAAACCTGACACCTCCGGCAAAAACGGATCGCCCGATCAGGCTCTGCGGCAAAGCATAATTCAAGCTGACCGTCCGAAGCCGGAACCAGGAACCATCCTGAATGTTGAAATTGGCAGCATTACCGAGATATCTTGCAGTAGACGGATTGTAAAAAGCATCATCCAGCACCACAGCCTTGGTGTTGGGAGCATAGGTGACCTGGCCATCCGCAGATTCCTTCTCAGTTACCCCTTTGAAAATCACCTGTTCGTAACGTTTTTCAGTGATTTTGATGGACCCGGCGCGGAATGCATTTCTCTCTCCCAGATCCACCACATCGCCGCCCTGCCGCCATTCTAGCAAGAATGATAAGCCCAGCCCTTTGTAGTTAAATGTGTTGGTGAGCCCCGCAGTCCAATCAGGTAATGCGTTGCCATATTGGGTAGTAACCAGGCTTGTGAGTGGATATCCATTGGACTGTATCAACATCTGCCCATCAGGAGCCCGAAGGTAGTCTAGCCCCCACAAATCCCCCACTTTACTCCCCTCCCGCACTTTC
>NZ_JBDSFX010000056.1:0-42339 GCF_039919315.1 Dyadobacter sp. | reverse complement strand
TTCCGACAATGTGGCTGTGGCCATTATGGCTTCGCGCGCACGGCAGATTGCCGGTGAGCTGCTTGAAAAAACACAATTACAAGCAGAAGAACTGGAAAGTCAGCAGGAGGAATTACGAGTGACGAATGAGGAGCTTACCAGACAAACATCATTGTTACAGGTTTCCGAAGAGGAACTACGCGTGCAGCAGGAAGAACTGAAACAGATCAATACTGAGCTCGAAGAGAAGGCATTCATGCTGGAAGAGCAGAAAAGTACTATTGAGGAAGCGAGAGACCAGATCCAAATTAAGGCGGATGAGCTGGAAAAGAGCGGTCGCTTTAAAAGCGAGTTCCTGGCGAATATGAGCCATGAATTACGGACTCCATTGAACAGTATCCTCATTCTTTCGCGCATTTTGGGTGAAAATAAAGGTGCGCGTTTAAGCGAAGAGGAACAACGGTATGCTTCGGTGATCTTTAATTCCGGAAACGATCTGCTGACATTGATCAACGACATTCTCGATCTGGCAAAGGTAGAGTCGGGCAAAATAGAGCTGATGAATGAGAAGGTCAATACGGAATTGATCTTATCTGAATTGAGAAATACATTCCAGAAAGTTGCAGAAAATAAGGGTCTTACATTAAAAATAGAACGAGCAGAATCTTGCCCCGAGGTATTGTTGGTGGATCAGGTGAGGTTGTTGCAGATCATACGAAATCTCCTTTCCAATGCGATCAAGTTTACCTCGGCACCAGGTACGGTTTCATTAACGATTAGCGAGGCAAGCGGTTATCTGCACTTTGATGTGGCCGACACGGGTATTGGAATTCCTCTTGAAAAACAGAAAGCCATATTTGAAGCATTTCAGCAAGCCGACGGTTCGACGAGCCGTAAGTATGGCGGTACCGGTCTTGGACTTTCGATCAGCCGCGAGCTGGCCAATTTGTTTAAAGGATCTATTTCTCTGCGAAGTGAGCCGAACGAGGGATCTGTATTTACATTGAAAATTCCTTTGCTGACAGAGGAAGGGCAGGTGGAAGAAGTATTGACGCCTGCTGAAATTATTCAGAAAGAAAAAGAGGCGGCCGCGGCGAAAATTATTGAGAATGGTCGGGCCAAACGACTGTTGCTGATCGAAGATGACCCCATTTTCGCAGCAGATATGTCGGCTAAGGCGAGTGATAGCGGATTTGAAGTTCAAGTTGCGGTAGATGGAAAGTCGGGGCTCGAAATGGTGAAAACTTTCAATCCGACAGCGATCATATTGGATATGCACTTGCCTGATATTTCGGGAGACGAGGTTTTGAAGGAATTGAAAGCTGATGCGAAAATGAGGTTGATCCCGGTTCATACCGTATCGTCTGGCGATTACTTTAATCTGGATATGCTCAAAGATGGTGCGGTGGGATTTATGCAGAAACCGGTTGACCAGAAATCGGCGGAAAGCATTTTTAATCTGCTCAAACTGGAAGGAAAAGACCTTGAAAAGCAAAGAATCCTGTTAATTGAGGACGATACCACGCAGAGCAAGTATCTGGGTGATTTCCTGGCAGCCAATAACATTTTTGTCCTGTACGCATTTTCGGGCAAAGAAGCACTGGACATTTTACGGAATGATTCAGTAGACGGGATCATTCTGGATGTGAAACTTGCGGATATGAATGGCCTGGATTTATTGGACGAGATCAAGAAAAATTCAGACTGGAATGCATTGCCAGTGGTTGTTAACACCGCCGCGGACCTGACGCAGGCGGACCTGAGCCGTGTCATGAGGCATTCACACCCGGTAGTCATCAAAACAAAGAAATCAAACGAGCGGCTGCTGGATGAAGTGAAGTTGTTTCTGAAAAAGATACAGCCTAAATCAACGCAGTCGGAGAACAGAACTGAGCCTTTCAGCAATCCGATCGTGCATTCAGAAAAAGTGTTTGTCGGAAGGAAAATCCTGCTGGCAGACGACGATATGCGAAACATATTTGCGCTGAGCGCGGTATTGGAAGATTCCGGCTTTAAAATTGAAATTGCCACAAACGGGCGGGAAGCGATCGAAAAACTGGAATCGACTACTGGCATTGAATTGGTACTAATGGATGTAATGATGCCTGAAATGGACGGAATCGAAGCTACGCGAAGGATCAGGCAGCAGGGTAAGTGGGCCAATCTGCCGATTATTGCGGTAACGGCGAAGGCGATGCAGGGCGACAGGGAGCAATGTCTGGCAGCAGGAGCGAATGATTACATTTCGAAACCGGTGGACATCGATAAGTTGCTGTCATTGATTAAGGTCTGGTTACATTCGGCTTAGCATATGGTACTGATTGAATATCCGGAACTCGAAATGTTGATCACGCGGATCAGGGAAATATCAGGGTTTGATTTCTCCGGTTACGCACGACCATCATTGCTTCGGCGGGCGAGCCGGTACCTGTCGGGAAAGGGAATGAACCTGGGCGAACTTTTGATACACATTGAACCGGGTGGGCGCATTGTGTATGACCTCATTCAGGAATTGACGGTCAACTATTCGGAGATGTTCCGCGACCCGGATTTTTTTGTCAAAGTTCGCAATGAGGTATTCACTTATCTTGAATCTTATCCGGCGATCCGAATGTGGGTAGCGGGTTGCGCGACAGGAGAGGAGGCATTTTCAATGGCCATTTTGCTGAAAGAGGCCGGTTTTCTGGATCGCTCGCTGATTTACGCTACTGATCTCAGTAACAAAGTATTGGCTTCTGCCAGGGAAGGTGTTTTTACATTGGGTAACACCCGTACTTACTCGGAAAATTACATGATGGCGGCCGGAAAGAATTCATTGTCGGACTACTATCATGTTGCCTATAATAAGGCAGTAATATCGCCGGAGTTGCGCAGGAACATCATTTTTTCTCTGCATGACCTGACGGGCGACGGTGTTTTCAATGAATTTCAATTCATCAGCTGCCGGAATGTGATGATTTATTTTACACTGGAATTGCGGCAAAAAGTATTCCGGTTATTGTATGATAGTTTAAGCATGTTGGGCTTTCTTTGTCTGGGCAAACGGGAGACTTTGCGGTACTCGGGCATTGAAGGTCATTTCAAGATTATCGATAGTTCGCTGAACATTTATCAGAAAATCAGATGAAAACGGCAGATGATGAACCCCTTAGTCTTGTCCTTATTGGCGGTTCGTCGGGTAGCTTTGTGATTTTCGAAGAGATCCTGAAATTGCTAACCAATCCATTGTCGTTTGCGCTTGTATTTATTTTGCACAGAGGGAAATCCAGTTCGTCGGCGTTACCCGAGCTATTTAAAACCAAAACCCGTGTTTATATGAAGGAGCCCTACCATTTGGATCCTATCAAGGCAAACAGCATTTATTTTGCATTTCCAGATTATCATTTGCTGATCGGCCCCGATCAGCGCTTTTACTATGATCTTTCTGAAAAGGATTTTTTCTCCCGACCATCCATAGACTCGACTTTTATATCCGCCGCCGTATCAGGAATCCCTGTTAAGGCGGCTATGCTTTTTTCCGGTTCCAGTGCCGACGGTGCTTCCGGCATGAGAGTGCTGGCCCAGAAAGGTTATCCTACCTATGTTCAAAATCCTGATTTTGCCGAGTCGCCCAGAATGCCACAGGAGGCCATTCGGCAATATGACCAGCATGCAATTCTGAACGAAGCCAATTTGTTTCAAGCGATTAAGAACATACTCTATTAGCCCTCAACGTAACCATGGAAAACACCAAAATTCTTTTGCTGGATGATCGGGAAGAAAATCTACTCTCGCTGAAAGCAATCCTGAACAGAGGAGACATTGAAATTTATGCAACGACTTCTCCCAATGAAGCCCTGCGGATTGTGTGGGAGAATGACATTGCAGTCGCGCTGGTCGACGTTCAGATGCCGGGAATGGATGGTTTTGAATTTGCAGAAACATTGCTTTCCAATCCCAAGACCAAGGAGATACTGATCGTTTTTGTTACTGCAATATCCAAGGAAACGACCTACGCTGTGAAGGGCTTAAAAACAGGGGCTATTGATTACCTCTACAAGCCGCTTGATCCCTACATTACCAATGCCAAAGTTGACTCGCTGATCAGGCTGGCACGTAGCCAGAAGGAGATCAGGGACAAAAATAAGTTACTTGAAAACTACGCAACCATTATTCTGAATTCACCCGACATCATCGCTACGATGGAGCCTGAAACGGGTAATATCATTTCTATCAATCCTTCTGTTGAAACGATACTGGGCCTGTCACCCTCTGCTCTGCTGGGGATTACCATGCTTGATCTGCTGGTTGACCCTGTCAATTCAAGTTTACGGGAAGTACTGGTGAAAAGGACTTACATAGGGGGTGATACCATTGTGGTAGAGGATCAGTTTTATGGCAGGCTGCGTCAGCCGGTTTGGCTTGAACTAAGGATCATGTATAAAAACAGGCTGCTGTTCGTGAATTTGCATGATGTTGAAAAACGGAAGGCGCACGAGCGGGCGCTCATATACGCACAGAACCAGGCCGAAAAAGCGAGGAAGGTAAAGGAAGCATTCCTGGCCAACATGAGCCATGAAATCAGGACGCCATTGAATGGTATAATCGGATTAGGAAACATCCTGGCGGCGACCGAGCTGGATTTGGCGCAACAGGACCTGATTAGTATGCTACGGCAATCTTCGGGCTCTCTGCTCAATATTTTGAATGATATTCTTGACATTTCTAAAATAGACGAAGGGAAATTCTCCATCATTCCTACGTCTACTGATCTCCGGCTTTTGGGAAAAGGCATTATTGACCTGATGAAATTCAAAGCGGAGGAGAAAAAGCTGGACTTGCAACTGGTAGTAGATCAGTCTGTTCCGGAAAGTGTGAAAGCGGATGGAATGCGTATCAACCAGATTTTGTTGAATCTAGTAGGCAATGCATTGAAATTCACGCAAACAGGGAGAGTACTACTGAAAATAGAGCATTTGTCGGAAGTTAGCAGCGGACACAAGGTCAAATTCAGTGTGGATGATTCCGGCATAGGGATGTCGGAAGAGCACATTTCCAATATTTTTTCCGAATATGGACAGGCGTCGGAAAATACTTCGCATCAATACGGGGGAACTGGTCTCGGACTGACCATCTCACAAAAACTGGTGCGGCTAATGGGCAGCGAGCTGGAAGTAAACAGTAAATTTAATGAAGGCAGCCAGTTTTTCTTTACACTGGTACTTCCGGATGCCCATGAGAAAGTGGGAGAGGTGAAACCGCCCGTTTCGTTTCAGGACCTGCCTCCGTTTGAGGGTAAAAAAGTGCTGGTAGCGGAAGACAATCCCATTAATGCACTTTTGCTGCGTAAGTACCTGAAAACGTGGCAAATGGACACTACAATGGTTGTGAACGGCAGGGAAGCAGTGGATGCATTGAAAGAACAGAACTACGACCTGATCATTTTGGATACAAGGATGCCCGAAATGGATGGTTTTCAAACCGCCAGATTTGCGCGTAAACAATTGCACGTCAAAACCCCTATCCTTTCGCTGTCCGCTACGGTACTGCCGGAAGAGATCGATCAGGCGATCCAGGCGGGAATGAACGATACTTTATCCAAACCTTTTGAACCTGAAAAACTGCATATCAAAATCGGCCTACTTTTGTCCAGAGGCGTAACAAACCTATAATGCAACGAATTATTGCCGATTGTCGTAATGATTGATTACATGAGTACGTTATTAAAAGTAATTGTAATTAACCGACCAAATGAAAAATAATAGAAACAGTTGGAGTTTACTTCTGTTAGTTGCCCTCGCTGGATGTAGTTCCTCTAAAACAATGACTTATGAGTCCAAATGGAATGCACCATTTTCCTATGTGGACGAAGTCAAACCCGATCAGCAGGATCAGAAGTCAAGATTAAAGTACGGCATCATCAACGACGATCAGTATGTGTATATTACGCTGAAAACAAAGGATCCTACTACCATTCAGAACATTCTGGGAAGTGGGTTGAAAATTTCTTTCAGCCCGGAAGGCCAGAAAAAGGAAGGGTACTACCTTCTTTTTCCGGTAGTGATGAAGGAAGACAGGAAAGCGCTCAAAAGAATTGACACTGACCTTCCCAATAGCCTCGGATTGGACTTACTGCTCGATTCTTACAACAAGGAAGCACTTTGGAAAGATAAGGAGGGCCAGCATTCGATCAATCTGGTAGTACCCGACGGCAGCATCAAATCTCACATTGCAATGGATAGAAACGGCGAGCTGACCGAGCAAATTGCCATCCCGTTCAGCCTGATGGACGTGAATACAAAAGAAGGCTCCATGTTGGGGGTTAACATCAAGGTAGATGGCCAATCTTCGCAATCCGGGTTTAGTCCCCGCATAGGTATAGGCCTGGGCGGTGGTATTGGCATGGGCGGCGGCATGGGCGTAGGGATCGGTTCAGGCAATGGATACGGATCACGTTACAACGGCAACGACCGCAATGTGGACATCCGACTGGAAGTGCAACTAGCCAGAGCTAACTAACAACGAAATATTTATGCATTAAAGAGCCCGCCGGGAGACCGACGGGCTCTTTATTTAGATTCCGGTATTGTTGGGCCTGCTGTAAACCATTTGGATCACGCTGATATTCCGCATCTTGAACGCGGCTTCGCAATAGCACAAATAGTAGGTCCATTTGCGTATGAATTCGTTGTCAAATCCGAGGCTCCTTACCTGATCAAGATTTGCATTGAAGCGGTCCAGCCATGATTTAAGTGTTTGTGCGTAGTGCAATCCGATCTCTTTCATATCGATCATCGTAAGATCACCGGTGAGGTTAACAGCTTGATTGATAATGCCAATGGAGGGCAGTAGTGAGCCTGGGAAGATGTATTTCTGAATCCAGTCGACACCTTTACGCAAGCTATGGTAGCGCGAGTCGGGACAAATGATTACCTGAATGGCAAGGATACCGTCTTTTTTTAACAGATCATTACATCTTTTGAAATAAGATTTAAGATACTGATGCCCGACCGCTTCCAGCATTTCAATGGACACGATCTTGTCAAATTTCCCATCCATTTCCCGGTAATCTTTCACCAGCACTTTTACCCGTTCCGACAAACCGGCCTCCGCTATACGTTTGGTTGCAAATTTCTGTTGCTCCACGGAAAGTGTCAGAGAGGTGACGCGGCAGCCATAGTTTTGCGCCATGTGAATAGCATTTCCGCCCCATCCACTACCGATTTCCAGTACATGATCTGTGTGTTTCAAACTCAGTTTCCGGCATAGCCGATCATATTTTTCAATTTGCGCTTCTTCCAGACTAATGTCCGCACGATTAAAAATCGCACTGGAATAGGTCATGGTGTCGTCGAGGAAGGTAGCAAAGAAATCATTGTTCAGGTCGTAGTGCTCGGAAATGTTCCTGCGCGACCCTGATAGTGTGTTGGCTCTTTTGTTCTGTAATAATTTATTGAAAAGTCGTAGCACATTCATTGAGAAGTGCTGCGAACCGCTTCCAGAAACACCCGGAGCGTTTTCTATATTGAGGAGTACCCAGCCGATCACGTCAGTAATGTTGTCCGTATCCCAAAGTCCGTCGACATACGCTTCTCCAAATCCGATGTCGCCAAATAGCACTATTTTCCGGAACAGATTAACGTCATTGACCCGGATCATCGCCTGCAAACATCCTTCACCAGTGCCAAATGAAACAGTCTGGCCGCCTGGCAAGGTCATTGTCAGCCTTCCCAATGTCATTTTATTCAGCTGACTATAAACTATTTGCTGGTAAAAGCCGGGCTTCGCCGCATTTGGCATAGCTGGTACTTCTTTCGTAAACGGGCGGGTGTTAACTAGCATATTTTGTTCGGTTAAGATTCATAAGGCCTGAAAACCTCTTTCTGTAAGCGCAGATTATCCGATTTTTTGATAAACTTTATCTTCCTGGTCCACAGCAGGAAAGCCTGCCAGTGGATCATGGTAATGATCTTCAAGGTGATTAGAGGAAAAGAGATAAAAAATAGGAGCATATTGCTGTCATTCAACTCCTTTCGCTTTCCGGTGAGTGAGCTGATAAAAATCAGTTCACCATTCGGATTATAATCATTGATACTGATCCTCAGATTTTTCTCGGGAATATTCAGTTTAAAATGAAAGTGTGTGTCCAGCTCCATAAATGGCGAAACATAAAATTCCTTGGCAGTATTGAGTTCAAAACGGTCGTTACTGTACGTTTTCATATCCAGAAAATAAGGCTTCATTTCCCGGAAAGTGTTACAAACTTCCACCACCGAGCATACCGGGTTTCCGGCTTCATCGTAACAGTAGTAAAAGGAAACCGGATTAAACTGGTAACCCATCGTGCATAAGTTGGTGAGTACCATAATCCTTCCTGTTCCAATCGTCACACCATTAGCAGTTAGGTAATCGGTTAAATGCTGCCTGATATTTTTGCTTTGATCGGGGTTTTCACGCGGGAGCTGCAAATGATCACGGTCGCGAAAATTGAAGAGATTGAACTTGTTACGGCTCATTAACCTCAGTTTCTTGTTCAGCAGATCCAACTCATCCAGATCGAGGTAAAACATGAATATGCCGTAAGTGAAGTAATGTTCCTTCGGACCGAGCCGCTTGTGCATTACGGTAGCTTCGTATAAACATGAATTAAATTTAAAACCTTTCATGCTGCTATATACGACCGAAAGTTTTCTTTGGATTTTCGTCTCAAAGAACATTTTCCCCCAATAAATGGGAGCAGAGCTTTACTGCGCTGGCAAACGCGTCTTCATGAAAACCATATTTGAAATAACTCCCACAGAAATAGATCGGTCCGCCTTCATTCAATGTATCTAGTTCCTCCTGCGCCTTTATGGCAGGTACATCGAACAAAGGATGGTCGTAGTCGATTTCTTTCAAGATTTTGCGCTCATCCAGGTCCTGATGAGGATTGATGGAGACAAAGTAGTTCTTACGTTTGGAAACATCCTGTAATTGGTTCATCCAGTAAATGGTACTCGGTTTTTGCTCCCCGTCTTCCTCCTTAATGCGATAATTCCAGCTGCTCCATGCAAGTTTAGCTTTGGGCATAATGGCTTCGTCGGTATGCAGTACGGCCTTGTTATACTGGTATTTAAAGTTCGAAAGCAGCCGCTGTTCAGCAAGCGTGGGCTCGGATAGCATAGCCAGCGCCTGATCTCCGTGGGTTGCAATAATGACCCTGTCAAAGGCCTCGAGACTGCCATCGGATGCCCTAACCATTACCTGACCGTTTTGCCGGATCACCTGCAGGGCTTTGCGGTTGATATGAATTTTGTTTCGGAATGGCCCGATCAGTATTTCGCGATAGGATTGGCTGCCTTTGTTCAAAGTATACCATTGATGCTGGGTGTCGAGGCCCAGGAAGCCGTGGTTTTTAAAGAAACGGATCAATGTTACCGCCGGAAAGTCCAGCATTTCTTTCATAGGCGTAGACCAAACTGCCGAGCTCATGGGCACGAGGTATTTCCAGAGCATATCAGCGCTGTATCCAAATTCTGTGATGTACCTGCCAATCGAGTAGTGCGCGTATTTGGGGTCGTCCAGAATTTTCACACTCTCTTTGTTGAAGCGGGAGATCTGGGCAAGCATTTTCAGGTAGCTGACATTAAAAAGGTTTTTTCGCTGCGCAAACAAATGGTTCAGACTGCTTCCGCTATATTCCAGGCCGCTCGGCTGATGCTGCACGCTAAAAGACATGTCCGTTTTTTGAATGGGCGCTTTGATTTTTTCAAAAAGCTTGCAAAGGTTGGGGTAGGTCTGGAAATTAAAGACCATAAAACCCGTATCAATGTGTACCGGGCTGCCGTCCTCGTCGACGGTTACCGTGTTGGTATGGCCACCCACGTAGTCATTTTGCTCATAGAATGTGAGGTTGTCCACCTCACTCAGGAAATGTCCACATCCCATTCCGGCTATCCCGGTTCCAATGATGGCTGTTTTAAGCATGTTATCTGGTCACAGAATTTAAAAAATAAGAAACGGCATAGGTAGAGAGCTGGCCGCCAGGGCCGTTAATGTTGTAATCAAACCCGTGCGTGGCCCAGGGAAGGCTGAGGAGGTAATGCGGGACGCCTTTCTGTTGTAGTTTTAAATTGAGTCTCCGGCTGTGCTCATAAGCAACGAGAGGATCATTTTCTCCGTGAATCAACAGGGTAGGTGGCGATTTTTCAGAAGTAAAAAGGATAGGAGAGCTGTTCTCGTAATTTGTAGGAACAGCCGCGTAGGATCCACCCAGATAGTCCTCCATCACTTTCCTTGAATCCATGATCAAGGGATTAGAAGGAATCGAATATCCCCATACCATATCTGCCGGACCATAGAAGTCAATTACACCCTTAATGGACGGCTCATGCAGTGTGTACGCGGCGAGTAACGCGATTTGAGCTCCGGCAGACCGCCCCAGCAACACAAAACGGTTTGGGTCAATATGCCATTTTTCGGAGTTATTTTTCAAAAAAGCAATGGCATCTTTGACATCCCGAACAGGAGCAGGACTTTGGCTACCCGGCGCGAGCCGGTAATTGATCGCCGCCACATGATAGCCTTCCCGGGACAAGATACTGTTCAATTCAGGAAGCTGGGTATTGTCCCCGCTCTTCCAGGATCCACCATGAACTACGATTACACAAGGCCTGTTACCGCCAAGAGCCGAAGGATAGAAGTCCATAGAAAGCGGTGTCTGTTTGTCGTGTTTATAGGTCAGCTTCGTGTGATTGATGTTTCTTACACTGTTAAATATTTTAACTAGGCCGAAGGGATGGTTATTGGTCTGTGTCAATCGGTCGGCTTGTCCAAAATTGGCCGAAAGCCTTTCGGCAAGGTCAGTAGCAATGATTTTCGCCTTTATCATTGGAGAAATATATAGTAATAGTGCGCCAAGCAGGAAAACATTCGTTACCAGCGGATACTGCGCATTCTGAATATTGAACAGAAAACAAATGATTATGACCAATATCGGGGCCCAGGGAAATTCGTCGACGATAATCGTAAGCAGCCATAATGGGTAGGCCGGCGCCGGGAAAATCGTCAGGAGCGAAATCAGAAAGAGGGTGACAGGAAGAATGAGCCTAAGCATTGTTTTGCGTTTTGTGAAACAGATAATGGCTCACAATCCATTCATTACCATTATTGTAGTTCCAGAGCTCGGCGCACGACATAAAAAAGATGCGCCAGTAAACCCACCATTTCAATGCATTGGCCTTACCATAAGTTTGCTCAAACAATGGAATGATCCCGGCTTTATGTTTATCCATATTGGCAAGCCAGGCCTCCGAAGTTTTGCCATAATGGGTGCCGCTCACGTGCCAATGTTTTTCCACGGTCAGATCATCATTAAAATAAAGCATCAGATCATCGCTCGGCATCACACCGCCTGTAAAGAAATACTTGCTCATCCAGTCGCTTTCGTCCACAACCTCAAAAAGATACGCATATTCTTTGTGGGTAAAAATATGAATGAACAGCTTCCCGTCCGGTAAGAGGAATGAGGCGACTTTTTTCATCAGCAGCTCATAGTTCCGCATATGCTCGAACATTTCTACTGAAACAACGCGGTCGAATTGCTGGTCGATGTGGAAATTATTCATATCGGCTGTCAGTACCGTCAGGTTTTGAATGCCGCGCTGGACAGCCTGCTGGTCGATATGCAACTTTTGGGTTCGGGAATTGGACACCACTGTGAAGTTGCTGCCCGGATATTTAGCGGCCATGAACAATGACAATGATCCCCAGCCGCAGCCCAGCTCCAATACATGCTGACCGTTCTGCAAATCAGCCCGTTCGCAGGTAATTTCCAGCATATCAGTTTCCGAAGTATCAATGTCAATGACGCCTGGCTTCCAGTACCCGCTTGAATATTTCAGGTTTTTACCCAGACAATATTGATAAAACTCTGTCGGAACTTCGTAATGCTGCTCATTGGCATCGGTCGTGTTGACTGCAATAGGCGAGCTTTTGAGCATTTGGATAAAATCCATTAAATGTGCCTGCTGCTGCTCCACGCCGCCTTTGTTCTCATCTTCAAGCCGCTGTTTCAAAAGCTGCCTGATGCGTGTGCGTATCACGAAGTCCGGAATCTGATCTTTTTCTAAAATGCTGTCAATCCACATAACTGGAAAATGGGAGGAGGTAGAAATGAATTTTAGTCAACCTACGACAGAGCGGGGCCGTTTGGATGCATTTATTTTTTGAACCACGGCACAAAGGCGCTGGTAGTACGTTGGTATTCTTTGTATAAATCCCCTTTCGAGCGCACGGATTGTTCTTCCGTCGCCGGTATTCCGGTGACATTGAGCAGCAGGTACAAAATGATGGCCGGACTAATGATCGCTATGAAACCATAAGGCGAGGCCAGCGCCACTACAAAATAACCCACCCATATCAACCATTCAAAAAAGTAATTAGGGTGACGCGAGTAATTCCAGAGACCCCTATCGCAGACTTTTCCTTTGCTCGCAGCGTCTTTCTTAAACTGATCCAATTGCCAGTCCGCGACCGCTTCACCTGTAAATGCGATGAGCCATATTCCTGCCCCAATGTATTCCAGTATGGTAATTTCGCTGGTTTTATTGGCGGTAGTAATAAAAAACGGGATCGCCAACAATATATTTGAAACCGCCTGAGCCTGAAAAAACCAGAACAGTTTTCGGTCGGAGTGAGGTGCCCATTCCTTGCGAAGCTGGGCATACCTGCCTTCCTCCTCATGAATGTGGCCGAGTACCCGTCTAGCCAAATGTGTCCCCAGCCTTAATCCCCAAATGATCACCATTGCACTTAGCAGCCATATCCTTGGTGCAAAGCCATCCGCCAAAAGCAGCAGTATGATCGCGATGACAGGGAAATTGTAAGACCAGAATATATCGACCACTCCTCCATTCCTGATTTTATATGCCCATATCCATACGACTGCCATGATCAGGCAGCACGTCATGAGGCTTGCGATGACTGGCGTTATGAGGATACTAATCATGCTGTTTCATCAATAATTCCTGAATTCCTTCTCCCGGTTCCAGTTTAAAAAGCTCAATCAGGATGTAAACGCAGCTGGCTATACTTCCCAGACAAACCATAGCAATGAGCCAGACGATTTTAAGAAGAATGCTGGGTTCTTTGTACCAGATCCACAAATAGATCACGAAAACATTGGCATAAAAATCCCAAAGCGTAGCGCGCATCCAAGGGATAGAGCCCAGGAAATCCCATTCCTTGAACAAGTTGCTTTTCAAACTGGTCGTGACGACAACATAACACATCCAGACCAGAATGATAGTGAAGGTAATTTTGAGAATGGTGATCATGGTTTTGTATGTTTTGCTAAACCGGGAACATTATTTGCTACTTTTAATGCATACGATTTTTATGGGGAAAGCGATTAGCAGCTTTTCTGAAATGTTCAACATGGTAAGCCGGCCGGTTCAAAATGACTGATTGTGAATAAAAGCAGTGTCAAGAAATTCTATAATTTTTTAAAGTTCAGAAGGGACTTCACGAGATATAGCCTCAATAAGGCCAGGAGCTACGAAATCGTTTTGTTCTGGCTCAAAAACGTACTGACAAGGTCACAGTTTCTGATCCTTTCCGGTATCCTGGTCGGGACAACGTGCGGCCTGGCCGGCGTGTTGTTGAAATCCCTGGTGCATTACATTCACTACGTGATCACTTATAAAGTACATTTTGAAGAGCAGATACTATTCTACGTTCTGTTCCCTTTTCTGGGCATTGTGATTACCACGTTGGTCGTCATTTTTATTTTCAAAGGGCAGGATAAAAAAGGAATTCCGGTTATTTTATATGAGATCGCGCAGAATTCCAGTGTGGTATCATCCGTCAAAATGTATTCGCAGATTGTCCAAAGTGCTATCACAGTGGGCCTGGGAGGGTCAGCGGGACTGGAAAGTCCTATCGCAGTGACCGGCGCAGCTATCGGTTCCAACTTCGCGCAGACCTACAAGCTGGACTACCGCGAACGCACATTACTATTGGCTGCGGGTGCAACGGCGGGCATAGCTTCTGCATTCAATGCGCCTATTGCCGGTATGATGTTCGCTTTCGAAATTCTGCTGACGGGCGTAGTTTTCTCAGATTTTATTCCGCTCGTCGTATCGGCGGTTTGTGGAAGCCTTATTTCCAAGGTGCTGTTAAAAGAGGACGTTCTTTTTCAGTTCAAAACCCGAAATCCTTTCGACTATCACAACATTCCGTACTACCTCGTGCTGGGTATTTTGTGCGGATTGTACGCCCGGTATTTTGTGTTGATCGCAAGGTATGTAGACCAGTTTTTTCACAACATCAAAATCACCCGGATACAAAAGGCAATGCTTGGCGGGGCAATACTTTCGGTACTCTGCGTGCTGTACCCTCCACTATTTGGCGAAGGATATGATACCATCAAAGCGATCACGAACGGGCAGATTCATACGGTCATTGAGAACAGCTTTTTCGGTTTCATCGGCTATCGCGAATGGGTGGTAGTGGTGTTTGTAATCGTGATCTGTTTGCTCAAAGCATTCTCCGCTTCCATTACCATTTTCAGTGGCGGGAACGGCGGGAATTTTGCACCATCGCTTGTGGCGGGCGGCTCGCTCGGGTATGCGTTTGCGCTGCTTTGTGTGCAGGCTGGTATCTCGGATGTCCCTGTCAATAATCTCGTGATTGTAGGAATGGCGGGGGTCATGAGCGGCGTTCTGTACGCTCCGCTAACCGCCATTTTCCTGATCGCCGAATCCACGTCGGGCTACGATTTATTCATTCCGCTCATGCTGGTTTCGGTCATATCATTTCTAATGGCAAAGTGGTTTTCGCCAATCTCTCCGGACTTGCAAAAGCTAGCTGGGGAAGGTAAGATCTTCACCCGTGAACACGACAGAAACCTACTCTCCCTGCTGCAAATCCTCGACCTGATTGATAAAGATATTCAAACGATCCAGGTCAACGCCGGACGGGACGAACTGGCAGAACTGGTACGTACCGGCAAACGAAATATGATCGCGGTCGTGGATGAAAATAAGCGACTGGCGGGGATCATTTCCATGGACGATATTCGTCCGTTGTTATTTAACCCGGAGGTGTATGATATGCTCAAAGTAAGCAGCCTGATGAAGGTGCCAACCACCGTGATCAGCGACTTTGACAGCGTGGTAAGTGTGGTCAAAAAGTTCGATGAAACGGGTGCGTGGAATCTTCCGGTCGTAAAGGTTTCGGGAGAATTCGTCGGGTTCATTTCCAAATCCGGCGTGCTGAATAGCTACCGCCAATTGCTCCGTGCCCATTCCGGGTAATGCGGGTTATTAGGTTACATCCCTACGAGATTTTGAACACAAATCATCCGAACATTTGCTACCAAGGTCACATCGCAACGCGATTTTTTTGATGTGGTTTGAAACGGTGCCGCAGTCAATTGATATGGATGAAAACCGCAGTTGTTATGTCGTATGGAAATGCCGTACGCATGTAACATTGGTAGCAATGTGCCATCATTTCAATTCTGCCCAAATTCCGTCAGGCATGTAACATCATCACGATTCCGCATTTAATTAATTCGATCAAAAATATATAACCATTTATTATACAATCAATTAAAACCATTATATATTTGCATAATACTTGACTAATCAAGTATATATCAACTATTAATCAAATATATTTCAACCTTATGTCAACTATATCCACATCCCTTAAACTCTTTTTAAACCTAACCATGATCCAGGCTTTAACTGCGAAACGCTTTGATTCCCGGCTGAGCAGCCACGGCATCAGCCTCAATGAATTCATGATTTTGTTTCACCTGGCAGAGGCACCCGACGAAAAATTACGCCGCACCGACCTTGCCGAAAAGATTGGTTTAACAGCCTCGGGCATCACCAGAATGCTCACACCATTGGAAAAATTAGGCATGGTAAAACGAGAGGCGAACAGCCGGGACGCCCGGGTGTCCTACGTTAAACTGGCTAACTCCGGGAAGAAGATCTTGACCGAATCCATCGCCACCGCGGAGGCAACCACCGAGCAGATTCTTGCATCAGTTAAATCAAAAAAGTTGGAAGAGCTGTCTCAAATGCTCATAGAACTAGGCGGGACAATCGTGTAGAATGGTGTGGCGGAAAATTTAAATCCTGTACGCAAAAGAAAACCCACTGCTACCCGAAGGTAGTTAGTGGGTTTTTAGATTTTCGGGGTACTAATGTGAAATCTATTTCGTCTTTCTCACATAAATATTGCCGTTCATATTCTTCATCATAATCTCCCCGCCGCCGCCGTTGACCTTACCTTTTACCCAGTCTTCGATGGACACTTTATACATGCCGTCCTTGCCTGAACGTGTAGCCTGCGGCTGGCTTTTATCCACGTCCACATCGAAGTCAGAGTAAATTTCGCCACGGTCGGATTTGAGTTTTACGTCAAACTTGGCCGCTGGCGGAAGGGTCACGTCCACGTTACCATTCAATGTCGAGAATGCCATGGGTGACTTGGAATCGATGCCCAGAAAGTTCGCTTTCAACGTACCATTTACCGTGTTGGCCACCACGCTTCCCGACACATTCGAAAGCGTGATATTACCATTGACATTCGTGATTTCCAGCTCGCCATTTACGTTGTCAATAATGATGTCCCCATTGTTGATCGTACCGACCCGCAGCGTGAATTTCTGCGGTACTTTAATGTTCAGGTTAATGGTTTTGTTCACGAACTTCGTGCTTACTTTTACGACATTATTTTCTTCGGTAGCAGTCAGGTCGAGACCTGCTCCGGGTGGAACGATCCGCTTCATTCCGGCTGCCTGCTCATCCTTTTTTTTACTTTCTCCTTCACTTCCTTTTACTACGGCATCAATCACAACCTGGTTGCCCGTATAGCCTGTCACATGTATGGTACCGTTGATCAAATTTACTTTTAAAGAACCCGGTTTAGCAGGATCGGTCAGCGGTATAGTGAGTTGCTCTTTGGCGTCGGACTGGGCCCATGATGGAGCCGCACCCAAAGTTAGCGCGATGGAAAGAGCAAGGGTTGAAATCAGATTGGTTTTCATTTTACTATGATTGTTTTTTAAGATAAATATTTCCATTAAATGTTTCGAACTTGTAGGTAGGGCCACCTTTTCCTATTCGGATAGAGGTTTCCGTACTGAGCTTGTAAACGGTCTTGGCACTTTGGTTTTCGGAGTTTTTGATCACGCGCACCGGCAGCGATTCTACATTGGGGAAATCCGTATAGAAGTTACCATTGAAAGTTTTGAACTGGCAGTCCACCGACAGCGCAGCAGGGTAGCTGATCTTAATGTCCCCATTTAATGTCTGAAAATCCGATTCTCCGGGAGGTAGCGTCACATAGTTCACTTCCACATTACCATTGATCGTCTTGGCCTTTGCAGCGCCTTTGGCATTCACGATTTTGATCGCGCCGTTCACATTATGCACGTTGAGTAAGCCGGTCACGTCGTTCACGTTCACATCGCCGCCATTCACTGTCGATATGCTCAGATTAAGAGCGTAGGGGACTTTCACTGTAAAATTCAATTCAAAATGATATTGGATCTTCGGGCCGTCCCAGTTTCGCTTGCCCCTGTTCGGGCGCGAGTCGTATGGATTGGCAATGTAAGCCGTGATGCTATCGGATTGCTGATCGAATTCCAGTTTGAATTCTTGCTTTCCTTGTTCGAGGTACTCTTTGGTTTTGGCGGATATTGTTTTGTCAATTTCCAGCACCACTTTATCTCCGGCATAACCCTCTACTTTGATGAACCCATTGATATTATAAATGGCCAATGTGTTGGAGCCAGCGTTTTGTGTCAATTTGAATTCTTTGCTGACATGCTCCTTGAATTCAAGTTTTTGCGCGGGGGCCTGGGTACAGCAAAGCACTGCTCCCGCCAATAAGGGGATTGCAAAATATTTCATAGCTAAGTATTGGATTATGGTTGTTTAAGAGAGATCCTTGATAGATTGCTCGATCTTGGTTTTTACCAAATCATCGATTCCATCTTTTCTAAGCATTTTTTTGAGCGCTTTCACCGAACTTTTTTCCTGCAATTTCACCATCACATCGGCCAGCGCAACCTGTACCATCGGAGAGTCCTGCACAGCCAGTGATTTGACGAGTTGTTCCCTTACCGTCGGTTTTGCGGCAAATTGTGTGAGTGCTTCGAGGGTCACCAGCCGCACATTCACATTAGGATCATTGTTTAAGGTAGTAAAAAGCGCTTCTATCACGCGTTCATCTGCATCGGTTATTTCCGTGGTGTAACCCACCGCCCGAAGTCTCTCCGTGGCCGAAGGATTTTCGATCAGCGACAACATCATGGTGCTTTTCATATCCTCAACCTGGGTGGCCAATGTTTCTATTTGTTGCTGGTATGCGGTTGCAGACACGTTGCTGCGGCTTGTTTTGTTACCAATTACCCAGCCGAGTCCAACCAGTAAAAGACTGAATGCCACCTGTACGGTCCATTGTGGCAAAACAAACTCCCTGAGTTTCAAAATCATCTCTTGCAACGAGAATGGCCGGCTCTTTTCCTCAGCAGTTTTGAAATCATCCAGCATGGCGTAGAAGTTGACACGCATACTTTCCTTTGGCTCCGGCACTTTGATCTTTGCGAGGCTGTCCCAAAGCACTCTGGCAGAAGCAAATTCCTCCTGGCACTCGGGGCATTGCGACAGGTGTTTTTCCACAACCATCCGCTCTGCGTTGCTCAGTCGGCTATTGAGCCAATTCGTTAATTGATCTTTTGCATGTTCGCAACTCATTTGCTTATCTTCTTTCATTGGTAAAAAACATTTTCTTCAACTCGCCCAATGCTCTGTGAACACGTACTTTCACTGTTCCCTCGTTGATATTCAGCACTTTTGCAATTTCGTCGTACTTCATATCCTGGAATCTGCTCAAAATCAAGACCTCGCGGTACTCTTCGCTGAGGCCGGACATGGCTTTATGCAAAAAGTCCTTATCCTGTTGTTTTTCGAGTCCTTCATCTGCCAATGTCCCGCCACCCAGCTTATCCGCGAATTCATTGACATCATAATGGTTAACAGACCGGTTTTGCTTGACAGAATCATTTAGCACATTTCGGGCTAAATGATACATCCACGTCCTGAATTCACCCTCACCAGTAAACGAATGTTTGTATTTGAGCATCCGGTAAAACACATTCTGAACCAGGTCCTCGCTTGCATTCGCTTGATGTGTCATGTGGTAAAAGAATGCAAACAACGGCCGGTTGTACCGCTCAAAGAGCAACCCCATCTTATCCAGATCCCCGTCTTTGACACGGAGCATGAGCGAATTATCTGTGAGTGAGTTCAAAAGGGGTTTCTCTTTTTTGGTGATTCTGACGTGGTAACCTGAGGAATTGCAAAAGGTTACAGGAATTTAAAAATATTTTTTTTTTTTCAATTTTCCGAAGTCGCATTTTGGCCTGGAAACTGATCATAGGAGCACATCAGCGCAGAATGCTGATTGAATTGGAATACATCTGAAAATGACAGCCCGGCGCCTTGTCCTGAATGACACGTTCTGCCATTCTGCTAAGAAAGCTGTCCCGCTCGGCAAGTGGCTTTTTCGTTTGTGCCTCCCAGTATTTTTCTTCCGGAATATCAATGACGACGATTGCATTACCACCGCCAAACTCCCAATAGAATTCCATCGAAAGGTCCTTTTCCGCATAGTAGATCGTTCCGCCACGGCCGTCCTGCGTGTACTCAGCCACTGGGCCAAATTTCAACGCCAGGTCTCGTTTGAAACTTTTTATATCAACGCCATTTTCTATCTCAACACCATTTGAATCAAAAAGCCTGTGCTCTTTATCATTTTGGATCATCGTAACATTACCCGGCGGATGTACGTAATTGGCGTAAGGCTTAGGCTTTTCGATCGGTCTGATTGTTATTTTTGGCGGAATGATTATAACAGGGGCCGGTAATAAATGGCATTCCTGATTTTTGATCGCCAGCTCCACATTACGCGGCGGATTCTCGTAAGATGCCTCAGGAAAACTTTCAATAAACTTGATAAACCGTATCTGATGTGTCCAGCCATCGGGCCAGGCAGCTTCTATCGTATAAAAACCAGGCTTGTAGGAGAGGGTATCCAGTAGTACCATTGTGCCGCCACTCAAATGATCCCTTACTTTCACGTTTTCAATCAACTCGCCGGTCACATTGTTGATCAGCCTGTACGCACCCGCATCGTATGCATATTTGGGCATATGAAACATGAGCTGCTGGCAGTCCGGGTAATGGATGACGCGTATATGTGTCGGCAGTATATCGCCTGCGTTTTCCGGTGCTGCGGCCGGTGCTGCACCAGTTTCATAAAAGTTCGACAGCTTTGTCAGCAGACATTTCCCGTAGTGGGAGCCGGTCTCTTCGTCCTTGCCAGCAATTTTTTTCACTGATTTTAATGGCAAAATACCCGGCAATCCATTCCCGATATCAGGAACGGAATAGCCGGATACATTGGCATTTGACGCATCCTGAACCACAGCATCTTCCACTTCCAGAATATTTCCTTTCTGAAAAATGTGACAATGCTTTGTGATTTTTAGCCGGACGGTTTTCAATGTCAGTTAATCGTTATAGACATACAAGCTTGCAAGATAGCAACTTACGGCATGATTTATTCCGAGCGAAGCGATTTCACAGGATTCATTAATGCTGCTTTTATTGATTGGAATGAAACTGTAAACAGCGCCACGGCAATGGACAACAATCCTGACAGGGCGAACACCCACCAAGCAATGTCAATTTTATAAGCAAAATCCTGCAACCAGCGGCCCATCATCCACCAGGAAACGGGGAGCGCAATGACAATAGCAATGCTGACCAGTTTCAGAAAATCCTTCGAAAGTAACGCTACGATTCCGGCAACTGAGGCTCCCAAAACTTTACGTACACCAATTTCCTTCGTGCGTTGTTCGGCAGTGAATGTAGCCAGTCCGAACAGTCCCAGACACGCCACGAAAATGGTCAATCCGGCAAACAGTCCCAGTATCTGACCTGTTTTTTGTTCCGCCTTGTAGGTTTCGTTATATCGCGCATCCAGGAATGTGTAGGAGAATGGCAGGTCGGGTTTGAAGCTGTTCCATTGTTTTTCCATGGTGGCTAGCAGTCCGGTAACCTCCTTGTTTTTGGTCTTAATGATCATCCAGCCATTATTCTGCGTCAGTGTCATCACTAGCGGAGAAATAGGTTCGTGGAGCGATTTGAAGTGGAAATCCTTCACGATTCCGATCACACGAAATGTAGCGGTACTACCACTATTGTCGCGCCGGGATACCGTTTTGTTGATCGCGTCATTTTTCCATCCCAATGTCTTCGCTGCGGTTTCATTCAGAATAATGGCCGTTGAATCGGTACCAAAATCTTTGGAAAAATTACGTCCTTCCTTCATTTGCATTCCCAAAGTCGCCATGTATTCATAATCCACTTCGTACCGTAATGTCTTGACCAGCTGAGAAGTATTGTTTTCCGGCGAAATCATAAAGTTGTTGTTGCCGGAAGGACCTGCCGGTACATATCCTGACAAACTGATATGGCTAACCCGTGAATCGCGCAACAGTTCTTCACGGTATACCTCCTGGTTTTTACCCAAAGCCCAGGCCGGCACGACCAGTACCTGATCTTTGTCGTAACCGAGTTTTTTGTTTTGGATAAATTTCAATTGCTGGTAAACCACCGCAGTACCGACCATTAATGTAATGGAAATGAAGAATTGAAATACAACCAGTGTGCTTCTCAAACCGATCGTCCGGCCGGAAGAACTTAGCTTAATGACAGCAGAACCGCCTTTTAATACAGAAATCGGTTTGAAAGAAGACAAAAAGAACGCAGGGTAGCTGCCCGCAAAAACGCCTACAAATAGTCCGAACAACACCAGCGCTGGGATCAATGCGGGAAGCGCGTCCAGGTGAAGCCCCAGATTTTTGCCCGAAATGTTATTCAGTAACGGCAGCGAAATCAAGCAGATCAATGTACCGAGGATCAATGCAATGCCGGTCAGTAAAATGGATTCCATCAAAAACTGCCCGACCAGCTCGATCTTCTCTGAGCCCATTACTTTTCTGACGCCCACTTCACGGGCTCTTTTTGAGGAGCCTGCGGTAGACAAATTCATGAAATTAATGCAGGCAATCAGCAGCATAATGATCGCTATCGCACCAAAAATGTACACATATTGCAGATCGCCATTGGTACCAAGGTCATATTGAAAAGTCGAATGCAGGTGAATGTCCGTGAATGGCTGTAAGTAAAGTCCGATATCATTTCCTTTTTTGCGGAATTCATCCAAAGTCATTCCAAGTCCCTGTTTCAATTGCGGACCCATATATTTGGCGACCGTTTGCGGCAGTTTGGCTTCGAGGCGTTTGTAGTCGTAACCTTTTTGAAGAACGAGGTAGGTGAAAAATTCCGAAACCATCCAGGATGTCGATTTCGCTTCCTGCAAAGTGGACATGGATGCCAGCAGATCGTAGCGGAAATGTGAATTGGCAGGCATATCTTTCATGATGCCAGTCACTTTATAATTGGCCTTCCATTCCTTCATGTTTAGTATTTTGCCAATAGGATCCTGCTTGCCAAAATATTTTTCAGCAGCTGTCTCGCTGATTACCACTGAATTGGGGTCTAAAAGCACCGTTTTTGGATTTCCCTGAATGAGTGGAAATGTAAAAACATTCAGAAAATTGGAGTCAACAAACGCAAGCCGGTCATCTGTGAAAAGCTTTTCGCCAATCAGGATCAGCGGGTTGCCACCCTGCCGCAGACGTGTGGCTTCTTCTACTTCGGGGTAATCGGCTTTGAGGGTAGTGGCAGTTGGAGGCATTACATGGGCCTCGTTCATGATCCCACCTTGCATAATGCCTTTGAAAAAGACGCGTACGATGCGGTCGCCTTTGGTATGAAAACGGTCGAAACTGAGCTCGTCGAGCACATATAAGCTGATGAGCATACAGGAGGCCAGCCCGATCGCCAGTCCTGAAATATTGATCGCAGAAAACGCGCGATTGCGGACCAGGTTCCGCCAGGCAATTTTGAAATAGTTTCGTATCATGTCAGAGTAGGATTTGGCAGTCAAAAATTGAATAAAGTTTCATGGCTAATAAACGGTACATGGTATAACATAGTTCTTTGTATAAAATATATGCCAAATTACTAAAATATGTCTTATCAGGCGTTTAAAGCGAGTCGGGTTTCTGCGGTTGTCCATAATCGAACACTTTTTGTACGGAAATGACCGTCCCGTCACCGTCCATGCACCATTTAGTTTTGCCGAAACATGAATAGGACATATCTTTGATCATTCCCAAACACCATGACAGAACTCGAACAATACCTGCAAACGTATTTTGAATTTGACCAGACCGATCTGACCAGGGTGGCGTCTTTTTTCAAACCAGAAATCGTCAAAAAGGGGGAGTACTACCTGAAAACCGGCAAGGCCTGCAACAAACTGAGTTTTATACAGTCTGGAATGCTGCGGGTCTTTGTTCACCTGGAAGACAGGGAGGTTACCCAATGGATTTCCACCAAAGGATACTTTATTAGCGACCTGGCCAGCCTGGTATTTGGCAAACCTTCGCGCTGGAACATTCAGGCGCTGGCGGACACTACCTTATATACCATTGAAAAATCGGACTACGACAGGCTGGGGGATTATGTTCCCAAATGGCCGGTTACTGAAAAGCTGTTCATAGCGCATTGCTTCTGCACACTAGAAGACCGCGTTTTTTCTTTCCTGTCTATGACTGCCGAGCAGCGTTACAACATTCTGTTTGATTCTAATCGCGAGCTGTTCAATCAGGTGCCGCTGCAGTACATTGCTTCCATGCTCGGTATGACGCCCGAAACTATCAGCCGGATACGCCGGAAACAGCTGATCTGATTTTCTTGATCTAGGTCAAGTGGCTTTGAAAACGTGGGTGATACTTTTACAGAGTCATTAATCAACCAGCTTTTATATGTTTTTAGGTCACTATGGTTTAGCATTCGGAGTGAAAAAAGTAGCTCCCCGGGTTTCGTTGTTAACCCTTTTTGTTGCCGTCGAATTTGTGGATATTCTCTGGCCGTTTTTGCTGCTGTTCAATGTGGAGCAGGTCAAAATACATCCTGGTTTCACCGAAGTAACACCTTTTGAATTTGTTCATTATCCTTTCACACATAGCCTCATGATGGGGGTGGTGTGGGGAATGGTTGCGGGGGTAGTATATTGGTTTTTCAAAAAAGACAGCAGAAGCGCATTAATAGTAGGGTTGGCAGTACTGAGCCATTGGTTTCTTGATTTCGTAGTGCACACCGCCGACTTGCCATTAACGCTTTTTGGAGACACGAAAGTAGGGTTAGGGCTTTGGAATTCCCTCAGTCTCACACTTTTGGTAGAAGGTATTCTGTTTTTTGCAGGTGTTTACATCTATGCTACCAGTACCAAAGCATTGAATAGCAAAGGCAAATGGGGATTGTGGAGCCTGGTTGCATTCTTTGTAACAGCGAATCTTTACAACATGTTTGGCCCGCCGCCGGAAGATTCCATTCCTGTACTTTTCGTTTCCTTCGCTGTATTGCAAGTCATTGTTCTCGGACTCGCACATTTAACAGATAAAAACAGAACGGCATTACCATAACCTGCAAAAAGCATTATTTCAAACTGCTGCTCACATTGTCTGTTTGAATTTCGTAACTTTGTTTTATGGCTGCAACTGAAACACTTGAAGAATTTTACCGGCACAAGCTGAACTGGCTACCAGACAACCTGCAACAGGACATGGGTCATTTCAATGTTTTCAATATGGAAAATGTGGTCGGGCCCAATGCCGTGCCGATCAAATATACACGTCGGGATTTCTATAAAATCGCGCTGATCAGAGGAAAGAACATTTATCATTATGCCGACAAGAGCCTTGAAGTGGACGGTTCGACATTGATGTTCTTTAACCCGCAGGTTCCCTACACCTGGGAATCTGGCTGTGGCGTAGGGAGTGGCTATTTCTGCATTTTCAAAGAAGGTTTTTTTGTTGAAAAAATGCGTGGGAATGTGAGTGATCTGCCGATGTTTGCGGCAGGTGGAAAGCCTGCCTACATTCTTTCCGAGACCCAGGATGAGAACCTGAGCAGCATTTTTGAAAAAATGCTGGAAGAAATCGAGTCCGATTATCCCTACAAATACGATCTGATCAGAAACTATGTGACGGAGCTGATCCATAGTGCATTGAAAATGCAGCCATCGGAGTCATTGTATCAGCATCCTAACGCCAACTCGCGCATTACTTCGGTTTTTACTGAATTATTGGAGCGTCAGTTTCCCATTGAATCACCCTCTCAGCGTTTCAGTTTACGATCAGCCAATGATTTTGCTGAACAGCTTTCGGTACACGTCAACCACCTGAACCGCGCGATCCGCGAAACCACCGGTAAGACCACAACTACGCACATTTCGGAACGGATTGCCAATGAGGCGATTGCGTTACTGAGACATACTAACTGGAATATTTCAGAAATCAGTTACAGTCTGGGTTTTGAAGAACCGGCCCATTTCAACAATTTTTTCAAGAAACAGACCAGTCAAACACCAGGTTCGTACCGGATTGTTTGAATTTCGCAAGTATCTGTTTGAACCCCGCAATAATCTTCATTCGCTTGTCACCTAATTTTGTTTTGTTAATTAATCAAACAAAAAAATGGAAAACAAGAAAGTATGGTTTGTTACAGGTGCTTCTAAAGGCCTGGGACTTACATTGGTTCAAAAATTACTGGCGAACGGTATGCAAGTTGCTGCTACTTCCAGAAATATCGACGATCTGAAACAAGCAGTCGGAACAAACAATGAATTATTTTTACCGCTCGCTGCTGATCTCAAAAGCGAGGCAAGCGTGCAGGATGCAATCGAAAAAACGGTAGCTACTTTCGGACAGGTAGATATCATTGTCAACAATGCTGGCTACGGCCTCACAGGCAGTATCGAAGAATTGACGGACAAGGAAACACGTGATAATTTCGACATTAATGTGTTCGGTTCGCTCAATGTTATACGCAAGGCATTGCCTTACCTGCGGGCGCAGCAGTCGGGCCACATTTTCAACATTTCCTCCATCGGCGGTTTTTACGGAGATTTTCCGGGTTTTGCGATTTACTGTGCTACCAAGTTCGCAGTAGTCGGTTTTTCTGAATCGCTGGCGGCAGAAGTGAAGCCATTTGGCATCAAAGTAACCGTCGTACAGCCCGGTTACTTCCGCACCAGTTTCCTCTCATCCGGCTCATTGGGCGTTCCCAAAAATGAAATTGCTGAGTATAAGGAGGTTCGGGAAGTTCAGCGGGCGCATCAGGAAGACATCAATGGAGCACAGGCCGGTGATCCTGAAAAAGCGGCTGACGCATTGATTCAGATCGCATTGGAAGCAAATCCTCCATTCAACCTGTTCCTGGGACAGGATGCATTTGATCTGGCAAATGCCAAAATTCAGGCTGTACAGCGCGATTTGGAGAGATGGAAGGATCTGAGCGTTTCTACTGGCTTTGAAACTGAAAATGCGTAAATAGCATAAGCATTAAAACAGACATGAAAATGGCTCTCAACGTTAAAATTAAGGCGATTGTCACGGGGGTGACGGGTATGGTAGGGGAAGGCGTACTGCACGAATGTCTGCAACATCCTGACGTAGAATCGGTCCTGATCATCAACAGAAAGCCATCGGGCATCATGCATCCCAAACTCAAAGAAATCATTCACCCTGATTTTTTCGACCTTTCGCCCATTGAAAGTCAGTTATCGGGCTATAATGCCTGCTATTTCTGTCTGGGCGTATCTTCTGTTGGGATGAAGGAGCCTGAGTATACCAAGATGACCTACACGCTGACCATGCATGTCGCGGGAGTTCTGAGCAAGCAAAATCCTGATATGACATTCTGCTACGTGTCCGGCGCAGGCACTGACAGCACTGAAAAAGGAAGCTCGATGTGGGCCAGAGTGAAAGGAAAAACAGAGAATGATCTGATGAAACTGCCTTTTGCTCAGGTATTTGCATTCAGACCGGGATATCTTCACCCGACACCTGGTTTGAAAAATGTATTGACATTATATAAGTACATTGGTTGGGTTTATCCACTTCTCAAAAAGCTTTTTCCAAAAACCGGTACATTGCTCAGCGAGCTGGGGCAGGCGATGATCAATGTGACGAAGTACGGTTATGATAAAAAAATATTGGAAGTCGGCGACATTGAAACCGTCGCTGACCGTCAATATGTATAATAAAGGCTGTTACTTCATTTTGACATAGGAAAAAGCATTGCCTTTTAGCAACGGATGCTCGCCGGTGAGGCCATCCGCGCTGACTGACAAAGCTACATTCTCCACAAAAATTTCGACGATCCAGGGTTCTATTTTAAACTCGAAATAGTTATCGTCGGTTTTGACTGGGAATGAAGAGTACCTTTCCGGCGCGAAGTTGAAAAAGAGTTCAATGGCGCTCGTTTTGGTTTTTGGAATCTGGTAAATGCCTTCCTGATTCATTTTACCGTATTTTTCACCATCTTTTGTTTTAAGCAAGGCTTCGAAATGAGGCAGTATCTGAGTATTCTGATCCATTATTTTGACGGTCGTGAAACTGTCGGCCTCCATTTTACTGCTGACCAGAGAAAAGTCAGCCTCCGGTCTGATGCGGCTGTTAAGAACGACCTTACCCTGATCCAGTACCCATTTCCCGGTTCCCTGCCGGTCCATTGCACCGTACGAAAAGAAAATTTCAAAGGTATGATCAGGTTTAAGAAGAATGGCCGAGGCCGTTTCCATAACACCTTGCAGATGATACTCACCGGCGATCGTATCGGTGGCGCTTTGGCCAAACAGCGCATGCGAAATGGAAAGAAACAGAAGTGCGGGTAGCAGTTTCATCATAGATTCATGTTAAAGTGTATAGCTAAAAACGGTTTGTAATCGGGCAAAAGCAGAAAGTGATATGCAGAGGAAATTTAATTAAAAATTAGCAGTTATACATGCCTTTTCTTATTAAAAGGTAATCATTCTGAATGCCTTAGAAAACAGAGAAGCCGGAGTCAATGACATGACTCCGGCTTCTCTGTTTTATATATTAATGCTTCTTATGCGCAAGCTCTCGTCTCGACCCAGCTGCACAAAAATATCCTTTTTCCGGTACGAATTACAATTCCAGTACTTCCTCTGTTTTCTTCGGTTTGCGCGTTTTTTCAGTCCATAAGAACAAGGGGGGAAGCAGGATAGGAGCGAAGAGCAGGGTACTGGTTAGTCCGCCGATGATCACCGTGGCCAGCGGACGCTGTACATCCGAACCTATCCCTGTTGAAATGGCGGCCGGAACCAGACCGATAATGGCTACGATCAGGATCGACAGCAATGCACGCAGCTGTTCGGTGGAAGCTTCCAGGACGCGCTCTTCCGTATTATTTTCCTGGTCCAGCATCGCCCGGTTCAGTGCCGAAACGAGCAAAACCCCAGCCATGACCGAAATACCGAATATGCTCACAAAGCCAACGCCGGCAGAAACATTGAAATAGTAACCCCTCATCAGCAGCGCCACGATTCCACCACCCAGCGCAAAAAGAATGCAGCTGATTGTCACCATCGTATGCGACAGGTTTTTGAAAAGCATAAAAAGAAAAAGGAACACCATCACGATCGTCAGCGGAATGGTGAATGCGAGTTGCTTGCCTGCACGTTCCAGGTTTTCGTACTGACCACCGTAAATGATGCTGTAACCTTTTGGAACGTGCACCTGCGCATTCAATTTTTTCTGCAATTCTGCCACGAAACCGCCCTGATCACGTCCCTTAATGTTGGTACGCACGGTCACCATTCGTTTGCTGCCGTACCGGTAAATATTGGTCTGGCCTTCCATAAAGTGAATGTCTGCGAGCTGGCTCATAGGTACCAGCGCACCTGTGAGAGAGGGCACCTGTACATTTTTAATGGCATCGATCGAGTTCCGGTATTTAGGCAAAAAGCGGATCACAATGTCATAACGTTTGGTGCCATCGTACAATGTGGAGATGGTTTTTCCACCGATAGCCGCTTCGATCATGTTCTGAATGTCAGCGACATTGATCCCAAAACGGGCCGCCGCTTCGCGGTTAATGTTGATAGCCAGCTGTTCCTGTGGACCTTCCTGCTCAATATTTACATTGTCGGCACCGGGTGTACTTTTCACGATTTTTGCAATTGCTTCTGCCTTTTGACGCATCATGGTGAGATCATCGCCTACCACGGATACGGCCAGATCGGCTGCACTACCGGTCACGATTTCCATTACCTGGTCAATGATCGGCTGGCCGGATGAAAATGAAACCGCTGGAAGCTGCATTTGAAGATCGTGTTTGATTTTTTCAACAAGCTCTTTTTTCGTAATGGTTTTACTCCAAAGATCATAGTCTTTCAACCCCACCAGTATTTCATTTCTGTTCGCTGGGAATGGGTCAGTACCATCGTCATTTCGGCCGGTTTGCGTGATTACAAAGGCGATTTGAGGATATTTGGCAATGATTTTACGGATTTTGGGCGCATAGCTGGCATTTTCCTGAATGGTAATACCCGAGGGAAAATTGCCTCGAAGAAAAATAGAACCTTCGTCCAGTGTCGGCAGAAACTCGGTTCCCAGTTTCAATCCAAACAACACGAGAATGGTCACCAGACTAAACCCGACAAGGACTGTGGTTTTATAATGTTTCAAAAACCGGGCTAACGATTTGGAATAAGAATTCGTCATGAAATCCAGTACGAAATTCTTATGCTCCTTCATCGGTTTTTCCGGGTCGGAAAGTGCTTTTTTGTATGCGAAAGAAATTAGTACCGGTATGAATGTAAGCGCAGCCAGCATAGAGCCAATCACCGCAAATGCTAATGTTAAAGCCATGGGAGAGAAGAGTTTACCTTCCACACGGGTCATGAGCAAAATAGGCATGTATGCCAGTATAATGATCGTGACCGAAAAGAATATTTCCCTGCCTACTTCCTGCGCCGAAAGCAACGTAATCTTCACAATCCCCTGCTGCTTTTCTTCGACCGTAGCAGTGCGGTATTTTCGGATCAAATGCTCGGCCATCACACATGCTCCGTCCACAATGATACCGAAGTCAATGGCACCTAATGACAGCAAATTCGCCGGAATGCCGCTCAAACGCATTAATATAAACGCAAAGAGTAAGGAGAATGGAATGGTCAATGCCACCACCAGCGCGCTTCTAACACTTCCCAGAAAGAAAATTAGCAGTATCACCACGATTGATACGCCTTCAAATAGCGTATGCGCCACGGTTTCCAGGGAATGGTCGATCAGGAAGCTGCGGTCGTATAACGGTCGTAAGTGAACGCCCTCAGGAAGTTCGCTGGTTTCCAGATCGGCCATTCTTTCTTTTAATACTTTGAGTACTTCACTGGGGTTTTCGTATCTGCGCAGCAGAATAATCCCTTCCACGCCGCTGCTGACATCCACTTTATCCTGTGTAATGGTATAACCCATCACCCCGCTTGGAGGCGGAGGTGTGATTTCGACCGTAGCCACGTCGCGGACAAATACCGGCACACCATTCTCGGATTTCAAAACGATATTCTGAATGTCTTGCTCATTTTTAATGGCGCCCAATCCGCGGATCGCAAATCCCTGGCCACCGCGCGAGATCACATTACCACCCGTATTTTGATTGTTGACGTGAATGGCATCCATTACATTTTGCAACGATAGGCCGTATTTGACTAGTTTTTCGGGAGAAGTAATGATGTGGAATTGTTTCAATGGACCGCCAAAAGTGGTCACATCCGCAATTCCGGGTACTTGCAGCAGCGCAGGCTTGATTACCCAATCCTGCAAATCACGCAGCTGCGTCGGACTGTAACTGGCCGGTGCTTCCACCACATAACGTAATATTTCACCTACTGCTGTCGACAACGGGGCCAGCTCTGGGGCGACGCCGTCCGGTAACTCTGCGGAGGCCAGACGTTCATTCACTTGCTGACGGGCAAAGTAATCGTCCGTTCCGTCTTTGAATGTAAGCTGTACCACCGATAATCCGAAAATGGTGCGGCTCCTTCTGTCCAATACATTAGGCGTGTTTTGCAAAGCCCTTTCAATGGGCACGGTAACTTGTTGCTCCACTTCCTCGGCAGCCCTGCCTGGATATTGGGCAATTACGATCACATTGGTATCCGCGATATCGGGATAAGCCTCTATTTTGAGTTGGGTAAAACACCAGTACCCAACGCCCATCAGCACAAAACTGATCGCTATCACAACCCACCGGTTGCGCAAGCTGAAAAAAAGCAGGTTCTTAATCATTTTAATTCCACAGGTCTACATGGTTGGTAACTATAAAACCGCTCTTCATTTCCTTGCGGAGCCTGGTGAGGGCAGTTTTTACTTTTTCTTCCTCGTCAATGAATGCAATGACCATGGGCGTTTCATCGAAACTGAACAGATCATTGGGACGACTTAAATGCTTGCCATCGAAACCCAATCTGCCGCGATAAACGGTTGCGCCCATTACTTTTTGCCTGACCAAAAATTGCAGAATGTGCTCGTAAAGAGGCACTTCGCCTTTCCAATGGTCAGAGCCAATGAATATTTGTGCTTGTAGCATGGCTTTTTAATTTAATAGCCGAATGATAGTCCTTTCAATTGCATAACCCCTTTGGTAACCACATCATCTCCGTTTTTCAGCCCATTGTAGGCAATAATCCGGTCGCCGATCTGGTCTCCCACACTTACTTCGCGGCGCTCAAAACCATTGGTGCCGGTTTTGACGAATACATAATTCTTGCCCTGAATGGTGATCAGCGCATCTTTGTTAATGCTCAGGTTTTTGCCTTCGCTCAATCCGAAACCAACGGTACCGAACATTCCCGCTTTCAATTTGCCAGTAGCATTGTTGACCGTCACCCTAAGTTTGATCATTCGTGTAGTCTGATCCACCATATCAGCGATATCGTCGATCCTGCCCGAGAAGTTCTCGTTTGGAAATGCAGTAAACTGAATGGTACATTGGCTTCCTTTTTTCACCTTATTGATCTCACTTTCAGGAATATCGCAGATCACGTAGGCCGTTCCGGCAGGGGCACTGCGTAGCTCACGTGGCTCGAATCCGCCTGCTTTCAGCTTTGTTTCATGTTCAATTATGGCTGAGCGTTCATTGATCAGGTTGGTTTCTTCCATGGACAATGCGGTTTGCGATTCCAGGAGGTCTTTGCCGGTAGCAGCGCCGTGTTCCTGTAAATCTTTCAACCTGGAAAGTTCTGTTTTTCTCTGTCTGATGTTGATGTTCTGGATCTGGTTGATCATCGTCAGATGCTGTAAAAGTTGGGTGTAGTTGCCCGACAGTTCCGGATTATCAAACAATACGATATTTCCGGAAGCGCCTTCTTCTGAGCGGATTACGGTGGCCGATACTTTGGCGGGAGCCGCAATGTCCGCCATTAATGCGGTACTGGAAATGCGTTCTGTCTGGAAAAAATGAGTACTTTCTGCTTTTGGGAATGTGATCCTGGTTCCGTTACCATTTACGGCCGGGGTAGTGTCTTCCTGCACTACATTTTTGGTTTCCTTGCTTTTGCAGGCGGCCATCATTACGATAAAAAGGCAGCTGCAAACGAGTATGTTTTTCATGGTTATTGAGCGATTTGATTGATCATTCCTGAGGCATTAAGTAGGTCGATGTAGCTTTGGCGATACTGTTGCAGCAGGTCGTAATACTGCTGCTGGGTATCTAGCCAGCTTCGTTGGGCTTCCAGAAAATCGATGATTGTCGTTCCGCCACGCAAGTAAGAATATTTAACACTGTTCAAAATGGTCTGAGATTGAGTTAGTAACTGATTGAAATTCTGTACGTTCCGTTTTTGGGTTTGATAACTTTTATAAGCGGTCAAAATTTCCGTCTGAATCTGGGTTTCCGTTGCCCGTAGGTCCTGCTCAGCTTGTTGCTTCACAATCTGGGACTTCCGTATTTCACCCTGGTTCCTTGAAAAAACAGGGATTTCGATGGTACCGTATACACCCATGTAGTTGACCTTATTTTGTGGGTTAAAGATCAGTCCCAGTTCAGGCGTCGGCAATGCATTCGATTTTTGCAGTTTTATGTTCGCGTCCGCCACGTCCATCGTCGATTTAATGGCTTGTATATCGGTACGGTTCTGCAACGCTTCCTGCACGATGGCGTCCATTTGCGAGGGAAATGTGAATGCAAACTGATCAGTTGTATCGATCTGTACCGAGTCGGCAGTACCCATCAGGTATTTGAGGTTGATGATCTCATTCTGAAAGTTCTGACGCGCGGTTTTCAGTTGAATGTCATACTGATTGGCGAGAAGTTCGGTACGGGACAGATCGGTAGTCGTGATCACCTGATTTTTCAATCTCAGGCGGTTAATATTGGCCAAAGAGTCGATGTTACTCTTCGCGGTACCCAGTAAATCAAGTTGTTTGCGGGCAGTCCACACGTCGAGCCATTTTTGCGCAACGGTCTGAAACAGATGTCTTTCTGTGTCGGCATATCGCTTTTCGGTAAGCCTGACATTTTGTTCAGCGAAATTTATTTTATTCTGACGCTGTACAGGCAGCTGAAATGGCTTGGTGACCTGCCACCAAACCTGCCGGTTAGCACCATTGTACCAGGAAGCATTTTCGGGGAAACGGGAGGGCTGTACCAGTTGCAGCGACTGGTTATTCAGTATTGGATTGGGCCGCAGCTGAGCGGTGGTAATGTCTGCCTGTGAAATGCCCACATTAAATTGTTCCCTTTTTAAAATAGGATTATTGGATTTCGCTGTTTGAAGCGCCTGCTGTAAGGTATACACCGTTTGTGCTTTACCGGGCGCGTACCACCAGGTCAGCATGGCTATCAGTACCGGTTTTACTACTTTGAACGACATGATCTCTTCGTTTAGATTACTTGCCGGCAAAGGTTCGTCGCAGTGCTAAAAATGGTATTAAAACTGTTTTATAATTAGATTAAAAAACGGTTAGAAATAAATTAGAGTGACACCGTTTGGCGCATTGCGCCGTGTGAAATGATTATTTAAAGGAAAATAATTACTTTGCTGAAAGAATACGGTTTATCATCAATAGAAGAAAATAGCATTACACCACCTGCATGGATTATTTTATAGTATCATTTTTCCTGATCCAGTATGTTCGTACCTCCTTGCAGACGGCCACGCAGCTTCCTCAATGGGATAAACAACTCATCTTTGCGAGATATGCCAGTATTGCGCTGATCGCCACCTATTATGTGTCAGATACTCCGTCGTGGTTTGGCTGGTTCTGGGTTATTTTTCTGGTGGTTTTGATGCGGATTTTTTATCAAAATGAAGCCTTCCAGCCGATCAGGTCTATGATCCAGTCGGTGATCCCATTTATCGTTATTTCGGTGATCTCGGAATTCGTAGAGACAGTTTTACCTAAGTTTTATAAAGAATATAAAGAGTTCTTCGAAATTGGACAGGCATTCGCATTTGTGCTTTGCTTCGTAATCTGGCTATACGCCCGTAAACAACAAAAAGTGCTCATCAAGGAGCGTGAAGAACGATTCAGAGAAGAACAAGAAGCCAAGGAGCAAAAGGAATCGTTGGAATATCTCGTGAATGAGCGTACGCATGAGCTTTTGCAGCAAAAAGAAGAATTGCAAAAGACCATTGAGGAGTTGAAAGCGACTCAGAATCAGCTCATACAGAGCGAGAAAATGGCTTCCCTTGGAGAGTTGACAGCCGGCATCGCCCATGAGATCCAGAACCCGCTCAACTTTGTCAATAACTTTTCGGAGGTGTCGGTAGAGCTTTGCCAGGAACTGGAAGAAGAAATTGATAAAACGTCCATTTCTGACTCGGATAAGGAGTACATTAAGGAGATTATCGGTGATCTGAGCCAGAATCAGCAGAAGATCACGCACCACGGTAAACGTGCGGATTCTATCGTGAAAGGAATGCTACAGCACTCCAGGGTTTCTTCGGGAGAGAAGGAACCTGTGGAGATCAATGCGCTCGCGGATGAATATATGCGGCTGGCCTATCATGGCCTGCGTGCCAAGGATAAGGAGTTCAATGCCGCATTGGTCACAGACTTTGATACCAGCATCGGAAAAGTGAATGTGCTGCCGCAGGACCTGGGAAGGGTGTTTTTGAATCTTTTCACGAATGCTTTTTACGCGGTGGCGGAGAAAAAACGGCAGCTGACTGAGGCTGGTACTGCAAATGATTATAAGCCAGAGGTGAAGATCAGTACTAAGAAATTTGCCAATAAATTATACATCAGAGTATCCGACAATGGCACCGGGATGCCTGATCATGTGAAAGCGAAGATCTTTCAGCCATTTTTTACTACCAAACCGACCGGCCAGGGCACAGGATTGGGACTTTCGATGAGCTACGACATCATTACCAACGGACATGGCGGGTCGTTGGAGGTGCAAACGGTACCCGGCGAAAGCACAGAGTTCAAAATCACCATTCCCGTCGGCTATATTTCGGATCAGTCTACTGGAAATACGTAATACTGCTAGTGGTGGCCTGAATAGTCCCGTCCGAAATTTTATTATGTTTATCTTTCCACTGAATTAACCGTGGCCCATTTCTTGATTTTTTATCGGTGAATGATTTATGAAAATATTGGTAGTTGACGACGAAGAAGATGTTAAATCACTTTTTGAACAGAAATTTCGAAAAGAGATCCGCAATGGTCAGTTTGAATTTTCATTCGCATTTTCGGGGGAGCAGGCACTGGACTATCTCGCCGGACATCCCTCCGAGGTTGTCATGATCCTCTCCGACATTAATATGCCCGGAATGAGCGGTATCGAACTACTAAAATCGATCCGAAAAGACTTCCCGTCGGCACCGCCGCAGGTCATGATGATCACGGCTTATGGAGACAGCGAAAATCACGATCAGGCTATGCAGCTTGGAGCGGACGATTTTCTGACGAAACCTGTCAATTTTATTGAACTGAAAGAGAAATTGCTGAACACTTTATGAAAGCCAAAATACTGGTCGTGGATGACGAGGCAGATCTTCAACTGCTGATCAAACAGAAATTCAGAAGACAGATCCGTGAACAGGAATATGAATTTATTTTCGCAGAGAATGGGGTAGTGGCCCTGGATATGCTGAGCCGGAATCCCGATGTGGATATGGTGCTCAGCGACATCAATATGCCCGAAATGGATGGCCTGACTCTGCTCATCCGACTTGGGGAATTGAGCCCGATACTTAAATCCGTGATCGTTTCCGCCTACGGGGATATGGACAACATTCGAACAGCGATGAACCGCGGCGCATTCGATTTCCTGACCAAACCCATTGATTTTAAGGATCTTGAAGTAACAATGGAGAAAACGCTGCATTACGTGGCGCAGTTGAAGGAAACACTCAAAGCAGTGCGCGAGAATGATATTCTGCGTATGTACGTGGATTCTTCTGTGCTGCAATTCATGACGCAGGACACTTTTGAAAAGTCGCTGATGACAAGCGAAATCATCGAGGGTACCGTTGTATTCATGGATATGTGCGGCTTTACTTCTATTTCAGAAAAGGAGCCGGCAGACACAGTTGTTAGGCTGATCAACAAGTATTTTGATGTGATGGTGAAGGAGATTATCGCACAGGGCGGATTAGTGGACAAGTTTATGGGAGATGCTGTCATGGCTGTTTTTCGTGGCGACTATCACCTTGATCGTGCGGTGGAATCGTCGCTGGCCGTGCGAAACCATATTAACAGCTTCAAAGAGCAGTTGTCCGACCTCTCAGGTTATTATCCCAAAGTGTCCATCGGCATTAATTCAGGCGAAATGGTGTCCGGCAACATTGGCTCCGCTGCACTGAAACGGCTTGACTATACTGTGATCGGTGATGTGGTAAATGTCGCTCAGCGCCTGCAATCCATTGCCCAGCCAGGCCAGGTTGTGGTTACGGAACTGGCATATTCGGGCATTAAGGAAGCTTTTAAGTGTAACCTGATCGGAGAATTCAGCCTCAAAAATAAAGCGGAGGCCGTGAAGGTTTACGAAGTAGTGGAATAACTATGGATGTAGAATATATCAAATCATACATTACCGGAGAACTGCGAGCAAGGCTCGACCCGACACTATACTACCACGGGTTTCATCACACGCTGGATGTTACCAATGCGGCTTTGCGCCTTGCAGAGGCGGAACGGATTAAGGACCGAGAATCGTTGCAGCTGCTTGAAACCGCAGCTTTGTTCCATGACTGCGGTTTTTTACACACCTACCAGGGGCATGAATTGGAAGGATGTACCATTGCCCGGAACGTGCTGCCTGATTTTGATTTTAGTGAAAATCAGGTTGCTATCGTTTGCGGAATGATCATGGCTACCAGGATTCCGCAGGAGCCGAGAACGCAGCTCGAAAAGATCATTGGCGACGCCGACCTGGACTACCTAGGCAGGCACGATTTCGAGGAGGTAGCAGCAACACTTTATGAGGAATTAAAGGTCCGGGGCATGGTTAGTGACATGACCGCCTGGAATCAGGTACAGATCCGTTTTTTAGAAACACATCAGTACTGGACAATAACCGCCCAAAAATGGCGGGATGCTACTAAGCAACAACATTTGGATAACCTCAGAGCACTCGCGTCACACTAGTCGCGTTACAGCAGCCGCAATGGGTTAGTCGTGCTGCGCTATTGCGCTACGCCAGCCGCATTTTCTCGTTCTGTACACGTATGCGCTGGCATAGGATGCGCAGGACATTGCGGAGGATCTCGTCCCTTTCTTCCATGAGTTCGAAGAAATCTTCCTGATCGATGCGGAATACGAGTGCATCGGTTTCTGCTACGGTTGTCGCAGAACGTGGCTCGGTATCCAGCAGGGCCAGTTCACCGAAAATCTCTCCCTTATCAAACAGCGCCAGTTGTTTTTTACCATCATAAATTCCTACCTGGCCCGTGTAAATGATGTACATGGAGTCACCAATATCGCCTTTTGCAAAAATCTCCTGGCCGTCACTGTAATTCACTTCCTTCATGATCGGCGCAATGGAGCTGAGCACATTCTCCGGGGTTTGGGAAAACAGCTGCGTATTTTTCAGGACAATGACCCTTTCCATTTCGGAAATCTGGTGGGTGGTTTCGACGTGCTTCATGGGTATTCTGATTGTAAATTTGAGATCGGCATTTTGTGCCAGCGCGGTATATTTTTGGTAAACGGCTTCCCGTACCAGCTTGGACGGGTGCGTGGCAAGGCTTTCGAGGTAGGCGATTTCCTGCTCGTCGGTACCCACATTTTTCACTGCCAATGCAATGGTCCAGGGTGTGAATGATCGTTCCTTTTGTGTCAGTATATAAGGAACAAGCGACAGGCCGATGTCCTGGCTGCCGGTATACTGGCGGAGTGCGTCACGCTTTTTCTGTATGGTAATATCTTCAAACATGGCGTGCAGGGAAGGGTACAGCATCCGGGGTAAAAGGCTCTCGATCATTTCCAGCGAATTGGCTCTTTTTTCCTTACTGGCATGCTTGATTCCCTTCCATGCATTCTGAACTGCATCTTTGTCATATTGCATCATGAAAAGGTAAAACAGGCGCTGACCGGTCAGTTCCAGTTCATATTCCAGCGAATCATTCCATACTTTATTGGCTTCATCTTCGTCCATGCCACTGAGCAGCTGCGAGGCGTGTATTAATTCTTTTTCAACAAATTCAGATATAATCTCTTTATAATCAGCTACTAGTGAATAATTCGTAAGTGCTTTTAAGGCAGCAGCATGTTTAAAAGTATCGATTTGGGCAATATGAATGTTACTATCTGAACTTATTAAAAGTTTATGATGGTAAATATTTTTAATTAGGTCAAAAAGTATTTGAAGTATAAATTCGTGTTTGGTTTTTTCCGCTACTTTGATCAACGTTTTAATGCGATCACCGGACGGATCATGTTGCAGCCAATCCTCCACAATCCTGATCCCCGAGTCTCCGGAATGGATCAATGCAGTGACTGTTGACCGGGATAATGTCCCGCTCCATAACGGTTTCAATTCCCGCAAAAGCGAAGCAGATCCTACTGTCGCGGCTACTTCCAACGCAAAGTTGCGTACCTTTTCCGTACCGGTTTTAATACAGTTTTTGACCAGGTCTTCATAAGAATTAATACCGGTAAATTTTACACAATCCAATGCAGCCAGCTGGTAATCTTCTCGGTCGGAAGTAAACAATTTCCGCAATGTGCCATGAATCAGCGGCAATGCTTTTCCGGCTTCCCAGCAGCCCAGTATTGAGCCTGTCACGATATCCAGATCTTCGTGCGCCAGGAATTTTGCAAGCTGCTCGTCGGACAATCGGGAAGTAGAACACGCAATTCTCACAGCTAATGTCTGGCAGGCGGTGTCTGGTTCGGCCTCAATGTATTTGAGAAATGTGTCGGAAAGTTCAGGCTTCTCCATGGTTGCCAGCGTTTGTAATGTCTTTAAACGGACAGGAGTAAATGGGTTTTGTAAAAGCAGGTCCACGTTCTTGAGGAACAGAGAAATTTTGTTTTTGGAAAGCCAGTCTATCGCATTCAGGACTTCCTCTTTTCGGTCGCTTTTCAGGTTTGCCGCAATGATCGGTAAAGCTTCGGCAGGTGAGGCCATGAGACCGCTGCGAATAAATCTTTTACTGATTGCGGTTTTTAGCTCCTCAATGTAATGGCCGTACGCTTTTTTGAAAATAAACAGTGCGGCGATCGCGAAAAGCAGCGACAGGTCGAACGTAAGGCTAATGTTACTCAGGTGTTGGGTGTAAACAATCCAAAGCAATATACCTGCTATGAGCATACCCAGCGGCTCAAAAAGCCCTTTGGCCAATGTGTGCCCTTTTAAACGGGTTTTGGTAGACAATGGTTGGAAAAGCACCAGAAATACCGGATCGAAAATCGTCCTGCGAACGAGTTCAAAAAGCAGGTAGGCAGCGCAATAATACACTAATAAGGATGGTTCGTCCTTTTTGAAATAGGATGAGACCAGCAGGCCCAGTGAAATGAAGATCGTGGTTAAAGGCAATAAAAAGAGTGTCACCTTCACGCCGAAACGCTCCACCGTCTTGCCGGAAAATATCAGTTTTACAAAAGTAGAAATGACATAAGTAGCTGTCAACAAAGTTCCTACAAAGGTTATTACATCATGCTGGCTGTGAAATTTGTATTTGACATTTACAAAAAAATGGTACTCGATCCAGGTAGCCGCAGCCGCAATCGCCACCATACCGAGGCACAACGAGGTAAGAAGCTTGTTGCCGCCAAAGTACTTCTGTATAATGGCGGATTCTGACTCGGACACCTGACGTGGCCTCGCATGATGTGGATTTGGTATCTCTGTAAATCGGAATGTCAGAATTTGGGTATAGAAAGCCAGCGCGAAAAAGACCAGTGAAATGATGAGCAGGATCATGAGCACGGAAGGAGAGTGGATGAGGACGGCGAGTACCGCTCCCAGCGCTTTCGCAGGCATATCACCCGAGCCGATCACACTGAACAGTCTTTTGCTTTGCCTTACATCAAAAACGAGAGCAGATAATCCCCAGAATTCCAGGTTAATAAGCAGATAAATGATCCTGTAACCAACCATGACCGCGATGGCCGTCGCGATACCGTGACCCAGCCAAAGCAGTACCATAACGACTACTACCATGAACAGCGAGGAGAACATTGTGCCGAGGCTGAGGCGTTTCAGCAGCAAATGGTGTTCAAAATACTCGTAAATTTTTCCTGCCGCCATCACCGACAACGCGGCGGCAATGTAGGCGATCGGTAAGGAATACTCAGGGTGGTTTTCTAGGAGCAGTACGTTAGCAGAAACATAAACCAGCGTGGTGCCGACATTAATAAAGAAATTATGAAAGAAGAATAGGATCGTCTGCGGATTAATGGAACTTGAAATTCTGGTATTCTTAAAGAAGGCTATCATACAGTTGGAATGCTACGTCGCTTATGTAAAATAAACACTTTTATTCCGGTAAAAAAGACTTACCAAGTCTTGAAGACTTGGTAAGTCTCTTGACTATTAACCACGCACAATCAAAACCGAAGGCGAATAGGACAGCCAAATGCTGTGAGATTCAACGGCTTTCTTCCAGCACTCCAAACTGATTAGCATCAGGTCCTTTCCTTGCAGGAAATCTTTTTCTAATGCGTTCTCGTGGTGAAAAGTAACTTTTTCGGGTGCTATATCCTGAATTGATTTTAATGTTTCCATCAAATCGGGTTGTTGGGCGAGGCTGTGGCCGGGATCCATGATCGTCAGGTTGATGTTACCGGTCATGGCCAATTTGTGGGCGAATGGTAGCAGGAACTGATCTTCTTTCGAAAAAAGCGGCACCAGAATGTTTTCGACTTTTTCAAGTTTTTTCTCAATTAGAATACCAACCGGCACCTTCACTGATTTAATGATATGGGTCGTCCTTTCATCAAATACGTCGGAATGAAATAACTTTTCCTTTCCGGTGATGGTGTCAAAAAGCCTTTCTCGGCTGATTATTTTGGAGGTAAAACCAAGAATCCGGCCGAGTAATGTACCTTCAAAAACCGTATGACCGATACCGATCATGAGCATATCATAATCCCCGCTATTGGCGGTTTCAATGATATCGTGCTCGATATTTTGAGAAGGCTTGAACAGCGATTCAAAAGGCAGGTCCAGCTTCTGCGCTTCTTCTGAGATCGGTCTGAACGTTTCGTACTGATACTCTTCGGTATTGACCTGATTGAGATAGCTGCTGGGGGACAAATGTAGTGCTGTAATGTGCTGTTCGGGCGATTCTTTGCGGATCAGGTTATATGCAAGCCTAAGCATTTTTTTTCCGCCCTGGGGACTTGCAAACGCAATAAGAATCGCAAATCGTGACTCTTCGGCCGCTTCCCGCAGTTCGTCCCATTTCTTGGCGGGTAAAAATTTGTCGATAAGATCGAGTGCCGGACCAGTCATGCAGGTAGTAGCGAGCGCCATAATGACCATCATCGCAAAGATCTCTGGCGAAAGCACGCCGATATCGTAGCCAATGTTGAGCACGACGAGCTCCATTAGGCCTCTTGTATTCATCAATGAGCCAATAATAAGGCTGTCACGCCACGACTGGTTCACGAAACGTGCTGCTACGGCACTACCGATGAACTTCCCTGTGACAGCCGCCAGAATGATCAGACCGGTTACCTGCCATAGATAGGGGTCGTTCAGCAGACCGATTTGTGTTCTTAGCCCAGTAAATACAAAGAAGAGTGGCAATAGCAAAACCATGGAAACATCTTCCACTTTTTCAATGAAAAGACTTCTGAAACTCTGGTTACTAGGCATGATCACGCCTGCCATAAACGCACCGAAAAGAGCATGTATACCAATTACTTCGGTGCAATAAGATGATAACAAAAGGATCACAAAAAATAGCGCA
>NZ_JBDSFX010000055.1:0-64593 GCF_039919315.1 Dyadobacter sp. | reverse complement strand
GGTAACGGTAGCGTGATCAACTATCATTTACTACTATAAAAGGAGCAAGGACTATGTCAATATTAGCTTTCCAAATGCCTGATAAGGTCGTCATGGAAAAAGCAGATGACTTTCACGGGTTGTTTGAGTTTAAGCCTTTAGAGAAAGGATACGGCGTAACCATTGGTAATGCGTTACGCAGAATACTTCTTTCATCTTTGGAAGGTTATGCCATTACGAGCGTGAAGTTCCCTGGTGTTCTTCATGAATTTTCTTCTATCGAAGGTATAGTTGAGGATGTAACAGAAATCATCCTGAACCTTAAAATGGTTCGTTTTAAAAAAGTTTCTGATTTGAACGAAAGCAGAATCGTAGTAAACCTTAAAAATGTATCGGTTATTACTGCCGGTGACATTGGCAAGTTTACCAACGCTTTTGAAGTCTTGAACCCAGATCAGGTAATTTGTCATATTGATGATCAAAAGGAGTTCGAAATGGAACTTCTGTTGGACAAAGGAAGAGGATATGTACCTGCCGACGAACCACGTGCCAATGAATTGCCATTTGGATACATCGCAGTAGACTCAATCTACACACCTATCAAGAATGTTAAATACAGTGTTGAAAATACACGTGTTGAACAACGTACGGATTACGAACGTCTTTTAATCGATATTCAGACGGATGGTTCTATCCACCCTGAGGATGCGTTGAAAGGTGCTGCTAATATTCTGATTCAACATTTTATGCTATTCTCCGATCAAACTATGACGTTTGAGAAGCAGAAAGCAGAAGAAGATAATCAGGTGGACGAAGAAATGTTGCGTATGAGAAAACTGTTGAAGACTTCATTGTCTGAACTGGATCTTTCAGTACGTGCATATAACTGCTTAAAATCAGCGGATGTTAAATCTCTTGGTGATTTAGTAAGGCTGGAAATTTCGGACATGATGAAGTTCCGTAATTTTGGTAAAAAGTCTCTTACTGAGTTGGAGCAACTTGTTGCTGACAAACAACTCACATTTGGAATGGATGTGGCGAAATATCGCCTCGACGAGGATTAATTAATATTCCATCATAAGTATGTATTCTGTAGCGCGCAGTAACTCGCAGCTCGAAGCAACTAAACAATTAAACAATGAGACACGGTAAGAAAGATAATCATTTAGGTAGAACAGCATCCCACCGCAAGGCAATGCTTTCTAACATGGCTACCTCTTTGATTCTTCACAAAAGAATTGAAACAACATTAGCAAAGGCAAAAGAACTTCGTAAGTATGTTGAGCCTCTGTTAACTCGTGCAAAAGAAGATTCTACACATAATAGAAGGGTAGTTTTTTCTTATTTGAACGACAAAGAATCTACAAAAGAGCTTTTTGGAGTTGTTTCAGATAAAATTGCAGATCGTCCGGGTGGTTATACCCGTATCATCAAATTGGGCAGTCGCCTTGGTGATGCAGCGGAAACTGCTTTGATCGAGTTAGTTGATTTCAATGACGCTCTTCTTTTAGCTAATGCTGACAAACCAGCGAAAACACGTCGTAGCAGAAGAGGCGGTAAAAAAGCAGAAGGATCAGAAACAGAGGTTTCTGCGACTCCTGTGAAAAAGGCAGATCATCCAATTGTAGCAGAATCAGAACCTGCTGCTGAGGAAGCTCCGGAAGCAGACGAATTACCAGGCAACACTGAAAAGGAATAGTTTTGGTAATAACATCAATATAGGAAAAGGGTTGAACGATTTCGTTTAACCCTTTTTTATGAGTAAAAATCTGTACTTTTGCAGAAAATTTTAGTAGACCATTGAAGAGGATACCTCTTGTTAAGCTGAAAAAATAGATTTAACCATATATGAATCAAAAAAAGGAAGCTCTGTTGTTGCTTGAAGACGGAACAGCATACAAAGGACTAGCTTTGGGAATACATGGAACAACCGGCGGTGAGATTTGCTTTAATACCGGAATGACAGGTTATCAGGAGATTTACACTGATCCTTCCTATTACGGCCAAATCATTGTCAATACCAATTCGCACATTGGTAACTATGGAGTGCAACTCGAAGATGAGGAGGAATCCGCGTCGGTAAAAATCAAAGGAATGGTGTGCAACACTTTTTCCCAGATATATTCTCGCGACACCGCGGACTTCTCTTTGCAGGAGTATTTTGAAAGAGCCAATATTGTTGGTATCAGCAATGTGGACACGAGACACCTGGTAAGGCATGTGCGAGAGAAAGGTGTGATGAATGCCATTATCTCGTCGGAGATTCTTGATGAGTCTCTATTGATGGAGGAGTTGAAAAAAATCCCGTCTATGGATGGTCTCGAATTATCATCGCAAGTTACTACGGAGGAACCTTACTTCGTGGGAGATGAGGGCGAAAGCAAATGGCGCGTCGCGGTAATGGACTACGGAATCAAGAAGAGCATTCTTACTAACCTGACTTTAAGAGGTTGTTATTGCAAGGTTTTTCCTGCCAAAACACCATTTGAAGAATTAATGGAATGGCAACCTGATGGATTCTTCATATCCAATGGACCTGGTGATCCCTCTGCCATGCCATATGCGGTGGAAAGTGTAAACAAAATGATCGAGAGCAGCAAGCCATTGTTCGGGATATGTCTTGGACACCAGCTACTGGCTCTTTCAAGTGGAATTAATACTTACAAAATGCATCATGGTCACAGGGGATTGAACCATCCTGTGAAAAATTTAATAACCGGAATGTGCGAGGTTACCTCACAGAATCACGGTTTTGCAGTTAACCCAGATGAGATCGAAGACCACCCGGATATCGAAATTACCCACGTTAATTTGAATGATAAAACGATTGAAGGGATAAGAAGAAAGGATTATCCTGCCTTCTCCGTACAATATCACCCGGAAGCATCACCAGGGCCGCACGACTCGCGGTACCTTTTCGATGACTTCATCAATTTGCTGAGTGCAAATTAATCCATTACGAAAAAATCTCTCCATCGAGGGATTTTTTCGTATAAAGATGTTTTTAAACAATTGTGTTTGAGCATCTAGCGTTACAAGCGAACCAAGTTTCAGTGTAATTTGACCGAGTATTAAGTTCATGTTAAATGATTGACTTTTTGAGGGTGTAAATTTCGCTTAAAATGCATTGGTGTTTATGGATGACAATTTTTTTGTGTTATTTTGTAGCGTTAACATATTCAATTTTTTAATCAAAACCACAAGCTGCAAATGAGTACGATTCAATCAGTACATGCAAGACAAATTCTGGATTCAAGAGGAAACCCCACTGTAGAAGTAGATATTCGTACCGAAAATGGTTATTTAGGACGCGCTGCTGTTCCGTCTGGTGCTTCCACCGGAAAGCATGAGGCCGTTGAACTTCGTGATGATGACAAGAGCGTATATGTTGGAAAAGGGGTTTTGAAAGCGGTTGAAAATGTAAATGATATTATCTTCCCTGAACTGATAGGCTGCTCGGTTTTTGAACAAAACCTGATCGATAAAATCATGCTGGAATTGGACGGTACTCCTAACAAAAGCAAGTTAGGTGCCAATGCAATTTTAGGTGTGTCACTGGCTGCTGCGAAAGCTGCTGCACAGGAAGCTAACCTTCCTTTGTATCGTTACGTAGGAGGTACTAATGCCAATACGCTGCCTGTTCCGATGATGAACATCCTGAATGGTGGAAGCCACGCGGATAACTCAATCGATTTCCAGGAGTTTATGATCATGCCTGCCAAAGCGGATACATTCTCTCAGGCGCTACGTATGGGCGTGGAAGTATTCCATACGCTTAAAACTGTTTTGAAAAGCAAAGGATATTCAACGAACGTAGGTGATGAAGGTGGTTTTGCCCCTAACATCAAGTCCAACGAGGAAGCTATCGAAATCGTAATTCAAGCTATCGAAAAAGCTGGATTCAAGCCGGGCGAAGACATCTTTATCGCTATGGATGCTGCTGTTTCTGAATTCTATGAAAATGGATTGTACCATTTCAAAAAATCAGATGGCCGTAAATTGACGTCACCTGAAATGGCTGACTACTGGACTCAGTGGGTTGCTAAATATCCTATCATTTCTATCGAAGACGGTATGGATGAGGATGACTGGGCTGGCTGGAAAACTTTGACTGAATCTGTTGGTAGCAAATGCCAACTGGTAGGTGATGATTTGTTTGTAACAAACGTAACACGTCTGCAACAAGGAATCGAGTCACAAATCGCCAATGCAGTTCTTGTTAAGGTTAACCAGATCGGTACATTGACTGAAACCATTGATACTGTTAATCTTGCAAAGCGTAATAGCTACAAGAGCATTATGTCACACCGTTCAGGTGAAACTGAGGATTCAACAATCGCGGATCTTGCAGTAGCATTGAACACAGGACAGATCAAAACAGGTTCTGCTTCGCGTTCTGACCGTATGGCGAAATACAATCAATTGCTGCGTATCGAAGAAGAGCTTGGAGAAAGCGCTTACTTCCCGGGATTGAAATTCTAATATTTTCATTGAAAACCGGAGCCATAGGCTCCGGTTTTCGTTTTAGGGTATCTCAAAGTGAAAAACAACTCATTCTGGTCACTTAATTCGATGAAAAACTTCTATATCGCTACGCTGGTTGCGTGGCTGGTGTGGATACTATTCCTTGATAATAACAACATGCGGGTGGTAGTTTCCAATCGGATGAAGATGAAAGACCTGGAAAAAGAAAAGGCCGTACTGCTTGAAAAGATCGGACAAGTGAAAAAGGAACGGAATGAAGTGTTTGGAAATCCAAAGATGCTTGAAAAATGGGCGCGTGAAAAATTCATGATGCGGCGACCCAAAGAAGAGGTTTATGTGATTGTTGACGAAAACAATCAGCCTGTTGAAAGTAAAAAAGAGGAATAGTCTTATCGTCCTCTCAACTCCATTCTTAATTTTTAATTTTCCACCACATTGAGCAAGAAAGTAATTCTTATCATCATGGACGGTTGGGGGATCGCCAAATTCGGCGAAGAAAACCGTTCAGCTGTCATTGCTGCAAATACTCCTTTTTACGACAGCATTCTGCAAAAATATCCTCATAGCAAGCTGGAAGCAAGTGGCTTGGCAGTAGGTCTCCCTGACGGGCAGATGGGCAACTCAGAGGTGGGGCATACCAACCTCGGTGCCGGACGGGTAGTATACCAGGATCTTGTTAAAATTAATCTCGCTGTTTCCGAAGGTACTTTGGGGCAAGAGCCAGTTTTGACGAATGCATTGGACTATGCCAAACAAACGGGTAAGAAAGTACACTTTATAGGGCTGGTGTCCGACGGAGGTGTACATTCTCATATCGACCATTTGAAAGGGCTTTGTAAAATTGCTGCGGATAAAGGTCTTTCAAGTGTATTTGTACACGCTTTTACAGATGGTCGCGATTGTGATCCTAAAAGTGGTCTGGGTTTCCTGACTGAGCTGACGGATGCAATGGCGCAAACTACGGGTAAGATTGCAAGCATTACCGGTCGTTACTACGCAATGGATCGTGATAAACGCTGGGAACGTGTGAAACTGGCCTACGATGCCATGGTTCATGGCGAAGGAAAGCATGTGCCCACAGCGGATGTGTTGAAAGCTGTAAAGGCATCTTACGAAGAAGGTGTAACGGATGAATTCATTCTTCCTATCATAGCAACGGATGAAGCGGGTGCTCCTGTCGCTTTAATTGAAGACGGTGATGTAGTATTGTGCTTTAATTTCAGAACGGACCGTGGACGGGAAATCACAGAAGTGCTTACGCAACAGGATTTCCACGAGCAAAACATGCACAAACTGAACCTTCGTTACATCACCATGACCAATTATGATGATACTTACAAAGGTGTAGACGTGATATTTGATAAGGACAACCTCAATAATACGCTGGGAGAAGTTTTGGAATCAGTAGGCAAAAAACAGATTCGCATTGCTGAAACGGAAAAATACCCTCACGTTACCTTTTTCTTCTCCGGTGGACGGGAAAAGACATTTGAGGGAGAAAGCAGGTTGCTTTGTGCCTCACCTAAAGTAGCTACATATGATCTTCAACCAGAAATGTCTGCCCCATGTCTCAGGGATTCCATCATTGTTGAATTGAAAAAGGAAGAGGTAGATTTTGTCTGCCTTAACTTCGCCAATCCGGATATGGTGGGTCATACAGGTGTTTTCGAAGCAGCTGTGAAAGCATGCGAAACAGTCGACCAATGTGTGCAGGCAGTCGTGACGACAGGGCTGGACCACGGTTATTCATCCATAATCATTGCTGATCATGGAAATTCAGATTACATGTCGAATGATGACGGTTCTCCAAATACAGCGCACTCGTTGAACCTGGTGCCTTGCATATTGGTAGATAATAATTATCAAACTCCAATCAAAGACGGAAAGCTTGCGGATATCGCTCCTACCATTTTAGAGCTTATGGGAATACCTAAGCCAGCTGAAATGACAGGTACGAGCATTTTGTAAACTTAACCTGTTTAAAAGGTGTTAATTTTGCAGAGAGCCCACTGGGCTCTCTGTTTTTTGTTATTCATCATTCCGGTGAACTAAATTAAAATGCGTCACAAGATTTATTCTAATTACTTGAATCCCACATTAAAGAGATTCCTCGTTGTCTTTTTTGTACTGATCGGCGTCCTTTTAGCAGCATGTCAAAATGAAGAAGATCGTAATAAGGAAGAGAAATTCTATTTCGATTTGAAAAGTTTTATTGAGAATCAGATCGTATATCTGAATGATAAAAGACCGATTGTTACCAAAATCGTTGGGCTGGATCGAAAAACGGTCTCCAATAAATCAAAAGACATTGACTGGAAAAAGGAGCTGGAATTATTTGTCCAGGCGGATCTTAACAAACCTTCTTACCGATCGAGTTATATTGTTGAAAGAAAAGACTCTGCGACGTACGAGTACACACTCAAAGCCAATGTTGAGCTGCCTGTTCGTTATCTGAAAATCGTTACGGATACCAATCTTCACCAACCAATCTATGTCAAAGCCCGGTTTCAATCGGTTAACAAGATATATAAATCTGAAAAGACCATTGAACTAGCCTGTTCAAAGAAAAATAATCTGCTGGAATTGACTTCCTATGCAGTAAACGGATATCAGAAGCTGATCTTTATGGATCGCAAAGCTTTCGATATTAAAGCAAATATTGGATTTTAGAGGGTTTTTGATTGAGTTTGGGTTGTACTCTTACACCATATTTTGGGTAAACATTACCCAAATTTTCAAAACATGATTCTGCTTTTTCAGGTAATACCCGAAAATTCACACCTTCCCAGTTTCGACTAAAAAAGAGGCAAAATGACCACATTTTGCCTCTTTTTTGCGGTTTAAGGCTATTCTATCGATCGGGGAGAAAGTCATTATAATGATGTCAAATGCTAATTCGGCACAGAATTGGTTGTACTGAACGCAATACCATGTAGACCCGGACAATTTAACCTGTCAACATGTAAACTAAATCACAAAACAAATCTAATTTCAATGCAACCAGAACAGAAAAATAAGCAAAGCATAGCGTGGGCGATGGTAGTTGTCCTTGGGCTAGCAACAGCCATGTTTGGCTACCTGTTTACAACTCAGAAGCAAGAGTTGACTACTCAGGAATCGATGGTAGTTGAGAAAGCGAGAGAATTAGCTGTTACGAAAACTAAACTGGATTCGATATCGACAGTACTTGACGCTAAAATTGCAGAAGTTGAAAGATTAGGTGGAGACATCACAGAATTGACAAAAGTAAAGGAGAAACTGGAAGCTGATAAACTGGCATTTAGCCGCAGCAAAAAAGTTGAAACCAACAAGTATCTTGGAAAGATCAAGGAATACGAAAAATTCCTGACAGAGAAAGACGAAATGATCGCTCAGTTGAAAGCTGAAAACGAACATTTGGTAGCATCTAACGACTCGTTGAGCACACACGTAGGATCACTTACAAGCGAGCGTGAGAGGCTGGTACAACGCCAGGCAGAATTATCTGACTCAGTAGTGACCTTTACGGCTGCTAATAAAGAGTTGAGCGACAAAGTAACAAAGGCTGCTTCGCTAAAAGCTCAGAACCTGAAAATCCTGACTGTTAACTCAAGAGGAAAAGTAAAAGATAAAGAAGAGTACAAAGCAAGCCGTGTTGACAAACTGAAATTGGTTTTCAACCTGCCTGAAAATGAGCTAACTGCTCAGGAATCGAAAGATATTTATGTACGGGTATTGGATCCGGAAGGAGCAGTTTTAGCTGACAATGCTACTGGCTCAGGAGAATTTGAAGTTGATGGAGCGCCGTCTAAATTTACGACACGTGAATCAATAGCATATCAAAACAACAATCAGAAAGTTGAAATGTTGTACGATAACACTTCTCAGTTCCGTCCGGGAAAATACAATGTGGAGCTGTATGCAGAAGGTTATAAAATTGGAGGTGGAAATTTCACCATCAAGAAATAAGGCTTAACTTCACACCATGCATAGCTATAATGCGGCTGATTAATCAGCCGCATTTTTTGCGTTTAAGGCGGTTAGACTTTGTTTTGATTATTAATGACCTCAATAAAACTTTTCAATTCTTCCGTTCTCTCAGGGCCCGAATCTGGATAAGACATCTTCATATTTTTTAACTCCTCGGTAATGATCCGGCTTACCGTCAGCCGGAGATTTTTTTTGTCATCTGCTGGAACAACGTACCAGGGAGCTTTTTTGGATGCGGTTTCATTAATGCACGTTTCATAAGCAGCCATATACTCGTTCCACTTATCGCGCACCTTCACATCCTGCTCTTCAAATTTCCAATTTTTAGAAGGATCTTCAATGCGTTCGATGAGGCGGGCGGCTTGTTCTTCTTTTGATACATTCAAGAAAAATTTAATGACCCGGATCCCATTGCGATACAGGTACTTTTCGAGGCTGCGAATATCTGAGTACCGGTGCTTCCACACCTTATCAAGATCCTCGGTGAGTTCGAGGGGCAGGCGTTGGGATTTGGTCAGGATATCCGGTTCTACTTTCACCACCAGTACCTCCTCGTAATAGCTCCTGTTAAAGATCGTGATGGTGCCGCGCTGCGGTAATACCTGATTGGTCCGCCAAAGGAAATCATGCTCTAGTTCAGTCTCAGTGGGGCGTTTGAATGAATGGATTTTAACCCCCACCGGATTTACACCTGAAAGAACATGTTTGATCGTCCCATCCTTTCCCGCAGCATCCATTGCCTGGAAAATGACGAGTAAGCCGTATCGGTTATGTGCATACATCATACTTTGCAGTTCATCCAGCTCCTTCGCCGATTCACTTTGCATCGTTTCGTACTCCTCTTTAGTATCGTAAATGTCCTTGAATTTGGTCTTGGCTTTTTTGATGTCAAATTTCGACGTGCCGTCAATACGGTAATCTTCTATTTTAAAGTCCGACATAGTGTTGATTTTTAAGAATGACAGAAAGAAACGTTGTTTATTGTAAGTCCTGCGATGTTTTGAGGAAATCTACCAGTTTGGCAAATGCACGTGCACGGTGACTGAGCGAGGACTTTTCTGCCAAAGTCATTTCCGCAAATGTCCGGTCGTGGCCTTCCGGAAGGAACACGGGATCGTACCCAAAACCATTGCTACCCCGTTTTTCGAAGATAATTGTACCTTCCACGCTTCCGTCAAACTGATGGTAATAGCCATTTACTACCAAAGTGATCACAGTAATAAACCTGGCTGCAGGATCAGGTAGTCCAGCCAGATTTTTAAGTAATAATGCAATGTTATCGCCGGCGTCGCGCTGCGGGCCGGCATACCGAGCCGATTTGACTCCCGGTTCACCATTCAGTGCGTCTACAACCAGGCCGGTATCATCAGCAAAACAACTGATACCAAAGTTGTCCCAAACGTATTCCGCCTTTCCTTTTGAGTTTTCAGCAATGGTATTATAAGGTTCAGGAATGTCGACATCACATCCAATATCTTTTAATGTAACCAATTCAAAATGGGTGCCTAGTAATGCTTGTATTTCCTCTAATTTGTGCAGATTATTAGTTGCGAAGCAAAGTTTCATAGAAAGAATGTATGGTAATCGAACTGCATTTTACATAAAAAAACGGCTACTCTTGTGAAGCAGCCGTTTTAAAAATTCTGTTAAGATTATTTTGTCGGAGGAGCCACCGGAGGGCCAGCAGGTGCAGGCTGTCCTTTTGAGAAATCAATCAGTTCCATTTCAAATTGAAGTACTGAGTTTCCAGGGATCGGGCCGTATGCTTCCGGGCCATAAGCAAGTCCTGATGGAATAAGCAACAATCCTTTTTCTCCTTTTTTCATCAACATAATACCTTCTTCCCATCCTGGGATCACCATTCCGGCGCCTACTTGCAGATCAAGAGGCTTGCCCTGGTTTTTAGAGCTGTCAAATTCTTTTCCGTCAAGGAATTTCCCAGTGTAATGCACTTTTACATTATCTCCGGCTGCAGGACTAGCTCCTGCACCTTCAACCTGAGGTACATAATATAGGCCAGAAGCAGTTTTACGTGCTTTCGCTTTCAGATTATTTTTAGCAAGGAATGCTTCGATCGTTTTTGCGTCAACTGCTTTTTGCTTCACAGCAGACTCCGACTGTTTCTTCTGGAATTCCTCCGAAGTAAGCACACTCACAACCTTCACGGTAAATGTTAGCTCCGATCCTTTTTTGATCATCGGAGGCATCGGCTGACCGATTTTAGCAAACATGGTATCCGCATTGATCATAAATTTGGCACTGTCGCCGGTAGCCAGCAATGTCAAACCTTCTTCAAAGCTTCCTTTATACTGAGGAGCTTGCAATACCATTTTATAAGGATTACCCTCTTTGTAAGTATCGCGAAGCGTGGAGTCGGCGCCGTTTTTCAAAACCATGTGGAAAGACATAATATCTCCTAATTTGGCTTTTCTTGCATCATCATCATGATCAAAAATCTGATATTTTAAGCCTGATTCCGTAACCTGCGTCTTGTATTTGTTGCAAGCGGCTGCGAGAATAGTTATGCCCATCGCATAACCGATTGTTTTAAGATTCATTGGATTGTGTTAATTAAAAAAATATTTGGTAAATTTTAAGATAAGAATTTAAGTTTAGTCAACGTTTAAAAGTTCCTGTTGGTATGCCGGAAGAACACTTAAAAAATAGGCAACCGTTTCATTTACTGATTGTTCTGAACGTCCGCCCGATGCATTTTTGTGTCCGCCACCGCTAAAATGGGTACTGGCCAGGTCTCTCACTGAAAATGTTCCTACCGACCGGAAAGAAATTTTTACTTCTCCTTTTCTTTCAATGAACATGGCCGACATCACCACATTTTCAACCTGCAATCCATAATTCACAATACCTTCTGTTTCACCGGTACTCGAATGAAATTTGAGTAACTCAGCTTCCGTCAGTACCATATAAGCAGTCCGATATTCGGGTAATACTACCAGTTTTTGCGAAAGCACGTAACCCAGGAATTGCAACCTCGATAATGGTGCATTGTCGTAGATCATTCTGTGAACACGGCTAGAATCAAAACCCGTCAGCATCAGATCCGCTACTGCCAAATGTACTTCCGGAGTAACATTCCCATGCCTGAATGAACCTGTATCCGTCATGATACCTGCGTACAGGTTTTCGGCGGTAGGAACATCAAAAAGCTGATCAGCGGGTAAGCCTCCTTCCAATTCCTTGACCAGGGAATAAACCAGCTGAGCGGTAGCGGCTGCGTGTGTATCCCAGATCATCCATTTTGCAAAATGCTCAGGTTCAAGGTGATGGTCGATCATTAACTTCGGGGCAGCAGCATCCTGAACTACTTTTCCAAGGTCTTTCAAACGTGAAAGTGCCGAAAAATCCAAACAGCAAATCAATGTAGCCTGCTCTATTTTCCTCTTGCATTTACCCTGATCTGCCGACTTTTCATACACCAGCACATCCGCTATACCCGACATCCATTTAAGGTTCGCCGTGTACTCCGTCGGACTGATTACTGTAACATCATGGCCTTTTTTGATCAGATAACTGGCCCATCCAAGTGATGATCCCAAAGCGTCAGCATCAGGGTCACGGTGCATCGTAATGATGATTTTTTGGGGATGGGATAAGAAAGAGCTTAGCTCTTCAATGGTTTGATTCACAGTTATTTAATTCAAAAGGGGAGACTTCAGTATTGCTTTGAGCCCACAAAATTAATAAAACTGTTGGGATTTGCTCAATCCTCGGCACTAAAGGCTGGCTATCAGGCGATGTTTTATCAATCAGACGTGGTAACCCGGCTGGTAAGGGAAATTTAAAGTGAAAAAGAGTAGTTTTGCACCAAAATAAAATTTAGCCAATAGTATGCCAACGAATAAAACATTCACAATGATCAAGCCGGATGCCGTACAGGACGGTAATACGGGTTCTATTATTAAGATGATCGAAGCAGCGGGTTTTCGTGTAGTAGCTTTGAAAAAGACGCAGCTTACGCCGGAACGTGCCGGACAATTCTATGCAGTTCACAGTGAGCGCCCTTTCTATAATGATCTTTGCCAATATATGTCTTCCGGTCCTATTGTTCCGATGATTTTGGAAAAAGAGAACGCGGTAGCTGATTTCCGTACATTGATCGGTGCGACTAATCCTGCCAATGCAGACGAAGGCACTATCCGTAAACTGTTTGCCAAATCCATTGAAGCAAATGCAATCCACGGATCTGATTCAGATGAAAATGCAGATATAGAAGGCAATTTCTTCTTCGCACATCTTGAACAGTTTTAATAGCTGAAAAACAAATTAAAAGGCCCGGATGATCAGATCATCCGGGCCTTTTAATTTGGTATAATGTCAATTACTTTACTACCAGGCTATCTATCACCTGAATGATCCCATTGTCTGCATGGACGTCCCTAATCACAATGTCAGATTTATTAATTGCTACTATGCTATCGATTTTTGTAATGCTGAGGTCCTTTTTGTTCTTCGATTTTTCAACACTGGCTTTAAAATCAACATACTTGATAACTTTCTTTACAATGATATGATTTTCAATGAAAGCCTGGGCAGTATCTTTATTAGTGTACTTGCTCGAACTGAAAATGTTGGCTTTGCCAAATGCGTTGTTATCGGGAGCAAATAGCGTGAGTTCCTCAGTTCTCAAAGCATCGTTCATTTTAGCGTACGAGACAATTTCTCTTAGTATACTGAACTGTTCGTTTTCAATGATAACATCAGTGATGGTTTTAGGCTTCAATAAATCATCAGCGCTTTCTTTACATGAAAAAACTGCAGTTGAAAACACTACTACACCTAAAAAAAATCTCACACAACGCCCTGCAAAACGGTTTTTTTTCATAGCTTTCCCATTGGTTAATTTCTGTAAAACTAATGGAAAATGTATTTTCACAGAATTCCTGACCGATTTTTTTTAATCCTAACCCAAAAACCATGATGCTAAAACCTAGACAATTGCTTGTCGTCTGTGCCACCATTTTGCTTGTTAACTCCGCTTTCTTAGTCACCAAACTACCTTCGCTGGCGCCGGAAAAGAAACCCGTCAAACTATTTAACGGAAAAGACCTTACTGGCTGGAAAATCAATGGTACCGAAAAATGGTATGTTGAAAATGGCGAGCTGATCTGCGAAAGCGGCCCCGATAAAAAGTACGGCTACCTCACTACCGACAAGTTTTACAAGAATTTCGATCTGTCTCTTCAGTTCAAACAAGAGTCAAATGGTAACAGCGGGGTATTCTTCCGCTCTACTGTGGATGGTACCAAAGTTTCAGGCTGGCAGGTAGAAGTAGCACCGCCAAACCACGATACCGGTGGAATTTATGAATCTTATGGCCGTAACTGGCTGGTTCAAATACCTGACGAAAAAGAGGGTTTCTTGAAAATGGGAGAATGGAATACGCTACGTATCCGCGCAGTAGGTGACAAAACGCAGACCTGGCTGAATGGCAATGCTATGGTGGATTTCGATGATGCCAAAATCGGTGCGGCAAATGGTTCTATTGCATTACAGATTCACGACGGCGGCGGCATTAAAGTACGCTGGAAAAATATCTTGTTAGAGGAGCTTTAAGTTACCCGGTTCTTCATTCCGGTGCCGGGTAAATTCATACCATTGAAAACGGTAGTTCGTCGGAATTAACTAACGCTCAGGCTTCATGGCCGATAGCTTTGTGTCAACAATAACACAAATGCTATTAGCCATGAAGCTTTTTTATTATTTACTGTTATTCATTTCACCCATTGCCTACTCCCAAAAAGTAGTTCAAGGGAAGGTTACCGATAAAAAAGGCAATCCATTACCCGGCGCAAATGTGTTTCTGAAAGGTACTTACGACGGTACAACCACAGATGCGAACGGAACTTTCAATTTCAAGACTTCCGAAAAAGATACCGCCACACTTGCCGCCAGCTACGTTGGTTATGAAATTTATGAAAGCAAAATTGGTTTAAAGGACGATGCTGCTGGCCTATCGATCAAGCTGGAAGAACTGGCCAACGAACTGAATACCGTGGTGATCACCGCCGGTGCATTTGAGGCTTCCGATGAAAAACGAATGGCCATGCTGAAACCATTGGACATTGTTACTACGGCTGGTGCAGCCGCGGACATTACCGGTGCCATGCAGTTTTTGCCTGGCGCGCAGCGGGTAGGAGAGCAGGAAGGCCTTTTTGTACGGGGAGGCTCGGGGCAGGAAACGAAGGTGGTGATCGACGGGATGATCGTCCAGAATCCCTTTTTCAGCTCACTACCGGATGTGCAGCAGCGGGGAAGGTTCAATCCTTTTATGTTTAAAGGAACATCATTCAGCACGGGCGGCTATTCGGCACAATATGGACAGGCACTTTCGTCGGTATTACTGCTCAACACTACCGACAAAGCGAGTAATAATGGCCTTGGTATTAGTCTCAATATGGCCAATGCGGGCCTCAATTATGATTATGCGACTAAAAACCAATCCATATCTGCGGTTGCTTACTACGGGAACCTCAAACCACTTTTTAAACTGGTCAAACAAAATGTAGAATGGCTCCACGAGCCTGAATTCAAAGGCTCCTCGCTGACTTACCGTCTCAGACCCACCAAAAACGGCGTGCTTAAAGTGTACGGAATGTATTCCGACAGCGATTTAAGCATGAATTCCAAAGACCCTTCCAGCGACACAGGCAAAATGAAGCTGAACCTCCGCAATCAGAATGCATTTACCACCAGTACTTATACCGATTCATGGAAAGATGGACAGTGGTCATTGAACTCGGGATTTTCGTACAGTAAGAACAAGGATAAGATGACATTTGATGGTGTCAATTTTGACCGGTACGATGAAAGAACGCAGGCCAGAGTAGTGCTAAGCAGGCTGCTTACTGGAAACAATACTATTCTGTTCGGTGGCGAGGCGCACGCCATTAACCTGACCAATGGCTACGATGAGAAGCTTTATAAACTGCATGACCGCTACGGCGCTGCATTCGTTGAATCAGAAATTTACATTACCCGCGAGCTGGCCGGACGAATCGGTATCCGCAGCGAATATTCCTCTCTCATTGGCCGGGCGAACATTGCCCCAAGGTTATCATTCGCATACAAAACCGGAAGGTACAGCCAGGTATCACTCGCAGCAGGACAATTTTACCAAAATCCGGACTACCGTTATTTGTATACCAACAAAAAACTCAACTACGAACGTGCCGATCACCTGATCATCAATTACCAGATCATTAAAAATCAAAGGACTTTCAGATTTGAGACATTCTACAAAAACTACGACCAGCTTGTACGGGAATTCACCGGCCAGAGCTATGACGCCAATCCGTACCGTTTTCCAATGGGGCAAACCAATAATGGCGGAGACGGCTATGCACGCGGTTTTGACTTTTTCTGGCGGGATCAGAAGACCATTAAGAATTTCGACTACTGGATCACATACAGCTTCGTGGATTCAAAAAGGCTTTTCCAACAATTTGAGGAATCTGCGACGCCTACCTTCATTTCCAATCACAATGTCAGCCTGATCACCAAAAAGTGGTTTGAGAAAATCCAGACCAATCTAAGCATGACTTATGCATTCACCAGCGGAAGACCTTATTACAATCCTAATAATGATGATTTCCTGGCGGACAGGACCCCGGCGGTTCACAATGTAAGCATTCAGGCCAGTAAGCTGCAAAGCATTAAGGGTAACCTGGTGATATTTTATGCCTCGATTGAAAATATATTAAACACCAAAAATGTATTCACGTACCGCTACACGCCGGATGGAAAAACCCGGTATGCGGTAGGGCCACAAAGTTACCGGAGCTTCTTTGTCGGTATGCAGATCATGCTTTCCAAAAAGGCCAAAGTTTCCAAAGACGATCTTTAAATTTTAATCACAATCAAACTTAAATCAGAATACCAAATGAAAAATCTATTGACCACTGCTTTTGCCATTATCTTTTCCGCCTGCATGGTGTGGGCACAGAATGAAAAGTATACCCAGGCCATGACCGACGGGATCCAAGCATTGAATGGTATCGACCGCGCCAAACCTGACGCCAAAGTTTTGCAGGACATAGCCAATCGTTTCGAAAGAATAGCGGCGGCTGAGCCAAAAGAATGGCTGCCGAAGTATTACGCGGCATACAGCAATGTGATCCTGGGTTTTGTAGGGACCAGTATTAGTGAAAAAGATCAGTATCTGGACAAAGCCAATGTCTTATTGAAAGAGGCAGAGGCGTTAGTGGGAAAACCCAATGACGAATTACAGGTATTGAATGCCTATCGTTCGCAAATCCACCTGGCAGCGGACCCGATGAATCGCTGGGAAGCTGACGGGGCCAAGTTTACCGAGTACCTGGAATCAGCGAAGTCGATCAATGCGGAAAATCCGCGGATCTACTATCTGGAGGGATCAAGTTTATTTTTTACACCGGAAGAGTACGGCGGAGGCAAAAAAGCGGCCAAGCCATTGTTAGAAAAAGCGACACAGAAATTCACAGCATTCAAGCCTGAAAGTTCGATCCATCCGGCCTGGGGCAAGATGGAAACGGAATGGATGCTGTCTCAAAGCAATTGATTAACTCGCCATATAGAAGCAAATGGAGGATAAAGAAAAGAAGCCATTGCGTATGACGGCTTCGTCGCTGGACGGGAGGGATTTTAGTAATATGGATCTGGAAAACGCAGATTTCAGCTTTTCGAGTTTGAAAGACATCAATTTCGATGGCGCCAATCTCCGGAATGCCAAGCTGCGTTTTTCAGCACTCGACCGCACCACATTCAGGAATTCAGATCTCAGGAATGCAGATCTGAGTTTCAGCAGCCTGTCCAATGTTGATTTGTCCGGGGCGAAGGTGGAGGGGGCGAATTTCAGTTTTACATCTCAGGAAAAGCCGTTCAACTGGCAGGATTTCAGTTTGATCGGCCTCATTAAAAATCAGGGCTGGCTCGGTACTACGGTTGCGATTATTTTGGGCGCGGTGATATTGTACGGGATCAATGCGATTTCGTACTTCACTGCCGAGATTGTTTATACCGACGAACCTGTCAGGATCAAGTTGTATCAGTACTTGGTTTTCCAGAACATCATTGCCGGTGTCTTTACCATTCTGCTCACGCAGGGGCTCACGGTCCTGCTGGATATGATTGTGAAGAGGACGACGATTAAACATTTGATTTTGACGATAGTCATTTTTGTCGCCAATACTTTACTTAGCATTGCCATTTATTATGTTCTTGGAATAGAGACCGTATTGAAATACAAGCAAATGTATCCCACCGAAACGGCTCAGTCAGCTCCCTGGTACTGGTACATGTGGGGGCCTATTATTGTTGCCAATGTTTTTTACTATCTCAGCAGGGAGGGAAAGCAGATTTCAAGAAAAATATCAGATCAGGAATACCAACTGCTTAATCTTGAAAAACTGAAAACCCGCGCCGAGCTGGATGCATTGCAGGCCCGTATCAACCCACATTTTCTTTACAATTCCTTAAATAGCATTGCCAGCCTTGTGCACGAAGATCCGGACAAAGCGGAGGAAATGACCCTGCTGCTTTCTAAGCTTTTCAGATACACAACAGGTCGCAAAACCGATGACTATTTTGACACCATTGAAAATGAACTGGAAATGGTAGCAACTTACTTGCAGGTAGAAAAAGTGAGATTTGGGGACCGTTTGAGGTTTACTGTGGAGGTAAAGGACGAAGCATTAAGGGATTTACAGGTTCCTAAATTTATCCTCCAGCCCATTGTGGAGAACGCGATCAAGCACGGCATTTCTAAAATGGCAGAACAGGGTAACATTGTGGTCAGTATTTATGAAGAAGACAAATGGCTCCATCTGTGTGTGCATGACAGCGGCCCTGCATTTCCCGATTCCATGGGTGCGGGCTACGGAATTCGCAGCATTCAGGATAAGCTGAAACTACTTTACGGAGAAAACGCGAGGCTGGAACTTCATAATAAACCGACAAAATCTGTCAACATTGCCATTCAAAAATCAGCTATCGAACAACATCAGCAAGCGAATCATGCAGTTTCCTCTTAAAACAATACTGATAGACGACGAACCATTGGCTTTAAGCCGTTTGAGAAGGCTATTGGACAAGCACCAGGACGTTTTTTCAATTGTTTCCGAAGCCCGGAACGGAGCGGAAGGATTGGTTGAGATCGATAAGCATCACCCGGATATTATTTTTCTCGACATTGAAATGCCACTGTTGAATGGTTTCGAGATGCTCTCCAAATTGACAAAAATGCCCCTGGTTGTTTTTTCAACTGCTTATGATCAATATGCGATCCGGGCTTTTGAAGAGAATTCAGTGGATTATCTTTTAAAACCAGTCGAGAACGATCGTCTGATCAAAACCATCGATAAAATCCGGAACATGACCAGCGCGGGTTCCAATGTTTCCGGAAGTAATCCCTATTCCGACAACCTGCTGAGGCTGCTCGAAGAAATGAAGCCTAAAAAGGAGATATTTTCATTGTCGGTCAAATCCGGAGACCGTATTTTGCTCATTCCGCTGACAGAAATAACGCATTTTGAAGCAGAGGAAAAGTATGTTTTCCTGAATACGCTGGATGGACAAAAATATCTGCTGAACTACACATTAACCTCTCTGGAAGAAAAGCTTCCCCGACATTACCTCCGCATTAGCCGGGCAGGAATTGTTAACTCCCACCACATCAAAGAAATCCAGAAACATTTCAATGGAAAGTATGTCGTATTGATGCGCGACCGCAAGGCTTCACAAGTTACAAGCGGGAGCACATACACGGATGTGATCCGCCATCTTCTTGATAATTAATTGGGTTACCTTCTCATCCGCACGGGAATATTGATTTTGAACAGGGCATACTTATTCCTAAATTGCGCCCCTATTTAAAATCCCAATACAATTTTGAAGGGCTAATCTGCTGTTCATCAGAATGTTCGCGGTTATTCAGGAAAATTTAATAATCGAAATTTTCAAACTTTCGACACACAATAACCTGATAAAGCGTATCTGTTGATGAGCAAAGTGATTCCTAAAAACCAAGGAGGCTAAAAAATTCAGCGCGAATTGATAAGATCCTTATTTATTGTTCATTTGTTTAGTTAAAAAAGGTTAAAGGGATCAGGAATAATGAAGGAGCTCATTGATACGGGCAATCTGCCAAAGCACATAGCCGTTATCATGGACGGTAACGGAAGATGGGCCCAAAACCAGGGAGCAGCACGTGTATTCGGCCATCGTAATGCGATTAAAGCCGTGAGGGAAGTAACTGAGGGGTGTGCGGATTTAGGAGTTTCATACTTAACGCTCTATGCATTTTCTACTGAAAACTGGGCTCGTCCCGAGTTCGAAGTGAGGGCACTGATGGAGTTGCTCGTACAGTCAATCCGGAATGAATTGCCAACAATGCTCAAAAACAATGTGCGGCTGGACACGATCGGCAATACGGAAAGTTTGCCGAAGAGCTGTCGGAACCAACTTGCAGAGGCGATAGATGCGACAAGGGATAATACAGGCCTGAACCTCATTCTGGCGTTGGGATACAGCGGGAAATGGGACATTACGCAGGCTGCAAAAAAGATAGCGGAAGATGTAAGGCAAGGAGTTTTAATGCCCGAGGATATTAGTGAAGACCTGCTTTCCAGCCATCTTTCAACAAAGGATCGTCCCGAAGTTGACCTGATGTTGAGGACGGGCGGAGATCATAGGATCAGCAATTTTCTTTTATGGCAACTGGCTTATGCCGAATTGTATTTTTATGAAGATCTTTTCTGGCCTGATTTCCGTCGGGAGCATCTTCACGAGGCGATTTTGTCTTTTCAAAACAGAGAGAGGCGTTTCGGTAAAACGGGTGAACAAATAAAAGCGAATAGTGCTAAGTAGAATAATATGAACCTTGTGAAAAATTTGAATAAATCATTAGCACATCTGAAAGGTATTCTGGCATTCATGCTAATATGCTGTTGCTTATCAGCAACAGCGCAACGCATTGGGCTGGGTGCCACCAGCAAACCGGCCGCTCCTGCTGCCAATATGGGTATTGATCCAGCCAATCCAAAAGAATATACCATTTCCGAAGTAACTGTTTCAGGAACGCAGTTTCTGGATCCGAACTCGATGATTTCCATTTCAGGTTTAAAGCCAGGAGACAAGATCAGGATACCGGGCCCGGCCGTCACATCATCTATTAAGCGCATGATGGACTTCGGTACGCTGGATGATGTGGAGATTTTGGCAACCAAAATTCAGGACGACAAGGTTTGGTTAAACATTCATATCAAGGAAAGACCAAGACTTTACAAAGTGTCATTCTCAGGGATCCGTAAAGGAGAACGGGAGACGTTGAACGATAAAGTGAAGCTGATCAAGGGACGCGTAATCACACCGACGATCATTAAAAACACTCAGCTGATCATCAAGAAATATTATATGGACAAAGGTTTTTACAACACCAAAGTGAAGGTGTTGCAAATCCCCGATTCCACGCGCGGCCAGGCTACTTTGAACTTCACCATTACCAAAAATAAGAAGGTCAAGATTGAGCAGATCAACATTGAAGGAAATACGGCCGTCAGTGACAAAACACTGAAACGCAAGATGAAAGGTACCAAGCAAAAAAGGATTGGCAGACTTTTTAACCCTTCGAAATACATTCCTAAAAAATACGACGAGGATAAAGAAAAGCTCATCACTTACTACCGCAAAAACGGTTACCGTGACGCTACGATCACGTTTGATACCATCAAAAATGGTAACGAAACGATCAGTATCGACATGAAGATCGATGAAGGAACGAAGTACTATTATCGTAATATCTCCTGGTCGGGGAACTACCTGTACAATTCGCAGTTCCTGAGCGATCGTTTGGGTGTAAAGAAAGGCGATGTGTACAATCCTGAAGAGCTGGATAAAAAAATCAATGGTATCCCGGGCGCCGATGTTAGCTCCATTTACATGGACGACGGTTACCTGTACTTCCGTATTGAACCTACTGAAAAAGCAGTGGACGGAGATTCTATTGACGTTGAATTGAGAATGTTCGAAGGCAAGCAGGCTACGATTAACCGTATCCTTCTGAATGGAAATACCAAAACAAGTGACCGTGTAGTTCTTCGCGAACTATTTACGTTGCCAGGGCAAAAATTCAGCAAAACCGAGATCATCAATACCCAGCGTCAGTTATCGCAAATGGGATACTTTGACCCTGAAAAAATCCAGATCACTCCGATACCTAACCAGTCGGACGGAACGGTGGATATCGAATATAACGTGGAAGAAAAACCTTCCGATCAGATTGAATTGTCAGGTGGTTGGGGTGGATACATTGGTTTTGTAGGAACATTAGGTTTGGTATTCAATAACTTCTCATTGAAAAACATTCCTAACCGTGAAACGTGGCGTCCATTGCCTTCGGGAGACGGACAGAAATTGTCGCTTCGTTTCCAGGCAAACGGAAAGCAGTACCAGACTTACTCCCTGTCTTTCAGTGAGCCATGGCTTGGAGGGAAGAAACCGATCAACTTCGGTGTTTCTCTTCAAAGAACCGTTTATAGAATGACAGATTACAGCTCAATCTACGGCTTGGGTGCAGGTGGTTCTCGGAATATCAGTTATCGGGGTGGGTACTATAACAATGGTATTACATTCTCACTCGGCCGTCGTTTGAAGGAGCCGGATCGTAACTTGGTGATGACGCACTCATTGTCATATCAGAGATATCGTCTGGACAGTCTTGACATTTTCCGTATCGGCTATAGCACAGGTAGTTCCAACAACATTTCTTTTAATACAACCATTTCAAGAAATACATTAAGTGATTTCCAATTCCCTAGAAGCGGTAGCAATATCTCTTTGAGCGGCACATTCACTCCTCCGTATTCTTTATTCAGAAAGAAAGCATTCACGGATAAAACCGATACATACCGCTGGGTTGAATACCACAAATGGATGTTCGATGCGAGTTATTATGCAACCATCACAGGTAAGCTTGTATTAAGTGCACGTACGCACATGGGTTACCTGGGAGCATACGGGGATAAAGTAGGATACAGCCCGTTTGGTCGTTTCATCGTGGGTGGATCAGGTCTGGCCGGTCAGGGATCATTCTCGCTGGCTGATCAGGACATCATCGGTTTGCGTGGTTACCAGGACCAGAAAGTAGGGCCATTGGCACAGAATGGTTATCCGGCATCAGGTGGCGGAATTGTTTACAATAAGTATGTAATGGAGCTTCGTTATCCGGTTTCATTGAATCCACAGGCTACGATCTTCATCCTGGGATTTGCTGAGGGCGGTAATAACTGGGGTACTTACAAAGAGTTTAATCCTTTTGATTTGAAAAGATCAGCGGGGGTAGGAGCCAGGATATTTATGCCAGCGTTCGGACTTTTGGGTATCGACTGGGGGTATGGATTTGATAAAATCCAGGGCGAACCTAAGCGAAGCGGCCCTCAGTTCCATTTTACGATCGGGCAGCAAATAAGATAATATTCTCAACAGGTGTTTCGTTAAGAAGTTTGCAAATTATTAGCGCCTTGGCATGAAGAAGATTTTTATTTTACTAGTTTTGTCAATTCTATGTAGATCAGCGGTATGGGCCCAGAAGATTGGGTACACCGATATGGAATTTATTACGAGTAAAATGCCCGAATACCAACTGGCGCAAACAGAGATGAAGAAGTTCTCTGAAAAGTGGGCCAAAGAGATTTCGGATAAATTCTCCGAGATTGATCGCATGCAGCGCGCATACATGGCTGAAGAGATCTTGCTGACCGACGATTTGAAAAGAAAACGGCAGACCGAGATTAAGGAGAAAGAGCTGGAAGCCGGGGAGTACAATAGTAAGATATTCGGCATGGAAGGGCTTCTTTTTCAGAAGAAGAAAGAGCTGATGAAGCCCGTAATGGAAAAAGTACAAAGGGCCGTTACAAAAGTATGCAGTCAGCGTCGGCTCGATTTTATGTTTGATAAATCAAGTGACATCGGGATGCTTTATACCAATCCTAAGCATGACTATTCAGATTATGTCATGGAAGAACTGGGAATTGATACAAAAGCGCTCAAGGCTGCTCCAAACGATAAATCCGGTAAAGTAGAGCAACCTGCTCAGGTACCGGCACAGAACTCACCAAAACAAAAAAGTACAACTAGTAAACTTAAATAAGTAACAAAGCAATGAAACAAAAATTGATGGCTTTTTTGGTCCTGATGACCATTATCACCACCCCTCTGTTAGCTCAAACAACCCCTGCAAGCGGACTTACCAAGATAGGTTATACCAACGTCGATTATGTAATCGGCAAATTACCTGAGAGCAAAGTAATGCAGAATCAGCTTGAAGTAACGAAGGCCCAGTTGGATAAAGCGTTGGGAGAAACTTACAAAGAAGCACAGGAAAAGTATGAAGCTTATCAGAAAAACGGAGCTAACATGACTGATGTGATCCGTGCAGATAAAGAAAAAGAATTGCAAAACCTGCAGACGCGTATTGAAGAAATGCGTAACAATGCACAGACTTCTTTGCAAACCAAGCAGCAACAACTGCTGGAACCAATCCTGACCAAAGTGAACAATGCAATTCAGGAAGTGGGTAAAGAAGCAGGTTTCCTTTTCATTCTGAACATGGATGCGGGTGCTGGAACAACTCCAATTATCTTGTTTGCAGCTTCTGAGGAAAACAATGCAACCAATCTGATCCTTAGAAAACTAGGAGTAGATCCTGACAAAATAGAAGCAGCACCAGCGGCTGGGACGGCAACGAAGCCAGCAGCTACTACCCCTGCGGCTGGAACACCTAAGCCAGCAGCCACTTCCCCTGCAACCGCTCCGGCGACAACGCCTAAGAAAAAATAATAAGTAGTTATTGAACTTAAAAAACCGGAGAGCAGTCTTTTAAATGGCTGTTCTCCGGTTTTTGCTTTTGGCTGGCCGGGCTATCACATCCGGCCTACTTGCTTTTATTATAATCTGTTGAAGAAGGGCAATATTTAAAAAATGCAAACGCTGCTTCATGCGATCGAAGGCAATCTGTGAAATCCATTTTTATAACTATTCACGGGGCATTCTATACAGGATTTGTTAGTTTTGCGTTAAAATCTAAGTGCCCTTTCAACAATAGAATTAATTATATTTTCGATATTATGATTAAAAGACATATTCATAAAATACTGATACTTCTGACAACCGTTTTTTTCTTTTCCGCGGCTCAGGGACAGGATAATATGAAAAGTACCTCGTCCGGCCCCTTACAAATCGTATTTCCGGTTGAGCCTGAATGGAATATTTTACAGGAAGGAAAGGAGATCAACTTTCATGTTCAGGTCAAAGGCGGAAAAAGTGATTCGATACGATATAGCATTTCCAGCGGATGGATCAAAGAGATGAAATTTGACTCTTCTGGCCACTTCATATGGACTCCGGGCTACGATGTCGCCGATAGGATCAACACTACCAAATCATTTCCAGTGATATTCGAAGCCCAGACCGCTTCCGGAGAAAGTGCCTCACGTGAAATTGTTTTTAAGGTTAATCACGTCAACCGCCCGCCGCAGGTTGATGAGCTTCAACCATTTTATGTGCAGTATAAAACACAGAACGTCTATAAAATTGACATGGGCTCAGTTCGTGATCAGGATGGAGACCCGATCGTGTTTGTGCCAATATTAGATGAAATGCCGGAAGGCATGAAACTGACTGCTGCTGGTGAGATTACATGGGAACCTTCGATAAACCAGTTTACCATTCTTAAAAAAGGAACCCGGTATATGGAGTTTTATGTAGAAGACCAGCCTGCCAAGTCTAGAACAAAAGGACGTCTTAAATTAGATGTGACCCAAATGGATCTCGCGCCGGACTTTACTATTATTCCACAGAACTCAGTGGTGAGGAGCCCGGAAAACAACCGCATTAACCTAAGATTTACATTGTCGGACCCCAATGGCGAGGACGATATCTCGACATTTAATTTTATCTCTGAAAACAAGAGGGTACCCGCCGAAGCTTTGATTAAAAATACACCTACCAGCTATGAATTTATCTGGGAGCCAGGGTTTGAGTTTGTAAAGGATCCTTTTGATACGCTGGCTTTCAACATCACATTTTATGTGCTGGACAAAGCCCAAAATAAGAAAGAGAAGACGGTTAAGTTTGTCATCAAAAATACGGTGGATGAAAGTCTTCGTGACAACTACGTTTTTAATCTTTACCGCGGTGCGTTGGTTAATGCCTGGGGTCTTTTGGAGCAAATGACAGAGCGGGAAGGGCAATTGAAAAGGGCATACTCGCGTGCTAAAAAGGGCAAACGGAGCAGGTCTTTGCTTAACGCGTCGCTAGGTGCCACAACGGGACTCGCGCCGGTGATTGCGACAAAAGATCAGCAGACCCGTGGCTACATTACTACCATAGGTGGAACAACCGTAGCGACTGTGGGAACATTGGAAGCGACTGAGGTCATTGGAAAATCCGTTAATGGCTTGCTGGACCGGTTCAACTACGTGATGCAGAAAAAGAATGAGTTGCAGAACAAAGGAGATGTTTTCGCAAGAGAATACGGTCAGAAATCTGCCAGAAGACAACCTGAATTTATCAGAAAATTAGATGAGTTTAAGTCGCTTATGAACCTGAGTGGTCTGGTAGCATTGGAATTGGACGCGAACTGGGAGAGTAAAAAGGAGGCAACCGACAATGCCCTGAAAAAAGCATTCAAAGATTTCGTGCCTCTAACAAAAGACGAAAACTAGAAATTAAGATCATAGAGATTGGGGAAGAGAGCTAATTTTAGCTCTCTTTTTTATTTTCATCGTCTTCCAATTCTTCTGCAGCTGGAAGTGTCGATATTTCGGTATCGCGATGTGGTTCAGCGCTGAATTCGTTCAGTGGCAGTTCCGCGTGAGTTAGCGAAGACTCGGTAGTATCTGTTGTTTCGACTTCCGGATGCGTAGCCGAATGAAAGCTTCCCTGAAACACCAGAATGCTGCATACGCCTATGAAAATACAAGAATCAGCAATGTTGAAAATAGGTGTAGAGTAATACTGACCACCCCATACCGGAACCCATTCCGGAATAAAACCTTCCCAGAAATCAACAAAGATCATATCAATAACCTGACCGTGAAACCAAGGCGTAGGCGATCCGTAAGGTGCATTGTGCAATAACACGCCGTAGAATGTACTGTCTATCACATTACCTACCGCACCGGCAAGTATCATGGCCAATGCCCATAGCAAACCTTTGGAAGCTCCTGCACGTGCGAGATGTATCATGTAGCCGCCGATGGCTACCATAGCAACCAACCGGAACAATGTCAGGAATAGCTTGCCATACTCGTGCCCAAGCTGCATACCAAAAGCCATACCGGGATTAAGTACATAATGGAGCTTGAACCAATTTCCAATGAGCCCTATCTGGCCTGAAAAACCAGGTTCCATGTATTTATAGACCAAAAGTTTGGAGACCTGATCAATACCTATGAGCAGTAAACTGAAAAGTAAATAAGGTGTTGGATTTTTGGATTGGTTCATTCCTTTTTAAAAACAATTGACAATTTTGAGAATGCGAAAGTAATAACTTACTTATAAAGAACCGATTCCTCTTCTCTTCAATTCACTTTTGACTAACAAAAACTCCCGGCTACTTTGACCGGCAATAGAGGTGTTTTCTTCCGCTCTGCGGATGAGGTAAGGCAGAACAGCATTAATAGGGCCGTAGGGTACGTATTTGGCAACATTGTAACCGGCTTTCGCCAAGTTGAATGAAATGTTATCGCTCATACCGAGAAGCTGAGCGAACCAGATCCGGTCATCATTCTGACCGATACACAACTTTTTCATCTTGGCCGCACAGTACTGAGAGCTGTACTCGTTGTGCGTACCAAGGCAAATCGAAATGTATTCGACATGTTCAAGACAGAAATCCACTGCCAGGTTGTAGTCCGTATCAGTGGCGTCTTTTGAAACATGAATTGGATTGAAGTATTCATTTTCACGCGCCCGCAGCCGCTCCTTTTCCATGTAGGCGCCCCGTACCAGTTTTCCACCCAGGAAATAACCCTTTTGGCGGGCAGTCAGGTAGGCTGTTTTGAGTGCTTCCAGCGTCTCGTGGCGGTACAACTGATAAGTATTGTAAACGATCGCCTTCTCCTTATTGAATTTTTGCATCATATCGTATGTGAGCTCATCAATAATTCCCTGTATCCAGCTTTCCTCGGCATCCACGAAAATCCTTACGCTTTTGTCGTGGGCATGACTGCATAGGCGTTCGACACGTTCCTTTACACGGTCATAAGAGGCCTTATCGTCTTCGGAAAGCGGGTCTTTTCGCTGGATTTTTTCCAAAAGATCGGCAGAAGCGACACCCGTAACTTTAAATACAGAAAAAGGAATAGTCTTAGAGCTTGCTGCTTTGTCGATTGTTTTCAGGATTTCGGCTGCTGTTGCTTCAAAGCTGCTTTCTTTGTCTTCGCCTTCTACGGAGTAATCGAGTATGGTGCCAATGCCCGATTGACCGAGCAGTGTAATAGTTGCATTGCAGTCGTTAATTGTCTCACCTCCACAGAATTGTTCAAAAATGGTGAGGCGAATGAGATTTTTTATAGGTAAGTTCAATTTTAGTGCAAGCTTTATAAAAAAAGTGCCTAAATTTACCACTCGAGCCTGATTCATGAGGCTGAATAACCAGTAGGTCTTGCGCAGTTTAGCATCAGATTTAGAAGCAAAAGCAACGGAAGTATCTTCAAAAAATACAGGTATTTGGTCTTTTGGTGAGGGATATGCCATTTTTATTGCACGTTTTTCCTGAGTGAGTTTTTGACATTTTTATTGAATATCACAAGAGGAAGCTAGTACGCATTAAGAAGTTGATTGACTTTTATGGCATCAAATGTACGTCAATCCCAGAAATACGCATAATACCGGATCAAAATATTACAGTTATCTATTTTTTATTAAGGACAAGTTTTTGAATATGAATGCTTCTTTAGATATCCTTCCTTTAAGCAGTTGGATCAATACCGAAGGAAAGCCTTTGGTAATCGCCGGGCCTTGCAGCGCAGAGACCGAGGAACAAATGTTAGAAACCGCAACCCAGATCAAAGAAGAAGGATTTGCGCACGTTATCCGTGCGGGAATTTGGAAACCGAGGACTCGTCCAGGAAGTTTTGAAGGTATGGGAGAAGCTGCTTTACCCTGGTTACAGGAAGTAAAGAAACAAACCGGAATGCCTGTTGCTGTTGAGGTAGCTAATCCTCAGCACATTGAATTAGCATTGAAATATGGAGTTGATATACTTTGGATAGGAGCACGTACAACCGTTAATCCATTCAACGTACAGGAACTTGCGGACGCTTTGAAAGGAATTGACGTACCGGTTTTGGTTAAAAACCCGGTTAACCCTGACCTGCAGCTTTGGATTGGCGCTCTTGAGCGTCTGAACCAGGCTGGCGTTAAGAAATTGGGTGCTATTCACCGAGGTTTCTCTAATGCTCAGGAAACAAAATTCCGTAATTCTCCAATGTGGGACATTGCTATCGAATTAAAAACATTGTTCCCTCAGCTTCCTGTAATCGGTGACCCAAGCCACATGGCTGGAAAACGTGCTTACCTGTATGAGCTGGCGCAACGTGCATTGGATTTGAACTACGACGGTTTGATCATCGAATCGCACCGTGACCCGGATAAAGCATGGTCAGATGCTTCTCAGCAATTGACACCTGCGGCATTAGGTCAAATGTTGCACGACCTGCATGTTCGCAAAGAATCATACGGCAGTGACTACCAATCCCAACTGGAAGTGATCCGTGGCAAAATCGATCATTTGGATCGCGAATTGCTGGAAACATTGGCAGCTCGTATGTCATTGGTTGAAAAACTGGCCGAATACAAACGCGATAACAACGTGGCAGCATACCAGGTTGATCGTTTCCGTGAAGTATTGGAAACACGCGCAGGCTGGGGCAAGAGCATGAACCTGTACGCAAATCTGGTTGATGAGCTTTTCAAACTCGTTCACATGGAATCTATCCGTAAGCAAACTGAGGTGATGAACCAGGTTAGCGCTTAACACGGAATAATTTATATCAAAGAGGCTGCTTCTCGCGAGGCAGCCTCTTATTTTATATCCCTTTCTGTTTTAGTACGGCTGCAATCTCCCTCGCCCAGATTCTGTAAGCCATTTCATTTAAATGTGTTTTGTCAACCGCATATTCAGCTTTTAAACCGGTTGAATCAGAAACAAAAGCATTGAGATCAATGTAAGTAATGTGGTGCTCTTTGCAGAACTGAACCAGGAAATGATTTAACTCGTCAACTTCTTTTTTACTAACAGGGTCATTTTGCTCATATAATGTAAGGGTAACAACCGGAACAATGTGGTTTTGGAGCAACTTTTCGAGAATCGCCCGGTAATTAGCTTGCAGTTTTTCCTGCGACACGCCTACTGTAATATCATTGGTTCCCCCTTTCACAAAACAGATTTTGGGATGAAGATCAATGACGTGTGTCTGGACTAATTGAAGAAAATGATAAGTTGACATGCCAGGAAGCGCATTATTCACCACGTCGGTCCGTCCCAGCAACTCCACCCATTTACCTTGCGCAGTGATGGAGTTGCCGTACATGACAATGGTTGGGTTACCTTTCAGTGAAACGAATCTTTGCAAAATTTTATCACGGTAAACGTATGAGAAAATAATCCCTGCACCGATCAAAAGAATGTTTAGGGCAAGGGAGAAAGTCAGTAGCCTCTTGATTTTCATAGGTGTTGACGACTAAGCCTTATCCCCGAGGTTGAAGCAGCGGCGGCAACGGGCTTCGTACAGATCCGTTTCTCCGAGTAGTACCCGTTCATTGGAAGGCGAAAGGCGATACGAATGAGACGCAACCTCCCCGCAAACCATACATATCGCATGAACCTTGGTCACAAACTCGGCAATCGCCATCAGCTGAGGCATACTACCAAACGGTTTGCCCATATAATCCATATCCAGGCCGGCAACAATAACCCGCTTTCCGGAATTGGCAAGATCATCACAAACAGACACAATGCTTTCATCGAAAAACTGCGCCTCGTCCAGACCTACCACTTCGCTATTTTCGGCCAGAGCGGTGATTTCAGTGGACAATAGTACCGGGATGGAGCGGATCGAATTATCATTATGAGAAACAATGTTCTCATCATGATATCGTTTATCCAAAGCAGGTTTAAAAATTTGTATACGTTGACGGGCGATTTTGGCGCGGTTGAGCCTGCGGATCAATTCTTCGGTTTTTCCGGAAAACATGGAGCCGCAGATAACTTCGATCCAGCCGGTCCTCGGGTTCTGATTTTCTTTTCTATGTGATGGTTCTACAAACATGTTTGATGTCAGAGTGACCGAATGAACGGTCAAATTTTTTTATATTTACAAATCAAACATATTTTTCTCAAACACGATCGTTATCAAAAGCTCATATTCGTTATGCCGGATAATTTGAATTCAAATGCACTCCAACAATACGCAGCCCGATTCACTACAACAGTTCTAAATGATGTGTACAGGGCGCAGGATGTAATTACCGGAGCGGGATTACTTAAACTGACACCCGTAAGACAAGTAAATTTAGGAATCTTAAACCGCTTGTTTGAAGAATGGAAAAACAATGCGGCTGCATTCAGAAGCCCTTATTTTGATTTTTCCAATGAAGAAGTAAAAAATGCATTGGAAGACTTCATGAATACTGCGTCCCAGCACATTGCCGTCAAACGCGCTGATCTGGAACCACTGCTTTCGGGTTCAGTGAAAGAGGCACTCAAACTTTTGCTCGCCCCGGCCAGTTATTTTGAGGAAAGGATAAGAGCTACGCCAGATTCGGAATTTACACACGAAAAGGCGGAGCAGCTTGTCAAATATACCCACATTCACCGCGGTCTGGCAGAAGCCATGCTAGGTAGACTAACTGATAGCGGTTCCGACGCTGTGTATCAGACCCAGGCAGTGAGCTGGTTGTACGAATTGAAGGACAATCCGGACCTTATTGATGATACTGATCAGTTTCTGGTGCAATTCTCAGATATTTTCCCTGTCAATCTGAATGAACTGAAAATCGTGGAAAGCAAGGTTACTCAAACCAGCAGCAAACACGAATCGAAATCCTTCTTTGACTCTGCATTTACCGAACTGGAACCGGTAGCCCCAAAATCCAACGTACCACGAGTTGAGCCAGCGTCCGCATTAATCAGTGAAATTGTGGCCAAAACCCACGCCTCTGAAAGAGATTCGCTCAATAACCGTTACAAAGTGGAACTGCCAACACCTACTGAGGACAAATCATATGGAAGTGTTCCTGTAAAAATGGAAAGTATTGCTGCATCTATTCCGCTTGGACAAAGGTTTATGTTTGTTAACCAGCTTTTCAGTAAAAACAGCGATCATTTTGAGAAGGCTATTTATGAGCTCGATACTGTAAAAAGTTATCAGGAAGCTGAAAACCTGATCTGGCATCGCTACGCCTCCAAATATGCCTGGGACGTGAATGGGGAAGCGGTGACCGCATTGCTCGCGATCGTGAAGAGAAAATTTAGCTGAAAATAACGCCGTGGTGCCGCCACATTTTAGCCCAGGGCCTCAGCCCTGGGTATACAATGGACGAGAGACCGGCTTTAGCCACGAGGATATATCGGTAGATGCTACACGATCTTTGGCTAAAGCCTCGCATCCTCCTTCATCTGTCGTCCCAAGGCTGAAGCCTTGGGCTAGGGTGGTTATATCATGTGTTGCGCGCATCTGTCGTGCCAAGGCTTCAGCCTTGGGTTATCAATGAACCAGCTGCCGGAACATCGCCTGCGCAGTTTGCAGTTCGTTTAGTTTAAGATTGAAATCTTCGCCATTCCCCAATGCAAATTCAACAAGTCGCTCGGTAGGCATATTGCCGACCAAATCGTCTTGTGCCATCGGGCATCCGCCATAACCGAGTAAAGCTCCATCAAATCTTCGGCAGCCAGCGCCGTATGCCGCAGCTACTTTGATGTTCCAGTTTTCAGGAACAGTATGAAAGTGTGCACCGAATTCTAGATCAGGATGCATTGGAATGATTTCGGAGAAAATGGAGCTGATATCTTCCTCCTTCGCCAGCCCGACGGTATCTGCCAGTGAGAATGTGCGGATGCCGTATTGTGAGAGCATCTCTACGCGACTTAAAACAATGTCCGCATTCCAGACGTCGCCATAAGGGTTTCCAAAACCCATCGAAATGTAAATAACCAATTCCTTCTTGTGTTGCTCACAAAGCTCAGCGATGCGCTTCACCCTGTCCATCGATTCATCAATGGTAGCATTGGTATTACGAAGCTGGAAAGTTTCAGAAATGGAAAATGGGTAGCCCAGATCGTTGATCTGCTTGAATGCACAGGCTTGTTCCGCTCCACGTTCATTGGCGACAATGGCCAGAAGCTTGGTTTTGGCATTGGACAAATCCAGCTGATCTAGTAGCAAAGCAGTGTCACTCACTTGCGGCATGGCTTTTGGCGATACAAAGCTGCCAAAATCAATGGTATTAAAACCTACTTTCAGCAGTTGCGTCAGGTAGGCGGCTTTTTGTTCAGTTGGAATAAATGGGTAAAATCCTTGCCAGGCATCCCGTGGACATTCTATGATTTTCATGATTCAATTTTGAATTATTGAATGAGTGAATGAGTGAATTATTGAATGAGTGGATGGGATTTTTTGCAACAAAAAAAGCTGCTGCCTTGAACTTTGTCTCTGGCGGCAGCTTTTTATTTTGTTTTTTTCTTTCTGATTACATTAAAATCGGAGCAAGGTCCTTTTCGTTTTCTGCAAGCCAGGCAGTGATCTCTTCCACGATCTGACGAATTCCAATTTCAGGTTTCCAGCCAGTCAATGCAGTTACTTTGGTATTGTCGGTCACGTAAAGGCGAATGTCGGCGGTACGGTTTTCGGGCACCACTTTGATAGGAATGGTTTTGCCGGTTACCTCCTGGCATATCTTGGTCAGTTCCTGCAAAGAAGCGCTGCTTTGCAAACCACCTCCTGCATTCAGAATTTCACCATTTACCTTATCCAGGTTATGAAGTTGCCAGTCGATCAGGCGGTAAAGGTCGGCTACATGCAGCATGTCACGGATTTGCTTGCCGGTTCCGCCGTAGCCAAAATAGCCCAGCTGTTGCTCAAAGTAATGCTTAGCGATCCAGAGCACCATCACACCCTGATCCACCTTGCCCATTTGCCACGGGCCAGTGATCACGCCGCAACGGTTAATGACTGTTTTTAGATTGTAAAACTCATTGTATTCCTGAATGATCAGCTCGGAAGCCAGCTTGGTGGTTCCATAAAGAGAGCGCGCGCCATTCAATGGGAAATCTTCGGCTATACCTTTGGCGGATACACCGGGAACCGGCTGATCGTCTGACAATGCGAAGCGCGTTTCTTCTTCCACAAAATTAAGCGTCTCAATCGTCTTGATCGGGTACACCCGGCTTGTGGAAAGAAATATGAAGGCGGCTTTGTGTTTCAATGCATAATTAAGGCAGTTGACAGTCCCTACCAGGTTGGTATTGATCAGATAGTCGGGGGTACCGTCCAGTCCGGCGAGAACCGATGGCTCGGCCGAAGCTTCAATGACTGTGTCGACTGCCGGAAAGGCATCGAAATCCTCTTTGTTTCTGATGTCCCCATGCACGAATTCGACACCGTGTTTTTTTAGCCTGCTCAGATTCAGCTCGGAGCCACGGCGTTTCAGGTTATCCAGCGCATAAACCTGGTAGTCGGGATAATTAATTTTTAATGATATGGCCAATGCAGAACCCACGAAACCGGCTCCCCCTGTAATTAAAATTTTCATAAAAGAAATTTGTGGTAATAGAAATGTGTGGACGGATGGAAATTCAAAGTTAATCCTAAATAAAATAAATATATTTGAAATGAAGTATGTAACTTATGTCCACATCTTTAAATACTAATCCATTTTGCAACAAATAAGTAAGTTTTTGTCGTATTGAATCAAAAAACTTAGCCTGAATGCACATTTTTACTTCTTTTCTTTTTTGTATTACCTGTCTTACCGTCAATTCCTTTGCCCAAACTGCGGAAATCAACGCCTCGGCAAAAGAAACGGCTGCATACCCCGTGTCGCTGTATAAAGCAGCGACAGCTCAGTCCCAGAATCTTTACAATGGCCGGCAATACTACGTGTACGACGCCAGGGGGGAAGAACATCAGTTTTTGAACCAGAGGAAATGGCACAATGGAGTTGTACTGTACGATAATCAGCAGTTCGACAGCATTCCCATGGTTTACGACCTGTTTCATGATGAGCTGGTGATCAAACATTTCAATGGTGATCACATTCTACTACAGTCCGAAAAGGTGAATTTCTTCATGCTTGACAATCATAATTTCGAACGTTTGGAAGCTGGCAAGGACATTAATGATCAAATGAAGACCGGTTTCTACGATATTTTATACAATGGCGCCTCACGCACTATTGTTCGGAGGGTGAAGCAGCGGCAGGAAAAGATCGTGGATAAGATGGTGATCGCGCTGTATCCTCAGAAGAACTTTTTCTATATCCGGAAAAATGGCCGCTATAACTCAGTGCACTCCAAAAAATCAGTTTTCAATTTATTTGCTGACCATAAAAAGGAACTGCGGAAAGTTTTAAGAGACCAGAAGATCAAATTCAGAAATAACCGTGAAGTGGCCATTGCGCAGATGGTCAGGAAATATGATGAACTAGCCAAACAATGAAGATACTTTTACCTTTAATTATTTTCACCTGCTCCATTTTCCTTTCGGGGGCGTCTTACGCCCAAAATACGCCTGAAAAGAAAATCACGATCCGCCTGGATTCTGCAAGGTTTGATGACTTTGTAAAACAGGTCGAATCCCAGACGGGCTACTATTTTTACTACGAAAAAAGCCGTTTCGACAGCCTGACACTTGATCTTGATGCAAAAGATCTTTCCATTCGGGAGGTGCTCGATCAGGTTTTTAAAGGGTCGGAGTTCGAGTATGCGATTGATGCTCAAAAAAGAATTTACATTACTCACGGACAAAGGATCATCACCCAGCTGACACCCGGGCTTTTTGACCCCGACCGCGGAGGAGAGAACGACACCATTGCCTATGCTGGTCCCGAAAGTGACTTGAAGGAAAAATTACTGTCAACGGCGGAAAGCAAGATCCATGACATTGGTGTAAAAAAACACCGGATAACGCCCGGTAATTCGACGATTACCGGATACGTCCGCAATGCAGTGACCGGTGAGCCCGTAATAGGCGCAGCGGTATTCATTAATTCACCTTCTATCGGGGTTACTACCGATGCACTGGGATTATTTGCACTCACCATTCCACGCGGAAAGCAGCTGATCAGGATCAAAAGTACGGGTATGCGCGAGACGCAGCGGCAGGTTGTGCTTTACTCGGACGGCAAGCTTGACATTGAAATGCGTGAGAGTGTAATCGCATTGAAAGAAGTGTCAGTAAAAGCAGGAATGGATAAGAACGTGGTAGGTACTCAGATGGGAACAGTCAAACTGACCATTAAAAACCTGAAACAAGTCCCGACCGTTTTTGGGGAAACGGATTTGCTGCGTACCGTGCTTACATTGCCGGGTATCAAGTCAGTTGGTGAAAACAGTACCGGTTTGAATGTCCGCGGAGGTTCCACGGACCAGAACCTGATCCAATATAATGATGCTGTTATTTACAATCCATCCCACCTTTTCGGGTTTTTCTCAGCATTCAATCCCGATGTGTTGAAAGATGTGGAATTGTATAAAAGTACCATTCCGGCCAAATTCGGCGGTAGGCTATCGTCTGTTCTGGACATTAACAGCCGGGACGGTAACAAGAAGAAATTCGTTGCGTCGGGCGGTATAGGATTGGTTACAGGGCGACTCACATTGGAAGGGCCTTTGATTAAAGATAAAACTTCGTTTTTGCTAGGCGGCCGCTCTACTTATTCCAACTGGGTGATCAAGGCATTGGATAATGAAAATTATAACAAAAGCTCAGCTTCATTTTACGATATCAACCTGCATGTCAGCCACGAAATCAACGAAAAGAACAGTCTTTTCCTGACGGGCTATACGAGCGACGACCGTTTCCAACTGTATGGTGACACATTATACACCTATCAGAACCAGCTAGCCTCGTTGAAATGGAAACACACTTTTAATTCAAGATTATACGGAGTGGTCACGGCGTCACATAGCAAGTACCAGTATGCGATGGGCGCGGCAGGCCTGCCTCTGAACTCTTTTGACTTGAAATTCAATATTAATCAGTCGAATTTCAAAGCTGACCTCAGCTATGCATTGAATCCAAAGCATACATTGGAATTCGGGTTGAGTACGATTTACTACAAGCTGCATCCGGGTTCTTTCCAGCCCAAAGGTGCTGAGTCTCTGATTATCCCGGACGAGCTGGAAGCGGAGCAGGCTACGGAAAGTGCATTGTACCTGGAAGATAAATGGGAGGTAAGCCCCCGGTTATCGATCTCAGCGGGTATCCGTTATTCGTTTTTCCAATATCTGGGTCCCAAAAACGTGAACAAGTATCTTCCCGGCTTCCCGATCGAATACATTTATCAGGAAGGCGTTCAAAAATACGAGGCTGGCAAGAAAATCAAAAATTACGGCGGACCGGAGTACCGCGCGTCCATTCGTTACAGCGTGTTTGATAATCTTTCGCTGAAAGTAAGTTATAACACATTGCGTCAGTACATTCACTTGCTGACCAACACCATGACGGTTTCGCCGACGGACATCTGGAAGCTGAGCGATCCTTACATTAAGCCACAAATCGGAGATCAAATATCACTGGGCTTATACCGCAACTTCCGTGGAAATAAAGTAGAGGTTTCGCTGGAAGGTTACTATAAGAACATTCAGAACTTCCTTGATTACAAAGGAGGAGATTCCCTGATCATGAACCATAACATTGAAGCGGCTGTGCTCAACACCAAAGCCAAAGCCTACGGTATCGAATTCATGATCAAGAAAATGACCGGTAAGCTGAATGGCTGGATCGGCTATACTTACGCCCGCACATTGCTGAGGGCGGTTGACAGGGATTCGCCTGATGCGCCAAACAATGGCAATTTTTACCCGAGCAATTATGACAAGCCGCACGACTTTACCATGATCTCGAACTACCGGTTCTCGCACCGGTTCAGTTTATCATTGAATCTGACATACAGCACAGGCCGACCGTACACACCGCCCATCGGGAAGTACATCATCGATGGCGCTCAGCGGGTATATTATGCCGACAGGAACCAATTCAGGATCCCGGATTATTACCGGATGGACCTTGCCATGAACATTGAAGGTAATCACCGGATCAAAAAACTGGCACACAGTTCCTGGACATTGGCTGTATATAATGTATTAGGCAGGAAAAACCCTACTTCGGTGTATTTCCAGACGGTTGCTGGCAAGGTGAATGGCTATCAGCTTTCGATTTTCGGTCAACCAATTCCTACGATTACCTATAATTTCAGGTTCTAAGTTTGTTATGAAATATTCCGTTATAAGTTTTCTTTTTTTCGCCCTGCTGTTTTTTGGGTACAGTTGCATTGAACCATTTTCCCCGCCGGAAGTGAATTCGGTTGAAAAACACCTGGTGGTCGATGGATTTTTCAATGTAGGAAGTGATACCAGCAGGATTGACCTGAGAAGAACGCAGAATGTAAATGATAAAACCCAGCCGATCATCGAATCTGGGGCGACAGTCTCTGTGGAAGCCGAGTCCGGGGAAATGGTTTTGTTCAACGAGTCCCGCCCCGGAATTTACCTTGCACCGCCCAAGCAACATAATACCGCAGACAAATACCGGCTGAGAGTGAAAACGAAGGATGGAAAAGAGTATTTGTCCGAGTATGTTGCCGTAAGCGTGACCCCGGCGATTGACAGCGTTACCAATAAATATGATAAAGGACAGGATGCGATGATTTTTTATGTCAATGCGCATGATTCACAGAGTAAGACGCAGTTCTATCGCTGGAAATTTGAAGAAACCTGGGAGTACCGGACCGCCTATTTTTCTTATCTGGAAGTGGTTAATAAGCAGATTCAGATACGGACTAAGGATATCAATCAATGCTGGGGAAGTATGCAGTCGGGCAGCATTTTGCTGGGCAGTACAGTGAAGTTATCCGCTGATGTCATCAAAGACCTTCCATTGTTCCGCGTTCCGGTGTCGACTAATAAGCTTTTCATTAAATACAGCGTGCTGGTGAGGCAGTACGGATTGTCCCGTCAGGCATTTGAGTACTGGACCACCCTGGCCAAAACCACGCAGGGAACCGGAAGCCTCTTCGACCCGCAGCCGTCGCAGGTGACAGGTAATATCCAGAATACAAAGAACGCTAAGGATCTGGTATTCGGTTATTTCAGTGCATCAACAGAAGAAACAAAACGACTGACTATTAAACCGGGGTTGGGGAACTACGCGAGATGTGCGGAGCCCGATACTTTTGATATTGTTTGTAATCCGCTGAGCATGAGACAATGTGCATTGGAAACATCAGCATTACTCATTTCGTACGGGGGAATGCGATCGGAATATATATTGGGAGCACCGTCGAGTTGCACAGATTGCAGGACACAAGGGGGCACTCTTGTAAGACCCATATATTGGGATAAATAACCACTATCAAATGCCAAAGTGAGGACCAAAAGCTTTATTGTATGCACATTGCTGGCCATTTTATTTGCTGTAATGTACAGTTGCATAGAGCCTTTTTCGCCTCCTGAGGTCAATTCGGACGAAAATTATCTGGTCATTGACGGCTTTTTAAATGTCGGGAATGATACCAGTAAAATTGAGCTGAGGCGAACCCAAAATATCAATCAGAATGTAGCTCCGATCATTGAAATAGGAGCGAAGCTGACTGTTGAGCAGGAAACAGGCGAGAAGGACGAGTTCATGGAGTCAGGTAAGGGTTTGTATTTTTTACCGCCAAAACAATACAACAGGGCAGGAAAGTACAGGCTCCGGATTAAAACGCAAGATGGTGAAGAGTACCTGTCGGAATATGTCACGGTGAATGTTTCACCGGTGATCGACAGTCTGACTTATAAGGTGGATCCGGTGCAGAATACAATGGTTTTTTACGTCAATACGCATGATTCGCAGAGCAAGACGCAGTTTTACCGTTGGAAATTTGAAGAAACCTGGGAGTACCGGTCTGCCTATGCTACTAATCTGGAAGTGATTAATGATGAGGTGGTAACCAGGACGCAGGACATTAACCGTTGCTGGGGGAATAAAAAATCAGGCAGCATTTTGCTGGGCAGTACCGTTAAACTGACCAGTGATGTCATTAAAAACCTGCCGCTTAACATAGTACCTATTTCGACGAACAAGCTTTACATTAAATACAGCATTCTCGTGAAGCAATATGGTTTGTCGAGACAGGCATTTGAATACTGGACGAGTTTGTCCAAAACAACGCAGGGAACCGGGAGTCTTTTTGATCCCCAGCCTTCGCAAGTGACAGGAAATATATTTAATACTGCGGATTCGAAAAAATTAGCATTTGGCTATTTCAGTGCATCCACTCAGGAAACAAAAAGGATTATCATCGAGCCGAACCTGGGGACCTATCCCAGGTGCATTGCGCCGGACACTTTGCCCATCGCATGCTCGGAAAGAGGCGTGGACTGTGCTACTACAACTAGCCAGCTGCTTTTAAATTATTACGGAATGAGATCCGATTCGGTACTGGTTTCCCCGTCGTCCTGTGCAGATTGCCGGACCGGAGGAGGTACAACGAACAGACCGTCGTTTTGGTAGCAAATAAAGATCAGAATAGTGAAAGGTAGAGGTAGGTTATATTTCTTATTGATTGTTTCAATTTTGGTGATTAATGGGTGTATTGAGCCCTTTTCTCCGCCGGAGGTAAACAATGTGGAGACCTATCTGGTAGTCGATGGTTTCCTCAATGTAGGTGGTGATTCTAGCAGTATTATGCTCCGCCATACTCAGAACACCAATGATGGTAAACAGCCGGTTGTCGAAACAGGGGCTACTATCTGGGCAGAAGCGGAAAAGGGAGAGAAATACCAGTTCACGGAAACTGCAATGGGCGTTTATAAATTGCCGAAGCTATCATTCAACACAGAGGTAAAATACAGACTGAACATTAAAAGAAAAGGGGGAGGCGAATATCAGTCAGATTATGTGGTCGTGAGCAAAACACCGCCTATTGATAGCCTGACATACAAAGTGGACACGCGCCGTAATGCTATGCTCATTTACGTCAATGCACATGACCAGACGAATTCAACCCGCTTTTACCGCTGGAAATTTGAAGAAACGTACGAGTACCGGGCAGCTTACTATTCGGGACTAGACAGAGATCGGGAAAACAAGATAGTGATCGCGAGGAAGGAAGATGTGAATTTGTGCTGGCGGACATTGGAATCGAAGGATATTAAACTAGGATCGACCATCAAGCTGAATGCGGATATTATCCAGGATCTTCCCGTGAATATCGTCGACATTGCCTCCAACAAACTGTATTTCGGATACAGCATTCTGGTGAAGCAATATGCATTGTCGCGTGAAGCATTCGAGTATTGGACTGATCTGGCCAAAACCACGCAGGGAACAGGTAGTTTGTTTGATCCGCAGCCTTCACAGGTGACGGGTAATATAAAGAATAAGGCAAACAACAAGGAGTTGGTTTTTGGGTATTTCAGTGCGGCTGTTGAACAAAAGCAGCGGATTTTTATCAGGGAACAGCTAGGGGCGTCTCCAAGATGCATAGCACCGGATACGATAGAACCGGCAGACGCCTATAAGTCGGAAGCCATTTTGCTTAATACATTCAGGGACGCAAAGGGCAGGGAGCTGGTTTTGGGGTCGTCCGAAATTTGTGCAGACTGCCGTGTGCAGGGCGGGACTACCACCCGGCCATCATTTTGGGAATAAGATATTTTATTGTTGACAAGATATTATGAAACTAAGGACTTTTATCTATTTATCGATCGTAATGGCGCTGCCGCTTTCTGTGGTCGCGCAGGAAGATCCAATGGTGACTTCCATTCAGCAAAGGTTCAATCTATACACGTCGAACGCCATTCAGGAAAAGATATATGTCCATCTCGACCGACCATTTTACCTGGTAGGAGAAACGATATGGTTTAAAGCCTATAATTTGAACGGCTCGACGCACAAATTTCTGGACCTGAGCAAGATCGCTTACCTGGAAGTACTGGATCTTGAAAACAATGCAGTGATCCAAACCAAATTTTCGCTCGTGGACGGCAAAGGAAATGGGTCACTACTGATTCCTTCGACCATTCTCAGTGGAAAATACAAAGTGCGCTGCTATACCAACTGGATGAAGAATTTCAGCGCCGACCAATATTTTGAAACGACGATTTCGGTTATTAATCCATTTATCAGATTCGATCCCGACCGCACAGCAAAGGAAGAAGTGAAATATGATGTGCAGTTTTTCCCGGAAGGCGGCCACCTGGTTAAAGGATTGGAGAGCAAGGTTGGGTTCAGGGCTATCGCCAGTAATGGTAAAGGTATTGACTTCAAAGGAGCGATTTTAAACCAGCAAAACGACACGATCCAGAAATTTACGCCCGAAATGAATGGTATCGGTCAATTCTCCTTTACGCCTCAGGAGGGAGTAACCTATAAAGCTGCGATCACTGACAAGAATGGAAAACGCTACGAGTATCCTGTTCCAAATGTGGAGGAACAAGGTTTTATAATGCAGGTCAAAGACTCTACGGCGAACCTTGTGAAGGTAACGGTTACCGCCAGGATCACGACCGAAGAGCCGATCATGGTTTACCTGTTGACTCACACCAGACAGGCCAATTCAAAGATAGAGAAGAAGTTTTTGAGCAAAAACAGAGCCGTATTTCTATTGGATAGGAGCAGCTTAGGAGAAGGGATTTCCCACATCACTGTATTTAATCAAAAGCAAAAACCGGTTTGTGAAAGATTGTATTTCAAGCGTCCGCAGCAGCGGCTTGACGTCGAGACGAAACTGGCCAAAACATTCATTACCAGGGAAAAAGTGACATTAGACCTAAGCGCGGAAGTAGCGTCCGCAGCTTCGGACTTGGCAAACCTGTCGGTGGCCATCTACCTAAATGACTCGATCAAATCGCAGCCGCAGCAGGATATCAACAGCTATTTATGGCTATCAGCTGACCTGAAAGGGGATATTGAAACGCCGGAGTACTATTTCAGCAATGTAACCAAAGAAGCAGACCAGCGACTGGACAACCTGATGCTGACCCACGGATGGAGACGCCTGAAATGGGACGTAGTGCTGGGTGGCCAGGTTCCAGCATATGAATATCTACCGGAGTATGACGGACATTTTATCACCGGTAAGATCCTGAACAAAAACGACGGCTCCCCGGCCAAAGGAATGGAGGCTTTCCTCGCTGCGCTGGACGTGCCTGCACGCTTGTATGTGACCCAAAGTGATCAGTATGGAAAGATCCGGTTTGAGGTTCGCAACTTTGTAGGGCCCAAGGAGCTTACATTGCAAACGGACCTGAGCCGTGATTCGATTTATCGTTTTGAAGTAGCTAACCCATTTTCCAAGCAATTCTCAACCACCGGTCTGGCGCCTTTCTATTTTGACAAAACATTGGAAAACCAGCTGCTGACACGGACGATCAATATGCAAACGGGAAATGTATTTTTACCAAGATTATTCACTGAGAAAAAGGCAGTACTAACCGACTCCCTGGCATTCTTTGGCATACCGGACGAAAAATATTTTCTGGATGATTTTACGCGTTTTCCGACCATGGAGGAAGTATTGCGTGAATATGTCAAAGGAGTACTCGTGAGAAAAAGACAGAAGGAGTTCCATTTCAGAATGGTTGACAAGCTACTTCCCAACACATTTTATAGCACAGATCCATTGATCATGATGGATGGTATCCCGATTTTTGACGCGGACAAGATCATGGAATTTGATCCCCTTAAAATCAAGAAAATAGAGCTCATGAACGCACGCTATTTCCTCGGGCCGGTCACTTTTACCGGTATCGTCAGTTTCTCGACCTACCGCAGCGATCTGGCTGGATTTGAATTGGATCCGAAAGTAATGATCATGCCTTACGAGGGCGTGCAGGCGCAAAGGGAATTTTATGCCCCCAAATATGACAACGGCAATGCCAACAGCCGCATTCCGGATTTCCGTAACCTGCTGCATTGGTCGCCCAATGTGGTGACAGACAAGAACGGAAAAGCGCAGGTAGAATTCTACACTTCCGACCAGACTGGCGAGTACCAGGTGGTCATTCAGGGAATCACCCCGGCTGGTGTTTCGGGAAGTAAAACCCTGAATTTTGAAGTTGGTAAAAGGAATTTTTAAATGTAGAATTCAGATGTATGTTTGATTTCCTTCAACACAAACGTGCTGTTGAGGACGCCAATGTTATCGATTTTGGAAAGCTTGTACTTCACAAAATCGTGGTAGTCGTCGAGACTTGCTACATTTATTTTTAACAAAAAATCCACCTGCCCTGCCATGTGATAGCATTCCTGCACCTCATGCAGGTTTTGTATCTCCTGTTCGAACTTCTCGATAAAAGCCTCATTATGATAGCGCATCGACACCTGGCAAATGGTGGTTACGTGGCGGTTAATGAGTTTTTTGTCCAATATCGCCACGTACTGTTTAATGTACCCCAGGCTTTCCAGCCTCCTGATCCGTTCGTAAACAGGCGAGACTGTCAGATTAAGCATAGTAGCAATTTCCTTGGTGGTCTTTTTCGCATCTTTTTGCAGGATGCGGAGGATCTTGGTATCAATTTTGTCCAACTGTTCCATGGGGCAATAATATTTACTGTACGGGGGAATAATTTACAGGTCAAGAAGTAATATTTACTTTAAAAATAAGATAGTCCGGGAACATTTCCTGTGAAATATGCCAATCCTTGAAAATAATTATCAAATATGGGAAATTGCAAGTGATTTATGCTTTTAACAAATCAGATTGCTATGAGAACGGAATGTATATTAGTGATAGGGGCAAATGGACAGATCGGCTCGGTTTTGGTGGAGTACCTACGAGAAATCTACGGAGTGGATCAGGTTATCGCCTCGGACATCCGACAGCCCGAATTGACAACCGGACGCTTTGAAAAACTGGATGCTACTGACGCCAATGCATTAACGGCGATCGTCACAAAATACAAGGTTACCCAGATCTACCACCTGGCAGCCATTCTCTCCGCAAAAGGCGAGCAAGAGCCGCTGAAAACGTGGCATATCAACATGCAAACTTATTTTAATGTGCTGGAAGCAGCACGCGAAAATGGGGTTTCAAAAATATTCTATCCCAGCTCCATCGCTGTTTTTGGCGACCAGGTGGATGACAAAGCGGAACAATGGTCCTATCTCGATCCAGCCACAGTTTACGGCATCAGCAAAACCGCCGGTGAAAACTGGTCCAACTACTACTTCAAACGCTACGGAATGGATATCCGGTCACTGCGATACCCGGGTATCATTGGGTACCAGTCAATGCCCGGCGGCGGTACCACAGATTATGCCGTGGATATTTATCACAAAGCAGTAAAAGGAGAGGTTTTCGAATGCTTTTTGAGCGAAAATACCAAGCTGCCGATGATCTACATCAGCGATGCCATGGACGCCACGGTACGTTTAATGGAAGCGCCGAAGGAAAAAGTAACGGTTCGAACGGGTTATAATCTGGCAGGTATGAGCTTTTCTCCAAAGGAAATTGCAGCCAGCATTCAGAAGATCATCCCGGAATTCAAGATTATTTACAAACCAGATTTCAGGCAGGAAATCGCAGATTCATGGCCCAAGGAAATAGACGATTCCACAGCCAGAAAAGACTGGGGCTGGCGACCAGCTTATTCACTGGATAAAATGACAGAAGAGATGATCACTGAGCTCAGAAAAAAATATCAGTCCGTCAAAAACGAACATTAAATTTTATCGTACTGACAACCCGGTCATTCTGACATTCAGTCATTCGCTCATTCATTCATTCATTCAATCATCGCACCGGCGACCCATTCAACATTGAACCCATGAACGCAACAATCCAAGAAGAATTACACCAAGAACTGGAAGCCATTAAAGCGGCCGGATTATACAAAAAGGAACGTGTGATTACCACGCCGCAGTCGGCAAACATCGCCACAGACGGCAAGAATGTGCTGAACTTTTGCGCCAATAACTACCTGGGGCTTTCATCACACCCAGAAGTGATCTCAGCTGGCATTGACGCGATTAACACCCACGGTTTCGGAATGTCGTCAGTTCGCTTTATTTGCGGAACCCAGGACATACATAAAGAACTGGAAAAGAAAACAGCTGAATTTCTCGGAACCGAAGACTGCATTTTATACGCTGCTGCATTCGATGCGAATGGAGGTGTTTTTGAACCTTTGCTGAATGATCAGGACGCCATCATTTCCGACGAACTCAATCATGCGTCGCTGATCGACGGGATCAGGCTGTGCAAAGCGAAGCGTTTTCGGTACAAGCATAATAACATGGCCGATCTTGAACAACAACTCAAAGACGCGCAGGGAAGCCGGCGAATACTCATTGTGACCGATGGTGTGTTTTCAATGGACGGTACCATTGCGCAGCTTGATAAAATCTGCGATTTGGCCGACCAATATGATGCCATGGTGATGATTGATGAATGTCACGCGACAGGTTTTATGGGGAAAACCGGCCGCGGATCGCACGAATTCCGCAATGTAATGGGCAGGATCGACATCATTACCGGTACCTATGGGAAAGCGTTGGGCGGTGCGTCGGGTGGATTTACCGCTGCCAAGAAGGAGATTGTGGAAATTTTGCGCCAGCGTTCACGACCTTATCTTTTTTCAAACACATTAGCGCCCAGCATTGTCGGTGCCTCCATTAAAGTGCTAGATCTGCTTTCGTCTTCTACGGCATTGCGCGATAAGCTAGAAAGAAACACGGCTTATTTCAGAAAGGAAATGACAGAAGCAGGTTTTGACATTTTGCCAGGTGAGCATCCCATTGTACCTATTATGCTTTACGATGCCAAGCTGGCGCAGGAATTCGCAGCTAGGTTGTTGGATGAAGGCATTTACGTCATCGGATTTTTCTATCCGGTGGTACCGCAAGGAAAGTCCAGGATCAGGGTTCAAATCTCCGCTGGACACGAGCAAGAGCATCTTGAAAAAGCCGTTGCTGCATTTACGAAGGTTGGTAAAGACCTTGGTGTGATATCTTAATTGAAGTTGGGCGTAGTCTCAGACTACGCCCGAGCGAAAGCCGGTATCAGACCGGCACAAGCACAACGTACTGCAACCGAAGAAGCCGGGATTTGGCTATAAAAAAGCCGGTCGGAGACCGGCAAACACTCAGACGTAGTCGGAGACTACGCCCAACTTTCTAGTATATTCTATTGCTCCGGCTCCAACAACTCCACTTCCACATGCAAGGATTGCAGCGTAGCATTGCCATATTGGGTAACCATTGCCACATCAGCCGCATCGCGTCCGTGGGCGATTTCGATCCGGTAACCACTGGTTTTCTCCTGCACGGCATCGAATGTATACCATTCTCCGCCAATATATACGTCGAACCAGGCGTGTAAATCCATGACTTTCAATCTATCAAGATAGCCTACGGTCATACGTGCGGGTATACACAAGTTGCGGCATAGCGCAATAGCTAGGTGTGTGAAGTCACGGCATACCCCTATACGATTGCGCGCAAGGTCCAAAGCGGTCGTGCTCGCATCGGTCATACCGTATTGGTAGGTCACATTCTGGTGGATCCACGTTCTGATCGCTTCCACCTGTTGATAACCCGGGGTAAGGTTTCCGGCTATCTCCATCGCCAGCATATTAATTTCGTGCAGATCTGACTCGCAATAGCGGCTTGGCAGGATATAATGCATGACATCATCCGGCAAATCACCCACCAGCATATAGGTAGGCAGCGGATTAGGGATCGGTTTCGTTACATTCACCTGCGCCTGCACTTCCGTTGTTATGGTCACTTTCCCAACTGGCAGAATGGTCCGCTGGCAAGGGTTTCCGTAAATGTCGATATACTCTGAAAATGGTACGGAGGGTTCAATGTTGAAACCTTCCTGAATGATTGACTGGCCTTCCTGGCGGCGGGGGCGTAACATGGTTGTTACGGTAGTGGGGGCATACACGTCGTACGTGAATATGCTTCTTCCCTTCATTTTCATCTATGAGTCGATTTAATATATTTAGTAAATGTAATGACAACGAGTTGCTTAAAAATTACGTGCCATTTATTTTATTGTTAACGTTCAGGCGTTCTGAATTAAAACATTTTAATCCACGTTTGTCAATCAGGAATATTAATTTTAGGATTAATAGCATTTGTGGAATTTAAATATCTTACCTATGGCAGTTACAAAATGGATCGTAGACCCTGTGCATTCCGAAGTTCAGTTTAAAATCAAACACTTGGTCATTTCCTCGATTACTGGCTCCTTTAATAACTTTGAAGGCGGGGCTACATCGGATATGAATAACTTTGAGAATGCAGAAATTCACTTTTCGCTGGATGTGAACAGTATTGATACCAATGTGGATATGCGTGATGCGCACCTTAAATCGGCGGACTTTTTTGATGCTGAACAATTCCCTCACATTACATTCCAGTCCAACTACTTTCATAAAGTAAAAGGAGATAACTATAAGCTGTCGGGCTTGCTGACGCTGAAAGGAATTACCAAACCCATCGAGCTGGATGCCGAATATGGTGGTGTTGAAAAAGACGGGGATGGCAATCTCAGAATAGGATTTGAAGTAGAAGGAAGGCTCAGCCGCCAGGAATATGGCCTGAACTACATGCAGCTGACCGACTCGGGCGGACTGGTCATCGGCGAGGATGTGAAACTGATCGCTAACATTCAGCTCGTGAAGCAAGGTTGAAATGATTCATTAACAGGTATTTACCTGAAATATACCCGACAGCACCTCAGACGTATTGTCGGGTTTTTTGCTAAAATGAGGATATTTCCCAATCCTCCTGCTTTCTAATTTTATAACCTAACCTCCCCAAAGTACAGCCTCTATGAAGTTCTTTCGAATATTTTTTCGGATCATCGGCTCAATAGTGCTGCTTCTTGTATTACTCATTGCGACTATGGTGACCACCATGGACCACACTCCCTACAAGGAAATGCCCTATTACAGCCAGTGGAAGAAAATCATTAATGACGTAAAACCAGACACATCAGGTTCGACCGGTGCCCTCAGGGTAGGATGGGCGAAGGTAAACATTACACCCACATCTCCCACACCGACAGCAGGTTACGGTAACAGGAGAGGGCGGCCTTACACCGCCGTTCACGATTCAGTGTATATAAGAGCGATGGTGATCGACAATGGCATTACAAAAGCAGCCATTATCGCCGCCGACCTGCTCATTGTACCGCCTACGGTAGTAAAACTGCTACAATCACGGTTGACGGAAAAAGAAATTCCCTTTGAGAATGTCTACTTTGGCGCTACGCATAGCCATAATAGTGTAGGTGGCTGGGGCACAGGCATATCAGGCCTGTTTTTCTCTGGAAAATATAATGAAGAGACTGTTGAGACCCTTGCTGACGCTATTTTTCAGGCTATCGTTCAGGCTAAGGCTAAGCTGGAACCAGCCAGGCTTACTTACATGGAATCCATTGATACCATTGATATTCGTAACAGGCTAGTAGGTGAGGAGGGAGGGATCGATCCTGAAATCAGGTCTGCAGCATTTGTAACGGCAAGTGGGCAGAAAGCCATTCTGAGCTCTTTTGCGGCACATTCAACGGTATTGAACTCTAAAAACATTGTGCTGTCGCGTGACTATCCTGGTATGTTGGTAGATTCGCTGGAAAAAGGCCGGTACAATTTTGCGATGTACGTGGCCGGAGCAGTAGGCAGCATGGGTCCGATTGAAAAAGGTACCGATGATTTTGACGAGGTTAAGAATCAGGCGTTTGGCGTACAAAAAGCCTTACTTTCTGATTCTACAAAAAAAGAAGACGTAAAAGGTGCGATCGTAGAAGCCATTACATTACCACTGCCACTCCGCGCTCCTTCACCACGGCTTACCATGAGCCTGGTACTGCGCCCGTGGGCATTCAACAAGGCTTTTGGAGAATATCCGGTGTTTATAAAAGCATTAAGGATCGGCAATATCCTGATGGTAGGCATGCCCTGCGATTTTTCGGGTGAACTGGTCGGCACGCTGGATGCCTATGCGAAAACCAAGGGCCTCAATCTGATGGTAACTAGCTTTAATGGCGGTTATATCGGCTATATCACCCATGATAAATACTTTGACCGTGACTTATATGAAACCAAAACAATGAGCTGGTACGGGCCTTATAACGGGGCTTATTTGCAGGAAGTGATTAAAGATATTATTGATAAACTATCCTAAACTAACCGATTTATGAAAACGATCTTATTGTTGATTTTCGGATTGCTGAGTGTCCAGTCAATGGCGCAGTCGCCTGTGCGTGTAGCGGTCGCGGGCCTTAGCCACGGGCACGTGGGCTGGGTTTTTAACCGCGCTGATAAAAAAGATATTCAGCTGGTAGGGATTTACGAAACCAATCCTGACCTGGTCAATTTATTTGCTGAAAAGTACAAGCTGGACAAAAAGCTGTTCTTCTCAGATCTGAACAAAATGCTGGATGAAACGAAACCCGAGGCAGTTTCAGCTTTCGGAGCAATCAGTGACCACGTGATCGTCGTTCGTGCGTGTGCGCCGAGGAAAATTCATGTGATGGTGGAAAAACCATTGGCTACCACCTTCGCCGATGCCAAGGAAATTCAGAAACTGGCCAGCCAAAACTCCATTCAGGTACTGACGAATTATGAAACTTCATGGTATGCCAGTAATCAGTATGTGAATGATCTGGTGAAGCAGGGAAAGTTAGGCGATATCCGGAAAGTTATGGTCAATGATGGTCATCAGGGGCCAAAGGAAATCGGAGTAAGCAAGGAATTTTTCGCCATTCTGACTGATCCTGCTAAAAACGGAGCGGGCGCATTAGTCGATTTTGGATGTTATGGGGCTAATTTGATGACCTGGCTTTTGAAGGGCGAAAGGCCCATTTCAGTAACCGCAGTAACACATCAGGACAAGCCGGAGATTTACAAGAATGTAGACGACGAAGCGACGATCATATTGCAATATCCAAAAGCACAATGTATCATTCAGGGCTCCTGGAACTGGTCTTTTGCGAGAAAAGATATGGAAGTGTATGGCAACAAGGGTTACGCAATAGCCGTAAATCCGACGGTTGTCAGACAAAGATTACAAGACAAAACGCCTGAGGAAACCATTAAACTCGATCCTCGTCCTGCTCCATTTACTGATCCTTTTTCAGTTTTGGCGGACGTTGTGCAAGGCCGGTTGAAGCTCGATACCAATGATCTGTACGGGTTACCGGTCAATGTTACCGTCGTAGAAATACTGGAATCTGCCAAGCAATCTGCGAAGTCAGGCAAGACCGTTTTTTTGAAATAAAATAGCATTAGCAAGCCAAAATCATGGATCAGGAACCCCGCTCTGTCCGTTTCAGCCAAACTACCCTGACTGAACTGATGATTCCCTCGTATGCGAATTTTGGAGGAAAAATTCATGGAGGAATTTTGTTGTCACTGATTGATAAAGTGGCATACGCATGTGCTGCGCGCCATGCGGGTACTTATTGTGTGACTGTTTCGGTGGACGGTGTGGATTTTCTCGAACCCGTTGAGGTAGGGGATCTGGTTTCCCTGCATGCCTCTGTGAATTATGTGGGGAGAACCTCGCTGGTGATCGGGATCAGGGTTATTGCTGAAAATGTGCGGAACGGGATCCAGCGGCACACTAACACTTCCTATGTGACGATGGTAGCGAAAGGTGACGACGACAAGCCAACGGTCGTGCCGGAATTATTGCTTGAAAATGAAGAAGATGCCCGCCGTTTTCTGGAAGCGATCAAGCGTAGGGAGTTGAAGGAAAATTACCGGGATGCATTCGATAATGCGAAGACCCGCATTGATGTACAGGCTAATCTTGAAAAATTATCCCAGCAACGATGCGTGATCGGCTGGGATAAAAATGATATTTAAAATCCGAACAATCCCCCGCCGGTTTTTTTCGTGCGGGTGGATTTTCCAAAAAGCATTCCGAAAACGCCCCGCACCACCTCTCTGCCGATCTGTTTGGCCAAAGGAGAATTCAATGCATCGGAAATAACACTTGTTTCTTCCTTTTGTTTTTTTGCCTGCACCACTTCTTCCTGGGCTTCCGCCTGTACTTTTGCATGCGCTTCCATTCTCTTGGTTAGCATTTCGTAGGCACTTTCCGGGTCGAGCGGGTCTTTGTATTTCATGTAGAGATCCGACTGCTGCACATGCTGATCATAGTCGGCCTGCACCATTGGCCCCATAATGGACGTGGGCGGAAGTAAATGTGTCGCCGCTACTTCGGTAGGGATACCTTTATCATTAAGTACAGTAATCAACGCCTGCCCGATACCTAATGTGGTCAAAATCTGGTCGATTGCGTAGTAGTCGGAACGCGGGTAGGTTTTTACCGTTTGTTTCAATGCATCTGCGTCCTGCGGCGTAAATGCTCTCAAAACGTGCTGTACCCGGTTTCCCAATTGAGAAAGTACCGACACGGGAACATCCTGCGCCATTTGAGTACAAAAGAAGATCCCCACGCCCTTGGAGCGAATCAGCCTTACTACCTGCTCGATCTGGTCTAGGAATGCCTTTGGAGCGTCTTTAAACAGCAAATGCGCCTCGTCGAGAAAGAACACCAGTTTGGGTTTGTCCAAATCGCCAGCTTCTGGCAGCTTGTGATAAAGCTCAGCCAAGAGGCTCAGCATGAAAGTTGAAAACAATGCAGGCTTATCCTGAACATCAGAAATATTGAGCAGGCTGATCACACCTTGCCCGTCGACGCGATTGATGAGGTCAGTAATGTCAAAAGATTTTTCTCCGAAAATCGTACCCACACCCTGCTGCTCCAATGCAACGATTTTGCGCAGGATAGTACCGGCTGTTGACGTGGAAATGGTACCATAATCTGCTTTGATCTCGACTGCGCCAGGACCCTCGGCGAGGTAGTTAAGGACTTTTTTCAGGTCATTCAAATCCACCATCGGCAGATCCTTATCGTCGGCGTACTTGAACAGAATGGCGAGTACGCCTGACTGGGTTTCATTTAATTCAAATATTTTGGAAAGCAAAATCGGCCCGAATTCCAGAATCGTCGCGCGCATCTGAGAGCCCTTCTGCCCGCTCAGCGAATATAATTCGACCGGATATCCTTTTGGCTCGAAAACGGTTCCCAAGATCTGTGAACGTTCTTCCAGCGCGGCATTGGTTTTGCCGGGTTGTGCTATTCCGGATAAGTCACCTTTAATGTCCGACATGAAAACTGGAACGCCAGCCGCGGAAAGCTGCTCTGCCAGTACTTGTAATGTGCGCGTTTTTCCTGATCCTGTGGCCCCTGCTACCAGTCCGTGGCGGTTCATCATACGTAGCGGGAGGCTTACTCTGGCTTCTCCAATGATTTCTCCGTCCAAAATAGCCGAGCCTAAACGAATTACCGGTTTGTCAGTTTGATATGATTTCTGAATTGCTGCAATAAATTGCTCTTTTTTCGACACAGGAATACAGGTTATAGTTTATGACTTGTTAATTTACAAAAATTAAATGTTTCCGGTAGATTCCAAACCAATCTCAGGAAAATTCCTGAAATGATAATCTTTCCAGATATTATATTACTTTTCGCACATCCTTGTATTTGCAAAATTTTATTAGGTATTTTGGTATGATCGCTTAACAATTATTCTGATTAATCCATTTAGATATAATACTTGCCTTTTATGCTTAGCAGAGTTGCCAATTCAATTTACTGGATGAACCGTTACATCGAACGGGTTGAAAACTACGCCCGTTTCGTAGGAGTTAATTTTAATCTGGCACTGGATCTCCCTCCTGATGTGGATGAACAATGGGAGCCTCTTCTGATTGCAACCGCTGATCATTTTCTGTTTTACAAATATTATGATAAGCCGACGAAGGAAGATGTTATCCATTTCATGACTTTCGACAAACGTAATCCCAATTCGATCATCAGCTGTCTGTACGAGGCCCGGGAAAATGCCCGTACGATCCGCGAGACGATTTCGAAAGAAATGTGGGAAAGTATCAATACGTTTTACCTGTCGATCAGAAGTACGTCGCCGGATAACTTCCGGAATATGGACCATATGCAGTCCTACTTCACGGACATTCGCAAAAGCTGCCAGCTTTTTCATGGTGTAGTGGATGCTTCCATTACCCGCAATGAGGCATGGCATTTCGGTCGTCTGGGGCGGCATATCGAGCGTGCCGACAAATGTTCCCGTTTTCTTGATGTGAAATATTTCACCCTTTTGCAGGACTCCGGTACCTCAGGTTCGACATTGGATCTGATGCTATGGACGGCAGTTTTGAAATCGGTGAGTGCATATAATATGTACCGGCAGACACATCGGGCATTGACCCCGATGAACATTGTGGCCTTTTTGATCCTGGACAAATTGTTTCCGAGATCCATTGCTTACTGCGTACGCCAGGCTGAACTGTCACTGTATGCGATCGCAGGATCAATTCCCGAGCGGGGCCATACCAATCCTGCCGAGCGAGCATTGAGCAAAATCCGGAGCGAACTTGAATTTACAGACGTAGAAGACGTATTCAAAATGGGCCTTCACGAGTATCTGGACAAGTTTCAGACCAAGAATAACGATGTGGACGCTGCCATTTTTGATATGTACTTCGGCTTGGAAACCGGGCAGTCTCAAAGTCAGTCACAGAGCCAGACGACGGGACAATTTAAGACCCAGTGGATGAACTGAACCAACTTTTAATAACTTAGCGACCTATAACATTTGTAGCGCCGAAACGACATATGGACTGGGGAACCGATTTCTCTACCATAGCCTCGAATTTGATTCTTCGATGCAAGACGCATTAAAAATAGGTTTTCTTTCATTCGATTCGACCCGCGCAAGTTCCAATGATGTGGATCATCCGATTGAGGTGGTCATGTATCAAAAGGACTCGTTTCAGGTTACTGAACATCGATTTGAAAAGCATGACCTGGACTATGTAGGCAAGCAATGGAGTGCTTCATTGAGCAATTCAGTCCAGAAATTGCCTGTCGAATGGATGGATACTGTCTTTAATAAAATGGAGGTAACATCATCAAACTGAATTCCTTCACAGTATATCTTTAAGCAATACTTTCATTGCAGATCAACAAAATTACGCTGAACGTTAAGTGAGTGTTGGGAATCCATAAACTCAAATGTTGTTTTTGTTTGAAGAAAATTCGGCTAGTAGAGAGGGAAATTTAGTATTTTTGCAACCAAACAAAAAGAGGAATTCTAGATCGTGACGTTAATTAAATCTATCTCAGGAATCAGAGGTATTGTGGGTGGAAAATCGGGTGAGGCGCTGACTCCGATTGATGTTGTGAAGTTTGCAGCTGCTTACGGAACATGGCTGAGGCGTACAAATCCACAGAATTTAAAGGTTGTTATCGGCAGAGATGCCAGGCTTTCCGGTGAAATGGTGAGCCGTCTGGTCGCAGGTACATTACAGGGAGTAGGACTTCATGTGCTGGATCTGGGGCTTTCAACAACACCTACCGTTGAGATAGCAGTTACGGCTGAAAACGCCGCAGGTGGCATTATTCTCACTGCCAGCCACAATCCCATCCAATGGAATGCCCTCAAACTTTTGAACCACGACGGAGAATTCATTTCAGAAGCCGACGGTGAAGAAGTGCTGAGAATTGCGGATGAAGAGGACTTTGTTTTTGTTGACGTAAAGAAATTAGGAAGTTACAGCACCGATGACTCCTATCTTCAAAAGCACATTGACCATGTTCTGTCATTGTCACTGGTAGATGTGGAAGCGATTAGAAATGCGAATTTCAGGATTGTAGTAGATGCCGTCAATTCTACGGGAGGGATCGTCGTTCCTATGCTCCTGGAAGCACTGGGAGTATCTCCAAAAAATATCAAAAAGCTCAATTGCGAGCCTACGGGTAACTTTGCCCATAATCCCGAGCCGCTTCCGGAACACCTCCGGGAAATCAGCAAAGAGCTGAACAACGGCGCATTCAATCTTGGTATTGTTGTAGATCCTGACGTGGATCGCCTGGCACTGATGTGCGAGGATGGTACTCCTTTCGGCGAAGAATATACACTGGTTGCCGTTGCCGACTACGTTCTTAAAAATACCCCTGGTAATACAGTTTCCAATCTTTCGTCCACCGCTGCGTTGAAGGATGTGACCGTGAAGGCTGGTGGCAAATATTTCGCTTCTGCGGTAGGAGAGGTGAATGTTGTGAATATGATGAAGGCTAATAATGCGGTCATCGGCGGTGAGGGAAACGGTGGGGTGATCTATCCTGAGAGCCATTATGGAAGAGATGCATTGGTTGGGATAGGATTGTTTCTGACACATTTGGCCAAGTTTGGCAAAACAGCTTCGGTTTTGCGCAGGGCATACCCTAGCTACTATATTTCCAAAAATAAAATTGAACTCACACCAGATATTAGTGTTGATAACATATTGAGCCGCATTCAGACGAGATATTCCAAGCAGCCATTGAACATTATCGATGGCGTAAGGATAGAATTCGACCGGGAATGGGTTCATTTACGTAAATCAAACACGGAACCGATCATCAGGATTTATTCTGAATCGGAGACACAAACCACGGCAATCAACCTCGCTAATAAGATTATTTCTGACATTAAGGAGATCATCTCTGAGCCTAAGAAGTAAAAGCTGGGTCGACGACGACAGGTTGATTGAAATTAATCAAAGAAATGAAAGCCTATTTGGATAATGCGGCCACCACACGACTGGACCCTGAGGTACTGGAAGTGATGTTGCCGCTGATGACCGAGCAATTCGGAAACCCCTCTTCCATCCATTCCTATGGCCGGGCAGTGCGCTCGGCGATTGAAAGAGCCAGAAAAAACATTGCGGCTATATTGAATGCAGCCCCGGCTGAGATATTTTTTACATCGGGAGGTACCGAAGCTGACAATACCGCCATTCGTTCCAGCATTGAAACGCTGGGCCTGAAACATGCCATTACTTCCCGTATTGAGCATCACGCCGTACTGCATACCCTCGAATATTTGCAAAAAACGGGTCATATTCAGCTCAGTTTCGTCAACCTGAATGATAAAGGAGAGGTAGACCTGGCACATCTGGAAACATTGCTGGCTTCGAATTCGCGCTCATTGGTATCATTGATGCATGGCAATAATGAAATAGGGAATTTGCTGGATTTGGAAGCAGCAGGAGACATTTGCGAGAAGTACAATGCAGTGTTTCATAGTGATACCGTTCAAACAATGGGTCATTACCGGCATGATCTGCAACAATTGAAAGCCAATTTCATTGTGGGCGCGGCCCACAAATTCAATGGTCCGAAGGGTATAGGGTTCTTATATGTTAGGCCAGGCATTAAAATAGCACCTTTCGTACACGGAGGCGCGCAGGAACGTAACATGCGCGGCGGTACTGAAAATATTTACGGAATAGTAGGGCTGGCCAAAGCGCTTGAAATCGCCTACCGCGATATGGATGCACATCGCAACCACATTGAAGGCCTCAAAACACGCATGATCGAGAAGCTGAAAAGCAGCATTGAAGGGATCACCTTCAATGGAAATTCAGACCAGCTGGATAAAAGCCTGTACACCGTTTTAAGTGTAAGCCTGCCGCCGTCGGACATCAGCGATATGCTGTTGTTTAATATGGATATTGCCGGTATAGCCGTTTCTGGCGGTAGCGCCTGTTCTAGCGGCACGGAAATCGGTTCTCACGTCCTCACAGAGCTCAAAATTGACGAAAACCGGGCGAATGTACGTTTCTCTTTTGGAAAGTATAATACCGAAGAGGAAATTGACTACGCTGTTCATACACTTTCCGATCTTTATAAAAAGGAAGGTGTAATTCTATAAAAGCCAAAAATCCGGCACCTGATCAGGCTGCCGGATTTTTGATGATATCTTCCAAAGCTTCTATCCAGACATCACTGTCGTTCAGACTTTCCACAAGCTGCCAGTGTTCTCCTCCCTCTTTTTCAAATAGCTCTTTATATTCTTCTCCGACTTCAATGGTCGTTTCAAGGCAATCTGCTACGAAAGCCGGAGAAAAAGCCAGCGCACTTTTGACGCCTTTTTTGGTAAGTTCCGGTATTACCTCGTCAGTGTAAGGCTTGATCCATGGATTCTTGCCCAATCTCGATTGAAAGCAAGTCGTATACTTTCCTTCCGGGATACCCATTCCTTTAACTAGTAAACGGGTTGTTTCGAAACATTGGGCACGATAGCAATGCTGATTTCTGTGGTCTAGCGTGTCGCAGCAAGAGCCGAACTGGCAAAAACTTTTGGTTACATCCCCTTTTGTAATCTGCCTCTCAGGTAGCCCGTGGTAGCTAAACACGAAATGATCGAATTCACGCTGGGCCATATATTTTTTACCAAGATCAACAAAGCCCTTAATGAACTTGGGGTGCTCCAAAAACCGATTTACAAACCGGATCTCAGGCAAAACTTCCCAATCCTGCACAACCCGCATTACTTCCTTATACACGGACCCCGTTGATGCAGAAGCATATTGTGGAAAAAAAGGCACCACAATGATTTCTGTCAAACATTCTTTTCTCAGAGCCTTTAATCCATTTTCAATGCTCGGGCTTTGATAGCGCATCGCCAGCTCCACAACGTAATGATCGCCGAGTGCCCTTTGCAGTTTGTCTTTTACCGAAAAACCGTAAATTTTTAGAGGTGAGCCGTCCGGTCTCCACAATTGTTTGTAAACTTTTGCTGATTTGGGTGCGCGGAATGGAGCAATGATGAGGTTGATGAGCAACCAGCGATTCAGGTAAGGAATGTCGATCACTCTTTCATCCATCAAAAATTCACGTAGGTATTTGCGGACATCAGGCACGGATGGGCTATCCGGCGTACCCAGGTTTACAATTAAGACGCCTGTTTTACGGATTGAATTGATAGTTGTTGTATCGAGAGGTTGCGTCAATGTAGCGGTACTCATTGTAAGTAGTATTTTATTATTAGAAACAGCTGAATGACAACTGTTCAGGTAATTATATTCTGACATTCTAATGCTGCAAACCCAGCAAAACTTCACGTAAAGCTGCCTGGGCAGACCATTCACGGTTGGCAGCCTGCTCAATCACGAGCGATCTAGGGCCATCCAGCACTTCGTCGGCTACCTTCATATTCCGGCGTACGGGAAGACAGTGCATGAATTTACCATTATCCGTCAATGCCATTTTCGCCTCCGTGATCATCCAGGACGGATCGCTGGTTAATACCTGACCATAATTCGAGTAAGACGACCAGTTTTTACCATATACAAAATCCGCGCCTTCCAATGCTTTGTCTTGATCGTAAATAACCTGACCTTTTCCAACGAACTGGGGAGCCAGATCATAGCCTTCGGGATGCGTAATTACAAGTTCGACGTCCATCGGGTTCATCCATTCGCAGAATGAATTGGCAACCGCCTGCGGTAACGCTTTGAAATGGGGTAACCAGGTTAAAACGACCTTCGGGCGCTGTTTGAGCTTAAATTCTTCGATCGTAATGCAATCGGCCAGCGACTGTAGTGGATGCCTGGTTGCAGATTCGAGGTTGATAATGGGTACTTGCGCATATTTTTTAAACTGCTGAAAAATGATCTCTGCGTAATCTTTTTCCCGCTCCTGCAGACCCGCGAAAGAACGAATACCAATGATATCGCAGTAGCTCCCGATCACAGCCGCAGCTTCCTTCACATGTTCGGCCTTGTCACCGTTCATGATCACACCTTCTTCCATTTCCAGCCCCCAGCCATCCTGACCGACATTCATTGTAATCACATTCAGTCCCAGATTTTGTGCAGCTTTCTGCGTACTGATCCGGGTTCTTAAACTTGAATTAAAGAAAAGAAGTCCGATGGTTTTGTTTTTGCCCAACTCACTTTCGCCAAATGGATTTCGCTTGGCGGCAATTCCGCTTGAAATGAGGTGATTGAGGTCTGTAACGTCGTCTATGGAAAGGAAGTGTTTCATTCAGTTATGAATTCAGACATGTTTCAGGCAATTGTACTGAAACCGGTTATAGCAATATTTAGGTGTTAAGATTAAATCAAACGGTGGCGACTGATAACTCTTTTTTCAATGCTTCAAGGAAAAGATCAGCCTCTTCTTTACCCAAAGTAAGTGAAGGCAACAAACGAATGGTGTTGGCTCCTGCTACTCCGGTAAACATTTTATGTTCAAACAAAAGTTTATTACGAAGGTCTTTCACCGGGAAGTCAAATTCAATTCCAATCATTAATCCGCGTCCTCTTAGTTCCTTATATCCACCAATTTCCTCGATTCCTTTCAGAAGATAGTCTCCGATTTTCGCAGCGTTTTCGATCAGGTTTTCATTTTTCATGATATCCAATACCGCAACCCCCGCAGCACAAGCCAAATGGTTTCCTCCGAAAGTGGTTCCCAATAACCCGTAGCTTGCTTTGAATTTGGGTGAGATCAATATTCCACCGATCGGAAATCCGTTACCCATTCCCTTCGCCATCGACATAATATCGGGCTGTATGCCGCTGAACTGGTGTGAGAAGAATTTCCCGGTACGTCCGTAGCCGCATTGCACACTGTCCAGGATCAGGATAGCGCCGGTTTCGTCACATTTACGTCTTAATGTTTGCAGGAATTCGTCAGTACTAACATTGATTCCGCCAACGCCCTGTATTCCTTCCACAATAACTGCGCAAACTTCGTCAGTTATGCCGTTTTCAGCAGATTCAATGTCATTAAATGGAAGAAACGTGACGTGTTTGTTATAATTGATAGGGGCAACAATGGACGCATTGTCTGTCGCTGCTACTGCGCCGGCAGTACGGCCGTGGAATGATTTTGAAAACGATATTACCTTAGTTCTTCCATTATGAAAAGAAGCCAGTTTCAATGCATTTTCATTGGCCTCAGCACCTGAATTGCAAAGAAACAGTTTGTAATCCGGGTAGCCCGAAAGTTCTCCCAATTTTTCAGCCAGTTCTTCCTGCAATGATATTTTAACGGAATTGGAATAAAAACTGATCGCATTCAGCTGTTTGGTCAGCATATCTACATAGTACGGATTGCAATGTCCTACGGAAATCACAGCATGCCCGCCGTAAAGATCGAGGTACTTGGTACCATTCTGATCCCACAAATAACTCCCCTGAGCCTTCACCGGCTCTATATCGTAAATTGGATAAACATCAAATAAATGTGACATCTTGGTATTTGTTATATCAGACCAGATCGAGGGATTCAATCCTTTGAAAATGATCTCGATTAAGTGTTTTGATTGGTAATTGAAAAGTAATAGCGGTGGCGCCAATGAAAATATCGCGGAATTCAATCAGCAGATTTCGCCTTCGAAGGTTGTGATAAATCTCGGCAGCTTTAAACGATACTTCTTCGCTAAAAGGAAGAACCGGAATTCCTTCTAATAGAATTTCGACATCTCTCTTTTTTTGAATGTCTGTTGCGCCCATCATTAGTTCATAAACCGTCACTGCTGAAACAAATAACGAAGCGTCGTTTGGTAGCGATGCCAGAATGGTTCTTGACTTATCCTGTTTACGTAAGTATTCGATAAATATACCAGTGTCAACTACCATTCCGGAATTTTCCAATTATTCAGTCCTTTTGAATTTTGTTCCATTGCTAATATGTCTTTCTCACTCCAAGTCGAAACGGTCTTTATCTTTTCTTTCCATACGCTCAGGTTCCCTTCCGATTTTCGCGCTTTCTGATGAAGCAAAAGTGAATCAGCGTATGCCAGCAATTGCCTCCGTTGGGTCTCGCTTAATTGGCTATAAATTTGAAGTAAATCATCCATGGAAATAGTATTAATGATTACTAATTAGCATACAAAAATAACGAATTACATCAAAAAGCCGGTGCTTTTATACGCAGCCCCGCATCCTCAGGTAGCCCGAAAAGCAAGTTCAGGTTCTGTACCGCGTGTCCCGAAGCACCTTTGGTAAGGTTGTCGATAATGCTGGAAATCAGCAACTGTCCGTCGTGAACTTCTAAATGGATCAGGCATTTGTTGGTGTTAACAACTTGTTTCAGGTCAATGGGTGTGTCGCTGACATGCGTGAATGGATGCGATTCGTAAAAGCTTTTGTAAATGCTTTTTGCTTCCTCCAATGTTCCTTCAAAAGCAGTATAGACATTCGCCATAATCCCACGGGTATAATCGCCACGATAAGGAACGAAATTAACTGCTTTGTCGAAACCAGCCTGCAACTTTCCAAGGCTCATCTTGATCTCAGTCAAATGCTGATGCGTAAAAGCCTTATATATTGAGACATTGTTATTACGCCACGTAAAATGCGTAGTAGCACTCAACGACTGACCTGCACCTGTACTGCCGGTAACCGCACTCACATGAATGTCGTCCTTGATCAGGCCAGTATTCGCGAGCGGCAAAATCGCTAGTTCAATGCTTGTTGCAAAACATCCTGGATTAGCAATTTTGGTCGCCGTCTTGATTTTCTCCTTTTGTAATTCAGGAAGTCCGTAAACAAAACCATTCGATTCATCCCGAAAATCAGTACTCAGGTCAATAATCCTAATGTTGTCTGGAACATTATATTCAGCCAGAAACTTTTTAGACTCTCCGTGTCCAGAGCATAGAAAAATGGCATTCAAGGTTTCGTCATTCAGAAGCGTTTGAATGTCTTCACCTGAAAAGATCAGATCTGTGTCGCCCAGCAAGTCAGTATGCGTCGCATAAACCGGTTTCCCAGCCTGGCTTTTACTATGTGCAAACGCGATTTCTACATTTGGGTGATTGATCAAAATTCGGATCAGTTCCCCGCCTGTGTAGCCCGCTGCACCGATAATGCCTATATTAATTTTTGTCATTCTAATACCCAATTTTCAATTTTCAGATTGTCAACCCTTTCGAACTCCTTCACGTTATTGGTTACTAAAGTTAATCCCTGGCTGAATGCATGAGCAGCAATCAATAGAGAGGTGGTTGGCTACGCTGCAACATATAATCGTGCGAAAAACCGGAAATGTTGTGCCACCAATTGTCCACGTCCTGGCTTTTTGAATACGGCTTTTTTTTTCGCTTTTCTAAAATAAATTCCATATAGTCAAACACTTCCTGAAGCAAATCGGGAGGTAATTCCTGTGCCTTTCGCTGAATTTGACTTTGTAGTTCTATCTTAGTCATGCTACAAAAAATTAAAGACGAATTTTGATTATTTTGATTCGACGGACTCACTCACTTTCTGATAAATCATTACCTGGTTCGACGCAACTTTGGAGAATCCTCTCACGTCATCACCCGTCCAGGCATTGTTCATTTCGCCGTAGCTACCGAATTTAGAAGACATCAGGTCGAATGGTGATTCGATTCCTTCTACGTAGAAACGGTATGGTGCCAAATGAACATGCACTTTACCCGTCACGTGCGACTGTGTATCTGTAAGGAAAGTCTCAATGTTACGCATTACAGGTTCTACAAACTGCCCTTTGTGCAACAAGCTGCCGTACCAGTTAGAAAGTTGTTCTTTCCAGTAAAGCTGTTGTTCGCTCAAAACATGCTTTTCCAATGTGTGGTGAGCTTTAATGATGATCAAAGGAGCCGCGGCTTCAAAACCAACGCGGCCTTTGATACCAATGATCGTATCACCCACGTGTATGTCGCGGCCAATGCCGAAGGGTTGTGCAATTGCTGCCAGTTTCTGGATCGCCTGTACAGAATTTTCAAAACTTTCTCCCGCTGCGCCTTTTAATTCACCTTGTACAAATTCCAATGTAATGGTTTCAGGCTCTGTCTTAGAAACCTGGGTTGGCCAGGCTGATTCCGGCAGGTATTGGTTGGAAGTCAATGTTTCCTTACCACCTACCGATGTTCCCCAAAGGCCTTTATTAATACTATATGCGGCTTTTGCCCACTCGCGACCCACGCCTTTTTTCGTCAAATATTCAATTTCAGCTTCACGCGAAAGTTTCAAATCGCGTATCGGGGTAATGATCTCTGCTTCCGGGATAATGATGCGGAAAGCCATGTCAAAACGTACCTGGTCATTTCCGGCGCCGGTACTTCCGTGAGCGATCGCGCTGGCCCCGATTTCCTTGGCATATTCCGCAACTGCTACTGCCTGAAAAACGCGTTCTGCGCTTACAGAAAGAGGATATGTATTGTTTTTAAGTATATTTCCAAAAATCAAATACTTAATACAATCATTATAGTAATCTGCTGTTTTAGAAATGGTAGCATGTTTCTTCACGCCCAAAGCATATGCATTGGCTTCAATGGTTTTCAATTCTTCGTCTGAAAAACCGCCTGTATCTACCAAAACCGAATGGACTTCGTAACCTTTGTCTTCGGCTAAATATTTTACACAAAAAGAGGTATCTAATCCTCCGCTGAACGCTAATACTACTTTGGGCTGTGACATTATTCTTATGATATGGATACTTACTTTTATTTAGTTATTCAAAGATTGGATTTTCAACCGGCGGTCAAAAGAGTGTCAGCAGGTATACCGAGATTCTTGCTGAGTTCCCTGATCATTTTGATAGTCAGATTTCTTTTCTTGTTTAAAACCTCTGAAACCCTGTTTTCCCCTCCGAAATAAGGAGCAACATCCTTTCTTGTTAGATGGAGCTGTTCCATTCTTTCTTTAATCGCTTCTATTGGATCAGGCTTTGGAATAGTGTAGTGTCTCTTTTCATAGTCGATGGCCAAAACAGTTATCGCTTCCAGGATATCGAGAGCCTTTTTTCGGTTTTTTGGATTTTCAATTAAATCAGCGTCCAACAGTGCATCGATGATTTTGCCAGCTTCCCGGAAATCGGATTCATTCGTGATCGGTTTGATTACGATATCTTCCAAATTGATCGTTAATGCTTTCATAACGCGTTTAAATATTTTTAATGTCCTCTATCTGATCGTAATGGCGATGTGTGCCAATAAATCTTACGAACACCAGTTGCTTCTCATATTCAAATTTCGCAATCAGTCTGTATTTGTTGTGAGCAATGTTAAACACTACCCTTCCATTCCCCACAGGGTCTGCATTTCTGAAAA
>NZ_JBDSFX010000054.1:0-192377 GCF_039919315.1 Dyadobacter sp. | reverse complement strand
GAATGTACATACAATGTCTTTTTCAAATAAAAGACCGACCATGCCCGATACACAATCCCGCCGCGAGTTTGCAAAAATAACAGCTGTCACCGCCGCTGCCCTGACTTTTAAACCATTTTATATCCTGCACGCCAAACCCAAAACGGATGGCGAAATCATAGGGCATGGTACGCACAAGTACAAAGTCCATCAGGGCTGGGGAAACCTGGATGCCTCCCAGTTTCCGGTGAACAACTGCCACGAAATGGTGCAGGATAGCAAGGGAAGGCTCATCATGGTGGGGGACGAAATCAAGAATAACATCCTGATCTACGACCGCTCTGGCAAATTGTTGGAAAGCTGGGGCCATGAATTTCCGGGAGGCCACGGCCTTACATTGTGGAATGCCAATGGAGAAGAGTTTTTGTTTATCTGCGACCCTAATACCGGCAAAGTTTTCAAAACGGACCTCAAAGGCAAAATCCTGCTCACCATCGAGCATCCTTCGAAAGTGGGTGCATATAAAGAAGCAGACGCCTTCAAACCTACGGAAACCGCTATCGGTCCCGACGGAACGATCTACGTGGCCGACGGTTACGGGTCACAATGGATTTTAAGATATAATCAAAAAGGTGAATTTATAGACAAATTCGGCGGGTCGGGAGATGCCGACGGCCAGTTTTCCACAGCACACGGTATAGCAGTCGACTATCGCGACAAAGCCAACCCAACCTTGCTGGTCACTTCCCGCGCACACAATGCATTCAAAAGATTTACATTAGACGGTAAATACATCAGTACTTTGTTTTTACCGGGAGCATTTGTCTGCCGCCCGGTTTTCAGTGGCGACACATTGTACGCCGGGGTATGCTGGTCGCGGTTACGTTATCTGAATCAAACGCCGAACTCAGGTTTTGTAACGATTCTTGACAAAAACAATAAAGTGATTTCAAATCCGGGTGGCACCAAACCAGAATATCGGAATGGGGAATTGCAGCTAATGCTTCAGGAAAAACCGATTTTCATGCATTGCCATGATGTTTGCATTGATAATGAGCAGAACATCTATGTATGCCAGTGGAATGCGAAGAAAACTTATCCTGTTAAACTAGAAAGAGTTTAAGATATTCGTCTGCGTTAATCCGTTGGTACCTATCAGCGGATTAACCTTACCGTGATCCCGTTAATCACCATCGTAGCAATCGTCAGCAGGCCATAAGCAGCGCCAATCGGCATCTGCGGTACCAGCCAGGCCACTCCCACCAGAAACGCTACAAAGCCATATCCGGCCAAAAGCAATCCATAAAGTATCCTGATCGCCGCGTCTGAGCCTTGCTGAGAATGCGTAAAAACGGCTAGTGTCGAAGTCATAATTGGAAACGGCGTAAGTAAGCCACTCCATGTTGGTCCCAGGTAATCCGCAGCCTGCGTCACCGCTACGACGAAAAACGTAGCAGCCAGCATTCTCAGCGGAATGTCATATCCCGGTTGCTTTCTGAAATCTGCTTTACCTTTTGGTTTTGGAAAAAAGTATAAAACCGCCGTCAATACCACCAGGTTTAAACCCACTCCGAAGGCGATCGAAATGCTTTGTCCCAGTGACAACAATGCTACTATAAAGAAAGCGACATAACTGATCAGTACGGTCGGAAGCCACGATAGTCGGGAGGATACGGTAGCGTATACCAGCGCGAATAACATTGTACCGACTGATCCTAGCAATGCAGAGTTGATTGTGGAAGCAGCAAAGCCTGCGCCGTGTTCCAGCGCGATGAAGAAAGAAATGGGTCCGGCAACCCAGGGAAACCCTCCGATCCAGCCGCCCCAGCCTTCCCCCCACTTTCTGACAGCAAGTGTTACGCCAGCGATCAGAGGCGGCATGAGAAGGATTTTAGCAAAAAGTACGTCAGACAAAATTCAAAATGGCAGGTAATGACTGCAAATTTACATTTCAGACGCTAATAGCAGGTAAAAATGATAAAATAGTTGCTCTTTTTAATTGCAACTGTGTTGCAATTGCAATACTTTTGCAACGTTGTAACAAAAAGATAATAGTTACAAGTGCACGTAATGAAGCGACTCCTTCTTTCTTTTTTGATTTTACTGATTTCAACGGTCTCCTACGCCCAGAAGACCGACTGCGGATGTTTTGTAAAGGGAGTAGTAAAGGATCAGCATAGCGGGCAACCTATCGTAGGGGCCACAGTCTTGATCCTGGGACAAAATAGCGGTGTTTTTACGGATGAAAATGGCAGATACGAACTCCGTAATCTTTGCCCCGGCGCTTACACGCTTGAATGCAGGATTGTAGGCTACAATTCCTTCCAGCAAAAGCTGGACTTGACGGCAGGGCACGAAGAAAATTTCAATCTGCTGGAACAGGAAGTGCATTTACACGATGTAGAAATTACCGCTCACCGTACCGATGCCCCTTCCTCGCAGCCTCTGACAACACTAAGTGGAAGCGATCTGGAAAAAACCCGGGGGCAAAATTTAGGAGAAAGTCTGAAAGGATTAGCTGGGGTTACCACTTTGCAAACAGGCTCATCCATTTCAAAACCTGTCATTCATGGCTTGCATAGCAACCGCATCCTGATCATGAACAATGGTGTGCGGCAGGAAGGGCAGCAATGGGGCTCGGAGCACGCACCTGAAATTGATCCATTTATCGCGACGCGGATTTCTGTTGTAAAAGGCGCGGCAGGCGTGCGTTACGGTTCTGATGCAATCGGCGGAGTGATTCTGGTAGAACCGGAAGAACTTCCTTTCGATAAATCATTAAGTGGAGAGGCTAATGCCGTAGGATTTACAAATGGCCGTCAAGGCGTTTTGTCTGGTACTTTACAAGGAGGGATTAAGGGTTTCAAGGGATTTGGATGGAGAACGCAGGGGACCATCAAACGCGGTGGTAACATTGAAACTCCGGGTTACTATCTTGACAATACCGGCATTAGCGAGAAAAACTTTTCATTGGCGGCAGGTTACCGGCATAAAGGACTTGGCGTCGATGTTTTTTACAGCCGCTTTGATACACAGATTGGGATATTCTCAGGCTCGCACATCGGTAGTGTTACTGATCTTCTGAATGTTATCAAAAACGGCGAGCCATTTGTCAAATCCGGTTTCAGTTATACAATTGGAAGGCCTAATCAGAATGTGACGCATGAGCTTTTAAAGGCGGAAACACATTATCATTTCCAAAATGGGAACCGTTTTCAATGGACCATTGCCCGGCAGATCAACGACCGTAACGAATATGACCTGCACCGCCCGAGAAACGATTCCATAGCTGCGCTCAATCACCCTGAGCTTACATTTAAACTAACGACATTAACCAATGATGTAATCTGGGACCACAAACCCATTGCCGGGAAAATCGCCGGACAACTGGGTATCAGCACATTGTACCAATATAACCTGATGGACGGGCGGCCATTGATTCCCAATTTCAATCAGTTCAATATCGGAGTGTTCTGGATGGAACGGTACGTTAAAAACGGTTGGGAACTGGAAGCAGGCATGAGATATGACTACCGCACACTGAAAACTTACCGGATCGTGAACCGCGAAAAAGTGGCCGATCAATTTACATTCTCCAATTTCTCGGGAACATTAGGCGCTACCCGGAATTTCTCTGACCGTTTTTCAGCGCGATTAAATGTAGGTACAGCCTGGCGGGCACCGAATATAAGCGAACTGTTCAGCGACGGCGTCCACCACGGAGCAGCAGCTTATGAAAAGGGCGACGCGGCATTGCAGCCTGAAAAAGCATTGAATACGATCGGAAGCGTAAAATATACCGACGCTAAATGGTCGCTGGAAATAGGTGGTTACTATAATTACATTTCTGATTTTATTTACTTAAAGCCACAGCCAGAGCCTATTCTGACGGTCAGGGGCGCATTTCCTTACTTTAAATACACTCAGACCGACGCTTCTTTCAAAGGGATTGATGTGTCGGCTAGCTGGGAATTTGTCAGGCATACGACGGTTTCCAGTAAGCTCAGTTATTTGAGGGTATATGACCAGCGAGCCGATAATTACCTGGTGATGATACCGCCAAACCGCCTGGATAATCAATTGAAATATGAACTGCCGGATGTTGGCAAATGGAAGAAGGTGTTTATATCGGCGGGAAATCTTTTTGTGGCGCAACAAAAACGAGTACCGCCTGCGAGCGATTTTCTGCCTCCGCCCAAAGCTTACTCATTATGGAGCCTGCAAGCCGGCGCGACCATTCATGTAACCGACAAACAACAGCTTGAAATCGGCGTCAGCGTTCAGAATTTGTTCAATACCGTCTACCGCGACTACCTGAACCGGTTTCGCTACTACGCCAATGATATGGGAAGAAACGGCTCCCTGCGCCTGAAATGGAAGTTTGGCGCCTGAAAAGAATTTTAGTACCCATACATAAACCTATTACTTATGAAAATGAACCGTAAATTAACCTGGATGTTACTTGTCGGCGTGGCCATGTCTTTTACCCAATGCAAAGATTCGGGAACTGAGGTTAAACCCGATGATGAAAACGAACTGATCACTTCCGTAACCCTCAAATTTACTGAACAAGGAACAACGAACGTGACTTCATTCTCCTATAAAGATGCGGACGGTGACGGCGGTAATGCCGCTACGAAATTCGATACGATTAAGCTGAAACCTGCTACTACCTATACGCTTGCGATTGAACTGCTGGATGAAAGCAAAACGCCTGTTGACGACATTACCAAAGAGGTTGAGGAAGAGTCGGACGAGCATTTGTTTGTATACACGCCGTCGCCCGCGTCTCTGCTGACTTACACTTACGGCGATAAGGATGTCAATAATTTTGTGATCGGGCTCACCGGAAAGGCGGTTACCGGTGCTGCCGGGGACGGGAAATTGAAGGTTCAGCTGCGTCACCAGCCTGGTGCGAAAAATGGCAAACCCGAACCTGGAAGTGATGATGTAAATCTTGACTTTAACTTGAAAGTCAAGTAACTAATTGATGATTTCCTTGTGAGATCAATTTCTATTTTTGGTGATTGATCTCACAAACTCAATTGCATTTTGGGCAAACTCCCTGTATCAGCAGGTTGAAATTTTCTGGATGGTATCCCTCTGGTAAATTTACAGCCGGGATATGCAGGTTTTCCAGACAGTTAGTTTCACCACATTGAATGCATTTAAAATGAATATGATCGTGGTGATGCTTTTCTTCCGAACAACTATGCGAACATAATGCATATCTGAGTCCTTCGTCGTCCAGTACTTTATGAATGATCCCTTTTTCGAGGAAGGTTTTTAATGTTCTGTAAATGGTCACACGGTCGTAATTTTCCCCCAGCGCCCCTTCCAGATCTCCGTGCGACAATGCATTCTTCTTAGTTATAAATGTCGAAAGTACATCCTCACGGCAAGTTGTAGTGCGTAGCTGATGCCCTTTCAGTGTTTCTCTTAATTGATCCATTGTTTCCAACAGTTTGATAAAATCAGACAGTTCGTCTTTTCTAAAACCTTTCTGCCCAAAGTTAAGTTCTAAGTTCTAAAATATCACGGCCTTTTGCTTTATAGCGAAAAGTAATGGGCCATTTGGTTTAAAAATATCTTGCAACAGAGTTGCATGTTAGTCTCAATCACCGTATTTTTGCAACGTTATTGTATCTAGGAATGAAAGCATCTCACTCACATGGCAAGGCCGACTACATTGGAATATTAGGTTCTGTATTGTGTATCATACATTGCCTGCTGATGCCTGCTTTGGCATTTGGTTCCACCTATGCGTCTCATCACGAGCACGCGGGCATGTTGTCGCTTGACTATTTCTTCATCCTGATCAACGGTATCGCGGTTTACTACGCGACCCGCAATCACAAGTCACTTTCGGTAAAGATCATTCTCTGGGGAGCTTTGGTGTTGTTTTCAACGTCGCTCATCCTGGAAGGAAAGCACGTTATCTTTGCGTGGCTGGGTTACGCCGGATCGACTTTATTGATCATTGGCCATCTTCTGAATCTATACATTTGCCAGATCGCCCCTAAGTTGAAAATGCGGGTTTCTTAATCTCTTATTTATCATATTCCACTTCAAACCGGCCCAGATCAGGCCTTACGGCTCTTTTTCTGTCCAGTTCATACTCGAAGATCGTTTTTCCCAAATTAGCCATGAAAGGAAAACCAATCTCGTCGTAGTCATATTTATCATCATTGAAGATCTGGTCTTCGTTACAATAGATGACGGCGGTCAGCATAAATTCAATTCCCTTTTCAAAATCTGCTATGTAGGCATTGTCCAGCAGGAAACCGTAGGCATCTCCACATTTGTTGAACAAACGAATGTGCCTCGGTAAGCGGGTTTTTGTAGCTCCAAATAGCAAGAACTTGACATAGCCGTCGTAATAATCATCTGTGTAACTGGCCGGAAAGCTCGTCTCAACGGGAAACTGGGACATGTACTGGTATAAAAAACGATAGTCGTCAGCTGTTAGATTGAATCGCTGTGCAACCGGGACTTGTTCCGGGAAAAACAATGTTTTCAACAGCTTGTGCTGCTCTTCCAGCGGGAAAAAGTTTTTGCTTGAAAAATCAAAAGGCTCATTCACCAATGCGCCGTCTTTCATGAATCCTTTACCCACAAGAATCGGAGCGGGAGCTTTCAGTTCTTTCTCATTGTACTTCGCCGGCTGTTCGAATACTGCTTTTCCGTCTTTTTCAAAACGAATGGCATTGGTATAACGATTATTTTCGGCGCCAATAGGTGAGTCAAGACGGTGTACGATCCGGGAATTCGTGAATCCTTTGTGATGCAAACTATCATTGAATTCCTGCTGACCAATGAATTCAAACAATCTGTTGAATGCATCATTATCACTGGCCAAAAGTATCTTTTTGGCATAATGGGCAACCGAAGGCAACCTGTTTTCAGCAGTGGTATCTATATTTACTTTGGTTTGCTCAGGCCTGTCAGCACCTGTGAACATGGGTGTGTATTTGTCAATTCCTAGCTTATTCAGCTTCTCAAAAGCGAGCGCAACGGCGGCGAGTTTGACGGTGCTTGCTGGATAAAAATATGCATCGCTGTTGACCCTGTATCCGTGGGTAGTGAAGTGCGGCTCGTTCTTCTTGTTCCGGTCAATGCGGGTGTAGAGGATCTGAACCTGGTACTTATCGGGGTTATTGAGTATTTCTGAGAAGCGCTCCGGATGCTTTTTTAATAATTTTTCGATAAAACTATCGGCCTGAAACTGTGCAATAGAAGGCAATGCAACCAATTGTAAAAGTAAGTGAAACAGCAATTTATAACTTCTGAAAACAGTCATGGACAATCCGGGCACGTGTAAAACGAAGATACAATTTTTATTTTAAAGGGCTGCCGGAATTATATTTTACTGATAACCTCCTTTACTTATTTAGATGTAAACTATGGCGACTAATGGAAGAAAATAAATTACGCAGCCGGGGATGGTTCGGTAAGTCGGGAAAAGACGGATTTATATACAGGGCCTGGATGAAAAACCAGGGCTATCCGGCAGATGAGTTTGAAGGAAGGCCTGTTATCGGCATTTGTAATACATTCTCAGAATTGACGCCCTGCAACGGACATTTCCGTGAACTGGCCGAGTCGGTCAAACGCGGGGTATGGGAGGCAGGTGGTTTTCCGCTGGAATTTCCGGTCATGTCGTTGGGAGAAACGCTGATGAAGCCTACGGCAATGCTTTTCCGCAACCTGGCAAGTATGGACGTGGAAGAGTCGATCCGTGCCAACCCGATCGACGGCGTCGTACTGCTCTGCGGTTGCGACAAAACCACGCCGTCATTGGTAATGGGCGCGGCGAGTGTGGACATTCCTACGATCGTGGTTTCCGGTGGGCCGATGCTTACCGGACGTTACCGCGGCAAAACCATCGGTACCAGTGACGTATGGCGGTTTAGCGAAATGTACCGCCAAGGTGAGCTAACCCAGGAAGAATTTACTACCACTGAAGCGTGTATGTGCCGTAGCGCCGGTCATTGCGCAGTGATGGGTACTGCCTCGACAATGGCTTGCATGGTTGAGTCACTCGGACTTACATTGCCGGAAAACGCGGCTATACCCGCGGCTGATTCACGCAGAAAGGTTTTGGCTCAACTCTCGGGCCGTAGGATCGTGGATATGGTAAAAGAAGACCTGCGTCTTTCTCAGATACTGACCAAAGAGGCATTCGAAAACGCAATTATGCTCAATGCGGCGATCGGCGGCTCCACGAACTTTGTCATTCACTTACTGGCGATCGCGGGAAGAATCGGTGTGGATCTTTCTTTGGATCATTTCAATGATTTATGTGCCAAAGTACCGCTGCTGCTCAATTTACAGCCTTCGGGAGGTTACTTCATGGAGGACTTTTATTACGCAGGCGGCCTGCCTGTTGTGATCAAAGAAATGATCGGAATGCTACATGACGGTGTGATCACTGCCAATGGTAAGACTATGGCCGAGAACAGCGCTTCTGCCGAAAATTTTGATCCGAATGTGATCGGTACATTGGCCGAGCCGGTGAAGGATCTGACCGGACTTGCCGTAGTTCGCGGTAATTTGTGCGAAAATGGTGCAGTAATCAAACCATCGGCTTCTCTGAAACCGGAGCTCATGCAACACCGCGGTAAGGCCATTGTTTTTGAAGATATTGACGACTACAAAGCCCGTTTGGACGACCCGGACCTGGATGTGGATGAAAACAGCATTCTTGTACTGAAAAATGTAGGACCAAAAGGATACCCCGGTATGCCCGAAGTGGGTAATATGTCGCTGCCTAAAAAATTGTTGGCGCAGGGTGTGATTGATATGGTACGGATATCCGACGGCCGGATGAGCGGTACAGGGTTTGGAACAGTTGTTTTGCACGTTTCTCCGGAAGCCGCGGTGGGCGGAACGCTTGCACTGGTTCAGGATGGTGATTTCATTGAGCTGGACGTTGAGAACCGCAAAATCAATCTGGAAGTATCGGATGAAGAGCTGGCACGTCGGCGTTCATTGTGGAAACCGCTGGATCTGGGTTACAGCCGTGGGTATGTGAATTTGCATATTAACCACGTAATGCAAGCGCACGAAGGTGCCGACCTGGATTTCCTCAAAGGAGGCTCAGGTGATAAGGTTACAAGAGATTCACATTAACAATGAACAGCCAACTATTCGACAATCAGGTGGCGATTGTTACCGGAGCGGGGCAGGGAATCGGCTTTGAAATAGCGAAGCAGCTTGCCGCTCAGGGTGCCTGTGTCATTTTGAATGATGCTGACAAATCGCTGGCGGCCGACGCTGCCCGTAAAATTCGTAATAAGGAAGGTGAATGCGTTGCCTTTGCTGGTGACGCTTCCAATCCTGATATCATTGACGGCATGGTGGACGAAGCTGTCAAATGCTTCGGAAAGCTTACAATAACCGTTGCCAATGCAGGAATTACGCTGTTTGGTGATTTTTTTGACTACCCTGTCGAAAATCTGAGAAAGGTATTGGAAGTAAACCTGATGGGGTCCTTTCTATTGACGCAAGCCGCCGCGAAGCAAATGCGGCTTCAAAAATCGGGGGGAAGGATATTGTTGATGTCATCCGTAGTAGGGCATCAGGCGCACCAGTTTCTCGGCGCTTATGCAATGACGAAAGCAGGTCTGGAAATGCTGGCCAAGAACCTGGTTTTGGAATTGTCTCCGCACGGCATAACCATCAACACAGTCGCTCCCGGTGCTACATTGACCGAACGGACACTTGCGGAAGATCCGACCTATCCAAAAACCTGGTCTGCGATTACACCAATGGGCAGGCCTGCTATCTGCGAAGACATTGCTAATGCTGCATTGTTCCTGCTTTCGCCATATTCAGGCCACATTACAGGACAAAGCCTCGTGGTGGACGGAGGATGGACGTCAGTAAGCCCATTGCCTGATTTAAGCAATATGGAAGTTAAGAAAACGTAATGTTATTCTCCGAGGCCCAGAAAAAGCTGGGCTTCCAGGTCGTCTATGCTTCCGTCTTTGGAAAGAAACAATTCCCGTGGCTTCGAAGATGCTGCGGGAATAATGGTCATAAAGCTTCTGTACTGTTCGTCTGTGATTATTTTCAGTAATAAAGCCCTTTTCAATACCATTGGGAATGGTACTTTGAAGAAACTGGCAATGTCGGATGCCAGAAAATCGGGGATCTTGGAAATATCATTTCTGAAAAAGCTTTCGACTTCTTCAAATGGCAAAAGTGCCTCGAAAATCAATTGCTCGGAACGGGCTGCGAGGGAATTTGTATTGGAGTAAAGCGTATGCAAACCCAATGAAACCGTCAATAAATGAATGTGATAGTTGCGTTCATTAATCTCCGAAGCTGCATTCACGAACACCCAGCCTTTTTGACGATAGATAGCTGAAAATCCTTTGAAAAGTGGATCTACATTGTGTAGTTGTGCAATCTTAACACCCTCTGGATAAGGAAGTTTGTGACCTATCTGATGCACTATATCCTGAGCATAAGAAATGTCGGCTACCTCACCAGCTGGTTCGATCATCCAGTCACCATTCACTAAGCCTTCAAACAACTGGTCTGCAACACGCTGGCTTTCAACCTGTCCTAGATGCAGAACGATCCTGTTTCCGCGGACTGAAAAATCAAGGAGAAGCTGGTTTTTGGGTTGCTTTCTGGCCATAGTGTATCGTGTTGTTGAGGTGAGAGCCCCAAAGATACATGCTTCAAATTTCCACCGCAATATTCTTCACCACATTTTATCGCCACTCCAATGTATTCAGGAGCTGGATCATATCCTTCTGAATGTAGTCGATCACGGGCGCGAGAGAGTCATTTTTGGTAGCGGTAGGGAAATAAACAGCGCCTCTCAGGAAATGTTTGGTACTATCTGTTGTATAAAATTGATACGGACTGGGCACATCGCCTTCGATCTTAAAAATAATAGCGGTACGTCCGCTTTTTGAAAGAACCCGCTGCTCCTGAATGGACGACGCCCTGATCTGGTGCTTACCTGCGAGCTTATAGCTATCATTAATGAAGGATTTTAACTTATTCGGATCATTACTCAAATCCTTATAAGTAAGCTGAATGCTGGCCTTAAACTGGGGATAGTTAACAAAAATCCAGTCTTTTTCGGCCATTGAAAACGTATCTGGTACGACTACTGCATACCGGGAATATTCGAATGTGTAGGGATGAGCCTCGGACAGTTTCTGATAAATATTCGAAGGCAGCTCGATCCGGTTGAATCCTTTGGGTCGGGGAACATAGCTTTGATCCTCCTTTTTTTCGCATGAAAAAACGATCAGCGCTGCGAAAATCGCCGCGCAGCTATGTAGCAGTTGTTTTAGAATTGGCATGATTGAATAACTGAATGCACAAAACTAACGAAAACCGGAATTCTTTATTCCACTGTCACTGATTTCGCCAGATTCCTCGGCTGATCCACATTACGTCCGCGCATCACGGCAATGTAGTAGGATAGTAGCTGCAATGGAATCACCGACACGAGCGGTGTCAGGATTTCATGCGTTTTTGGTACTTCGATGACAAAATCAACCATACCCGGAATCAATGTATCTCCTTCCGTTACGATGGCGATCACCCTGCCTTTTCGCGCTTTTACCTCCTGAATGTTAGAGACAATCTTCTCGTATGAGCCGTCCTTCGTTGCCAGAAACACCACCGGCATATCTTCATCAATGAGCGCGATCGGCCCATGCTTCATTTCCGCGGCCGGGTAGCCTTCTGCGTGGATGTAGGAAATTTCTTTCAGTTTTAGCGCACCTTCCAATGCCACCGGGAAGTTTAATCCTCTGCCGAGATAAATGAAATTGCGGGCATAGGTGAAAATAAACGCGATCTCCTTAATCTTGGAAGCATTCTCGAAGACTTTGGCCACTTTGGAAGGGATAGTTTCGAGCTCAATCAGCAACTGCCGGTAGGTCTCTTCCGAAATTGTACCTTTTCTTTTGGCTGTCGCGATGGCGATCAATGTAAGCACGGATACCTGGGCAGTAAATGCTTTGGTACTCGCCACGCCTATCTCCGGCCCCGCGTGTGTGTAAGCGCCAGCGTGCGTAGCTCGCGCAATGGATGAGCCTACCACATTACAAACGCCAAAAATGGTCGCACCTTTCGATTTCGCCAGTTCAATGGCAGCCAATGTATCCGCCGTCTCGCCTGATTGCGAAATTGCGATCACTATATCTTTTTCACTGATGACAGGATTACGATACCGGAACTCGGAAGCATATTCAACTTCGACATTGATACGGGCCAGTTCTTCAAACAGATATTCGGCCACCAAACCTGCATGCCAGGAGGTACCGCAGCCAATAATCACAATCCTGTCGGAATTGGCCAGCTTGTCCAGATAGTTGCTCAGTCCGCCGAGCTGCAAATGTGCATCGTCCGCACGTACCCTTCCGCGCATACTGTCGGCTATGGAGCGCGGCTGTTCAAAAATCTCTTTGATCATGAAATGGTCGTACCCGCCCTTTTCAATGGTTTCCAGTTCCATTTCCAGTTTCTGGATGTATGGGATTGTAGCAGTGTTGTCGAGATTTTGAATGCTGAGCTTACCATCGCTGATGACTGCGACTTCGTAGTCATCCAGATAAACCACGTCTTTGGTGTACTCAATAATTGGTGTCGCATCAGAAGCAAAAAAGAATTCCCCCTCCCCGATCCCGATCACAAGCGGGCTTCCTTTTCGTGCAGCAATGAGCTGGCCCGGATGATCCACTGACATCACTACAATGGCATAGGCCCCTACTACTTCTTTCAAAGCGAGGCGCACAGCAGATTCCAGGGTGCCCCCGGTTTCCAGCTGGATGTCTTCAATAAAATGAATGAGTACTTCTGTATCGGTATCGCTCAGAAAAACGTGCCCTTTTTGAATGAGCTGTTGCTTGATGGACGCGTAATTTTCAATGATCCCGTTGTGGATAATGGAAAGCTTGCGGTTATTGGAGAAATGAGGATGCGCATTCACGTCATTGGGTTCGCCATGTGTGGCCCATCTGGTATGTCCTATCCCAATCGTTGCGGTAAGGTGCTTGTCGGCCAGGACACTTTCGAGGTCCGACACCTTCCCCTTTTTCTTGTAAATATTCAATTTATCGTTTTCGAGCAGCGCAACACCCGAACTATCGTAACCACGGTATTCAAGTCTTTTGAGTCCCTTCAAAATCAGAGGATATGCCTCTCTATTTCCAACATAAGCCACAATTCCGCACATATTTTTGCAAATTTTGTTTGAGTGTATGTCAATGCTAACGTGCAAATAAATAGCAATAGAAACTGGTTAACAAGCTTATTTTTAATTTAATACTAAAAATTATCCAATTCAAATGAAGTGTTCGAACACACGCACAAAAAAAACGGCGACTTAAAAAAGCCGCCGTTTTCAATGATTAATTATTTTACTAACTCATCAGGTCAGTATACAAATTGTAGTAAGACTCAGAGAACTTCTCGTCCTGCTCATCCAGCTCAACGCGCTTTGGAGCATCGTTGAAGATCTGGTTAAGACTTTCGCTGCAGTGATCGTCCGCTTTCAAAACCGCATCTGCATAAGCACATCCGATTTTTACAAAACCTTCGAAATCCGCAGAGTGCAAATGGGCCAAAGCCTCATCACTTACATCCATCGCCTTTGCTTTACTTTGCAAATCCGCATCGAACTTGAAATCAAAAGCATTGTTATGTACCGTAAATACACTTTTTGTATCCTTAAACATCGGATCATTGCGATACGTAGTTTTCAAATACAATGGGATCAGAGCTGTCATCCAGTCGTTGCAGTGAACTACATCCGGAGCCCATCCCAATTTTTTTACCGTTTCCAAAACCCCCTTGCAGAAGAAAATCGCACGTTCATCATTGTCATCATAAAAGTTATTCTCTTTATCGAAGAACACGGATTTACGGTGAAAATAATCATCATTGTCTATAAAATAGACTTGCAGCTTCGCGTTTGGAATAGAAGCTACTTTTATGATCAATGGCTTTTCTTCATCTCCTACGGTAATATTTATTCCTGAAAGTCGAACTACTTCATGAAGCCGGTTTTTGCGTTCATTAATAAGACCAAAACGGGGAACAAGAATTCTGATTTCTGCGCCTCGTTCCTGCATTGCCTGAGGAAGTCTCCTTACGTAATCGGCAACATCAGTGGTTTGGAGGAAAGGGTTGATTTCACTGGCTACATACAAAATTCGTAGTTTCTCCATAGATCTTTTAGCAGTTTGTGAAAAAAAGTTTTGCAAAATTATACAAAAAAAATGGCAATTTCAAAAGATATTCCAAACTAAGTGTAATATTGCGTTCAGTTTGGGATTTCCCGTTCCAAAATTTTCACGCCTGTCACCACAAGTTGCTCATTAAAACATAAAGCAACCAGACGGCACCGGTTACTCCCTCAGATTTCACTTTTTCCATGGAAGTATTTACTTCAGTCAAAAGCCTCCGGAATTTTCTCGATCAGCAAATTTTACAACAAAAACCCATTGGTTTGATACCTACCATGGGTGCCCTGCATGAAGGTCACATTTCGCTCATCGAAGCTTCCAAAGCTGAAAATGACATTACCATTTGCAGCGTTTTCGTCAATCCCACGCAATTCAACAATGCCGAAGACCTGCTCAAATATCCCCGGACGCTTGAAGAGGATTGTGTAATGCTGGAAAATGCAGGCTGCTCGGCCGTTTTTGCGCCATCGGTAGAGGAAATGCACCCGGAACCCGCCGTGCTCAAAATTAATTTCGGATCGCTGGAAAGTGTGATGGAAGGAGCTTCCAGGCCAGGGCATTTTAATGGTGTAGGGATCGTGGTATCGAAGTTCTTTAACATTGTCCGTCCGCACCGTGCCTATTTTGGCCAAAAGGATTTGCAGCAGGTTGCCGTGATCAGAAGATTGATCATTGATCTTGCATTCGATCTAAAACTGGTAGTATGCCCTACCATTCGCGAAACGGATGGATTAGCGATGTCGTCGAGAAACCGGCGTCTCTCAGAAGATGAAAGAGCTATTGCGCCGCATATATATCGAATATTGGTTTCTTCCAAAAGCGATTTACTTGCAGGCAAGGCAATTAATGCCGTGATACAATCCGCACAAGAACAATTTGCGGGCTTAAAAGAATTTACACTGGATTACTTTGAAGTAGTGGACGTGAAGACGCTGATGTCCATTGAAAGCATTGGTGCCGTAGGTAGTAATGCGATTTGCATTGCGGCGTTTCTTGGGCCGGTGAGGTTGATTGATAATGTTGTATTTTAAAATAAAAAAGACTTACCAAGTCTACAAGACTTGGTAAGTCTCTGTTCTCTTCAATTACGACAATTTCCAGTCGCCGCGGTACTTGCGTTTTACGAACTGGTTGGCATCGTCGAAGTTGGTCACTTTCATATTGTTACCATCCCAAAGCAATTTCTTACGTCCTGGATAGTCAAATCCTTTGCCATCAGCCTTAGCCTGACGCAGATTGTAGCTACGGATACCCAGGTTACCCATGATCACCGTTTCAGTCAATGGTCCGGCGTAGTCGAATGACGACGTAAGTGCTTTATGTTCCTTACTGTTGAAACCTGCCTTACAAGCGTCTGACCATGAAACGTGGTGCCCGAATTCAGTCATAGTCGTGTATTTGTTTCCAAAATCACCTGGCTTGTATTCCAGCTTGGTTCCGTCTTTCAGATACACTTTTGGCGCAAGACCGTACGTTCCGCAGGTCATTACTCCTTTTTCACCGATCAACATGACCCCATTGCTGCTATCAGGTTCTCCCAGCGGGTCGTTTGCAGGGATCAAATCCGGGTGGAATGGACGAAGACCGCCGTCATGCCATGTCAATGTCACTTCCGATTTGTTGACTTTGTTAGCCGGGAATTTCAATTGCACTCTCGACGATGGCGGACATCCTTCGGGAATGTACTCAGCCGTCCAGTCTTTCATGAAAACCTGGCCTACGCTGCATTCAAGTTCGGTCGGGTATCCCAGTCCCAGGGTCCGGAAGGCGGGGTCGATTAGGTGGCAACCCATATCGCCTAAAGCACCGGTACCGAAATTCCACCACCCACGCCATTTGAACGGGTGCCATGCCGGGTTATAATCAACCCATTCGGCAGAACCTACCCACAGTTCCCAATCAATGTCAGCAGGAACGTCAAACTTGCCAGTCGGAACAGGGATACCCTGCGGCCATACCGGGCGGTTTGTCCACACGTGCGCTTCATGCACATTTCCGATCAGTCCTTTGTTGAACCATTCCTTCATCTGAGTCTGAGCTGGATTGGACGCTCCCTGGTTCCCCATTTGCGTTACAACCTTGTATTTGCGGGCTGCTTCGGTGAGCATACGCGCTTCGTAAATATCATGTGTCAAAGGCTTTTGAACGTACACGTGCTTGCCTCTTTGCATCGCAGCCATCGCGATAATGGCGTGCATATGGTCGGTGGTCGACACGGTAACGGCGTCAATGTCCTTTTCCATTTCGTCGAACATTTTACGGAAATCCTTGTATTTTTTGGCGTCCGGGTGCAGCTCGAAATTCTTTTTTACCTGAGCCTGGCCCCAATCCACATCACAAAGTGCTACCAGGTTCTCGGTACCCTTGTTCCATGCATTGTTGGTGTCAGAAAAACCCTTACCGCCCACGCCGACACCGGCGATATTGAGCTTATCGCTTGGAGCGAGGTAACCTTTGCCCAGCACATGGCGCGGAACAATAAAAAAACTGCCAATTGCTGCTGCCGTAGTTTTCTGCAAAAAATCCCGGCGGTTCACATCTTTCGGTGTATTTTCTGTACTCATCGGTTTTAGTAATGAAAAAATAAAGTGGATAATAAGGTTAAAAGCATTCTTTACCGGAATATTACTGGATAGTACTAATTCACGCTTAAATATAACGATGTTCCCCGCAATGTGTGGAGCACGAGTACGATTCATTGAAATAAATCTTGTATTTAATATCATTAATCAATGTCGGGAAAGCACAGTATGGAGGCATACGAAACGGGGGGAACCCTTCCTAAAACCACTATGTTTTGAAGGCTGGGTATTAATCCTGTAACTTTGGGAATTAATGCAGCTTTAAATAGAATCTCGACTTACAACACTGGGTAATGCAAATAACCATCATGAAATCGAAGATTCACCGTGTTAAGGTGACTCAGGCGGAATTGAACTACGTAGGCAGTATCACCATTGATGAAGATCTGATGGACGCTGCCGGATTGCTGGAAAACGAACAAGTACATATCGTAAACAATAACAATGGCGAACGCTTTGTAACCTACGTCATTAAGGGAGAAAGGGCTTCTGGCATGATTTGCCTCAACGGGGCTGCGGCCAGAAGAGTACAGATAGGTGACATCATTATCATCATTGCCTACGGTTCCATGACTCAGGAAGAGGCCAAAACCTTCAAACCTATGGTCATTTTCCCCGACCACAACAACCATCTGGTTGTTTAATCCAGCCATATCCAAAACTAACACTGCACATATTAAGGAATAGCTATGAAGAACGTCTTACGTTACACGATATCGCTTGTGCTCGCAGGCGGCCTGATCTGGTTTGTGTTCAAGGACATCAATTTGTCTGAGATGCTCGACCGGTTTGCCAAATCCGACTGGCGGTGGATCGCGGTTTCCTGCTTTTTCCTGTTGTGTGCACACGTAACCCGCGCCTGGCGCTGGGGCATGCTCATGGAGCCGCTGGGGCATAAACCCAAGCTGGTCAACAGCTCGGTATCGGTTTTAACGGGGTATTTTGCCAATTACATTGTCCCAAGAATGGGTGAAGTAACACGCTGCGGCACATTATATCGCCTGGAAGGCATCCCGGTTAACCTCAGCTTTGGTACGGTCGTCGCGGAGCGGATTTTTGATGTGATCATCCTCTTATTAATGATCGGACTAAACTTCATTCTGGAATTTGATAGGCTCAGTACATTCTTCACCGATTTCTTTCAAAGTAAAATTGGAGGTAGCCAGGCAGGCACCGGTAGCGGCATGTTGCTAGGTATATTGGTTGGCGGCTTAATTTTGGTGGCAGTAGCCGGTTTTATTTTGTTCAAAAATATCGCCCTAAGAAATAAATTGCAACAAAATGCGATCATCGCGAAAATTGTCACTTTCGCCCAAGGAATGCTGGAAGGACTGCTAAGCGTTCGCAAACTGCGAAGCCCAGGCTTATTTATCCTCAGCACATTAATGATCTGGGTGCTTTATTACCTGATTTCGTATGTACTCTTCTTTTGTATACCCGAAACTTCAGACCTTGGACCATTGGCTGGTTTGACATTGCTCGTAGTAGGCGCAATAGGCATGACCGCACCTACGCAGGGAGGGATTGGCGCATACCACTTGCTCGTTGGAAACGTTATGGTTTTATACGGCTTGTCACAAAATGACGGTATCACATTGGCCACATTCATTCACGGGGCGCAAATGATATTTATGCTGCTGGTTGGTGCCCTGGCCTTTTTATATGTTTTGGTACAAAACAAAAAAGTGGTAGCGGAACCTGAGCAAGTGTCTGCCGGGAATTAATTTAAGAATTTGTGATAGTCTGTGAGAATGGAAACCAAGTATGATACCATATTCCATTCCCACAATCCTACACCATTTTAACGATGAATATTACTGAAAGCAAGATCCTGAGATTAGAAGAAGCCATCACTACCATTGAAGACTGGCAGCGCTCCGGGCAAAAGGTAGTTTTTACCAATGGATGCTTCGATATTGTACATCTCGGCCATATTGATTATCTTGAAAAAGCACGCGCATTGGGCGACAGACTAGTACTCGGCCTAAACACGGATGCGTCTGTGAGCAGGTTAAAAGGACCATTGCGCCCGGTGGTCAATGAGTATGCAAGAGCAAGGTTGATGGCTGCTTTATCTTTTATAGATGCTGTCATTTTGTTCGACGAACCGACGCCAAGTCAGTTGATCGAGGCAGTAAAACCTGACATTTTGGTCAAAGGAGACGATTATACCGTTGAAAATATTGCTGGCGCGGATTTTGTTTTAGGTAAAGGAGGTGAGGTAAAAACGATAGCATTAGTAAAAGGCTACTCAACTACCGCATTGATTGAAAAGATAAAACAAGGATATAAATAAAATAACTATGGCAGGTGCATATGTAATTGGTATACTCGTGATGCTCATTAGCCTTTATGTGCAATGGCGTCTGAAGAGTAAATTTGAAGAGTATTCTCAGGTAGGCCTGAGTAACGGTATGAGTGGAAAGGAAATCGCTGAAACCATGCTGAGAGAAAGTGGTATTTATGATGTCAGGGTAGTGTCTGTTGAAGGACGATTGAGTGACCATTATAATCCTCAGGACAAAACAGTTAACCTCAGCCCGGACGTATTTTACGGACGAAGCGTATCTGCCGCCGCAGTAGCTTCCCACGAATGCGGGCACGCAGTACAGCATGCGACAGCTTATAAATGGTTGCAGTTCAGGTCACAAATGGTTCCGTTTCTGAGTGTAGCGTCACGCTATATGCAATGGGTAATCCTGGGAGGTATCGTATTGCTGAACACCACCCCCATTCCGCTGACCATTGGTGTTGCATTATTTGCAGCCACTACCTTGTTCAGTTTTATCACGCTTCCCGTGGAGTATGATGCAAGTAACAGAGCATTGGCGTGGATTCAGAAAAACAGGATCGTGAACGAGAAAGAATACATTATGTCGGCTGACGCTCTTAAATGGGCCGCAAGGACTTACCTCGTTGCTGCCATCGGTTCACTGGCTACGTTACTTTACTATGTAAGCCTTTTAATGGGCCGTCGGGATTAATGATCAGACAAACGATATAAAAAGCAAAAGGGAAGCGATCGCTTCCCTTTTGCTTTTTATATCGTTTCTATTTCTTACGCTGATTCCAGTAAACCACTACATTGTGTGTGGAGCGGCCAGAGGCGATAATATCCAGATCACCATCGCCGTCCAGATCGGCCGGTAGCAGGTCTTCGCAGGCGATCTTGATCTTTTCATCCAGTAGGTATTCCTGCCACTTTTTACCTTCGGGGTCAGAACCTACGAAAATCCTTAACCCCGTCTCCCCGATCACATTCGGATTACGCCAGCCCATTACGACCTGGTCCCTGCCTTGTCCGAAGAAATCGGCACAGGCCAGTGCGTGGCCTTCCTTGATCTTTTCTGTTAGTACCGTGCGATTGTCTTTGGAATAAACAACCAGTGAATTGCCATGCATGGGTTCAATGGCGGCTGTAAACAGCTGATTTTTTCCAAGGCTCCCTGTCCTGATCTCTCCTACTCCATTGCCTGCTACCATCCAGTTTCCCGACGGCGCCCACCCATCTGCTCCATCCAAAAATACCTGCACTCCTTCTTTACCGGCTATCGAAAGTCCCAGGATCCTTCCTGGCACCTCCATTGGCTGCATATTGTGGGTCATGTGCATATTCGTTTCGACCAATTCATAACCCCAGATCGTTTTACGGTTTTCAGGTACATCGAAAATAATGAGTTTCACGCCTGCGCCTACTCCGGCTGCATTGCCTTCACCATGCAAGGGAAGTACCGCCAGCTGAAAACCACCGTCTGATTTTTTGACCCACTGCATCCGATGAATGGTGACCTCGTGATGCAGGCGTACCGGCTCCCAGGCCTGCGTCCGGTCGTCGGGAGCGGAGAGATAAAATACAGCTCCGGACTGTTTCAGATTTTTGGTCTCAGAAGGATTCCATTGTGCGCCTACCGCAACCTCCACTTTTCCGTCACCATCGATGTCGCGGGCAGCGATGCATACGTTATCCTGCTCGGTAAGGTCTTTGGCAATCACATATTTGGTCCACGACTGGTCTTTCTTGCCAGGGTTTTTATACCAAACAATCTCTTTTTTATCAGCCAAAAGAATGTCCGGCTTTCCATCTCCATCCACATCTCCCTGCGCCACGCCATAGCCAATACTAATTTTATCGTCGATCACTTCCCCATTGAATGTGGCCGTTTGTGCAAAACTCGTTTCTGCCGACAGAAAAGCCATGAATGCTAATAATTGTATCTTCATAATTCTTACCTATTTTTTCACAATATACTTCAAAAAGAAGTGCCTGAACTTTGAAAAAAGAGTTTTTTGTGTGGCTTTGACCTGCTTTGCATACTTTTGTAAATTAATGTGAACCAATTTACCATACATGAAAACTGTCCCTTTACACCAAGTTCATATCCGGTTAGGCGCTAAAATGGTCCCGTTTGCGGGTTTTGAAATGCCAGTACGCTATTCTTCGGATCTGGACGAACACCACACTGTAAGAAATAACGTCGGCGTTTTTGACGTGTCACATATGGGAGAGTTTAGTGTGAAAGGACCGAAAGCATTAGATCTGATACAAAAAGTGTCATCGAATGACGCTTCTGCATTGTTTGACGGAAAAGTTCAGTACAGCTACCTTCCCAATGCGACCGGCGGTGTCGTAGATGATTTATTGGTTTACCGGATTAAGGAAGAAGATTACCTGCTGGTAGTGAATGCTTCCAACATTGAAAAGGACTGGAACTGGATCCAAAGCCAGAATACGGAAGGTGCCGCTATGGAAAACCTCTCCGATGCGCTATGCCTTCTTGCAGTGCAGGGGCCAAACGCTGCTGCTACTTTGCAAAAACTAACTTCGGTCAATTTACCATCCATGGAATATTATACCTTCCAAATCGGAGAAATGGCGGGTATTGATGATGTAGTGATCTCAGCCACGGGTTATACCGGCGCTGGCGGATTTGAAATATATGTTAAAAACGAAGACGCTGAGAAAATGTGGCATGCCATATTCGAAGCTGGCGCTGAATTCGGAATAAAACCTGTGGGCTTAGGCGCCAGGGATACATTAAGATTGGAAAAAGGATTTTGTCTTTACGGAAATGACATTGATGACAACACATCTCCACTGGAAGCCGGCCTCGGCTGGGTTACCAAGTTTTCCAAGGATTTTATCAATTCGGAGGAATTAAAAAAACAGAAAGAAGCTGGTTTGACGAAAAAACTGGTAGGTTTTGAAATGATCGACAGAGGAATTCCGCGCGGACATTATGAATTGTGTGACGCGGAAGGCATCAAATTGGGTGAAGTTACTTCGGGAACCCAATCGCCTACGCTGCAAAAAGGGATTGGAATGGGTTATGTACCGGCTGCATTCAGCAAACCGGACACTGAGATTTTTGTAAAGGTCAGAGACAAACTGCTAAAAGCAAGAACAGTAAAACTGCCTTTTGTAAAAAACTAAATCATTTAAACCCATACCCGTTTCGATTACATTTTTATGAAACAACTTGATGTTTGCCTCACTCCGGATCTGCTTCATTTACATAAGCTTAATAATTCAATTGTTGTAGTTGCCGATATATTCAGGGCTACTTCCTGTATGGTAACCGGGCTGGCCTATGGTGTAAAAAGCATTACGCCCGTCGCCAGTATCGAGGAATGTAAGTTTTTACAAGACAAAGGCTTTATTGCCGCAGCCGAGCGTGATGCAAGAAAAGTAGAGGGTTTTGACCTCGACAACTCACCATTCAGCTACATGAATGAGCGGCTCATTGGTTCTGAAATCGCAATGACGACTACCAATGGAACGTTATCTATTGCCAAAGCCAAAGCTTCTGCGGTGAAGGTAATGATCGGAGCGTTTCTCAATCTGGGCGCATTGGCTAATCAACTCAAATCCGAACAGTACGACATACTGGTACTTTGTGCTGGATGGAAAGGAAGGCCTAACCTGGAAGATACGCTCTTTGCAGGCGCATTGGCCGACGCATTAAAAGATCAGTTTATGTTACCGGAAGATGGCACTTTAATGGCCCAACGACTTTACTTGCAAAGCAAGGATAACATGCTGGCCAGTGTTTCCAACTCGTCGCACGTGCGCCGTTTGCAACGTTTGGGAATCCAGAAAGACATTTCCTATTGCCTGCAGACAGACCTTTACGATGTTGTACCCGTATTGCGCGGGACCACTTTGGTGGCTATGAATTAAATACACAACTAATCATTATTACATGTTCAGATTCGTTTTGCTCATTTTTTGTGGATTAATGTTTCTTTCCAATCAGGCTGATGCCCAGCGGAGAAGCAGTACACCCAAAAGAAAGATTTTAGCGCCTAAAAAGAAAGCTCCCGCTCCTGTAAAGCAGCAACCCACGGTGATTCCAGTGGATACGGTTAGTCAGCCGAAACCTGTGCAAGTAACAACTCCAGCGGCGGACACAACCCGAGCGGTAGATACGACCAGCAAAATTGATTCTACGGCGATCATTGACAATGATCTACCTATATCAAAAGATACATTAACCGAAAAAGAAGCAGAAGAGCAGCTTGAAAAAACAGCTGTAAAAACGGTCGCAGACAGTGTTCGCTCGTACAAGATTATTGTTGAAGATATCACCTATTTATCCGTTTGCCCCGGTACGACCATTACCATTCCATTCAAAACGGATGGGCCATTCGATGAAGACAATACCTTCATAGCACACCTCATTGACGTGACAGGCAAAAGTGTCCCCATTTCACTTCCTGTCAAAAAAAGCCCGATTAAAGCTGTAATACCCTCCTATAAGATTGGGGGCGAAGTTTACAGGATACAAATTATCAGTTCAATTCCGGTAGTGAGAAGCCAGGAGGTACCATTGCGGTTATTGCAAACTCCGGCGGCCAGGATCGAAGTAATAGACGGTACCCAGTCGGTGCGGATCATGCCAGGACAGGAAGCGCATTTACGGGTAAGCCTGACGGGAACTGCTCCCTGGTCATTCCGACTTTCGGATAGTACCACGGTTCACCAGACGATGTCTAACCCACATTATCTGATAGTAAAGCCGAGAGACGTAAAGGCTTATAAGATACTGGGTATTTCCAATGCATGCGGAAGCGGTACCATGTCCGGAGAAGCCATTGTGAATGTCAACAACAACCCGGAACCGAAACTGGAACTGAAAGAGGTTGATAAAATCGCCAAACTTTGCAGTGGGATACCATTCCAGGTGCCATTTAATGCGACCGGAAAATACAAGGAAGGCAACAAATTCGTAGTCCAGATCGCCGACAGGACAGGCGCATTCAAAACAATATCCGCGCCCGACACATCAGGCTACATCATGACTGAGATACCTGCCACTTACAAGCCGGGCGAGTACAAACTCCGCGTTACGTCTTCGGCACCATATCTTGTCAGTCAAACGACTAATGTGACCATTGTATCTCCTACCGTCACGGTTTTGCAGAAAGATTCGATCCGGCTGGGTGAAAACGAAACGGGTGAACTGACATTGAAATTTACAGGCGGCGGCCCATGGTTTGCATTGCTGTCGGATGGTACTTACGAGAACAACATTCAGGAATCGCCATACAAGATCAAGGTGAAGCCTTTTTACGATACTAATTACCAGATCACCTCTGCGGGCGGGCTTTGCGGGGTTGGGAAATTCTCGGGTACTGCCAAGGTTACTGTCAAAAGCCCTCCGGCCAGCATTACCCTCGAAAAATTGCCGCAGAATATGGTTTGTTCGGGTTCAACCATTGAAATACCTTATAAAACGGAAGGACGCTATAATCCAGGCAACAAATTCGTGGTGCAGGTCACCGATAAGTCGGGACGGTTTGTGAGCCTGCCTACTACCGTCACACCTACCTCCATGAAAGCAAAAATTGGGGGAGTAGCAGTCGGTGATACCATTCGCACTCAGAAAATCAGGATCATATCTTCGTCTCCGGCAGTATCCAGTGCGATTGAGGAAATCGATGTGATTGCTCCTGATAAAGCAGTTGGCGAAGTTTCCGGCAGAGGAACTATTACAGCGGGAAGGTTTACCAGAATTCAATTGAAATTCAAAAATGGCCTTCCGCCCTGGTCATTTACATTGTCTGACGGAACGGCTATCAACGGTACATTCCTGAATCCATACCTGATTTCGGTATCGCCCGCAACCACTACCGAGTACAAGATCAGCTCCTTAAAAAGCGGTTGCGGGACAGGCTCAGGTAAAGGATCGGCCATCGTAACGGTTGATAACTAGCAGATCAGGGATAAAACCGGTTCAAAGAAAAGCGGATTGATGATGGTACGTGTAGTTTTACTGATTTTTCTTTGGATCCTGATTGTTCCGGTAAGTCGGAGCCAGAATGTTCCATTGGGTCATTGGGAAAATCATTTCAATTACCTTTCTGCTCAGCATGTCATTCCAGTGAATGATCATATCTTTTGTTCAACTTACAATGGACTTTTTAGTGTAAACCCAGCGGGTCAGTCTATTAAAACCTGGTCAAAATCTGAGGGGCTGACGGATACGGGCATTAGCAGTATGGCTTTTAATGCCGAAGATAATCTGTTGCTGCTCGCCTACCGAAGTGGTAATTTGGATGTTGTGTTTTTAGATAAACAGTCTGAACCTGAATCCATTGAATCCTGGCCGATCCTCAATGAAACGCCCGGACTTCCTTCTAATAAAGAAATCAAACAAGTTATTTTCAGAAATGACCTGGCTTACCTCTGTACCAGCTTTGGAATTGTCGTTCTGAACCCCAAACTCAGGCAGGTAGAGGAAACATACCGTTATATAGGTACCAATGGTGCGCAGGTTTCAGTCAGTGGAATGGCCATTTCTGCGGACTCGATTTATGCCATTACTTCACAGGGGTTGCTGGTAACCTCCATGAAGGAAATGGTGAACCGCCAGTATTTTGCCAATTGGAAAATGGCTGCCACACCCGCCACCACTATTTCGCTCGCGTCCCGAAACAATGTTATGTATGCAGGGTTTTCAGGTAAAGGTGTATTCCAAAGAGAGAATAATGGTTGGAAACTGATTTATTCGTCGGATAGCAAACGTTACTCCATCACAAATAGCGGTGACAAGGTTATTGTTACATTAGACAACCGGATTGTCGTGCTGGATCAGGACAATAAGGCCACAATAGTAAATGACCCATTATTCAAAACACTTTCGGAGACCATTGTAACAAGCACCGGCACTCTATGGACCGCAGATCAAAAGAATGGCCTGCTAACCGCCCCTTCGCAAGGTTTCAGAACCGTTGCTCCGACACAATCCGACACAACTATCTCTCCTCGAAAGGATTCAATTATAATTGACTTGGAAGGATTAACCTGGACAAGATTGCCCGAATATCTGGGTGGAGGGATATTGGTAAAAAATACCCAGAATCATCAAAAGGTACTTTCAACTTCGATTGGCAACGGTACGCTACCTTCTAATGTCATCAATAGCATTGCCATTGATCAGGACGGATATATATGGTTTGCGAGTGACAAAGGCGTCGGTTACATTATTCCGCAGGATGTACTGAGCGCGGCCCGAGTGGACGCTATCCTGCCTATTTACGGTGAGCGCAGGCTTTTTTCTAATGAAAAATGTACGGCCATCGTGGTAGAGCCAGGCAATCGAAAATGGATCGCCACCCGCAATGGTCTATACCTATTCAATTCGGATGGAACGGAACTGGTTCAAAAATTCACTTCCGAAGAGAGCCCACTCCCTTCAAACCAAATCAATGCGCTCGACTTTGATCCCTCTACCGGCACGCTGTACATTGACACGCCCGCCGGAATGGTGTCCTACCGCAGCAACTCCACCCAAGCGTCAGAAAATTTCTCGGCGGTAACTATCTTCCCTAATCCCGTTCGTCCGGGTTATGGAGGAGATGTAGGAATAAAGGGTTTGATGAATGAGTCTGTTGTTAAAATTACCGAACTTTCCGGCCGTTTGATCTATGAAACCAGGTCACAAGGAGGAACGGCTTCCTGGAATCTGAACGATTATACGGGCCGGCGTGCGAGAGGCGGCATTTATATGGTCTTCATTGTTTCCGGAGACGGCACGGAGAAACTGGCAGGAAAATTGGCAGTTATTGATTAAAGTTATAATTTAAATTTTTGTGAGATCTCATCAACTAAGAGTCTCATTTTCAGATATGACAACCCCGGAACAAACACCATACATCGTAGGAATCACAGGAGGCAGTGCATCAGGCAAAACATTCTTTATGAAGAGTCTGCTCGATGCTTTTGACAAAGACGATATCACCCGGATCTCTCAGGACAATTACTACCGCCCCATCCATGAGATTCCCAGGGACGAAAATGGCGTTGAGAACTTCGACTTACCGGAGACAATCGACCATCATCTGTTTGCCGAGCATATTGCCGTTTTGCGCGCTGGCAGGGAAGTACATCAAAAAGAATACACATTTAACAACCCGCTGATCAAGCCTGAAATTCTGATTTTTGAACCGAGGCCGATCATTATCGTGGAAGGCATATTCGTTTTTTACTTCCCGGAGATAGCCAGGCTCATCGATTTGAAAATATTTGTCGATGCCAAAGAGCATGTTAAAATAAAAAGACGAATAATTCGTGATAATAATGAACGTGGTTACGATCTGGACGACGTGCTATACCGCTGGGAGCACCATGTTGCCCCTACTTACGACAAATTTATACTTCCGTTACGATCGGAAGCTGATATCATCATCAATAACAACTCGCGTTTCGATACCGGCCTGCAGGTACTGACTGGCTTTTTGAAAGGTAAACTTGCAGAGAAAAATTAAGCCGTTTTACTATTTTTACATTCGTTATTACAAATTTGGCAAACCATTCATATTCCACACGTTGCATACATGAAAATAACTACACACATTAAATGGTTCAGTCAACATAAGGCGCTGATTCCAATGCTTTCACTGGTTACCATTATGACTGTTGTCAACTTCTCTTGCGAGAACAAGGACAACGATCCTGTTGACATTTACGAGTACTATCCACTGACGGTCGGCAGCTATACGGTTTATGAAGTGAAAGAGGAAATTTATTCGACGGGACAAGCTGCACCGGTAAAAAAAACCTGGCAGGAGAAGGATGAGATCGAGAAAGTGGTATCCAATGCAGAGGGAATTCCAACCTACACCTTTTCCCGTTCAACCAGGAATTCATCGACCGACTATTGGCAGAAAATAAAGGAGTTCACAGTTCAGAAATACCCTGACAAGCTTCTGACCAACATTGACAACCAGACTTTTTTCTCCATGGCATTTCCAGTGGATTCGAGGTTGAAATGGAATGGAAATACTTACAACAATCTGGAAGTTCAGGACTATCATTATGAAAATGTGAACCAGCCGGTTGTGATCGGCACGCAATCTTTCGACAAGTCACTTACCGTGATAGAGCGTAAGGATACATCCATTATCAACCGATACATCGGGATAAAACAATATGGACTGGGTGTCGGCCTGATTTCGGATGACCAAACTTTTTATGAACTTTGTCAGAATGAAGACTGCATTGGTTCGGGTAAAATAGAGTCAGGAACTCACAAATCGAGGAAAATACTCGAATTCGGAGGCAAATAGAATCGGATGCGCACCGGTTACAAATATATATGGACTTGATTTTTTCCTATTCAATGTTTCTAAAGTTTGGAAATTAAATTTATCTGACTAAATTTACGCTGGATACTGGTATTAATCATATAACAAATTCAAAATGAGAACAGTGACATCGCACTCTACACAGACAAAAAAGTCTTACCGTAAACCGGTTCTGAACAGATTCGGTAATGTAGCAAAATTGACAAAGGGAAAAACAGGAGGAAGTCTTGACGAGTTGACAAACGAACTTAACTTTACTGAATAGGTGAAGTTTAATCCGGAATTGCTATTAAAAATGTTGAATTGTCGTTATGTTGCTTGAAGGTTTTTTCTTTAAGAAGAAAAAGTCCATTTCAATCGACCTCCTTAATCGGAAATACGATAAATTTATACTATTAGAGAATGGATATCTAGGAGTAAAGTTCAATGAAGACATAAGGATTTTTCCTTCCAACTTTTTGGGGGTTATTTCAAACTCCGAGCATGAAGAGACAAGATGGTTGAGTGATTCAAAAACTCAACATTTTGTCTCTTTTTCTTTGGAAGGCGTTCTTGTTCAACAGCGGAATAGTGCCATTGGCGTGTGCGCTTGGTACGATACGCAGGTCAAAAAACTGTATTTGTCAAGAGATGTTTTTGGTCTTATTCCATTTTACTACTTCCAACTTTCGGACGAAATCATTGCTTTTTCAACCGATTTACCTTCGCTAGTAGCAAATCCCTTTGTCAAAGTCCACCTTAGCGTTAATTTGCAACGGCTGGCCTTATACGGAACCGTATTGGCAGAAGCTACCATTCCTTACACGGATGAAACTTTCTATGAGAGAGTTCGGGCGGTTCCTCCGGGATGCCTCGTAACTCTCGATTTTCAAGCTGCTTCAACTAGAACCTATACCAAACTCAGCCCGTCAAAATGGTCAAATTTATCAAGGGTCGAAGAATTTGCTGAGGAGTTTCGTCATATTTTCATAAACTCTATAAAACGAAATTTGCGGCCCGGCTTTCAACTCTCAGCATCTCATCTGAGTGGCGGTATGGATTCGTCTTCAGTCAGCACAATCATTAAGTTCTTACATCCGGAGCAACCTCTACATACGCTTTATAATAAATCAAACACACTTGATACCGACGAAAATCTCTATGCAATGAGTGTAGCGGAGAAAATAGGATCTGTTCATCACGAGATACTGCAGTCCGAAGAGGATTTTAGATTACTTTCGACTTTCACCGCACTGGCTGGTCAACCTTCATCCATGCTGATTTCGCCATCAGGCACCGCTAGCCTTATGCAGTTCGCAAAAGATCTTGGCTGCAATACAATTTTCAATGGAACTGGTGGTGACTCTATCGTTGGCAGCGGATTAGAAGCAATAGGTCTAGCTTTTGACAAGCGAAATTGGAGTTTGGTGAAGACTCTCGCCAGGAAAAGAGCTTCATTCTACTCAAATTCACATAAATTTCGCGACTGGGAGAATTATTCGGAAGACAGAAAATACGAAATAGTTCTGAACAATTTGTTCTTCAGGAAGTTATCGCAACTAGCATTTCGCAGAAATTGGAGAGAGTTGAATAAGATCTTCACCGAAATATCTTCCAATTTTGATATCTCCTACTCCTATCTTCTCAAGGCGGGTGGCAAAGGACTTCTGGATAAGGTAAAAAAAGGTCATTTTACACCTGTATATTCAATTTTAAACGATGATCTCTTAGCACTGTCCAGGCACGATGACTTGACAAATATTACAGAACTTTTGGAAAACGGCCATTCACAAGAACAGCATTCTGCATTTGCAGATATTTTTCACACACATACTATTTTTTCAAACGAAGATGTATTCGCTATAAGCAAGCACTACAACATCACAAACAGCTCCCCTTTCTATGATACGGATCTGTTTGAACTTTGCCTGGCCGTCCCTGATGTTATCAAGTTTGGGGATGGTATTGGAAGGGCTCATTTCCGCGAAGCAATGAAGGGCCTGTTACCGGAACACGTACGCCGGAGAAGCACCAAAACCGTTGTTCGGTCATTAGGACAGCAAATTGTTCTCCGCACTTATCAACAGGCTCGCGACTTGCTAATGCAAACTTCCGAAGTCTGGAACTACGTTAACCGTACAAAATTCGAACATCAGCTGTCGATTTTAAAAAATGACAGAATTCCGTATCCGCAAAAAAATAACACACTTATCCTGATTTCACGCACCATTTCACTTGCTATCTGGCTGGAATGGTATAAGGGCAACAAATGATATTTGCCCTGCCTTACATCAGCACTTACCTTACCAATACGAGTTTCCCATTAAAGATTTTTACAGACTGATTACTATCATTCAGCATAATAATCTTATATGCGTACAATCCGGATGATGCGAAGGATGGAGACCAATACCACTCTGCCTGTGAAGTAGCCTTTGGAAAGGACACCTGCCTTTCTTCAATCAAAATACCCGCCTGGTTATATATCATGAATTTGGCCGTCTTGTAGATAAGACCCTTTTCTACTGTAATACTAAATTTGACATAAGAGGACGCAGGATTTGGACTCGCTACTAACGTGGCAGTATTGAGAGGCATCTCGGCAATGGTGAAGCTAATTCTATATGGCTGAATGCTGGAATTTCCCGCCCGATCTTTTACATTCACCAGAAGCTCATACTGGCCAATTGCGAAATCATTCGTTGAATAAGTTATTTGGAATGCGTGATTATCGATGGAATCTATGGCCATGTCTATCTTTGAATAAATCACCTTTTTAAAATCACATGAATTATCCGCGCAACGCTTGACGAAAATGTCTACCAGTGCTGTGTCTGGAAATATAAACCTATCGTCCTGCACTTTGAACGTGATCGAAGGATTTGAATCAATAACCTGCTTTTCCTTTAAAATCGTACCGTTAAACTCGACGCTGAGAATAGGCGGGATCACATCTTTGTTATTGGCAGAGGTGAATAGATATTTGTCTTTAATCATATCCCAATCGACCTCCAACTCGGATACGTTATTTTTGATACTCAGTTCACTGAGTAAATGATTTGGATCAATAATTACCTGTATTTTTTGAATGTCTTTTGAATTAAGGAAAGAAATCGACAAGGTATCCTTAAATGGGAAAGACTTTAGCATTTTGCTGCCAATTTTATTTCCTTTACTTCCAAAATATGTGACCAGCAGAGGTATTTGCTGTCCTTGCAAATAACGCCCTTCGTTAGAAACAAAAACAGCCAGTCTGATAGAGTCCGATTTCTCAAAGGATTCTGAACCTGATTTAGAATATAGGGTGATACTTTCCTCAGGATTTAAAGAGTAGTCTGGTTTATCGACTGTTATCAACTTCAGTGCAGGATCGCCTTGTAGCACTGTTTGGTGCACATTGGAAATACTGTACACATCTCTATTCTTTGTAACAATTGTGTTTGCGACGGCTTGTTGAATTTTACCAATTGATAAATTAACGGTCGTCGGTTCTATAAACATATTAGTATATAGTTGCTGCAGATATCTAGCCGAGGGACTGACAAAACTCTCAAAAGAATTGGCAATTATCGCGATTGCCCCTTTGTTAGGAGCCAATATCCAGTCCAGCGAAAGTGTAATCCGGTCTCCCGCACTCGGATTGGGATTAAAACGATTCATAAAAATATCACCAACCCCACAACCATTAAAATACATCATTGGATACTTTTTCGAATTATTATACCCACGGGATATGTCTGTGATGTAGCCCATATCCAGATCCGTTATCACAGGAGAACCATGCCCAAAATAGGTGATTAGCCCCACCCCGTTATTAACATCCGACGTAATATTTACGGACTCCACTTCGGCAATTGGCTGTTGTTTCACATAAGGGGTGACCCTGCCACCGACAACTCCATTGACAATAGTTGGTTCCAGGTCATTTAGCAATCCTTTCAACTGGGTTATCTCGCCAACGTTTTTGCCACCATTCAGATGAAGAACATTTTTGCGCCAACCATAATCGCCTACTACATTTTGTTCGTAGTCCTTTACCTTCTGTAAATAGTCCAGCACATTTTGAGTGGATATCCCGGAAAGTCTTCCAACCGGTACAGCAGGAATGTCCTGATCGGCCCCCAATAAGCCGCTAACCAATAAGATGTCAGAAGCCGGAAAGCCCATCGAGGGAACCTCATCAGGAAGCTCTCTAATCATCCTTTCATTATTGGTAATGGATTTTCCTATCAGGAAGAGATACTTGTCCTTCCCCCCTTCTCCGATCATATAAGCCATAAACCGCTTGATCGCAAGTGGACTAGGCTCACCATAATTGAACTGGTTGTAAATATCCTTGATTTTAACAACCAGAGGCTTGAACCCGCCTCCTTCCACAGAGGCCCGATAGTTGGCGTATTGGGTCGCTCCGTCTATGAGCGGATCCGTTGTAATAATAATGTAATTAGGCTCTTTCGCGGCGATCTTCTTAAAAGTAACTTCCTTCATTTTCTCCGGCAGGACGCTGGTTACTTCTTTGGTGGTTAACAGGGTTGAAAGCTTTCCCGGGGTTCTGGGAATCATTAGATTTTGATAGGAACCCTGAATCATCACAGGATTATCGCTGTCAGTCACATCCATTACCACTGAATTGACAGGCGTACCGTTGATTTGAGCTCTATTCCATGTAACCGTGCCTGGATTTAACCTGAACTCCTTGCTTAATTGCCCATCCATGTTAAGACTCTGAGCGTATCCAATCGAATAATAGGCGAGTGAAAATCGTTCAAACTGGGCGGTACCAACAGCTCTTAGAGCGAGCACCCCTTTATTATCCGGCCCAATATCGCCTGCCTTCAATTCGAACGAGTATTCTGTGCCAGCGTAGCCGCTATTATTAATGGAATTGACTAACCGTAAGGATTCAGCGTCTTTCCCAATTAGAACCTCAATTTTATGGTCATTATTGCTTCTGCCATGCACAAGCAATTTAATGTATGCCTTAGCCAGTTTGTCGGCAACGTTTGTCAACTCGAAACTATGGCTGAGCAACGTCCCAACTTTTGTTGTGACGCCGGTTTTGCTGGCTGCCAACTCAAAATAACTATTGAGATAATCTTTTTGAATAGCGGATTTCGTACTCAAAGAATACTCTTCGGTAAACACTTTTGTAGTAAGCTCATTGTGGTAAGCCAGTGGTTCAACCTTGGTATCAATGGGTTGGTTAATCACTTTTGCACGCAAACCAACCGATTCTCCATTCGTTAAAAAGTATGATCCCTCGTCTGAATACATACTACAGTACGGATTCAGACGGGAGCTCATCGGGCGGTACAGCAACGAGTCGCTGCTGCCGTCATTTAATACCGCATAAAATAAAATTTCATTGTTTGCAACGCTTATGATGGAAACCTGTTTACCCCTTCTCCATAATTGTAGCTTTTCGGGAGCGCTTACTGCAAAAGTTTTCGGTAACGAAGAAAAGGGAATTCGATGAAGCCCCTTTTTTCCAACTCCAATTTTTACATAAGGCTTATTATAGGTTATCCAGCTATCTGCATAAGGTGCTGAGAACTGCGCGCACGCCTCCTCTGCTCCTGCTATTACCACGAGTAGCGCCACCAAACCAAGTAATCGTCTTATTTTAAAGTACATTAGTGTGTAGTTTGAACTATAACCTGCTATTTCTTAACCACTTTTTGATAGTAAACATCGTTATTCTCCGTTGTAATTTTCAGCACATAACTGCCAGTAGAAAGACCCGTCAGCTCCGCTTTAACACCTTTTCCAGTTTTTCTGGTAACTCCGTTAACATCCAGGATAGTCCAGGACTTAATTTTTACGGGTGCATCCAAGGATATTTCGACAAAGTCTGCTGTAGGGTTTGGATAAATATTCACAAGACTCGTTCCCTGCCTGTCAACTGATACTATTTTCGATAAGGTCGTATTACCATCCACCAATAATCCGTCTGAATTCTTGAATGATTCATCAACCTGTTTTAGACGATAATAGCTGGTTCCTGAAAGCGGTTTACTATCAATAAAAGTATACACACTTTCTGTACTCTTATCTCCTTTTCCTTCGACGCGGCCTATTTCTTCAAAGTTTTTCGCGTTGTAGCTTCTCTCAACAATGAAATGGCTGTTATCGATCTCGGAAGCTGTTTTCCAAGTTACGTCAACCTTATTAGCGCCAACAGCTATCGCGGAAAAAGTGATTAGGTCAACGGGAAGCCCGCCCTCGGTAGTAAGCAATATCCTAAGTGCAGGATCACCCAGAAGAACTGTCTGATGAACTTGGGCTTGATTTTGAATGTAAACAACCTCTGTTCTGGCATTCTCTGCACCAACCCTAAAACCTCCTGCCTGTTTAGTCAGCTGAGATGCGGTCTGCAAAATCTTTCCAATCGGCTGACGTTCGAGGTCACTCTTGCCGAACATTTCTGCATAAACACGTTGCATATAGTCGTTGCAGCTTGTTGCAAAGCCTGACCAAGAGTTACCAAACACCGCAATCGCGCCTTTTCCGTCGCTCAAAAGCCAGTCTAAGGATTGAGGCCGTGAGGTCGATGTGTTAACGGTCAATGCAAATTTATTTTGAAACACGTCAAGCACGTCACAGCCATTGTAAAATATGATAGGGTATCTACCAGGATTATCAAACTTCTTAACAGGATCAGAAATGTATCCGAAATTATAATCTGTCACGTGCGGCGCACTATGTCCAAAATAAGTTATTAGTCCAATTCCACCGGCACCATTTGGCGTAACTGGAGTTGAATTGACGTGGTAGTGAAGTGTATCATTTTGAATGTTAGCGTCCGTAACGACAGGTTTTACAGCTGTATATACTTTCCCATTAAATGCCGGCAGTTTTACCTTCTGAGCAGCCGTTGAAAGATTAAGGGCATGGTCACTTATTTCACCCGATGTCTTACCACCGCTTATATGGGCTACATTTTTTCTCCAACCTAGTCCAGTAGTAGCCGCCTCATAATTTTTTACTTTGTTCAGATAAGCAATAGCCTCCGTATTGCTCTCGGTTGGTATGCGACCCACAGGAATTACCTGCACATCACCTTGAGCCCCTTGCAAACCCTCGATCGTCAAAACATCAGAGCCTGGGAAAGCCCAGGTAGGGACCTCGTTAGGAAGTTCCTTGGTGATTCTGTAGTTTACAGACGCCGATTTGCCCATGAGCAAAAGATACCTGTCTTTATTGCCGTCTGAAACCATATAATCTACGAATCTCCTGATCGCCAGAGGGCTTGGCTCTCCGTAGTTAAACAGGTTATACAAGTCTGCAATTTTAAAAACGCCTGTTTTATATTTTCGTCCCGGGCTTGCATTCTTCCGATAAGAAGCAAACTCTCCCGCTGCGTTTTCAAGTGTAGTGTTGGAAACGATCAAATAATCGTAGTCTGCTTTATTTATTTGAGGGAACTGTACAGTGTTTACTTTGCCGGGGTCAACATCTGTTGTTACCGTAGTAGCTAACAAGTTAAGTGGCTTATTATTTGGTCTTGAAAACAGTAGGCTTGCAGCAGTCCCGGTAATGATTCTTGGGTTTTTGTGATCTGAAATATCGTAAAATTTCAGTGTGCCCGCTCCTGGAGGTGTTGTAACTACGATTTTACTTTTCGATCCCTGAGCTGCGCCCGGAAAGTTGAAATTGAAAGATGACAGACCTTGCATATCAATCAACTGCTTGTAAGCCAATTCATAATAGCCTATTGCAAATCTATCATAATAAAGCTCGGTTTTTGGCGAATCCAGATTGAACCCGATAAAAGATTTACCGTTTAAAAAATGGCTTAAATTGGTATTGACATTGATGAAGGCCGGACTAAATCCGTTGATAGATACCTGACCAACATCATTCATGCTAGCTTTGGTTTGTCCCATAAACAGATGGACATTTCTTGTGTTAACACCATTTGGAGCGTAAGCCGAGCGACCAAAAACCAGTACTTTTAAAGCAGGGCTTTCGTTACCGAACTGATTTTTAACTTCAAGAGGAACAAAATCATCGGCTCTCTGAACCACATTAGTAGCCAGATCTTTGACAAAGCCAAACTGGATAGGGTGACCATCGGAGTCGATGTATCGAAAACTTGTCCTTGTCTGACCGTCTTCCATGAAACTGTTGATGGTAATTGGCCTGATAGAAGTTTGGGTTGCGTGTGCATAATCGTCCGAAAAAGCATTGATCTGGGTTTGAATATGATATTCAAGAAGCTGGCTCCCACTTGGATCACTGATATTCTCGACCACCGCCCTTTTTCCATCGGGTGATCCGATTGTCAGAAAATAGGAGCTCTCGTCTGAGTAGTGGCTGTAATAGGGATTCAATCTGGCCTTGTACGGTCTGTAAAGCAAAGAGTCAGAACTCCCGTCATTAGGTACGCCATAGAATTCAATTTGCGTTACTGACGCACTGATTAATGCTACTTCCACTCCGCGATGGTACAAATGAAGTGTATTTGCAGCCGCGCCATTCATAAAGCCACCCGGCAGGGTAACCCGTTGTATTCCTTTTGTAGAAATTCCGATTTTCAGCCATTTCTGAGAATACTTGTTTGCAAGCCAGTCGTTTCCAAACGACCCGTTCCACCCCACTTGTGCAAATAGACTCCCAATCGTCAGTGTGCATAAAATAAAGGCGGGTAAAAAAAGTTTCGTAAATGTGCGTTTGCTCATATGTTTATAATATAATAGTGCAAAAATTTATTAAAAATAGCAATGGTTCGTGACATTATTGATATAATTAGCAAAATTCTACAAATTTCCAACTCTTTAAATGGCCACTCTAAAAGTGGGAAAGCAAATTTTGAAAAGTAGTTGGTACAATTTTTTCAGTAAAACATTAGACTTAAAACACACTTCTGTAAAGAGAAAGTGACTTGTTGAAAATCTGAGTTCCCCCGATCATAGGTATTTGTGAATTTTTGTACTTAATTTGCTCATATACGTTTATTGACTAATCAAACTCATTGAAACTATGCTGAAGAATTTAACTATCGTAGCATTTTTTAGTCTTGCTATTTTTTTTGCAGGTTGTAAAGGAGATCAAGGTGATGTAGGCCCAGCAGGAGCCGCAGGTCCGGCGGGAGTAAATGGTACCCCAGGCGCACAAGGGCCCAAAGGTGATACGGGTACTAAGGGACTAGATGGGATAGGTGCGATGGTAATATCAACCGGCCCCGTGAAAAGCGAATCAGGAGGATTTGTTTTTGGGAAATTGCTTTTGACCCCGGCAGATTCCGTGGTCCTTGCTAATAGTGTGATACAAGTTTATGTTACCGCAAACAACAGAGTTTGGGGAATGCCTGGAAAGGCTTACTGGAATGGGCTGTCAACGTTTACGGACTTTAGTTTTTACAGCCGGTACCTGAATACCCGACTGTATGTTGCATTGATCCCTGAAAGATGGTCAGAAGACCAGGCTACACCTCCGGAACGTGATTTTCAAGACATTCGTGCTGTAATTATCCCGGTTACAAAGTATAAGGCAAGACTGAATTTAGATTATTCCAATTACGAGGAAACAATGAAATCATTGGGTCTTACTGAAGCTGACGTTATTCATGCTGATTGACCCGAGAATTAAATCTTCCATAAAAAAAGGATACCATTCTGGTATCCTTTTTTTATGCCCCCACCATTGGCATTATTAAAACTATTCAAGTTTTAATTGCCCCCTGTCAAGAACTTGTAACCTGTCATAACTTTTATTTTTTAAATTATACTATTTTCGAAACAAATAGTGTTAGGATCGTTGTTATCCTATTGCATTTTGTATTTTTCCGGGCCAAGGCCCATTCTAACATATTTACTTTTTTCGTGATGAACACCAAAAAGTCTTCAAAAACGAGCTCCCCTGATGTAGTTTTGATTGGGGCCGGTATCATGAGCGCTACCCTGGGGGTACTGCTCAAAAAATTAAGTCCTTCCATTTCAATTTCTATTTTCGAGCGCCTCGACCGTGTGACTGCCGAAAGTTCCGACGCATGGAATAATGCTGGAACAGGACATTCTGCCTTTTGTGAACTAAACTACACGCCGCAATTGGAAGATGGCTCCGTCGAAATCAAAAAAGCGATTAAAATTGCCGAGTCCTTTGAAGTCTCCAAGGAGTTCTGGGCATACCTCGTCGAAAATGGGATCGTAGCATCACCTGATACATTTATCCACAATATTCCACACATGAGTTTCGTGTGGGGAAGTGAAAATGTTGATTATCTCCACAAACGCTTCACCGCCCTCACCGGCCATCATCTTTTCCAGGGTATGGAATATACCGAGGACAAAAATGAGATCAGTAACTGGATTCCGTTGGTGATGGATGGCCGGAATCCTGATGAAAACGTGGCCGCTACCAGAATGGCGCTCGGTACTGACGTTAATTTCGGCACGCTGACCAGGTCTATGTTCGACTATCTTGAAAAACAGGAAGGCGTAAACTTGTATCTCAACCATGAAGTCGAAGACCTAAAGCGAAACCGTGAAGGGGCTTGGAATATTGAGGTAAAAGACCGTGAAACCCGTGAAAGTCGCAAGGTTCAAACTTGGTTTGTCTTCATAGGTGCAGGGGGAGGTTCTTTACCGCTTCTTGAAAAATCGGGTATTCCCGAAGGCAAAGGTTTCGGTGGATTTCCGGTAAGTGGTCAATGGCTAGTGTGCAACAAGCCTGAAATCATTGAAAAACACCAGGCAAAGGTGTACGGAAAGGCTTCGGTAGGTTCACCGCCTATGTCAGTCCCTCATTTGGACACCCGGGTAATAGATGATAAAAAAGCGCTACTTTTTGGACCATACGCAGGGTTTTCTACGAAGTTCCTAAAAAATGGCTCTTACCTCGATCTGCCTCTTTCCATTAAGCTGAATAATATCAAACCAATGCTGGCGGCAGGGATACATAACATTCCCCTCACCAAATACCTGATCGATCAGGTGAGGCAGTCGCCGCAGGACCGTTTAGAAGCATTGAAGGATTACCTGCCAGAGGCGCGCCTGGAAGACTGGGACCTTGAAACAGCTGGTCAGCGGGTACAGGTCATTAAAAAAGATAAAAAAGAAGGTGGGGTTCTTGAATTTGGAACAGAGATGGTTACCGCCGCTGATGGTTCCCTGGCTGCATTGCTGGGCGCTTCTCCGGGAGCTTCTACTTCCGTTTCGATCATGCTCGACCTCATTCATAAGTGTTTTAAAGACGCAAAATCTCCGGAATGGCAGGCTCAGTTCAAAACAATTATCCCGTCATTCGGTAAGTCGCTTGCTGATGATGCTGATTTCGCCGCCAAAACCAGGGCAAGAACAACCGAGGTGCTACAACTGAGCGCCTCACACCTGGAAGAAGAATTGACAGCGTAGTCGATACAACATTGTCGTAATAAAAAAGTCTCAGGCAGTTTCACCACTCCTGGGACTTTTTTATTGATTGATAAATAGCATTTTATTCAAATACCGTGCGTTCCGAAAGGTTATCCTCAGCTTCTTTTTTAGTAAACCAAACAGGCCGCAGCTTCTTGTCCGACAGTAGCTGCAACTGATCCGAATGATGTTTGGAACCTGGCTGCGACGCATTACCGTAGCTGGTCAACACATTTGCTTTCAATGGCTTAGAAAATTCAATGGCAGCTACATAGGTTTCGCCATGAGATGGCGCATACTTTCCGTCCTGGGTCGCAGCCAATGTCATTGTCCGAAAAACACCCATAAAGCCCGAACCACCATTGCCCGGCACATCTACATCCCCGATCCTGAACCGGAAAACATCGCCCCAGGCAACGTCAATGGAGCCGTGCTTTTCCTTGACCTCTTTCGCTACCGCCAGCAAGGCTTTTACAGCAGCTTCCTTGTCGGCAATTCCCCTGGGTGTATTCACAGGATCCTTAGCATCCCAGGCCTTCGCAAATAAGGTCGATTCGGTACTCAATGTGCCGAGCTTACTGCTGCCGCCTACCCATTTCCTCACAAACTGATCAAACAGAAATGCGCCTTTACTAGTGGTTTCAGTCAATTGGTCCCATTTGGCGAGTACCGTCGCCGCTTCTTTGGCTTCTGCACTTCCGTTCGCTTCAGCCGCTGCAATCAGATCGGGCAGAATGTGGGAAGCGAGCTCCATTTTTGTATTTAGTTTCAATGCAATGAATTCGTCCAGGGTGATTTTTTTGGGATCCATCAACATTCTCACCGATCCAATGGTACGGAACGACATCGTCAACGGCGGCGCCATGTAGCCAGGAAAGTCAGCAGGTTTATTGACGATAGGCCAGGTCGTAGTCCAAGGTGGCTCGTTGGTGTTTTGCAACCAACCCGTATCCGGGTTCAGGACTTTCGGCAGATCTTTGTAAGGATGTGTTTTCGTCCACAATGTAGCCGAAGTATCCCCTCTGACGATACCTGACCAGTACTTCCAGTCTCCGGTAGGCCGTACCGGGACCTCGCTGTTGAAAAGATTGAAAATATTCCCTTTATTATCAGCGAACATCAGTGTGTACATCGGAATCTGCAATTTGCTAACTGCGGCCTCGAATGCTTTAAAATCCCCGGCCTTCGACATTTCCCAATACTGCTCAAATATCCCCGACTGGTTAAGTCCCGCCACGCGCATCGCAATCGTGCGTCCGCCCTTGTCGCTGACGACAGGCCCGTGAACTGAATGTTTGATAGTCAGTTTCTCTTCCACAAAACTGCCGTCAGTCTGTCTGATTTTAAATATTTTTTCTTTTTGTTCAAATGACTTTATTTTCCCGTCGTACAGGTAGCCGCCATCCACGGTTTTCAGTTCGTAAAAATCCTGTCCGTCATTGGTATTGACAGTTTGCGAATAGCCGCCTGTTTCATTGAATGCCATGGTCAGAACCGGAAAACCCATTCTGGAAATGCCGTAGGAATTAATACCGGGCGCTACCAACTGAGCCTCAAAATACGTGTAGAGATCGTTCCAGGGCAAATGTGGATTGGTAAGTAACAACGTATTGCCGCTCGCCGATTTTTTGGGACCAATCGCCCACGCATTCGATCCATTCTTTTCACCTTGCGCAGCCAGCGCGGCCGCAACTTTGGCAGAAGGTGCCAGAAACACGTAATGCGTCACGCGATGTGCATTAGCGATCACATCCGTAGCGTTAACTGGCAAAACCAGTTTGGCAGCATTGCTGATCTTGTCGGCGTTTTTAGCTGCATAATCATTGATACCGCGGGCAAATGCATCCAGGCATTTCCGCATGGCCGGTTTCTGAACCTTGTTCCATTCTCCTGCGCGCTCGTAAATACTGTTGGTGATTACCCATTTGTCAGCTTCCGCATATTTTTCACCCCAATATTCGGCCCCGCGTCCTCTCGCCTGCCCATACAATTGCAGCACAAGGTCCCCATGGTTCTGAGCCTGCGCCCAGCCATATGCATAGAAAAGACTTTCATCGTTTTTGGCATAAATGTGCGGCACTCCCCAGGTATCCCAAAGAATTTCGGCCTGTTTATAAGAAGGTTTTTGCTGAGCGAAGGCTTTCTCCTTTGTACCCGGGAAGAGTAAAAAGGCGAGAAAAATTACATATCTGGTCATAGGAGCGAAAGTAGAGTATTCGCACAAATTAGATATTTACCATTAATAATCCTGATAAATACCGAAATGACCAATTACTATTTTACAGAAAATACAAAAAGAAGCACATTGATCATTTATCAGTGAAGATATCAGTCAAATCAATTGCAAGTTCCGGAAACACTACGGATTTTAAGATCTCTCCGTTAACCTTCGGATGCTGTCCGATAAATTTCCCGGATTCATCCAGCGTGAAGATCAGCACATGTTCGTACTCGGGATACACCACCCAATATTCCTTTACACCGCTCTCTTCATAAACGTCGAACTTCTGCTTCATTTCCTTATTGGAGTTCCCGGGAGAAAGAACCTCAATTACCAAATCAGGAGCTCCCAGACACCCCTGGTCATCCAGCTTGGAGTGATCACAAATTACGCAGATATCTGGTTGAAGAACTGTTGTAATTTCCTGATTGCTTTTTTTGTCTCTTATAGGAAGTCTGACGTCAAACGGTGCGGTATATGCCCGGCAACTTTGACCTTTTAAATGACTCCATATAACGCCGTTCAAGTTCCAGACAATTGCCTGATGTCTACGTGACGGAGCGGGAGACATTTTATAAATGTACCCTCGTATCAATTCCAGACGTTCCTTGAAATGCCAATTTAGATAATCGGCATAGGTGTACTGATTGTTAAAATCCAGTTGTTCTAGTGTGGTAATCATAGCATTGTTGTTATTGAAATACAATACTACAATAATACCGAAAACCAAATTCAAAAGGCCAGTGACCTCAAAAATTTCAGCCCGTCGACAGCGATTGCTTCGCGGGACGGTTCGACCTGGCGCCAGATGGATGCTGCCTTGGCAATAACCAGGACATCGGGTGTGAAGGATTCGATGACGATATCTCCCTGGTAATTAATATGGTCCAGCGCCGCGAATATTCGGTCCCAGTTGATCTGGTCACCGCCCGGCGTGCCTCGGTCGCTGCCGGAAGCATGCAACAATGCCAGCTTATCCCCTGCTTTCCGTATCGCAAGGGCCGGGTCTTTTTCCTCCACATTCATGTGAAAAGAATCCAGATGAACCATCAAAGAATCACTACCCACATCATGGATCATTTGCAGCGCCTGATCACAGGTATTGATAAAATCAGTTTCATAGCGATTAAGTGGCTCGATAGCGAGCTTCACATGGTGCTCCTCAGCATATTTAGTCAGTATTTTGAGGTTTTTGACAACATTACTCCATTGCGCATGTTTCTTATCTTCGGGTACGAGACTGGCCCTCCCTACTGCCGAATAAATGGGCCCTGCAACCAAACTGCTTCCCAATATTGGTGCTATATCAATCAATGCCTGAACATAGTCAAGCGAAGTGATCTGCTCTTTTCTGTTGCCCCGAAGGTCACGTCCCGGCCCGGTTGCGGCGCACACGGAGCGACATTCCAGATCACAGTCGTCCAATGCTTTTCTTACAAATTCGGGATCAATGTTGGCCGGATCTTCCACTGCAATTTCTACGAAATCGAAGCCCCATTCCTTGAACTTGGGAAACCATGAAACACTCTCGTTCGTGAACGGCGAGGAAAACAGATAGGTATTGATCCCGAACTTCATATGCTATTTCCCTTTTTGCTGGGTAAAAACGCGTACACCTTTTTTATTGCCGGTCACAATGTCCAGCAGCCCGTCATTGTTAATGTCCTCCACCGTCACATGCAGTCCCACTCCCGAGTCATTATCGATTTCATGCTTGATCCATGTCGGCGTTTTGCCGGGTTTGTACTCGTACCAGTTTACAACCGCCGGTTCAAACTCGCCCGGATCGTTACCATTGTGCGCGAAATAACGCTTACCAGTGATTAAATCAAGGTTTCCGTCACCATTAAGATCTTGTAAGGCTACTCCATGAGTCTGAGAAAATGACTTGTCAATATCATGATGCTTCCAGATCGCATTACCCTGTTCGTCTTTTCCCTGCTCATGCCACCAAATTCCATAATTATGTGCAGAAGCACTGATCACATCATTCAAACCGTCGCCGTTCAGGTCCAGCACGTACATTTGAGAACAATCCTGCCCCAGGTCAGCGGCATGGAATTTCCAGTCTGCGTCTTTCGCCTGTTTTGCCGGACCACCTTCCGGTCCTTCCCACCAGCCGCTTCTTACCACCACATCCTTGCGCCCATCGCCATTAATGTCACCATACCCAATCCCATGCGTGTACATATGCGTGGAATTTTTCTCATCATTACTAATTGTATATTTCTCCCAGGTACCGTCCCCTTTTTTCGACGGGCATTTCAGCCATATTACTTTTTTGGCAGTTGGATCATTGCAAAGTAAGTCCAGTCGTCCGTCACCGTCGATATCCACCAACTGCGGCGATTCATTTCCTACCGACGAGTGAATAACATGCGTAGGCCAGTAGCCCGGTTTTCCCTTCGGATTTTCATGCCAAACAGCCGCCTTTCCCGGCCAGTCTATCCTAATCAAATCAATCCATCCATCCTGGTCTACGTCCATCGCAAAATCCAGAAAAGAGTCACTGTAACTCCCATTCACAATAAACGAGTCCGGCTTGGCCAGTTCATGGGCTTTCCAACTCGGAGCTTCAAACCAGTAAGCACCCGCAAGCACGTCTTTTTTACCATCTTTATTAACATCACCCATCGCGGCTCCCTCGGCAATGAATTTCTTGGTCAGTTCCTGTTTTTTGAATGCAACAGCATGTCCTTTTTTTGCTTTGGTCTGCGCCTGCGCGACCGGTAATGCCAATAGTGCGATCAGCGTGAGACTCAGCCACTTCATTTTTCTTAAAACAATTTTCATCAGTTAAGCTGGATTTAGGATTTTAACATTCATTCATTCATTCATTCATTAACAAAAACTACCTAACACTCAGCAGATAATCCAGCAAGGCATAAAAATCCTTTTCAGGAATCATGTTTCTGAACTGATCAGGCATTAAGGTGTATTTGGATGCCCGGTACTCTTTCATGTCATTTTTGGCCACCGAAAACTCCTGCCCAGTCAGGTCTGCAAAAACCATCGCTTCCCCCTCAGTCCTGCGATACAGCCCTGTCATCGTCTTGTCATTTTTCAATGTAATGTTATAAGTCCTGAAAGCCTCAGTTATATTCCTGTTCGGGTCGAGTATTTTTTGCGTCAATGCCTTATGCCCCCAGTTTCCAATGCCGTCGAGTTGCGGACCGATCATTCCTCCTGAGCCCTGTATCTGGTGACAAGAGCTGCAATTCTGCACAAAAACTGCTTTTCCTGCATCAGCAACACCTTCCGACGGTTTGAAAGCCGCTATTCTGCCGTCGATCAGTTTTTGTCTTTCCGCCCGCTCGTCTGCCCCGGCACTGAGAAACTTGTCCATTTCTATTTGCTGAGCAGAATTTGCATTGATCGAAAACCGCTCTTTCACCGGAATTTCATTGGCAATGTCCGCATTAGCCTCCTCGTTTTTCAACGCATTTAATAAATACCCAATTCCTTCCGAAGTATTGGCCAGCACTGTCGCGATCGCCACCTGCAAATTTCTCGCGCCTCCTGCGAGTTGCTTTTTTAATAATTCATATATAGAAGGCGAAGATGCCTGGCCCAGGTACCCCGCCAGTTTTTCTCTCAATGCAGGTAACTCGGCAGGATTGTCGAACACCCCAGCCAGAACCGGCGCATTAGCATTGGGATCCATATTCATCAAAGCTCCCGCAGCGGCACTTCTCACCCGATAATCCATCCACGGGGCTTTTACCAGTCGCTGCAAGTCGGGTTCCAGGGATTTGATCTTGTACTCGCCAGCAATGTCCGCCGCCGCCACGCGCTGGTCTGTCAATACTGACGGCGCTTTGGCTGGTATTTCAAGCACGGCAGGTTCCAGTTTGCCAATGCCCGCTGAGCCAATGTAGGAACTGTCAACCACTTCAATATACCCCATTTGCCCCTCAAACGCATTCAGATGAAAGGTAGCGTTTTTGATGAGATCTTTAAACTGGCTTGTTTCAACCTGATTAAGCCGGTACTCTCCTGCCAGCGTACCATTCGCAAGCCTGATCCTGACTGCATTATTGGAAATGCCTTTTTTTGAGGCTGTATTGTGAATATCATTATCAAAAACATTCACTTTAAGCGTTGTCGGCAACTTAAATGGTACCGAATATAAAACTGCCTTAGGTGCGTAACCGTTTTTTTCACTCAAAATAATCCTGAAAGCAGGCATTACATTGGTCAGAAAACTTTCGGAAACCATCCAGGGATTAATCGGTTCGCTGGTTTTTACAACAGGCCTGTTTTTCCACAGATCTGTATTTTCAGAAATATTCCCCAGAAATTTTGCAGACAGGCTGCTCCCCCAGGCAATCAGCTTTTGCCCCGGCGCAGTACCGCTTTGTTTTACACCCGCCTGAATGGTTTTGTATAACGAAAGCTGCGTTTCAGGATCACTGGCAAATTTTTCATTGATCAGATCAATAGCCTTTTCCAGCTGGTAAGGCGAAACATGCCGACCAATGTATTCCAGATTTTTGACGAGCTCCTGAGAAGACAGATCATGGGTCAATGTGTAATCCAGTACAAATGATGCCGCCGCACCCGACGGAATGTCAAGCATCGCCCTGGTCATTAATGCAGCCTGATCATCTGTCCATTTCATACCAGGAATCCGCCACATTACGCTCTTGTCGCGAATAGTGTTCCTGACGCTAAGCATTGCCGTATATTTCAAATGCGTATCCTCAGCATTTGTTTTGGTATAAAGATCCATCAACAATGCAAGGTTATCCGACTTCGGAAAGTGTCCCAATACCTCCGCAGCCGTGCGCTGAACAAACGGGTCCTTATCATTTAAAGCTTGAACGGTCGCCCCGTACTGGTCGCCCGCCAGCTCCTCCCCATCCAGAAGAATCCTGAATGCATGGACACGGACCACCGGGTCCTGATGGTGCAGCGCGCTGCTCAGCACGGAGTTATCCAATGCATGCAATCTTTGCAAAACCCACAATGCATGCACATAAGCACTCGCATCCACATTACCCACCAGCGAGGCCTTCACGGGCAAGACAGCTTTCTCTTTCCAGGTATCCACGATCCTGTCAGCTACTTTCAGCCTCGTATTCAGTTGCGGATGTTTTAATCCCGCAATAAGCTGGTCCAATGTCGCTTTCGACCAGTCCGTCACCTTCATATCCTGATGCGCCTGGTCGCCTTTATAGGTGATTTTCCAAATCCTGCCACTCAGCCGGTCACGTCCGGGGTGGTTCAATGCAACTTCATAGTGACCAATGATGCGGTTATAAAAGTCGGCGATATACAATGCCCCATCCGGCCCTACCTTCACATCCACCGGGCGAAACCACGGATCTTTGCTGATCATAAATCGCTCTTCCTTTTGCGTAACCGGCGTCGATCCTTTGTAAGTAACAGTATTGCGATCGATCCGGCAGGTAACAACGTCTCCGGTAAAAAAGCTCTTTCGGTACTGCTCCGGGAAATGGGTACCTGTGTAATAAACCAGCCCGGCGAGCGCCGTGGACCCCAATTCATAGGTCATCATTTCGGGTGCAAAACCCAGACCTGCGGGTGCTTTTTTACCAAAATGCGGATAATCTCCGCCAAAGATCAGTTGTGTAATTGGTTTGGTGTGGCAATCCACTGAATACAAGTAACCCCGTTCATCATAAGCATATCCAAACGGATTGACCCGCCCGAAAGTGGTTTGCTCCACGCGGCTGCCGTCAAGCTTTACCCAGAATGTGTTACCCGAAGTCATTTTAATGGTGTCCCCGTCGGTTCCGGCCACATTGGAAGTATTGGAAAAACCATGGCATACCTGCAACCAGCCGTCATAACCCCGCATGAGATTGTTGACCATACCATGTGTATCCTTATGCCCAAACTCGCCAAGCAGCACTTTTTTACTGTCCGATTTGCCATCATGATCCGTGTCTTTGAAATAATACAAATTGGGAATGCTATACGCGATGGCACCGTCAGAAACCGGCATGATACCGATCGGAATGTTGAGATTATCTTCGAAATGCGTGAAAGTTTCTGCCTTGCCGTCACCATTCTTGTCTTCCAGAATCGTGATCCTGTCCTTCCCGTCGCTCATCCCGGCGGCCATCGGATATTCTGATGACTGCGTGACCCATAGCCTTCCCCGGTCGTCAAATTCCATGTTCATTGGTTTGGTAATGTCCGGTTCGGAAGCAAAAAGTGTTATTTCAAATCCGGGTGGCAATACAAATGCCTGACGCTCCTCTTCCGGCGTCCGGTAGTTAGTAGTCCTGATATGCTCTGCGTAAATGTCAGCAGCAGCTTTACTTTCAGTTTTGGCGACCGTGACGTTCTTACCAGCCTTATTTTTGGGAGTACTACAACTTGGTGCGTAAAGCAATAATGAGGTCATTAAAACCGCTGCACCAACATTTTTTAACTCATTGGACGTAATCATAAATGAATGAAAGGATATGGCAGGATGTGTTTAGGAATATGGCAAAGTAAAATTTTATCTAAAATCAATCACTTGGGTACGCGTAGCGGCAACTCCATCCATGCCAGCCCGATGCTCCGCCGCATATGCCACGTACTTTCACCTTCGGCAGCGTCATAAAGCATCGCCAGCTTGTTCCCAACCTGTATTACTGTCGGCATTCCGATGGCCCCGTGCGCCCAGGTTGAATTTTTCGCGTCCAGGACAATGGCTTTATCCGCTGCATTCCACCGGTTAATATCCTTGGTCCAATACACCCAGATAGCGTCGGTGTACTCTTCTTTTTTATCATTGATACCAATGTGATTGGTAAACAAAAACCAGGTTTTCGTCTTGCTATCAAAAAAGACGGAAGAGTTTTCTATTTGCTCTGTGAGTGGAAAAATGGGTTTTTCATCTATCTGCCAGGAACTGTTCAGGTCTTTGGTACGGGCAATGCCCAGCGTTCTGTGAACCATTTTACCTTCCTGCGTGGCCCCGCTGAAAAATTGCAGGTATTGATCCTGATGCTTCACCACGAAACCCGGACTAGAAGTCACTGTATAGTAGCTGTTTGGCTTCGGAGGAAGCGGTACTACATCATATTGCTTTTCCCAATGCCCTGCCAGTGACTTTGATCGTGCCTTCATGGTCAGGTACGGAAAGGCCGGAATGCGGTAAGGCGGTGGCGTGGTATTGGGCGTGCCCACATAGAACATATGCCAGGTATCTTTTTCCTTGATCACCCAGGGTGAGGAAGCGCTTTTTGAGTCATTTTTTGTAGAATCGCCGAGCGTCAAAAGCAGTCCTTTTTTTGTCCAGTTGGTCAAATCCTTACTTTCGGCGAGGCATGCGATCCAGCCCTTTTTACCGGCCCCGTCGTAAAAAAGATAATAGGTATCGCCCTCTTTGTTCACCAGAGCCTCCCTCGCACCAAAAGTATCACAGCTGTCAGGGCCGTCGCCATACCGGAGCACGATGCCGGTGTCTTTGCAATCCATTCGCAGTGTCGCGGCAGGCCTGCCATCGATATACCCATGTTTTTGCGCAAAAAGCAATGCAGGTAAATGCATTGCTATCGTGATCAATCCTAAGTTGAAAATGGTTTTCATGGCAGGTCACAATAGTTGAACCTACCATCAGCCGCCGCATCTCCAGTGGTCCAGAAATCCAATATATCTCCGTCGTGCTGCATACAGAATCGTACTTTAGGTCTACGCTTCGATTTTTTCCAGCACTTTTCCAATATCTATATCGGTAACCATTATGAATATACGCAGACACCCTCCTACCTTCCAATACATCCGAATCTTGCAATCGGAGTGTAAATATCAATGATCTCTTATCTCCAACTATCCTGCGCTATCATGCTTTTATTTAAATATTTCTCCGATTTGCTCAATATTTACTCCCAGCACTTTTTGGGCAATTTGATTAAGGCTGGCATGATCTCCTTCAAAATGATAGGTACGTTGGCGATGAACGAGTGATTCTCCTTCTTTCAATGCGTGGGTTGACGAGTTGGACTCCAGTTCGTAAAATGGCCCCATTTGCGTCCCGTCTGCCAGTTTTCCATCATTATAGGCATTCAATGCATCGCCGTCGTAAGGATCTTTGTGCATTTCCCAGGATGATTTCAGGTATTTTTCTTCCGGCAAAAGACTGTATTGAATGATCGTCAGAATTCCTTTTTCTGAGTCGTAGCTACCTGCTACATTGCATGCGGAACGTGGTGCTATCCCGATCTTGCTCCTGAATTTACCATCTGCTTTGAGAAAAACCGTCGAATCCGCCATCTTGATCCTGTCGGATGGGATCTTGCCGAAATAGTCGTCTGTAATCAATGGTTTGGCTGAAAGTTGCTTTGAAAACGGCGCGATGATGACCGTTTTTTCTGTTGGCCGGAACATTCCCAATAGCCAGATACCAAGCATTCCGGTCTCCGGTTTCCATTCTGCATCTATGTTTTTAACTGCATTAATAGACTCGTAAGCCACAGATTTGCATTTCCCCAAAGTAGCAATGTCCAGCCCGCTGAGAATGGACGGCTGATCCAGCATCGTGATTTTGCGTTTGATTTCAATAACAAACTGGGTACCGGAATAATTTTCAATCATCGCCCTTGCCTCGAACGTCGCTGAACAACTATCCGATTCGGCAACCGCAAATGATACGGTGTCAATGATCGCAGGCGTTTGCCAGTTTTCAAAATCAAAGGATTTGCCTTTTTTGAAATAAATAGAAAATTGGCCTCCCTCGGGTGAAAGCCAGAAACGCTCTTCCCCGCCAAATGCATTCATGTGTGGCTGATGCTGGCCACTTTCGATCAGGCCGTAGTTAATCCAGCCATAACTGTTGCCCTTTCCCCCATCTGCGGTACTGGTCATTACCCGGCCCTGATAGTCGGCGATGAGTATGGCCTGAGCGCAGGAGTTGTCCGGCGCTTGGAGCACAATCGTTTTTTTGTGTTTATTTAAAAAGGCCAGGTCGTAGCCAAATGTTCCTTCGGTTAATGTCTGTTCCACGCTATTTTGATCGCTTTGATTCTTTTTCTGACATGCAGTGATTACTGCAATAGCAGCGAAAAGTACCAAGATTGAAAGGTGCTTTTTCATAAAAACCGAAATTGCCTACGCTCTCAGATAGTTACCATAACCTACGATCAACACCGACAAAACTATCACCAATATTCCCGTCAGAATCGTGGTAATGGTCTTTTTGCTCACCCCTTTCCATTCTTTCAGGACCAATCCCCACGAATTGGCGACAAGGATGATAAATGCCATGTGCAGGATCCACGAGCTCGGCCCGTTACCCAGTTTGCTTTCTCCCATTCCATAAAAAAAGAACTGAAGGAACCACGTCGTTCCGGCTAGCGCTGAAAAAACATAGTTGGAAAGCAGTGGCGCCGAAGAATCGGTGTAGTTACCAAATGTTTTGTTGCGCGCATTCAGAATCATACACCAGATAAAATTGGTAGTAAGTCCTCCCAAAAGTATCACCACGTAGGTCACATTGTTTTGGAATAAAAACTCCCCCTGATCAGGATTAACGGCTTTCCAAACCGCATTGGCTTCCTCTGCCATGATCTTGCCTGCGTCAATACCGAATGCAAAGCATGCGCTCAGAACGCCGGAAATTATTGAAACGGTTAGGCCAAGGCCTATTTTAAATTCGGTTTTATCATCCTTTGCGAGACCATTTCTTTTCAGGTCACTATCTTTCATTGATCCTGCTTTGCCACAAATAATGATACCGATCACACAAACCAGCAACCCAAATAATACACATTGCCCCCAGCTATTGGTGAACAGATCGGATATGGTGTCTTTTCCTGGCCTTGGTGAAAACTGATAATAAATGGAGGGAATCAATGCCCCAAAAACGGAACACAAGCCAAGAATAATGGAACTCCCAAGCGCAACGCCTAAATATCTGACCCCCAAACCATAAGTAAGGCCACCTATTCCCCATAAAGCGCCAAAAACATAGGTCAGGATGAGTATCCCGCCGTCGGTATGGGCAATAATTTCAGTGAAACCGGGAATGGTCAGGTACGCAGCCAGCGGCGGAACAATGAGCCAAGAAAAGAGCCCCCCCACGATCCAGTAAGATTCCCAGGCCCAGCCTTTGACTTGTTTATAAGGAATGTAAAAACTGCCGGAGGCAAAACCTCCAATAAAGTGAAAGATTACACCAAGAAGAGCTTGCATGAATTCAGAATTTTATCATGTAAGAGATGGGGGAATGGTATCTACTTGTTGAGACTTGGCAAGTCTTCGAGACTTACCAAGTCTAGGGGCCTAAAACTACCTTCCTCGTAACACGAATATCACCTGCCTTTAATTCCAAAATATACAGTCCGGCAGGCCAGTTCAATGTCGAAATCTGCTTCTCAGTATTGGCCCGGATCGTCTGGTTTTGCAAGATCTTCTTACCGCCGACCGTCAGAATATCAACCGTTCCATTTTTGGAAGACAACACCTTCAGGTAATCGGCTGCAGGATTCGGATAAACTTTAATAGTCGGCTCCACAGGAGGCTCCGTGCCAGTAATCGTAACGGGCAACACATTGGTCAGCAACCTGATACCTCCTGCATTGCTACCTATCGCGAGGTCTGGTTTTTTGTCCCCGTTATAGTCCCCGATAGCCAATGCCAGGTAATTTCCATAAACCGGCGCTCCCGCTTTTCCATTCACGGCTACCAATGTGCTTTCTCTTTCTGTCCATTTGCCCCAGTCGGCCCCGTGAAAAATACGAACATTGCCCGTGTGGTCCACCGTCGCCAGATCCGGCTTTCCGTCGAGATCAAAATCGGCCACTGCTAACTGAGGTGACCGCCCTGCAAAATTGATCCCGATACCTGCGAATGCATCTGTTTCCAGTTTAAAAGAAAACTGTTTGCTGGTGCCGGAATTGGTATAGTAGTAGATATTACCCTGTTGCTTCCCTACCAGCAAATCCAGATCCCCATCATTGTCCGCATCGTAAAAATAGGGAGAGTCACCGGTTTGAGACTCCGCAGGCATGGCTATGGATACGGCTTCTGCCAAATTCAGCTGTGCCGCCCCGTTGCCGTTTGCTTTATTGGGAATGTAGCGGTACTCCATTTTCAGCGTAGTGGCTGATGTGGCTGCAAACCCAAGATCCGCGACGCCGTCACCATTGAAATCCGCCCATTGGGGTTTAATGTTGTACACTGCCAGCCCGGATGATATGTCGAGATAATTTTCAGATTGTACTGTAAATGCAGGGGCTGCTGCGCTGCCATCATTTTTCAACATCCAGAACCCGCCTTTGAACCCGGTCGCGCCCGGCATTCCGCCTGTACCAATGAGCATATCCAGGTCACCATCGCCGTCAATGTCAAAAAACGATGGTACCGCATTCTCCCCGACATCGAGCATCTGATCTTGCAGGAAGTTCTTTTGTACCAGTTTGAAATCAGGCTTGTCGCTTGTGCCTGCATTGTGATAGTACCAGCCTGATGACTTAAAATCGGTCAGATTTGCATCATTAGACGGCACAGTTGGAGCGATTAGCAGATCCTTCACACCGTCAAAATCCACATCCTCCATGAATGCGGCTGGAAAAATGTGCAGTAATGCAGGATTGGTTGCTGGATAAGTGTTTGTAAAAGCAGTGTAATTTCCAATCAGCCCGTCTGATGAATTGGTCAGGAACGAAATGTGTTCATTGCTCACATGCCCTACCAGCAGGTCTTTTTTACCATCACCATTGAGATCATGCAGCATAATGGAATTACCAGCATGCAAAATCCGCCCGCCGGAATTGTCTACTACGCCACATTCGACACCGAACACAAAATCCTCGGCGTCGCCTTTGCGGAAATTGCCCCAGCAGTCGCCATTGCGTTGGAAAACCGGATTTTTGGAGTTACCCAAACTGTCCGGCACGCCAAACTTTTCCATACTCAGGTTTTGATGCAACTCCACATAGGTTCCCGAAAAATCAAACAAGAGCAGGTCCAGGTCACCGTCGTCGTCAATGTCCGTAATACCAGGAATATCTGTCCCGGAGACCTGCAAATTGATATTTCCTGAAAAACCTTTGGTGTAGATCACGTCCTCCATGAGTTTCCACGTCCAGGCAGCGCCCGTTTTCACCTGCTGATACACGCTGATCCCCAGCGAAGTACTCGCAAAAAGATCCTTTTGACCATCTCCATTGTAGTCGGCGAGGATCATCCAGTTGTCGGTTTGTGGAAAAAGTGATTCGTAGTAAGGTGCGTGGATGTACGTTTTTTTGGCAGGGTTCAATGGGTCGGTACTGGCCAGGAATGTGGTGACTTTACTGTTGGTCCGGTCGTACACGACGAGGTCCTCTTCGGTATCGTTATTCAAATGCATTTTCAGAAACTGCGAAGCATTGAGCCCACCGGCCCAGGGATTGGTGAGCTTTGCACCTTTGGCAGAAACGCTGGTAATGGTATCTGTTTTGAACCAGATCTGCTGCGACCAGCCTTTTGAAAGCGTTAGTATATAAAAAATAAAGAAGATACAGGAGGTATATTTCGTACGCATCGTTGAGGAATAATCTATTAGTTTTGCAGGTTCACGGCCGACTTATTTTACTTCTTAAACGTAACGAAATAAGCGCTCATAACTTTATAATGACCTAATAATTCCATGTACACTTCCACCGAAACACTTTATAACCTGTTCCTGAAAGGCGCAAAAATATCCACTGACACCCGCCAGGTGAGCGACGGCTGTATTTTTTTCGCATTAAAAGGAGATAAGTTCGACGGTAACCAATATGCGGCAGAAGCTCTGCAAAAAGGCGCTGCCTATGCTGTGGTGGATGATGCGGCAGTGGTGGCCGATAATCGTTTCCTATTGGTCGAGGATGTACTGGCAGCATTGCAGGACTTGGCCCGTCACCATCGTAAAACATTCACTTTTCCCGTGATCGCATTGACTGGCTCCAATGGTAAGACCACAACCAAAGAACTGATCGCGAAAGTGTTATCGATGAAATACAATACTTACGCTACGAAAGGAAATCTCAACAATCATATAGGCGTACCGCTAACGATTCTATCCGTCGATCCGGCCAAACATGAAATGGCCGTCATTGAAATGGGCGCTAATCACCAGGCAGAAATCGCATTGCTGAGTACCATTGCTCAGCCCACTCACGGCCTGATCACGAATATTGGCAAAGCACATTTGGAAGGATTCGGCGGGGTGGAAGGCATTAAAAAAGGCAAAGGGGAATTATTTGATTTTCTCTCCAAAAAGAAGGGAACGGTTTTCGCAAATACCACCCACGATACCATTATGGACATGGTGAGCAAGCGTCGCTCGTTTGGAGAAATCGTTTTTTATTGTTCCGAAAGCAGCCCTGTTAATCCCATTCTGTTGCAGGAAAGCCCTTTTGTGATTTTTGAAAATTATGGCAAAAAAGTCTCCACGCACCTGCCAGGTAGCTATAACTTCGACAACATTTGCGCTGCGCTTGCAGTAGGAAAGCATTTTGAAGTCGCCGACGAGGATGCGAACGAGGCAGTAAGCACTTACCTGCCTGACAACAACCGCTCGCAGATTGTAAAAAAAGGCAGCAACACAGTTATCATGGATGCATATAATGCGAATCCTTCCTCTATGGCGGCGGCGGTCGCGAACTTTGCAAAACTGGACGTTCCAAAAAAAATGCTGATCCTGGGCGATATGTTCGAGCTGGGGGATGCAGCTGAGGACGAACATCTGGCATTAGGCAAACTGATCGCTGCGGAAAAATTCGACATTGTGATTTTATCGGGTAAGCTGATGCAGCACGCATTACCTGCACTTCCCAAAGCCTACTACTTTCCCGACAAGTTTTCGCTGCATAATTGGGTCATGGACAACCCGCAAGAAAATACATACGTTCTCATTAAAGGCTCGCGGGGAATGGCGCTGGAAACGGTACTGGGAATGCTGCCAGATTGAGTTTTTATAATTACAGTTATTATTTGCATAATGATATTGTCCAAATTGATGACATTATCGATAGAATTTATAACATCTCAGTTTCGATCAATAAAACTAAATCCATTTGATTAAAACAAGTCTTTCCTGGCATAGTACCAGGTGAAAAGTTGCCTGACGTACCCGTCGTTTGTAGTTTTGTAACACTTAAAAATACAATTTATCAAACAACGAGCAATCATGGCAAATAGACTGTTATCCGTGGGATCAACTTTCCCTGAATTCAAAAAAACATCAGTTGTGTCTCTTGAAAAAGGAAACGAATTCTACGATATTACCTCAGAAGATCATAAAAACGCTGAGAAATGGATGGTCATGTTCTGGTGGCCAAAGGATTTCACATTCGTTTGTCCTACCGAAATTGCTGAGTTCGGAAAGCATGTTGACGACTTCGCAGACCGTGATACCATCCTGATCGGTGCTTCTACGGACAGCGAATTTGTTCACCTTGCATGGCGCAAAAATCACGACGATCTTCGTGACCTGCGTTTCCCAATGCTTGCCGATACTTCAAAATCGCTTGCAGAAGAATTGGGTATCCTGGAAGCAAACGAAAAAATCGCTTACCGTGTAACTTACATCGTTGATCCACAAGGAATTATTCGCTGGGTAAGTGTAAATGACCTTTCGGTTGGACGTAATGTAAACGAGGTGATCCGCGTGTTGGACGCATTGCAAACTGACGAACTTTGCCCTTGCAACTGGGTAAAAGGAGAAGCTACATTGGCTTAATCTTCATCAAATAAATTAAAGAAATGTATCCATTTGCAACCACGGGAAGTACGAAGGATTCCCTGTATAAAGAATTGAATCTGCCCGCTGAATTTGAAAGCGTGCTGATCAACAAGCTGGCTGCGCTTGATCATCGTTACCTGAAAGATCTCAAAATCAACATTGGTAACGTTTTGAAATCACAGACATTGAACCGCAAAGAGGCGCTTTTAATTGCACTGGCGGTGGCAGTGAACGAGAAGAATGCAGCTGTTATTTCCGCTATCGAAGAATTGGCGATCCAGGAAGGTGCTGAGGATAAGGAAATTGCAGAAGTAACTGCTTGCGTTTCTTTGATGAATGCGAACAATGTATTCTATCGTTTCAGGCATTTTATGCACAAGGAGTTTTATGACAATGCTCCTGCTGGTATCAAAATGAGCATTATGGTGAATCCTGTATTGGGTAAAGAGTTCTTTGAGCTGCTGAGCCTGGTCGTTTCGGCGCTGAATGGTTGTGAAATGTGTGTTACTTCTCACGAGCAATCGGTGTTGAACCATGGCGGAACTCAGGCACGTATATTCGATGCGGTTAGAGTTGGTGCTATTTTCAAGAGCCTTACTGTTCTGGTGTAATCCAAATAAAAAAGACTTGGTAAGCCTTAAAGGCTTGCCAAGTCTGCACTACTCATCCTACTTCTCGGTTCTAGCCAAGAAAACTCACTCCTCTCGTTGCTTGTCTTAACTTCGCAGCTGATGCGCTGCTAATTTCTCCCTACTCGGTGTAGCTGATGAAGGCTATGTTATTGCCCCACATGGTTTCCGGCTCAAAATCAATGGTCAGTTCGCTGTCGTATTCGTCGTCTGAAAAGTGCTTCCGGAGCTTTAATGGCATTTTTCCCGCTTCACCGTTATAGTAAGCAGTCATTCTGTACCGGCCCAGCGGAATGTCTACCAGTTTTCCATAGTCGTCGGTATAAGGCTTTCCATGCTTCATTTTGAGCGTTTTCCCCTTTGATCCGTCAATGAGATTACCTACCGGAACCAATGTGAATTCTATGTTTTCGGAATCATAAATCCCACTCGTTAACGCCTTATTCACTTCGATGGTCACACCGTAGTAACCCTGCGCGTCCGTCGGTCTTTTGCCCGTCAGCTTCCATTGGAAATTCCGTACCGCGCCGTCAATGCTGAACTCCTCATACACATCCGGATGCAGGTCAAATTCATACTCCTTGCCATTATACCGTTTAAGAATGTGCGCAGAAGCCATGAATGTCCCGACCTTGGGAAGCTGGATCTTGTAATTTCCCTTTTCGTCGGAACTCCCGATCGAGTAAGATGCGTAGAACATGGTGTTGTCCACTACCACTTTTACTCCTGACATCGGACTTCCGTCGGTACCGGTCACTTTCCCGGTCGTGTATCCCTTCTCCCCGCCTGGTTCATCTGGCGAAGGCCCGTCCGTCTCGGTACATGCCACCGCCATCAACAGGATGCAGGCCCATTGAAATAAGCTCGAAATACGTCTCATGGTTTACTGGATTTTTTGTAATTCGGTCGTTGATGTTTCACCTTCTGATGCTTCCTCCACGGACTTCACAATACCAATTTCAGGTGCTGTCCAAAGTGAAACATTAACTGTTTCAGTAGCTTCCTCTGCCGGCTCGCCATCCGCCTGGAATTTGGTTACGGTCACGTAGCTGTATTGCCATTTGCTGCAATTGAATGTCCCGGCTGGCGTCGTAATCGCCTCTTCCTTCACCACTTTGCCTGATTTGTAGGTAATTTTGGAACTGATCTCCGCATCAATGTTGTCGCCGCCTTCAACGATAATCTGCATTTTGATCCTCATGCTGATCGGATCTCCCTTGAAAGTCACCGGACTATCCACGGTCCCCTTGTTATCGAAAATCTGGTACTGCGGAAAACCGGTCAGATCGAAATCTTCAATGTACGCGATCGGCCGCAGTTCTTTGACCAATGCTGCAAACACAGACGGCAATTTCAATTCATAAGTAGTTGCTCCATCCTTACTGTAAGCCTTGTAATCGACAGCATACTGGCCATCTGCTACTTTTACCACGTTCTGAACGTTAAAAATGGATAATCCCGCAGAGTCTTTAACACTTTTCACCTGGGTAACTGATGTTTCAACGGTACCGTCCGAATCGACGATTTTGTATGAATACTGTTTTCCGTTTTCCGGGATAATGGCCTTTTTTACCTTCACTACATCGTCGGGGACTACTTTTTCGTCATCGTCTTTGCAGGAAGTAAAAGAGAACACGGCAACTGCTGCGAAAAACAACAGGGATTTGAACCGCCTTGCCGGCAGTAATGAACTTGACATTCTATTCAACATGGCTTTTTGATTTAGATAGTTTAAAAAATGGGTCAGCGCACTTTCAGCACCAGGTGCAACAGCAGCAGGACAAACCCCGAAATGGAGAGATAGCCTCTGATCAAAATGAATTTCAGCCACTGGTCCCGTGCCTCCACGAAGCTTTCTTTAGTATTAAGGAGATTACTGTTGACCAGCTCATTGATCGGCTCGCTGAACTTCACGATCAGAAACAGATCAGTGATCAGCAGCAGTAAAGCGATCACTATGGGGGCATAAGACCAGAAACCGCCGGATTTGTCGATGAGCACGAACCACAGGAACATCACCGCCAGGGCAGAAAGGTAAACCACTTTGAATTTGCCTCTCACGATTGGATCAACGGCTTTGCGCAGCTCGATGAAATTTTCTGACGAAATGTTGTAGAGTGCCTTTCCAAATCCGAAATGATAGAACGCCCCCTGTGCCGCGATTATAAAATAGAGCAGTATACCGACGATACTCACCAGCGAAACAAGATCAATTGATTTCATAGAGCTTCGTCGCTGATTTCAGGGTTGTATCTTTTTCCAATTCAGCTTTGAGCCTGCCGTTCAGGTACTTTCGCACGGAAAGCCTGGAAATATCCAGCCTTGAAGGTTCCACAGTTTCAGAAACCAGGTAGTTACTGTTTGCATAGTATCTCACGGTGGTTGACTGCTCCCCGGGATTGGATTCTGTGGTCCAGAATCCTGTTTGCGGATATGGATGCCTGGCCGATTTGTGCGGTTTCAGGGCAGTATGTTGTAGGCTTGCAGCCAAAATCAAGGCTGCAAGGGTAAAAACTTTTATATGTTGCATGGCTAATTTAAATGGATTGGAATCGTGCGTGTCTTCTACTCTTTCAGGATTTTGCCCTGAACATTATCCTCAAATGTGTTTACGGTTTCAATGTCTTCATTCACACTTGCCTGGTAGTTGACATAAATCCCATAACCTCCACTGCCGGATATTTTCGATTTTTTGATCTGAAACCTGGCCTGGCTTCCGTAGACGGCAATGTTCGTTTTTTTGCCCGAAACCTGCGGAATGCTGCCACCGCCTGATATGTCGACATATTCAAACACATTCTTTTGGCTTGTCGTGTAGCAGATCAATCCGCGCCAAAATGCGGGTGTATTCTCCGCTCCTCTGATCACGATTTTGGAAGCTTCTGTTCCGATCGCATTGATATAACCCTCGTCGATCGACATTCTCGCGCCTGCTGACATTTCGATGACCACGCCTGGCATAATTTTCCAGTTTGCATCCACAGTAAGGCTTTCCAGCACGCGGTAGGGCGTTTTATCCTTGAAAGCTTTCCAGACCACTTCTGCGGTAATATTTTTAGAAAGCTGCGATGCCGGTATCTCAACCACATTCCGACCATTTCCATTGGTAAAAACAGAATTTGCGTCCAGATTAGCCACATTATCAGCATCCAGCAAAATACCCGCCTCGCTATTATCCTTGAAAACGTTGGAAGAAAAAGATGTCAGGATAATTCCTCTTTCAAGCCACAAACCATATCCGTCGTTTTTCTCAAAAAGGCAATTCTTGATCGTAATCTGAGCTTTTGATGCACCTGCGATGGCCATACCTGCTTTTTTCCCGCTATAAAGCGCCTTGCTTCCTGCGTGCAGCACCTGTACATATTCCAATGTGTTCGCACTGCTCGACGACCGGAACACTACTCCCGCCCAGAATCCTTTGGTGGTTTCTTTTCCGATCAAACGGATCGGGTTCAGCGAATCACCTTTGGCAAGCAGAATACCGCCATTGTCATTCACTTCCAGCCTGGTATCCCTTGCAAATGCGATCACAACACCCGGTTTCAGCGTCAACTCTGCATTCACCGTCACACTCGCATTCACGATGTAGTCCGGGATGGCGGGGTTGGCTATACGATCTTCCAATGTCGTTTTTGCTTTAATATTAGCTTCGAGAACGATCGGCTCTATGACGGTTGCGGTTATGAGTACCTTGTCCTTGCTTTCTCCATTCGCATTGCTCGTCGTTAGTTCCAGCTCGTATTCACCGGGAAGGTCTGCTGTAAATTTGGGCTTGGTATTTGTCGTTGAATTAAGTGCAGCGGTACTACCTGCGGGTTTTTTGGCAAATGCCCAGCGATAATCGAACGGCTTGCTTTCGCTGTCCGTGGATCCGCTTCCGTCCAGGGACACCACGTCACCTGTATGTACATTCTGGTCGGCGCCTGCGCGCGCTGTGAGGGTGTTGGTAGGTTTTACCTCCTCATCTTCTTTACAACTTCCCAAGAATAATGTAAGGGAAAGTGCGGTCAGTAGGATTTTTTTACTTTTTAACATGGCTAATTAATCATTTGCTTAAATACTAATTCACTACCATTTTCTGATGGCGGTGCAATTTTAAGTCGAAATGATGATGATAAAATCTTGGAGGTGCCTACTGTCGATTAACAGCTTTTTTTATCGACAAACGGCATCCGTAGCGATGCTAAAACGTGAGTTTAAACCTCCGCTGGCAGTCATTGCGGAAATTCCGGCCAATGGGAAGCTCCTTTCCGGCGATCTCGATCTTGTGGGAATGGTAGCTTTCCACCTTATCGACGGAGACGATAAATGAGCGGTGAACGCGGATGAAACCGTCTTCTGGCAGCAGTTCTTCCAGCAGGCTGATCTTTTGTTTTGAAATCAATGATTTATCCTTCAAAACCACCTTAATGTAATCCCTGAGGCTCTCAATCCAGAGAATTTCATCTACATTAACTTTCACCATTTTGCGGTCTACTTTCAGGTAAAGGAAAATATCTTTGTTGCTAACAGTGTTCTTTTGTGCGATGGATACCGGCGGGTTACTGATGTTGAGCCCGGTGAAAACTTTGTCCATTGCCCGTAAAAAGCGTTCGAAAGGAATAGGTTTCAGCAAATAATCAACAGCATTCAGATCAAAACCTTCCACGGCATAATCCTGGTAGGCGGTAGTAAAAATAACTTTGGGAGGATTTTTGAGGCTTCTGAGCAGATCGGTACCTTTCAGTCCGGACATTTTCACATCCAGAAACATCACATCGATCTTTTCCTGCTGCAGTATCTGAAACGCCTGGATCGCATCCTGGCAGCGGGCCACAATTTCCACCTCACTGAAATTACCGAGATAATTATCCAGCACTTCAATGGCGTGGGGTTCGTCGTCGACCAAAATTGCCCTTAATTTCATAATCTGCTAAATTTCAACCCTTTTGTCCAACTCAATTTCCAGAATCACTGCAAACATATCGTCCTCTTCCAGTATCCGTAGTTGATGCGCGGAAGGATACAGAATGTCCAGTCTTTTATGGACATTTGTCAATCCAATACTTACATGATGTCTTTTGTTATCATCCTCAGTCCCGTTTTCCGGCTTGCTGTTCGATATTTTAAATTTAAGTAAATTGTTTTTAAGCCGAAGGTCAATATTGATCCAAGCCTGCCCTACCTGCTCACTGGCGCCATGTTTGAATGCATTTTCAACCAGCGGAAGAATGAGCAGCGGGGCGATTTTGTACTCCGGCAATAACCCATTGATACTGAAATTAATGTCAAGTCGCTCCTCATACCGGATCTTTTCCAGAGCAATGTAACTTTCCACGATCCTGATGTCCTTTTCAAGATCCACCACTTCCGTATTGGCCTCATACAGCATATACCTGAGAATCTCCGCCAGGCCCATCACCACAGCAGGTGACCGGGGCGACTGGTTCAATGTCAATGCATATAAATTATTAAGGGTATTGAACAAAAAATGAGGGTGCAGCTGCCCTTTCAGAAAATTCAGTTCAGCTTCAATGGCCGCTTGCCTTCTTTCAAACCACATTTTGAAAAATTTTACCGACAATGCGATCCATACAAAAATGTTGGTTTGCTCAAATGCGCTGATCAGGTACACCGGCTTAGCAAGCTGCTCCTGAAAGCTTCCTTGCAGTTTTCTCCAGACGAAGGTCGGATCCGATTTCTTGACCGAGTTATAAATGACCGGGTCTGCAACCAGGATTTCGAGTAACCGGAACGCCAACGTCGAGAGTACCACGCATAACAGCAAAAAAAGCAGCGATTCAGCATATCTTTTTCTATTGAAAAACCTGGGGATCAGGATATATGCAATGGAATAAAAGTAAAAGATATGGATCGGCAGGAACATCGCGACAACGCCGATCGCCAGCCGGTAGTCGGGCATACCAGCTCCGTAAATAACCGTCAGTACAATGAGGACGGCTAGCCAGAACAATGCATGGAGTAAGATTCTTCTAGGGGCCTGATTAAAAACAATCGACGTATTAGGGCGCATGAAGCAAATATAATTAATTCATGACCGAAAAAATGACCGTTCAGGTACTGTCGACATATACATTGAAATAGTCGACAAACTACATAGAAGCGGCTTAATGGTATGAGGCAAGACAAAATATCTGCCAGAAACTCTTATAAACAAGCCTGTCACTCAGATAGGCTCTATAATAAGGCCGTGTTAGATAAAATATCTGAATTATGTTTCAAAATCACAATTTGTATCTATTTTTCTTCCCCTCCGTGGTTTTTCTACTTAGTTTTGCAAAAGAATATAGACATTAACTAAACTGTAAAATAATGGCAACGTCAACAGACACGTACATTCCTTACAAGGTAAAAGACATTACGCTGGCCGAATGGGGCCGTAAAGAAATTACACTAGCAGAAGCTGAAATGCCGGGTTTAATGGCAATTCGCGCTGAATACGGTCCATCGCAGCCCCTTGCAGGTGCACGTGTAGCTGGCTGTCTGCACATGACAATCCAAACTGCTGTTTTGATCGAAACATTGACAGCTTTGGGTGCAGAAGTTACCTGGTCATCTTGCAACATTTTCTCGACACAAGATCACGCAGCAGCGGCGATCGCAGCAGCAGGTATCCCTGTGTATGCATGGAAAGGAATGAATGAAGAAGAATTCAACTGGTGTATTGAGCAAACACTGTTCTTTGGTGAAGATCGCAAGCCATTGAATATGATCCTGGATGACGGTGGTGACCTTACCAACATGGTTTTCGACGAATATCCGGAGTTGATCGAAGGTATCAAAGGGCTTTCAGAAGAAACTACGACTGGTGTACTTCGCTTGTATGATCGTTTGAAAAACGGCACATTGCATTTGCCAGCGATCAATGTAAACGATTCAGTTACAAAATCTAAGTTTGATAACAAATACGGCTGCCGCGAATCGCTTGTAGATTCAATTCGTCGCGCAACTGACTTAATGCTTGCTGGTAAAGTAGCAGCAGTAGCAGGTTATGGTGATGTAGGTAAAGGTTCAGCTGAGTCGCTTCGTGGTGCAGGTTGCCGTGTATTGGTTACTGAAATCGACCCGATTTGTGCATTACAAGCTGCAATGGACGGTTTTGAAGTAGTAACAATGGACGAAGCCGCTACACGTGCAAACATTTTCGTAACAGCAACTGGTAACTACAAAATTATCACTGACCGTCACTTCCTTGCAATGCGTGACAAAGCTGTAGTTTGTAACATCGGTCACTTCGATAACGAAATCGACATGGCTTGGTTGAACACAACATTCGGCGGTTCTAAAGTGCAGATCAAACCACAGGTTGATATCTATTCAGTTGAAGGCAAAGATGTCATCGTTCTTGCAGAAGGCCGTTTGGTAAACCTTGGATGTGCAATGGGTCACCCATCATTCGTCATGTCATGCTCATTCTCAAACCAGACTCTGGCACAGCTAGAACTTTGGACAAACACAGCGGCTTACGAGAAGAAAGTATATGTACTTCCAAAAGCATTGGACGAAAAAGTAGCAGCGCTACACCTATCACACGTAGGCGCGAAACTGGAAACACTTTCAGAAGAGCAAGCTGCCTACATCGGCGTTTCAACTTCCGGACCCTTCAAAGCAGAGACTTACAGATATTGATATAAGTTAAGGTTCAAAATTGCCAGACTCGCCAGGTTTTTAAAACATGGCGAGTCTTTTTATTTGGTTACATGTCTCCAAAAAACCAAATAAACCGCCTGGTCATTCCTCTCCACCGTCTGGTAATCGCTTTCTTTTAAGCACGTTAGATTCCCCATATTTCTCCGGTAAATCAATCTGTGAACCTACATCAGACCTACCATGAGAAAAACCCTACCTCTTTCAGTTGTTTTTATTTTTTACAGTTTTGTCGCATTTGCCCAGAATACCCGACAGCGCGACATTGATGCTTTCATCGCTCAAACAGGCGCAGTCGCCACGACGGACAAAGCGACTAACTCCCTCAATTTTCTCCGTTTCCCTATTGAAAGCCCATTACAGCTGCCTGGCTCTTCGCCCCAGGAGAAAGCGCTTTCTTTTATCAGCATCTATTCAAACTTGTTTGAAAAAAGAACGGGTAAAGATTCGTATCTGGTCAAGGAAAATAAAAGAGACAACTACGGTCTGGATCACGTCACAATGCAACAATACTACGAGCGAGTACCGATTTTTGACGGGGTTTTAAAATTCCATTTCAATGCAAATGGCGGGCTAACATCCCTGAATGGAAACTTCATCATCGCCGAAAAATTGAATGCTACACCTTCCATTTCAAGGGAAGATGCCAGCCAACTGGCCATCAAACTGGTGACCGGGCAGAAGATGGGCAAGTTTTCAGCACCATTGAAAATCAATAAAAATACATTGCTGGTTTTCCAAAAAGGCCTCGCACAAGGCTATCGAGGCGCTCTGCATTTGGTGTACGAGGTAGAGGTGCGTAATGATGCCGATGTGAGGGAATTCTTGTATATCGATGCGCATAGCAAAGAGCTGGTAGAGCAATTTACGGGCATGCACGGCATTGATCGGAAGCTGTACGAGACTTCTATTTCGGCGCCGAACCTTAAATGGCAGGAAGCAGATGGCATACCCAGTGCAAAGTTCTCAGCACTGGACCAATGGCAAAAGTCGGAGATTGAATCGGCCGGGCATATTTATAATTTGATGAAGAATGCATTTGGGCATAACTCGTATGACAATGCGGGGGCTGCGATGGTTACTATTAATAACGATCCGAATGTTGGTTGTCCCAATGCCAATTGGAATGGCGTATCTGCAAACTATTGTACCGGAGTAGCTTCTGATGATGTGGTTGCGCATGAGTGGGGGCATGCTTACACCGAACACACGAGTAATTTAATCTATGCTTGGCAGGCAGGGGCTATGAATGAAGCCTATTCTGATATTTGGGGCGAAACCGTGGATCAGTTGAACGGTTACTTTGATAACAGCGAAAGCAACGCGCTGAGAAATGGCTGTGCGAGTTCCGCACGATGGAGAATAGGTGAGCAGGCAAGTGCTTTTGGAGGGGCTATCAGAGACATGTGGGATCCGACTTGTAATAACAATCCGGGCAAAGTTTCTGATCCGCAATACTGGTGCAATACTTCGGATGCTGGTGGTGTACATACCAACTCCGGCATTTTGAACCACGCATTTGCGTTACTCGTTGATGGCGGAACTTATAACGGGGAGGTAATAACAGGGCTTGGACTAACGAAAGCCACACACTTATTCTGGCATGCGCAAGCTTCGCACATGACCAATACAACAGATTTTGCAGCCCAGGCAGATATCCTAGAAGCATCCTTGACCGAGCTCATTGGGGTAGACCTGCCAAAAATTTCGACCGCCGCAGTAAATGGCGGTTTATCCGGCATCAAAATAACAGTTGCCGATTTAGATCAATTGAAAAAAGCACTCTTGGCTGTTGAACTACGACTTGAAAGCGGATGCAGCTTTGACTCGTTTTTCAAACCCGTTTCGCCACTTTGCCAGGGAGCAATGCCCGCCAATGCTTTTTTTTATGACAGCTTTGAAAACGGAATAGGGTCCTGGACGGCAACAAATGCCGGAAGTTCCCCAACCTGGACGCCACGTAATTGGATTATCAGTACATCGCCACCAGCAGGGAGGCCAGGCAAGGTAGCGTATGCCGAAGATTTTATAGGTGGTGACTGCTCGACCAATTTGCAAAATGGCTTAATGAGTTTCGTCAGTCCGCTGATAACAATCCCGGCGAGCGCAACAGGCACACTGCTGATGGCTTTTGATCATTACGTATCTCTGGAGCCCAATTACGATGGGGGTAACCTCAGCTATAAAATTGGCACCGGTGGGTGGGTATTGATACCGAAGTCCGCATTTGTTGACAATCCCTATAACATAACTTTGAATGACGCTCCTGGAAACCCTTTAAATGGGCAACGCGTGTTTTCAGGAAGCGATGTTGGATCGTTCACCTCTAAGTGGGGCCAGAGCAGAATAGATTTGAGCAGTCTTGGAATTACCGCAGGACAGAGTATTCGTTTTCGGTGGGACCTAGGCAGTGACGAATGCGGCGGCTGGGATGGATGGTACATTGATGATGTCAGAGTTTATTCTTGCACTATTCCAACAGTTCAGTTTGTTTCCACCGCTTCAATCTTAAATGAAGGGGAAGCGAATATAGGAGATCTTCAACCAAGTACATGTTTACCATATGTTGAGAAGCTAATTACTGTCAAGATTAACAAGGCACCTTCCAAGCCAGTGACGGTAACCTTCAATGTACCTGTTGGAAATGCTACGCAAGGCTCAGCATTCGACTATACAATAAGCCCGAATTCCTTTATTCTACAAGCTGGAAGTTTGTCAAAAGATATCCTACTACGGGTATACAATGACGCTTATGTGGAAGATAGTGAAACAGCGACGTTGACATATACACTATCCCAGCCAGCAGGGGGCGATGCTACTGCCGAGTCTTTTAATCAACAGCATAAAGTCACAATCGTTGATAATGACATAATACCTGGCATCGGATCCGTAGACCTTGTATCTGCTGACTTCAACAATGGTTTGCCTTTTGGCTGGAATGTGGTAGATGGTGGCGGCTATCCAGATACATGGACGATTCGTGAAATTGAAGAAGCTGCCTTGGATCCAACTGGCCGCCCTCTTTTGTTCATTTCTAGTTTTGACAAAGGCCCTGGTTTAATGGACAAAGTCATCGAGACACCCGTTTTCAATTCCACCGCGATGACTTCACTTAACCTTTCCTTTTTAGAATATTTTCAAGTTTATGACTACGATAATAGCGTACCCGCTGATTTCTTCGAACAAGCATTCGTGGACGTGTGGGATGGATCGTCATGGCATAATTTACTAACCCAAGACGAAGCAAGTGGTTCGTCGGGAGCTTGGGATAATCCGGTTCAAAGGAACATTGTAATTCCATTGATTTACATCAACCCCGCAATGAAAGTACGATTCCGATATGTTGCTGACTACGATTACTGGTGGTTAATTGACAATGTAAAGATTTATGGAAATTATAGCACTAATATCCAAAATACCACTTCACCAACCTCAAGCTCACAATACTTAGGCCCAAACGCAACCGTCTACTTCCACGACCCAACTTCCGGCGATCTCATCGCCAAAATCAAAAACCTCACAGCACACGACTACGGCTGTACGTCTGTCCAAGTTGACCGCGCTGGTACAGATGAAACCGCATGGGTAGGGGCGAAAAACATTACTAAAAAGACATTCAAAGTCACTCCTACCAATGATAATCCCAATGGCAACTACGAAATCACGCTTTACTACAAAGCGTCCGAGCTGCCGAACTTCAATGGAACGGATATAAAATCCATGGGCAAGAGTGAAGGTGGCATCCAGCAGGCTACTCCGGCAAATAGTCTGACCGCCCCGGTGCAAATGGCTATGTTCAATAACGATTATGCCTATACCGCCACTTTCAATTCCGGTTTCAGCGGGTTTGGATTATCCGATGCTGCCGCTGGTGGCGCCCTGCCTGTTACATTGGTTAGCTTTGAGGGCAAGCATACTTCGGAAGGCAATGTATTGGGCTGGGAAACTTCATCGGAAGTCAATAACGACCATTTTATTGTTGAGAGATCGCGTGACGCCGCAAAGTTTGATGAGATTGCCAGAGTAGCCGGAGTTGGAACTTCCGCGGTTCGTAATGCATATTCTTTTATTGATTCCCACTATGACAAAGGGATCAACTACTACCGGTTGAAACAAGTGGATACGGATGGCTCCTTTGCGTACAGCAGAATGATAGTGATCGAGTCTGGTGGAATGAACGAAGTCAAGTATTTTCCTAACCCGGTCCAGTCTTTGCTTAGCATTGAATTGCCGGATCATAACATGCTACAATGTAATGTCAAGGTTTTCAATTCGGCCGGGCAATGTGTCCTGGATAAAGACAGGATCAAGACTAGTAAGGGTAAGATGTCTTTGGACATGGCGAAATTACCGGCTGGTGTGTATCAGATTGTTGTGTCTGATGATATTAGTTCTCACAATTTTTCCGTAGTGAAGATTCCGTGATGAAAAAGATTGGCAGGTCTGGGAGACTCGATCTCCTAGACCTGCCAATCTTTTTAATTTGACTACAAAAAACCAAATAAAACCTCCTGGTCATTCCCCTCCACCGTCTGGTAATCGCTTTCTTTTAAGCACGTTAGATTCCCCATATTTCTCCGGTAAATCAATCTGTGAACCTACATCAGACCTACCATGAGAAAAACCCTACCTCTTTCAGTTGCTTTTGTTTTTTACAGTTTTGTCGCATTTGCCCAGAATACCCGCCAGCGGGACATCGATGCATTCATTGCTCAAACCGGAGCAGTTGCAACGACGGACAAAGCGACCAATTCACTCAATTTTCTCGGTTTCCAATCGGGCAGGCATTAAACCTGAAAGGCGCCCGGCCGGAACAAAAAGCAATGTCTTTTCTGGCTAGCTATCCGGGAATTTTCGAAAAGAAAACGAACAAAGATTCCTATCAAGTCAAAGAAAGTAAAAGGGACAATTACGGCATGGATCACGTCACCTTACAGCAATACTACGACCGCGTGCCCGTTTTCGACGGCGTTTTCAAATTCCATTTTAATAAACAAGGCGGGCTAACCTCTTTGAATGGAAATTTCATTGTCGCTGACAAGTTGAATGCAACACCATCCATTTCAAGCGAAGATGCCGGGCAGCAAGCTATCAAACTGGTGACCGGGCGAAAAATGGGCAAATTCTCAGCACCATTAAAAATTAACAAAAACACATTGCTCGTATTTCAAAAAGGCCTTGCGCAAGGATACCGAGGTGCGCTGCATTTGGTATATGAGGTGGAAGTGCGCAATGATGCGGATGTAAGGGAATTTCTTTATATCGATGCGCATACCAAGGAATTGGTAGAGCAATTTACAGGGATGCACGGCATTGATAGGAAACTTTATGAAACGTCTATTTCAGCGCCCAATTTGAAATGGCAGGAAGCAGACGGAATTGGCAGTGCAAAGTTCGCCGCTTTGGATCAGTGGCAAAAGTCTGAGATTGAGTCTGCAGGGCATATTTATAATTTGATGAAGAATGCATTTGGCTTTAATTCGTACGACAATGCCGGGGCGACTATGGTTACCATTAATAATGATCCAAATGTCGGGTGCCCGAATGCAAAATGGAATGGAGTGACGGCTAGTTATTGTACCGGAGTAGCTTCTGACGATGTGGTGGCACATGAATGGGGACATGCGTATACGGAATATACCAGCGGATTAATATACGCGTGGCAGGCCGGGGCGTTGAATGAAGCTTATTCAGATATTTGGGGTGAAACGGTTGATCAGCTAAATGGATATTTCGATACCGGAGAAAGTAATGCACTCAGGAATGGCTGCGCCAGTTCGGCGAAGTGGAGAATTGGCGAACAGGCTAGCGCATTGGGTGGTGGGATTAGGGATATGTGGGATCCGACTTGCAAAAATCACCCTGGAAAAGTTTCCGATCCACAATATTCCTGCTTTCCGGGTGACGATGGCGGCGTGCATGCAAATTCTGGGGTAATTAACCACGCGTTTGCGCTGTTAGTCGATGGCGGAAATTATAATGGACAGAACATTTCGGCTATCGGCCTCACAAAAGCAGCTCACATTTTCTGGCGGGCGCAATCAACTTACATTACTTCCACCACTGACTTTGCAGCACAAGCTGATATTTTAGAGGCGGTCTTGAATGAATTAATAGGTATTGATTTACCAAAACTTTCTACGTCCGCCCTGCAGGCTGGTTTATCAGGTATCAAGATCACTGCTGCTGATCTAATTCAATTAAAAAAAGTTATTACCGCGGTTGAAATGAGAGCGAATGGCTGCCTTCTCGTTCCCAACTCGAAACCGCTATTTAAAACACTCACACCTTTGTGCAAAGGTGCTCTTCCTGGCAATGCGTTCTTTTATGAAGATTTCGAAAACGGTTCCGGTGCTTGGATCACAAGCAACACAGGATTATTTCCATCGTGGACTCCACGTAACTGGGTAATAGATGATACACCTCCGGGAAGTAGAAATGGGAGGGTGCTATTTGCTAACAATTTTAATGGCGGAGATTGTGTCAATAATTTGCAAAGTGGCTTGATGAGTGTCACAAGTCCGTTAGTAACTATTCCTTTGGATGCAACAGGTCCTTTCAACTTAGCTTTTGACCATTTTGTTTCTTTACAAAATGAATCGGATGGTGGAAATATTAGATATAAGATCGGCAACGGTGCATGGACGCTGATTCCTAAATCTGCTTTTACTGACAATGCATATAATTCGGCGCTACTTAATTGTATGAATGACTGTGACAATCCCCTTCTTAGTCAAGATGTGTTTTCTGGAGGTGACGGCGGCTCCCTTACTTCTAAGTGGGGACAAAGCCGAATAAATCTTAGTGCACTTGGACTGGGTGCAGGCCAAACTATTCAGTTTCGCTGGGATCTGGGGAGTGATGGTTGTGGCGGCTGGGATGGTTGGTATATTGATGATATCATAGTATACTCATGCTCGTTACCAACAGTTCAATTTACAACCACAGCAACAAATGTTAATGAAGGAGAAGCAAATTCACCTGGGGAATTCCCTAATCCATGTTTACCATACATTGAAAAAAAAATTACAATAAAAATAAATAAAGCTCCCTCTCAGCCAGTACTTGTTACGTTAAACCCTTCAACCGGAACCGCGCAAAAGGCTAGTAACGCCGATTATACTCTAATTCCAAATAGCTTCACGTTGCAGGTCGGGACTTTATCAAAAGACATCATGCTACGAGTTTACAATGATGCAAATTTTGAAGGTGATGAAACTGCGCTACTAAGCTATTCACTCTCACTTCCGAATGGAGGCGACGCAAGCCCTGAACTATTTAATCAGCAATATATGGTGACATTCATAGACGATGAATTACTACCAGAAATTAACTCGTTAAATCTTATTGATGCTAATTTCAATGATGGTCTTCCCACTGGCTGGAAAACTGTTGGCGGAGGAGATTTCCCTGAAACCTGGGGTGTCGTGGACTATAAGAGTTTGCAAAAACTGGATCCATCTGGCACCCCGTACTTATATACGAACAGCGGATGGAACTTCCAGGCCCCTGGTCAATTAGAAAGGACAATAGAGACCCCCTCATTTAACTCGCTCAATGCAAAATCATTGAATATCACTTTTTTGGAATTCTTTTTACCAATATCAGGGTTAAACGATTTTCCAGAACAAGCAATGGTCGATGTGTGGGATGGTACTATTTGGCATAACGTCCTAACGCAAAATGAACAGACTGGCGAATCAGGAGACTGGGAGTCTCCCGCCAATAGGAACATCATTATACCAATAACATATCGTAATGCAGCAATGAAAATCCGGTTGAGATACATCGCCGATGGGAATGGTTTGTGGGCGATCGATGATTTCAAAGTTTCAGCAACATACGTTACGAACATAAAAACCACCCTCTCCCAATCCCCCGACAGCCAATACCTAGGCCCCAACGCCACAGTCTACTTCAAAGACCCAACCTCCGGCGACCTTCTGGCTAAAATCAAAAACCTCTCCGCTCATGATTACGGCTGTACCTCTGTGCAGGTAGACCGGGCCGGTGTGGATGAGACGGCTTGGATTGGTGCAAATAAGATCACTAATAAGACATTCCAGGTAACTCCCACCAATAACAATCCGGCCGGGAACTACGAAATAACCCTTTACTACAAAGCCTCGGAGCTACCCAACTTCAATGGGACGGATATCAAATCGATGGGCAAAAGTGAAGGAGGTATCAGTAGCGCAACGGCTGCTACAAGCTCGACCGCGGCTGTGACACATGCTGCGTTTAATGCCGACCATGCTTATACCGCTACTTTCACCACCGGTTTCAGCGGGTTTGGATTATCTGACGCTGCCGCTGGTGGCGCATTACCTGTGACATTGGTTAGGTTCGAAGGGAAAAATACAGCAGAAGGTAATGTCCTGGCTTGGGAAACCTCGGCAGAAGTAAACAATAATCATTTTGTAATTGAGCGATCACGCGACGCAAGAAAGTTCGATGAAATTGTAAGGATAGCCGGAGTTGGCACCTCCGTGGTTCACAATGCATATTCTTTTACCGATGTCAACTATGACAAGGGACTTAATTATTACCGATTGAAACAGGTGGATAATGATGGCTCCTTTGCGTACAGCAAAATGATCGCAATCGAATCTCTTGAAGCAAAAGAATTGAAATATTTCCCCAACCCGGTTCAGTCTTTGCTAAACATTGAATTACCAGACAATGCAATGCAACAATGCAATGTTAAAATCTTCAATTCGGCCGGACAATGCGTGTTGACCAAAGAAAAAGTAAGGTTCGACAAAGGAAAAATGTCGTTGGATCTTTCCAAACTGAACGCGGGTGTTTATCAGGTTGTAGTGTTAGACGAAAGTAATACTCACAACTTTTCAGTGGTGAAGATTCCATAATGATCAGGCCAGACTTGCCAGGTTTTGGAAACCTGGCAAGTCGTTTTTATTCAACCCTACCAGGTACCTGCTCCACCGCTCTCACCGGCGTGGGAAATGCAATATTATTTTCATCAAAAACCCTTTTAACTGCTTTCATAACCGCGCTTTTCGCCGGACCCGGCCCTATTTTGTCTTGATCGATCCAGAAAAGGATTTCAAAATCAATGCTTTTTTCACTGAACTTCATAAAGTTGAGCTCAATCGGTTTCAGCCGGTTCAGGAAATTGAGGTCTTTCATGGCAGATAATGCCAGGTTCTCTACAATGCCCAGATCGTCCTTATAGCCAATGCTGCATTCCAGCTGCACTCTCCGTTCGCCCGAATTTGTGAAATTCACGATCGGTTTCTGGAAAATGTCCTTGCTAGGCAGTTCTACGATCTGTCCCGCAAAATTGTCCAGCTTAACCGAACGCAGTCCAATGGAAAGTACCTTTCCCGTAAATCCATTGGTCTCAATAACATCACCAACCTTGATCGGACGCTGGATCGCTATGAACGCGCCGGAAATGAAGTTGGTCGTCAGATCCTGAAATGCAAAACCCAGCGCCAAAGCCAATACACCTGCACCTGCCAGTAGCGAAGTAACTGTTTTGTCCAGACCTAACACGCCCAGTGAAAAAAACAGTCCGGCAGTAAAAATAGCAATCCGGGTTAAAGCAGAGATCAAACCTACGAGTGCGATATTCTGCGAAGCCCGCCCCAGTATCCTTTCCATAAACCTGCTCCCGTACCTGGACAATGTCCTGAAAACAACCAGGATCAGTACGGCCATGATCACGTTGGGCAGCAGCCGGTATCCTTCAAGCGTCCACCTATCCAGCTTGATTGCGATCGGATCAATTATTTTGGAAATCTGTGCAAATATCATTGTTGTCATTTAACTCCTTCCGGGCGTCGCCGGGTCAGCATTAAACTGGGCACCCGTGCAAATGTTGTATGTTTTTAACAAAAATAAGCAGAGCGGCCCGGAAATTCCAGGTTGCTCTGCTTATTATCCTAAACTTGCCAGGTCTGGGCGACCGCGTCTCTAAAACCTGGCAAGTTTTATTTACAACCGCGCCAGCAACTCTTGCTTCTTAGCTTTGAATTCCTCCTCGGTAATCTGCCCTTTCTCAAAAAGCATATTGACCTTTTCAATCGTGGCAATGATAATGTCTTCCGGGCTGCGGTCAGTCGGGCTGCGGTCAGTCGCACTGCGGTCAGCCGGGCTGCGGTCAGTCGCCTTATGGTCGGTTCTTAAATCCGCAGTTGAGGTCACATCGTACGCAATCCCGGGAGTGGGTTGAGATGGTTCCGACGGTTCCGAAATCACTGATAAGCTACTCAGATCGACGTTTCCATCTTGACTCGTGAACTTGTAAGAATTGCCCGAGCCTTGTTGCTGCGAGATCCCGGTAATGTGGTGATGCTTGGTGTCGTAGATCGTCTTTTTTCCATTTTCCTCAATCACAAGCCTTCGGACAGGAGCAAAGTAGGCGTAACGCAAATTGTTCTGCGAACCACTGGATGTTGGACTTCCAAAAACCGATGGCCATGAATTGCTTTGATTACCCGAAAAGTGACCATTTCCAGGATCTTTTCCATTGGAAAGATCTGATGTTTCTTCGAAAAGCACTTTGGTAGTAACCAGCTCGGATAACTCCATACAAAGCTTATCCACAGTGCTTTTCAATGAATTGTTGAACATATCGCCCACCATTGTCATCCCGCCTTTCATCCATTGCCCGGCACCTCCGAGTTCAGGAATATTAAATTGAGCCATATTACCGTTACCGCTGATGACGGCTTTCAGTAACGACTCGACCGATTCTGTTTTGAGGTTATATTTGGCCGCAATGTCATTAATATTTTGCTGACCTTCCTTTGTCAATGCTTTCATATTCTGATAAGTTCTTTTCATTATACGTCACAAAAACAGTGCCATAGCATTTAATCCGCTACTTTATTCCAATGCTGACCCACTTACGCTGCAACTCCGACTGGTCCCTGATGCCGGTCTGCTCCCTGGCCATCGCTTTGGCATAAGTGATCCTTTCATCCGTTAGTGGATGGCTGCTCAGGATCTCATACTGACCTGCGGCATCTGCATTGTTTTTTAAAAGCTGGAATAAATCGACAAAACCTTTGAGACTGATACCATTGCTTTGGATCACCGTCATTGCCTTTTTATCAGCGTCTGCTTCTAACTCCCGCGAATAAGTAAGGTTAACCAGCATATTGGAATTATCCGCCAGTACAGCAGCGATGCCATTGATGTCATTTAGAAGCAATGAAATGAATAAGTAGCCCGCCAGCGTTCTGAACATGCTTTTTAATGAGTGCCGGTAATGTACATGTGCTACCTCATGCCCCAGCAGTGCCGCCAGCTCTTCTTTCGATTTCATTTTCAAAAGTATCTGGTCAAAAACCACAATATGACCGCCTGGAAGGGCAAATGCATTGACTTCGTTTTCTTTGACAACCGTCACTGTGATCGGGTAGGCTGTTTTGAAATTAATGGATTTGGCAAAGTCATTGACTGCCCGGGTCAGGGAATCATCCACGGTGTACCCGGCAATCATACCGTCGTATATAGAATCTCCAAGACGCTTCTCTACACTTTCCGGGATATTCGACGCTATCTTTTCAGCAACGAATGGCATTATATACAAATACGCCACAGCCAGTAGTGCCAGCAAGAAAAGCACCATACTCACCAGAATCGCATTATTTTTTCTGAAAATATGCGTAAGCTTTTTCTCCAAAAATACTTTCGCCGGGTATTTTTCATTTAATGCAGGCAGTAGAACTTCATCCTTACATTCAATGGTTTGTTGTGGAAAATCACCGTACCTGAAAATTAACAGCGTCGTAAAATTCTGATCAGTAGTGATGTTTTCCAGCTTCCATTTTACCGACTGCAATTCCTCCAATTCGTCGACATAATGAATCAGCCAGTGATCAGACATTAACGTCAGGGTTGCGTCGTGAGAAACAGAGAGCTTGCCGTCGTAATAGCTGATACTGAAATGTTGCATAAATATTGTTTGAATCCTTTAAACCAGACCTATGTCGATCATATCTGCCAGATCTTCGCCTGTCGCATCCTGATAATTCTCTTCAGTCTGCCTGATCGCGTTGACATCCAGTGCGCCTTCGATGACAATGTTGGAGAAGACAAAATGTAGGGCCCGCACTATCGCCCAGGGAGTCCCTAACCCCAATGTAAACAAAATGATCAGAAGATTTCCGACAATCAGTTTGAAATAACCTCCCGCTGTGGCATTGGAACGAAATATAAGTTTTTGGTCGTCCTGATGCATGCGAATATTATCGATGTAGTAGTTGAACAAATCCTTAACATACCAGAAAGAGTAAATCCCCAATGTGATAAGCGACAGGAAATAGCCTTTTAAATTCAGAACAAAAAAGGCCCCTCCCTCGCCTTCGTATGAAAAGGTCAGGTCACCAAACCGCAGGTGTTTAAAAATGTATTTCCGAATTTCAATAATAAGCCAGAAAGAGTAAATTCCCAGGGTGAATATGGTCAGCAAACTCCCAATAACAAATATTCTCACAAATTCTTTGAGATTTCCCCGATAGCCGAAATGAATACCGCGCCATGACGAACGCGACATTCGATAGCGCAATGAGCCATGAATAGCGACTGGAATCAACAAAAGTAACGCTGCATAAAAAAACAAAAATCCAAAAGCCATGATCGCCGCCTTTTTGGAAAGGATAGACAGAAAAAGCACACAATAGATCACGAGAATGATTCCAAATGCTTTGATAAACCCAATAAACATTTCCTTACCTGTTCCATGAAACGTAAACCGGCTTTGCTCAAACTCGGTTTCTTCATAGATATATTTAAGAATCGCCGCTTTTGCCCATGGATAGTAAAGTCCGAGCGTAAAGAAAGTTATCAGGATATTGACAATGTAAACGCCAAACAGTTTGGCGCCCTCGCCATGAAAAGAGACCTGGCGGGATTGATTTTGAGATTGTTCCATTAGATTAATTAAGTGAGAGGATAAACCAAATATAATTTTTTTTCTGAAACATTAGATTATCCCACTCCTCAACAACAAAAAATACCGCAGGACAATTATCCTGCGGTATAACCGACACCACAACCTCAATCATTACCAAACGGGGTGGACTCAATGCATTATATTATTTTAATGGAGCGTGTTATAAGGTGACATTTACATTACCAGTCACGCGGTCCAGTTCAATTTTGGACGATAGATAATCGAAAACGGCTTCCAGATAATTGGCTTTCGCGGTAGTGAGGGCGAATTCAGCATCGACCAGTTCAAGCCGGGAAGCGACCCCTTTTTCATATCTGTATTTGGTAATGGAGTAACTCAGCTCAGCTGTTTTTGACACATTTTGCTGCGTTTTGATCCTTTCGGTTGATTCTACCAGGCTCGCCAGGACCTGCTTAACTTCTGTTTTAAGCTGTTCCTGAGCATTGTTGTAAATGACATCAGCTTGTTGTCTTTCAATTTTCCCCAGTGCTATGCGATTGACATGTTGGTTGCCACTAAAAATCGGTATCGAAAATTGTAATCCCGCAAAAAACACCGGAGGATAGCCCGCATTACCGTATTTGAACTGATTCGTCTGCGTTTGCAGCTGGTACTGGCTTACAAAGTTTACTACCGGCCGTCGCGCTGATTTATACAGGTCAATTTCCTTGTCATTAATCTCTTTGTTTAGCGTAAGGATTTGTAAGTCAGGACGCTGATGAACAGACAACCTGTACGTACCGGCTTCGCTTGGAATGGAGTCTGACGGATTCAATTCCAGTGAATCTGACAATACATACTCGGTTTCCGTCACATCGCCCAGCAGGTTTCTGAGCTGCTGCTGACTGATCTGCAAAGCATAAGTAAGTCTCAGCACGTCCGGTTCTAGGTTTTTGACCGAAGTATAGGCCCGCAATGTATCTACACGCAATGCTTTTCCCTGTGCCAGTAAGTAACGCGAGTCTTTCAATGCTTTCTCGTTTCTCACAATGCTTTCTGTTTGTAGTTTCAGGCGCTCCGCTAAAACAAGTTGCTGCACGTAGTTTTGTTTCACCCTGGCCACTATATCTACTTCTTTTTCCTGAAAGATCAGTTTGCTCTGTTTTTCAAGCAATTTTCTTCGCTGAATCTCATATCTGGTACCCGAATTGTAGATCGGCTGCACGAGCGAAACCTGCGCGCCGGCCACATCTTCACCACCGATACGTGCATAGTCGATCTTCTCAGAGTTCGCATTTCCATTCAGACCAAAAAATACCGGTTTTTGAAAGTAATGCTGAAACTGGCCTGTGAGGCTAATATTTGGCATTAATAAACCACGGGTTATCGCCGTCTGCTGGGCGGATTTGTGAATACCGAGCGAATCAATGCGCAACTCACGGTTCCGTACTTTGGCCTGGTCAATGGCCTGCTCTAATGATAATGTCTGCTTTTGTCCGTTTGCAAACAAGGGGCTCAGCGCCAGGATCACAGCAACAAGCTTTGTGATCCCGGAATTTCTGTTCAAAATTGTGCTTTTCATGATTGAAATGTGCTGTTAATGTTCCTTGCGGGAATCAGTGCGTGTGTAACAATGCCTCTTCTGCCAAAGGCGCCTTCCCCTCTTCCTCACGTTTCCGCAATGGTCTTGATAAATATGAATAAATAGAAGGGATGACGTAAAGCGTCAGTACCCCGGCGAAAATCAGCCCGCCTACTACGACAATACCCAGTGACTGGCGGCTTCCTGAGGCAGTTCCCAGTGAAAGCGCGATCGGTAATGTTCCGAAAATCATCGCCAATGTGGTCATCAAAATCGGACGGAAACGGGACACTGCGGCAATTTTCGCAGCTTCCAATGTAGTATTGCCTTCTTCCTTGCTTTGGTTGGCAAACTCTACGATCAGGATACCATTTTTGGTGATCAACCCAATGAGCATGATGATCCCGATCTGGCTAAAAATGTTAACCGTTTGAGCGGTGAACCACAAGCTGAGCAATGCACCGGTCAGTGCCATTGGAACCGTTAAAAGAATAATAAAAGGATCGATCAAACTTTCAAATTGCGCAGCCAGTACCAGGTAAATCAGCACAATGGCAAATACGAATGCGAAGATCAGACTGGAACTACTTTCAGAGTAATCGCGGCTTTGGCCCGCCAATGCTGTGGTAAAACCTTTCGGTAACTCTTTCGCAGTGATTTTATCCAATTCCTGAATCGCTTCGCCTAAACTTGTCCCTGCCGCTGGTGTTGCCGATATGGTTGCACTGTACGACTGGTTGTACCGATAAATCGCAGGTGGGCTGATGCCTTCATTTTGCTTGGTCAGGTTATCGAGGGAAACCATTTCGCCACTTCCCGATTTCAGGTATAATGATTTCAGGTCAAAAGGCGCAGAGCGGTCTTTACGGTCGAGCTGGCCAATTACTTCATACTGGCGGTCATTGTGAATGAAGTAGCCGTACCTTCTGCTACTCAGCGCCAGTTGAAGGGTTTGCCCGATAGATTGCGTTGAAATTCCCAGTTGGGCAGCACGCTGGCGGTCAATGTTGATACTGATCTCCGGACGGTTGATTTTAAAATCTGCGTCGGCAAAAACGAGTTTTTTATTACTTCCCACCGCGGTCATCAGTTTCGGCATTACACCAATCAGACCATTCAAACTAGGCGCCTGGATCACGTATTGCACAGGCTGGGTATTGCCATAACCTCCGATCGTTGGCGTTTGCACCGGAATAATCAGCACATTCCTGAATTGCTGCGAGGCTACCACCAATTTTTGGAAGATCTGCCCCTGACTCAGTCCGCTTTTACGTTCTTTGGGTTCTTTCAGGAATATCCATTGAAAACCCCCGTTGACCGGCTGTGCCAATGTTCCCAATCCAGCCGCCACGGCAGTGTAGGTACGTTCCGCATTGAGATCAGGAATGGAATCGCTGATATAAGTACCGATTTGCTTCATACTCTGCTCCATACTTTCAAAGGATGTTCCCTCAGGTGCAATCACGGCCAGACCTATCATAGACCGGTCCTCCAATGGTGCCAGTTCGGAAGGCAGCTTTGGAGCGAGCCAGTAGGCAACACCAAATGAAGCCAGCAGCAGCACGATGCCTACCCAACGCACTTTCATAAAAGCATTCAGCGAACGTGCATAAACATTGTTCATGGCCACAAACCATGGCTCTGTTTTTTTGTAAAGCCAATTGTGGGAAGTGCCCGATTTAAGCAGATAAGCACTCATCATCGGTGTTAATGTCAATGCGACAAAGGCCGAAACTGTAACAGAACCAGCGACTACGATCGCGAATTCTTTAAACAAACGACCAGTCAATCCGCCCAGAAACAAAATCGGTAGGAACACCGCTACCAACGTAATGGTAGTAGAAATTACCGCAAAATATATCTCATTGGAACCCAGCCTGGCAGCCTGGATCGGCGACATGCCTTGTTCCACCTTACTATATATGTTTTCCAAAACAATGATCGCATCATCCACCACCAGCCCGATCGCCAGTACCAGCCCCAAAAGCGTAAGCACATTGATCGAAAACCCGGCCACATACATGATAAAGAACGCCGAAATAATGGACACCGGGATCGCCAGCAACGGGATCACCGTACTCCGCCAGTCTCTCAGGAAGACGAAAATGATCAGGGAAACCAGCGCAAAAGCGAGTAGTAATGTCTCTTCAACTTCTGAGAGTGAGTTTCTTACAGGAATCGTAAAATCCTTTCCCAATGCAATTTCATATTCCTTCGGCGCCGACTTTTTGATCTCTTCAAAACGTTTGGTAAAGTCATCCACGATCGCAAGTGAATTGGCCCCACGCTGCGGGCTAACCCCAGTTCCGACACCATATTCGGCTGTTTTACCATTATAAATAATCATTGCGGTCCGCTCATTTTGGGACGACATGATCGCCTGGCCTACGTCTTTGAACCGAACAATGGCACCGTCATTTTCGCGCAGAATCATATTGTTGAAATCGTCCTCGGTAACCAATCGTCCCTGCGTCCGCAGTGTCACTTCTGTATTTTCACCTTCAATACGGCCACTCGGCAAATCCACGTTTTCACGTTGCAAGGCAGTTTGAATATCCAGCGGCGTAAGGCCATAAGCGGCCAGTTTCACCGGGTCCATTCTCAGTCGCATCGCCCGTTTTCTACCTGCATACGACTCTACGAGCCGCACGCCGGGAATCGATTGCAAACGCTCTTTGATGTTAATATTGACAAAATCTGTTACGTCTTCGAGCGTCTTGGTCTTGCTTTGAACGGTCAAAAACACTAGAATATCGTTGGTACCGGCCTTTTCAACAACAGTCGGTTCAATGTCCGCAGGCAGTTGCTGACGTGATTTGGAAACTTTGTCCCGCACATCATTGGCGGCAGCTTCCAGGTCCGCATTCAGTTCAAATTCAACGGTAATGATACTCACTTGTTCACGGGAAGTAGATGATACTGAACGTATTCCATTCGCTTCCGCAATAGCTTCCTCCAAAGGTTTGGTCACCTGAGAGGCAATGATGTCCGCGCTTGCTCCCGGATACACCGTGGTTACCATTACGATCGGGGAATCTGTAACGGGATATTCCCGCGTTCCCAGAAAGGTATAACCCACGATACCGAAAAGTATAAGCAGTACAGACATTACCCCGGCCAGAACCGGCCGGGAAATACTTACTTGAGAAATAGCACTCATGACTAATAGATGTTTTTAATGAATTGAAACCAATTGTACGGCAGAACCGGGGGCCAAACGAAGCATATTACTGGTGATCACCGTGTCGCCAGGAGCCAGTCCCTTGGTCACGTGCACCGAAAAGGCATTACGTTCCCCCACTTCAATGGGTTTGAAACTTGCTTTATTATTATTTACGACGAACACACTGTAACCTTGTGACGAGGGAATCAGGGCCTGATTTGGCACCATCAGCGCGTTACCGGTATTGCTTAAACGTAACGTCAGTCTGGCGCTTTGTCCGGGTAGCAGCTCGTTGCTGCTGTTATTGGATACCGCACGCATTAACAGCGTTCTGGTTTTCTGGTCAAGACCAGCTTCGTGGGCAACGATCTTCGCTTTGTAGATTTTGTCGTTGGATTCTACATTGTATTGCACTTCGTCTCCCGTTTTCAGCGTATTGGCGTGTTTCTCGGGAATAGCGAAGTCAATTTTCAGGTGGCTGTTATCTGTCAACAACGCCAGCGGGGCGCCGGGAGTGACGTAAGCACCGGTATGAACATTGACGATTCCCAGGTTACCACTGAATGGTGCCCGAATGCTGGTTTTCGAAAGCGTCACTTTCAGCTGCTCGATTTTGGCCTGTAAAACTTTTAGGTTTGTAAACGCCTGATCGTAATCCTGTTGGATCGCAGCTTCGTTGTCAATCAGTTCTTTAAGTCTTCTTTCATTCAAAAGAACCAGTTTTTCCTGTTGTTTCAATTGTTCCAATTCCGCGATCAGATCCGCGTCGTCGAGCTTGAAAAGTATGGCTCCTGCATTTACGAATTTCCCTTCTTTCGCATACACAGCGACTACTTTCCTATTCAGCTCGCTGCTGATACTTACTTCCTGGTTCGCCATCAGCGTTCCCGAAACGACCATTTCCTCATTGATCGATTCCGAATGCAGTACCTGGCCGTCAACAGGTACGCCAGTTGCTTGCTGTACTGCCGGCGCTTTGGCGGCTGGCTTTTCTTTTTCCGAAGTATATCCTTTCAGATACACCGATAACAATATCACGCCGGTAATAATGAGGCCTGATATGATTTTGGCAGAGTGAATTGTCTTTTCCATGGATTAATTAATTTAAGTATTTAAATATATCGATTGATTTGGTAAGAGACTTACCAAGTTTTGGAAACGGGGTCGCCCAGACTTGGCAAGTCTTATTAACTATTTATATATTGAAATGTATCGATACTTTTGGCCAAAAAATTTTAAACCTGCAAGGTGTTCAGAAACTGAACATATTCATTCAGTACCGTTTTGTTAAGCTTGTATTTCACGTTTCTTCCTTCCTTCTCCGTCACGATCAGGTCTGCGTCTGCCAGTTGCTTCACGTGATGTGAAATGGAAGGCTGGGTCAGGTCAATAAAGTCGGATATTTCGTGACAATATAAACAGTCCTCTTTTTCACGCAATTGTTGCAAAATGAGAATACGACTCGGATCGCTCAACGCCTTCGATATCCTCTCCACTTTTCGAACCTCCATGTCTCACTATATATTGATAGATTTGAATATATTAATAATCTGTACAGTGCGTACATTACATATTGAAATTTAAAATAATTCCAGGAAGTTGAAAATATTTTTAGGGCAGTCTCAATTTTACCCAAAAACAGGCCTATACACGATCAAGGATAAAGTTTCCGTCAATGCCCAATTTCTGATGAATGGCTTTTAAGAAATGGACATCGGGTTCGCGTTTTCCGTTTAAAATCTGTGATACCTTGGCCGCACCCATCCCGAACATTTCGGCCAGTTTCCCTTGGGTAATGTTCATTTCACTAATTTTTTGCTGCACCACCGCATTGATTGTCACAGTTAAAGGCATAATGTTCAACACATTTCTTCATAGTACTCCGCCAGCATGGATAATTTCCCCAACTCCTCCGTTTCCTTCTTGCCCAGGGAATGAAATCCACCTCCGTCAGTAGCCTGCTGAATGTAGTTTTCTATCAATTTCATGACCTGCTTGTATTGTATGTCATTTCTTATTTTGTCTATCATAACGTTTCTAAACTTTGGAACAGTGGTTCAAAGGCTCTACGGCATTTGGATGCAACCTGGCAAATTCCGATAGTGTGTTTTTAGTAATGATGAACATTGATCAATGGTACAGATTTTTCCTATATCGAAAAATATTTCACAATATGAAAATACACCAAGGATCTTTCATTTAAAATGAATGCTCATAACATGCAGCCCGTCAAACACATAGCCAACCTGAAAACCATACAAGTCCCCAATCGCTTTCACAATAGCCAGACCAAGACCCGTGTTGCCGTTATCCGTTGAATTTTTATAAAAACGGCTGAAAATCCGATCCGGATCTAATGCCTGCTGAGCTCCTGAATTTGAGATTTTCAAAGAATCGCTTTCGATGAAGATATCGACAGTGCCGTGCTTGTAATTATGAACAATGGCATTTTTCAGGACATTTGAAATCATGATCACCGCCAGGTCTTTCTGCATTTCAATGCCCAGGTCGGCGTTTTCGTGAAGTGAAACTGCCACATCCTTGTATTCGGCAAAGTCGGAAAACTCGCTGATCAGTTGTTTGGCGATTGCATTAAACGAAACCTGCTCGGTATCCTCAAACTGCCGATTTTCAATGCGGGAAAGCAATAGTAGCGACTTGTTAAGCCGCGTCAGTCGTTCCAATGTGCGGATAACCTGCCCGACGGATTCCAGACTGGATTCGGATAAATCGTTCTTCTCTGCCAGCAGCTCTAATTTGTTAATACTAATCGCAACAGGCGTTTGCAGTTCATGGGAGGCATTTTCTATGAATTGTTTCTGACTATTGTAAGTATCCAATGTATGCAGGACTAATCCTTTCACCGCAGCATTCAGTTCTTTGAATTCCTTCACCTCGGTATCGGCGGGCTCAATAGACTGTCCTTTTCCCAGCCTGAAATGTTTAAGCTGAGCAAGCAGCTCGTAAAATGGCTGCCATACTTTTTTCAGCAAGAAATTATTGACCAACAAAATACTCACCAATAAGGCCACATATAGCCAGAACAGCGAATAAAAAAGGTCCTCAATCAGGTCATCCTCCTCCACCATGGAAGATATTACCTTCAATTCGTAGTGCTTTCCCTGATGAATGAAGGCAGTAGTCAGCATACGCACAGGTTCCAGATCTTCCTCGTTCAGCATATACATCAATGTGTCCTGGTACACCTGCCCTGTTTGGTTCGCACGTTGAGCAGAAATTTCCCGGATCTCGTAGTTCGCTTCCGAAAAGTCCGTTCTCGACAATGTTGCGGGATCCTCTTCCACTTTTTCCAGAATCAACAATTTGTAATTATCCAGCCCGTCGTCCAGACTGTCATACACCTCATCCAGCATATTCATGTAAAAAATAACGGCCCAGATGCTGATGATACCGAACAGCGCAATCGCCAGATATTTAAGGGTATAGTTCAGTAAATTCATGGCTGTACCAGTTTATAACCAATGCCGTACACGGCCTGAATCTCCACATCCGCCCCACTATCTCTCATTTTTTTCCTCAGGTTTTTGATCTGCGAGTAAATGAATTCGTAATCGTCCGCCTCGTCCATGTGGTCGCCCCATACGTGTTCCGCGAGCGAGGTTTTGTTGACGAGCCTGTTCTTATTCACCACCATGTACATCAGAATGTCGAATTCCTTTCTGTTCAAAAGTAAAGGCTGGTCATTGATCAAAAGCGTTCGCTCGTCCGGGTCCAGTTTCAGATTGGCAATTTCAATGGTGGATTTACCGTCAAACGACTTTCTTCTCAAAACAGATTTTACCCTCGCGGTCAGCTCGGCAATGTGGAAAGGTTTGGTCAGATAGTCGTCAGCACCCAGGTTCAGCCCTTTCAGCTTGTCGTCGAGCGAATCTTTGGCCGAAATAATAATCACATTATCCGACTTACCAAGGTTTTTGAGTTCCTGCAAAATATCCAGACCATTGCCTCCCGGCAGCATAATGTCGAGCAGGATACAGTCGTAGTTAAACGATACAATCTTGTCCAGTGCCGTGCGAAAATCACCGGCGCTTTCCACCAGAAAGTGTTCCTTTTCAAGGGACTCCTGAATGACTTCTCTCAACCCTTTTTCGTCTTCAATAATCAATAGCTTCATACAAGGGCAAATTGGTAAACAAAACCGGAAAGAAACTGGAACGCCACGCTGGCTAAACAGATAGCAGCAATGTTGGTCCGGCATAATTATTTTATAAACGCATCTAACACTTTTATGCCTGAAGGCAACTAAAAACCATGGACATTTACCAACTAGCAACCACATATTGGGATTCTACCACCAGCAGCGGCGGTCCCATTGATCCAAACGAGACACCCGCTTTCGATCCCCGCCCTGAAGTTCCTGTTCCCAACGTGCCGGAAGAAACACCTCCGTATGAAAAGGAGCCTGAAACTCCTCCTTACGAGCCCTCGCCTGAGCTACCATCTACCGAGCCTGTCATTCCAGAGGTAGACCCACTGCCAGCACCGGGCGGAGAGCCTGATATTCCTGGGTTCAAATAATTGTACCTGCGAAAACCATCCATCTCTAAGGTTCAATTATCCGCTCCAATTTCATAGCATAATTTTCTTTTTTCCTTACCATTGCTCATTATGCCTTTCAGCAGCACGGTATGATGGCTGCCAGCGTATGAGTCGGCGCAGGTCTTTTAGCCATCCCGTCGATTCATGACAAAAACCTGTTTTTCATTTTCATGATCGGTCTGGGACTTTCCTGGGCGAGTATGTTGGGTGATCCGTGCGGGATGCTCGCAGGTAGCATAACCGCCTGAGCGTAGGGGCGTGTACATGGGGATTTTCACCATGTAATTTCCCGGCTCCGTTTCCAGCGGCGCATTGTTTTCGGTAAACCCAAAAACCCGGGCTGCGGACTACTTAATTCTTGAACCTTAAGCTTTTTATCTCCTGGAACTCAAAGAGTAAACTTTCTTGGCATTATCTTTAAAACATATTTAATTAAAAAAATAAACCAAACGACTTTGTTTGGGATTTATTTCGTAGAGAATAAAAATTAAATTTGAGAGCAGCTAGAAAAATTTCTACATTTGAGATAGCGGTTTTATAAAAAACCTTGTACTCCCTCAAAAGATAAAATGCTGATTTGAATGAAAAAAATTTTCCTTATCTCGTTGATTTTTTGCTCCTTCACCGCACTTGCCCAGTCGTTTAAGTCACTTCCAGGAAAGATAGAGGCCGAAGATTTCTCAGCAATGAACGCAGTGGGCACTGAGCCCAATGCAGATGTGGACGCCGGCCAGAATGTAGGCTGGATTCAGGACGGTAGTTGGATGGACTACAATGTAGAAGTCGCTACGCAGGGCTACTACACTTTCAGGTTTCGCATTGCCAATGGATACACGCCCGATGCTTCACTATCCCTTAAATCATCGAATGGCACTGTACTTGGTCAAACCATTTTGCCTCAAACTGGCGGAATGCAGGGCTGGCAAACGGTTGCTTTCGTTGCATTGTTGCCCCAGGGAAACCAGACTTTGCGGATCTATGCCGACAAAGGCAACTGGAACTTCAACTGGTTCGAGGCATTGGCATCCAAGACCCTTGCTGGAAGAATGGAGGCTGAAAATTTCGATGCCATGCACGAAGTCCGCACTGAAACATCCGGCGATACAGACGGCGGTCTCAACGTAAGTTACATTGATGATAACGACTGGATGGACTATAATTTAAAGACTAATTCACCAGGAACATACACGGCCAGTTTCAGAGTAGCGAACAGCTATGGCAATGGTATTATTGAAATCAAAAATGCCTCTGGCGCCATTCTCGGGCAGGTGGATGTACCTCAAACGGGCGGCTGGCAGAGCTGGACGACCGTTAACACCGAACTTAACCTCCCTGCGGGAAGTCAGGTAGTCCGGCTTTTTGCCAAAAACGGCGCATTCAACCTGAACTGGTTTGAATTTACCTCTGCTGGCGAGCCGGTTATCGGAACAGTCATTCCTGCAAGAATACAAGCAGAATCTTTTGACACCATGAACAGTGTTGCCACAGAAGCAACCACCGATACGGATGGCGGCGAGAATGTGGGATGGATCCAGGACGATAGCTGGATGGATTATAAAGTTCACGCACCCCAGGAAGGCTATTACACATTCAATTACAGAGTAGCGAACGGTTACAGCCAGGAAGCAACACTGGTCATGAAATCAGGCGCAGGTGCAGAACTGGGACGGTTTACAGTTCCCCAAACCGGAGGTATGCAGGGCTGGAAAACGATCAATCTCATCGCATCTCTTCCTGCCGGAAATCAGACATTAAGAATCTTCGCTGAAAAAGGTGGCTGGAATTTCAATTGGTTTGAAGCAAAAGCATCCCGCCCATTGGAAGGAAAAATGGAAGCGGAAACCTTTGATGTGGCAAGCGATGTAAGGACTGAGCCGGTAACCGACACAGGCGATGGCTCCACAGTGACATACATTGATGACAGTGACTGGCTGGACTATAATGTGAGCATTGCCGCTGCCGGTACCTATACATTCAATTTTAGAGTTGCCAACAGCTACGGAAACGGAAATATTGAAATTAAAAACAGTGCGGGAAATGTGCTTGGCTCGGTAGACGTGCCCCAAACCGGCGGCTGGCAAACCTACACGACCATTCGCACGATTGCAGTGCTACCGGCTGGCAGCCAGGTGATACGCATTTTCGCCAATCGCGGGGCATTTAACCTGAACTGGTTTGACGTTACCGCTGGTTCGGTACAGGGACAGTCGGTCATTACATTCAGTGAAATAGCTCCAAAAAGCCTGTCTGATGGCCCGTTTAACCTGGCAGCAAGCAGTACTAATCTCGAAACACCGATATCATTTGTTTCTTCGAACCCATCGATCGTGTCGGTGTCCAATGCCAGCGGTGCATGGAAAGCTACGCCTATCACTGCCGGACAAGCGACGATTACGGCTTCACAACCAGGAAACAATAATTACCTGCCTGCTGCCAATGTATTGAGAGACGTTACCATCTCCGGCGGTACTGAAAATTCTAATCTTGGAACAAAAATCCCCATTGACCCGAAGCGCTGGTACCAGCTGACAAATGCAGCGAATGGCTTGGACGGTCTTTTTGACGGCAATACACAGGAAAACGTGCTGACTGGCTGGGGAAAGGTGATTGATCATTATGAAGCCTACTATCCATTGAAAGATGGCGAGCAAATTACATTAAAAGGCGTCAAATTTTTCGACTACACGGGTTCCACTGTGGATCAGCCAATGGTATTATCGGTGATCAATGACCAATGGCAACGTATTCCGGTAGCAACATTCACAGGCGAAATTTACAATGGTTGGGTAGGCCCCTACCCCGACAGAAATACGCAGTTCAACCTGGACGCGGCGGTTTCCAACATTCGTTACCTGGTTATAACGATCCCTAATACGCTTCCAACCGAGATTGAATTTTACGGAAACTACACACCTGCAACCCAGACTGGCCATACAGCCCGCACAAAGAATATCAAAATTAAAGATATGCTGGGCGTAAATGGCTTTGAGTGGAACTTCCAGGATGGCGTACATGCCGAATCATTGGTAGAAAGCAAGGTAACGGCTGCCAAAGCCTTCACGGGCCTGCGTCACTATATGGATTGGGAAAAGCTGGAATCAACCGAAGGGGTTTTTTCCTACAATCCTACATTGAGTGGAAGCTGGAATTACGACCTGATTTACGAAAGGTGCAAGCAGGAAAATATCGAAGTACTGGCCTGCCTTAAAACGCTGCCGAACTGGATGCTGAATACCTATCCTGCCGACCAGAGAGATTCGGAAAATGTGCCGGTACGGTACGGCAACGACTTCACTCAGCCCATTTCTTACATTGAACAGGCCAAAGTTGCTTTCCAATATGCAGCGCGTTATGGCAGCAACACCAACGTGGACCCTTCGCTGCTCAGCGTTTCCACTACACCAAGGTGGTACGGTGACTATCCAAATACGGTAAGGATCGGCCTGGACCTGATCAAGTACATTGAATGTGATAATGAAAGGGACAAATGGTGGAAAGGCCGCAAAGGTTACCAGACTGCCAGGGAATACGCAGCGAACATTTCTGCCTTCTACGATGGTCATAAAAATACAATGGGACCTGGGGTAGGCGTGAAAAATGCGGATCCAAACATGAAAGTAGTGATCGCAGGTCTGGTAACAGGCCCCGATTTTGTGAAAGGAATGGTAGACTGGTGCAAGGAATTCCGTGGCTACAATCCGGACGGGACAGTCAACTTATGCTGGGATATCGTCAATTTTCACTTATACACCGACAATGGTTCTTCCGACCAAAGCGGTACTTCTACGCGCGGCGCAGCTCCTGAAAAAACCAACGCAAACCAAATCCTGGACGATTTTGTAAAAGTAGCAAGGGAGGTTTCCAATGACCTGCCTATCTGGATCACCGAGGCTGGATACGATGTGCACGAAAGCAGTCCGATCAAAACCATTGCCATCGGTAATAAATCGCCGGCACAAACACAGGCTGACTGGATCCTTCGCACTTCGTTGTTCTCGGCCCGTCATGGGATTGAAAAGTTGTTTTTTTACCAAATGTATGATGACAACCCCGCGGCCGGCATGTTTGGCTCATCAGGACTATTGAATGATGATCAAACCCGCAGACCGACGGCTGATTTCTTCTTTCAAACCAATAAGCTGTTCGGAGAATATGTGTACAAAGAAACGATCTATTCCGACCCGACTGTGGATCGTTACGAGCTGAATGGAAAGTCACTTTTCATCCTGGCCGTTCCCGATGAAATTGGCAGGACAGCTGAATATACAGTCAATCTCAATGAAACAGGCATCGCCAAAATTTACACGCCGAAAGCCGGAAGTAATAATATGGATATGGCGGAACTGCCCATTATTGACGGTAAAGTGACTGTTACTGTTACAGAAACACCCATATTCGTTCTCGCATCCAATGCACCTAATGCAAGGACAGCAGCGACGCAACTCGCAGCCCCTGCGTTGCAAGCCGAGGAGCCATTGCATGTAGCAGTGAATGTATATCCAAACCCAGTGGCGGACTACATCAGCATTGATATGGCGAATCAAAATACGGAGGAGGTGGAGATCAAAGTCTTTGACGCGAAATCGGGAAGATTGTACCGGGATTCGCGCATTCAGAAAAGCGGCAATAAATTCTCGCACAAACTGAATATGACCCAATTCCCTGCCAGCATCTATATTATTGAGATTAAGCAGGGTAATGATCGTGCATTCAGAAAGGTAGCAAAACTGAATTAAGCAACCCTGCTACCGTCTAGTCTGGCAATATTAAACTTGTACCGGTATTCCTTAGGGGTGACGCCGGTACTTTTTTTGAACAGCTGTCTGAAAGATTTGAGATCATTGTAACCCGAATTCAGCATGACTTCCAGAACGCTCTGATCTGTCTGAGCGAGCAATTTTTTGGCTGCCTCAATGCGGGTGCGTTGTAAATATTCGATGGGCGTAACGCCAATCGCCTGCTTGAAACGCCGTACGACATTACGCCTGCTGGCCGGGATATCCTGGATCAGCATTTCAATGGTACTACCTTCCTGATATTCTTTTTCTATCTTTTGCTGCGCCATGTTCACGAGTCCGTCGCCATGATTCTGCGACGGCATGAATGTACCAAAATACGTTTGTTGCTCTCTGTCCATATCGATGGCGAACATTTTGGCGGTACGCAAAGTCTGTTCCTTACCGCAGTGTCGCTGAATCAGATATAGCATTAGATGAAAGCTGCTTGTCGCTCCGCCACTGGTGTAAATTCCTTTATCTTCCGTCACCACGGCGTCACTCTTCATAATGATTTCGGGGAAATTGGAAGCCAGGGCTTGCGCAGAGTCAATGTGCGTGGTCGCCTCCTTGCCATTGAGCAGTCCTGCGGCAGCTAACAGAAATGCGCCTGTGCAAAAACTCGCCAGTTCTGCCCCATTTTTATATTGCTCCCAAAGCCAGGGAATAAACATCTGGTTTTTAGAAATCGAAATTTTCAGATCTCCCGCCCCAAATGCAGGTACCAGAATCAGATCCTGCTGTTCAGCCGAATGAATGGATTGCATTTCATAAGAACCATAAAACTGCCCCGGTTGCATTTCCGGTGAAAGTAAGTTGATCTTGAAGAATGCAGGTTCCCCAGCCCTTTCGTAAAATCCATTTACCGATTCAAAAACATCTAACAAAGCAGCAACACTTAGCAAACGGTGTTTGTGTGTTATCAAAAGACCTAGATTGATCATGTTTTTTACAAGTTTATTTCAGTCGTTTACCTCCTAAGTACTATATTTTTTCACCAAGTTAATATTTTTTGTCTCAAATACCCCTTTTTTATGTCTTTTTAAGCCATTCTTCTTCTGATTCGTTGTGCTTATTTTTGTCTAAGACAAAAAAGACTTTCCGACCATTCACTGCATAAAAAATAGTACTATGGGCAAGACTAAATTCGACATATCCCTGGAATCGGGCGTTCATCAGAAGCTTCAATCCTTTATTGGAAATTGGGAAGGAAGCACTACCACCTGGTTCGAGCCCGGCTTGATCGCTGACCAGTCGCCCATGTCCGGTACGATCCGGCCCATTCTCGGTGGGCGGTTTCTGCTCCATGAATATAGCGGCACATTGAGCGGTGATACTTTCGAAGGAATGTCCATTTACGGTTTTGACATCGCGAGTAGTATCTTTCAAGCTGCCTGGATCGATAACTTCCACATGGGGACAGGCATTATGCTTTCCGGCGGATCTGTCATCGAAAAAGGTTTTTCAGTTCTGGGGAGCTACGGCGGCCCTGACATGCCCGAGCCCTGGGGCTGGCGCACCACCGTCGAGCTTATCGACAGCGACCATATCACCATCACAGCCTACAATATCTCGCCTGACGGGCAGGAAGATAAGGCTACGGAGACGGTGTATAACAGAGTGAAATAAATACCTAAATCTGGGATAACTCCTTTTTGATAAACAATTCCAACTGCTCCTTACTAGGTAGTTCCACCAGGTATTTGCTTACGAAAAGTCCCATATCGCTGTCCGCCACGGCATACTCAACCAAAGCTTTATTTTGATCTGTAACCAGCAGCAATCCTACGGGGGGACTATCTCCTTCCAGCATTACTTCTTTTTTGTAGTAATTAATATACGTTTTAAGCTGCCCAATGTGCTCATGCTTTACTTCATTGGTTTTTAGCTCAATCAATACATGACATTTGAGAATTCGGTGATAAAAAACCAAGTCTATGAAAAAATATTCTCCTCCGATTGTGATACGTTTCTGTTTTGCTTCAAAACAAAAGCCATGACCCAGTTCAATGAGAAATTCTTCAAGATTGTCAACTAACGCCTGTTCAAGATCATTTTCATAAACAACCTGCTTTGATTTTAAGCCAAGGAATTCGAAGGTAAAGGGAGATTTTATGATGTCCGAAATTTGCAATTTCTCGGAGTTCCTATTGACATGCCGCGTTAGTTCATTCGAGTTAATGCTTATTCCCGAGCGCTCGAAGTAAAGTGTATTAATCTGGCGTTTCAGTTCGCTAACACTCCAATTCCCTTTCATACATTCCGTTTCATAAAATTCTCTTTTAGCCTGGTAACCTATCGGAAGTAACTGCACTAAATGGGTGAATGATAGTCTGGAAATTAACTTCTCAGAATCATTTTCTGTTATAGGCCCCAATTTGGCATTCGGCGATTGCCAAATTCCAATCGACTCATTTTCAGCATTTAACAATTTGGCAATCGGCAATTGCCAAATTGAATCGGTCATTAATCCCAGTTTGTTAAGTTCGTTCCTGACTACCTGCCCAATTCCTGGATATAGCAGATAAAACTGCCTGAAAGTCGCAGGTTCCGGTAGGATAATGATTCAAGATTAAGTGAATCCGCCAGAGTCTGTAAAAGCTTTTCGCCATACCTGGCTCGGTCCTCTCCATTCTGCTCAAATTCTACAATGTAGAATCCAATAAGCCAGTTGCGGATTGTTAAATGCTTGTTAATCGCTTTTACAGCGCTTTGCTGTAACGTGAGATGTGTGTCATGAATGGAACTAACAAGGGAATCAAAATTTGTCATCGGCTTGTAATGAAGTGTGTATAAAGTGTGCCGATAATTTATGTAAAAGGTTTTTAGCGGAGCAATGCAATTTTCCAATGGCATGAATTTATTATCCTGAGGTTGACACTACTACCTCAGTTCGATGAAGTCTTTTGCGCGTTTGGTTATTGTTGTTTTGCTGGCGGGATATATGCTTTCTTCCTGCAAGCCGGTACCGGTTTCGCATTGGTTTCCGGTGACGCCATTGGAACATTATGAGAAGGAACTTTACCAGGCCAAACTTGAAAAGACACAGGCTGGCCAAACCTGGTTCCGGGCTGGTGAAACTGTTTTAAATGATTCCGTTTTTTCGATAGCACCTTACCAGGAGCGATTTTATCTGGGCGATTCCATACCTGCGCAGGCGATCAGAATGAAAATTCCGGAGGGGCGAAAATTGGTCATTACTCCGCTGCGTGATGCTTTGGATTCCACATCGAAGCTTTTTGTGGAGCTCTATCGGATCAAAACCAACGGCAAGCCGCAACGACTCGACTACCTCACAGACAACACTTTTTCAATTACTTACAATAATGAAGAACAGGACACCCTACTGCTTTTACTGCAAACCGGACTGAATCAGGAACTTACGGTATCGCTGTCGCTTACCACATTACCTTCTCTGGCATTTCCGGTGGCCAACCATAATATGTCGGATGTAATAAGTTTTTGGGGAGCTGACCGGGACGGGGGCATACGTGCGCATGAGGGAGTCGACATTCGGGCGAAGCGTGGAACGCCTGTTGTTGCTGCTGAAAATGGTTTTGTAACTCAAACGTGCACTAATAATCTGGGCGGGAAAATTGTTTTTCTATCGTCAATGGGAAGCCCCTACTCATTATATTATGCACACCTCGACAGTCAGTTGGTTTCTGTCGGCGCCCGTGTTTTAAAAGGGGATACGCTGGGATTGGTAGGCAACACCGGAAACGCCATTACCACTGCGCCGCACTTGCATTTTGGAATTTATTCGCGAGGTTCCGGTGCCGTGAATCCATTGCCCTTTATTAATGACAAAAAAGAGAAAATTCCTGGATTGCCGGAAAAGTCGCGCTGGCTCGGGACGACTGTACGCATTAAAAAGAAGGCGAATCTGTTTTCGTCAGCTCAGTTGCAGGAATCTGAATGGATTACTGCACTTCCTGCTGGTACAGTCGCGCGTGTGGTAGGTGAGATGGCGAAGGGATTTCGTATTAAACTAGAAAACGGTACCATAGGCTACATACCCACAGTACCGCTCGAATCGTATCCCAAACAGGTTTCAGGAATTGTCACTAAATAAAGTCTTTGCTTCGATTGAATTTAAGCAACAGCAACACTAGCTGGTTCCTGTTTCAAAACGATAGTTTCAGTCTCAGGCACCGCGTCCCCGACCATCGGCCCATTGGCTGCCAGCTCGCTACCTTCCTTTTTTGATTTAAAAATAGGCCACAGAAACTGCGCATACCATTCTTCCTCATGATAATGTTTGATACCGAATGAAGTAGGATATTTCCGCGTAATGATACCTGTACCGAAAATCAGGTCCCACACAAAAAACATGTTTCCGAAATTGCCTTTGTAATTGCCGATTCCGTCGTCGACTGTATCCGCGTGGTGTGCATAATGTGTAGCAGGAGTGGAGATCAATCTTTCCAGTACCCATCCGATCGGGTTAAGCCATTTGATTTCGTACAAAGGCTTGTCCCAGGGAATGCTCGAATGTGCACCGGTCGTGATGAGCGATTTAATCACTTTGACAAACAATGCTGCATAACCCAACCCCAGATAAGTGAGAGCAACCGTCAGGTAAGTTTGTGAAAAGAAAATTGTGTAGATAATGTTCTGCCGGCCTGCCATTGCCATACCCATGTACGGCGCAGAATGGTGCGTGCGATGAAAACGCCAAAGCCATGGAAGCTGATGATGGATGCGGTGATACCAGTATTGCGTAAGATCGTCGGCTACCGCGATGATCAGAAATGCCCACCAGAATGGCACCCATTCAAAGATATTTTTGGCTGTCGGTAAAAGGTATGGCATCAGTTGTAGACCAAAGTATGCCACAAATGGCTTAACCACTAATTTCGGAACCACAAAACAAACAATGTCCAGCGTACGCTCGTTTTTGGTCCATTTGTTTTCGTAAAGGCCCACGGCAAACTCGATCACGCCTACTCCCAGCACAATCGCCGCAAGTCCCCAGCTGCTTAGGTTTTTAAACACCGCTTCGAGAAAACCGGGCGCTTTGAATGGCAACTCATTGCTTCCCTGCCAGGGTTTGTAGCCCGTAAAATAAAAGGCTGCGAACATCAACGCGATGGGCGCCACATACAGCAGGATGCTGATCAGCGCGTCCCGGGTTATGCTTTTGGCTATTGCACTTTCCACTTTCATAAACAGAAATAATTTTAAGGTGAACAGGGACGATTAATGAAGGAATTTCAATGCAAGCCAGATACCTCCCGCAATCAATGCGAATGGAGCTGCTGTCAGAAAAATACCTACTGCTATCTTCTTAGCGAGTAGTATGACGTCTGAAATGGTCATGATCAAGTAAATTAGGATGATACCGGTGGCCCGGTGGCACGGTGATCCGTAAACGGACTATGAATATTCAGAAATATCCCGGGACAGTATGACTGGCAACTGAAATCGCCAACCACCGAAAATTTCAGATGATCAGTCAAAACTGCCTGAAGGGATATTTCCGAATTAAGATCTTGGATTAATATCGCAGGGTTAACAACAACCAGCCTGCATTGAAAGTGGGGAATTTGCACAAAGCAAGGAGGAAACAACCACCCGTTCCTGCCGAAGCGACAGTTTTGCATGAAGTAAATTAACCGCTTTCATATTAAATGCTTTGGATTAATACTCAGCTCAGGGTGGTTCAGAAGCTTTGTTATTAGTATACTTATTTGATAGACAAAGTAAATTGAATGGTTTTAAAAAAGCAACAGTTTTTTAAATTTTGTTTATAAAAAAATCCGGCGGGAAAATACTTCCCCCCGGACATGAAAACAGACAGGAGCCAACGGCCCCTTGTCTGTCAAAAGTATATAAACCTATTTACTTCAATTCGGTGAGCCATTGCTGGGCAAAAGCACGGGCTGCATTGGTGGGCGCCGCGCCCATTCGGTAGCATAGCTTCCATACGTCGTTTTTGCCTTCATAGACTGCATTGACAAACTTTTTACGATCGGCTACCTGCTTGGTCTGCGCTGCGAAGTCTACCCCTTTGCTTTTGTTCAAAAACTCAGTCAAACGTACTGAAAGCACATTTTTCGGATCTTTCCACTTCTCGTATTCCGCCGCATTGTTCTTATTGTTCTTGGCAAGTTCCCGCTCTTTCTGGTCTATCTCCTCTTGGGCAAGATGTTCCGCATACTGTTTTTTGAACTCAGTAAAATCAGATTTCAATAAGGGCTTAACCTTTTTGAAGAAAGCTGCATTACGCTTCCCGTCTTCAATTGTTTTCTTGAACTCAGCGCGCTGGTCGGCGGGCAGGCTCGATAGCATGCTTTCCATCCCAACGTAAGTTTCACCAGACTGGATCTGCATGTCCACCATTGGTTCAATGTTCTGCACTGTCAGTCCCTGTGCGTCTTTGATCCGGTAAGCCCTGATCTCAGCTTGTCTTTTTTCGCTCAGCTTGGTATCGGTTTGCTGGTAACTTTTGGCCAGCCACTCGCTGTAACGTTTCTGAAAATCTTCTGAGCCGAAATACAGTTTGACCAAAGTACCCGCTTTTTTGACCGCTGCGGCCTGATTTTCCGGCGCAATGGAGCGGCAGGCCGATTTAACTGAGCTGCTGAAATAAGGTGCGCTCACATTGGTATTTTGCAAAGAACTCCATAATCTTTCCTGCACGTTCTTTTCAGTAATCTCGAATTCGGAGTAATCATCTGAAAATGTGAAATTAAGGAAGCATAGACAAAGGCAATAGAGAAATAGGGGATGTCTTAAATTTTTCATGGCGATGATTGGTAAGCGAGGTACTATTGTTTGTCAGCGATCATTTCAATTTCGTCTCCTTCGAGCACGATGAAAACGGTCAGTTTGCTGCCCTTTAAGTTCCCTACCTTATCGGTGCCTTCGTAAATGTCGATTCCGGTGCTTCCTGCATTTTTCAGGTTCAATGTGCCCAGATCTTCGTCGGGTTCAGAAACACCGTCGATCTTCGCCTTCATTTTTCCGGTTACTACCTCTGCTGAAAATTTTTCCAATTGTATTGTAATGATAGCTTTTGCCAGCTCCAAGGGCTGCTCCTCCCCATTCACGGTAAGCTTGGTCACTTTGTAATTTCCTGCTACCTGTGCGCTCAGCTCCGGTGCGGGATCCTTGTCTTTGTCATCTTTGCAGGAGAAAAACAATGTGGTAACGAATAAGAATAAAAGAACTTTTTTCATGGCTGTTTTGAAATTTGAATGAATAAATGGATGAGATGATTTTGTCATTTTGACCCGACAAAGGTAAGCCCATCCGGAAGCGGCAATCAATCCTCTAAAAGTAGGATTTTTGAAAAATCATGCTTTTAGAGGATATTATTAAAAGGTTTTATTTCAGAATTTTACAACCGTAATTTTCCAGTCCAAACTCCTCCTACGGATACAATGAAATTATTTTTTAAAACAATATTGCTTGTCCTGTTGTATGCGAGTGCTTCTGCCCAGAATGGTGATGTGAATGCTATTTTGAAGCGCATGCGGACCAGCAAGGAAGATACCAACCGCGCACTTGCCTACATTGAGTATGGCCAGTACCTGGAGAACCAGAATCTCGACAGCGCCGCCAAATACTACCTGAAAGCCGATGCGCTCAGCAACAAGCTGGGTTACCTCAACGGGCGATTCAAGTTCCGTTCCAACTATACTTATATCCTCAATTTACAGGGAAAGTTTGAGCAGGGACTGAAACTCAATAAGGAAAGCCTGATCATCGCTCAGGAAATGAAACATCCTGTCAATGTGGGCAAGAGCCAGGCCAACATTGCCACCAGCTACGTGTATCTGGGCAATTTCCTGGAAGCGATCAAGCACTACCAGCTTTCTGCGGACCAGTTTGAAAAACTTGGGATGAAAGAATTCCTTCCACGGCTATATATCAGCATCGGAACGGCTTTTGAGCACGCCAATTTGTTCAATAAGGCATTGGTGTACAAAGAAAAAGCATTGGTACTGGCCCGGCCGATGAAAGACAGCCTGCAACTGGCCGATATATTGACCAACATTGGCGGGTCTTATTTCAATCTTAAAAATTATCCGAAAGGACTGGCACATTTCAGTGAAGGATTGACCATTGCCCAGAAAATCAAGTCGGACATTTTCGTGATACAAGGTTATGCAGGATTATCCCGTACACACCGGAAACTCAAAAACCTTGACAAAGCAGAAGAGTATGGTGAAAAAGGTTTGGAACTGGCTAGAAAAACAGGAAATGTGTTCCTGGAAATGGAATGTCTGAAAACGCTGATGTTTTTAGCGGAAGACAATAACCAACCGGAGCTGTCAGCCAAATACACCAAACAAGCGATGAAAATAGCGGAAGAAAATGAGATGACAGATCATTTGGTAGAACTGTATGAAGACTATGCGACCGACCTGGCCCGCCAGCACGACTACAAGGCTGCCTATGATTACCTCATGAAATATACGATCATGAATGATTCGATCCAGGGCGTGGATGTGCAGAAACAATTGCAAGAGCTTGACGCAAAATATCTTACAGCACAAAAGGAGAAGCAGATCGTTACGCTCGAAAATGAAAAACAAACACGAAACACACTCATTTATGGATTGATAGCCGGCCTTGTTGCTTTGGCGCTTATCTCGGTATTGGCTCACAGGAACATCACCATCCGGAAACGGATCGCTGAAAAGGAAGTTCAGCAGCTGCAGCAGGAAAGACAATTGGTTGCCACCAACTCTATTTTGAAAGGCCAGGAAGAAGAACGCACCCGCGTGGCCCGTGACCTGCACGACGGGTTGGGAGGATTATTATCAGGTATTAAATTAACTTTAAATTCCGTGAAAGGAAATGTAATTCTGCCCGAGGAAAGCGCTATGACCTTTACCCGGGCTCTCACACAATTGGACGGCGCGATCAGCGAGATGCGCCGGGTGGCACATAGCATGATGCCCGAGACGCTGGTACGCTTTGGGCTTATTGATGCTCTCAATGACTTTTGCGAAGGTATCAGTGCTTCGGGTCAGCTAAAAGTGGTGATGCAGGACTTCGGTTTTGACAAACGCCTCGACTCTTCTGTTGAGATCGTATTGTACCGCGTCGTTCAGGAATTGCTCAATAATGTGCTTAAATACGCCGACGCAACCGAGGCGCATGTGCAACTTACCTGGGTCGAAAACAATGTCAGCCTTACCGTGGAAGACAATGGCAAAGGTTTCGACGTCAGCACGCTCGATCAGAACAAAGGTGCGGGAATGCGGAATGTGCAGGCGCGCGTGGATTACCTGAACGGGAAACTGGACATTCAGTCTAAACCTGACGAAGGAACATCCATTTTGGTTGAGATCGTGGTTTAATGATCTTGCTTTTTGTCAAATTCAATAAATGACTTAATCTTTAAAAAACTTCATATGAGCGTTAAAATCCTGATCGTAGATGACCATCCGATGGTTTTGGAAGGATTAAAATCACTGCTCGCCGACAGCGAAGGGCTAGCGGTGGTCGGTACTGCTTCCAATGCGATAGACGCGATCGCGTTTTTAAAAAACAACGAAGTGGACATTGCATTCCTGGACATTAACCTGCCTGACATTAGCGGAATTGAGCTTTGCAAGAAAGTAAAAGAGCAATTTCCGGATGTGAAAACGCTAGCGTTAAGCACATTCAGCGAGCGTGCCTATGTTTCGCGAATGATTCAGAATGGCGCATCGGGCTATCTGATCAAAAGTTCGAGCAAAGAGGAAATTCTGGAAGCCATTCAGCAGGTTCAGGCTGGCGGATATTTCATGAATGTCAATTTTGACCAGAATGCATCGACTCCTGCGCCAAAGACCGTCCCGTTTTTGACCCGTCGTGAAAAGGAAGTGTTGCTCTTAATCGCCGAGGGACTGACTAATCCGCAGATCGCCGACCAGCTTTTTATCAGCGTCACCACGGTCAATAGCCATCGGCAGAACCTGTTAATGAAGTTCGAAGTCTCTAATACTGCTTCGTTGATTAAGCTGGCTGCGGGATTGGGGTTGATTTGAAAAAATAAAACTTACCAAGTCTACAAGACTTGGCAAGTTTCGTTTCATTCAATTCGTAGCCAGGCTTCCGAAGGGGAAAATGGCGGAGGATACGTGGGCTTTATTCATGATTTGCCCGAGTTCTTTGGCCTTTTCAGGAAATTGAGGCGTTACGTTGGTGGTTTCTCCCGGGTCTTTGGAAAGATCGTATAGTTCAACGAGCGCGTCGGGATTACCCGCAGCTTTTAGCCGGACAGCCTTCCAGTTTCCCTGCCGCACCGCCTGCCTGCCACCTTGCTCATGGAATTCCCAATACAGGTAGTCATGCTTTTTCTGCGTTGCTTTTCCTTTCAATGCATCTGTGAATGAGATACCATCAATATTGCGGGGCGCCGCAGCATTGGCGAGCTCTGCAAACGTGGGTAGTACATCCCAGAATGCCCCAATGAAATCACTTCTACTGCCAGGCTTGATCACACCAGGCCAGCGCGCCGCAAATGGCTCCCTTACTCCTCCTTCATACAAATCCCGCTTCACTCCTCTCAGGCCGCCGCTACTATTAAAAAATTTGGGATCTGCTCCTCCTTCGATGTGCGGCCCATTATCGCTCGTAAAAATCACCAGCGAGTTTTTATCAAGCCCTTTCTCCTTCAATTTTTCCAATACCTGTCCCACATACAAATCCAGACGGGCAACCATGGCTGCGAATGTCGCACGGGGAAATTCCTGTGAAGTATACCCACCATCGGTGGCTTTTGGGCCATAGTCAGCGCCGCGGTAAGGTTTTTCTTCGAACTTTCCTTTATAGTATTGAAACAGACTGTCATCGGGAACAATTAGCTCTGCATGTGGAAGAATGTACGGTAAGAATAGGAAAAATGGCTGCTTTCCGTCGCGACTGTCTATAAAACTCAATGCTTGCTTCTGGATCAGGTCGGGTGCGTACTCTTTGCTATACATGAGGTTTTTGTTAGCCTCAAGAACTATTTTTTTCTGGTTATCCCAAAGGTGGTTCGGATAGTAACGGTGTGCGAGACTCTGGCAATTGTACCCATAAAACTGATCAAAACCCTGCTTACCCGGCTCCCCTTCCGAGCCTACCGGCCCCAGGCCCCACTTACCAAAAGCAGCGGTAACGTAACCTGCTTCTTTCAAAACTTCGGCTACCGTAATCACCGAATCCGCGATCGGCTGCTGTCCCTCAGGCTCCACGCTCTTATTTCCTCTGATATAGGTATGTCCCGTATGCTGGCCACTCAACAAGGAGGAGCGTGACGGAGCACAAACAGAGGTACCCGCATAAAATTGATTAAAGATCATTCCCTCCCTGGCCAGGCGGTCAATGTTAGGCGTTTTCACCAGCTTTTGCCCGTTAAAACCCACATCACCGTATCCAAGGTCGTCGGCAAGAATAAAAATGATGTTCGGGCGGGGGGCTTTCGGAGCCTGCGCTGACACAGTACTTCCTCCAAGAAAAGGTAACAGGCAGGGTAACAGCGAAATAAATATCTTCATTTGTATTGATTCAATTGATACATTTGAAAAAGGCATTGAAACCGCAAGATTACTTGTAAAAAGCTAATTTCCGAGCGCTAAATGCAGATTTTTGTATTAGAGACGCGGCAAACATACATTCCGTTGACCGGCAGAGAAGAAAAAGTAGATTTGATAAGTATCTTTGTTCCTGATACCCTACGACAGCCCAGACGACCAGCCTGAATTGACAACCACCGAAAATTCCCGCAAGTCGGACAGGGCTGTTCATTAGGGTATCAGGAGTAGACACTCACTGAACTTAGTATTTTAAAAGTCTTTAATAATCTACTAAGTTGATAGACAAAATAAAGATAATAAAATCAAACAAACAAGGCTCAGATTGCACATTTTGAAATAATTTTCAGAATGTAACTCATCAGAACTTGGGATCAATGAATTCCCACTCCTTGATCGTGGCTGCCTGGTGCTCCTTTTTCACGATCGCATCCAGTCTGGATATAATTTCAGGATGTTTTGAAGCAATGTCAACCGACTCTTTTTCATCGTTTTCCATATCGTAGAGCTCCCAGGCTGCATTGCGGTTCTTTTTCAAATCACTTTTAACAGCCTTGAATTTCTCAAACCGGATCGCGATCTGGCCGCTCTTTTCGGAGAATTCAAAATACAGATATTCTCGGGGCTGCAACTTTCCTTTACCCGTCATAACAGGTACCAGCGAGATCCCGTCGGAAGGCGGTGCTTTTACGCCAGCGATTTCTGATAATGTCGCAAACATGTCGAACTGTGCTGAAACAAAGTCAGAAGTGGTACCGGCAGGGATTTTACCTGGCCATCTGGCAATGAATGGTTCGCGGATTCCGCCTTCATAAACATCCATTTTCAATCCTCTTAAACCGCCAACACTGTTAAAAAATTTCGCGTCCGTACCACCATTAAACGTCGTACCATTGTCGCTCGAAAACATAATGATCGTGTTGTCGTCCAACCCCAAACGTTTCACCTGCTCCATCACCTTGCCTACCTGCTTATCCAGGTAAGTGATCATCGCCGCGTAGGTTGACAATGGATATTTGGTGGACGCATAATTTCGCTCACCGAGATATGGTTTTTCATCAAACTGTCCTACATACTGCTTAATTTCCTCGTCCAATGTCTGCAATGAAGCATGCGGGATCGTGAAAGGCAGGTACAGGAAGAATGGTTTCTCTTTGTGATTATTAATAAATTTCTCTGCTTTGGCAGCCATTTTATCAATGGCATAATCCTTCCCTTTGAAATAGGCGAACTCCTCATCCGACGCGCCCGGCGCGAGCTTTCTATGCACGTCGATGACCGGGTTATTGAGCGTATCCCATTTTCCATTTTCCCATAAATGTGTCGGGTAGTAGTTGTGGGCCTGCTTTTGATCCAGGTAACCATAGAAATAATCGAATCCCTGCTTGTTAGGATCGCCGGTCGTATTGGCCATTCCCAGCCCCCATTTACCTACGGCGCCGGTAGCATACCCCGCACCTTTCAGCACTTTGGCAATGGTAAGCGTTCCTTCCGGTAGCGGCATCTGGCCACCTTCTTTATTATCCGCGAAACCTCCCATTTCGTAATTCCCGCGAATGTATGAATGTCCGCCATGCCTGCCCGTCAGCAACATACAGCGAGCCGGTGCGCATACGGGTGTACTGGTGTAATGTTTGGTAAACCGAATTCCTTCTTTGGCCAGTTTGTCCAGGTTGGGAGTTCTGATTTTCTTTTGTCCGTAACTGCCCAGCTCGCCGTAGCCGAGGTCATCGGCGTAGATGTAAATGATGTTAGGCTTGCGGTTCTTTTGCGAAAAACCCGGAAAACAGATGAATAGAGCAAAAATCAGGAAAAGTTTCGAAGTCGGCGATTTTATCATTATCAATTAGTAATTCAAAATGAATACTGCCCCATCGGGGCTACCTGTTTGTAGAAATGATGATCGAAATAAATAATCAAAAAATAACCGCAATGCCATTGCCCCATCGGGGCTACCTGTTTGTAAAAGAATCCGGTTGGCCAATTTACGATTGTAAAAATAATCGTGAAAATTGCCCGAGGTATTGGGTCATGCAAATGCTACAAACAGGCGGCACCTACGGAGCCGAAAAACGTTATCAACACAATTTCTATAAACAGGGGGCACCTACGGCGCCAAAAAATACTTCGTCTTTATTTTCTGACAGCCTGTCCGGCCGGGCGATTATTTTTCCCTTGACGCTTCTGTAAATCATCACCCAGATCTTCCCTCGCAGCATCCGCTATTTTTTCCAGTTCCGCTACGATCTCTGGATTTTGTTCCAATACATCATATCGCTCGCCCGGGTCACGTGCGAGGTTGTACAATGCTTTGGGAAAATCATGATCCTCAGGACTAGGGCCCGGCTGACCATTCCTCCCCGGCAATGAGCCTTCATAGGTACGACCAGGGTGTGCAAATACCAGTTTCCAATCATGTTTTCTGACGGCTTCCAGGCTATTTTTTCGATAATAGTAAAGGAAATTTTCGCGCGGCGTTTTCGTATCGTCACCTTTCAGCAGGTCCGTGAACTCGATACCATCTATTTTCTCTTTCGGTAACTTGGCCCCCGTGAGTTTAGCAATAGTGGGAAGGACGTCAATGGTGGACAAAAGTTTGTTCGAAACTCTTCCGGCAGGTACTACACCCGGCCAGCGCATCATGCAAGGCTCACGCTGCCCGCCTTCAAACGACGTTCCTTTTCCTTCACGAAACCCGCCCGACGAACCAGCATGGTCACCATAATTCAGCCAAGGACCATTGTCACTCGTAAAAATCACCAATGTGTTCTGGTCCAGCCCCTGTGCTTTCAGCTCTTTCATAATCTCCCCCACCGACCAGTCAAGCTCCATCAGTACGTCCCCGAAAATCCCACGCTCGCTTTTTCCTTTAAACTTAGCCGACGCCGCTAACGGAACGTGTGGCAGCGGATGCGGCACGTACATGAAGAATGGCTTATTTTTATTTTTCTTGATGAATGCTACCGCATGCTCGGTAATAGTCGGCGTCAGTTCGCTGGCATCTTCCAGGTCTTTGATCTCTTTGCCTGGCTTGTTACCGTCAATCCAATGTAGCGGCGGATATTTTGCACGTTCCTGCCATGGATGCAGCGGCCACATATCGTGTGAATAAGGCACACCATAGTATTCGTCGAAACCCTGCTGCAACGGCAAAAACTCCTCGTCGCTTCCCAAATGCCATTTACCAAAGATCCCGGTGGCATAACCCTGTGCTTTCACAAGCTCGGCAATGGTTTCTTCTTTCGGATTAAGTCCAACAGGTTGTTGAGGCCCCAATGCACCCGAAATTCCGACGCGATTGGGATAGCAACCCGTTAGTAATGCAGCACGGGAGGCGCTGCAAACCGCCTGGGCAGCCATAAAATTAGTAAAACGCGTTCCTTCCGCGGCCATTTTATCCAGATTAGGCGTTTTGTATCCCAATGCACCATTCACTGACAAATCGCCGTAACCGAGGTCATCAATGAAGAAAAGAACAATATTAGGTGTTTTTGCAGCTGGTTTTTGAGATTGAAAACTCATTAAAAAGCATAGGCCCAGTGCTACAAAAAACACAGATAGTAATCGGAACATGTTAAAGTTTTGGTTTAGTATAAAATTTCCCGTTTCGGATGATCCGGGAAATTATCAAATATTTCAATCCAGAGACTACCAGTTCGGATTTTGTTTCAAATTAGGATTAAGATCCCTTTCCTTTTGCGGGATCGGCCACAGGTAATGGCGGCTCGCATCAAACGCCCGCGTCGACGCAACTGCCTGTACGGTGATCAATTTGCCTGTATTGTCGGAATAGGTAATACCGAAAACTGGTCCGGTCATGACATTTTCAGCAATTTTCCATCGACGGATATCAAACAGGCGCTGTCCTTCAAATGCTAACTCCACCGCTCTTTCCTGACGAACAATACTCCTCAATGCTGCCTGAGTAGTAGCGGCCACAGCCGGCTGTTTCACGTCCGATCTGCCATTTCTGACCAGGTTAATAGCCGCCAAAACGCTTGCATCAGCTTGCCCCAGCTCGATTTTAGCTTCTGCATAAGTCAGCAGGATTTCCGCGTAGCGCAGCAAAATGATGTTGATACCACTATTGCCCGGGTTGGCGAAATCTTCCGTATTCATGTATTTTTTAATGTTAAAACCAGTCGTGGAAGCAATGTAAGTACTTCCGATCGCGTCGGCAGTTCCGCTGGTAGGTTTCGGCTGGAAGGTGATGCCACTCGGCAATGCATCGCCTTCCAGATACACCGAAAATTTCAGGCGGGAATCACGGTTCGCGTATGGTTTTGCAGGATCGTGACCACTTCCTGCATCGGCAATCTTCTTGCCGCCCAATGTTTCATACATATCTACCAATGCTTTGGTAGGTACCACTGCGCTGCCTCCGTTTTTCTGACTGTACGGTGCCAGGTAGGAGAATACATTGTTAGAATAAACATCTTTCAAATACTGCTTATCAAAAATCACTTCCTTATTGTTCTCAGCAGCGTAGCTGAACAGTTTTTCGTAAGAATCATACAACCCATACACGCCCAGCTTGATCACCTGATCCGCTGCATCGGCTGCTTTTTGGTAGCGTCCCGCGTACAGATCCGCTCTGGCCAAAAGGCCTAATGCAGCTCCTTTCGTCACCCTTCCTTTATCGGCCGCGCCATAGCTTACTGGCAAAAGTCCTGCGGCTTCGGTTAGTTCTTTTTCAACAAAATTCCAGATTTCTTCCACAGGTGTATTGGTCAATGCCCGGCCTTCTTCAATGGTAATGGAGGATGTAACCAGCGGCGCAGGGCCAAAAAGTCCGGCGAGCTTAATGTATTGGTAAGCACGCAATACCTTGGCTTCGCCCTTGAACTGATTGATCAGCGCAGCATTGGTACTTGGGACCTTATCCACATTTTCGAGAAAATAGTTAACGGCACGGATACCGCGATAGGCTCTTCTCCATTCGCCGTAAATTTTTGAGCTCGTCGCGTCGTAACTTCCCAGTTCAATGTAGGCATCGATATTGAAGCTTTGATTAATGTGCGCAATGTCCGTCATACCGTCCCAGGAAATCAGGTTGGTACTGTCCAGATCGGTATATAGTGAGTTGACAGCCAGCTTCGCATCCGCCTCTGTTTTCCAGAAAAGATCCACCGAAAGGCGGTCGTTTGGAACCGTTTCCAGCAATCCGGAGTCACAGGAAGCCAGTCCGAAAGTGAGCGCGGCAATTCCTGAGTAAAGAATATGTTTGAATGTATTTGTTTTCATGATTGAATGCTTTTGAGTACCGGATCAGAATTGCAGGTTTAAACCAAATGTGTACAGCGCAGTTTGCGGGAAATAGACCGCGCGTCCCGACGGCACCTCAGGGTCCAGGTTCCAGTCATTGAGTTTGGAAATGGTGAACAGGTTCGTAGCCGAAGTATACACCCTGATGCGGCTCACACGCAGTTTGCTAACAATCTCCGCCGGGATGTTGTAAGCCAGCTGTACGTTTTTCAACCTCACATATGAACCGTCGATCACCAGCCTGTCAGAAGTAGCGACATTGCGCAGATCGAATTTGACCGGCCTTGGGAAACGTGCTCCGGGATTTTCAGGAGTCCAGTAATCATTGGTATAAATTTCATGCGTAAAACCTTCCTGGTTACCCATTTCAGCCAATGCACCTGCCAGACGCGCGTCCACTTTGGCGGCTCCCTGGAAAAGAATGTTCAGCTCGAAATTTTTGTAGGAGAAATCAGAATTTACACCGAATGTATACTTCGGGAATGAGTTACCGACCGCCGTCATATCATCCGCGTTGATCTTGCCGTCATTATTCCGGTCAACGTATTTTACATCGCCAGGTTTGGTATTGGTAGCGTAAGTGGCTTTGTACTCGGCAATTTCTGCCGCTGTCTGGAATAATCCGTCGGTTTGGTAGCCCCAAAGCGTGTTGATCGGCAAGCCTTTGGCGATAATGTACCGCGGATCAATGTCGGAACCGGTAATGTAGGGGCCGGTACCTTTCAGATCCACCACTTTGTTTTCATTAATGCTCAGGTTACCGCCCAATGTGTAACGGAACCCAGAGTTACCCTGTCCGCCGCGGTAGTTAAGGCCAAATTCCCATCCTTTATTCTCCACAGAACCTGCATTTTGCGGAGGGGCGGTCAAGCCTATGGTAGCGGGAATGTCAAGGTTGAGCAGAATGTCATTGGTCAATTTGCGATAGTAATCGACAGTCAGGCTTAGTCTTTTATTGAAGAATGCAGCGTCAAGTCCGAGGTCCAATTGTGTGGTCGACTCCCAGCCCAAGTTGGTATTTGCCAATGTGGTCGGGCGGTAACCTTGTACCGAAGTTCCTCCAAAACTATATCCATTGGCAGTGAGCGCTGAATAGTAACTGTACAAATCCACTGACTGGTTACCCGTAATACCCCAAGAACCTCTCAATTTCAGCTCGTTAACCGTCTTTTCGATATTACTCCAGAAGTTCTCTTTTGAAATCCTCCATCCTGCGGAGAATGATGGGAAAACGCTGTATTGCTTGGTACCCGTGAATTTGGATGATCCATCGTAGCGCGCATTGGCTTCAAAAAGATATTTTTCCTTATAATCATAATTGACCCGGCCAAAGAAAGAACGCAAGCCATATTCGGCATCATTACCGGAATTGCTTTTGGTACCATCATTCGCGCCCTGGCCGATTGAACCAATGTCATTGTTATAAAAACGCTCCCGATATGCAGAAAGGAATGTTTGCGTATTGCCAATCTGCGAGTAACCTACCAATGCTTTCAGGTTGTGATCGCCAAAGCTTTTTTCGTAAGTCAGCAAATTGTTGAGCGTGTATTCCCGCAATGTGTTGCGCACCTCGGTCAGCGAATTGATCGCCACCGTTTTGGTGATGTTGGCGTTCTTATCCACATTGGTGTAGGAATTGGTCAAGTTCTTTTGGAAAACAAAAGAGCCGCGGCCGGCGATCTGAGTAGAGAATGTCAACCCCTCCGCAATGTCAAATTCCGCTTTCAGGTAACCTGCCAGGTAATCCGTATTTTGTCTCGACTGCCCCCCTATTTCATTAAACATCAATGGGTTATTTCCCTGGGTACTTAATCCGTACGTTCCGTCGGCGTACTTGGGGACAGCCCATAATGTGCCATGAAAGAAATTGTTCAGGGGTGTCGGATTGGCATTGGAGTTATTGACTGTCGGATTCAAAGAGCGGTTGTAACGGTAGTTAATGTCGCCACTCACGCGCAATCTTTTGGAAACTGTATAATCCGTATTCAGCCTGAACTCCCCTATTTTATTGGAATAACCGGCAATGACACCTTGCTGGTCCTGGTAGCGAACACTCAATCTTGTGCGTAATACGTCTGTCCCACCCGCAACGGAAATGGTGTGGTTTTGCTGAGGTGCCGAACGGAGCATAGTTTCAAACCAGGTGTTGGCCATTGGATATTTCTCGCGATCCGTCGCATTGACATATGCCTGAATAGATTCTTCCGTGAAACGAGCAGGTAATGTTACGCCTGCATTGGTGTAGGCAGCCACCTGCTCACGCATGTAAGCTTCCAATCCCATCATTTTAGGTACATTGTTGGACTTCTGGATGGCATAGTAGCCGTGGTAGTCCACTTGTACTTTTCCGCCTTTTGCTCTTTTGGTGGTGATCAGGATTACACCATTCGTAGCGCGTGAGCCGTAGATCGCAGTAGAAGAAGCATCTTTCAAAACCGAAACCGACTCGATATCATCCGGGTTAATGTCGCTCAGCCGCTGCTCGATGCCATCGACGATCACCAGCGCATCATTTTTCCCCAGATCAAAACCACTGGTACTGCTGCCGTTAATGTTGAAAGTGGTTATTCCGCGAACACGGATGTTGGTGTTGGACTTACCCGGCGATCCGCCCTGATCCAGGACTGTCACGCCCGGCATTAAGCCCTGAAAAGCCTGCTGGATGTTGGAAACCGGTCTTTTAGTAATCGCATCGCCACTGATCTGCGACACAGAGTTGGTGAGGCTGTTACGTTTTTGCGTGCCATAACCGACTACTACGACCTCCTCTAATTGCTTGGTGTCAACAGCAAGTTTTACATCAATAGTGCTTTTCCCGCCTACTGAAACTTCCTGGGTAACGTACCCGATACCGGAGAAAACCAACGTAGCGTCAGACGGTGCACTGATCTCAAATTTACCTTCCGCGTCAGTTGCGGTGCCGGTTAATGTGTTTTTGACCACAATGTTCACACCCGGCAGACCGCCTTTGTCCGTAGCCGAGGTTACAATGCCTTTGACCGTACTATTTTGCGCAATCGCATTGAAACCTCCCAGCAGGATCAATAGCAGCAAAATGCCGGGTTGTATTTTAAGGGTTTTTAGGGATAAATGTTTAGACATGGTTCATGGGGATTTGAATTGGTGGTTGTTGGGCTAATTACTAATAAAATATTTACTCTATTGAATATATAGGCAAAATAAAGTACATAATCCGTAACAAGCAACCGGGAGAAACTACTGCATTAAAAATCTCCATAAATTCAGCAATACATTATATCATAAATTTAAAAAATACAATATTTCGCCATCCTAGCGCTTTTATTAAGAATGCAGCTATTATTATCAGCTGCTCAGCGTATGGAGTTATGGCATGTTCAAGAGCATAAAAAATCAAAAATCACTGCCGGAAATCGTAAAATGAATTCCAGAATCGCTTTATTAGGGGCATTGCCGGTGAATTGCAGTCATTTGCAATACTTACAAACTTTGACATTCAAATTTTAGCTTTCCGGATGGAGAAAGACAACACCTTTTTTGGGGTAAAAGAAATAGCGCGGCGGGCCAATGTTTCCATCGCGACGGTAGACAGGGTCATTCACAACCGGACGGGAGTTTCTGAAAAAACCAAGAAGAAGATCATTGAGATCATCAAGGAACTCGACTACCAGCCCAATATTCTGGCGAGTCGGCTGGCCTCCAAAAAAATCATATCGCTGGCGGTATTGATCCCTCGTGTATCCAAAGAAACCGATTTCTGGGAAGCGCCGCTGAAAGGTGTTGTCCGCGCGGAAGCTGAGATCAGGAAGTACGGGGTACAGGTCAAAACTTTTTTTTTCGATCTCAATAGTGAAGATTCTTTTAGCGAACAGGCCGCATTGATCCTCAACGGGCAATTCCAGGGCGTGCTGCTATCCCCTTCTTTTATAGAGGAGTCGCGGCAATTTGTTCAGGCCTGTCACAAACAAAAGATCCCTTTCACATTCATCGACTCCGACATTCCGGGCCAGGACAAGCTATGTTACATTGGCCCGCATTTATTCCAAAGTGGTTATGTGGGTGCAAGATTGCTCACATACAGGCTGAAAGAAAACCATAAGGTACTGGTTGTCAATATCTCAAAAGAGATCGACAACTATAATTACCCGCAGATCGAAGAAGGATTCCGAGCTTATTTTACGGATCATAACCTCCCCGGCGAAATCATCCGGGTTGACATTAAGGATACCGATAGTCTGTCCGTAACCCGCGAGTTGACGCACGTTTTACACAAGCACGACGACATTGAAGCCATTTTTGTGACCAATTCGCGTGTTTTCTCCGTCGCCTCGTTTTTGGAAAAAAGTAAAAGAACTGACATATCGCTCATTGGCTACGATTTTTTGAAGGAAAATATAGACTATCTCAAAAAAGGCCTGATCGATTTCCTGATCTGTCACAAACCCGAAGAGCAGGGTTACCGCGGATTAATGGCATTATACCAAAGGCTGGTGCTTGGCGCGCCGGTCGATAAGGTACATTTCATGCCGATCGACATTATCACCAAGGAGAATCAGGCGTTTTATCAGAATTGATCTTGTATTGATTTTAAATCGCGACGTGATTTGGAAATGTAATGCGGGTCAATTGTTACATCGCTCTGCGATTCCCGTTGGTCCAATGTGAAAGCTATACATTGGGTAGCGCAACGAAAGGCAAAACGCTACCAAAACAGCAAAACGCCAAGTACCGGCAGGTACGAAATATTGGTAGCCTTAGGCACGAAATATTGGTAACATGTCACCATTAATATCCATTTTTGAATGCCGTCAGGCATGTAACATTCCTGCCAGTCGCAAATACCGCGTTTTGACCATTATGCGATATATATTGAACCTATTAAAATTGTTTACAAAATTTTTTGTAAACAATTAAAGCAATAACTTGTAAATAAAAATATGTTAGTATATTTACGGGTACGTACCCGAAATCATTGAGCAAAGAGACTATTCCTAACACCTTTTCCTGAATTATATGCATTCCCTGAATCGAAGAAAGTTCATTTTGAAATCGGTGGCGACCGGTATCGGACTTGGTTTATTAGATTACACAAGCCTGAAAGCAAATCCTGCGGAGGGGAAAAGAGTGGGTATTATCGGGCTGGATACTTCGCATAGCATTGCCTTTACCAAGGGGCTGAATGCCGAACAACCCGACCCTATCTATGATGGATTCCGGGTTACCGCTGCCTATCCTTATGGTAGCAAAGACATTGAATCCAGTACCAAACGCATTCCTGGGTACATTGAAGAAGTAAAGAAACTGGGTGTCGAAATTACCGGTTCTATCAAAGAGCTGCTTGGAAAGGTTGATTTCATCATGCTTGAAACCAACGACGGAAGACTTCACCTGGAACAAGCCCTGGAAGTTTTCAAAGCAGGCAAGAGGATGTTTATAGATAAGCCGGTAGCGGCTTCCCTGTCGGACACCCTGGCGATTTACGAAGCTTCCAAAAAATATAAAATCCCCATATTCTCTGCTTCCTCTCTTCGCTACATCAAAGGAATCGAAGGCATTGACAAAAAGAAAGTATTAGGCGCGGACACATATAGTCCGGCCGTTCTCGAAAAAACACACCCGGACTTTTTCTGGTATGGCATCCACGGCGTAGAAACGTTATACACGGTGATGGGGACGGGCTGCAAAAGCGTGACCCGTGTGAGCACACCTAATACGGACATCGTGGTGGGTATTTGGGGGGACGGCCGCACGGGCACATTTCGTGGTACCCGCACGGGAAAACATGATTACGGCGCAACCGTTTTCACAGAGGACGGCAACAAAGTATTGGGCCCCTACGGCGGGTACGAGCCTCTTTTGGTCGATATTATTAAATATTTCAAAACCGGGGAAACACCCGTGACACCCGAGGAAACCATTGAAATTTTTGCTTTCATGGAAGCAGCGGACGAAAGCAAACGGCAAGGCGGGAAAAGCGTTACACTGGAAAGTGTATTGAGCAAGGCAAAAAAATAACCAACCATTCTGTCATCCTGAATCTGTAATCCCATGAAACCGTTTCAAGAAAAGGTATCTCGCAGAACGTTTATCAGGCAAAATTCAATGGCCGGCCTGGGCGTGGCGCTCGCTTCGACCGGTATAGCCAGCCCGCTGGTTCATATCAAATCAGCACAGAAGCCTGCGATACTCGGCGGGCCGTCTGCCTGGGCAGCTGACAAATGGCCGGTATGGCCTATGTGGAATCCCGAAACGGACGAAAAACAGGTACTGGAAGTGCTACGTAGCGGCATCTGGTCCCGTGCGCAGGTGGTAACCCAGTTTGAAAAAGAATGGGCGAGTGCACTGGGTGCGAAACGTTGCCTTTCCACGGTGAATGGTACCAATGCATTGGTGATTGCCATCAACCAACTGGGGATTCAGGCCGGTGACGAAGTACTTGTGCCGCCTTACACGTTTATAGCCTCCGTTTCCTCGATTTTATCCAATGGCGCCATGCCTGTTTTTGTGGATATTGACCCGGAAACATTTCAGATTGACCCTGCCAAAATAGAAGCGAAGATCACACCGCGTACCAAAGCCATTATGGCCGTCCATATTCTGGGACTTCCCGTGGATATGGACAGGATCATGGCGATTGCCAAAAAACATAAATTACTGGTGATCGAAGATGCTTGCCAGGCCCATTTGGCGGAGTATAGCAAGCAAAAAGTAGGAACGATCGGCGACGCAGGCTGTTTTAGTTTTCAGAATTCTAAAAACCTGCCGATCGGTGAAGGAGGTGCCATTGTGAGCAACAATGACGCCTTTATGGACCAATGCTTTTCATATCACAACTTTGGTTATGCCTACGGAACTACCGTTGGGGCTGTCAGTACAGGATGCCTTATTCAGGGTACTAAATTGCGTTTTACGGAATACCAGGCAGCCATTGGTCTGGCTCAAATGAAACGACTGGATAGCCAGACTACCATCAGAAATGACAATGCTGCGTATCTAAAATCCCTCATCAAGGATATCCCCGGCATTGTTCCCTATAAACTTTATGACAATGTAACGAGAGGCGCGTTTCACTTATTCCCTTTTCGTTACAAAAAAGAGGGTTTCAAAGACCTGTCGCGCGCGAGTTTCCTGAAAGCGCTGCAAGCTGAGGGCGTACCCTGTTCGAGTGGCTATGCGACGTTGAACACCCAGCCTTACCTGAAAGACACATTTGAATCCAAAAACTACCGGAAAATGTATCCGAAGGAAATGCTGGACATCAATCAATACAACGAGCAGAATAAATGTCCGGTAAACGACAAAGTATGCAATGAGGAAGCCGTGTGGTTTACTCAAAATATGCTTCTGGGCAGTAAGTCGGATATGAAGGACATTGCTTCGGCCATTGAAAAAATTCACCATAATGTGGACCAAATCAAAACGCTCGGTCAAAAATGAGGGTACTGATACTGATATTTCTGGCATTGCTTTATATCCTTCCTGCTTCCGCGCAAACCAAAAGCTGGAAGGCGGGTGTGGCCAAAGTGGCCATTACGCCGCAGGATCCGATGTGGATGGCCGGATTCGCATCCCGTACACACGGTTCCGACGGTAAGTTGCACGATCTTTGGGCCAAAGCTTTGGCGCTGGAAGATGCCGATGGTAAGCAGGCGGTGATGATCACGACCGATCTTTTGGGATTTCCTAAAAATTTGTCCGATAACATCCGGGCGCAGATTCTTGCAAAATATAAGCTTTCCAAAGCCCAGATCATCCTCAATAGCTCGCATACGCATTCCGGCCCGGTGCTGGGCACTGCGCTTTCGGACATTTATCCATTGAACCCCGAAGAACAAAACAAGATAGACGCCTACACTACGAAACTTGCAGAGCAAATCGTCGCGCTTGCCGGCGATGCATTGAAAGCGTTGCAGCCTGCTACTTTACATGCCCAAAATGGCGTGGCCCGGTTTCAGGTAAATCGTCGTAACAATGACGCGGCTACTTTGGAAAGGCTCACAGAAATTACCGGTCCCGGCGATGCAGCTGTGCCTGTTTTAAAAGTAGCAGATCCAAAAGGGAAAATAATGGCTATTGCATTTGGCTATGCCTGCCACCCAACGGTGCTGGATAGTTACAAATGGTCGGGAGACTATCCTGGATTTGCCCAAATTGAACTTGAAAAGCTTTATCCAGGTGCAACCGCATTGTTTTTCCAGGGAGCAGGAGCGGATCAGAATCCATTGCCTAGGCACACCGTACCATTGGCCATTCAATACGGAAAGACACTTGCGGCCGCCGTGGAGCGGGTTTTGAGTGAAGAAATGAAGCCATTGGACGCCACGTTGGCTACTGCCTACACGGAAGTAAATCTCTCTCTAACCACAGCACCTACCAAAGTTCAGCTGACTGCGATGGCTGAAAAAACTACGGGTTACCAGCAGCGATGGGCAATGCGGATGATCGATATGATCAACAAAGGAGAAAAGTTCGCTACCTCCTACCCTTTTCCATTGCAGGTGTGGAAGCTTGGCGACCAGCCGATTATGACCCTCGGAGGCGAGCTGGTGGTGGATTATGCCATTAACATTAAGAAAATATTCGGCCAGGAAACCTTTGTCATGGGATACTCCAATGATGTGATGACCTACATTCCCAGCACTACCATTCTCCGGGAAGGTGGCTATGAAGGCGAAGTGGCGGCGATTGTTTACGGCCTCCCTGCAACCTGGGCTTCGGATGTAGAGATAGAGATTTTGAATGGAATAGTACAGCTTGCGAAGCAGGCCGGGGTTACGAAGCCCGAGTCCAGGGTTATCAAGAATTAAGTTACTCAACGATCATAAATAAAGTGAATAGTACCGATTACTTCTTTGCCTTTGAAGCTTTAACTGATAAAAATTCCTTGACTGCAAAACATTACTATTCCGGTTTCGAAAGAGCGCATGACACTTACAATGCTATCTCAGCGGCAAGTGACGGGAAGATATATTATGTATTATCGTCTGATAACCATGAGATCGGCGGACAGATGTACGTGTATGATCCCGGGACTGATTCCATCCGGTTTATTGGCGATTTGACTACCATTTGCGGTGAACAGGATTTGAAAGCCATTCCGCAGGGCAAAAGTCACGTACGTTTTTATGAACGCAATGGAAAGCTTTACTTTTCAACGCATGTGGGCTTTTATCAGCTGATAGACGGCATGGACCGCTTGCCAGAAACTGCCCCGGACGGATACGCACTATATCCGGGCGGTCATTTTCTTTCCTATGATCTGGAAACCGGGGAATTTGAAGATCTGGCATTGGTACCCGACGGCGAAGGGATGGTGTCAATGACGATGGACAAAGATCGCGGGCATTTGTATGGTTTGACCTGGCCGAGAGGGAATTTTATTCATTACGATGTTGACAATGATATTTTAAGAAACCTCGGCCCTGTTTCAGCGGGTGGAGAAGCTGGTACGCCGGGTGAAGATTTCCGGTCGTTGTGCCGGTCGCTTTTTGTGGATGCAAGAAATGGTGCGGCTCATTTTTCGGTCGCTGAGGGTGATATTTTTACATACAGCCCTGAAACCAATGTGATCCGCAAGCTTGAAAATGTAGATCTACGGCTGGATTATTTTGGAAAATACGACCCTACCCGTCCGGGAAGTATGTCTTACAACTGGCGTAAAATCTTTTGGCACCCTGTTGAAAATGTGGCGTACGGTGTCCACGGCAACTCAGGGTATCTTTTTCGGTTTGATCCAAAAGACGAAACCATTGAAATCGTTGAACGCATTACATCCAGCCCTTCCAAGAAGAGCGGGATGTTTGACCAGTTCAGTTATGGGTACCTCGGGTTTCAGCTGGGCCCGGACATGGAAACCATTTATTACCTTACCGGCGGACCGGTTTATGTCGACGGCAAACGATTGAAAGGGGAAGAGCAGATCGCAAAAGGAGCTGCGAAAGGGCTTGAAAATCTCCATTTGATTACCTACCACATTCCCGGTCAGACTTACATTGACCACGGTCCTGTATTTTACGGTGACGGAGAAAGACCAACGTATGTCAATTCGATCGCAGTTGACGGAGATGGAAATATATACACGCTGGCACGCTTCGAGCACGACGAAAAAACCATTCAGGACCTGGTTAAGGTTACCAACCCATTCAAATAACTAATTGGTTATGAAACATCTGACCATTATTGCCCTGACCTGCTGTGCGCTAATTACTGCTTCCTGCTCCCAAAAACGTTATGCGGATGCATTAACGCCGGAGGAAGCATTGGAAAGTTTTCAGCTGGACAATGATTTCAAAATCGAAATTTTTGCAGCGGAGCCTTTCGTCTTAGATCCGGTGGAAATGGTTTTTGATGAAGAAGGACGCGCTTTTGTAGTTGAAATGCCTGACTATCCTTATAAACCGGAACCCGGAAAAGGGAAAGGTAGCATTCGAATGCTTACCGATTCAGATGGTGATGGGCGGATTGACAAATCCGTCATTTTTGCTGACAGTATCTCGGAGGCTACCAGCGTTTTGCCCTGGAAAGGCGGTTTGCTTGTGACGGCGGCTCCCAATATCCTTTTTATGAAAGACACTACGGACGATTTCAAGGCTGATATCAAGCAAGTTTTGTTCACTGGTTTTTTTGAAAATAATTCAGAGGCGCAGATTACGAATCTTCGTTTTGGCATTGATAACTGGATATATGCTTCCAATAATGGGCAAAACGGCACAGTTACTTCCAACAAAAAACCAGGCAAAGCGCCCCTCGCGATGAGCAGTGCGGATTTTCGTTTCCGGCTCGACAATGATGAATTCGAACAGGAAACAGGCCCGGGACAATTTGGACATACATTTAACGACTGGGGACATCGTTTTGTAACTCAAAACACTTTGCATATTCAGCATGCCGTGATCCCATGGCGCTACACGCACCGACATCCTAATATGCCTTCCGCAAAAGGAGTTTTTGATGTTTCGAACAAAGAAATGATCATGTACCAGGTCACTCCTGCCCCTTACTGGCGCGCTGAACGTACCAGGCAGCGTCAAAAACAATACGCAGAGCAGAATCTGGATCGCCAGGAATATGCCGATGATCATTTTACAGGAGCCTCCGGCGGGACGGTTTACAATGGTGATCTTTTTCCCAAAGAATACTATGGAAATGTATTTACCGGGGACGTAGCAGGTAACCTGATCCACCGCGACGTTTTGACGCCTTTGAAAGACAGTCCGACCTACCGCGCAGGCAGGGACAGCACCATTGAAAAAGACAAAGAATTTCTGGCTTCAACCGACCCCTGGTTTCGCCCGGCAAGTTTCATAGTAGGCCCGGATGGTGCTCTATATGTGATTGATATGTACCGTCAGCACATTGAAACGCCGGTTTCTATTCCGGAAGAACTGAAAACGGATATGGATTTCAATGCGGGAATGGATAAAGGAAGGATTTACAAGATCACTCCGAAAAATGCGGCAGGTCGTAAGGCTATTGCTCAGTACCCAGGCAAAATGACATCTGCGGAACTGGTCAAGCTGCTCGCACATCCAAACCAATGGTGGAGCGGACAAGCGCAAAAACTACTTCTGGAACGTCAGGACAACACTATTGCTCCGGCTGTTAAAACACTGTTTGAAACCAATACCGATCCGAGGGCACGGCTTCACGCATTTTTCGTATTGGAAGGATTACGGTCTCTTGATGCGGATATGATCAAAAAGGCCATGCGCGACGTCCACCCGGGTGTGAGAGAATATGGGGTAATGCTTTCGGAAAAATACCCGCAGCTATTGCCGGAACTGATCAAAGCGACGGACGATTCCTCGGCACGGGTAGCATTTCAGGCTACACTAAGCCTTGGCCAGTTTCCGGCCGTCAAATCTGCAACTCCATTAGCAGCAGTTTTACAGAAACATTACAAAGATCAATGGTTCAGAATGGCTGTACTCAGTTCCAAACCGGGTTCTTCGCCAGCATTTCTAGCATTGCTGACGGATCAATATGGTTTTTTCAACAGTATGGATGAGGAAAAAACCATTTTCCGGAAAGACATTGATCAAATTATAGAAGCAAGTAAAGCTGGTACCCTTGCAAGCCAGCGAGCAACTGGAAAATGAGAATAGCGAATAACACATTAACCCGGAAAGAGTTTATTGCGAAATCCGTTGGCATGACCACTTTCATGGCAGGTTCAGGCTTGTGGCTATTTGGATGCGGGACCAAAACGGAGGAAAAAAAACAGGAAGCTGTGGGCCCTCCCAAAGATCCTTGCAATGATTTTTCCAATGTGAGTGAAAATGATCTGAATGCGCGTAAAAAGCTTGGATATGTTAAGGAATCGCCCATTCCTGATTCCAAATGTGGTAATTGCCAACTATGGTTGCCGCCCAAAGATGGCAAGACTTGTGGCAACTGTCAGCTGTTCAAAGGACCGGTATTCACGACAGCTTACTGCACCTACTGGGCACCACAAATCCAAGGCTGACAATCAGTATGAATCTCTTTTCAAGCCTTTTTAAAACTGATGATCTTAAACTCTTTAATATGAAAAGCAATAATAACTCAACCCAAACCGATATGTCGTCCAACAACCCGGAACAAGGAGATAACAGAAGGAATTTTATCAAAAAATCCATTGCAGGTAGCGCATTACTGACTTTCGGAGGCGTATTGCCGGGTTTTAGTCCGAAAAGTTATGCGCGCATTTTGGGAGCTAACGAGAAAGTACGCGTCGGCATGATGGGTGTCAATAGCCGCGGTCTTGCATTGTCTTCCAATTATGCATTGCAACCTAACTGTGAAGTCGTTTCGATTTCGGACGTGGATACGCGGGCAGCTGAAAAAGCCATCGCCACAGTAAGCGATATTCAAAAATCCAAACCTGCTAGTATTCCTGATTTCCGCAAAGCGTTGGAAAATAAGGATATGGATGCGCTGGTAATCGCTGCACCGGATCACTGGCATGCGCCGGCAGCTATATTGGCTTCCAAAGCTGGCAAACATGTGTATCTTGAAAAACCTTGCAGCCACAATCCAAATGAAGGTGAGATACTGGTTTCGGTGGCTAAAAAATATAAAAATGTGATCCAGATGGGCAACCAGCGCCGTTCCTGGCCGAATGTTGCTGCTGCTATCAAAGAAGTACATGATGGCCTAATCGGTCGTCCGTATTTTGTGAAAGGATGGTATACCAATAACAGAGCGTCTATCGGAGTAGGGAAAGAAACTGCTGTACCATCGTGGCTGGACTACGAATTGTGGCAAGGACCTGCACCGAGACGTGCTTTTAAAGACAATCTAATACACTACAACTGGCACTGGTTCTGGAATTGGGGCACCGGCGAGGCGCTGAACAACGGTACCCACATGCTGGACCTCATGCGCTGGGGATTACAGGTAGATTATCCTACCAGAGTCACTTCCTCAGGCGGACGTTTCCGTTACAGAGATGACTGGGAAACACCCGATACTCAGGTCATTAACCTCGAATTTGCCAACAATACCGCTATGTCGTGGGAAGGCAGGAGCTGCAACGGGCGTACCATTGAAGGCAGCAGCGTAGGCGTAGTATTCTATGGCGATTCGGGTTCTTTGCAAATCGGAGAAGGTAACACTTACACGATATATGGGCTTGATAACAAGATCATTAAAGAAGTAAAAAATGACTTTGTAATTGACCCGAGAAATAAAATGAACCCGTCGCAGGGATTGGACGCATTACACATTCAGAATTTCTTTGACGCCATTAAAAAAGGCACGCCATTGGCTTCCGAGATTGTAGGTGGACATCAAAGTACATTGCTGGCGCAACTTGGTAACATAGCGATCCGCTCCGGCGGAACGCTGAACATCGACCCCACCAACGGTCACATCAAAGGCAACAAAGAAGCAGAGAAGCTTTGGAAACGTGAGTACCAAAAAGGCTGGGAACCAACCATATAACCATAATCCAGGACCTGCCTAACCCAGGACTTAAGTCCTGGGCTAGGCAGGTCCTGGGCTAGGCAGGTCCTGGGCTAGGCAGGTCCGGGCTAGGCAGGTCCGGGCTAGGCAGATCCGGACCCATGCAGGCGTGGAGCTTCCGAGGACAGAGCTCCGCCTCTGCCGACCATCATCACCCAACCCGAGGATTCATCCTGGGGACTATACATCCGATAATGAAACAACAACAATGAAAAGTGAAACCATAGCAATCAAAGTCGAAAACCTGACCAAACAAGAGACTACCATATCAATCTTTCTGATCGGTCTGATGTTTTTCATTTTTGGCTTTGTGTCCTGGGTCAATTCCATTTTGATCCCCTATTTCAAAATTGCCTGCGAGCTGACCAGTTTTCAGGCATACCTGGTGGCTTTCGCTTTTTACATTGCCTACTTCGTGATGTCGGTTCCGTCATCCTACCTTTTGAAAGCTGTAGGTTTCAAAAAAGGAATGATGTTTGGTTTCTGGGCGATGGCATTGGGTGCATTCATATTTGTTCCGGCGGCTATGTCGCGAACTTATGAGATCTTTTTGCTGGGCCTGTTTACAATTGGTATCGGCTTGTCGATCCTTCAAACAGCAGCCAATCCTTACATCACGATTTTGGGCGCCAAAGAGCGGGCGGCGCAACGGATCAGTATGATGGGGATCTGCAATAAGGCGGCGGGAATTTTATCTCCCATTGTATTTGCAGCGGTGATTCTTAAACCTACCGATACCGATTTGTTCAAGCAACTGAGTTCGATGACTGATGTTCAGCGAAGCGCAGCGTTGGATGAGCTGATCCAGCGGGTGATCGTTCCGTACATTTGTCTGGGTTCATTTCTGTTTGTTTTAGGGTTTCTAGTTTTCAAATCACCGCTTCCGGAAATTGATACAGAGCACGAGAGTGAACATCTTGCAACAGCCAACGCGGGTAAGAATAGTATTTTTCAATTTCCACATCTCATTTTGGGCGCTTTGGCTATTTTCCTGCATGTGGGTACGCAGGTGATCGCGATCGATACCATCATTGGTTATGCCAATTCAATGGGCATTGATCTGCTGGAAGCCAAGGTATTTCCTTCTTACACATTGTTTTGCACAATCTGCGGTTATCTGATTGGCATTACAGTGATACCGAAGTTCATCAGTCAGGTGAATGCATTGAGAATCTGCACGGTACTTGGGACGATTTTTACATTGCTCATTATTTTTGCACACGGCCAAGTCAATTTCCTAGGTCATCAGGCTGATCTTTCAATCTGGTTTGTGGTTTTGCTTGGTTTGGCCAACTCGCTGGTATGGGCCGGAATATGGCCGCTCGCACTCGACGATCTGGGAAGATTTACAAAGCTCGGCGCATCCGTGATGATCATGGGACTTTGTGGCAATGCCATTATGCCGCTTTTCTACGGATATTTTGCTGATAAATTGGACGTGCGGCAGGCGTACTGGGTGTTACTGCCGTGTTATTTGTATTTGGTTTTTTATGCGGTAAAAGGACATAAGTTTAGGAAGTGGAGGTGAGGGGGTTTTAGCTATTAGCTGTTAGCTGTTAGCAATTAGCCGTTAGCATTTCGCTTTCTCCGGGATTGAAATGATGTTTACATATTAACGCAATAAAAAAGCTAATAGCTAAAAGCCCAAAAACATGCGCCTCAAAATAACAAACGGCACACTAATAACACCTTACCGCTACCTGAAAAACGGTACGCTGGTAATTGAGGATGGAAAAATTGTGGGCGTTCATCAGGGTAATGTTGAAGTACCAGACGCAGAGGTAATCGATGCCAACGGACATTACATTGCCCCGGGATTTATCGATCTGCACATTCATGGTGGTGGCGGACATGATTTTATGGATGGTAGCGTCGAGGCGTTTTTGGGAATTGCCGAAACACATGCGCAATACGGTACAACAGCCATGGTGCCGACGACATTAACCAGTGAAAAAGAGGATTTGCTCGAAACATTGGATTTGTACGAAAAAGCCAATGCAAGGAATACAAAAGGCGCGCAGTTTCTCGGAATGCATTTGGAAGGCCCCTATTTTGCATTGAGCCAAAGAGGTGCGCAGGATCCACGCTACATTCGAAATCCTGATCCGAAAGAATACGAAGAAGTACTGGCTTATTCTTCCTCGATAACGCGATGGAGCGCCGCGCCAGAACTTCCGGGTGCCATTGAATTTGGTAAAAGACTGCGTCAGAAAGGTATACTGGCGGCTGTGGCCCATACGGATGCGATTTATGAGGAAGTGCTGGAAGCTTATGAAAATGGTTACACACTGGCCACGCACCTTTATTCTGCCATGTCGGGAGTTACGAGGAAAAATGCATTTCGCTACGCAGGTACCATTGAAAGCGCCTTTTTGCTGGATATGGATGTGGAGATCATCGCCGACGGCGTGCATTTGCCTGCACCGCTTTTGAAATTAATATATAAAATAAAAGGCCCTGACCACATTGCATTGATCACCGACGCCATGCGTGCTGCCGGAATGCCGGAGGGCGAAAGTACATTGGGTTCTCTCAAAAACGGCTTGAAAGTGATTGTGGAAGACGGAGTCGCTAAGTTACCCGACCGCACCTCATTTGCCGGAAGTGTTTCTACTGCCGACAGACTGGTAAGAAACATGGTTCAAATGGCGGACGTTTCTTTACTCGATTCAGTGCGAATGATGACGGCTACGCCAGCGCGCATTATGGGTGTTGACAATAAAAAAGGCACGCTGGTGGCTGGGAAAGATGCTGACATTGTCATTTTCGATGAGGATATCAGGATACAAACTACCATTGTACAGGGAAGAATTATTTACGAAAAACAATATCAAAAAATCTAACTACCGCAATAATGAAAGTTGATAATCTTGAAATAAAAATCTTTGAAACCCGACAGGAAATGGGTGAAAATGCAGCTAGAATGGTTGCCGATAAGATCCGGGAAATTCAGGATACCAAGGATTTGGTGAACATTATATTTGCCTCTGCGCCGTCCCAGAATGAATTCTTGGAAGCATTGAAATCAGAGCAGGGAATTGCTTGGGAAAAGATCAATGCTTTCCACATGGACGAGTACGTGGGTGTACCGGCGGATGCGCCACAGAATTTTGGTTATTTTTTGAAAGTGCGTCTGTTCGATCATGTACCGGTGCATTCTGTTTCATACCTCGACGGTAACGCTACCGACATTGAAAAAGAATGTCAACATTACGCAAACCTGTTGCTCGAAAATCCGATCGACATTGTTTGTCTGGGGATTGGTGAAAATGGTCACCTCGCTTTCAATGATCCGCACGTAGCTTTTTTTGATGATCCATTGATCGTAAAAAAGGTAGAACTCGACGATGCCTGCCGCCAGCAACAAGTGAATGATGCCTGTTTTGATACTTTTGACGAAGTACCGGAAACTGCATTAACATTGACCATTCCGACATTGCTGAAAGCCAAATACGCATTTTGCATTGTTCCCGGCGAGAAAAAAGCGGATGCCATTTACCATACCGTTGCGGAAGATATCAAGGAAGAATTCCCTTCTACCATTCTCCGCAAGCATCCTCACGCCATTTTATTTATCGACAAAGCCAGTTCAGGGAGGCTGAAAGAAATTTCGTCTTACAGTCAGGCGTAGTTCCGTTTTGGGATTATCTTGCAAATATTACCTCAACCCAATCCAATGAGAAAAGAACTCTTGACGATCGCTTTATTGAGCGCAATGGCATTAAATCAGGGATGTAGTACGAAAAAAGAAGAGGCTAAGGATGAGGCGAAGAAACCTTTGAGCCTGATTGTTGTAGAACCCGGCCACTTCCATGCGGCATTGGTTCAAAAATCAATGTATGCGGATGTGGACTCGGTAGTGCATGTTTACGCTTCCGAAGGTCCGGATGTGAAGGCTTATCTGGACAAAGTGGAGAAGTATAACTCCACTCCCGAAAATCCGACGCATTGGAAAGAAGAAGTATACACCGGCGCGGATTTCCTGGACAAAATGCTTGCTGAAAAGAAAGGCAATGTAGTGGTACTGGCTGGTAACAATCAGAAAAAAACGGATTACATTAAAAAGTCGGTAGACGCCGGCCTCAATGTACTGGCCGACAAACCAATGGCAATCGATGCCGCCGGTTTCGATAAGCTGAAAGAAGCATTTGCGAGTGCCGAAAAAAATAAAGTGCTTTTGTATGATATCATGACGGAGCGCTACGAGATCACCAATGCCTTGCAGCGCGAACTGGCTTCATTGCCTGCTATTTTTGGAGAATTGCAAAAAGGTACCCCCGAAAATCCTGCCGTGGTGAAGGAAAGTGTTCACCATTATTTCAAATACATCTCCGGTGAGCCGCTGGTGCGGCCGACCTGGTTTTTTGATGTGAACCAGCAAGGCGAAGGAATGGTAGATGTAACGACACATTTGATCGATCTGGTGCAATGGAGTGCCTTTCCGGATGTGACTTTGGATTATGGAAAAGACATTGAGCTGCTAGGTGCAAAACGGACAGCAACGCAATTGACAACATCACAATTCAAGTTGGTCACCAAAAGCGAAACTTTCCCTGACTTCCTGAAAAAGGACCTCAAAGACACTGTTTTGAATGTGTATTCCAATGGCGAATTGAGCTATAAGCTAAAAGGTGTGCATGCAAAAGTTTCCGTTCTCTGGAATTTCCAGGCACCGGAAGGAACCGGTGACACCCACTATTCGATCATGAAAGGTTCAAAAGCGAACCTGATCGTGCGCCAGGGAAAAGACCAGAAATTCAAGCCGGTACTGTATATTGAAGCAATCGACAAAGGCAAAGCTTACGAAGATGCTGTTGCGGCTGCATTCAAATCCGTTCAGGAAAAACATCCGGGCGTAGAACTGAAAAAGATCGCTGCGGGCTGGGAAATTACCATTCCAGTTAAGTACGACACCGGCCACGAGTCACATTTCGCCCAGGTTGCGAATAAGTATATGGAGTATTTGAAGGCTGGTAAGCTGCCGGAGTGGGAAGTCCCGAATATGATCGCGAAGTATTGGTTGACGACTGAGGCGCTGAAACAGGCGAAAGAGAAGAAGTAGGGATGAGCGGCCGACCTTAACCGTGGGCTTCAGCCTACGGATCGAAGCCAAAAACAAAAATCATACCTCACGTCAGGTACCCACGACTGAAGTCATGGGCTAGGGGTGCGCTCTGCATCATGATATGGGCCAACCTTAACCGTGGGCTTCAGCCTACGGATCGAAGCCAAAACAAAAAACATCCCGGCTTTAGCCAAAACCTTGCGGTGGCTAAAGCCGGGATGTTTTCTCTGTCGCACTTCCGGTACCCACGACTGAAGTCATGGGCTATTTTAACATTCCTACCTATTCTTCCCCTGAAACAACGCCACCCCGACCTTCCCAAACACCCCCCTACCCGATACACCGCTCCTTTTATCACTCCGTTTGGATATCATCAGATCGTCCCTGTATTCTGCAGAAATCGTCAATCGCGACCATTTGAAACCGACCGAGCCCGAGGCAACCGGAGCAACTCGCTGAAATTCGAAAACGTCCCTGATAACCCTGTCGCCCCTGCTGGCTTCACGCTGAACGATCGAAATAAAGACATTTCCTCCCACCTTTCCGTCTATAAAAAACTTAACCGGCGATTCCGGATTCAAATACAGCCTCATTCCCGCATCTGCTGCGACCCTGTGGTGCAATTCGCGGGTATAATAGTGAGATGCCGTTTGGCTGGGATAATGAAAAAGCTGCGGATGCAACTTCTTTTGCATATAACCTACCTGCCCCAGCACAGACCATCGCTGATTCAGTGGCCTCTCAAAATAGAAACCCGCTCCCCATGAGCGGCTTGAAGAAAAATCCAGGATATCGTCCCCGTAATTTACGTCGGCCGCGTAGCTTTTATGATACCAATCCCGCCCATAATCACCCTGAACACCAACCTCCCAACGTCGCGCCTGCTGAGCTTCCACCGAAACAGAAAGGCACATTGAGGCCATCACCAAAATCATAAAAAAGTTTCTCATACACAAGCACAGATAAGGCCAAATACATTGATTACGAACGCTATGTAACCAAATATATCAAACAAAATCAGAAACTCCACAATCAGTCACTTCGGTTCAAGCCCCTTCTGTTTCCCCCAACCTAATCCGTTCCACCTTCTCAAAGAATTCAAGCAACTCCTTAAATGAAAAGTATGTGTTGCAAAGCTCAGGCGCGTGGCCGAAATCTTTGAGGGCGACAATGTATCCGCCAAACATCGTCCAAAGTTCGGCCTTCCAGCTTTCGGCGCTATTATTGCTCAACAAACTGCCTACCTCCCGGCCATAGGCCAGAAATTGCGCGTCGGCAGTCTCCTCTAAGTGTGTTTTGGTGTCCATTTTGTTGATTTCAGATGTGTTGAACATTTGGGTTTTCTGCAAAGCACGGCTTCCTGCAAACGTTACCCTACACATCCGGCAGGTACATTACGCCAAAATGCTTGTAAATTACCCGAACACTTCCCGCCAGATTTATATAAATTGCCCCTTTAACCAAACCCCTTTCCACATGGCACATACTACCTCCAATCCGAAGATCCACGAAGGCCGAAACCTCAAACGATTTCGTGAACTTTTGGGCCTCAAACAAGACAGCCTGGCGTTTGAGCTTGGCGAAGACTGGAACCAGCAAAAGGTTTCTTTACTCGAACAAAGAGAAAAAATCGATTCCGATATTTTGGAACAAGTTGCGGCGATTCTTAAAATCCCGGCTGAGGCGATTCGGAATTTTGACGAGGAAAGTGCTGTGAACATCATTGCAAATACATTCAATGATAGCTCAATGATTAATGCTATCAATAACAATCCTACTTTTCATCCCGTTGAACAACTCCTTCGACTTCACGAAGACAAGATTGCTTTGTATGAGAGGATGTTGAAGGAGAAGGATGAGATGATGGGGCGGTTGGAAAGGTTGATTGCGGTTAAATAAAGTTGAATGTGAAATGGCTGGAAAAGTATCAAGCCGAAATTGTAGTGCTTTGTAAAACTTACAAAGTGAAGAGATTATATGCATTTGGGTCAGTTCTGACTGAAAACTTTAACGACGAAAGTGATATTGATTTAATCGTTGACTTCTTTGACTTGGAAGTTGAGAATTACGCTGATAATTATTTTGACTTCAAGTTTGGGTTGCAAGATGTGTTTGAGCGGCGAGTTGATTTGTTGGAGGAGCGTGGGATCAGGAGTTCTTTTCTAATAGCACATTTAAATTTGAGTAAAAAGCTTATATATGAAAATTTAGCATGCTAGCTGCCATAGCACTACTACAATCTAATCACCATCTGAAAAACTTCATTTACTTGTTGCTGGTACACATTTATTTTTATAACTTAAAAGGGAAGGTCATCATCAGCTTTTCTAAGATCTGCTAGTTTCATTAAAAAATCGCCAGTTATTTCAATTGGCATTTCATTGAGAATGTAGTTCTCAACTTCAATCTTATCATTCCCACCAAGCCTATCAAATATTTCTATAAAAAACCTCACTAAGGGCACTTCACCCTGATAGGCCGATAAAATTGACTTGACCAACCGTTTAAATTCTACCAATGTCCTCTCGGAAGCAATGTAATGAGAAATAGATGTCAGACCATATAAATTTGACGAATAAATACCTTGCTCTAAAATAGTATAAACATTGTAATCGATGTAGTTTATTATATACAATAAAATAGTTTCGCTGTCTCTATCCGGCAACAGTCTTAAATCCTTGTGCCAAATTCTGTATAACGAAAGAATCTCTTTTGCCTCACCGACTTGTACTCTTACAACTAGGTCTTTCAGTTGTTCTAACACAAAATCGTTTGATAGGAAAGGCCTTAGCCTATAAATAAGAGGTCTTAAATTATCAGCTAATGTTCTCTGCAGAGCTCGCCTTCCTGGCTTATAATCTCTCAATAAAAAATAAAGAGCATGTTTTTCTCTTTGATTCAACCTTAATAATAACTCTTTAAATAATTCAGCGGAAGTTTCATCCTTTTCTAGTTTCTCTATGATATCATTTGCAGAAAATCCATATCGATCAATCAAGTAGCTTTTAATTTCGGTGGACAAAATAGCTACTAAGGTCACTGCTATTTTGGCCGTATTAATATCAAATCTCTCATTCTCCCTAACCTCCCTACCTGGGTGAATTAGATTTCTATAACCTCTTAGAATAGATAAAAGATCTTTTGACTTATCCGATATTATTTTTTCTGCATGAGCAATGTCAATTAGCTGATAAAGTTGTTTTTTCAAAAACTCATCTCTACTACCAGATATGTGGTGACTTAAAATATCAATCAATATTGTCTCAATAATGCTTCCCGCAAGAACCAAGACCGACTTTGCAGCTCCATTTTTAAGACAAAGTTCCATTTCATTTTGATCTCTAATCAAAATGTCCCGAAGTTTATTGTCTCCTATATATTCAAAATTCACGGAATCCATAGTTTGTCATTTTGCCAAAAGCTCTTCAATTTATTCAGATAAATCAATTTGCTGGACTCGTAAAAATTGTAGTCGTCGAGCTATAAATTTCATTCGGGTTTTGAAGATAATGAAATTGCTCAGCCGATGGATCATAAAAAACGTGCGTTATATCTTCAAACAAAAACGGATTCAATGGTATTTTTGCGTTTGGATTGTGATACATCACAATGCTATCTCCCCAACTTTCCTCATAATCCTCGGAAGCCACATCAATTGTAAAAGGTAGTATATTTCCAGATTCAGTCATTTTTACACCCTGCCTAATCATGATTACACTTTCCGATCCGAGTCCGGCCAACTTGCCCATACGATTAAATGTAGGTATAGTTGCTGCATTAGAAAAAAGAATTGCTGAGATGTTTTCAGTTTCAGGTTGTATAAAAAAATTGGAAGGTATCACTTTACCGCCAAAACGATGCTCCTCTTGACTAACGATCTTTTGTTTTTTTCCCTCTGGTGTTTCCATCATTGCTGACTGCGGTCTACCATCTTCATTAAATTCCACAACATCACGCATACCATATAAATAATTAGATAAGGCCGCTCTCGACCAAGTCATAGAAGCTGGCGTGTCCGCATCAGGAGGTTGATGGTAGTCATGTATTGCAAATACCAAAGGCTTTCCCATTACATGGGGCAGCTCCCAATACTTATTTTTATGATTCAGTTTGGTAAACAAGGCACTGCCAAATTTAATAGCCATATAGTCCTTCGAATATTCAACAACATCCTGAGCGCTTTTTGGATTAGGTAAATCAAATTTCTCGTTGGCGCCCACGGTAACCGCCTCGACAAAGCATTCTTGTCCATCTTTAACTAGGCAAAAATCTGGGACTGATTTATTACGATCAATTTGAAACCAATTGTTCTGAAAAAATGCATACAAGTACAACTCCCATAATCTCGCGTCAAAAGCTGTTGTCTGAAATTGCTCAATGTAATTGCCGTCAACATCCTTAAAGGAGTAAGCGATCTCTTTAATCAGATTTCGCGCAGCTTCGTATTGTGGGAGCTCCGTTAACCTTTTGAAGTAGGGGTGAAGTTTGTGACCGTCTCGTTTTGGTAAAAATATATCATTAGGTTTACCCTTCTCATCACCTTGTTCATAATATTCATTTGAATCGCGTGAATAAAAATCCATACGTTCACGCAAACCACATATTGCTTTATCAATGGAATCATAGAATCCAGTAGAAACTTCAATACTTCGAAATAGATTAAGTTGATCTCGTCCCAAAATTACAAATCCGTAATCTTCATCGGAATAATCAAAAAATATTGTCGCCAACAATTTACGATTTCCTGCTTCAAACCATCGCACTTCCTGACTTACCTGCCTTGTGAGAGCTAGCCTAGTGTAACAAAACGCATCAAATTGCCTCTGTGATATCTCTTTCATGATTGCCTTTATATATATTAACAATCTATGAATATTTTACCTAATTCATCTCACCATTTCCACGCCACCCCAACCCCCTCGCGACCCAAAAACTCCTGAAACCCCTCCAAGAACTCCTTCCTCTCCCTAACAACCCGCGCCGCAACCCCTTTCTCCCCCGCATACTTCACCAACAAACCCACAGCCTCCCCAATGCTCCACTCCACCGGATGCAGCCGGTAACATCCATTCGTAATATGCGTGGTACCAATGTTCTTATTCGCAGGAAGCACGTTTTCCATTCGCACAGGCAGCAATGCGCCTAGTGGGATTTGGAAGGGTAGTGAGGCGAAATCGATATAGTTGTTGCCTCCTGTGCTCGGGTGGAGGTCTATGTGGTAGTAGCCTATGCCTACGCTGTCGTAAAATTCGGCGGCTTTGTTTTTGTCGCCGGTGGCACCGTTGGCTACGGCCATCGCCCGGTTTTCTGCGCCCACATGCTCTTCTTTGATCGTGAAAACGGCTTTGATGCGTCGTGATTCTCTTACGTAGGGATATTTGGCGAGTCCGTCTTCGGTACCCATGATGTCTTTTCGGAGACGGGTTCCCGGCCAGCCTTTGCCGCCGTCGGGACGAGGGGCTTCTGTTTGCAGCCAGTATAGCAACGACAAGCTCAACTGCTTCCCTTTTTCAAAATGCTTCTTGAATTCCTTTTCACTCGCCCCGATCAGATTTCCAAGAAAATAGTCGTTTTGCGGCCAGTTCACGATCGTAATGTCGCCTTTGTAGGTGCCGGGAGTAAAGTTGGACTTACTAATGATCCTGCGATAGTTCCACAGATTGAGCTTGTCGCCGGTAGCGATTCCCTCAGGATGAAAACCGAGTTCTTTCGGTTCCAGCGTTTTGGGATTGGAATACGAAAGTCCCAGTAATTTCCCTGACCACGGTTTGGTCATTTTCGGGACAAAGTTTTTCCAGAAATCGTACTCGGCAGGTTTTTCGATCACATGGTTTTCACCGGGCTGATAGTCGATCGCGAAACAAACGGTGAATGCCTGTACGTTGTCAGGATTTGCTTTTTCGGGTGCGTGTAATTCGTTGGTTTCGCTTTTAGCCTCAGTACCTGTTACGAACTCAGTTCCGGTTATCGGCAGCAAGTCTCCCAGCTCAGTGGCATCTACAAAATATGGCGCGGTGAGAATGACGTGGTTACCGGTTCTTTTATTCAAAAATTCTAGTGACTTGGCCCGGTTTCCTTGCAGTTCGGCGGATACTACTTTGTGTTCCAACAACAATGTCAGCTTACCCCGGCTTTGGTAGGGTGCCAGCATATCATTCAAAACTGCTACTGCAATGCGCGGTTCGTGACATAATCTGGAAACAGCTCCATCACCAGGATTCAGGTGTTTGCGGCTTTTGGCATCGGCGGTCAGCGGATAGTTTTGCTTGTAATATTCCCTTACCGCAGTCCTGAAATCACGGTAAGCCTTCGGAGCGCCGTGCGTCTCGATCCATTGATGCTCATCCGGCGGTACTCCCTGCTGCGAAACCTGTCCGCCAATCCAGTCCGTTTCCTCTGTCAGGATCACAGATAGCCCGTTTCGCAATGCAGCCAAAGCCGCCGCGCAGCCGCCCAGTCCAGCTCCGGCGATAACGACATCAGCCGACAGCATTTCCTTCGACTTATTTTCACGCAAAAAAGGCCCGGACTGTGTAGCCGGACCTTCTGTGTTATTTACTAATGCACTCGTGAGTGCGATGCTTCCTAAAAAATTACGACGCTTCATACATTAACTCACTTTCCCCATTACGTACATTTCTTCCATTGTCGGAGACGGTACGCCTCCTTCTTTTTCAAGCGTAATGGCAAATGCTACTGCGCCTGGTTTGGTTTCTTTCATTTTCAAAACTTTACCGGAAAACTGGCTATCGAGCATTCCTACATCGACAGGTTTCCCGTCCACGATCGTCCACAGCTGATACTGCTTGCCCGTCGGCGCGGCTGGAAGCTTTTGCACGTCCACATACACTTCGTTCGTTTGCTGGTTCCAGAATGCAGACACTGCGCTTTCGGGAGATTTTGGCATGCCAGCCATTTTCACAACCTTATAGCTTGGATTCTGATACAGACCTGCCAGCGAATGATTGTAATCAAACCCCTGTTTCAAACCTGCCATTTCCGTCTTCACTTCATTCATCTCAGCTGCCAATTGCTCATTACTGCCTTTGTACTCAGTCATCTGTACGGCCGACCAGCCTGCAAACAAACCTAATAATACCGCTGCTGCAACCGCCAATTTGGCCCAGAAAGGTATAACTTCCCTGGTTTCAACCCTGTCAAATACGTCTTCAATGATCTTTGGTTCTTCTGTATTAACAGGTTGCGAAATGATCGTCGGTGTTTCTAATTGGATAATATTGTCTGCATTCCCAATGGTCAATTCATCAGCTTGTGTGTCATCTATATCTTCAAGGGAATCAAAATTCATTTTAGCAAAAATCGATTCCTTTAAAGAAGCTGGTGGAGAGGTCTGGTGTTTCAGTGCATATTCTTCCAACGCACTTTCAGTTCGCAACAGCTCTTCCTTTATCTCAGGGTAAATATGAGACATACACTCCACTTCCTGTTTTTCCTGGGGAGAAACAGTGCCCAATACATATTCCTCTAATATACCGGACTCTATGTAGGCTTGGATATTCATACTGCAAAGTATTGTTTTAACTCGTGTAATGCTGTCCGGATCCTGGATTTTACCGTACCCAAAGGGATACTCAGCTCCTCTGAAATTTCTTCATGCGTATAACCCTGGAAATAGGCCATATCAATGAGGATTTTCCTTTCGGGTCTAAGCATATTAACGATTGCTTTCATTTCCGAACTGGCAGTCTGTGAATCTTCGTACACATCCCGCTCATTCAGGACAGCCCTGTTTTCAATATCATCCATCGCTGGTTTTCTTCCCTCCGCTCTGGCCGCATCAATCGCACCATTTCGTGCAATATTCATGATCCATGTAAACAATCGTCCCTTTTCCGGATTATAGGAAGCTATATTTTTCCAAATTTTCAGAAAGGATTCTTGCAACACATCCGCGGCTCTCTCCTCGTCCCTCAACGTTTTTGAAATGATATTAAACAAAGCACCTGAGTAATGGTCGTACAGGAATTCAAAGGCGGTTTGCTCATTTCTTTTCAGAGCTAACACCAATTCCTCTTCCGAGTATTTTACCTTGTTGGTCGCCAAGAGTTGTTTAACATTTAATTGTAAATTTCTTAAAGGCAATCTAGTAAAATTTCCGAAGAACCAGACACCGGCACTATAATTAATTGCCTCGGTCTGAAATCCGCTAAAAATTATAAAAGTTGGCGGCGCTGATGGCATTCCCCACCTGGCGTTTAAAGTTTTCATCGCTAGTGTGTTTTTTAACTATATACGATGAACACAACCGATTTAGATCATGGTTCGATCAATACAATTAAAAACGGTTCATTTTCTGAGTTGCTCTACCTTCCACAACGTCAGAAAGTTAAAGAAAGCGATCAGACTGAGCAGGTAGACCACATTGCGTGAATCCACCAGGCCCTTACCCAATGCCAGGTACTGCTGGTCCAATGCTGCCCAGGAGAGGATTTGGGCAACCAGCCCGGTACCGAAGAGTACAGACACTGAACTGAAACCAATGTACCAAATGAATGCTGTGAAGACTCCGATAATGAAAGCGACGATCTGATTATCGTTCAACGAAGAGGACCATATGCCCATTGAAACCACTACCCCGCTGAAAAGCAAAAGTCCGATATAGGAACCCAGTACCGCGGCAGAATCGATGTTACCTTCGGGATTGCCGAGCTTGTAAACGCTGTAATAATAGATCACCGTCGGGAATAATGTGATCAGTACCAACGCCCAGTTGGCGAGGAATTTACCAAGTACGAGGTCGCTGTTGCGAAGTGGTTTGGTAAGCAATAGTTCGAGTGTTCCCGTCCGTGCTTCCTCGGCGATGGAACGCATGGTAATGGCGGGAATGAGGAAAATCAAAACGTACGGCGCCAGACTGAAAAAAGAGCCTAAGTCGGCGTAGCCGTAGTCAAGAATATTGGAGTCAGGAAATACCCAGACGATCAGTCCAACGGCCGTCAGAAACACGACCATCACAATATAGGCGATCAGGGAATTAAAGAAGCTGCCTATTTCTTTGCGGAATATTGCTAACACTATTTCAACGATTTAAATACGCTCAGATCTTGGACGGATCATTCAAAAACAGGTTTTTCTTTCCGGATAATGGCGGCTACGATCAGTGAAATGACAAAACCCATGACAATGTACCCGAAAACCCCCATGACAAAAACGATCCCAGGCGACATGAATTTTTGTGATAGCTCCATCGCCTGATCGATCTGCGAATCATCCATACCGCGTTTTTCCATGTCCTCCCGCACTTTGTCCATGCCTTGGGTAAGCAATGTATTGTCAATAAACTGCATGTAGAACATCGCGAATGCAGAACTCAGCAGCCCCATCACGGCCGACGCTAACGTCCCCAGCCCCAGGCCTTCCCCATAAGTCATAAAACCCTTGCTCTGCTCACGAAAATTCTTCATAGCCAGCACAATGGCGACGATCATGAAAATGAAAGACAGTGACGATAATATTTTATTCTGGGACAGTCCAGCGAGGTTAATGACCGTAGAATAGATCATAATCACCACCGAAGCAAGTACCCCGTATTTCAGCGCAACACGGGCAGTAGAAGTTTTTTCTTCCATTCCAAATTGATGTTAAGAGATTGTTGAGAATTCCTGATACCACTAATATCATTATTTATTGTGATACAAACCGTAATCCTGCTTCCTGAATATCAGCGAAATGACTAAGATCGGAATGATAGCCATCACTGTTTTTTTGCTGACCTCGTCCATGATAATTTCAGAACGCTCCATACTGCCGACGCCATTGTACATTTTGACAAATTCGGGCTCTCCAATATTTTTTACCAATTCCGTTTTACCTGCCAGCATCAATGTCTTCATTTCGTCCAGGTAGTTCGTAAACACGGAAGGATCAATGTAAGTCACAAAAAAGTAAATGAGCCAGCCCGCGATCAGCGCGCCGATCGTGTTCACCACATAACCGATCGTCAGTGCTTCCCATAGATGCAGAAAACCATTCCCTACTTTCTTCCGATAGTACCAGCATGCACCTGCGATCAAAATAATGTGTATTCCAAAGTCAAGGATTTTGTTATTACCCAACGGTACAATATCCATCAGGTAAAGTCCCAGAAAAAATACAAAAACCAGCAAACCTGTCGCCAGGCCAAAAAGCAGGGAAACTTTTAATATTGGTTTGTCAAAATATGCAATAATTGATTTCATGAATACCACTCTTGTTTTCCATTGTTGATCACCCCTCTTACCTTACCTTTCAGCCTCTTACCCAAAAATGGCGTATTCTTCGATTTAGAGTAGCTTTTTTCAAAATTCCATTCCGTTTCCGGTTCGAAGAAAGTCAGGTTCGCAATGCTTCCCTCTTGAATACCAATCTCCGTAAGCCTCAATATGTGTCTTGGCACATTGGTCAGTTTTTCAACGATATCTTCCACATTCAGCCCGCTGTATTCCAATGCAGTTGAAAAGGCGGTTTCCAGTCCCGTCATACCAAAATCCGCGTGATCGAATTCCAGGTTTTTACTTTCTTCATCATGCGGGTTGTGATCCGACACAATGGCGTCAATAGTACCATCAGCCAGTCCATCTTTCAATGCATTCAGGTCAGATTCGGAACGGAAAGGTGGGTTTACTTTCAAATTGGTGTCAAAATCGATCAGGTCCGTGTCCAGGAACGCAAGCTGATGTGCAGCAATGTCACAGGAAACCGGAAGTCCCTTTGCCTTGGCTGCTCGGATCAGCTCCACCGCCTGGCTTGTCGAGATCAGCGAAACGTGTAACGCTGGTGCAGCAGACTGGTACATGCTCTTTTCCAAAGCATATTCCAATAATTTCAGATCGCGGGTCAGCATCATTTCCTCGGCCAGCGACGGAATGCCTTTCATGCCGATCAATGTACTCGTTACGCCTTCGTGCATTTGTCCGTACAGCGAGAGTTCCCTGTCTTCCGGCCGGTTCATTAGTAATGCGTTCAGCGGCTGCAGGTATAGGATTGTTTTAAGGAACAGGTCCGCGTTTTGCACCGGATGTTCGCCATCTGTAAAAGCGATCGCGCCAGCCTCGTGCAGATCGATCATTTCCGTAAAATCCATACCTTCGGCTTTGCGGGTCACAGCTGCGGCAACGTGTAATTTCACAAGACCGCCAGCTCCCGACTGGCGAATGTAATTGAGGGTATCTTTACTATGGACAACCGGCTCGGTATTCGGTAGCAGTACGATTTCAGTAAATCCGCCCCGGGACGCAGCAATCCTGACCGAATTAAGGTCTTCTTTGTGCTCAAAACCCGGGTCACGCGAGGCTACCCGCATATCGATCCACCCGGCCGACACATTCAAACCATTTCCTTCCTTCACCTCTGCCTCATCAGCTTCGAGGCCGTCTCCTATGTTCTTAATTTTTCCATCTTCAATCAGGATATCCTTTACCTGACCGTTGAATGGAGATTTTTTATCAACTATGCGAACAGCGCGAATTAACAATTTCATATCTTCTTAAAACTAATAGCCGGAATACATCTGGTACCGCCGGTTTCAAAAAAAAAGCTCCAACCGGAGCTTCAACCTAATATTAGGCACCTATAAATTTCTGATAGTCTTCGGCGGATAATAAGCCATCTACATCACCAGGATTTGTCAAACTGATTTTCACCATCCAGCCGCGACCATAAGGATCTGTATTCACGAGTTCAGGTTCTGCGTCAAGCTCTTCATTCACTTCCACCACTGTTCCGTCGACTGGAATGAAAAGATCCGAAACCGTTTTCACCGCTTCTACTGATCCAAAAACTTCTCCTTTACTCAATGCATCCCCAACAGTATTGATGTCAACATACACAATATCACCTAATTCGTTCTGAGCATGATCTGTAATTCCTATAATTGCCGTATCTCCTTCAATACGAATCCATTCGTGATCCTCTGTATACTTAAGTTCTGACGGGAAATCCATAATTAAAAAGGTAAGTTGTGAATATCTTTGAACCGCAAATTACAAGATGTAGCGTGTAATTTCCAAATCGAAATATTATTCTGCCAAATTGAATTTCAACTGCACCCCTCCCGAAGTACTGGCCCGGTAAAAGGAATTGGAAACGAGCGGATCGTTGAATGTACGGTCGAAGTAAAACTGGACGCTTAACCGATTGTTAACCATATAATTAATGGTTGGGCGAAGCTGGAAGTTGATATTACCCGCAATAGGAATGTTTTCACCATCAAATTTCCGCTGGATTGATCTCGTGTCGCGGAATGTTAACGCGAGCTGCATCGTCATGTCATTCTTTAGTTTCCGCTTCGCACCATTGATCTTGAATGGCAGCGGTACATTGTTTTTGGTAAAACCAATATTCACTGTCACATCCTGATTGAAAAGCTCTGCTACCTGTGAATTGGAAAGGTTAAGGGCAATGGTACGGTCACGGTTATACTCGACCCGCGCCGTAATCCTGCTCTGCGTCCTGAACTCGACGCCCACCAGCGGCTGGAATTTCTCCGATAATGTAATGGTACTCATCGCAAAAACCGGGATATATTGCCCAAGATCATTCAGTCTGGACGATAGCGGGTAACCGGTCACCGCCAGGTTCACATATAAAGCTTCGTAGTCCAGCGAGGAGGTGAAGTTACCCACGCTGTAATTCGACATGTATTTATGTTTCAATGTGAATGAACTGAAAAGCTTTTTGAATGCCGGCAGCTGCGACAAACCATTATAGCTCAAATCCCAGTTTGGCATCGGAAATTTCAAAAATGGATTCGTACGCACCGTTTTCGGGTCTTTGCCCGTATAGGCCGCGAAGAATGACGAGATCAGAACGTCCTGAGATGTTTCATTGTACTCACCCCCGCTGTTGTTTTCATTATTCAGCCGATCCTTCAAAATAGCACGGTATGCTCTGAATTTATCGAAAATCGGCGAAGAGTTGTCTTTCCTGATCTTGGCAAAAGCGGTACGGAAAGACATGAATGACATACTGAACTGACCATTACGAAGCGGACTTTGGGATGCAAATCCACCGGTCGAATCGGGTCTGTAAAATTCCTGGTAGGCATCTTGTCTCGTTAGTCTGGCCTCAATGATCAGCCGGAAATCTTTGAATGGTTCCAGCGTGGTGTTCGCAGAAAAGTTCTTTGCAATGGTTTGCTGAAAAGGCATATTCTGCTGTCCGCTCTTCGTAATCCATCCTTTTTCCGCCGCCTTGATCTGGAAATTCCTGTCCTGCTGCCCGAGTACGAATGGTAAGCCAGGTGCATTGGTATTATCTATTCCAAAATATTTCGGAGCGCGGAGGTAACCCGGTAATGCAGTTGTTTCCAATACCGAATAGCTCACATTAATGCCGCGTACCGTCATCAAAGCGCGTGTTACCGTTTTCAAAATGTCGGTAGTACGCATATCAATGTCCTCAATGTCACCGGGGCTTCTGGCAAAGTTCTTCCTGCCGACAGACGGTGTATTGGCGAATTTGAGATAGCGCAGTTTATTATAAAGCAATACAAAGTCCACTTTTCCGGTAATTCCACGTTCACGGCTGTTCCTGATAATGTCTCCGAAAGGCAGGCCGGTCGTATCTTTCAATCCCAATGCATTGGCCTGGTACTGATAGGCAACAGTATGTTTGTAATCCGCCGTCATCCAGTCAGTAAGTGGTATTTTGTCCAAAGGAAGCCGGTACGTAAGGTCTATTCTCTGGTCAAAATTCTTGATCCTGCCCAGTTTTTTGAAGTTATTCCATAGCGAATCCTTTTTCTCTCCGGTGTTGATATCGCCCATTGGTTCGTCAATGATCGAATTCGCAACTCCTTTGTACGTCAGCGTCATGTTCCTGGTCAGGTTCCAGCCGAAGTCATAGTAGCGGTTAAACCAGAAATACTTTTCAAATAATGGCTGAATGCCGTCGGTAGTGAGGTCAGCATTGCGTAATTGTGTTTTCAGGAAGCGGCGGTCCACGTCGGTACTCACCTGTACCATATTAGGAAGCAGGGTGAGGTTAATGTCTTTGATCAGTTCCGCCCAGCGACTGGTTGCTTTCCAGTTTTTGAATGGCTCCATAGGCTTAGGCTGGCTACTGTATACGTAGGTGATGCCCCCGCGGTACATGCGCTGGTTATACTCCTGCGTCAGTATGTTCCGCCGCTTGTCATCACTGAAAGCATAGGTAAAGGAGAAATTTTCAAAGTCAAAAAAGTGGGTTTTCGCCCCTGGTTTGGTCTTGATCTTTCGGACATTGGAGAAATTGATCCCTCTTTTGACAGCATTTTCCTCGACCATTCGCCGGTAACCATCCCGTTCTTCATCCGAAAGCAAATTATCCAATGAAGTATTTAATGGTGTATCTGGATCCAGCGGATCAAAATGGGGCTTCACATTTCGCCGGTCATAGCTCACAAACAGTGGTATACTGAAACCCCAGCTGGCAGGAAGCAACTTGTCTAATGCAATGTTGGAGGAGACGCCGTATTCGGTGGTGAAATTACGGGAGCGCTCTCCGATCCGCTGCTGAACACTTCCGAAACCGAATGTCTCCAACCTGCCTGAAGCGGTCAATGTCGCAAAATCCGCCAGCTTCGCATTCAATTGGGCAATGGCGGCAACTCCACCCGTCTCGTCAAATCCTTCGACGTGCATTTCATCGACCCAGATACAAAATGTCTTGGAGCGCTCATCCACCGACTTTGGGTTTCGCATACCGATCATCATGACCCTTACCGAACTCAAATCCGGATTTCCGACAACAGTCAATTTGTATCGCCCGTCGCCGGTCATGATGGTGAAAGGCACACTCAGGTTTTTGTCAAGCTGCCTGTTACGCTGCGCCTTGGCATTGATCAGATCAGACAGGGCAATGTTGATCTCATTACCCTCCGGCCACACACTTTCAGCAGCACTAACACCAGGCCGGGTCGCCTGCAATTTCGAAAGATCGATCTCGTAATAGTTCTGTGTAAGGTCGGTACCAATCCGCATGAATGCACCTACCATCCCGTCTTCACTTTGCTCGTTCTGCATGTGCACATACATCCGCAGTCTTTTGCGGAACAACAGGTCAAGGTTTACATTCTTGAACACGGCTCTGGAATCACCATCGCGCAGGTTGGTCACACAAAGGCTCATCGACTGCTCATTCAGCAATAGCGGAGGTCTCTGCGTATTATCCTGATCACGTTTCCAACCCGGAGGAATTTGGTAGATATATTTGTTAGCTCCGGTACCGGAAGTGCTATTTTCTTCGATGCTGACAGTTCCCACTGTAAATTTCGCATCATAAGGCTCAGGTACTTCCTGTAAGCCCGGTGCGTCCAGATTGGAAGTATACTTGCGATACTGCTGGCCCACCATTTGAAGCTGTGCAAAGCGCAATACAACAGGCTGCTGGAAGTCAGTGAGGTACATGCGCATGAAACGAATGGATTTAAAACCATTCATACTGCCTACAATTCCTGAAAATTCCTTGATCGGAACCCGGAACAGGTACCAGTTTTGGCCGTCAGTGATGGTTTTATCGACAATATACCCGTTACCAATCCCAAGCTGATCCGGTTTCAGGTCAATTTCGTATTCGTAGTAGGATTCGTTATCATTGATCGTGTTGTCCACGTTCATGTCCTCCGCATCGGGAACATTAGTGGAAGCCGGCGTCACATCCGCAGCTCTTCCAAGACTTTCGGGAGAGTTATTTTCCATCCCGATGTAGCTTTTGTAACGTTCCAGGACCTTCAAGTCGGCGCTGTCCTGCTCGGCACCCAGGAAAAACTTAAAGTCATCACCTGAGGGGTCAGCTAGTATTCTTTCTCTGGCATCGGCAGTCAGGGTTGCTGGCAACCTGTCCAGATACTGTTTAAAGAATGTTCTTTCGTCAGCATTGCTCAAACCGTCCAAACCTACATCCTGCTTTTCCCTGGCGCCCGACTCATTGCTGAACGCATTGATCAGATATTGTGATTTGGTAGCATAACCCCAGGCCGTAGAGTCAACATTCACTCCTACCTGCCTCTGTACAATTGGCAACCCGTTTTCAAAATTGTAGCGCTCATCCGGAATGACATCCTCGGAAATATCGCCGAGATTGAATATCAGTTTCCCACCAGTCGTGTTATTTTCCTTTTTGAATCCGTCGCGGACTTGTCCATTCACTCCCTTGATAAATGGATCAAGCATCCAGAACTCGATGCTTTCGATATTGGCATTGTCAAAATCATTATCTGAGGTAATGGCACGGCTGATCGCCCCGAAATTCTGACGCGGGTTTTTCAAAAGACCGTCAGCGCTCAGGTCAACATTGTAGTTGTACATTCCCCTTTCGCTGGGATAGTAGGCGATATCCAGTACATTTTGAGGGTAAGTCACCAATCCTGCGATCGGGCGGTTTGGGAAAATTTCATTGGGCAGGAACAATCTTTCATAAAAATTGGCCCGGTCAGCATCCTGAATGTTGCTTGGGGGCTGGTATCCGCCTCCAAGTCCCTGTGAGCCTCCAAAGATATTATCAACCGTATAGGCGGAGATTTTTGCCCGTTTGTATCCGTAATTGAGCGTCTTACCATCCAATCCTTCCCGGAATTTGGGAGGAACAGCCGCGAGTCTCCATTTCTGTGGCTGACGCGAAAGATCATAAATCGTACGGGTCGCTTCAAAATCGTCTACCAGCGAGCGGTTGTTAACGTCTTTCGAAACCCCAGGAATCAATTTGGCAAACTCACCTTTGAACTGAATACTCGACATTTCCTTGGTTTGAAGGAAAGGTAATGCATCCAGCCATTTGGTCAGGAAAGGAACATCTTTGCGGAAATTGATATCAAAACCAAGGATCGTGTTATTCACCGGCTCATTACCGATAGACACACGCGACAAAAACCCTGCTGGTCTCTCCCGGTATTTTATCGCGGTAAATCCAATGCTCATATCCCGGTTTACGAGGTAGTCAAGCCTGGTTCCCATCAATGACCTGATCTGGTTCTGGAACATATCAGGCCTTTCATATTCGATCACAATTTCCCGACCTGAATTCAGTACACTACTATTCAGCAACCGGACACGGCCGATTTGCGCCTCTACAATGTAATCCGAGCCTGGCGAAAGCGGTACACCACCAGAAGTGACGGTAACCGATGTTTCCAGGACACCAAATGGCAGCTGCACCTCAGCCCCGCCGCTCGATTGGTAAGAGCCTTTAATGAAAAACTTATTACGTTCTGAAATCTGCGCTGCATCGATCATGGTAGTGCGGTACAGCTCACTGAACACATATTTGTTACGGAACTGATCCTCACCCGCTCCGAATTTCTTCGAAAGATTGGTACCGAATGGTTCAAGTACCGGAAAAATGATCCGCCCGGTTTTGCTTTCCATCGTGATACCGTCTACAAAGTCAAAGTTTCCGTCGGGTTGCAGATCATTCACCGGGTTCAGGCGATCCAGTCCGGCAAGGCGGATCAGCGGAACATTGGCTATGCTACTTTCTTGTAAATTAGGGTTATCAATCCCGGTTTGGTCATCCTTATATATGATCCTTAATTGAAAACCCTGCTTTTCTATCTGACTGGTACCGAGAGAGTAAATGTTTTTCATCATCAGGTCCCACATTGGAAGCTTGGTATTGTTCCGGATTGTCGATGATTTCAGCAACTTCAATGCGATTACCTCATTATCCTTGCGGGCCTGATAGTCTTCCGTGAGCTCACCTACTTTAAATGCTCTTCCATTCAATGTGTATTCGTAGGAAACAGCCAGTACCTCGTCATTCCTCAATGCATTGGTTAAAGAAATGTATCCCAACTGTGGATGAAATGTAAAGTCACGATCCAGGATCAGCCTCTTCGCTCCGCGTAGCAGTTCATAATCCAGTGTCTTTTCCAATCCGAGAGCGGTAATGGAACTGTTGGTATTATCAACCTGTCGGAAAGCACTATTGTCATTCAGCGTCTTATACAAATTATTGGCAGCATTGTCAGCAGGAGACGTAGACCGTATCGGCTGTAAATTAGGGTTTGCAGACTTATAAGGCTTAGGTTCACCCAAATCTGCAAAACCAACCACATTTCTTAAAGATTCTGTGGTCGTGGTCCGGTTGGTAACATACACTTCAATTCTAGTCACTGTTACACCTGAGGTAATGGTAGGCGTATTTTGCAATGAGCTTTCGTATATGTTCCTGAAATATTGTGATAGGAAAAAATTGCGGTTTTCATCGTAAGTGTCTGCGCGAAGTTCAAAATCACGGTTCTGTGCTCCTCCACGTAAAACGACCCTTTCCTTACTCGATTTTTGTTGAGAAGCCACTAATGTCGCTTTCAACCTTCCGAACTGAAGATCCGTTTTTAAACCGAACAAATTCTGGACACCCGGAATAAGCTGGCTATTAATGGCCCAGTTGATATTTCCTGCCTCTATTTTACGGATAAAGCTTTCCTCAGGGTTCTTGTAGTTCAGCTTGATCGCATTCTCGAAGTTGAAATTCGCCTTCGTATCAAAGTTCGTCTGAAAACCCAGCTGATCTCCCAATCGGGCATCGAAGTTGATCGCAATCTGCTCGTTAAATATAAATTGTGTGTTGCGCCGCTGGCGGATCGGGATAGACGGATTGTCCAGGAATTGGTGCATCAGCCCGAGATCCAGAGAAACAAAACCGGTCGGTTTGAAATTGATAAAATCGTCCCCGAGCAGCTTTGAAAGACCCGGTGGAATGTCCAGTTTTGGTAAAAGTCCCCGCGCGCCCATAGCACTTTTGCCATCCTGCCGGCCTGCATATTCCCGCAAGAGGCTTTTAAACGCACGGTCTTCCTGGATCTTGTCATAGGTTGCCAGGTCCATGCGTTCCGGTGCGCGAAAATTGAGATTGCCCGTGGGAGTCTGAATATTCTCTGAAACAGCTACTTTTCCGGTACTATCCAGCAATATGGAAGTTGAAATGTTGGCTGGGTCGCGAAGATAAAATGGTGATTTTGGACGGGGTTCTGCGATGCGGTTGGAATAATAATCCTTCCATCGCATGATCAGCTGATTGCCTGATCTGTCAAGGTTTCTCTTAGTAGTATCTTCTCTGATCGTGTCAGCCAAAAGTGCCCATTCCCCAGCCTGCCCGGAATACGAAGGATCCGGGTCAACAGAAACATTGGCCAATAGTACCGCTCCTGCTGAAATGCTAACTGCCTTAAACAGAAATGAGTAAATCGTTGATGACAAGGTAATATACTTATTTAGAGAAGGTTGTAACTACACTCAAATTCATCAACTCGGTCTTACTATCGTAAATTTTTTTGCCAAATATCATTACAGTTCCGGTTATCGAAGCGCAAGTTTTATCAGGTTTTCCACCGTGAGCGTCTGTCCTTCGCGTTTAATGATCACGTCCAGGCTTTTTTCTGCAGTTGCTTTGGGTATACCCAATGTGACAAGAGCAGCTAACGCTTCACTTCTAATGTTGCCGGAAGAACTATCGACGGATCTTGTACCGGTCGACACTAAATCTTCCTTGCGGATTTTATCTTTTAATTCCAGGATAACTCGTTGAGCAGTTTTGGACCCGATCCCTTTAATGGATTGAATCAGGCGCAGATCTTCGTCCATAATTCCCTGCCTGATCTCGGATGAAGAAAGCGAAGAAAGCATTACCAATGCTGTTGAAGGCCCGATTCCGGATATTCCTATCAGATCCAGAAATAGCTTTTTTTCATCGTTTCCCCAAAAACCGTAAAGTATGTGGGCATCCTCCCGTATATTCAGGAACGTTACCAGCTTGCAGCGCTCCCCCAGCTCCGGAAGTGAAGTATAGGTTTGTAAAGATATGCGAACTTCGTAGCCCAGCCCGTTTACGTCGATAATGGCATAAGCCGGATCTTTGTAGACTACAGTTCCGTTAACGTAGGCAATCATAAAAATAGTATGTGTGTTTCAGACTCTTGTTCACTAGGTAGAGATGATCAGTTTTTGTCCCGGCTTAATCGCATTGCCCCTGATCTTGTTTCTTTTTTTCAACTGGCTGATTTCAAGCCCGTAACGTTGAGAAATAATCCACAAAGTATCACCTTTCTGAACCGTGTGGTAGCGCTTCCTGGTATGTCTGTCGTTTCTCTTAACAGGTTGCTCTATTTGCTCAGCCTGCTTGAATGAAGCCGAAGCCACTCTTACATTAGGTCGGGCAGCTTTTACGTCTTTATAAATCACCAGTCGCTGGCCTTTTCTGATATTACTTCTGCGTATATGATTCCATCGTTTCAGCTCCGAAACCGTAACGCGGTACCTTTTTGCAATCGACATCAGGTTTTCACCACGGCGCACGGTATGCGATGATCGTTTAGTCTTGCTGCGTTCAACAACCTCTTCATGATCGTCTTCTTCAAGATCGTCCGTCTGCTCCTGACTATTACTAACCAGCGCATATGGAAATGCAGATACATTACCTAACGAATCGGTCGCGGTACTATCCACACGGGCCACCATCACGCCGGTCGGCAGGTATCTTCTCGTGCAGGAATCCATGATAGTGCTCCTGTTGCTTACCAGGTAGGTAAACTGCATGCTTGGCACTTTCAGTACAAAGTCCCTGGTTTGATCAGGAAGTGATGTTTTGGTGATCTGAGGATTCAGCTTGATCAGCTCCGCGAAATCAATGTTGCTCCGCTTGCAAAAAGTAGCCAGGTCAATGTATCCGTTGACATGAATGGTATCGTTAGGGATCAGGAACTCGGTGTTCTCAGGGAATATCCCATGGTCGTTACCATAGTTCATCATGTAATTCATCGCTACGTACTGAGGTACATACGAGCGAGTTTCGCGTGGAAGTACATTATATATAGTCCAGAATGTAGTTCCTTGCGAGCGGCGCATGGCGCGTTTCACATTACCCGGGCCTGTGTTGTACGAAGCCAGTGCTAGTTCCCAATCTCCAAAAATCCTGTAAAGTTGTTTCAGATAAAGACAAGCTGCTTCGGTAGCTTTTACCGGCTCGAAGCGTTCGTCAATGTATTTATCCTGATAAAGACCAAATTCGCGACCAGTTGCGGGCATAAACTGCCATAAACCACCGGCTCTCGCATGTGAGATCACGGTTGGATTAAGCCCCGACTCAATCATTGAAAGATATTTCAGTTCGGTAGGCAGTCCGTGTTTTTGAAGTGTTTTTTCGAAGAGGGGAAAATACAAAGGCATTTTCTCCATCATCGTTTTTGTAAACTGTGTCTTTTTGTAGATAAAATACTCTACAAATTCATGAGAGGATTTATGATAAGTAAGCGGAATCGATTTTTCCAGCTTAGCGAACCGCTCTCTCAGCAATTCCTGTGAAATAGCGGGTGTCGCCCCGATCTCTTCTACTTCCGGTAAGTAGGGTAGTAAACTTTCTTCTGCCTGAGCAATAGTCTCCAGTGTATCTGGCTCGAATGCTAACTTCTCCTGTGGAATGATGGCCTTAACGGGCGAGTTCCAGAATCCAACACACATGGCTCCGAGCCACAATACTTTTTTCGAAATCCTCATCAATAAATGTTTTTTGAAGGTTAATCAATTCCCGGTTTTCAATGGCTAGTACCTGCTGATGACATAATTACAGATAAAATATCCCTTTTTTAAATTTTCGATGTTCTGAAAATCTGCCTGATGAATTAGAATAATCTCTAACACATTTTACTTTTTACTCACAAAATCATGTCAGAATAAGCCGCGAAACACTTCGTCATTCTGGCACGATTATTTACTTTTAAATCTTTGGGTTTAAATACAACCACTTTGTAACCGGCAAGATAAAAAAACAGATTGACTTTCTGCCTCTTACTAGTGATTTGTATTGTACTCTATAGCAACCTTTTTGTTCAGTTCGGTAAGGTAACCGGCGAAGGCCAGCATTTTTTCCTCACCAAAATAAGGAGCCATGATTTGAATTCCTACTGGCATTCCGTGATCATCTTTTCCATTCGGAATAGCGATGGCGGGATTTCCAACGACGTTTGCCTGTACTGTGAAAATGTCAGCCAGATACATTTGTAACGGATCTTCTGTCTTTTCACCAATTGTAAAGGCGGTGGTAGGTGTGACCGGGGAAATCAGAAAATCGAACTGCTCAAAGAACCGGTTCGTTTCCTCCCGCACCAATCTTCTAACGCGTTGCGCCTTGGTATAGTATGCGTCATAATAATTAGCGCTCAATACGAAAGTACCCAGCAGTATTCTTCTCCTTACCTCTTCACCGAAAGCTTCCGTACGTGTCTTTTTGTACATGCTTTCCAGGTCAACAGATTCAGCACTGCGGTAACCGTATCGTACGCCGTCGAACCGCGATAAATTGGAACTTGCTTCGGCTGTGGTAAGAATGTAGTAAGTAGGTAGCAATGAATCCAGCAATGGCATTTCTACTGCCGTCACTTCATGCCCCTCGGCGCGTAAACGGTTCAGTACGTCCAGCGTCTGTTGGCGAATCTCAGAAGAAATCGCCTCATTATCAATAGTTTCCCGAATATAACCTATTCTAGCCTTCCCATTCCATTCCATTTTGGAAGAATAAGCAGGCACTTCTTTGCTTGAAACAGTACTATCGAAATTATCTCCCCCGGCCATTATTTCAAGGATCAGGGCAGCATCTTCAACAGATTTGGTGATCGGCCCGATGCAGTCAAATGACGACGCATAAGCGATCAGACCATAGCGGGACACGCGGCCGTAAGAAGGCTTGACACCGATAACCCCGCAAAATGCAGCCGGCTGTCGAACCGAACCGCCGGTATCGCTACCCAGAGATGCATGGCAAAGCCCGGCCTGAACAGCTACTGCTGATCCACCCGACGATCCCCCAGGAACTTTGGAATTATTGGCCGCATTGAGTACCGGGCCGAAAGAAGAATTTTCATTGGAGGAGCCCATTGCGAACTCATCGCAGTTTTGTCTTCCTATCACGATCGCATCCTCGTCGAGCAGGCGCTGGACTGCTGTGCCTGTGTATGGTGCTTCGTAGGATTGAAGGATTTTACTTCCGGCCTGCAAACCATGTCCTTTGTAGGAAAGGACATCTTTGAGTCCAATGATCAGACCGGCCAGCCGACCAGCTGTTCCGCCTTTTATTTTTTGATCAACCGCGGCTGCTGCTGCAAGCGCTTCGTCTCCGTACACTTCAACAAAAGCGTTCAGATGAGCCGCAGATGCAATATTTTCTAAATAATGGTTCACTAACTTGACGCAGGTCAAACCTCCTTCACGCAAATCTCCCTGAATTTCGGCTAGCGTCAGATACTCTTTCAATGTCAATTTCTTTGTGGGGTTGTAAATAAAGAATCAGAGCCATTAAGTGGATGCTTAAAGGCTCTGGTTGTACCTCGGATAAGAATGGAAGCGTTATTTGGGGTCTTCCATGCTTTTCTCAATATTTTCTTTAACGTCTTTGGTAGCGTTCTTGAATTCATTGATACCTTGCCCCAAACCGCGCATCAATTCAGGAATTTTCTTCGCACCGAAGAAAAGTAAAACGAACAAGGCAACCAAAAAGATCTCTTGTCCACCTAATCCCATAAATGCCAAAACGGTTACTGATTCCATATCTGTTTTCTTTTTAATGTTTACAAAAATAATTATTCTTTTTTATAAGAACTAAAACTAAGGAGCCTTTTATCCTATATTAATCGTTTTTTCATTCTTTTCCCAATCACTGAATTTACTGACATCACCACTCAATGTTTTGAGAAGCCAGATCACCAAAGCTACATCATCAGTAATACCTATAATCGGCAGAAAATCAGGAATAAGGTCAATCGGGGATACAAAATAGATCAGCACAGCAACGATTGAAAGCAGGCTTTTCCATGGCAACCCTCTGTATTCACCGGAGGCATAAGCCTTCACCATCCGGATCAATAACTGAACTCCATTCTGAAACTCCGAGAGATTATCCCTGAACCCCACCTTCTGAAGCTTGCCGATGACCTCCTTGACCAGTTCGAGCAAACGTGTGGAATTTTGTGCATAACGGCCAGCTTTTCCCTTGGCATTTTTAAAAAAAAATGATTTTAAAATTCGTGAAACCATAGACTCATCATCCATTATACTAAGCAAGAAAAAGTGGTTTATAATGCCAATATAACTATCAAGATACGCAAAAAATTGCATTTTGGATCACACCTGTGACTTTTCCGCCAAAAAATCGCATTCCGCTTGGTTTAAACAAATTATGTGCCCTACTTTTAGGAAAAAATTCAAAAAGCATTAATTTCTATACAATTAACCATATTTCTATATGAAGATTACTGTTGTAGGTGCGGGCGCCGTTGGTGCAACTACTGCCGATAATATTATTCGTCGTGAGCTGGCAGAAGAGGTCGTATTACTTGACATTAAGGAAGGCGTGAGCGAAGGCAAATCGCTGGATATGTACCAGACGGCAGCATTGCTTGGTTTCAATACCAAACCCATTGGCTCTACCAATGATTATGAAAAGACAAAAGGATCTGATGTAGTGGTTATCACTTCAGGGCTTCCCCGCAAACCGGGCATGACGCGTGAAGAATTGATTGGAATCAATGCAGGAATTGTAAAAGGAGTTACCGAAAATCTTCTCAAATACTCTCCAAAAGCAATCGTTATTGTGGTTTCCAATCCAATGGACACCATGACTTATCTTGCTCTGAAAGAATCAGGAATTCCAAAGAAAAGACTGATCGGAATGGGCGGTGCATTGGATAGTGCACGTTTCAAAACATACCTGGCACTGGCGATGGACGTTTCACCGCTCGATATCCACGGAATGGTGATCGGTGGCCACGGCGACACCACCATGATCCCTCTGACCAGATTGGCTACTTATAATGGTATCCCCGTGAGCCGTTTCCTATCTTCCGACCAGCTTGAAAAAGTGGCGGCAGATACCATGGTAGGCGGCGCTACATTGACCAAACTAATCGGGACCTCAGCATGGTATGCACCAGGCGCTGCTACATTGTTATTGGTTGAAAGCATTGTCCGTAACCAGAGACGCATTGTTCCATGCAGCGTTTACCTTAATGGCGAGTACGGTCAGAAGGATATTTGCATGGGCGTTCCAGTGGTACTCGGCAGAAGCGGCTGGGAAAAAATCGTTAACCTGAGACTGAGCGACGCAGAAAAAGCAGCGTTTGAAAAGTCAGCCGAAGCCGTTCGCTCGATGAACGGAGCTTTGAGTTTGTAAGACCATATAAATAAGCTAACATACAGGCCGGTCCGGATTATCCGGGTCGGCCTTTGCTTTGCCGAGTATTTGGTTTTCAACGTGATTCGAATTAAATTGATACTAAATAATTCAATAAAAAATTTATAAAGTATCATTTTCATCAACTATTTATCAAAAAAATACACATCTATGAGAAATCTATTCATTCTACTTTTGGCCATTTTGGGCCCAATCACTTCATTTGCGCAAGGTATCAAAGGGAAGATCACCGACGAAAAAAATGGCTCCGCATTGCCCGGCGTTTCGATCCTCGTACAGTCCACCAACAACGGAACAGTAACGGACGCAGACGGTAATTTCAGCATTAACATTGCAGAAGGATCGTACAACATCGTCGTCTCATTCATCGGCTACACGCCCCAGATCATTCCGGCGGTAGTAACGTCAGGAGCCGTTACCACATTGAATGTGTCCATGGCAGAATCGTCGGAAGTACTGAGCGAAATCGTGGTCACCGGTTCCAGGAGCGGCGGTCGCTCCCGGATCGATTCACCCGTCCCGGTCGATATTATTCCGGTTTCCCAGATCACCAATAACGTAGGCCAGGTGGACATTAACCAGATCCTGACTTACATCGCACCGTCATTTCAGTCGTCCCGGCAAACCATTTCCGACGGCTCCGACCATATTGACCCCGCACAGCTCAGAGGACTTGGCCCGGATCAGGTTTTGGTTTTAGTAAATGGAAAAAGGAGGCATCAGTCCTCGCTCGTCAATGTGAATGGTACCGTGAACCGTGGTACGGTCGGAACGGATTTGAATGCTATCCCGGCTACTGCGGTGGATAAAATCGAAATTCTTCGCGACGGCGCTGCTGCCCAATATGGTTCCGACGCGATTGCTGGTGTGATAAACATTATCCTCAAAACCCGCACTGGCCTGAGCGGCAATGTGTCGTACGGGCAGAACGTCACGAGTTACGACAAAAACTATGTGCTTAATAGCGGTAAGGACGCTTCTGTAAACATTTCAGACGGTGGAACTGCTCAGGTGGGCTTGAACTATGGTTTCAAAATCGGCCAGAAGGGCTTTGTTAATATTACCGGCGAATATGTAAACCGCGAAGCTACCAACAGGACCGGAACTTACACCGGACAGATTTTCCCGGCAGTAGGAGGTAAAATTGTAGATGATGAGCTGCTGAGTACGAAGGGGCTGACCCGTAATGATTTTGACATGCGGATCGGGAATTCAAAAGTGAAGGGTGGCGGTGTCGTTTTGAATGCCAGCATTCCGCTCACTTCCAGTATCGAACTTTACGCTTTCGGAGGTTATAACAACAAGAAGGGAAATGCGGCCGGGTTTTATCGCTACCCCAATGGCATCCCTGCGGCAGTAAGGCCCAATGTCACCACTGTTTATCCAAACGGCTTTTTGCCGGAAATTAATAGTGATGTTACCGACATTTCAGCGGCGGCAGGCTTCCGCGGTAAGCTGGGTGAATGGAAATTTGACCTGAGCAATACCTTTGGCAAGAACGATTTCGACTATACCATCTCCAATTCGGTCAATTACACGCAGGCCGTTTCCAGCAGCACATTTCAGACCAAGTTTAATGCAGGAGGAAATGGTTTTTCCCAAAATACGATCAACCTGGATCTGGGCAGGAAATTTGATGTCTTATATGGATTGAATGTGGCAGTTGGCGCAGAACAGCGAACTGACAAGTACACGATCACGGCTGGCGAGGAATCGTCTTACAAAAATTACGATGTGGCAGCAGGAGTAGCGGCAGGTGCACAGGTATTTTCGGGTTTCTTTCCTCAAAATGCCGGCTCGCATTCACGTAGCAGTGTTGCAGGGTACATTGATCTCGAACAGGACATTACCAAGGCCTGGGTATTGAGTGGCGCTCTGCGTTTTGAAAATTATTCCGATTTCGGAAACACATTGAATTACAAAGTAGCCACTCGTTATAAATTTACGGATGGTATTGCGCTGAGAGCCTCCGCTAGCAGCGGGTTCCGTGCGCCGTCGTTGCAGCAACGTTATTATGCCAAAACCAATACATTATTCGTAACCCAGAACGGTCAGCAGGTAGCGCAGGAAAGCGGGACATTTACCAACGACAGCAAACCGGCCGAAATCCTCGGCATACCCAAGCTGAAACAGGAAACTTCCCAAAGCTTTACCGTCGGAACAACCATACAGATCAACAATGCATTGGAACTGACGGTGGATGCATACCAGATCGACATTGACGACCGTATCGTATTGACCAACAACTTCAATGATGGAGGCAACGCAGCATTAAAAGCGCAACTCGCCGCAGCCAATGCCACTACCGCCAATTTCTTTTCGAATGCAGTCGATACGCGTTCACGTGGAATTGAGGCTGTTTTGTCATATAACACCAAATTCGGCGGCAATCAGTCATTAAGAGCCGTTTTGGCCGGCACATTTATCCAAAACAAAGTAAAGAAGGACGCGAGCGGCAAGCCGATCATTCACGCGTCGGACATATTGGTACAAACCAATCAGGTGAACACTTATTTCAATCGCGAAGACATGAGCCGTTTCGAGATCGCCAGCCCGAAAAACAAGCAGAGCCTGACCATCAATTATAAAGTCGGCAAATTCGGGGTCATGCTGCGTGGAGTACGTTTTGGCGAAGTGAGTTATTGGGACCCGACCATCGATCCTACCAAGCCTGACTCCTGGCCTGTGAATACATTAACGGGACAAAAAGAAACGCTGGACCAGACATTTGGCGCGAAAATCGTTACCGACATTGCTTTGAATTATGATCTGGTCAAGGGAATCAATGTTTCAATCGGGGCTAATAATTTATTTGATGTGTACCAGGACCGGCATAATCATTCGGGGAATTTCAGTCTCGGACGATTTGTATATTCCCGTCGTGTGCAGCAAATGGGTGTGAATGGGAGGTATATATTTGCGAGGGTTAATTTTAACTTCTAAGGACGAGTAAGACTTGCCAAGTCTGCCAGACTTGGTAAGTCTCTTTCAAATCGAAATCTGGTATTGCAGCGTCCAGGAACCTCTCCTTGCATATTTTTCCAGCTCGTTAGCAACCAAACTGTTCCGATACACCGGCCTGTTTTCGTAGCTCAATGTCATTTTACCATTGACACCTTTGATCAGCCAGTTTACACCTACATTAAAAACATTCATTCCATCTCTCAATCTTTCATAATCCGCATGTTGCAATGACGCATAAGGCATTAGTGTTCCCTGGCTTCCCAACAAACCGTCTTTCAGCTTGTAACCAGCCTGTGCGTACACCACGCTGCCGGTTCCGAACATCGGGTACGCATTACCCTGCGTTCCGCTCACGCCGGTGATTGGCTGGGTAGTGCCTGTTGCGGGATTCATGATACCATTGTAACGCAGGTATCCGTTTCCATAATTAGTGTCAAAGTAGCCCAGGTATGCTGATACGGCAGTTCCCTTCACTTTGTTTACCGGCATATCCATAAAAGCAGCCACCGACCAAAGTGTCATATTGCTGTAAAGTGTATCAACAGCTTCTTTTCGCCAGGTCGCATTCTTTTGAGAAATAATACCTGCCTCAATGTTCAAAACTTTACGTTTGCCGAGGTAGGTACCTGTCATATAACCCGGTGTCGTGTTGTCTTCGGTATCAAAAATGTTATAGATGAACAAAGCCTCAAACTGCTTATGATTTCTACGTTGCGAGAACACGGAATTCTGGTTAAGCGCCGGAGGAGTGGAGCCGTTGGTTTCGATAGGGAACGGATCGGCAATCCCAATACGGTAGTTGAATTTGCCGATTTGCCCCCTGCTGTAAATACTCAGCTTTCTTGAAAACTGATCAGTCTGGTCCACGGTGGCCTGTGCGAAAACGGGAACATCAATGGTCAGGATGGTGCCGATACTGGGTTGTGAAAAACGCGAGAGACCATTCACGATCGTTAAACCACCTCCAAAGCGGATGAAACTGGTTCCTTTGCGCTGAACTTCATATTCACCCACTGCATCATGAAAAAAGGCGGCTACCTTTCTCTGGCTCGGCGTACCGGCAGTGTTGTAAGATGGAAAAGCACTCACTTTATTGAAATTGTTCATTCCGAACTGTGTGTAGAAAAAGATACGATCGGTGATCTGCCCGAATAACTGAATGCGTGTCCGGCGTAAACCAATGTCAAAAGTATTGGACTTGGGATCACTTAAAACTGTGGTACCGGGGTTGTTCTCATTGAAGCGAAACCAGGCCTGATTCGTAAATGTAACTTTTACATAATGTGAGCCGGATTCGTTAAGATTGTACCGAATATCGCTCTTGGTATTATCGTCTGATGGCTTCACCTGCGCCATGGCCATAGACGAACTAAACAGGATTACGGAAAGTACTTTTTTCATTTACTGACGTTAATGTTATCAAAAGATAATAGCGCATTAAACCCTCAGCAGAGAGCTAAAACGATATTAAAAGACCTTTAAAATGATTTTTGACCAGGCAGCAAAACGGTCCGTAATTAGATTTTCCACATACCCGATCTTCAAATATAAGGCGGATCTGTACGCCGCTATACTGCTTTTTATCACTTTTATCTCAACTTCTTTCGCTCAGGAGACACCGCCGCTGATCAATTATCCTTCATCAGTTTACAAGGCGCACAATCAGAACTGGGCCATTGATCAGGGTTCGGACCAGATCGTTTACTCCGCCAATTCCGACGGGTTACTGGAATTTGACGGGGCTTCCTGGAAACTCTACCCATTGCCTGACAGGCAGATCGTGCGGACTATTTTGTGCGACGAAACCGAAATCCCATCGCTGCCCGGGAAAGTTCATAACCGATCAGCAAAAAAAGAAAATCGTATTTACGCAGGTGGATTTTCCGAATTCGGTTATTGGAAAAAAGAGCAGGACGGACAACTGAAATACTATTCCCTCAGCAAAAAAGCCAACTTCGCCAGCCTTAAAACAGAAGAGATCTGGCATATTCTGAAAACACCGCAGTACATCTATTTTCAGTCTTTTTCCAAAGTATACCGGTACGACGGCCAGTCATTGACCGAATTGAAGGTAAATGGAAATTTCATGTTTCTCCGGTTCGTTCAAAACAGGTTATTGGTTCAGATGATCGGAAAGGGATTGTATGAAATGAAGGCAGGGAAATTCCAGCCGTTTCCCGGAACGGAGTCACTTGCACCTACCATTGTCTCTTCCATCCTGCCTTTTTCACGGAATCGCATTTTAATCACTACTACCAAGCATGGCTTGTTCATTTGGGAAAACGGGAAACTGACGCCCTGGAACATTGGCATTTCCGAAGAGCTGAAAACCAACATCATTAACCGCGCATTGGTCCTCAGCCAGGATAGCAGCTTCGTTTTTGGGACCATTCAAAAAGGGGTTTACGTAGTTTCCAGGAATGGTACACTCAAATATCAGTTCAACAAAGAAACCGGACTGCAGAATAACACCGTACTTGCCCTGACCGAAGACAGCAAAAAACAGCTTTGGATCGGGCTTGATCAAGGTATTGACATGGTCAAAATGTCCTCTCCGGTTATTTCCTACCAAACCAATGATAATCCGCTGGGCTCTACCTATGCGGCCGCCATCTGGCGGGGCAACCTATATGTGGGTTCCAACAAGGGTGTTTTTGTAAAAAAATGGCTTTCGCCAGAGCCTTTTCGCCCCGTACCAGGGCTGGAAGGGCAAACCTGGACGCTAAAAGTGTTCAATGATCAGCTGCTATGCGGTCACAATGATGCTACTTATCGAATCGAAGAGCATGGCATCACAAAAATCTCCGATATTAATGGTGGCTGGGTACTCCTGCCCTTGCGCAGTGGTATCGACACACTGCTGCTGCAGGGTGCGTACGTCGGTCTGCATGTATATAAAAAGGACAGCAAGAATGCCTGGACTTACGCCTATGCGGTAAAGGGAGCGCAACCCATCCCCATCCGACAGATTGTCCGGGATGATCAAGGGACGTTCTGGCTGGGGCATGCGTACAAGGGACTGTTTCAAACCAAACTTACACCGAACCTGGATTCAGCATTGCAATGGAAGGAATTCAAAGCCCCGAAGGACCTTCCCAGTGAGTTTTCGGTCGAGATTATTAACTGGAAAAATCGTGTCCATATTCATTCCGGTAATGCTTTCCTGGAACCCGGCCTAAATAATAAACTTGAAACCAGTGCCGATTTTTTACCGGAAGAAGAACCATTCAAAGTTCTGACAGGCATTAACAATGATTGGTTCAAGGTTTTCATGAACCGAGTCACCTATTATTCGCCGGGGAAAGAAGTCCGCAATCTCGACCTCACATTAGTCAGGAATAGCGAGACGGTCATTCCGCTTTCTAAGGAATACTACTTTTTTTGTCTGGATAATGGTTATGCCTTGTACAACAGGACCACGGGAGAAAAAAACGACGAGCCGGTTTCTGCGCCCGCCATCAGAAAAGTGGCTAATCTGAGAAATCTGACCGAGACGTTCAGCATTGTCGGTAATCCTACCCTTCCTTCCGATGTGCGCTCGCTGCGGATTATGTACGCATTGCCTGTGTACGGGCAAAATATTCAATACAGGTACCGGCTGCGGGGACTTAACGATCAATGGTCCGAATGGACGGTACAGAACTTTGTAGAGTTCACCAACCTGGAATCCACAGATTACCTATTTGAGGTAAAAAGCAGTCTGAATGACTCCATTACCTCTTACCGGTTCAGTGTCAAACCGTACTGGCGGGAAACGCTTTTTGCCCGTGTTCTTTTCGCTATTCTGGCCGCACTCGCGGTCACTGCGTTACTCGTATTTCAAGAAAAAAGACTTGCACGGCACCGGAGAAAACTCATCGAAGAACAGGAAGAGAAGCTACGTCAGCAACGTCTTTCCAGCGAACGGCAGATCATGCAAATCCAGAATGACAAGCTGCAGAGTGAAATCCAGAATAAAAGCCAGCAGCTCAGCAATGTCGCCATCAATGTAGTACGTAAAAATGAGATCCTGGAAGAGATCCGCGACGAATTGAAACAGGTGAAAGCTGAAATGGGTCAGCAACTTCCGAACATTCATTATCAGAAATTGCTTCACAGTATCGAACGCAATGTGGCTGGCAAAGACGACTGGATACTTTTTGAGCAAAATTTTGACGAAGTGCATGAGCAGTTTTTTAAAAAACTAAGACAAATATCTCCTTCTATTTCACCCTCGGAGTTGCGCCTGGCGGCCTGTCTGCGGATGAATCTTTCCACCAAAGAAATGGCGCCGGTACTGGGCATTTCCATCCGCGGTGTGGAAATCAAGCGCTATCGCCTCAGAAGAAAGCTGGATCTGGATGCCGAAGCTAATCTGGTACAGTTTATGATGGACATTTGAGGCCATTGTATTAAACCTTCACAAAACAGCCTAAAATTCTACTAAACCTTGCATTATTCTCATTGATGTAGTGGTGATGTAGTGCTTTTTTTGACTCCTGGGCAATCCTGGATCTATATTTGAAGACAATAAATTCTTATAATAATTCAATCATCAATTTTATAACAAATGAAAACTATTGTACGATTACTGTACATCATGGTTTTTATGTCCGTGAGTATGGTCTCTTATGGACAGGAAATTAATGTCACAGGAAAAGTCACTTCCAGCGCGGACAATTCTCCTCTTCCGGGAGCCAGCGTGCTGATAAAGGGAACTACCATTGGTGTTCCCACCGATGCTGAAGGAAATTTTGCGATTCGCGTTCCGTCTGCTCAATCTGTTTTGGTTTTTTCAATGATCGGAATGATTCCACAGGAAGTTGCTGTGGGCACACAAACGGTTCTGAATGTCGTAATGCAGGAAGATGCGAAGACTTTGGAGGAATTTGTGGTGATGGGTTACGGTAGTCAGCGTAAACTTGATGTTACCGGTTCCGTGGTTCAGATCAAAGGCGAAGACATTGCAAAACAACCATCCATGAACGCAGTGAGCGGTTTGCAGGGAAAAGTTGCCGGTGTCCAGATCAATAACTCAGGAAAGCCGGGTGAAGCTCCGCAAATCCGTATCCGCGGTGTCGGTACTGCTTACGGCAGCGCTAACCCGTTATATGTAGTTGACGGTGTGTGGTTTGATGACATTTCGTTCCTCAACTCCGGCGACATTGAAAGCATGAACATTTTAAAAGATGCTTCGAGTCAATCTATTTATGGTGTGAGGGCCGCCAATGGTGTGGTTTTGATTACTACCAAAAAAGGAAAATCCGGCAAAGCGATCGTTGATTATAATGGTTTTGTAGGCTACCAGAAAGTGACCAACCAGATCAAAATGGCGAATGCGAATGAATACGCTACAATGGTCAATGAGCTAAGTAATGTTAACGGAAAACCTAATGTTCTTGACCCTAGCCAATATGGCGAAGGCACAGACTGGTACCACCAGATTTTAAGAAATGCAATGGTTACCAATCATCAGCTTTCGATCAGCGGTGGTGGCGAGAAAACCACTTACAGCTTTTCCTTGGGTTACCTCAATCAGGATGGTATTGTTGAAAAGAATAATTTCAAAAGGTACACTGCCAGGTTACAGAATGATTTTCAGGTCCTGAAAAGCCTTAAAGTAGGCTACACCGCGACCGGATCGTTCAGTAAATCCAAAGACGAGGCGGGCGGAATTTTCAGACAACTTTATGCAGCCGGCCCGGTAGTACCTGTTTATTACGCCGACGGAACCTATGGTGACCCGACGGATTATAACCTGGGCGACGGTAATAACTTCAACCCGCAGGTTTCGATCGATTACTATAATCAAAATACAAAAAAGACGCTTTTGACTGGTAATGCATACGCTGAACTTTCTATTCTGAAAGGTTTGACTTTCAGGACCAGCCTCGGTGGCCGTTACTCACAAGATGAGACGCGCTATTACAATCCGGAATATGTGGCCACTTTCAAACAGCGCAATACCACCAGCCTTCTGGAATTTACACGTCCGCAGGCTCGTTACTGGATCTTTGAAAACACATTGACCTACACGAAAGACATTGGGCAACACAGCTTTACAATACTCGCGGGACAATCTGCACAACGCGACCAATCGTACAAACTGACTGCCAGCGCATTGAATGTACCATTTTCAAGTGAAGGCGATCTTTATCTGACACTTGGAAATACCGACGGACGCAATGTGAAAGATGAAGGTGATCTGGGAACGTATGCTTCTTATTTTGGCAGGGTAAACTATTCATTTAATGATAGGTACCTGATTAATGCATCTCTTCGTGCTGATGGTTCTTCGAAATTCTTCCAGGGCGGCAATGCATGGGGCTACTTCCCATCAGTTGGAGCAGGCTGGGTGATCAGTAATGAATCATTTATGAAAGGTCAGAACATTTTCGATAACCTGAAACTGAGAGGTAGCTGGGGTAAGATCGGTAATGCGTCGGTTCCATCAAACCTTTCGACGCTTACGGTTGCAACGGGTGGCGGCCTTGCAGCGATTTTTGGCGGAACTGTCAATACCGGTGCGAGCATTAACACGATCATTCCTCCTACCACTTACTGGGAACGCGGCGTGGGTACTGATGCAGGTATCGAAGCTTCTTTCCTGAAATCGAGGCTGACTGTCGAATTGGATTACTACATTAAAAAGACTGAAAGAGCGATCTTCGACATTCCGGTACTTAGCTCTATTGGTACAGAATCCGGTCGTATTGTAGGAAACCAGGCTAATTTCGAGAATAAAGGGTTTGAATTCTCGCTGAACTGGAGAGACGATATCGGCAAAGATCTTTCATACAGCATTGGTTTCAATGGTGGTATCAATAATAACAAGGTGCTTTCAGTTTCATCCGGCGCTAACCCGATTTACGACGGTGGCGTAGGATTAACTAGTGGCGCGCTGGCAACACGCACCAAAGTAGGCGACCCGATAGGCTCATTCTATGGTTATGTAGTGGATGGAATTTTTCAGAATGTGGATGAGATCGCCAAGTCTGCGCAGCCTAACGCAAAACCGGGAGATTTCAAATACCGTGATATCAGCGGAACCAATGGCACACCGGACGGCGCCATCACCGGCCTCGACAGACAAGTGATTGGTAACCCCAACCCCAAGTTTACATACGGTATCAACACCACCTGGAATTACCGCAACATTGACCTTTCTCTGGATTTCCAGGGCGTTGCCAAAGTAGATCTTTATAATGCGAACCTGGGATGGAGATATGGCAATGAGAACTTCACCAAAGATTTTTATGACAACAGGTGGCATGGAGAAGGCACTTCCAACACTTATCCATCTGCGAATATCGGCGGAGGTTCTAACTATCTGCCTAACACTTTCTTTGTGCAAAGCGGCAGCTATTTCCGTGTGAGAAATGCACAACTGGGCTTTACATTCCCACAAGCGGTGAACGAAAAGCTAAAAATCAGAAAGCTGAGACTTTATGCCAATGCACAAAACGCTTTGAATTTCTTCAAATACAAAGGACTTTCTCCTGAGGTACGCGCCAATGAGAATAAGCCAACGCAGGCAGGTATCGACGCGAATGTATACCCGCTCTCAGCCACATACAACTTTGGTATCAATGTTACTTTCTAAGACAACAAGCAATATGAAAAATATAGGTTTAAAAAATAATGTAAAGCGGACTGGTCTGTATCTGGGATTGCTATCCTTGCTGGTAGTGCCTTCCGCATGTGACCAAAGCTTCCTGGACACTGATCCGCAGGGTAAGCAAGCCGGCACTGTGTTTTGGCAAAATGAAGGTGATGCTACCAAGGCAGTCAATGCAATGTATGCCAACCTGCGGGGCTGGAATAATACCGCTTTTGCTGCTATCGCAGTTGAAAGTGTAGGATCCGACGATGCCGAAAAAGGCAGTACACCTTCTGATGCCACTTTCTTTAATGATTATGATAATTTTTCGGTAGGGTCTGGTGACGGGCAGCTGGGCGGTTTCTGGTCAGGACAGTATCAGAATATCAATTATGCGAATCAGGTGATCGACAACATTCCGACGATCAGCATGGACGAGACATTGAAAGCCCGGTACATTGCCGAAGCGAAGTTCATCCGCGCATATTCTTATTTCCGGCTTGTGAGAGCATTTGGAGATGTTCCGCTACGTTTGACATTACCGAAGGATGCGACCCAATACAACATTCCCCGGACACCCAAAGCAGAGGTTTACGCGGCGATTGAGAAAGACCTGACCGATGCAGCTGGTGTTCTACCTCAAAGCTACGGTTCATCGGATATCGGGCGTGTTACGAAGGGTGCAGCATTGTCTTTGCACGCTAAAGTCTCCATGTATCAGCAGAAATGGCAGCAGGTATTTGACCTCACCACGCAGGTGATTAGTTCCGGTCAGTATTCGTTGTTTGCCAATTATGAGGCGCTTTTCCGGGTAGCGAATGAAAACTCCACGGAATCGATCTTTGAGCTTCAAAATGAGCTGCTTCCTAACAATAAAGAGGTAAGCAATTCACAGTACTCCCAAGTTCAGGGCGTACGTGGTGTAACCGGCGGTGGCTGGGGCTTCAATACGCCCACAGCTACATTGGCCAGCGCATTTGAAACCGGAGATCCGAGGAGAGATGCTACCATTATTTTCCGTGGGGAAACTACCCCTTCCGGCGACGCTATTGCGGCAGTCGGCGATAATCCAATGTATAATCAAAAGTCTTATGTGCCTTTTGCACTATACACCACCGGATTCAATGAAGGCTCTCAGCAAAATGTACGTGTGCTGCGCTATGCGGAAGTGCTATTGATGAATGCAGAAGCAGCGAACGAATTAGGAAACAGCGCACAGGCTTTGATTTCGCTGGAATTGGTAAGAGCAAGAGCGAGAGGTACCAGCAAAACGATCCTTCCAAAAGTGACTACAACCGACAAAGCCGCTCTTCGCACCGCGATCTGGAACGAGCGCCACGTAGAGCTTGCCATGGAATTTGACCGCTATTTTGACGTCATCCGTCAGGGAAGAGCTGCCACTGTTTTTGGTCCAAAAGGATGGAAAGCTAGCAAAAATGAAGTGTGGCCGATCCCACAGAATGAGCTCGACCTGAGTGCAGGCGTATTGGTTCAAAATCCAGGTTATTAATGTCAAACCAAGATCTATCGATGAAAACTTTAAAGAATAAATTAATCTGGGTCGTTAGTGGCTTTATGCTCGTGAGTCTATCCGCGTGCTACGAGAAATTCGATCCGGAAAGCTATGCGCCGAGCGTTTCCATTGGCGGTTTCACTGCCTCCAATGAGATAGCAGCTGCCAACCTGATCGCACATTTCCCATTCGATGGTGACTATATGGACGTGATTTCGAAAACAGCCGGCGTCAACACAGGTACCACGTTTGCCAATGGTCTGAAAGGCCAGGCCATGAAGGGGGTAAAAGAAGGTTATGTTTTATTTGATCCGACTGCATCAATTTTAGGCCTGAAAAGTTTCACCATGACTTATTGGGTCAACAGTCAGTCTTCAACGGCTGCCGGTGGTATCATTGGACTGGTTGGACTTTCGAAAAAGGATGGGTTTTGGGGTAACATTGAGACATTCTTTGAAAACGGCGGTACAGAAACCGACGGAATTTTTAAAGCTCACATTCAAAATGACAGTACTGACACCTGGGTATCCAAGGAAGGAATTGTGAACCTGTACAACTCCTGGACGCACATTGCATTGTCGTATGACGCTACTACTTCCACTTTTTCTATTTATATCAATGGTTCCAAAACGGCGACCAGTACAGTTGCGAAATTTGGAAATTTGAAGTGGAAAAATCCTGGAAAAATGGTTTTCGGCACAGTTCAGTTTCAAACCAAACCCAGTCTGACCACCGAATCAAAAGGCGAACCCTGGGCCAGTTATTTGACCGGTTTACTGGACGAAGTACGGATTTACAATGTTGCCCTGAAAGACAACGAAGTAGATGCCCTGGTTAAATTGGAATCAAGAGGAAAATAATGCCATTTAAAAATATTGTTCTTGTTGGCTTGCTATTATGGCTCGGGATTTCCTGCAAATCTGAAAAGGATCCCGGGCCGACACCAATAGTCCCCTCCTCTTTCGGATTTAACAGCCTGAAAGTAAATGATGCGTACACAGGATTTGATTATGTAAATGTGAACCTGAAACCAAAGATCAGGTTTACATTTTCCACCACGCTGAGCAGCGGCTCTATCACCAGCGGGATCACTTTCAAATCTGAGTCCGGTGAAAATATTGCTTTTTCAAGTGCTTTGGAAAATGGCGACAGCTCTGTTGTGATTATCCCTTCTACCGATCTGGATTATCTAAAAGCCTACTCCGTTACCGCCACCAAAGCTCTGAAATCCAAGAGCAATGGTTTACTGCTGAGTGAAGTCAAAGTTAGTCTTACCACGCAACTGGATAGTACAGACAAATTCCCCGTACTATCCGACGAAGCACTACTGACCCTTATCCAGAAACAAACATTCAAGTATTTCTGGGACTTCGGGCATCCGGTCAGCGGATTGGCCCGGGAAAGAAATTCGTCCGGCGATGTTGTGACATCCGGCGGTAGCGGTTTTGGGATCATGACCATTCCGATTGCTATTGAAAGAAAATTCATTACCCGCGCTCAGGGACTGGAAAGAATGCAAAAGATCACCAGCTTTCTGAAAGACAAAACGCAAAAATTTCATGGCGCTTTTCCGCATTGGCTCAATGGTGCCACGGGATCGGTAGTACCATTCAGTACCAAAGATAACGGCGCCGATTTGGTAGAAACTTCCTATTTGATCCAGGGACTACTGACCGCCAGACAGTATTTCAATGATGCCAACGTGGTTGAAACTGCTTTGAGAAAGGACATTAACACGATCTGGGAAGCCGTCGAGTGGAATTGGTTTCGAAAAAACAATGAAAACGTGTTGTACTGGCATTGGAGCCCGCAGTATAACTGGGACATGAACCACCAGATCAAAGGCTGGAACGAATGCCTGATCACTTATGCATTGGCTGCATCGTCGCCCACACACGCTATTCCAAAAGCAGTGTACGATGCAGGCTGGGCCAGCAATGGAGGATTTGCTAATGGAAAAGAATATTATGGCATCAAACTTCCGCTCGGCGAACCTTATGGAGGGCCTTTATTCTTTTCGCATTATTCTTTTTTGGGACTCAACCCGACGGGTCTGGCCGACACTTACACGAATTATTTTACCCAAAACAAAGCACATACGCTTATCAATTACAACTATTGCAAAACCAATCCTCAGTCGTTTAATGGTTACAGTGACCAATGCTGGGGGTTGACTGCCAGCGACATTCCGGATGGCTATAATGCCAATTCGCCCACCAATGACAAAGGTGTCATTTCCCCAACCGCAGCACTCTCCGCTTTCCCCTACTCTCCTGTGGAATCGATGAAAGCGTTGAAGTTTTTCTATTACAAGCTGGGGGATAAGTTGTGGGGTGATTACGGCTTCTACGATGCCTTTTCATTGGATAAAATATGGTTTGCCGACTCCTACCTCGCCATAGACCAGGGACCGGTTATCATTATGATCGAGAATCATAGGAGTGGCTTACCATGGAATTTATTTATGAGCAGCCCTGAAGTGAAAACCGGGCTAAAAAAATTAGGGTTCACCAGCCCCGATTTGAAATAATGCAATCCTCAACATTTAATTGACCCAATCATGAAGATATCCTTCTATTACCTGCTTGGCCTCTTTCTACTCTTTGCACAGGCAGATATCCAGGCGCAGAAGAAGAAAACCGTTGCCGCAAAACCAACCGATTTTAATGCAGCCGACAGACCTAAAAATTTGTCCGACACGGCTTTGCTGGAACTCGTTCAAAAGCAAACTTTCCGTTACTTCTGGGAATTCGGGCATCCGGTGAGCGGAATGTCGCGCGAACGGAGCAATGTTGCTTATGACTATGGCAACGAAGTAGTGACAACCGGCGGTACCGGTTTTGGCATCATGGCAATGATCGTTGCTGCGGAAAGAAAATGGCAGCCGAGGGATTCAGTGGCAGCGAGGTTACTTAAAATGGTCAAATTCTTGTCCAAGGCAGATCATTACCATGGCATTTTCCCACATTGGTTGAATGGCGCAACCGGCAAGATCGTACCGTTTGGGCGCAAGGACGACGGCGGCGATTTGGTTGAAACCTCTTTCCTTTTTCAGGGGCTTTTGGCTGCGAGACAGTATTTTGACCAAAATACAGACGTTGAGAGAGATTTGCGTAACCGTATTCAATGGATCTGGAATGAGGCAGAGTGGGATTGGTACACGCAGGGAAATCCGAACCAGCTGTACTGGCATTGGAGTCCTAACAATGGTTGGGCTATGAATTTTGAATTGAGAGGTTATAATGAGACCCTCATTACCTATATTATGGCAGCTGCGTCCCCAAGATATCCGATCACTGCACAGGTTTATAATAAATGCTGGGCGCAAAGTGATCATTTCAAAAATGGGAAGGAATATTATGGTATAAAACTTCCGCTCGGTTTCGAATATGGTGGTCCGCTGTTTTTTGCACATTACTCTTTCGTGGGCCTCGATCCGCGCCATTTAAAAGACCAGTATGCTAATTATTGGGAACAAAATGTAAATCATTCGCTCATTAACTATAAGTATTGCGTCGCCAATCCGGGGAAATTTAAAGGTTATGGAGAAAACAGCTGGGGACTGACGGCCAGCGATACGTATAATGGATACAATGCACATTCGCCGACCAATGATTTCGGTACCATTACCCCTACTGCTGCGCTATCCTCGTTCCCTTATACACCGGAACAATCCATGAAAGCGCTACGGCATTTTTACGATGATATGGGCGATAAAATTTGGAGCGAATACGGTTTTACCGATGCCTTTAATGAATCTCAAAACTGGTACGCCAAGTCGCACCTGGCCATTGACCAGGGACCGATTATTGTGATGATAGAGAACTACCGCACAGGCCTTTTGTGGAAGCTGTTTATGAAAGATCCGGATGTACAAACAGGGCTGAAAAAGCTTGGTTTTGAAAGTCCGGCTCTTGAAATCAGCAGCAAAAATTAATGACTTATTGACGAAAATTAACCGAAAGACCAGCCATGAGCTGGTCTTTCGGTTTTAAGAAATATAATTGTACCTTAATGTCGTTTTTATGAAAAAAAAGCATTTTTTCAATGCTTTGCCTACCCATCCTAAACGCAATCACTATGAATTCTTTTTGCAAAACCGGCGCATTGCTGATCATATTCAATCTGCTTGCTTTCACGCTTTCGGCACAGATCTGGGAAGTATCAGAACCGGAAAACCTCCCGGAAAAACGCCATGAAAATGCAATGGCGACTGCTAATGGAAAACTGTACCTTTTGGGTGGCCGCGGGATTAAACCTGTGGACGAATATGACTTTAAAAAAGACGCATGGATTGGCCTGGCCAAGACGCCGCTCGAAATGAGCCACTTCCAGGCAGTCACTTACAAGAACGAGATCTATGTCTTAGGAGCGTTTACCGGTGGGTACCCGCACGAGACGCCGATACCTGATATTTACATTTTTAATCCCATTAAAAATGAATGGCGAAAGGGGGCTTCAATTCCTGAAAATCGCCGTCGCGGCGCAGCAGGCGCATTTGTTTTGAATGATAAAATTTACCTCGTCTGCGGAATCCAGGATGGGCACTGGGACGGGCAAGTTACCTGGTTCGACGAATTCGACCCGGCCAGCGGCAAATGGACCACATTGACTGACGCTCCCCGCCCCAGAGATCATATACAGGTAGCCGTTTTAGATAACAAGCTATATATTGCCGGCGGCCGCCTCTCCACTGCCCGCATCAATCAGGTACTGAACACCGTAATTAAGGAAGTGGATGTTTACGATTTCAAAACAGGCAAATGGTCTACGCTAGACGCTTCCAATAATCTCCCTACACTAAGGGCCGGCAATACTGCCGTTGTTTACAATAACAAGATCCTGATCATTGGCGGCGAAAGCGATGCCCATGTGGAGGCCCATAATGATGTCGAGGCATTTGATCCGCAAAAACAAAAATGGGAAAAATTGCCTTCGATGCACCAGGGCCGACATGGAACGCAGGCCGTTTCGCTTAATAAAAAAGTATATGTCGCAGCAGGGTCAGCAAATCGGGGAGGCGGACCCGAATTGAACGATATGGAAATTCTTGATAAATAAATAACACCATTACATGCTTCGAATCATTGCTTGCTTATGCTTTGTTGCCGTTTCAATAAACGGTTTGGCCCAGGCTCCAAAGTCTACCCATGCCGACACACTACGCGGCTCCATTACCCCACAGCGCGTATGGTGGGACCTTACTTACTACCATTTGAAAGTGACGCCCAATGCTAAAGACAGCACATTGTCGGGAAGTACGCAGGTGGTTTACAAAGTAATTCAGCCAAATCAAACCATTCAAATTGACTTGCAGGAACCCTTACAGATCAGTAAAGTGATTCAGGACGGAGAGTCGCTTAGGTTCAAACGGGATGGTAGTGCTTTTTTTATTGATTTGAAGAAAAAACAGGAGGTCGGTAAAACTGAAACGATTGAAGTCTTTTATTCAGGCAAACCGAGGCTGGCAAAGCGTCCGCCGTGGGATGGTGGCGTACAATGGGTTCCTGACGGTAAAGGAAACACGATCATTTCAACATCCTGCCAAGGGCTGGGATCGAGCGTGTGGTGGCCGTGCAAGGATCATATGTACGACGAACCGGACAGTATGCAGATCAGCATTACAGTGCCCAAAAACCTGATGGACGTATCTAACGGAAACCTGAGATCTGTGGTTGAAAACAATGATAACACGCATACATTCAATTGGTTTGTCAAAAACCCGATCAATAATTATGGGGTGAATATGAACGTGGCGAATTATGTGAGCTGGAAAGAGACTTTCAAAGGTGAAAAAGGTGACCTGGCTGTAAGCTATTACGTACTTCCTCAGAATCTCGAGAAGGCCAAAGAGCAATTTAAGCAGGCGCCGCAAATGCTCAAAGCATTTGAACACTGGTTCGGCCCTTATCCTTTTTATGAGGATGGCTATAAGCTGGTAGAAGTGCCTTACCTGGGCATGGAGCATCAAAGTTCAGTCACTTATGGCAATGGCTATAAAATGGGGTACCTCGGCCGGGATCTTTCCAACACAGGCTGGGGCTTGAAATGGGACTTCATTATCATCCACGAAAGCGGTCATGAATGGTTCGCGAATAACATTACCTACAAGGACGTCGCGGATATGTGGGTACATGAAGGTTTCACTAACTACTCCGAAAATCTGTATACTGAATATTATTTTGGTAAAGAAGCAGGTTCAGACTATGTGATCGGGACGAGGGCTCTGATCGCGAATGATGAGCCTATTATTGGCACATACGGTGTGAATCAGGAAGGCTCCAAGGATATGTATTACAAAGGTGGAAATCTGTTGCATACCATTCGCCAGGTTGTCAATGATGATGAGAAATGGAGGCAGATCCTTAGAGGTTTGAACAAAACATTTTATCACCAGACTGTCGACGGATCGCAAATTGAGGCTTATGTCAGTGAGCAGGCAGGCAGAAATTTGTCGAAGGTCTTTGATCAGTATCTCAGGGATGTAAGAATTCCGGTTTTGGAATATTCGTTTGGAAATAAAGGCTTACAGTATCGCTGGGCTAATGTAGTGGACGGATTCGATATGCCGGTGAAAGTAAAGATTGGCAGTGGTAAGGAGGAATTCCTTTATCCCACAGCTGAATGGAAAAGCTTAAAAACGAAATCTGAAAAGACACTTTCTGTGGATCGCAATTTCTACGTGGAATCGAAGGAAAGCAAGCAGGCTTCCTTATAGGTCCCAGCATTCCATAATCAAAAGATCTCCTTCTTTCGCAGAAACCCTGACCATACCATCTGCCTCGGCTTCATTACTGTTGCCGGTGCGATGTCCCAAAGTCAGGGTTTCATCATTTAAGTTATATTTCAATCCGCTGGTCTCGATTCCTTCAACCACCCCGATAGGAATGAGTGATATAGGCGTTCCCGCTACATACCATTTTTCAAATGTGCCTGAAAGCGGGAAAATTTTCGAATAATCGTCAAACAAAACGAGCCTGATCTGCTCTTTATACCGAACCAGGTTGGTAATGTTGGTAATAGCATGATCCGCGCGGCGGCCGGTAGCCCACACAATGTTTGCGGCAGGAAAACCTCTTTCTATCAAAAAATCAATAGCTTTTTCAAGGTCCGTCTTTTCCTGATCAGGCGTACTGATGATTTCCAGCGGATGCTGGCGGGCCTGGATGCTTTCAAAATCATGTTGCTGATCGAAATCACCCATCCAGACATCAATTTTTATCCCCAGATCAAGTACCCGGTAAATCGCGTGGTCGAGTACAACTATGAACGGGCTCCATTCCAACAATTGGCCCAGAAGTTCTTCACTACAAGCTTCACCGTTGGCAATGATCAGAGCCGGCTCCTGTTTTTCCTTTACTATATGATGGGAAGACATTCCACTATTTACTTTTAATGAGCATGATCAGCTCATCGAAACGCTGATCCATTTTAGTTTCAAATCGGTCAAGTCTTGCATCCATTTGATCGAGTCTTGTGTCAATTTTGTCAAGTCTCATCTCTACATGCTCTAGCCTCATCTCCATATTATCAAGTCTCGTCTCGATTTTGTCTAGTCGTATCTCTACATGATCAAGTCTCGTCTCGATTTTGTCTAGTCGTATCTCTACATGTTCAAGTCTCGTCTCGATTTTGTCAATCTTGACTTCGATCCTACTAACCCTGACATCCAGCCTTTCGACTTTTGACTCCAAAACGCCGAAGCGTTCAGTCAGGTCACTTATCTCCTGCCGCACATCGGAAAAGCCTTTCTGAACCTGGGCAGTCAATGTTGCCAGGCCAGAAGCTATTATTTCGATGTGCTTTCCTTGATCCACTGCCAGGTTTTCTAATTGTTCAACACGCTCTTCAAGATACATTTTCAGGCAAAATTATTTGATGAATAACAGTTCCAAACTGATGCCTGCGTAACATAACTCAAACCAATATCGAAAAGAATTCCATGGTTTACAAACGGCATCTTTACTTAGACTGCACTACTCAAATAAAGTCACACAAAAGTTTAAACTTTTTAAGCATTCAATTTTTTCGCCTCATTCCAGTATGCATCCATCTGATCCAATGTCATTTCCGACAAGGATTTTCCGTCTGCTTTTGATGCTTCTTCGAGGTATTGAAAGCGGCGGATGAATTTTTTATTGGTTCTCTCCAAAGCCGTTTCGGGATTGATGTCTACAAATCTTGAATAATTAACCAGCGAAAATAAGAGGTCACCAAATTCACCCTCAGCCTCTTTTTGATCTAGTACCTCGCCGGTTTCAATATTAAAATTCTCCTTAAATTCCGCCAGCTCCTCCTCTACTTTACCCCAAACCTGCCGTTTATCATCCCAGTCAAATCCCACGCCACGCGCTTTCTCCTGAATGCGCATGGCCTTCACCAATGCAGGTAATGACGTTGGCACTCCCGATAGTACCGATTTATTTCCTTCTTTCAGTTTCAATTTCTCCCAATTCTGCTTCACGGCTTCTTCCGAATCTGCCACAAAATCTCCATAAATGTGCGGGTGGCGCGATACTAGTTTATCGCAGATTCCATGCAATACATCTTTTATATCAAATTGAAAGCCATTGTCCAGCCTTGGTTCGGAACCGATTTTGGCATAAAAAACAATATGCAGCAACACATCACCCAACTCCTTTTTAATCTCGGGCAGGTCATTTTCTATAATAGCGTCGGATAATTCGTAGGTTTCCTCTATCGTCAAATGCCGCAGGCTTTCCATGGTTTGCTTCCGATCCCAAGGACATTGCTCCCGAAGTTCGTCCATAATAGTAAGCAGGCGGTCAAAAGCCATCAATTGTTGCTGACGGCTTTCCGATAGATCATTGAATTGTTTTTCCATAAACAAAGATAAGCGGTAGCCGTGTTAGTCTCCCGATGGTGCCGGTATTTTCAAGGCAGTTTGAATGAGGTTACTGGAACATTTGGCTACAATTTTTCCAAGGCCATTTGTAATTTGCCCTTCGACATGAATGACACTTTTGCCAGCGCGTATTATTTGCGATTTCGCGGTCAGGACATCTCCCACAACCGCAGGATTTAAGAAGTCACAATTCAAGTTAACAGATGTATAGGCAAATTCTCTTCCCATGGCATATACCATAGTCCCCACAATATCGTCCAGGATCGTCGCTGCAATTCCTCCGTGCAAAGTACTCATGGGGTTACACATATCCTCCCGTACGATGTATTCGATCTCCATTTCAGAATCCTGGATGGCAATCAATCTTCCGTTGAGCCACTTGGCTACCGGCGAAAAACTTCCGGTCATATGCTGCCCGACAAATTGTTGCAGAAAAATCAATCTGCTATTTTCCTGGAAAGAAGCCATGTTACTTGGAATGGTCATTTAAAATAATTCGGTTTAAGCGATTATTCATGTGTATTCTAAAAATAGTAATTATCGTAGAAGAATATATCCATCAGTGGCAATGATATGGATTTTATTGCTACGTATCAAAGGTAATTACTACCTTTGCCGGAGTTTTTGCCAGAGATAAAAGCATACCCATATATGAATTTTACGTTATCGCAAGTCCCCAACCGTTCCGAAAAACCCCGGCAGAAGGGTATTACCATGGTAATGGACAAAGGGCTCAGTGTCAGGGAAACCGAAGACATGCTTTCAATAGCAGCACCTTATATTGATATCGTAAAGCTTGGCTGGGCCACGTCTTTTGTGAGCCCTAATTTGAATGAAAAGCTGGCCGTCTACAAAAATGCCAATATTCCGGTCTATTTTGGAGGTACATTGTTTGAAGCCTTCGTGGTACGAAATCAGTTCGACGATTACCGCAAGTTGCTCGATAAATACGACCTGAAGTACGCGGAAGTTTCCGACGGCTCCATTGAAATGGCTCAGGATCTCAAATGTGAATATATCCGCACCCTCGCCCAGCAGGTAACGGTTTTGTCCGAGGTGGGTTCCAAAGATGAGAACAAGATCATTCCTCCTTACAAATGGATCCAGCTCATTAAGTCAGAGCTGCAGGCTGGCGCCTGGAAGGTGATCGGAGAGGCGAGAGAATCAGGAAATGTAGGTTTGTTCCGCGCCAGCGGCGAAGTACGACAAGGTCTGGTTGAAGAGATCCTGACTGAAATCGCTTTCGAAGATATGCTCTGGGAGGCTCCCCAAAAATCCCAGCAGGTTTGGTTTGTAAAGCTTTTGGGTGCCAATGTCAATCTTGGGAACATCGCCCCGAGCGAACTCATTCCTCTTGAAACCATACGACTAGGCCTGAGAGGCGATACATTCAACCACTTCCTGAATGCCAAAACAAAGCAGAAATGGAAAATTGACTCCAAGTAACTACTATACATCAAATCTATTTGTCAAATCAAATTTAGCTATGGAATTTTTGACCCAGTTCATTGACTTCTTCCTTCATCTGGACAAGCATTTGTTTAACATTGTTGAACAGTACGGTACGCTTACGTATGTAATTTTGTTTCTGATCGTGTTCACCGAAACAGGGCTGGTTATCATGCCGCTGTTGCCGGGAGATTCATTGTTATTTGCTGCAGGCGCTATTGCTGCCAACGAAGGAACCGGACTGAATGTGTGGCTGATCATCATTGTTTTGATCATTGCTGCATTAATGGGTGACAATGTCAATTATTTTATGGGTAAAAAATTTGGAGGCGAAATCAAGAAAAGGGAACGGATTCTCTTCCTGAAAAGAGAGTATCTTGAAAAAACAGAAGCTTTTTACGAAAAACATGGTGGTAGCACAGTTATCATGGCCCGCTTCATCCCTATTGTACGCACCGTTGCACCATTTGTAGCAGGTGCCGGAAGCATGAATTACTCCAAATACATCGTCTATTGTGTCGTTGGCGCCATTCTTTGGGTACCATCGCTTACATTACTAGGTTATTTCTTCGGAAATATGGATATCGTGAAGAAAAATTTCGAACTGGTTATCTTCGGAATTATCGGATTCTCGATCCTGCCAATGATTTTTCAATATCTCAAAAGTCGCTTTGCGAAGCCTTCGGCAGCGTAGTTGGCTTTTAGCTTTTAAACGTAAACAAAAATGCCTCGTGACATTGTGGTCGCGAGGCATTTTTGTTTTAGTATTCAAAATCGGAAAGCCAATAGCCAATAGCCAATAGCCAATAGCTAACAGCTAAAAAGCTAACAGCAATCACGATTTCGACGAGTAGTTCGGCGCTTCTTTCTGGATCATTACATCGTGTGGGTGACTTTCTTTCACACCGGCGGATGTTATTTTCACGAACTGTGCTTTTTGCAATGCAGCAATGTCGCCAGCTCCGCAGTATCCCATGCCAGCTTTCAAGCCACCGACCATTTGATATACAATTTCGGAAACTTTTCCTTTGAATGGTACCCGGCCAACAATTCCTTCCGGAACCAGTTTTTTAACATCATCTTCGGCATCCTGGAAGTAACGGTCTTTCGAACCATCCTCCATTGCTTCCACTGATCCCATTCCGCGGTAAGCTTTAAATTTCCTTCCTTCGTAAATGACGATCTCACCCGGAGCTTCGTCACTTCCTGCCAGCATAGAACCGATCATGATCGTACTCGCGCCACCAGCCAGCGCTTTGGTCATATCTCCTGAAAAACGGATACCACCGTCCGCGATGACAGGAACATCTGTGTCTTTCAATGCTTCTGCTGCCCACATGACTGCTGTGAGCTGAGGTACACCTATACCGGCAATGATACGGGTTGTACAAATACTGCCTGGTCCTACTCCTACTTTAACTGCATCCGCACCCGCTTCTGCCAGTGCTTTTGCTCCTTCGCCTGTGGCCACGTTACCTGCGATCACATCCAGTTTGGGAAATTGCACTTTAACAGATTTCAATGCTTCAATGACACCGAAGGAATGTCCGTGAGCAGTATCAAGACTAATAACGTCGACACCAGCCTTAACCAATGCTTCTACGCGTTTCAAAAGGTCTGCCGTGACTCCTACGGCTGCTCCTACACGAAGGCGGCCGTACTCGTCCTTACATGCATTCGGATGCGACTTACGTTTCAGGATATCCTTATACGTAATCAATCCGGTAAGCCTGTACTCTGAATCAACGATTGGGAGTTTTTCAATTTTGTATTCCTGAAGGATCTTTTCGGCATCGTCGAGCGACAGTCCGTCGGAAGCGGTGATCAGCTTGTCCTTGGTCATGATCTCCGTAACGGGTTTCCCCATTTCTCTTTCAAAACGAAGGTCCCGGTTGGTCAGGATACCGATCAGTTTACGGTCTTTGTCGATCACAGGTATACCACCTATTTTGAACTCGCGCATGATCTGATGCGCATCACCTAGTGTAGCATTATCTGAGAGTGTGATCGGATCCAGGATCATTCCGCTTTCAGAACGTTTTACTTTTCTTACTTGCTCGGCCTGCAACTCCAGGCTCATGTTTTTATGGATAATTCCAATACCGCCTTCCTGAGCCATGGCAATGGCCAGCTCGTATTCTGTTACTGTATCCATCGCGGCAGAAACAAGTGGAATGTTCAGCTCGATGTTACGTGTCAGCTTGGTTTTTGTTGTTGTATTGCGAGGCAGAATTTCTGAATAACCAGGTATTAGAAGAACGTCGTCGTAAGTTAACGCCTCGAAGAGGACTTTGGATGGGTCTGTGCTCATAGCAAATAAACTATTGTTATTTGCCGGGCAAAATTAATAATAACTTTGGAGGAAATAAAATCAATTGTACTTTTTCTTTAGAGTCATCATTTTTCAGACACCAGAACACGGACTTTTTTGATTCTTTTCTTGTCAGCCGATTGTACTTTAAACGTTACTTCACGGTGCGTGGCAATCTCCCCCGGACGTGGCAATCGCGAGAATAATTCCAGTAGCAACCCAGCCAGCGACTCGCTACTTCCCCTAACCTCGTCAAAATAATCGGTCTCGAGATTCAGTAACCGGCACAAGTCATTGATCAGTACCTTTCCTTCGAAAACATAAGTATTCTCATCTACCTGCGTGTAGTTAATCTCGTCATCCTCATCATATTCGTCATTGATATCACCGAAAATCTCTTCAATAATGTCTTCCAGTGTGATAAGTCCGCCCGTGCCGCCGTACTCATCGACCACGAGCGCCATATGTACCCTGCGGCTCTGAAAATCCTTCATCAGGTCGTCCAGACGCTTGCTTTCGGGAATAAAATAGACAGGCCGTAAGAGTTTCTGCCAATTAAAATGCTCATCGAGATGAATATGAGGAAGTAAATCCTTTACATTCAGAATTCCCTCAATATGATCCAGATCGTCCCGAAAAACAGGGACACGCGAGTAACCCGATTTGTTGATCTTATCCATTAATTCATGGAAATTCAGTTCAATGTCAAAAGCGGTGATATGAAGACGCGCCTGCATTGCTTTTTTAGCATTTGTCTGCCTGAAATTAGCCAGTCCGCGTAAAAGATCAGTTTCCTCCTCGCTTTCAGCCTTTGCTTCGAGCATTTCGGTAGTTATTTCCGCTCCTTCCGGCGTGAGCACCCCAAAGGAATAGCCCAGCTTCATAATAGGCTGTGTGAGCGGCCTGCATATCTTGATCAGAAACTGCGTAAGGCCTGAAATTCTGGGAATAAATTCATTTGCACGTCGCGCACTATTGTACCGTACGATGGCATCCAACCATATCCAGAATGCTAGCGTTCCCAGGATCACCCAGGTAACAACTTCACTTTGAGTAATTTGTAAATGTATCCATGCCAATCGTGCCGCGAGAACCAGCGCAAATAATGTAATGGCACGCTGTACTAGCGAAAGCGCAAGTTGCTGTATTCGACTGGGAAGGCTGTTTTCTGCGTCACTTTTTCGTTCCCATGGATTTTCCATTGCGCCGGATGCTGCGTATGCTGCGCGTATCCCGGAAAGGAAAAGGGAAATTATGAACAGAAAAATAATGAGGATAAAGTCGTAGGGAGCTAAGAAATCAATGGGTATGATCACCCCTGCCAAGATAGGTTGCGTACTTCGTTGGGGAAATAAAATCCCCGTACGCGTTCGGGAAAGTGGATCGTCGCTATCTGCAGTTTCTTTCACAAAATGTTATAAAATGTTCATACCGGACATTCAATAAGATAAATGTAGCGATTCTACCTCAAAAATAAATGTTCTTTGATGGCAGAATCGCCTAAATATTTGGAATGTCTGGCTAAAACGGCAGATCATCGTCATCGTTTCCAGCAGCCAGTGAAGGCGGAATAGGATCGGAGGATCTTGGTGATTGGTTGGCACGGGGAGCAGACGGCTGAGAATAACCTTGTCCGCTGCTTTCGCTACCTCCGCCCGCAGGTCCGCCGAGTAATGTCATACTGTTAGCCCGGATCGTCACGCCGGTTCTTTGCTGTCCTTCCTTGTCCGTCCAGCTGTCGGTACGGATACGACCTTCAATGTAAACCTGATTTCCTTTTTTCAGGTATTTCTCGGCTACCTTGGCCAATCCTTCCCAAAGTTCAATCCGGTGCCATTCGGTGTTGTCTACTCTCTCACCACTTTTATTAGTATACGATTCAGTGGTTGCGATATTGAATTTGGCTACCGCTGATCCACTTTCGAGATATCTAACCTCCGGATCACTGCCCAAATTTCCTATCAGAATTACTTTGTTTACGCTTCCTGCCATGGTTTTTTGTTGTGGATGATTTTAAAATGTAGTTTTAAAGATAACAGGTTTGAAACCTTTTCAGACATCCTGCTCGCTGATTTTTCCTGTTTTTTTGTCTTTCAGGATCAATTTATTGCGACCATCGTGTGTCATTTCCTGTCTGATCAAATAATAGTCTTCGTTATATGAGACGTAATTTGAAGGTTTGGTCACACCTTCTTTCCCACGCCAGACCGGCAGTTCTACTTTTTCCCACAATTTGGACTTCGCTGACTTATACGCCGCGTCAATCACAGCATTCACAATGTAGCCATCATAGAATGTTTCAGCAGGCTCCGTTCCCTTTTCAGCAGAGTTGAACATATCCGTAAACATGTGATTATAACCAAGATCATTGACTTCGTCCCCCACCGGAAAAAGCCAGCCAGTGTTGCTCTCGGCCTTTTCAGCTACATAATCTTCTCCTTTACCATCGGGGTTCTGTCCTGTTGTAAACATTTCAAAACCTGTCCTCAAAAAGTTATTGATCCAGATGGTCCCCTCGGTACCCATGACCTCGTCCCTCAAATCCATACCGCCGCGGAATGTCCAGCTTACTTCAAATTGCCCGATCGCACCATTTTCATATTTCACCAAAGCAATGGCATGATCCTCAGCATCAATGGGTTTGACCTGCGTATCGGCCCAGCACATTACTTCAACTGGCCTGATATCCTTACCGATAAAATTCCGCGATATCTCAATACAATGGCAACCCAAATCCAGAATGCAGCCACCGCCGGCCTGTTCAATGTCCCAAAACCATTCGCTGTGTGGCCCTGGATGCGCCTCACGGGACTTGGCCCAGATAATCCTCCCCAACGATCCGTTTTTCACACTCTCCAGTGATTTCAAAAACTTCGGCGTATAGCACAGATCTTCCAGGTAACCCGCGAAAATCCCAGCCTCTTCTACTGCTTTCATCATGCGTAGCGCCTCCTCACCGTTCCTGCCGAGCGGCTTTGTAGAAACGACAGCTTTTTTATGCCTGGCACAAAGCATTACTGCCTGCTCATGAATGTTGTTAGGCAGTGCAATGCAAACCATATTCACATCAGGATGGGCAATCACCTCCTCCATATCCGACGACCAAAAGTCACATCCGTAATCCGTTGCAAACTTTTGCGCACTTTCCTCTCTCCTAGCATAAATAGCGACCACCTTATCCCGGCCGCGCTGGCCATGAATGGACTCAGCATAAAAGCGTCCGATAAAACCGGAACCCAGCATTGCAATTTTCTGCATATCAGCAATCGATTAAATATTTTATGAATTAGTCAGATATTGTCATTTTTGGTCACTTATCGTCATACCTGGTCATGGATAGTTATTTATCGCTTTTTCAAAAATGACAATAAATGACAACGCATGACAATCAATGACGCCCCATGACTCAATTTAAAAAAATCAGGACGTCTTCACTTCATTCTCCCAGCCAGTAGTTTTCAGCGCGGGGTCGTCTTCTTTTCTTAGAAAATCAGCATTACCGAATGACGCAGCGTCCCATTCAGTCAAAGCGTGGTCTGGTACAATAGAAACCGGTACTCTCCAGGAAGTGGAAGTTTCACTGTAAGCTATGTTGGATTGCGAATTGTAACATGAAATCAGCGACCATCTCGGATGATCCGAAAGATTCGCTTCCGACCTGTGAAGCAGGTTACTATGGAAAAACAATGCATCGCCCGGCTCAATTTCGCAGTAAACCAAGTCCATTGTCTTCAACGCATGGTTCACCATTTCCATGTCAGCTCCTACCTGCTCGCCAGAGAAACCATGATTGACGCGGCCCATTTTGTGTGATCCTTTGATGACCTGTAAACATCCGTTTTCTTTGCTAGCGGGAGTTAATGCGATCATCACACTCATGAGCTGGTCAGGAAAAATAAACTGGTTTTTATACCAGTAGCCATAATCCTGATGCCATTCCCATGCGCCGCCAACTTTTGGCTCCTTCTGCATTAGTTTGGTATGAAAATGGCAAACCTGGCTATCCTGACCTAGCAATTGCCATACCGAGTTAACCACTCTTTCACTTCTGATCAGGTAACCAAAAACGTCATCACCCGGCGTAAACCACAACGATAGTTTCGTTTTCTTCCCCGACTGATCATTCAGGTCCATAGCATTCTTTTGCATGACCGAATTTTCAATGGCGGTACGATATAATTTATCCGTTTCCTCTTTCGAAAAAAGTGCTTTTACAACTACATAACCATCCCGGTTGTAGTCATTTATCTGATTGGTAGTTAAATTAAAACCCGCCATAACTCTTTCGTTTTACATGTTAAGTACAAAAATATATTACTTTAAACACAATTAAAACAGCGCAAAGAAACCTTAACCAGTTCTGTTTACCGAAGACATTATCAATCGTTTTAAAGATAATTCTCTTCTTTAAGAAGCGTATCAATCAAGATGGGTTTCGGAAGAATTTCAATTTGCTCTTTTGTATAGAAAGCCATTCCGGGTGGTAAATCTATTGTATCTCCTGACTGAAAATCAATCCACCAGAAGCGGACATTCAGCCTTTGATGCGTCAGAATGTGACTATACAACCTGGCAACCTCGCTGATCCTGCCCTTTTGCAGTAAAACACGAAGAGCGGGCTCATCATCCAGGTCGTCCGGAGTGCTCACCGGGCCTGGCGATTCCATCAAATAAAAATCGTATAACCCTTTCCATATATCCTTGCCTAGCCGTTCCTGCATCGCGAGCTCATCATTCTTTCTGATCAGAAAATAGTTAAGGAACCGATGACGGACGGTCAATTTCTTGATTTTAACCGGAAGTTGGCTCTGCATTTTGAATTCAAAGGCATAGCAAATGTCATTGAACGGGCAAATTTTGCAATCAGGCGAAACAGGAACACATTGAATCGCCCCGAACTCGATCATCGCCTGATTGTAGGTTGCCGGATCATCTTGCGAAACCAGCTCTTTCGCCAAAGCCGCAAATTCCTTTTTCCCATCATTGCTCAACATATCCGATTGGATCCCAAAAATTCGAGACATGACCCGGTACACATTACCATCGATCGCCGCAACTGCCTCCCCGAATGCGAATGAAGCGATTGCCGCCGCAGTGTAATGACCAAGCCCTTTGAGCTTCGAAAGCTGTACCGCCGTTTTGGGGAATTTACCTTCAAATTCACTAACAATCTGCCTTGCTGTAAAATGCATATTCCTGGCACGGGAGTAATAGCCGAGGCCTTGCCAAAGCCTTAATACGTCACGTTCGTCCGCATTTGCCAGATCAAAAACGGTCGGGTAGTTTAACAGGAACTTCTCGTAATAGGGTGTCCCCTGAGCCACTCTGGTTTGCTGAAGAATAATTTCCGACAACCATATTTTATACGGGTCGTTGGTCTGGCGCCAGAGCAGCGGGCGATGGTTTTTGAGGTACCAGGATTTAAGTTTTTTATTAAAATCAATTACCTGAAAATGATCCGGTACCATATAATTTTCGCTTATGTGCACTGTTTTTTAACCGATTAGAAAAAAAATGAAAACCCCATCCTTTTAAATACTGGTAAAATTACCGTACCTTTGTGTTCCCAAAATTTAGAGGAGTAAGTAAATAAATGAAATAATATCCACTTAAAGTAAACAATCAAAGTGACTAAGGCAGACGTAATCGCACAGATTTCTGAGAAAACAGGCGTGGACAAGGGCGATGTTCAGCAAACGCTAGAATCGTTTTTCACCGTGGTAAAGGACTCACTTTCTGATGGTGAGAATCTTTATGTAAGAGGTTTTGGTAGTTTCATTAATAAAAAACGTGCGCGTAAAGTTGCCCGTAACATTTCTAAGGGAACTTCAATGATCATTGACGAGCACTTTGTACCAAGCTTCAAACCTGCAAAAGTTTTTGTTGAACAGGTAAAAGAAAGTGACAAATTGAAAGTAGTCGCTGAAAAGTAATTACTTGAAAAGGTTTAGGTTATAACAGTATGAAAAAGTCTATCATTCTTTCTTGCGTGCTCGCGGTCGCTTTGGTTGGAACATTGTTCAGTCTTCCAAAAGTGGTTGTAAACACAAAAAGTAACGAGGTAGACAAGGAAAAGGGCCAGACGGCCGCAGTTTCTACGGAAGCTGCTCCCGAGACTCCTTCCAAATCGCATGATGGAGCCACTTTATCTGCTGATCAACAAAAAATTGTAGATCAATTGAGAAGTGGTTTCATTAAAGCGGATGAAAAAGAAAAGATAACCGCGGGGTTAAAATTGTCTGATAAATTTGCCGAGCTACAAAAATTTGACAGTGCGGCTTTTTATGCTGAAAAAGTAACCCTTTTGTCTCCCACCATCGATAACCTGGTGAGAACAGGTGATCGCTACTACGAAGCTTATGGTTTTGCCATTGACGAGCAGAAAGCGAAAAACCTGGGAACAAAAACCCGCGAATATTATCAGAAAGCAATTGATCAGGATCCTGGATTATTAGCTGTAAAAGCTAATATGGCAATGACTTATGTGAATACAGAAAACCCGATGCAGGGAATTTTGATGTTGCGTGAGGTAATTGACACGGATCCCACCAACGAATTGGCTTTGTTCAATCTGGGGATTTTGTCCATGAGATCTAACCAATATTCTAAGGCTGCTGACAGGTTCAGACAGATTTTAACCAATAATCCTGCAAATACCAAAGCGAAATTCTATTTAGGACTTACGCTGGTAGAGCTCGGAGAAAAGGAACAGGCACGTAAGGTTCTGTCGGAGGTTAAGAAAGAGGAAAAAGATCCGGTTATTCAGCAAGCGATTGGCGAACTTGAAGGCCGTCTGAACAATTGATCAGCAGAAGATAAGGAAACCATTTTTTATTTATAAACGACATATTTATGCCTTGCGGAAAGAAAAGAAAGAGACATAAGATCTCCACTCATAAGAGAAAAAAACGCCTTAGAAAAAACAGACATAAGAAGAAATAAATGGTCATGACCGGGTTTTTAAATATGAAGATCCGGTCATGCCTTCTTCCCCTCGTATGTAATGCCCCTTTTATTCCAAAAGCGGGAGGTTAAGTATCAACATTATATAGCCATTTAGTTGGTTGAACATTGAGTAACGAATTACTAATCAATTCTACTCAAAAGGGAGAACGTATAGCCCTTTTGCAGGATAAACGTCTTTTAGAATACCACGTCGAAACACCGGACCAAAGCTTTACCGTTGGGGATATCTATCTCGGTACAGTAAGGAAGCTGGTAGCGGGGCTTAATGCCGCGTTCGTTGATGTAGGTTTTGAGAAAGATGCGTTTCTGCATTACCTCGATCTGGGGCCTAATATCAACTCTCTCAACAAGCTCACCAAGGATGTTATCTCCAAGCGGGGCAATTCAGGCAAATTGAATAATTTCAAGATGGAGCCTGAGATTGAGAAGTTGGGCAAAATCGATAAAGTCCTTTCTAAAAATCAGCCTATACTTGTTCAGATTGTCAAAGAACCTATTTCTACAAAAGGTCCGAGGCTTTCCTGTGACATTTCCATTGCCGGCCGTTACATTGTACTCGTTCCTTTTTCCAACTCTGTTAACCTTTCCAAAAAGATAACAGACAAGCAGGAGAGAAACCGTTTGCAGCGGCTTATGTCCTCTATCAAGCCAGCTAACTTTGGTGTAATCATCCGTACCGTTGCCACCGGCAAAGATGTGGATGAGCTGAACAAAGATTTGCAGGACTGCCTTGACAAATGGGAAAATGGCATTAAAACACTTCGCGACGCCAAACCACGCGACCGCGTGATAGGTGAGATGAATCGCGCTTCTTCCATTATCCGCGACATGCTGAACGAGTCGTTCGACAGCATTACCGTAGATTCAAAAGAAGTGTATGACGACATCAAAGCCTACATTCACAACATTGCGCCGGATAAGGAGAATATCCTGAAACTGCATAATGGCAAGAACAAGCTTTTCGAACAATTTGGTTTGGAAAAGCAGATCAAGTCACTATTTGGCCGTTCGGTAAGCTTGCCTAATGGTGGGTACCTAATCATTGAGCACACCGAGGCACTGCACGTCATTGACGTAAACAGCGGCAACAAATCTAATTCCGAAGAAGATCAGGAAGCGACTGCATTAAGTGTAAACCTTGAAGCAGCGAAGGAAATTGCCCGTCAATTGCGTCTTCGCGATATGGGTGGTATTATCGTCGTCGATTTTATCGATATGAAGAAGGCGGAAAACAAGCGCGTTCTTTTCGATACCATGCGCGACGAAATGAAAGGCGACCGTTCTAAATACACGGTGCTGCCACTTTCGAAATTTGGGTTGTTGCAAATTACACGTCAGCGTGTACGACCTGAAATGAACATTGTGACCCGCGAAACATGTCCTACTTGTGGCGGAACGGGTACCATTCAAGCTAGTATCCTGGTGTCTGATGTGATCGCGAATAACCTGGATTACATTCTTACCAAACAAAATGAACGTGGGATTACGATTTCACTTCATCCATTCCTGCATTCCTATTTTACAAAAGGAATTATTTCCGAGCAGGTAAAATGGCTTTTCCATTACAAAACCTGGGTAAAACTGATTAAAGACACTTCCCTGGGAGTTGTTGATTTCAAATTCCATAACCGCTACGGCGAGGAGATTGAGATTGTTCCGGGAAATTAACCAGCGGTTTTTCTTGCGGAGCGCTATACGCTCCGTATTACTCCCCTTTCCAGTCTGGCTTTCGTTTTTCTCTGAAGGCAGAAGCGCCTTCTTTGGCATCATCCGTTTGCATTAATAAATCAAGCTGTGATTTCAGATAGCTTTGCTTTTCGCTATCACGAATTTCGGATAGATTTTGAAGCGCCTTCATACCCATTTGAATCGCCAGCGGCGCATTTTGTAGAATTTGATCCGCTAGTATGTTTACATCATCAGCAATGCTTTCTTTCGTCGAAACTTGGGTGACCAATCCTAGATGATAAGCTTCATCAACATTATAGCTCTTGGCTGTGATACACATTTCCAGCACTTTTCTGGCCGGAATGATCTGCATCAAAGACGCCATAACCTGCATCGGCCAAATTCCTCTTTTTACTTCCGGGAGGCTGTAATTTGCATCATTAGTACTCACCACGAATGTACAACCGCAGACAATCAAAAAACCGCCAGCCAGTACAGGCCCCTCTACCTGGGCAATGCTTGGTTTTAAAAGTTGTACAAATGCATCCCCAAGCTTGATATCCTCACGGGTAGCTGGCAGATTTGCATTCCTGATATTAGCTGACTGGTCATGAAAAGCATTCAAATCCGCACCCGCGCAGAAAACAGGCCCTGATGCATTAACAATCACACACCTTACTTCCGAATTGAAGTGAGCATAAGCTAGCGCAAATGTGATTTCTTCCGTCATCGTGGGTGTAAAAGCATTGCGCTTTTCCGGACGATTGAGTGTTATCGTGAATAAGTGACCAGACAAAGAAGTTTTGATATACAAAAATGGTATAGTATCAAATTTTTGTACATCCTCCTTTGTGTAAAATCGCATATCCCTAGGATTTGGTGACGACGCCTTCCAGCATGGTAATGTATTGAGCAATACCTTCTTCGATTTCGTGAAGGTAGATAAACTCGTCGGCGCTATGAGACCTTGCTGAATGGCCCGGCCCCATTTTTAACGACGGACAATCCAGAAGCGCCTGATCGGAGGTCGTAGGTGAACCGTATGCAATGCGTCCCAATTTTAAACCCTTCTTAACGATCGCGTGGTCCATCGGTATACTTGATGGCCGTAACCGGATCGAGCGGGCGGAGACTTCCGACTGTATATTATTCTGAATCTCTTCAATAACCTCCTCTAATGTATACTGATCGGTAACTCTTACGTCGATGGTAAAAGTACACGCGTCGGGCACCACATTATGTTGCGTTCCGGCATTAATGATCGTTACCGACATTTTCACCGGGCCCAACGTCGGCGAAACTTTTGGAAACCGGTACTCTGTAATCCACTTAATGTCCGCCAATGCTTTGTAAATGGCATTTTCGCCTTCCTCTCTTGCCGCGTGTCCTGACTTACCTTTGGCAGTACAATCCAACACCAACAAGCCTTTTTCAGCGACTGCCAGATGCATTTCTGTCGGTTCGCCTACGATCGCGAAAGCTATCTCGGGCAACTCAGGTACTACAATTTCCAAACCTTCTTTTCCTGAAATTTCCTCCTCAGCCGTCGTTGCGATTGCTATATTGTAGGTGAGATCTTCTCTTTCATAAAAATGGCAAAATGTGGCAATCAACGATACCAGGCATCCACCCGCATCATTACTTCCCAAACCATATAATTTATTCTCCTCAACAATTGCCTTGAAGGGATCCAATGTCCATGACTTATTAGGCTTCACGGTATCGTGGTGCGAATTGAGCAGGACAGTAGGCTTTGCTTCGTCAAAATGAAGATTATAAGCCCAGATATTGTTTTTCTTGGTATGAAAAGGAATGTTTTTCCTCCCAAAAAAATCAATGATCAGCTGCGCCGTATTGTCTTCCTCTTTACTGAAAGAAGGTGTTTCGATCAGGTTTTTCAAAAGCGCAATGGCTTCGCGGGTAAGCGTTTGTATATTTTCCAATGTATTTACCATCTTACTTGCCCGTCACCTTTAACAATCCATTTTTCTGTAACTAGTTTTTCGAGCGCAAATGGTCCTCTTGCGTGTAACTTCTGAGTTGAAATGCCAATTTCAGCACCTAATGCAAATACGCCGCCATCGGTAAAGCGGGTAGAGGCATTGGAATAAACTGACGCAGCATCCACTTCTCTCAGGAATGTTTCAATGGTCTCGTCATTCGTTGAAACAATGGCTTCCGAATGCCTTGACGAGTATAATTCAATTTGTTTCAACGCATCATCTAACCCATCCACTATTTTGACCGAACATTTAAAATCAAGGAATTCTTTTCCAAAATCATCCGGCCCGGCTTTTTGCAAATAAGGGTAATCCGCTCTTTGCAGAATGTCATAGGATATTTCATCCGCAAAAACCTCTACATTCCATTTCGTAAACCCTTCTTTTAGCTTTGGTAAAAAGCTTTCCGCAACCACCCTGTCAACCAATACAGTGTCCAGCGCATTGCACGCTGCCGGCTTGGAAACCTTCGCATTAATGACAATCTCTGCACCTTTGTCTAAGTCTCCCGATGCCTCAATGTAGGTATGGCAAACGCCCGCACCAGTTTCAATGGTAGGTACCAATGAGTTCTGCCTCACAAATTTGATCAGCCCCTCCGAACCTCTCGGGATGATGATATCGACATATTGTGTTGCCGTCAACAGCTCGCCCACAAACTCGCGGCCCGTTGGAAGTAATGTAACTGCCGCTTTCGGTACCCCAAACTCCTCCAATGTTTCATGAATAAGGCTTACCAGGCAGGTATTCGAAAAATGCGCTTCTTTCCCACCTTTCAACACACAAGCATTCGCGGAGCGGAGACAAAGCGATGCTACGTCGATAGTAACATTAGGCCTGGATTCATAGATTACGCCTACTACCCCGAGTGGAACCGCTATTTTTTTCAATGAAAGTCCTTGCTCAATCGTCTTTTCAACAAAAACCTCTCCCGTAGGATCTGGTAACCCAGCCACATCAATAAGACTTTGCGCCAGATCATTGATCCTTTTTTCATTCAGAAGCAACCGGTCCTTTTTGGGATCAGCGTCATCCATCAAAATCAGATCTCTCTGGTTTTCAGCAATAATATACCCTGCATTGGCCAAAACCTTTGCGGCAAGGGAAATCAAAAGATCAGCCCGTTGCCGGTCCGACAACCTGCGAACTGCCGCCGACGCTTCCCGTGTTTCTTTTAAAAGAGGTAAAATAGATTCCATTATAATAGTACTATATCATTGGCATTAGCCACTTCGAAATTCAATGTTTTCAGATTTTCGCGAATTGCGTATGAGGTTTCCCTGGCCCTCGCCACCGCTATCATTTCTTCTGCCGGCGAGTAAATCTCAATAATCTCCCCGGATTCAAAATCACCGGTTACCTCACTTACTCCCACGGCCAGCAGGCTTTTTCGTCTCAATAATGCTTTGGCAGCTCCTTCGTCAATTTGCAGGCTGCCAGATACCAAACCGCCACTTCCAAGCCAGCGATTCCTCGCCGATAATGTGCTTTTGCCCGCGTGAATGAGCGTTCCGGCATTTCCATTGAGCGCTTCCAGCAGTTCGTTTGGCTGGCTCATTCCAAAAATCACAACCTGAATGGCCATTCTCGCCGCCAGTTTTGCGAAAGTAAGTTTGGAAGCCATTCCTCCAAGACCTAGAAAAGATTTGTCCGTCTTTACAAACTTAAAAACCTCATTGACATTGGATACGTTCCTTAAAATTTTACCCTCCTCGTCCAGCAGGCCGCCGACCGAAGTACAGAACATTAAACATTCCGCTCCAAAACCCACCGCTAGTAATGTGGCCAATTCATCATTATCTGAAAACTTCAACTCACGGTCACTGACCACATCATTCTCATTCACGATAGGGATAATATTGTTTCCCCAAAGTTCTTCAAATGTCTCTTTCAGCTGCAAAAATTTATTCCGGTTCGCGAAATGTTGTCTTTCGCAAAGGCTTTGAGCAATGTAAATCTGGTTCGGAGCAAAGAATTTGGCATATAGCCCCACCAGCAACGGATTTCCCACAGATGCCGCCGCCTTCCGCTGCGTCATGGTTCCTTTATAATCCTGAATATAAGCCTTCCCAGCACCTACTGCTCCTGATGAAACAATGATAATTCGGTATCTGGAATGGATTTCTGAAACCTGTCTGGCAATTTCGGAAATGATGCTGGTATCAGGCTCACCAGAGGGAAGTGTGATCGAAGCGGTCCCGAACTTTATTACTAATATTGGTTTTGACACTTTGGAATTCAATAATGGGCACGATCTCTTTACAACTTCGTACGCTGGGTAATCAATTTTGGGTCAAAATTAAATTATTTCAAATGAAATAGAACACATTGTCGTGGCTTACGACGGTTTGTGTAAAGATAAATCCGCCAACACGCCTGCGTCGAATCTTCTTTTCACTTTCAATGCCTTCTGTAAAAGGTCAAGATACTCGTCCCTCGGAATTTCAATGGCACCATAACGCAGCACATTATCATTCATAAATTGCGTATCCAGCAGTACAAAATGGTTGAATTTTAAGAGTTGCATCAGATAGTGAAATGCTACTTTGGAAGCATTACTTTCCCTCGAAAACATTGACTCCCCAAAAAAGACACCATTGATAGAAACGCCATAAAGTCCTCCAACCAGCTTTCCCTCCCGGTAACTTTCAACACTATGCGCATATCCCAACCGGTGCAGCGAAGTATAAGCAGCTATAATGGATTCCGAAATCCAGGTACCCTGCTCATTGACCCTCGGCCCGGAGCATCCGCGCATGACTCCTTCAAAGTCTGTATCAATCTTTATCTCGAAATACTTCTTATTCAAAACCGGCCTGAGTGATTTGGAAGGCTTATAGGTATCAATCGGAATGACAGCGCGCGGATTGGGCGAATACCAATAAATTGCCCCATCCGACTCGGCCATCGGAAATATTCCGTTTATATATCCGTTAAGTATGTCATCGGTATTGATCTCTGTCATGAAAGCCACAGTATGTAGTTTGGGTTCAAAAACTTTATTAATGCAAAACGAACCATAAAAATATATCTTCTGTTTCTTTGGAGTGACAATTTTTTTTTCAAAATTTGCACCTTCTTAGACGCATTAGCAAGTCAATGAACAACAACGGCATACATACTGTTCTTCATACTACGCCTTTCCGATTCAGGTCCCCCCGGACCGCATAATTATATTTTACCTACGTGGTAAAACTTTTATACCCCTTTTTTCTTTCTTATTCTAAACGTCCCATCGTTTTTTATCTGGGTATAGTAATTATTGTTTCGAACATTTTTGTCAGTAAAGTTATCAATGAAAAATACCGAAGTAGTGGGCAGTAAGTTTATAATTCAGACTGCCAATGAAAATCATCTTCATTTCGCCGAAATCATTTGCGCGGAAATGGAAGAGAGCGCTAAAAAGCGTGGTACCGGCATAGCCAAACGTTCTCCTGTTTATATAATGGAAAAAATGGTAGAGGGGAAAGCAATCATTGCGACCACCGATACCAACGAATGGGTAGGCTTTTGTTACATTGAAACGTGGGAACACGGTAAATTTGTGGCAAACTCCGGACTGATCGTACACCCCGATTTTCGGAACAGCGGAATGGCGAAAGCAATCAAACAAAAAGCTTTCGAGCTGTCTCGGCAGAAGTATCCTGATGCAAAGATTATTGGTATTACGACCAGTTTACCTGTGATGAAGATCAATTCGGATCTGGGTTACGAGCCGGTAACATTCAGTGAGCTTCCTGCTGATGACGCATTCTGGAAAGGTTGTGCGAGCTGTGTAAATTACGATGTACTGACCCGGACGGGCAGAAAGCATTGCCTTTGCACGGGTATGATGTACAATCCTGACGATAAGAAAAAAGAAGAAGTTTCGGCAGCTTCTATAGGTACTGAGGTTGAGAAACATTCCTGGGACTTTTTGAAAGAATCCAGCTTGTACGAGCGCTGGATGAGAATCAAACAACGCATTTTATTGCGAAGGGAAGAACGCGCCAAAAAGAAAAACGCCGGGGCCTTGCTCGTACACTAACGTACTGCATTCATTTACAGATTTTATATATCTTTTAAATACCTCGCCCGGCAGCCGTAATAGGCCCGAAGCGAGGTATTTTTTGTTACTGCATTATTCAACGTAAAGAATCGTCAATAAGCTTTTCCCATTCCGGGAATGCATTCCATGAAACTTACGTACTTTTGCAGATCAATATATGAGAATTTTTACCCGGGCTACGTTAAGGGATTTTTGGAATATAACACCTGATGCGAGGCCAGCACTTGAATTTTGGCATGATGCAGTGGAAAAAAATAGCTTTCAAAATCCA
>NZ_JBDSFX010000053.1:0-112381 GCF_039919315.1 Dyadobacter sp. | reverse complement strand
AAACAGTTCCTCCCAGCCTGAAAGGCGATTATCAGCTGAGCAACGTTTCCTTCGCTTATCCCAACGGAACCAAAGCGTTATTTAACATTGACGTCGCTATCAAATCCGGCCAGACAACCGCGCTGGTGGGTCTATCAGGTGCAGGGAAAAGCACATTGATCAATCTCCTGATCGGTTTTTATGCGCCCGATTCTGGAACACTTACATTGGATGGCCTGCCATTGAAAGATTATGACCTGCCCTCTCTGCGTAATTCCATTGGAATGGTCCTTCAAAAAAATCACATTTTTAAAGGCTCTATCGCGGAAAATATTCGTTACGGTCAAATGGATGCCACACAGGACGAACTGGAAGCCGCGGCGAAACAAGCGTATCTCCATGAGCAAATTATGGAGCTGCCAGCCAAATATGAGACTGATGCACAAATGCTCTCGGGAGGCCAGCAGCAACGTATAGCCATTGCCCGGCTCTTCCTGAAAAACCCACCGATTATTTTTCTTGACGAACCTACCGCCAGTTTGGACGCGATCGCGACGGAGCAGATCAAGAACAGTCTGGACGCAATCAAAAAGGACCGTACCGTAGTCATCATCTCCCATAGCCTGTCTCAGATCCTTGATGCTGATGAAATATATGTTATGAAGAAAGGGCACATCACCGAACACGGGACTCATATCGAACTTTATGAAAAGAATGGTGTATACCGCGAAATTTTCGACGCATCTGCAAGAAGCCTAAATCTGGATAAAATGATCGAGCTCATTGGTAAAGAATAGTTCGCAGCGATAGCATTAAAATAAAATTAAAATCGATCTTTCTGGGATTAAAATTTAATTAATAGCCATCAATCCAAAACCGGGGCCTGAGCGTAAGTGAGATGTCAATCCGATGTCACACTTAAATCCAACGGTTATGAAGATTTCTAAGGTTTTCCGGCTCAGCCTTAAAGCTCCCTTATTTATTATTGGTTTAGCCATTCTTAATCAGGCTTGTACAGAACAAAGCCTTGTAGATGAGCAGCAGCAGCCTCAGCCAGTTTCATTGAGAACCCAGGCTGATCAGGTTTTTTACGCATTAGCAAACAACAACACGATTTATGAATTAAGTGTACAAAATCCCGGCACTCCAATCCGCACTCTTAAAATTCAAGCTGGACTGGAAGATCCAAACGAAACATTATTGGCCATCGATTTTCGGCCGGCTACCGGACAGCTTTATGCGGTCGGTAATAAAAACCACATTTACACCATCAACCTGCGTGCCGACATGAATCCTGGTCGCGCAATGGCAATAAGCCCGGTACCATTCAATCCGGGCATTTCGGGCCCGGAGGTAGTAGGTTTTGACTTCAATCCTACCGTGGACCGTATACGGCTGGTATCCAACACAGCACAGAATCTGAGAATTCATCCGGAAACCAATGCCGTGGTGGCCATAGATGGTTATCTGAAAGGTTACAACGACGTGAAAGTAGCCGCAGCAGCCTACACGAATAACTTTGCAGGCGCTACTACTACTCAGCTTTATGACATTGACCCAGACGTGGACAAATTGTTTCTTCAAATGCCCCCCAATGATGGTGTTTTGAAGGAAGTGGGGCCTTTGGGTATGGATATCAGCGACATTGGTGGCTTTGACATCGCCTCTGGCTCTAATTTCGCCATTGCATCTGTTCTTCATAATGGTGTGTGGCAACTGGTAGAAGTCAATCTTTCCAACGGTTCTCTTACCAAAATAGGAAATCTTCCTTCCGGTAAAATTATCGGCATTGCGATGCCTACGAGCCCGGTGGCCTATGCTGTCGACGGTTCCAACAAACTGCTCATTTTTAACCCGATGAATGCAGGTACTCGTGTCGAAAAAGCCATAACCGGCCTACCAATGGCTGTTACTATTGAAGGAATTGATATTCGCCCAGCCGATGGCAGACTTCATGCCCTTGGTTCTGATGGTAAACTTTATACGATTGACCTTGCAAGTGGTGCCGCAAGGTTTCTGACTGAACTGCACGACATCGGTGATCCTAACTTCAAAATATCGGGAACCCGCTTTGGTGTGGACTTCAACCCGGTTGCTGACAGGTTACGTATCGTTACCAATACCGGTCAGAATTTGAGGATCAACGTTAGTAATGGTTTGACCACTATTGATGGTATGCTAAATATCATTCCCGGACCCGGAATGCCGTTTATTACAGGTGCAGCATATACGAACAGCTTCATAGGAAGTACAGCAACTGTACTTTACGACCTTGATAGCGAATCCAATACGCTTTACAAGCAAAATCCACCCAACAGCGGAGGTCTGGAAAAAATAGGTTCGCTTGGTATAGATATCGACGCTGCAAATGGTTTCGACATTGGAAACAAAACAGGAACAGCCTATGCGCTATTGACCGTTGGCGGCAATACCGGCCTATACACCATTAACCTCACAACGGGAGCAGCGACCAAGGTATCTGATTTTGCAGGTTCTGTGAAAGGCTTTGCGCTGGGTTCAGGGTTATAAAATTGTTCGAAAGAGTTTCTTTTTTGAAAAAATATCTCAAAGCACTCTATTCGAATTGTTCAATAAAAATCACTTTTCGATTCGATTTTTATTGAATTAATGCAAATGAAAGACTAATGACTGGAAGCCAGGGTAAAAAATATCTTTGCTCCTGGCATCCAAATCGATCCGGGAATCGTATGTGTAAATAGAGTGCTTGTGCGCTTGTGTATATGACCGTTCTGTCGAGATTTAGAATTTAAAAATATAACTGAGGTGAATGGTCTAGCTAAATGATCAAGCCAAAGTAAAGATTACAATTAATTATTGTGGAGGGTAAGGTAATACATAGAGAGGATGGCAAAAGCCATCCTCTCTTTTTTATGGGATCTTAAAAAATAAAAAACTCTCCGGAAGAATCCAGAGAGTCGGTTTTACTAATTTAGTTATATGTTAATGATCTGCTTTTTCCTTTTCCAGGTTGAACAAATCATTGAGTACGTCGATTAATGTTTCTGCTTCACCCCTTTTACAAGCAGCCTTCAATTGAAGTACCGGCAGTTTAAGGATCTTTTGCATCATGCTGGTGGTAATTCTCTCAACCTTTTCAAGTTCTGAGTCTGACAAGTTTTTGGTAAAGCGGGTAAGCTCTTCCTTTCTGATCTGCTCCAGCGCGCCTTTGAGTTTTTGAATGGTAGGAGAAACGATCATTTCACGCGACCAGTCATTAAATTCTAATACCGCTTCATCAATAATCTCTCTCACATGCGGAACGGCATCCAGGCGGCGGTGCAAAGCCTCATCCGCTTTGGAACGGATAGAATCAATGGTGTAAAGTACTACGCCCGGTATTTCTTCTACTTCCGGCGACACACTGCGCGGAACCGAAAGATCAATAAAATATTTGAAGGACATTCCGCGCAACCTGACCATCATTTCTTTTGTAAAAAACGGCTCGTCACGGGCAATGGATGAAACAATGATATCGGCTTTTGAAATTTCAGCTTCAATGTCAAAAAAATCAGCCACTCTGAAACCTAGTTCAGTACCCAGTTTTTCTGCTTTGCTTTTGGTGCGGTTGATGAGCGTAACCTCTACGTCGCGCTTTTGAGCCAGGTTCCGGCACACATCCGTTCCTATTTCTCCTAATCCTACTATCAGCACTTTTGGGTTTGGCGTAAGGCCTTCCAGCAATTCAACAGCGGCGTATGAAACTGATGCAGCCCCGTCGCGGAAGAAAGTCTCCTGGGCAACACGTTTGTTGGCGAAGAATATGGTATGCAGCAAACGGTGTAGAAACGGCCCTGCCATATTCAGATCGGCTGACCATTGATAAGCATGCTTGATCTGGTTAGGGATCTGCATGTCACCTACAACCTGAGATTGTAAGCCGGTCGCCACCTGAAACAGATGCTGAACAGCTGCTTCACCTTCTGAAAATTTCTCGAAATAGTTGATAAAGGATTCTGTGTCAGAAATTCCTTTTTCGATTAAAAGCAGCTTGATTATATCTTCATTCCAATCGGATGCGGAGGAATAGTAGATTTCCGTGCGGTTGCAGGTAGATACAGCAAGAACATCGGAAACATCGAAGAAATCCTTAAGACGAAGCATGATGCCCTTTGCTTCCGCCTCATTCAATGCAAGTTGTTCCCTGATAGCTAGAGGAGCATTCCGATGTGATAAACTTATAGATTTAAACTGATTATACATCACTACGTCTGATTCGATTCGACAAAAATACGGCACAAAACCTCAATAGAAAAGTGAAAGAAAGCTCCGGCATCTATTTAGAAATTATATAAATAATAGCAATTTGGCACCAGGACCCTGTATGCCTATTTTTAGTAAAAAATGTTCTTTTCCAATTTACTGAACGGCATAACCGCCGGAAGTTATGCTCCTGTCAAATCCACTAAGCACAATTATTTTACGTTATTTGTAGTACATAACGTAAACTCCGGGCAGAGGGTTGCCTGGTCACTACATGATTAGCGACACTTCCAAGCAAAAACCACGTTTTCGTCTGCATCCCACGGCCATTCTGAACAGTCAGCGGTTACGCCGTTCGCTGATGGATACCTACGATCAGAAGAGCTTTTATAAATACATAATCGGCGTAATACTGATGCTATTGAGCATTGGGTCGCTCTTTTACACTAATGAACTGGTGGAGGAACTCGAACAGCGGGAAGAACGGGAGGTACAACTTTACGCGGAAGGGTTGCGATATGTATTCAACAGCCCGTTTGACGAAAACTTCAATGTGGTTTATCAGGTCATCCAGGACGCCGTTAACTTTTACCAAATCCCTGCGATTTATGTCAATGAAAACAATCTGGCGAACCAAACTATTAACATTGAATTTCCCGCAAAAATAAATCCTCAGGAGAGAGAGCGGATTATTCAGGAAAAACTGGCGGCGATGAAACTCGAACATCCTGCCATTCCGGTAGAGCTTGGCAAAGGCAGAACGGGCTATATTTATTACAGTAACTCCTTTTTGCTGACCCAGCTGCGGTACTACCCATTTTTACAGCTTTCAGTCATGCTTTTGATCGGTTACCTCGCCTATCTCGCTTTCAGTTCTGCCCGGAAAGCAGAGCAAAACAGGGTATGGGTGGGATTAGCGAAGGAAACGGCCCACCAGCTGGGAACTCCATTGTCATCATTAATGGCATGGGTTGAATATTTCCGCAGTGACCCGACCATTGACCCTTCTATCGCGGAAGAAATTGAAAAAGACGTCATCAGGCTTGAAATGATCACAACCCGTTTCTCCAACATTGGCTCTATACCTACATTAAAGGAGGAACCCATTGCCGAAATCATCACGAATTTTATACGTTACCTGGAAAGAAGGGTATCGTCCAAAGTCAAATTTACGGTGTACAACGAACTTGCGGACGAACAGACGGCTTTACTGAATAAAAACCTGTTTGAATGGGTGATTGAAAATATTTGTAAGAATGCAGTGGATGCTATGGGCGGTATTGGTGAGATCAATGTCACATTGCAGGCACCTCCGCAAACCAAAGAAATGTGGATTGACATTTCAGACACCGGAAAAGGGATGACGAAGGCGAATATGAACAAGATTTTCAATCCGGGGTTCAGTACCAAGAAAAGAGGCTGGGGATTGGGCCTGACGCTCGCCAAACGGATCATCGAAAATTATCACTCCGGAAAACTCTTCGTCAAAAGTTCGGAAGTAGGCAAAGGCACCATTTTCAGGATCGTGCTGAATGCTTCGATCATTGAATAAAAAATGCCCGGAGCTGTAAAAGCAGTCCGGGCATTTCCATTAAACTCTTGCTATTTATTCATAAACCGGAACCGTAACTGCGTCTATCACAGGTATCTCTATCTGATTACTAATATGAAATGCCCGGTCTATAATCCGAACTTTGAACCTCAATTTCGAAAGTACCGCAGAGGTAAGATAACGGTAATTAACCACCAGATCCAGTTTCCCTTTGATAGGGCCTGGTTTACCGTCAGGTTTTAAGATTGGGAAAAACTTGAATGTATCACCTGGCAGCACAGTCTCGGACCAGGAGCTATCCTTGTTCATGCGCATGGTTACCAGTTCGTAATTGGCTGGCAAGCCCCATCCCGGCACTTTTTCATACCGTTTCACAAACGAGTTGTTGGTAGTATCTTTCGAATTAAGGTCTTCTGCCGACGCACCAAGGTCTCCATCCCCATCTTCAAAATCAACGGTAATAGTTACGTATTCTGTTTTTTGAACCTTACCCGAAACCGTATCCGTTTCCGTGTACTGATCAATTCCGTTATAATATATTTTCGGTGTATCGTCAAAATCAGGGATATCAACACAACCGGCTGACGCAACTGCCAAGATCAGGAACAAGGAAACTTTCAGCTTCATATCACTTCAATTTTTAACTTTGCACTTAATTTATACGAAAGTAACAGTATTGGAACTTCAAAACAACAAATCGATTGCTGAAATCCGGGCCGCTCTCAGGAACCGGATTATTGATTTTGAACCGGCAGATTTCGAGGATCTTGCATTAAAGATTTTCAGATACCAGGCTGAATACAATCCTGTTTATAATCAATATATCCGTCACCTTAACATGGATCCGCGGCGAATAAAAGGCCTTACGAAGATCCCTTTTTTGCCGATACAATTTTTCAAAAATCACACAATACGGACTGGTGAACCTGCTGCTGCCTCAGCGGTTTTTCAAAGCAGCGGTACCACGGGACAAAATACCAGCCACCACCACCTCTTCGACGCCGCGCTCTACAAGGCAGTTTCGCACCGTATTTTTCAGCAGAATTATAGTGACCTGAACCGCTTCCACATACTCGCTCTCCTACCCTCGTATCTTGAACGAAACAACTCTTCACTGGTGTATATGATGCAACATTTTATTGATGAAAGCGGCTCAGAATTCTCTGGTTTCTACCTGAATAACATCGATGAGATGCTCCAAAGGCTGAAATATTTGTCCAAAAACCCCGATGGCAGAAAGGTGCTTTTGCTGGGCGTGACATTTGCGCTGCTGGATCTGGCAGAAAGCAGCTACGACCTGTCGTTTTTGAAAGATATGCGACAACTCACTGTGATGGATACAGGCGGGATGAAGGGACGCCGGCAAGAGCTGCTTCGCGAAGAAGTGCACGACATTCTGACGAGTAACTTTTCGGTACAGCACATCCACTCTGAGTACGGGATGACGGAGCTTCTTTCACAAGGTTACTCCCATGGCTCCGGCCTGTTCGCTCCGGGCTACACGATGCGCATTCTGCTGCGGGACATCAACGACCCTTTTTCAGTTTTTGACCACAATATCAACAGAACCAAAACCGGCGGTATTAATGTGATCGATCTGGCTAACCTGGATAGCTGCTCATTTATAGAAACACAGGACCTGGGCCGGTACGGTGAGAAAGCAGGTACCTTCTATGTCATGGGCCGTTTTGATAATTCTGATATCCGCGGTTGCAATTTAATGGTGCTGTAAGTCGTTTTTCCAAACAATCGACGCCGCTGGTGCAGGGTAATATATCACAATATTAATGCTAATTTAATTTGATATAGCCTGCTGAAAACGAAGCAAATACCTCGCATTCTATTTATATAGAATTATTCTAACAAACCGAAAACAGAGAATATTTCATAAATTAGCCTGGTTGTTTAAAATTGCATTTATCAAATGTATTATTACACTTTGGATTGTTAACCTATATAGTATAACCAATGAAAAGACGTGATGCCCTTGGTCGTGTGGCACTTTTAATGGGTGGCACACTCTCGGCCCCTACCATGCTGGCTTTTTTGGAAGGCTGTAAATCAGCAACCGAAACTTCCTCAGCACTGACTTTTCCTTTTTCCGCAGACCGCAAGGCACTGGTTTCGGAGGTTGCGGAGATCATTATTCCAAAAACGGATACTCCGGGAGCAAAAGATGCAAAGGTGGGCGAGTTTATTGAGAAAATGCTGAAAGACTGCTACGAAGCGAAGGATCAGGAAGGTTTCAACAAAGGACTGGAGGAACTGGAGAAAAAGGATTTTCTTAAAGCAACGCCGCAACAACAAACCGCTATTCTGAAAGAACTGGAAAAGACTGCCGCTACCGAACTGGTCAGCGCGGATAAGGAGAAGAAAAAATATACAGAAGCAGGAAAAGAGTATACAGACGCAAGTGTGCCGTTTTTCCGGTTGGTAAAAGAATTGACTCTCCTGGGCTATTTCACATCAGAACCCGGCGCTACGCTGGCACTCGAATATGTGCCGGTACCAGGCCGTTACGATGGCTGTATTGATTACAAACCTGGCCAAAAAGCCTGGGCCATGTAATAAGCAGCGGAAAGCTGGAATTGTTTTAATGGCTGTTCAAATGGCCGAGTCTTTCAAATCGAAAAATATTCATCATGAATTTAAACATAAAAGCAGCGAAACAAACCACGTATGACGCAATCGTGGTTGGATCGGGGATTAGTGGTGGCTGGGCGGCCAAAGAACTTACTGAAAAAGGCTTAAAAGTGGTCATGCTCGAAAGAGGACGTGACATTAAACACATTACCGACTATAAAACTTCCACCCTGGCCCCCTGGGAATTTGAACACAGAGGAAGGGTAACGACGATCGCCAAAGAACAATATTGGGCTGGTATGCGTACAGGCTATACCGCCAATGAGGAGCATCGCTACCTGTTCGAAAACGACAAGGAAAACTCGTACGACGAGACCCGTAAGTTTGACTGGATACGGGCATACCACGTGGGTGGCCGCTCGCTTTTGTGGGGACGCCAGAGCTATCGCCTCAACCCGGTAGACTTCGAAGCCAATGCAAAGGACGGTATCGCAGTAGACTGGCCTATCCGTTATGCAGATATCGCGCCTTGGTACGATTACGTTGAAAAATTTGCAGGTATCAGCGGCGCCAAGGATGGCCTGGATGTACTTCCTGACGGAAACTACCTGCCACCCATGCAGATGAACTGCGTTGAAAAGCAGTTTAAAGGTGATATTGAGAAAAAATTTGCGGGCCGCCACATTATTATGGGACGTGCAGCCCATTTGACGCAACCGCAGGCATTCCATACAGAGCTTGGTCGCGCTGCATGCCAGTTCCGTAACATGTGTATGCGCGGCTGCCCGTACGGAGCTTATTTCAGCACGCAATCGGCTACGCTTCCGGCAGCGCAAAGAACAGGTAACCTTACATTGGTGCCCGATTCGATTGTTTCGGAAGTGATATATGATGATAAAGCTGGCAAAGTGACAGGTGTACGGGTGATCAACCAAAATACACTTGAAACGAAAGAATACTACGCGAAGATCATCTTCATGAATGCTTCCGCGATTGCATCAGCTTCTATATTAATGAATTCCAAGTCGAAACGCTTCCCGAATGGGCTGGGTAACGAAAGCGACCAGTTGGGACGTAACATTATGGACCACCATTTGGCAGTAGGTGCGAGAGGTGATGTAGATGGTTTTGAAGATAAATATTACTTTGGCCGTCGTGCGAATGGTATTTACATTCCTCGTTACCGGAACTGGGGCGACGACAAACGTGATTACATCCGAGGTTTCGGGTATCAGGGCGGTGCAAGCCGTGAAAGCTGGGGACGTGGCGTAGGAACGGAAGGCTTCGGTGCTGACTTCAAGAAGAGCCTTTCAGAGCCAGGGGGATGGAATATGAACATTCAGGGCTTTGGCGAGATGATTGCCGACGAGAAGAACAGGTTTACGTTACACCCAACCAAAAAGGACAAATGGGGTCTTCCAATTGTTGTTTTTGATGCAGCCTATGGTGAGAATGAAAGAAAAATGCGTATCGATATGATGAACGACGCAGCTGAAATGCTGGAAGCAGCAGGTCTGAAAAACGTTTCACCATACATCGACGACTCTAAACATCCCGGGATCGGTATACACGAAATGGGAACGGCACGTATGGGTAATGATCCAAAAACATCTGTTTTGAATAAGCACAACCAGGTTTGGGGCGCTGAAAACGTGTATGTTACTGACGGAGCATTTATGACTTCCGCATCATGCGTGAACCCTTCCCTAACCTATATGGCGATGACTGCCCGCGCTGCGGATCATGCGGTGAAGGAATTGAAGAAAATGAATGTATAGTTAAAATGGTCTTCGATAGTCATTTGTTGTAGGGATTAGTCATTGATAGTCAGGCGTTGTCAATGTTGAAGGTCTTACTACATTACATGACAATAAATGACGAGACCTGACTATTAGTGACTGTAATGGATAATGAAAACCTCGCTGGGTAAATCCGGCGGGGTTTTTTCTTTATCTGGATGTAACCCCGATTTGCCATTCTTAAACCTTGGCAGATACGCTCCATAACTAATCCGTTAAAATATTGAAAGACTTTATCGCCCCCCCGCAGCGCGTTTCTTCCGTGGATGCTTACCGTGGATTCGTGATGTTCCTCATGATGGCCGAAGTGCTCCGCTTTGGGCAAGTCGCCGAGTCATTTCCGCAAAGCGCGTTCTGGGCTTTTCTCGATTTTCATCAAAGCCACGTGTCATGGGTTGGATGCTCGCTGCATGATATGATCCAGCCTTCCTTTTCCTTCCTGGTGGGTGTCGCATTGCCTTATTCGATGGCCAGCCGCGCCAGCAAGCAGCAAAGTACTTCGGTCATGTGGATGCATACCATTCGCCGGTCGCTGGTACTGGTCCTACTGGGGGTTTTTCTGAGATCCATGCACGCTTCACAGACCAATTTCACTTTTGAAGACACCTTATCGCAGATTGGTTTAGGCTATCCGATACTATTCGCGCTGGGCTTTGCTACCGAACGCATTCAATGGAGCTCATTCATCCTGATACTGTTTTTATACGGACTAGCTTTTGCCCTATATCCCACTCCCGGCCCTTATTTCGATTGGTCGGAAACCGGCATCACGGCTGATTGGGAACATAATCTGAAAGGTTTCGCAGCACACTGGAATAAAAATACGAATCTAGCCTGGGCATTCGACCGCTGGTTTTTGAACCTGTTCCCGCGCGAAAAACCGTTTCATTTCAATGGTGGAGGTTATAGCACGTTGAGTTTCATTCCTACACTCGGGACCATGATCCTGGGTCTTATTGCCGGAAAGTGGCTCAAATCCGCAATATCTTCTTCGTGGGTGATCAAAAGATTTGTCATTACCGGTGTAACCCTACTGGTACTGGCTGTCATACTGAATCTTGGAGGGATCAATCCGATTGTTAAGAGGATCTGGACACCTGCTTGGACATTGTTCAGCGGAGGTTGGTGCTTTCTCTTACTAGCTGCATTTTATTTCATAGCCGATGTAAAAGACAAGAAGTCACTCTTCTTTCCCTTAGTAGTCATCGGTACCAATTCTATTGCTGCCTACATCATCGCACATACGATCGACAGCTTCATCGATCAGTCCTTCAGGATCAATATAAGCCCTAACTATGATATGCTTTTGGGCGAGGGATACAAGTCACTGATCAGCGGGGGCATTATCCTTCTGGTGGAGTGGTGGATCCTTTACTGGATGTATAAGAAAAAGATATTTATCAAGATTTGAGGTCAGTGGGCTATATTTGGAAGCTATTTTTACTTAAAATATAATCCAATGCAATTTCTACAGTCCATACATCATATCGCGATCATTTGTTCTGATTACGAAAAATCAAAGCATTTTTACACTAAAATCCTGGGTTTTAAAATCGATCGGGAAGTGCTGCGATCGGAAAGGGAATCCTATAAGCTGGACTTGTCGCTGAACGGGCAATACTGCATTGAACTGTTCTCATTTCCGAATCCGCCCAAGCGTCCTTCCCGCCCCGAATCCTGCGGGTTGAGGCACATTGCATTTCAGGTGGCGAATGTGCAAGAATGCATTACTGCTCTGAACGAGAAGGATGTCTTTCCCGAACCCATCAGGACAGACGAATTCACAGGTAAAAAATTTACCTTCTTTTCAGATCCTGATGACCTGCCAATAGAACTTTATGAAATTTAAAAGAGGAGTTTGCTGGTCAGGCTGCAGCATGGAGGCTGATAGTACGCTTGTTGCCACGTTCCAACTTGCATAGTGACTCATAAAATTCGGAGATCCGGACCAGGTGTTCGTCCAGTACCATTCTGGTCTCCGAGTCTTTTTCCAGATGAACACGGAGCTTTTGGTAAAGTTGTAAAGTAGCCTCCTCGATTTTTTTCAGACACCCCGCTACTTGTTCCTTATCATCTGCATTTCGCAAACTCTGTAATGATACCTTGTTCGCAATCTGATTTGTTTCTCCTAATTCCCTGTCGGTGAGGAAGCATTTGAAATAGTCATAAATAGACTTAATCTCCTTTTGAAACAACACAGCACTGACGTGTCCCTGGCTTAGTAGCCGTCGGAACGGTCCCATGCTATCCTTTCTCAATGCTTCCAGATAAAGAAGTTCCCTGTTTTTCTGCTCGTTCCATAATGCTCCGATCATTTGAACGATTTCATTTCCTCTCACATCTTCCATATACCTGAAATTAAAGTTCGGTATCAGATTTGCTCAAAAATTGTGCCCCAATAATCGAATATGCTTATTTGTAAGGATATAGAAATAGTATTTCGTCAAGAAGTGCCAAAAAAGTCCAAATAAACTTCCGGTAACAAAACGGTCACAATTTGCGTAAAAACAGCTGGGGCGAATTCGCCCTAGTCTGAAAGCATTTTTTGGGAAAATTTCAAATAACAAATCACGTACCTGCAAGTTATTTTTTGTACTGTACGGAAAGAGCCTAACTTTGCTGGCTTTACAATATTTGAGCGCTATTAGGGTTAGATAAAGTCACCCTTGGTAGTCTTTACGAATACGAATCCAGAAATATGTTTAAAACCACGTTTAATATTTGTCTGCTTGCCATTTTCATTGTCAGTTCTTGCAAAACCACGGCTCCTCCACAGAAAGTTGTCACAGAAGCCCGGCCTTTACTGGAAATAGGAAATGAAACATTCTCCATTGACGAATATGAGGACGCTTACAATAAGAACAAATTCGCTTCTGACTCCGCCAAAGCACTTACGCCCGAAGAATATTTAGCTCTTTATACAGATATCAAAATAAAGGTACTGCAGGCAAAAGAAGACGGAAAGGATACAACTACCGATTATAAAGAAGAAATCACTTCCTACCGCGAGCAACTTGCCAAAAACCATTTGGTAGACAAGGTCCTGGTTGAAAAACTAGCTAATGAAGCCTATACCCGGTTGAAACAAGAAGTCCGTGCATCACACATTCTGATAGGCGTTTCCGAAGATGCTTCTCCCTCCGACACATTGGAAGCTTACCGTGCCGCCATTGCTTTACGGGGCAGGCTTGAAGAAGGGTCAGATTTTGGAGATATGGCGATGCGGTTTTCGAAAGACCCCGCCGCTAAAACTACCAAAGGAGACCTGGGTTATTTTACCGCTTTTCAAACATTATATCCCATTGAATCAGCCGCTTATACTTTACCGGTGGGAAAAATATCGCAGCCAGTCCGTACCAAAGCCGGATATCACCTGATCCGAGTTGCTGACCGCCGGCCAAGCCGGGGTATGGTGCAGATCGCACATGTGATGGTGCAGGTGGATTCCAGCGCAACCGAAGCACAAAAAGAGTCGGCAAAGACCAGGATCAATGAGGCTTACGAACATTTACAGGACGGTGAAGAATGGACGGATGTCGTAGAAAGCTACTCCGACGACAAACAGTCGAGAAGAAATAATGGGTTGCTTCCTATGTTTGGCACTGGCCAGATGGTCCCGGAGATCGAAGAAGCATCATTCGCCTTGGCCAAAGTAAATGCATATTCCAAACCGGTGCTGACGATGTACGGATGGCACATCGTTCGACTGGTCGAGAAGAAAATGGTAGAAACATTTTTGGTAATGGCGCCTTCTCTCAGAAAAAAAGTAGTAACCGATTCCCGTGGAAAGGTGATTGAACAGGTGAATGCTAAGAGACTGAGAGAAAAGTACGCGGTCCAGGAGTTTGCTGATCAATGGAGCGCTGTTGCTGCATTAGCTGACAGCACCCTCAGAACTGGCAAATGGGATCATATGCGGGCAGTTTCGGCAGATTGGTCAGCCACAACGTTGTTCAAAATCGAACAAAAACCATTTGACGCGCTTACTTTCCTGAACTACGTCAAAAGGAAGCAGGCACCCAAAGGAAAAGACGCATCTCCCGCAGTCATTATCCGCAGATATTACAACGATTACCTCACAGAAAGCCTTTTTGATTACGAAAAGGATCACCTGGAAGACAGTAATCCAGAGTTCAAAAGTCTGATGAATGAAATCCGCGAAGGTGTTTTGCTTTCGCAAATGATGGAAGAAAATGTATGGCAGCGCTCGCTCTCCGATTCGACAGGGCAGCAAAGTTTTTACAACCGTAACAAAAGCCGTTACAACTACTCGGAACGCGCATTGGCGACCATTATTTCAGCCAAGGACACTCAAACGGTTAATGCAATCAAAAAAACATTGACAACCAGTCCTTACAAGCTGGAAAGAAAATCCCGGGAAATTCTCTTCGATCTCAACAGTGCAGAAATTGGCAATGAACAGATCGACGCTCTGACAGACCTGTATATCGTGATGGAAAAGAACCCGGAATATATCGTTGAAATTGCCGGTTACAGATCCACGGACGAAAGTGAACTAACCTCCGCGACCCGGATCAGGAATGTTGTTAAATATTTAAATGCACGAAACATCCCTATTTTGCGTATCATTGAAAAAGACTATGGTTCATTCAGGCAGGCGGCTGAGCCTGAGCGCAACAGACGCGTCGGTTTTCAGTTTTACAGTGAGTCCAGAAAGGATGTAGAGAAAGTATATAATTCAGAAACCGGGAAGACCGTTATGATCCAGGATGGCTATTTTACCAAAGAGCATCCACAATTCAGCAGGTTCAAATGGCAGGCGGGAGAGCAGACGGTTACCGATAATAACATAGTGTATTGGACTAACGTAAGAAAAATCGAACCTCCAAGAGGTAAAACATTCGCAGAAGCACGGGGAAGTGTGATCAATGATTATCAGAAAGAGTTGGAGAAACAGTGGCTTGCACGCCTTCAACAGAAATTCCCTGTAAAAGTCAACCCCGCAGAATTAGATAAAATTAAGCGTTAGCAGTATTTTAGCATTTTATAAACAAAAACCGTTTTCATTTTTTAGTAGTTAAAAAGTAAAACCCGAAGTTTTCCTCAGGAACAAAACAATCATATGAAAATAAATAAATTAATTGCGACTCAGCTGATTACGGTATTTTCACTGTTTTTCAGTCTGATAAGTAATGGTCAGGGGCAGCAGGGTGTTAGTCTGGATAAAATTATTGCACGGGTGGACAACCACTACATTCTGAATTCGGACTTGGAAGAGATGTACAACCAGTACAAAGCAGATGGCCGTACAGCACCAGAAAAATGCCAGTTGCTGGAATCGCTTATTATCAACAAAATGCTTCTTGCAAAAGCTGAGATTGACTCGGTAGTGGTGGAAGACAAAGAAGTAGACGGCGAGCTGGATGCTAAAATGGGTTACATGATCCAGCGTTTCGGATCCGAAAAGAACATTGTAGAGGCTTACGGTAAAAGTATTGATAACCTGAAAACTGAACTTCGGACGCAGGTGAAGGAGCAAAAGATCGTAGAAAAAATGCAGCGTACGATATCAGGTAATGTAAAAATCACACCTAGCGACGTTCGTAAGTTTTTCAACTCCATCCCCAAAGACAGCCTTCCTTACATTCCTTCCGAAGTAGAGATCGGCCACATTGTTAAAAAAGGAACAGTAACCCGTGAGCAAAAAGACAAATTGCGCCAACAATTGCTGGATCTGAAAGAACGTGCGGAAAAAGGAGAAGATTTTGCCACATTGGCCCAGGTTTATTCGGAGGATTTGGGATCTGCTAAAAATGGTGGCGACCTGAATTTCGCCAAGCGTGGAGCGATGGTACCAGAATTTGAAGGAGCCGCATTGGCATTGAAACCGGGTGAATTGTCTAACATTGTCGAATCTCAATTTGGCTTTCACTTGATCAAACTGGTTGAAACACGGGGAGCAGAGTACCATGCAAGACACATTTTGCTAAGACCTGATTATAACAAAGGAACCGACATGACCCAGGCCATACGTTCGCTGGACAGTTTGAGGACATTGATCAAAATAGATACACTGAAATTCGCGAAAGCCGCTCTTGACAATTCTGAGGACAAGGAAACTGCTGAATCGGGTGGTTTGATTCAGGACCGAAATACCGGACTGGGAAGACTTACATTGGATGCATCCATGGATCCGGCTCTGTATTTTGCGATTGATACCATGAAAGTGGGCGACCTGAGCCAGCCGGTTTCTTACCGTTTGGAAGACGGAAGCAGCGCAATGCGTATCATTTGGTATAAAAGTAAATCAGAACCCCATACCGCTAACCTGCATGATGACTACGAAAAACTGGCGCAGATCGTACTAAGTAATAAGCGGAACAATGCATTGGAAGAGTGGTTTAAGAAAGCGCAGGGCGATGTGTTTATTAGTATTGAACCTGAATATAAAAATTGCAAGGTACTGGGGCTCGCCTCGGCGAATGATATTTGAAAATCTAATCTAACATATTGTGAAGTATTCATCGGACGTTGAGGCTGCCGAAGCTATGAAAGTGGCTTACGAGAAAATCCGTAGTGAAATCGGGAATGTGATAATCGGACAGGATGAAGTTGTTAAAAGTTTGCTTACCGCTATTTTCTGCCAGGGACACTGTCTGCTGGTTGGGGTTCCCGGACTGGCGAAAACGCTTTTAATTCAAACTATTGCCTCCTCGCTAGACCTGAATTTTAACCGGATACAGTTCACGCCCGATTTAATGCCGTCCGATATTCTGGGTTCCGAAACATTGGATCAGAATAGAAACTTCAAATTTATCAAAGGACCGGTGTTCGCAAACATTATCCTGGCAGATGAGATCAACCGGACACCTCCCAAAACGCAGTCCGCATTGCTGGAAGCCATGCAGGAATATTCCGTCACCATAGCAGGTGTGAAGCATACACTGGACAGGCCATTCTTTGTGCTGGCGACCCAAAACCCGATTGAGCAGGAAGGTACCTACCCCCTGCCCGAGGCACAGCTGGACCGTTTTATGTTCATGATCCAGCTCGACTATCCTTCGTACGCCGAAGAGGTCAATATTGTAAAAAATACAACCAATGATGTTCGGTACCAGGTTCAAAAGGTGGTAAGTGCAGAGGAGATCATGGATTTCCAGCATCTCGTCCGCCGCGTCCCGGTTACTGACCATGTAATAGAATACGCCGTAAAACTGGTGCACAAAACCAGACCTGCTGCCGGTCTTGCAGCAAAAGAAACCAGCGATTACCTGGAATGGGGAGCAGGGCCGCGCGCTTCGCAGGCCCTTATTCTTGCCGCCAAATGCAATGCGTTGCTATCAGGGAAATATTCACCGGACATTGAGGACGTAAAAGCAGTAGCATTGCCGGTCCTTCGTCACAGGATCATCAGAAATTTCAAAGCCGAAGCCGAAGGGATTTCAGTTGACGATATCATCGGACGTTTGGTCTGAAAATTAGAACGATTCATACTTATAGCATTTTCAGTTTGTGCCTGTCTCTGGATTAGCACAAACTTTTGTTTTTAAAGGTGATATACTGCATAAACATTCATTTTCATCATGGCTATTCAAGGTAAAAATTATATCGGCTATTCGCTTTCTGCCGCAAACGACCGTACTTTTCAATCATATGTTCCGGTGTCGGATTCGTATCTGCCGGAGCAATTTCATGCAGCTACTTTGCAGGAGGTTGAGAAAACGATGCAGCTTGCCGAAAAAGCATTTGGAGAATACTCACTAGTATCTGCTTCCAAACGGGCTGATTTCTTAATAGCTATTACCGAAGAGATTCTGGCACTAGGAGACGAATTATTGGAACGTGCCACCCAGGAAACCGGATTGCCGATCGCCAGGTTGCAAGGCGAACGGGCACGAACGATTAACCAGCTCACCCAGTTTGCTGAACTCATTCGTGAAGGTTCATGGGTGGACGCCTCTATTGATACTGCATTACCAGATCGTGCGCCCGTTCCAAAGCCGGACATTCGGAAAATGCTGGTACCGATCGGGCCAGTGATCATATTTGGGTCTAGTAACTTTCCTTTTGCGTATTCCGTTGCCGGAGTGGATTCGGGGCCTGCGCTGGCTGCTGGCAATCCAATTATCGTCAAAGCACATGCGGCACATCCGGGTGTGAGTGACCTTACCGCGCAGGCGGTGGTTAAGGCTGCCCAGCGTACAGGTATGCCCGAAGGTGTTTTTTCAATGCTCTATGATGACGGTTTCGAAGTAGGAACGGCGCTGGTGAAGCACCCTGCGGCTAAGGCAGTCGGATTTACCGGATCATTCAAAGGTGGAATGGCACTCTATAAACTGGCCCAGGAACGTGAAGAACCGATCTCCGTTTTTGCAGAAATGGGCAGCGTTAATCCGATCATTATTTTGCCTTCCTATCTCAAAAATCACGGTGCAGAATTCGGTAAAACATTAGCGGGATCGGTGAGTTTGGGAGCCGGACAGTTCTGTACAAATCCTGGTTTAGTGTTTGTAACTGAAACGGAAGGGCTGGCTATTTTTGAAAATTCTTATCAAACAGAAATCTTAAATACCGCGTCATCGACCATGCTCACCGCGGGAATTTGTAAAAATTACTACAAGCTCAGAGACCATGCTTTTGCTCAGGAAAATGTAACTCAGCTTGCAGTTTCGGAAAATATATCAGCAGGGGAGAATCAAGGGCAACCATCCATTGGGAGGGTTTCAGGAAAAGATTTTATCGCAAATCCAAAATTACATGAGGAGGTTTTCGGGCCATTTTCTTTGCTGGTCGTCTGCCAGGACACCACTGAGTTGCTGGAAGCAGTTTCGCATTTAAAAGGACAACTCACATCGTCGCTGATGGCTTTGGAAAATGAAGTGAGCTCCTACCCTGCCCTTGTGCAGCATTTGGGCAAAATATCGGGCAGGTTTATCATGAATGCTGTGCCGACGGGAGTCGAAGTTTGCCCTTCCATGCATCACGGCGGACCATTTCCCGCCACAGCGGATGCACGCTTCACGTCAGTTGGCCGACACTCCATTTTAAGATTTGTCCGTCCGCAATCCTACCAGGGCTGGCCAGACTCGCTATTACCAGACGAATTAAAAAACGATAACCCTTTGGGAATTTATCGCTTGGTCAACAATGAAACAACAACCCGTTCGATTTAAAGTAGCTCATTGTTATTCAATTATTTAGATAGAAAACATGCCCAATACCTTTCATATTTTAAATGGTGACGCATTGCTTGATTTCTTTCCGGAAAACATTTTATCCGGTGAAATAATCGTAGCCCGCGAATGCCTGGTCGACGGACCGGTGACAGGCGATACCCTGGACGAGTTTTGGCAAACCCGCGCCGCCTTCATCGCAACGGAATATGATGAAGAGCAAGCAGTATACTTCGACGACGTCGTGACAGAATTCAACAAAATCACATCGATCCCGGACGGTTCAGAAGTGAATTTATGGTTTGAAGAAGATTTGTTTTGCCAGATTAACCTTTGGTTTTGTATATCACTTTTGCTCGGTATTTCGGATACACTCAGGGTTAATGTTGTCAAACCGCTGCTTAAAGACGGAAAACCGGATTGGCGTGGATTCGGAGCATTGGATAGAAACGACTTGGCGACGGCATACCAGGAAAGAAGCAGACTTTCAACTACTGAAATTAAGTTGCTAGCTGATCTTTGGAAGGCTTATAAGACGCAAAACCGCGTCGAGCTGGAAAAATTGGGAAATGCAGAGGCTCCTAATTTTCCTTTTCTAAATGAAGTTGTCCAAGCACATTTGGATCGTTATTCAGAAGATAACCTATCCGGCAGGCCTGAAAAGGTATTAAAAGACATTATTGCGCAGAAAAATACCAACGACTTCAAAACCATCTTTCAGGAATTCTCCGCCCGGGAAGGTATTTACGGGTTTGGTGACTGGCAGATTGAAAGCATCCTGAAAAAGCTACGGGAATTTAAGCCGGATTGATCAGAGATTCGGGATAACCAACTTCCACTAAAAAAAGTCCTTCCGCCGGAGCTTGTACCCCTGCTACTTTTCTGTTTTTTGATAAAATAATCTGTTCAAAATCTCCGATAGAGTTCTTGCCTTTTCCTACATCTAGCAAAGTCCCTACCAATGCCCGCACCATTCCCCGCAGGAAACGATTGGCCTGAATGTGAAAAACGAGCAGCTCGTCCGAGTCCTTCCAAACTGCTTCGGTAATGGTGCAGCGGAAATTATTGACACTGGTATGGATCTTACTAAAACTTTCGAAGTCATTGTACTTTAACAATAAAGCCGCTGCCTCATTCATCGCATTAATGTCCAGCTCCGCCCTCAATAAAAAAGCCTTATCGATCAAAAACGGATTTTTTCTCTTGGTGATGCGGTATTCATACTTGCGGTGCGTGGCCGCAAAGCGCGCGTTGATATCATCGCGAACAAGGAATATATTTTTGACACCAATATCTCTGGGAATCAGCCCATTCAGCTTATAAATCAGCAATTCGTAGTCTGCTATTGCGTCTTCTAAATCAAAATGCGCAAATTGTTGTTCTGCATGTACGCCTGTATCGGTTCGACTGCTGCCTGTGAGTTCAATGGGCATTCGGAATACCTTGGCCAATGCTTCTTCCAGCACTTGCTGAACACCGAGCGCATTGTTTTGTTTTTGCCAGCCGTTGTAGGCTGTTCCTTTGTAACTGAATTCCAGAAAATACCGCATGCTGCAAAAATAGAGGAAACCAGACAGATTTGCGATTTCAGGAACAGGATTGCGGAATTTGTGCCGAAGAAAGTTAACTTTGAAGATTGGATAATTTCATTTTAGTATGATTACGGAAGAGAAAAAAGAAGAGAAAAGCCTGAATTTTATTGAGGAGATCGTGGAAGCGGATTTGCAATCAGGAAAATATACTCAAATCATAACACGCTTTCCACCAGAGCCGAATGGTTACCTGCATATTGGGCATGCATCCAGCATTTGCCTGAATTTCGGTCTGACCAAGAAATTTCCGGGTTATACCAATCTGCGTTTCGACGATACCAACCCGGTTACCGAGGATACTGAGTACGTTGAAAGCATTAAAAATGATATCCGCTGGATGGGTTTCGAATGGGAGCACGAATTATATGCATCCGATTATTTCGACACACTTTATGATTTTGCTATCCAGCTAATTTCCAAAGGATTAGCCTATGTGGATGATTCGACTTCAGAAGAAATCGCCGCTTTGAAAGGTACACCGACGGAACCTGGAAAAGACAACCCTTTCCGCAGTCGTACCATAGAAGAGAATCTTGCACTTTTCGAACAAATGAAAAGCGGGGCATTTCCTGATGGAAGCCGTACGCTTCGTGCCAAAATAGATATGGCTCACATGAATATGCTGATGCGCGACCCGATTTTGTACCGGATCAAGCACGCACATCACCATCGTACGGGCAACAAATGGTGCATTTACCCTATGTACGATTTTGCCCATGGACAAAGTGATGCCATCGAAACCGTTACCCATTCAATCTGTACATTAGAGTTTGCACCGCACCGGGAATTATACGACTGGATCATCGCAACGCTCGAAATATATCCTTCGCATCAATACGAATTTGCCCGCCGCAATCTGAATTACACGGTGACCAGCAAAAGAAAACTGCTGCAACTGGTTCAGGAAAAGCATGTAAAAGGTTGGGACGATCCGCGGATGCCTACGATCAGTGGTTTGAGAAGAAGAGGCTATACGCCCGAAAGTATCCGTGATTTTTGCGAGCGGATAGGTGTTGCTCGCCGGGAGAATATGATCGACGTAGGTTTGCTGGAATTCTGTGTACGTGAAGATCTGAACAGAAAAGCACTCAGAAGAATGGTGGTACTGGATCCATTGAAAGTGGTGATCACCAACTTCCCGGAAGGCGTCACTGAAATGTGCCATAGTGAAAACAATCCCGAAGACATTGCTACCGGTGTTCGTGAAATTCCTTTTACGAAAGAGCTATATATTGAAAAAGAGGATTTTATGGAAGTGCCTTCCAAGAAATATTTCAGGCTGGCGCCAGGTAAAATGGTAAGGTTAAAAGGTGCGTACATCATTCAATGCGATGATTTTGTAAAAGACGAAAACGGTGAAATTACCGAAGTTCGCTGCTCATATATTGAAAATAGCAAAAGTGGCCAGGACGCGACCGGAATTAATGTGAAGGGGACATTGCACTGGGTTTCCGCCTCCCATGCGCTGGAAGTGGAAGTTCGGTTGTATGATCGTCTTTTCTCTGTGGAAGATGTGTCTTCCGAAGAAGGGGATTTCAAAGATTATATCAATCCGGATTCTTTACATGTGATCACTGGTTACGCGGAACCTGCATTGGCAGAAGCCAACGAAGGCGAATCGTTCCAGTTTTTACGCAAAGGTTATTTCGCAAAAGATCCTGATAGCAATGCCGCGAAACTGGTTTTCAACAGAACGGTGACTTTAAGAGACAACTGGGCGAAGGCTGCGGGGAATTAGGGGTTATTTTTGGATTTTTTACACACTATCACTTCATGATCATTTCCATCCGGCATAAAGGCCTGCTCTACTTTTATGAAGAAGGCAATGGTTCGAAACTGCCGCAGCGTATTTGAGGAAATTACGAGGATTCTAGATCAGTTAGAAGCTTTGTCTTCGCTGGACGACGTTAAGCAAATGGGTTCAGGAATACACAAGTTATCCGGAGATTTGGAACAGTTTTGGTTCATAAAAATTTCTCCAAATTTCCGGATCATATTTCGTTTTCAAGATGGGGATGTTTACGATGTTGACTACATAGATTATCATTAATACCATGATAAAGAGAAAGTTACCGCCTGTACATCCGGGTGAAATATTAAAAGAAGAGTACATTCTCGAACGTGGTTTAACGATCACAGAAGTAGCGCTGGGATTGGGTATAAGCAGCAGCTCATTATCTGCTATTGTAAATGAACAGGCAAGAATAACTCCCGAGCTCGCGGTAAAACTGTCGGAAGCCTTTGGAAATACGGCCCAATTCTGGATCAACCTGCAAAAAAATTATGAAATGTGGCATGCCGAAAAAACAGTCGATAGATCACGCATAAGGCATTTTGACAAAGGCCGTAATTTACAATCCGCTTAGAGATTTAAAGTCGCCCCATTTAATTAGATTGCTTACAAATAAACTTGTTTGGAAAAAAGTTTGAATCTATCTTTGTGTAACAATTTCCACGATTCAAATATTGCTGTCAGTGAATACCCCAAATGAGTTGTTCCGTACCGTTAAAGGTTTTAGCGTTCAGTGTGATTTAACTTCAAAAATTATTCTTCATTTTGGTGAGATGCAAGCGACTTTTAGAATTCAGGATTTTCTGAATTTTCGCCGGTTTATCAACAGCATCGACATTCACAGCAAAATTTTTGACCTCTCCGATGAGTCTGATTATGAATTCGTTGAGGCTCCTCAGCTGAACATTTATCAGAAACTGACCCTTTGCGAGCTCATTCAATTAAGAGAACTCGTGAACGGCACCCATTTCTCTATCGAACTCAATTCCCTTTTACACCAACTTCTTTTCAAGGATTCAGAACTAGTCTAAATAGCTCATTAAGATCATATTAGACCAGTTCCAAATTTCAAATTCTGTTTGGAATGATAAACTTTCGCATGATATTTGTACTTGTTAATATACATTAGAGCAAGCAAAGACCATGAGAGATTTATTAAGGCAACGGACTTCCCTCAAAGAGGAAATAGAAATACTTTTGAACAGCCAGGTTAAAATGGAAGCGGAAGCTTCGGCTAAATATCTCGCGATGGCCTCCTGGTGTGACCGTAACGGGTTTAGAAATAGCGCCAAATATTTCATGAAGCAGTCGGGGGAAGAAAGAGAACACATGGTGAAGATTTTCAACTACCTGATGTTCGTGGGCGGTACGGCCGTGTCTCCGGAAGTTCCAGCTGTGAAACAGGAATTCGCTACATTAAGAAACGTGTTCGAGACGGCGCTTCAAAGTGAAATTGCTGTTACCCAATCCATTAACCGTATTGTTACGCAAACCCGCAAAGAAGAAGATTACGCAACTGAAAACTTCCTGCAATGGTTTGTAAGTGAGCAAACAGAAGAAGAGGACAATGCACGTCGTGCCATTGAACTGTTTGATGTAATCGGCGAAGAGGGACAGGGATTGTACATGATTGACAAAGCAATTGCCAAAATCGGTTCTGACGACTAAGACATAAATAATATAAAATGCAAAAGAGCTGCCTGATTGATCGGGTGGCTCTTTTGCATTAACTACTAGTAATTCAACTGGCTATCAGCGAATATACTTCTGTGTCATGAAACGAGCCGTTTTCAAATAGGCTTTCCCTGAAATGGGCTTCCTTCACAAAGTTGTGTTTTAGAAGTATATTCCTCGACTGGTCATTTTCAGGATTTATCTTTGCTTCGATGCTGTGGAACCCAATTTCATTGAGTCCATGATCAAGCACTTTTTTCAAAGCTTCACTCATAATTCCTTTGAACCAATGATCGGGATGGATCATGTACCCTATTTCCGCTCTGTAATTTAAAGGATCCGTTTTGTGATAGCCAATGGTACCGATCAATCCTGGTGCATCTTTATATGAGATCCCCCAGGTGATGGCGGTCCTTTCCCGTAAATTTTTATTATAAGCCTCAATCAATTCAACCGCCTCTGCCTCCGATTTCATTGCAGGCTTTCCGATGTACTTCATGGCTAGCTCGTTGCCCCTGAGCTGGTACATTTTTTCAGCATGCTGCACAGACAATGAGTGAAATACAAGACGCTCTGTCTCGAAAGTAGGAAATGGGTCAAAGTTCAGAATCAGCATGACATGATGATATTAAAGCAGTAACAAATGTTTTTATCGATATTTTCGCTCCCAAACTTTGTACCAGTTTCTATTGGCCGGATATTTCCGGTGGGCGGCCCATTTGTTAATGACGATCGCAACTGCCAATAAAATCAAGACACCCGTCAGCACCGGACTCAATACATACATATAACCCAGGCTCTTGATTTTTTCGGAGCCGATGTTGGCAATCAATGCCGTAGCACCGCCCGGCGGGTGCAGCGTTTTGGTTACCTGCATGAGCACAATGGATAGTGAGACCGCAAAAGCCGATGAAAGCCAAATCTGATCCGGGAAGAACTTATGAACCGTCACACCAACCAGCGCGCAGATCACATGCCCGCCTATCAGATTTCGAGGTTGTGCAAGTGGGCTGTTGACAATGCCATATATCAGAACCGACGATGCCCCGAATGATCCGATCAGAAACAGGTTATCAGAATCTGTAAAACTTTTTTCATTCAAAAACCCGATAATACCAATCCCCAGAAATGAGCCTACAAATGTCCAGAAATGATCCTTAAAGTCGACAAGGGTCTCTTTATAAATCACATAGCGCATGACCCGCGCATTTCGTTTAATATGCTTTTTCAATATTTAATTTCACTTAACGGGCAACAGCTTTTAAACAGAACTGCATCCCAGTCTCCAACGTTCAGAAACGCCCCTAAATTATGGCAAAAAATGGTACGGCTTTTGCTGCTTGTAAAATTAAAATAGTAGTATTGTAATAGCTACCGTTGATTCCTTTTCATGAATTACCTCGACGAGTTCTTAGTATCTGAAAAAGTGCCCTTTGTGGGCTAAATGAAGGCATTTTGTTGGTGAGAAGCAAGTTATCACAATGAAATTCACAGTGGATCTCGTCGAATGAATATTCGTGATAACTACATCTCAATCGTATTCATTGTATACCCGGAATAAAAATAAGACTCTATTTAATATCCATAAAGACACAACTCAGCTAGTTTGTGCAGTGGGTTCATTTGAAGGAAACACTGCTTCAGCGCAGCATTTTTTAAAACGTGCGGTCTCGTGATAAACACTGAAACTTGAATTCCACTGCCTACACAGCCACAACCCCATTATTTGCAAACAATCCCAAGATAGACTTAGATCTGGTCATTAGGGAAGAATACCCTTATCGACTTAACAACACGCAGGCAGAAGCCTTTGCTCCGCTTGATAACTATCAAGCATACTAGTTGAGGTAATGTTACGACTACGTTTATGCGTCAATTAAAACTGCTTTTCAATTTTCATTGCATCCAGTTCCTTTCTAACGTTCTTCTTCATTTCCTCAATCAACTTCAACTGCTCTCGAGACGTCTTTTCAATATCACGAGTTTTGTTCTTAAATGAGAGTAAATAATATCCGAAATGGGAAAAAGGAATGATCACATTTGTGAATACTAACATTCTCTTCAAATAAAACGCGGTCTCATAGTAATTGATGGTGTCGATAATCGGCTTTGGAACAAAAAAACCTACTGTGAAATGTACAATAACGCAAACCGAAAGAAAGCACAAATAGCTAAATGATATATCCCAATACGTAAATGCCTTTTTGGCGGCAAGCGACGATTTGATCTTTTTATAGCAGACATAAAGAGATATATCTACTAGTAACAGAGTTACATGCTTGTGAGGGGACTGACTTGTCGCTAACACAAGGACGGAAATGCAAAAAAGAGCCAACAAAAAACTTATGTATGGGAATTTGTTGTCAATTTTGTCTTTTGCAAGCCTTTTTTCATTTTCCGCACTGTCTTTACAAATTTCATAGGCGTAATTTTGTCCATCAACGCGTTTGATCATTCCGTTGCATTGTAACTCCTGTTTTTCATTCCCGGATTGTATTGCAATGTCCTTTCTTGCCAAGATTTCACTTTTCAAGTGATGAATGTCAAGCCGTTGTTTCTCGAAGGTATCATTCAGAACAGCAAACGGCTTAACCAAATGGTAGTCAACCATATCCACAAATGAATTGGAATCTTTTGATTGCACTGTCTGCTCGTCCTTTGTAGTTACAATTTGGCCATTGGGGGTGGAAAGTATAGCATATGCGAAATTGAAGGCGGAGAATAACTCGAAAATCGAGTTGCACCTGTCAATATCCATAGTCTCCTGGATACCGTCAAACATGTTAAGATAGAAGTTATTGCGATATAGGATAGGTTTAGAAAGCTAATTATGCCAGTTCCATTTCTTGTAGCCGGAATGGCGTTGCTGCTTTAAATAAAAGATCAAACCTCTGTCGCAGGACATTGGATGTGTTTGCATCATTAAAGCAAAATTCAGACAGGTAACTTCTAGTGTCGTACTCTAACCGGTACATAGAATCGTCAGCGACCATGAAATGGACATTAAAATTTCCGAAGACCACTTCCTCTGATGTTGTTCGAACTTGAATGTTCGCTTCATAGCCGGGCGTGCAGGCATATTGCCTTAAAATACTCAGAACACTGTTTGGCTCATGGATTACAGGATTGTAGTCATTCATGACGACTGAAATCTTTCCCCTTCCTAATAAAAATCTTTTCAGCGAGAAGACGAATCTCTGTTCAACATCATCGCAAACATCTTTATGAAAAGATCCTGTCAAAATTATTACCTCCTTCGCCGCCGCGAGAAATAGATTCTCCATAACAATGGTAGAATTTTCGGCGCCGTTGGTGTAGGACACATCAGTGCTTTTGTTTATCACTAATTCATTTACGATTCTTTCGTAGCTTTTGAGGTCGGTCATGATTCAGTCAAGAGGGGGGGGGTTAAATAAAGAATATCGGTGTCTTTACATCATTAAAACGAAATTCCCTCGTCCTGTAGTCAGAGAGAAGTTAATATTTATGCCAAAGTACATTTAAGAATGATCGGTGGTAAATTGGAAGGGTTAAAATGCAATTCTAATATACGCGTGATCGACATATCCTGCGTCAAATTCTTATTTAACGGTAAGTTAAATCGAATCTTGGAAATTATAAAACATATGCGCAAAATTATTTTTTGTAGAAAAACTATCGCATTGTGCAGATTTTTTCCCGCCCCAGACACTTTCCTGCTCAGCGATTAAGTGTCTGAAAAACAGTTCTATGCTGCGATCTAAATACTTCCAGTTGAATGCTTTGATGATTGTACGACGAATAAGCATTAGACTTTTAAAAGCTACTCGTCTTTCTGAGATATGAATTTTTTTATACAATTATTTTGATTACCACGCAGATATATTTCTATTTCAAATATTCGACATGTAGACGTGGCTTACGTAACCGTTTTCTTCAAAAAATACAATTTCTCAAAAGCCACGAAACGATTGAAATTAAAGATTTGTTACGCGCCAATTGTCAACGTCAACACTAGCGCCATCCCTGCTAGGCACATTCCGACTAGTAATCAAGAATGAACTATAAAGCCTAGTAATCAAGAATGGCACTATAAAGCACTATACCCGTAATTTTCCATTAATAATTTGGCTCGATCCTAAGTACGCCTATAATCTGAAGATAGATATTGAATTCCCTTCCTGTCAAGTCAGACAGTTTCTTATCAAACAACAACTCCTTACTTATTTTGATATAATGTTCGATGTAACTGGGAAGAACGTCGATGAAATACTGTCGTCGTTGCAGTAAAAAGTTTCCTAACGGAATGACGCCTCCCACCCATTTCATGTGTAACTCTGCTGTTGATAAAAAACTCTTGGATTTTTCGACTCGAATGTATTCAATCAGCGCAGTGAGATCTCCTTCAATCGCTTTAAGGTTTTCCTTCTGAACAGAAGATAAGTTTAAAGCCTCATCAGGGTCGCTGGTGAAGTTTTCCAAAAAATTGCTCAGGCGATTTATCGATGCCAAGTCAATATCCAAATTGCTTGCGTTCATGGTTGGAGGCAGAAATCAGAAGATTGTTGTTAGATACCAAGAAAAAATACCACTTACTAACTCAACTTATTAACCGGTACGAGCGCATCTACCCACCCCACCAGTCATAAACCAATAGTTCCTTGGTGCATTGATCTACTACCACAGTTACCGAACCCTTCAATATTACAGGATTAGGCGTTCCGGTCTCTCTTGCTTCATACTTATGACTTCCCTCAGTTAAATTATCTACTGTGAAAGCGTTTTCATCACCACAATTCGGTATCAAGATTCTTGCAAATGAAGAAAAACTTCCAACCTTCACACCGTCGACAAATATGTCCAACGCAAACCCACGAGTCCCGAGACGATAAAACATAGCTGACCCGGTGGGCTTCGGCGCGTGGTCAACTACTGCACAGGATTGAAACAATACTAGGATTAAAACTCCAAACAGTTTTAGTGTAGTTTTCATAAGTGACATTATTAGATTTGAGCTCAGTCTACAAAGTAATGGTAGCAGCTTGATGTTGAACAACCTAATGCTCCCGTAAAGCGACTACCGGGAGCGTTGCATATTTAATCAACATCTTATTCTCAAAGTCAAGCTACAAAGCACTACAGCATTAAAGCCTTTTCCCCTGTTGCCCAAACTGAAATCACCCAATCTGAAGACGCTCCGTCTGAAAGTTTTCGAAATTCCCTCCCCGTCATCAATGCATTCGTTGCATTCTGATACGTAACTACGCTTCCAGCTTTCAATGTGCCAAAGCTCGTGTTTAGAGCGGCTTTTGTTGTGGGTGCAGTAGATGTCAGATTGGAAAGAAAACTCGGAGCAGTTGTGATAATCACCCATTCCACGCCATCCCAGTAGATTTCTTTGCTTAAAGTTGTATCAAAATACTTATAACCTATTTGCGTGACAGCAGGTCGCTCGACAGTCGTTCCGACCGGGAGTGTTCGACTTTGCCAAACAGGGATGAAATTTTTAGTGAGACTAGCTGATATATAGGAATTATTGCCCATCCGAGCATCTGTCACGCCTTTAAATTGAATTGGCTGTACTATAATGGTTTTAGAAAAAGTGCAACCATCAACTTCCAGCTTTGATATCGTTAAGGCGGTAGCGGCTGAAAATAAGCCTTGCGTAGCGTCATAGCCCTCAAACATCGAATTATATAAATAGAATTCGTGGTCTGTCTTTTTGATATCGTGAAACCTCACATTGGTAAAATTGCTATTTGATACTCGCATTTTCGTTGATCCTGTATCCCAAAACACCAATAGCGCTGGCGATGCGGAGCTAACCCGGCTGCTATTTATGGCTAATTCGGAGCCTGATGTAAACAACTGACCATTGGCAGGCAAAATCAAGTCGCAATCCTCAAACGAACTTTTCCCTGTTACATAGCTCAAATAGGAAGAAGAGCCAGTAATCAAAGTGTAATCCATCAAAGTGCCCTTCACACTAACATTTCCTGTGATTGGATAGGTATAATTCGCAAAGGCAAAATTTCCAATACAATTCGATATAGAGATATTTGCTTTTTGATTAGCGACGTAATTAACGAACACGGGTAGAGCAGCCGTTGAGTTTACATTGTTAACGCAATTGCTTATCGCGAATTCCGAAGTCCACGAAGATATCGACGGAATTAGGTAAATATTCATATCAAACCAGCTTGCAGGTTGATTTTTCCTAGAGAAAGTATTTCCCCTAATGTTGGCGGATGCTACATACGAGACTTCGATACCCCTCTTGCAATCTGTTAAAATGTTCCCTGAAATATCGAACACCTGTTTTTCTCCTCTCGCAATGGCAATGCCGCGGCCAATATTTGTTCCGCCGTCAACGACATTGAAAATTTTATTGTTATTTATAATGTAATGATGCTGGACGTCATTCTCAACTGCAGGCGTGATAACAATTCCTCGTGCAAAAAGATTGCCAACCACATTCTCACTGCAAGTAGCTCCCGCTGTGTTCTCCATCCATATACCAGCGTTTGGATAGTTTTTAAAGTCGTCACTCATAATTGCGTCGGTACATATATTTCCTGTCACAATCGCGTCCATAGTAGGAGTTGCTGGTTCCCCTTCACAAACGATCCCAATCCGACCAAAGTGAGTACAGTGATTATTTGAAATAATTGGGTTTATTGCCTGTCCAACATAAATTCCATCACCAAAATGAGTCATCGTGCTATCCGTCGTACAGTTTATGACTTTTATATAGTTCACCCCATCGCCCCAGATACCGACACCCCTTACATTAGTAACCCTTATATTATCTAGGGTTATTCTCGCCTTATTTTGCGCTGACAAGCCTTTGCCACTTACAGTTCCTGACAATTTTCCGTTAATCTTAATATCTTTAATTGTTAATGCATCTTTTCCAATAAACACTTCACCGGTGGATCTCGTCCAAATCGTGCCTGATCCAGATACGTCGGAATGCAATGTCAAAGGACTAAATATTGCATACGAAAAATTAAGTTTTAATTCAGCTTTCAAGGCACCAGCTGCAATGGAAGCTGCTTGAAGTTGACTTTGATCATCTGCAACTCCATCGCCCACTGCTCCCCACCATTCCGGGAAGAATATCCTGTCATGTTTTCTTTTATACCTCTTGGTTCCATACACGAGCACCAAAGAGCCGAGGTCAGTGGTCGGCGTAGTATCGTCTCTTAAAAATATTCCTGATTTTTTACCTTCATTAATATAAATCACCTTTGAGGAATCAGCTTCTCCGAGATTGAATTCGGCTATTGTCATATATGGAATATATTCCTGAGTAATGACTGCTATTCTAGCTGTTGACGGTTCTATCGCACTATCGGAAGGGCTAAATGTTGTAAATCCAAGACGGCCAGCCAGAATAAAATCACTTTGACTGTTTGCGTTTTGATTGCTTCGAAGTAACAAGAAAGTTCCGTCGGACGATGGCGATATGAATTTACCTTTCAAAGTGTAGGATACTGTCTGTTTTGAGGACGACAACTCCGTGCCAATATAGTCAGCATATGTACCCCCGGTTTGTCGGAACCCCTCTGGAAATGCGACTTTTATTCTGAAAGATGTAGCACCTTTGAATACGAACACTAGGTTAGGATTAACTGCCTGGTAGCTGGCGGTAATTTTGATTTCAAATTCTTGGTTTAAAGAAATTGTTGTGGCGTCGGTAGACAGGGTAAACTTGATTGGATCAATTTTAGGATTCGCATAACTGATACTAAACGTCACTAAACAAGTGATGACAAGGCAAATAAATCGCTTCGTAAAAATCTTTCTCATAGCACTTTGGTTAGTTGTGACCGAAAAGTAACTAATAGAAGCCCTTATACACTACCACTAAATAATTTTAATTTAAATTCGAATAATTATACTGAACATATAGAAATTTTTATAGCCAACGTAGACAGCGCCAAGTTGAAAGACTTGAACCCATGGACCCAGGATATTAACGATCTCGCAACGTCGGAAATCAAAGTGCAAATTATTTTTCGGTAAGGTTCTGAGAAATAAACTTTTTAGTATTGCTTTTCAACCATTACTACTCTTAGATTACAAATCTCATCTCAATTGGGTAATGGCATGAATTTGGTATATCTCTAAAACGTCAGCTTGCTTTACGACCAGGTGGGGATTTCCCTTAATCGGATCAATACATGTAATTGCGTTTTCAGTTAGGTTCCATTCAATAATCTGTGGAAAGATTAAACCTGTTTGAATGGCAAATCGAATAAAGCTCCCACGAGCTGAAATGAAGATTTCTCTCTGCTATGCTTTTCCAGGTCAGCGAGCTCGTTAATTCGTTGTTGTAGAGCAGCTAACATGTCCGTATGGACTTCCTTTTTCAGTTGATCGTCGAAATCCAGTTTCGCCTGAAAGGATTCAAAAGTGAAGTTATCAGCTAACGATGCAATGACCCGTTGTGTATATCCAGAGGTGATTGCTTCATGGTATCTGAGAGCGGATCGAAATATTCTACCCCGAAAACCATACTCCACAACTTCCGCTGTTCTTCATCCTTAACCCTACCCGACAAACCAAATTTGTTTTTCTTCAAAAAATTTACATCTTTCGAGCGTAGCATGAATCCAGTTGGAACAAGTTTTTGTTAACCATTAAAATAGACCGCAATCTTGCTTGATAATCAAATTAATATATAAGATAATGTTATCAAGAAACCAGTAAGCATGAATTACCTCGACGAGTTTAAGAAGTTTATTTCCAGCCATTATTTATCAACCGGTGTCAGATTAACCCTGGGAACTGTCATTCCCAGCCTTATTTTTCAACATTATGGTATTCTCAGCGAGATGATCGCATTTCCGCTGGGCACATTGCTTATAGGCGGCACCGACAATCCCGGCCCTTACCAAAGGAGACGTAATTCCCTGCTGATCGCTATCGCCACCTGCTTTGTCGTTGCTTGCATTACCGGCTATCTCCGGCATATTCACTTTGTCATTTTCATTGAGATCATTGTCTTCGGGATGCTTTTTTCCCTGGTAGGCGTGTATGGTAACCGTGTGAACAGTATTGGGCTCATTTCGCTGCTGGTTTTTGTCTTTAATATCGACGATCACCTGAGTGGAGATATGGTACTGCGTACCGCCGCCATATTCGCAGCTGGCGGGATCTGGTATTTCGCACTTTTTATGGTACTGGAAAAGCTGCTGCCATACAAACTAATACAGCAGCTTTTGGGAGAGAATTTCGCTGAACTGGGCAAGCTCTTGTCCATCAAAGCAGGTTATTATTTCGCGAATCCTGATTATGATGAGTTGTTTAACCGCATGATACATCAGCAGGTCATACTTCGGGAAAACCATGAAAACCTGCGGGAAATTCTATTTAAAACCAGGGAAATTGTCTCAGAATCCACTAACAAAAGCCGGATACTGATGCTCATGTTTCTGGATAGTATTGACCTTTTCGAAAGAATCCTGAACTCTCAGCAGAATTATACGAACCTGCACCGAGCATTCGACCATACCAAAGTGTTGAGGCTTTTCGGAACCTACATTACCTGGCTGGCTGCGGAAATCCAGCAGATCGGCCTGGCCGTTCAAAGTGGTTTTCCCTCTTCGCCCAAACATGATCTGGATGAAGCTTTCAACAAATGTCAGCAGGCATTTGAGAGAATGCGGGAATACACAATGACCCATGATAATATGGAAGATTTTATCATGCTGCGTCAGATACTCAACAGTTTACAGGATGTGACCGAGCGTGTTAAAAAACTGCATCGCGCTACGTCCTATGATGCTGACCTGAGCAAAGGTTATGTACTGACCGTTGAAACTGAAAACTTTATCCCTAAACAGGAGTACCATCCGCGGATTTTGCTGGATAACCTTTCGCTGAAATCCAGTCATTTCCGACATGCGGTCCGTGTGACGGTTGGGTTGCTGGTAGGTTACATTGCTTCCTTGTTTTTTGAATTAGGGCATGGCTACTGGATACTTCTTACCATTGCGGTGATCCTGAAACCAGCTTTCAGCATCACCAAGCAGCGTAACCTGTACCGTATCGGAGGAACGATACTGGGCGTGACCACCGGATTTCTCTTCCTGTACCTCATCCATGATAACACGGCATTGTTCATTCTGATGATGCTGGCAATGATATTGGCTTACAGTTTTTTAAAGATCAATTACTTCATTGCGTCCACGTCGATCACGTTATATGTGATCCTTTCGTTCAATTTTCTGAACCCACAGCACATTACGGCGGTTTTACAGGAGAGGGTTACGGATACGATCATTGGTTCGATCATCGCATACCTGATTTCATCTTATGTGCTGCCCGTGTGGGAACATTCTCAAATCAACCAGTACATTAAGGATGCTTTGAATGCGAATCGAAAGTATTTCGACATTGTGGCTGGAAAATTCGCCGGTAAGGACCTGGACATTAACCAGTTGAAACTTTTGCGTAAAGACGCGATCATTGCGATGGCCAACCTGTCCGACAATTTTCAGAAAATGCTTTCAGAGCCGAAACGTCAGCAGCTGAATATGGAGGAGTACCATCAGTTTGTCGCCACCAGCCATATGTTGACTTCGTACATTGCGTCGCTCTCTACCTACGCTCAGGGTCTCGAATATTCTGACTTTTCGGTGGAATTTGAGATGATGATCCGGCAGATAGACCGGCAACTGCTGGCTGCTACCGATGTCATTGAAGGAAAAACAGGTAATAGTTTTGAAATTACCCGTGAATCCCTGCCGCAAAATCACCGTCTTATTGAGTTATTGACCAAAAGAAAAAAAGAGATCAAAGAACTAGGCATTGAAAAGGCTGACCAGTCGCCGGCCAGGAAAATGCTTTCCGACGTAAAAACCATTAACGGCCTTTTCGAACTGATCAGCACCATTACCATTGATGAGATCAAAATTTTACAAAAAATAAAAGCAGCAAAAACTTAAAGTACCTCATGACTACATTATCCGGCATGGAAAGGAAGCATATTAAGCCAGGGCTTCCGGTCGCCATTGTTTTGAAAAAAGATCAGCGCAGCGGCACACTTACCCATGGCATTGTCAAAGACATTCTAACCAGCGCCCCGAAACATACGCACGGCATTAAAGTAAGGCTTGAATCCGGCGAAGTAGGCCGCGTTAAAGTCATTGAAGAAAATTAATTTATTATAAAATATCATCCAATGGCATCCCAATTATTCAGTCCAATCACATTAAAAGGTATTACCTTAAAAAACAGGCTGGTCGTTTCTCCTATGTGCCAATACTCGTCCGTGGACGGCTTCGCCAACGACTGGCACCTGGTTCACCTGGGTAGCAGGGCTGTGGGTGGGGCAGGGCTGCTGATCACAGAAGCCACCGCAATATCTCCGGAAGGGCGGATTTCCCCCCAGGACCTGGGTATTTGGAAGGACGAACATATTGAAAAACTGAAACAAATCACTGACTTCATTACGGCCCAGGGTGCGGTTCCGGGCATCCAGCTTGCACACGCCGGGCGCAAGGCCAGTACCTATCCTGCATGGAAAGGTCGCGGGCATGTACCGGTGGAGGAAGGCGGCTGGAAAGCAGTGAGCGCATCCGCTATTGCCTTTTCTGACAAGGACGATGTGCCACTTGAACTTGATCTGGAAGGTATAAATAAAGTAATTGAAGATTTCAAACTGGCTGCTGTACGAGCATTGCAGGCTGGGTTTAAGGTGATTGAGGTACATGCAGCCCATGGTTACCTGGTGCATCAGTTTATGTCACCCCTCAGCAACCAGCGTAGCGACGAATATGGCGGAAGCTTTGAAAACCGAATCCGTCTACTATTGGAAATCATCGAAGCTGTTCACTCGGTATGGCCCGAAGATTTGCCGCTTGTCGTCCGCATTTCGGCCACTGACTGGGCAGAAGGCGGCTGGGATGCTGATCAGTCTGTTCGGCTTGCCGAAATTCTCAAAACCAAGGATATCGCATTCATTGATGTATCCTCTGGGGGACTGGTTTCGTACGCTAAAATTCCGATCGGACCGTCCTATCAGGTTCCGTTTTCTGCCCAAATTAAAAAAGAAACCGGCTCATTAACCGGCTCGGTGGGCCTCATTACTACCGCTCAACAGGCAGAAGATATTCTTAAAAACGGTGAAGCTGACCTGATCATTATGGCGCGTGAAATGCTTCGCGATCCGTATTTACCGCTGCATGCGGCACATCAGCTGGGTGAGGACATCGTGTGGCCGATCCAGTATGACCGTGCGAAACCGACATTAAAGACACATTGATTAACGCTTGGCAGCATTGATCGCCATTTCGAATATTTCATAAATCATTTCCAGAGGCAGATCCTGAGCCGGATCGATCGGTATGATCTTCATGCGCGTCCGTTTCTCGGCTACTAGAAACGGATGCGCAATGAGTTTCCCGTCCACAATGCCTACATAGGGTTGGCCGGTTTTCTTTTCCACCCATAAGTAGCAAAATCGTTTGCCTTCAAAAGTGTAAAAAGGCATGGAATATCGCCAGATTTCAGCAACGCTTGCATCAAATTTCAAGACAATGTGCCTCAGCGCCGTCAGACAACTTCTGGTCGGCTCGGGTTTGTTCATGAAAAACTGGTCGATTTCCTTCATATAATAGCTTTGACGAATCCTTATCTTTGCCTTGAATTTATCTGATTTATGCCAAATCCCCGCATTGCCCTGATTATCGGAATCATTAGTATCAGCATTTTTCCTGTTTTGGTAAAATGGGCACCGGTTTCGGGAATCACTTCGGCATTTTACAGGATGTTTTTCGGTCTTCTCTTTCTGCTGCCCTATTTATTTATTACCAAAAAATTTACGGTACCAGCCAAAGCGTTGTGGTTTCCGATTTTCATGTGCGGCATCATTTTCGCTACCGACATTGCGGTCTGGAATGTATCGATTCAATATTCCAATGCAACACAGGCTACCTTACTGACCAATCTGTCTCCGGTTTGGGTTGGCGTGGGTACTTTTTTCTTTTTGCCTGATAAACCTAAACCCCGCTTTTGGATTGGGACTTTGGTTGCATTAATAGGAATGGTTATTCTAATCGGACTTGATGCATTTGCGGAGATGCAATTCGATAAAGGATTTATGCTCGCCATTTTGTCAGGTATGCTTTACGCGTCGTACATGCTGATCAGCAAAACAGTACTGAACCGGATTGATATCATCAGTTTCATGGTAGTCAGCATGGCCGTTTCCAGTTTATATCTGCTATTGATCTGTATTTTTATGAATGAACCGCTCTGGGATTTTCAACCGACGATCTGGGGTGTTTTTGTAATTCAGGGATTGATATGTCAGTTACTTGGCTGGCTTACGATCAGTTATGCAGTCAAGAAAATGGATGCAAAAAGAGTATCGCTCAGTTTATTGAGCCAGGCCGTAGTGACCGGGCTGTTTGCGTGGGCATTTATTGGTGAAAAAATCACATTACAGATGATCCTGGGAGGTATCATCATTCTAATCGGTATCAGCATTACTTACCAGACCAAACGTTCCCAGTCTGAGTCGCCAGCGAATTGAATTCCTTTATTCAACAGGAAGGTAAATGATAAAAGTAGCGCCGATATCAGGCTTACCCACTGCATCAATCAGGCCTTTGTGATTTTCAACGATTTTCTTACAAATAGCCAATCCAATACCCGTTCCTTCGTAGGCGCTCCGGTTGTGAAGCCGCTGAAATACCTGAAAAATCCTGTCTTTAAAGTGTGATTCGAAACCAATTCCATTGTCCGAAAATGACACGAACTGGTAAGTTATTTGGTGATCTGCTTCAATGAGCGGTATCAACTGACCGGCAATGAGGCCCGTCCGGATATGAATAACAGGCTGGGTATCTGGTTTCGTGAATTTCAATGAATTCGCGATCAGGTTCATGAACAATTGCTCGAACTGATACACGATGACATTGACCACTGGTAATTCATCGCTGACGATCAATGCATTCTTTTGCTGGATCAAGTCGCTGAGCTGGTCTTTTACATTTTGTAAAACCCCATTGAGATCGGTGCTTTCAAAATGTTTTTCAACCGCGTTAGCACGTGAAAATGCCAGCAGGTCAACAATCAGCTGCTGCATTCTGGTAGAAGACGACTGCATTCTTTTAAAATAATCCTTGCCCCTATCCGAGAGATTACTGACTTCGGTTTCCAGGATGCGCGTAGCAAAAGTCTGGATCTTGCGAAGCGGCTCCTGCAAGTCATGACTGGCCACGTAAGCAAACTGCGCGAGCTCCATATTGGTCTTCACCAATTCATTGTTTGCAATAGTGAGTTCCTTTGTTCGAAGCTGAACCTGCGATTCGAGCTGATCAATGAACATTTTGCTGTCATGAATGTCCGTACTGGTCCCTACCCACATCTGAATGCTCCCTTCCGGGTTGCGCTGGGGTATTGCCCTGCTCAGCTGCCAGCGGTACTCTCCGTCTGCCCTTCGAAAGCGATGTTCGATCACAAAATCCATACCATCTTGAATAGCATGATACCAGCGCCGGATGTTCTCGATCCTTTCGTCCGGGTGAATGAATTGCAGCCAGCCATTGGTGGCGATCTGTTCAGCTGTAAAACCCGTGTAGTCGAATACGGCTTTGTTAAAATAGTTGAGATTGCCTTCCGTATCACCCGTCCAGACAAACTGCGGCATGGAGTCAGCCAATGTCCTGAATTTACCTTCGCTTGTTTTCAAGGCGAGTTCCGCTTCCTTTCGGTCGGTAATATCCATCATGGTACCGAGCATCCGGTGGGGTACATGCCCCTCCTGATACAAGATCTTCCCATGCGTCCTGATCCAGTGAATGCTATGATCAGGATGGATGATCCTTGCCTCATAATAATAGGTACCGGTCTCCAGCGCGGTCGCAAATGCTTTTTCCACAATGGAAACCCTGTCTTCCGGATGAATGTGATCTCTGAGCTCCGGATGACTCAGAATTTTGGATTCGTCATATCCGAAAATGGCGGCCAACCTGCCCGAATAAATGATATGACCGGTTTGAATGTTGAGATCCCATGTGGCCAGCTTGGTACCGTCCGTTGCAAGCGACAACCGGTCCACAGCATCGGTGATCTGCTGGCGGAATTTTACCTTATCGGTCACATCATTGAGTGACACCATGATAGCCGACACCCGTCCATCCGCCTCATACATGGGAGCATATTGAAAATCGAGGTAATGTTTTCTCAAACCACCCGGCCCATCAACAGATATGACCGCCTCATTTTCCCGGTGCAGCGTACCGTGCTCAAAAACATCTTTCAGTAATACCGAGAACTTCTGTTCATTCAACTCAGGAAATACCTCAAAAAGCTTCCTCCCTACGACCTCTTCGAGATCGCGGCGCCACAATTTCAGCATGCTTTCGTTGGCTATGCTGATCACGAAATCTGGCCCTTTGAATATTGCTTTGGCAAACTGAGACTGCGTTACCAGATTCCGGAACTGGTTTTCGCTCCTTTGCAAAGCCTGCCGGGAAAGCACTTGCTGTGTTACTTCCGTCGCCACGACAATAATGCCGGAAGCTTCGATTGCGTCTTCAAAAAGAGGTTGATACACAAAATTGAAATAACATTGCTGTTCTGCGCCAAACCGGCTGAGGTGAATTGCGAACTCGTTGCCATGATAAGGCTCACCGGTTCTCATTACTTCTTTCAGGATCGGCTCGATAGCCTCCCTTACCTCCGGCAATGAAGTAAACAGAGACTTTCCGACCATTTCCTCCTCTGTGCGGTCTACTACGCGCAAGTAGGAATCATTGGCCATTTCCACAATAAAATCATTACCTCGCAGGACAGCTATTCCTACCGGGGCCTGTTTCATCGTATTTCTGAACTTGCTTTCGCTATCATTGGCCCGTGCTGAGGCCTTGGCGTCAGGATTGCTCACCTGGTTTTCGTCTCGAAGATGATACAATATGAAATAGAAGTGACCGGATCAATGTTTAGTATTGGCAGTAAAAATTTTCAGCAGCCGGCTTAAAAGTATGCTTGGTCCAGTCAATATCCAATATTTGCTTAATCGCCTGTTTCAGTTTAAGAAAAGACCCCGGTTTTCTGATAAAATAATTGGCTCCCTCCTCATATACCTTCCTTATCATTTCTTCCTGCCCGCTTGTTGAAAAGATGACCACCGGAATAGATTCCCAGGCTTTGGTTTTGCGAATCTGTTCCAGACATTCAAAACCATTTTTCCTGGGCATGTTCAGATCCAGAAAAATGACATCCGGGGGAGGGGGAACACTGGTCTGCATCAGGTTGATCAGCTCTACTCCGTCATTCGCAGTTGTAAGTTCCGTTGTAGTACTCACCTCTTTCAATGCGTCTTGAAACAACATGCAATCGTCTGCGTCGTCGTCGGCAAGAAAAATTGATCTATTTGGTTTTGTGCTCATAGCCTGATTGCATATTTCTTAGTAGATGAATGTAAAATTGATTGCAAATGAATCAACTCATTACCAGCGCTTTGATAGGAAGGGGGCGTAAAATCAAAAACAAGATACGCAACAAAAAGGTTATAAGAAAATCAAAACCACTAAAATTCACCCTCCGCACCCTCCTTCGGTTTCTTTTTCGCCTGGTGCAGACGATAGTTAAACGTAAGGTTAATCTGCCTCAGGCGCCCCTGGGAGCTGTTTCTCGCGTAAAAATTAGGCCCCTCAGTAATGGAGCGGAAGCGACGGGAGTTAAAAACGTCTATCACACTGAGCGTTAGCGTTCCATTATTTTTCAAGATGTCCCTGGTTGCGGCAAGGTCCAGTGTTGCCAGTGCCTTTCTCCTACCCTGCGGCGTTTGTTGCGGAGCCTCGTAGTTACCTCTCAGCTGCACATCAGCACTTTTCCATAGTGTGAACCGCGACATTGCCCGCACAAACCAGCTGTAAGTATCACTTTTGAAATTTTCATCCAGCCCGGTACCATCCGTGATCGCCCTAAAGAAGTTCAGACTACCATCCATTTTCCACCATTGATACGGTGTGAATGAGCTGGTAAATTCAGCACCATAAGCATCCTCCGTACCTAGGTTTTCAGGTCGTGTGTAAGAACTTCCGTCTTCCTGAACTCTCCGGATACTCGTAATTTTACCATTGGTATGCCTGTAATAGATCGAAGATGTCAATGACCCTTTCGACATATATTTAATGTGTCCCAATTCAAAGGCGTTGGTGAATTCTGGGTTAAGGTCCGGGTTACCACTCCAATAGTTACGGTTATCGCTATAAGTCGCAAATGGGGTCAGGTCGTTATACTGCGGTCTGCGCACACGACGGCTGAAACTCAGCTGAAATGCATTCTGTTTGGCAAAATCATAGGTAACGTGCACGCTGGGAAAGAGATTAGCATATTTTCGCGCATTTACCTCTTTGGTTTGTTTCAATTCCGTGGTCACACCCGTCCATTCCGCACGCACACCTGCCTGGTAGGAAAACTTCCCCGTTTTATTACCCAGGATCCCGTAAGCCGCATTGATATTTTCTTCGTAAACAAAGTCGTTCGTCAGGTTGGGCAATGTGATCCATCCGCCATCGCTCGTTTGCTGCGTCACCGCGTAATCATTGGTCATGTCCCGGGAACTGCTTCTTGCACCTGCCTCAAACTTGCCGCTCTTGCCAAAAGGGTGTACATAATCCGCCTGAAACAACAGCTGTTTTTCAGTTTCATAGTTCAGTGCTCTTTGCAACAGCGGCGGAATACCCGACGGGCTGCCATCTGCTTTGAACACATTTTCATGATAGTACTGATCCGAATCTTCCCAGTTGTCCAGATAGCGCACATCCGCGGTAAACTCCTGTCCTTTTCTGTTGAATGTCTTTTTATAAGTAAGTGAATATTCAGAATTCGGCTCTGTCTCCGTTTCGTCCTGCGTACGGTTTGTAATGGTAGTAAGGTTGCTCAGGTTGGAAAGATAATCTCTGTAATTCAGCGTCGAAAACCGCTTTCCCTTACTCGTCCGCCAGGTGTAGGACGCTGTTAATATGTTTTTTGGATTAAAATAAAAATCAATACCACCTCTCGCACTATTGTTCATCCCTTTCAGATTGCTGCGCATGTCCCGTTCCATGATGAATGTAGAATCGTTGCGGTACAGCTCCTGGTATACGAAATTCTTGCCCGGCGTGTTCCGGTATGACACCGTATAATTGATAAAGAAATTCAGGTTTTTGCGGCGGTAGTTCACATTGGCAGCAGCGCCGTAATTAGTCGGATGTCCCGTGATAATGTCAAACGAACCATTAATACCCTCTTTTCTTTCCTTTTTCAAAACAATGTTGATCACCCCGCCCATACCTTCCGCCTCATACCGCGCCGAAGGGTTTGTAATGATCTCCACGCGCTCGATCATGCTGCCCTGCAATTGCTGCAACCCGCTCGCACCTTTGATACTCACGAGTCCCGAAGGCTTGCCATCGATCAGAATGCGAACATTACCACTTCCCCGTAAACTTACATTACCTTCCACATCCACCGCCACCGACGGTACATTGGTCAGGATATCCACGGCAGTACCCCCCGCATTCGCCAGGTCTTTCCCTACATTGAATATTTTTTTGTCTAATGACAGTTCCATTGAGCTTTTTTCCGCCTGTACCGTAACCTCGTCCAGTGTTTTGGCAGACGGTACCACTTTCAATGTTCCGAGATTGAGCGGAGCATTCGCCGCTGTCAATCTTACACCAGGCGTCACAAGCGGCTTGTAACCAATGAATTCCGACAATGCATAGTAGCCCCCGGCGACAATATCCACCACAAACCCTCCCGTTTCATCGGTAATAGCACCAGCTACAAAGCTGCTGTCGGCGCTGCGAAACAGCCTGATACTCGCATACCCGAGCGGACTGCTGGTCTGACTGTCAATAATTTTTCCCGTGATTTTCAACTTATCAGGACTTTGGGCAAAACCCTGCTGCTGGCTATGAAACATAAAAAGCAATATCCCCAACCCTATCTTTTTAATGCCCATCCCGTTTTTGTAATATTTTTTCAATAGTCTTTTAATCGTTTTACTAACAATAGGAAACCGCTTTTAGGCCCTATTTTACTCTACCATAATGATATATTAAAACGAAAGATTCTGTCTCTGACCCGTATTTGTCTAACTTTGCATCCTTTTTTAGCCACTTCTTCACAGCGCCATGAAAAACGAAGCATCACAAACTTTAAAATTAGCATTTCCAATTATTATCGGAGAGCTGGCCCAGATGGCCCTCCACCTCATCGACAGCGCGATGGTAGGCGCTATCAGCTACAAGCAGCTTGCTGCCGCAGCATTGGTGATCAATGCGATGAACATTCCATTCGTAATCGGTATCGGTATGACGATTTCCGTTTCGCAAATGGTGTCGCTGGCCAACGGGCGCCGTGATTCACAGCTCGTTTCACATTATCTCTTTAATGGCTTTTGCCTTTGTACATTAACAGCGCTGGCGATTTCGGCAACGCTCGTATTTGGTAAAGACCTGCTGCATCATTTGGGACAAGATCCCGAAGTGGTGACGCTGGCTATGCCTTTCATGAAACTAATGGGGCTCTCCATTATCCCCATGCTGCTTTTCATGACCCTCAAACAGTTTGCCGATGGTCTGGAACATACCCGTACCGCCATGATTTTCTCCTTGGCGGGAATGCCACTCAACATTCTGCTCAACTGGCTGCTGATATACGGCAACTGGGGCTTCCCACGGCTCGAACTGGAAGGCGCAGGCTGGGCAACGCTGATCACCAGAAGCTGTATGTTCCTCGCATTGGGTTATGTCGTGCTGCGTCACAAAACTTTTGAAAAATACATCGCCGTAGGCCGTAATCAATGGAAATTGAAAGCCCAGACATGGCGCGAACTCCTGCATATCGGCGTACCGAGCAGCTTGCAGATCGGTATGGAAGCTGGTGCATTCGCCGTTTCCGGTATCATTATCGGCACATTGGGAGCGGTGGCGCAGGCTGCGCATCAGATCGCACTGAGCAGCGCGTCGTTTACATTTATGGTTTCAATGGGACTCGCGCAGGCAGGTTCCATACGGGTGAGTAATGCGCTCGGTCGCGGCGACTGGCAAAAAATATTTGTCATCGGAAAAAGTACCTTACTTACCGCCCTCATTTACGGAACACTTTGTGCGATTGCTTTTGCGGTTTTCAGGTTTCAGCTTCCCAAAGCATTCAATGACAATTCAGAAGTAATGGCATTAGCCGCATTGCTATTGCTTTTTGCAGCTGTTTTCCAGATTTCCGACAGCACTCAGGCGATCGGTGCGGGATTATTGAGGGGAATCAAGGACGTCAAAACACCCACCATCCTGATCGGTATAGCCTATTGGGTGATCGGTATTCCTTTTGGATATGTGCTGGCCTTTCATTTCGGCATGGGCGCTTCCGGAATGTGGCTTGGATTGATCATGGGGCTTACATTAGCCTCCATTTTTCTGATGACCAGGTTCTTTAAAATGTCGAAAAGAAATAACGTCTGAACTGAAAACTTGCGTAAATTTTGAGTTGTTACTAAGGATATAAGTCAAAAACTTCGTCATTACCCCAGTGCGCTTTTTATTTTATTCTTTATCCACAAAAAATCTGAATCAATGGATTTCAACTCCACGTTAAAGAACATCTTTGTTGAAGAAAAAGACATTCCGGCAGAATTCAGCCTGCCCTCACTGATCCATCAGCGCGAGTACCTCAGCAATGGAGAGATGAAGTCCTGGGATGGCCCCGTCCACGAAGTGTTTTCACCGATCTCTGTGCGAACAGAGGCAGGCCTCGAACGTAAGCTGATCGGCAGCTACCCGGTTTGCACAGCCGCAGAAGCAGAGCAGTCACTGGATGCAGCGGTAGCAGCTTACAATAATGGTCGGGGTGAATGGCCTACCATGGGAGTAGCCGAAAGGATTCATTGTGTAGAGCAATTTACTGGTAAAATGATTGAGCAGAAAGACATCATTGTCAAGCTCATTATGTGGGAGATTGGCAAGTCTTTTGCGGATTCTGTGAAGGAATTTGACCGTACCGTGGAATACATTTACGCGACCATTGACTCGCTGAAAAACCTGGACAGAGATTCGTCCGGTTTCGACATTGTGGATGGCATCGCAGCACAGGTAAGGCGCTCGCCATTGGGCGTTGTCCTTTGTATGGGCCCATTCAATTACCCGCTCAACGAAACATTCACGACCCTGATCCCCGCGCTGATCATGGGCAACACGATTCTTTTCAAACCTCCGAAATTCGGTACTTTACTGCATTACCCATTGCAGGAGGCATTCCGTGACAGTTTTCCAAAAGGTGTTGTCAACATCATTTACGGTCGTGGTAACGCCATTGTTCCGGGACTGATGCAGTCGGGCAAAATCAATGTACTGACGCTGATCGGTTCCAGCAAGGTTGCCAATGAATTGAAAAAATCTCACCCGAAAGTAAACCGTCTGCGGGCGGTACTCGGATTGGATGCGAAGAATGCCGCGATCGTTACGCCGCACGCCGATATCAGTCTGGCTGTGAAAGAGATCATTACCGGCTCACTTTCGTTTAATGGTCAGCGTTGCACGGCTTTGAAGATCATTTGGGTACACCGGAGTGTGGCCGACGCATTTTTGAAACAATTCAATGCAGCTGTTTCAGAATTGAAATTTGGGATGCCGTGGGAAAAAGGCGTATCGCTTACCCCGCTTCCCGAAACCAATAAAATTGAATATCTCAACGGATGTATCTCCGACGCACTCGCGCACGGAGCCGAAGTGGTGAACGAAAACGGCGGTAAATCAGAAGGTTCGTTTTTCTATCCGGCGGTTGTGTATCCGGTCAACAGCAAAATGAAGCTGTACCACGAAGAGCAATTCGGCCCGATCGTGCCCGTGGTACCATTCGACGACCTGGAAGAAACGATCGAGTTTTTGATCGAATCAACGCACGGACAGCAGGTTAGTATTTTCAGTAACAACGCCGACGAAGTAGCCTCGCTGATAGACCCATTAGTAAATCAGGTGAGCCGCGTGAACATCAATACTCAATGTCAGCGCGGACCCGATGTGTTCCCATTCACGGGCCGCAAAGACAGCGCCGAAGGGACATTATCCGTCGCCGACGCCATCCGCGCCTTCTCGATCCGCTCGCTGGTCGCATTCAAAATGAACGAAGCCAACAAGCTGATGATCAATGAAATAGTGCACGAAGACAGCTCGAATTTTTTGAGTACCAAGTTTATTTTTTAATAAGAGGATACCATTTGAGAATCTCCCTTCGAAGCAATTTGAGGGAGATTTTTTTGTTGTTGAGCTAAATATTAAAGAATAGCAAGATTAGATCAGAGACTGAAATTCCTTTACTCTCTTCAGAACACATACTATATCATAACCTAATGAACAAAGAATCTTACTCTTATCGCAAATCCGGCGATGGCAACCTTTACTCTTTTGTTAGTGAAGGCACCTATGGAAACATAACGAAATCAGTATCAATTGTCAGAATTTTAAGCGAATTCACTAACCTCCCGGATCAGGAAATCTACAACCTAGCATTCGGTGATTTTCGAATTATCAACGGACAATGGATGATTGACGACAGTTCCAGGAGTAACAATGGTGATATGCCAAAAGTTATCGCTACCGTCGCAAAGATCGCCATCGAATTCATGCATGAAAATAAAACTGCAATTTTGTCCTTTTCCGGATTTATGGATAAAAAATCTTTCGAGCTTGGGCGAAATCAAAGGACTAATCTTTACCAGAGAGCTATAAACTCAAATTTTGAGGAGTTGTGCAAATCATTCGAGATAATGGGCGTTATTAAAGATCGCATTGAAGAATATGCTCTGGGGACCGGATATGATAGGATCTTGATCAAATGTAAAAAATAGGTTAAATTTGAATGAACCAATCGACAACACTATGCCTTCTATTAAAGAAACTCCCCCCAAAGAAATGAAAGAAATTGACGTTCCATTTTCTTCCAGTGATCCTTCTCATCTCTCCGACGAGACACTCTTTGAAATTATGGCTCAGTCACCATTCTTCAAGAGAAAACATCAGGAAGCCGAGGAAGCGTTGTCAAAGGTAGATTGGTCCCAGATTTCTGAAAAATCGTAGAAGTAGGTATTTCTAACGAAACTCATTGGCCATACGAGCCGTATTCATTCAAATTCGTAAATTAAATTCTTTAAGTCACACACATTATGCCGCCCACAAAAGAAAAATCGCAAAAAGCAAGCAAGGAATTAATAGGGAAGGTTACCCCAGATGATTCTTTTCCTGAAATTAATGAGGCCCTATTTGCACGATTAGCCGAGGATCCTTTCTTCAAGGAAAAGAACCGGCGTATGACGGAAATTCTCGAAAAAGTAGATTGGACTGGATTTCATGAAAAGTCTAAGCAATAGTTATTCACTCTTCCCTAAATTCTCCAAAAGCACCTTCGCCGCACGAATATCATAATCAAACATTTCAGCCTTCTGATCTGCTATTTTCTTGACCAGTTCCAGCGCCGGTTTTGCGTCCTGACCGATCAAATCCAAAATGTTTAATGCCTGCAGGCGAACATAAGGATTGTCGCTTTTCAAAGCTTCTGTTAACGCTGCTACCGCGCCCGGTTTGTCGGTGTTTGTTACATATAATGCTTCTGCTGCCGCAATCCGAACAGCAGCCTCCGAGTCACTCAGGCACTTTTTCAACAAATCTTTCGCTGAACCATCGTTCAAGACAGCCAGGCCGGTCGCCGCCCAGTATCTTACCGCTGGATCATTGTCGGTGAGCCTTTTAATCAATTCTTTTGAATGCGCAGGATTTCGTGAAGACGCAATGTCAGCCGTGGCAATGATCTTTTCCAGATCGTATTGGCCGCTTCTTGCATAATCGTACAGCGGTGTTTCCTTCGCGATTTCATAAAGTATTGCTTCCGGGATAAACCCTACATCTTTCAATTTTCGAACCCATTGATCATTCGCTTTTCGCATGCGCACGAGTTCCGACTTATACTTCGCGTCACCGGCAAGGTTACGAATGTTATGCGGGTCAGCATCCACATCGAATAGCTCCTCGGCAGGCTTCGCCTCCCAGAATTTCGACTGATCAGCATTCAGTTTTCCCGCTTTGTAAGCATCCTCCCAGGATTTCACCGACGGCGCACGCCACAGATATTCCAGGTACTGACCGTAAATTTTATTGGGCAAATAATTCCGGATGTAACGATATTTCTTATCACGAACCGATCTCGACATGTCAATCCGCTCGTCCATTCTGCCGCGAAAGCCATACGCATACTCTGATTCCGGTTTCTGCTGTTTCCCTAAAAAAGCACCGCCTTGCATATAGTCAGGAACTTTGATATCCGTAAGACTCAAAACCGTAGGCGCGAAGTCCAGAAAAGTGACCAGCCTGTCCGACACCGTCCCTTGTTTTTCCTTAGCTAAATGAGCATACTTTGGAGGTAGATGAATGATCAATGGTACATGCAGACCTGATTCGTACATAAACCGCTTGCTACGAGCCAGCACGCCACCATTATCTGCATAGTAAAAAACAATCGTGTTTTCGGCCAGGCCTTCATCCTGCAATTCCTTCAAAAGCTGCGCAAACTGCCGGTCCATTTCTTCCAGCTTGTCGTAGTACTGCGCCCAATCGTGTTTCAGCTCGGGAGTGGCCGGATGGTAAGGCGGCAAAACCACTTTCTCTGGGTCGTGATGTAATGATGCCACGGGCTCGTGCAATGAACTTTCATGCGAAACATTCAGATTAAAAACAGCGAAAAAAGGCTGACCGGGCTTGCGGTTTTTGTAAGTAGCCTTGTTGCTCGATTCGTCCCACGCTTCCGCAGACTGATCGTCCGTGTTGTAATCTTTTTTGGCATTGTTGGTCGTATAGTAACCTGCTTCCCGCAAATACCTGGGAAAGAATCTCACAAAATCAGGTACCGGATATTCGCTCCGCATATGTTCTGTGCCTAGGGAAGGCGGGTACATGCCTGTGATCAATGTGTTACGCGAAGGCGCACACACCGGTGCGGTCGAGAATGCATTTTTGTACCGGATGCTTTCGGAAGCAAATTTGTCCAGGTTAGGCGTAGTCGCGAATTTGTCGCCGTAACTGCCTAGCATCGTGGTATTATCCTCGCTTACAATCCACAGGATGTTCGGACGATCCTGCGCATTGATTTCGCCGAAAATGAATATTGCTAAGAAGATTGTTACCAGTTGTTTGTTCATTCGAATTGTTGGTCCGTTTGGTATCGATGGTACGTCGCTACGCGATTTAGGTGTATTAAATGTGACATTTTATTTTAAAATGCCGTCAGACATGTAACATCATGCGATTTGACATTCCTCTATTGCGGTGTCCTGACAATCATTTCCCAGTCCGCAATTGCGCCTGCTGGTCCTGGTCCAGATCAATAGTCACCTTAGTGATTTTGCCCGTATAGGTAAAAGGCACTTTATAGGTATCCCCTACCGGTGTCAGGTCGTCAAAACCGACATTCACTCCTTCATGCAGGTACAATGCGTCCGAAGTTTTTCCAATAGAGGTCTCGCCTACTTTGATATTATTGGCATACAAACTGATCAACCCCGTACCATTCTGATCATATTTCACACTGACTTTCAATTCCGCCTTGCCGATCGGAAGCGTGGTATTTTCGGAACTTGCCGTATATTTCGTCCCATCGCCAACCGCATAGACAAACTGCAACTTATGGTTTTGAATAAAAAAGCTCAGACCGCCCACGCTGCCTCCGCGTGACAATAACACACCTTCCGTTTCTACTCCCAGATTTTCCACATCCGCTACCAGGGAAAATGAACGTTTCAGCGCAAACGGACTGCCAATGTCAATGATCGTAGACTGGCCGGGATAGAGCACGACTTTGTCCACATCATTATAAGCCGTTGGCAAAGTAAAAGGCTCAGTACCGTCTTTCAACGGGTACACATTATACTTCGTAGCCTCGCTTTCAAACAATGCCCGCAGCTTTTTCAACTTGGCAGGCTGGGTAGTGGCAAGATCATTGGCTTCATTAAAATCCTCAGTCAGGTTATAAAGCTCCCATTTGTCTTTCTCAAACTCCTGGCCTCTCACGTGCAATGCGCCAGCTTTCCAGCCGTCTTTGTAGATCGATCTTGAACCTTTGATCTCATAATACTGAACAAGGTGACGATTTTTAGCGGCAGCGTCATTTAAGCTATAAACCAGGCTTGTACCCTCAATCGGATCTTGTTTGATACCATTCACAGCCGTCGGCGCCTTGATGTTCGTCAGTTCCAAAGTAGTAGGCAAAATATCAATCACGTGACCGTACTGGTTCCTAATCCCCCCTTTTTCCTGAATGCCTTTTGGATAAAAAACGATTAAAGGATTATGCGTGCCGCCCTCAGCATTCGCATCCTGCTTCCATTGCCGAAACGGAACATTGGTGGCAGCCGCCCATCCCAGTGGATAATTCACTTTTGAAAACTCGGTACCGATCAGGTCAATCTGTTCCAGGTTCTTTTTAAGCCTTTGTTCCTCCGGCAATTCCGCGCCGAAATTATTGACCGTCCCTACAAATGTTCCTTCCTTACTTGCTCCATTATCGCCCACCGAAACGATCACCAAAGTATTATCCAGTTGCCCGGAATCTTTGATATGCTTGATCACCCGACCAATTTCGTAATCTGTATATTCCAGGAATCCCGCATAGGTTTCCATAAACCGTGCGTATAGCTTCTTCTCGTCCGCCGAAAGCGTATTCCAAGCCTTGATTCCCGCATTACGGTCTGTCAATTTCGTGTTTTTTGGTACTACACCCAGTTTGATCTGATTGGCAAGCACCTTTTCGCGGTACTCGTCCCAGCCACCGTCAAATTTCCCTTTGTACTTGTCCGACCATTGCTTTGCAACCTGATGTGGCGCATGGCCTGCACCGGTAGCGATGTAAAGGAAAAATGGCTTGTCAGGGTTGCCTGATTTTTGTCCGGACAAATACCTGATCGCCCGATTGGCCAGTAATTCATTGAAATGCTTGCCATCCTGACGATCCGGTTCACGATGGGTACCTTCCCATAGCTCGGGGTGCCACTGGTCAATGCTGCCGCGGGATGGGAATCCGTAAAACTGTTCAAACCCTCGTCCGGTTGGCCAGCGGTTAAATGGCCCGGACGGTGTAAGATCGGCCAGCGGCGTAATGTGCCATTTTCCTAATGCAAACGTGTTGTACCCATTGTCTTTCAGGATTTCCGCAATGGTCGCTTTTTCAAAAGGCATAATCGCGTCGTAACCTGGCGTACCGATCGCAGTTTCAGGGAATAATCCCATATGCGCCGAATGCTGGTTGCGTCCCGTGAGTAATGCCGCGCGGGTTGGTGCGCAAATCGCGGTCGTATGGAAATTGGTATATCGTAAACCATTATTGGCGAGACTGTCCAGTGTAGGCGTATTAATGAGTCCACCGAATGTGCTCACTGCTCCATAACCTATGTCGTCCAGCAAAATCCAAACCACATTCGGCGCGCCTTTGGGTGCTTTTTTCTTTTCCGGCCACGACTGCTGCGTGTCTGCAACTGTCTTCCCAATTTTCCCCTGATAAGGCTGAGTAGGTGCATGCTGGGCAATTGCGCTTGCTGACCACAATGTAAATGCGGCCAGTGCCCAGCGGTTGAAACGTAATATTATTCTTTTCATAATCGATAATTTATGATGATCAATACTTTGAAATTCCTGCGTTTTAAAACTTTCACTTGATCGTATTCCAATCCACCACACCCACTTTCCGCGACCATTCCAGATATTCCTTTTGTAGTTCCAATACTTTTTCCGGGTATTGATTTGCCAGATTGTGCGTCTCCGTGCGGTCTTTCTTCAAATTGTATAACTCCCACGGCTGATTAATTTCCGCCACAAGTTTCCAGTCATTTTGCCGCACCGCCCGGCTGCCTTCATGTTCCCAGAAAATAGTCTTTGGCTTTGTTAACTGAGGGTTTTTGAACAAATTTTTCAATGAAATTCCCTCCGCGGCTACTAGTCGTTTACCATTGAATTCCGATGGATATTTGATCCCGGCCAAATCCAGGAAAGTTGGCATAATGTCGGTGAGGTGCGCTACCTGGTGGCTTATTGTACCCGGTTTCACAGTTCCCGGAAAGTAGGCGATGAATGGTGATGCGACTCCGCCTTCATGTGTATTTTTCTTGAATAACTTGAATGGTGTGTTGCTGACATTGCCCCAGGGCGGATCGTAGCTGTCGATAGATGCCACCGAGCCTGGCTCTCCGTTTTTTTGGGTCACATAGTCCCATTGTTTCACAGTATCGCCACTTCCGCCGTTATCCGAAATGAAGAGGATTAATGTATTCTCGTCCTTTTTGAGCTGTTTTAGTTTGGCCAGGACTTCGCCTATGCTATGATCCATCCGGTCTACCATAGCGGCATAAATGGCCATACGGGTGTCCCAATGTTCCTTTTCAGCATTCGATAGCGTGTTCCAGTCGGGCGCATTTTCATACCGGTCCGAAAGGGTCCACTCTTTTGAAATAATACCCAGCTCTATCTGTTTTTGAAATCTGGCCGCCCTCACCGAGTCCCAGCCTTGCAGATACTTGCCTTTGTAGCGGGTAATGTCTTCCGGCAATGCCTGTATCGGCCAATGCGGCGCATTATAGGCCAGATAAAGGAAAAAGGGATTAGTATCGTTTTTCACTTGATCCAATGATTGAATCGCAAAATCGGTAATGGCCTGGGTAAGGTACTTCGACGAATCCTGCCGGTGAATTTCCTTCCCATTGAGCAGGAATGTTACCTTCCGGCCGTCGTTATAAAGTGGTTCGGAGTTGAAATAACTGCTGCCATTGTTTTGTAATGTAAATGAATGATCAAAACCACGATTGTGGGCCAGTGCGGATGGTACCAGACCAACGTGCCATTTGCCTGAAACAATCGTATGATAACCTGCCGTTTTCAATAATTGAGCAATCGTCACACTGTTTTCACTCAGGTAGCCCTGATATGCCGACGCACCTTTGTCCTGAACCATATCCCCTACCCCAGCCTGATGCGGATAAAGTCCCGTTAAAAGGGAGGCTCGGGAAGGGCAGCATCTACCGCTGTTGTAGAACTGTGTTAACCGCAAACCATTCGCCGCTAGTTTATCCAGGTTAGGTGTTTTGATTTCAGAGCCAAAACTACCTAGATCCGAAAAACCCAAATCGTCGGCCAGAATGAGGATGATATTGGGTTTTTGGGATTGGTCCTGCGCATGGACAGCCGGATACACAAGCACCGCGACTATCCATACCAGGAAGGCAACTATTTTTTTCAACGAATCAATCATGATCCTATCACAGGAAAGCTATTATTCCCAAAGCGGGTTTTGTTTCAGCAATGCATTGTTATCAATTTCTGACTGCGGGATCGGGTAAAATGCGTGCTTCGGTGCAGCATTGGTCTTCCCGACTTTATGCAGGTTCTTCACAAAAGTGCCGTTATAAGCCGCGTCACGCTGACGGATCAGATCAAACCAGCGCTGGTACTCGTAAACCAGTTCCAAACGACGGTCGAGGTACAATGAATCCCGGAACTGGTCTTTGGTGATACCAGCAGTCAAATTGGGCAAACCTGCACGGTTACGGACTTTGTTCAGTGATTTGTAAGCTTTGTCAGTCGGGCCATTGACCTCATTTTCGGCCTCCGCATGGATCAAGAGCAGCTCGGAGTAACGAATGATCGGCACATTAGCAGCCGACTGGTTGGTTACCGCAGTAGAATTAGGGTCCCACCATTTGTTCCAGAAAGGTGTCGAGTCGCTTGGAACCGCAGTATTAGCAATGCTCAATCCATATTTTCGTCCATTGGTAGGGCTAGTGAAATTCCTCACAAAAGTGACGTCCCGACGCTTATCCGTAGGTTTAAACAATTTGTAAATACTGAAAAACTTATCAGTGCCCACCGTATAGTAGCGCACCATATGAGCATAATTCCCGCTCAGTCCCGGAATCCCGGAAAGTATCGCACGAGGACTTTCATTATTTCCCTGCGCCAGAGAATTGGACTTGAACTGAGCAGAGAAAATGTGTTCTTTATTATTTTTAAAAGCCGGAAGAAAAACTTCCGCATAATTGTTGACCAAACCATAACCATAAGTCCCGGTTCCGCCATCAGCGGAAGAAAGCACTTCCTCCGCCTTACTAACCGCATCCGAGTAGTTTGCAGACACTTTCAATGGCAACGAAGCTTTGGTCAGGTATACTTTCGCAAGTAATGCTTTGGCAGCACCGGCAGTCGCTCTACCTATATTCGGGGACGCATAAGTCGCAGGAAGCACGCTTGCAGCCTCTGTCAAATCCTTCACAATCTGATCGTAGACCTGCGTAGAAGGCGTTTTGGCGATGGCGTAATCAGCTGCATTCACGAATTTTTGGTATTCCAAAATCAATGGAATGTCGCCGTAAAGCCGCACCAGGTTGAAATAATACAACGCCCGAAGGAATTTCGTTTCGCCTATCAGTCTGGCTTTTACGGTGTTATCAAAGTCAATCGCAGGAATTTTTTCCAAAACAACATTGGCTTTTTTAATGGCCGCATAATGTTGCTGCCAAAGCTCATAAATCCGCAAGTTGGTCGACGAATGCGCCTGAACGGACAAGGAACGTACATCCGGGTTGGTCGCGCCAGGGCCTGGATCTTCGTCGTCGCTGGCCATGTTCATACCCGTGTTGAACAATGTATTGTAGGGAGTCTGAATGGACGAACCTCCCGAATTCAGGAAGAAGTAAACGGCATTAACTGCATTGATAGCATCCGCCTGCGTTTTGTAATATTGATCTTCTGAGAGAAAAGCTTCCGGCTCCTCTTTCAGGAACTCTTCGCAGGAAGTGGCCGCTATGGTGGTGATCGCGAGAACGATATATTTAAATGCTTTCATTTTCATTGGAATTAATGTTGGCTTCATCAGAATGTTAATGATAATCCGACCTGGTAAGATTTGTTATTCGGGTAAACGCCCTGGTCAATGCCTTTGTTAATCAGCGATTGGCCGTTCAAACTCACCTCGGGATCGAAACCGGTGTATTTGGTCCATGTTTTCGGGTTCTGCGCCGATACGTAAATCCTCAGATTGTCGATCCTTGCCTTCGAAAGCAGCGTTTTTGGGAAAGTGTATCCGAATGACAGGTTTTTCAAACGATAGTAAGTCGCGTCTTCGATAAACCGGTCGGAAATAGTGATCGCAGGATCCTGGAATGCGGCTTTTACCTCGGTATTGGTGTTGGTAGCAGACCACCGGTTCAGCAGCACGTCAGATCCATTCACATACCCCGTTGCCAGTTCGAGGTTAGCGCGGTTGGCATTGTACAATTTACCGCCAATGGACGCCTGGAAGAAAACTGTCAGGTCAAAACCTTTGTAGCTGAATGTGTTGGTGAGTCCAGTTGTAAACCCTGGCTGATTGGAGATCACAACCCGGTCACCAGCCTGTGTGATCACGCCGTCACCATTGATATCCTGGTACTTCTGTCCACCCGGGCTTTTGTTTTGCTGAGGCGTAAGCGGCGTTTCGCCGTGTTGAATGATACCGTCCGTTTTATAGACAATGAATGAACCTAGCGGATAACCTACCTTCGCAATGGATGGATTGGAAATAACCGGAATGATCTGGTTTACGCCGTCGCCCAGGCTCAGGATCTTGTTGGTATTTTTAGAATAAATGAAAATGGTATTCCACTTGAAGGCGCCTTCCAGGTTGCGGGAATTGACATACAGTTCAAATCCCTGGTTAGACACTTCTCCAATGTTCTGGTACACCACAGACGCCTGACCATTGTAGAAATCGGAGAGGCCCGAAGTACCTGGTACAGTCCTGGTCAGCAGCAGGTCGGTCGTTCTTTTGTAATAATAATCGGCAATGATGCTGATACGGTTTTTGTACAAGCCCAAGTCAATTCCGGCATCAACCTGGAATGTTTTTTCCCAGCCCAGGTTCGCATTGGGAACCGTATTAGGCGCATAACCTGATACAGTCGTGTTTGAAAAATTGTATCGGAAGTAGCTCAGCTGAGAAAGTGACTGGTACGAAGGAATGTTCTGATTCCCGGTCGTTCCCGCGCTCAAACGCAGTTTCAGCAAACTGACTTTTTTGAACTGCTGAAAGAATTTTTCCTCATTGACATTCCAGCCAAATGCTGCTGACGGGAAGTATCCCCATTTTTTACCCTCGCCAAAACGGGAGGATCCATCGGCGCGTAATGTAAAAGTAAACAGGTAACGCTCGTCGAAAATGTAGTTGATCCTGCCCAGATACGATGCAAGTGCCCATTTGCTAGCCAGCGAACGTGGTGCAATGTTGGTGATACCGGTTGCCAGGTTATTGTATTCAAACGCGTCGGTTGCGAATCCGGCAGCTTCTGCAACCGCACCTTTGGTTTCGGAAACCTGTGCCGTGAAACCTGCTACCGCATTGATTTTATTCTTTTCATTGATTTCCTTGTCATAGCTGATCGTGTTCTCATTCAGCCAGTTACTGGTAAATACTGAACCTACTATTGCATCTCCGCTCAAAGCCTGACCTTCTGCCGTGGTACTTGGCAGGTAACGGTTTTGCTTATTACCAATGATGTCCGCACCGACCAAAATCTTCGCTTTTAAGCCGTCAGCAATGGTGTACTCGCCGGAAATGTTACCCAGAAAACGGTTCGTAATGGTTTCGTTTAATTGGTTGTAAAGAGAGTTGATCGGGTTTTGCAACGCCGATTCGAATGGGCTGTTGATCACAAACGAACCATCATTCTGGTAAACCGGTAGCGCCGGCGGAGTTTGCAACAAATTGCCTACAATGGCCGTAGGAGCTACATTAGCCTTGGTATTACTGGCCGATAGGCTCGTAAAAATGCGGAAACGGTCATTATACTGGTGATCCAGATTGACGCGTGCTGATAAACGTCTGAAATTGGTGTTTTGCAGGATACCATTTTGTTTGAAATAATTACCTGAAAACGCCAGCTTGGTTTTGTCTGATCCTGAGAGAATGGACAGGTTATGGCTTTGAATGGACGCTTTTCTGAATGCTGCGTCCTGCCAGTCGGTACCGGCACCGGTCGTGTCCAGTGAGTAACCTGTTACGCTCGGAATGGAAGCCGTTTTGCCGGAATTGACAGCTGCATCTTTCCTTAATTGCCACCATTGAGCCGCATTAAGTAATGGAATCGTTCTTAAAACCTGCTGAGTTCCATAATAGGCGTCATAGTTGACAGAAGACTTGTTTTTAGTACCACTTTTGGTGGTAATAATCACAACGCCATTCGCACCGCGAGATCCGTAAATTGCAGTCGCAGAGGCATCTTTCAAAACGTCGATATTCTCAATATCTGCCGTACTAATGGAAGACAGCGGGTTGATTTTCGAACCGTCCGTTACACCAGCATCTGCTACCGAGTAATCATTGTTGATCGGAAAACCGTCGATGACGTACAATGGATCGCTACCGGCGGTAATGGAGTTGTTCCCGCGGATCTGTACGCTGACGCCTCCGCCCGGCTGGCCGGAAGTTTGCGTAACCACGGCTCCCGCTACTGAGCCTTGTAACAAACGCTCCACGGAGGCGACCGGCTGGCTTTTTATTTCAATCGGCACCGAAGCTACCGAACCGGTAATGTCTTTCCTTTTTTGTTCACCATAACCGATTACCACCACTTCATCGAGCACGTTGGCCGTCTTCAAGATTATTTCTACAGCCTCGGTAGTGAGCTCGTAGATCTCAATTTCCTGCTGCTGGAACCCTGTGATGTTGATTTGTAATGTAAATGGAAATTCTTTGGCAGCAGCGATGCTGAACTTGCCGTCCACGTCCGTCAGCGCGTATCTGGCAGATCCTTTCTCCACAACTGTGGCACCGGGCAAGGTCTGTCCTGATTCGTCCTTGACAACGCCGGATATGACGTCCTGGGCTCTGGCATAGTCAGCGCCGAATAGCAGCGAACCTGATAAAATAATCAGGTAGTAAATTTTCTTAATCATTATTAATGAGCAATAGGATGGATAATGCAGGATGGATAATGTGATAACCATCGTATATATACGCAACATGTCAGCCCCGCTTCCGGAGTGGCAAATGAACGGCCTATACAAACGATCACCTACGAAACACGGTCGAAAAGACAGCGCATAGGCTCGGAATCAGTCCTTAAAATTCGGGATAACCTGAATACTGACTTCTTGCGGGGTCAACAACAGGAACGACGGGGGGGCATGGGGCGGGAACAAACGGTAACCACCATCTTGCCGGCGTAAACATTCGGAAGGAGAAGTAAATCTTTCGCTTTCATAGGTACGGTAAGAATTTTGAAATCATGTTTTGCCTGACTGGTGGTTAATCTGACAAAATCATATAGTCTATAAATATGATAGACAAAATAAACTTATTAAAAATTAACACGCAAATATTTTTTCAAGAAACATATTTTCATGACAATCGGAGAAGACGATTTAACCGAAAAATAATTTTTTATATTTAATGTATCAGGAAGTAAAATCCTTGCACCGATTTGATGATGAGAAACTCGAATTTATACTAAATTTAAAGAAATAAATCCAACTGATTTCCAATGAAATCCCAATTTGCACCCGCGTCTTTAGAGATGGTTATTTCCGGCGTCAACGCCGGAATATGGGATTGGGAGATTCAGACCGGAAAACAGGTTTGGTCCGACCGTCTTTTCGAACTGCTGGGGTACGAGCCAGGAGAAATAACTCCCGGCTACGGGGTATTTACCGAGAAGTTTGTTCATCCCGACGACCGCATCATTGTGACCGAGGCGATCAAAGCGCAGTTGGAAAACAATGTGCCCTACCTGGTCAGGGTGAGACTTAAAACCAAGAAAAACGGTTATCGTCACTTCGAATGCAGAGGTACAGCCAAGTTTGAAAATGGCAAACCCGAACGTATGGTTGGTTCGATTTCGGATATACACGATCAGAAAATAGATCAGGACCAGCTCCCAAGGCTGGACGGTGTGTTGCAGGACCTGACGGAGCGAAAGATCGTGGAGGAAAAGCTGAGCGTTATCTTTCAATATTCAACCGACGCTCATTTGCTGCTGGATGAAACCGGTATTGTGGATTGTAATGAGGCGGCCGTAAAGATGCTGCTCTGCAAAAACAAGAGCGAGCTGTTGTCCATTCACCCTGCCAGATTCTCTCCCGAGTATCAGCCCGATGGCAGAACATCCGCGGAAAAAGCTTCCGAAATGGATCGGATAGCCTACGAAACGGGGTACAACCGGTTTGAATGGATCCATAAAAAAATGAATGGGGAGGAGTTTCCTGTAGAGGTTACTTTGAACCCGGTACTGATCAGTAACAAAAAAATACTGCTGGTGGTATGGCACGATATCAGCCACAGAAAACGCGCCGAAGAGGTGATCCGCCGCAATGAAGCCATGCTGGCAGAATCGCAGCAGCTTACCCACTCAGGTAGCTGGGAGGCTGACCTCATTACCGGGCAAAATTACTGGTCCGATGAGGCTTTCAGGATATTCGGCCTGGAACCCGACAGCGGCGGCCCTGACACGGAGCTGTTTTCCAAGATGATCCACCCGGATGATCTGCACCTCTACAAATCACACATTAAGGACGCGATCAACCACCTCAACCCGGCAAGTTTTGACCTGCGGATCGTACTGCCCGACGGTAAAATCAAGTTTATCCATGCCATAGGAAAGCCTTTTTTGGATCAAGCCGGAAGGGTTGTGAAGCTGTATGGTGCGATCATGGACATTGATACACACAAAAAAACTGAGGCAGAACTGATCAAAGCAAAGGAAGAGGCTGAAATGGCTGCGGTCGCCAAGTCGCAGTTTCTTTCCACGATGAGTCATGAAATCCGTACACCCATGAATGCGGTGATCGGCTTTACACACCTTCTTTTGCAGCAGGACCCGAAACCTGAGCAAATGGAATTTCTGAACATTCTCAAATTCTCCGCAGAAAACCTGCTCGTCCTGATCAACGACATTCTCGATTTCAGTAAAATTGAAGCTGGCAAAATCGAGTTTGAAGAGGTGGATTTCAATATCCTTCTTTTACTTGAAAATATTCGCTCTGGCGTGCTGCAAAAAGCGAATGAAAAGGGGATCAACCTCAAACTGATCGTTGATATAGATCTCAACATGGTGGTGATAGGCGATCCCGTACGGCTCGGTCAGATATTAACCAACCTGGTGAGCAATGCCGTTAAGTTTACCGAAAAGGGTAAGGTGACCATTTCTGCCTCCATCTCAAAACGTGAAAATGAGACGGTTACTATTGATTTCAAAGTGGAAGATACCGGTATAGGTATTCCTAAGGAAAAGCTTGAAAATATATTTGACAGCTTCACACAGGCCACTTCTGATACGACCCGAAAATACGGCGGCTCCGGCCTGGGGCTTACTATCACCAAAAAACTGCTGGAATTACAGCAAATCAGCATCCACGTGACGAGCGAGCAGGGAAAAGGCTCCGTTTTTTATTTTAGCATGCCTTTTAAGGTGGGCCAAAAACCGCTCGGAGAGCACACAAACGGTATCTCTAAAAATACATTCAGCCTGAAAGGAATGAAGCTTCTCATTGTGGAAGACAACGCGATCAATGTCTTTCTGATGAAGAATTTCATGAAACAATGGGAGGTAGAATATGACGTAGCAGAAAATGGCCTGATCGCTCTTCAGAAAGTGCAGGAGAATGATTACGACTTGGTACTGATGGACTTGCAAATGCCCGAAATGGATGGCTATGAGGCTACTCTGAGAATCCGGCAATTGCCGGAAGCCAAATACGCGGAGCTTCCGATCATTGCGCTCACAGCATCAGCCATGCTCGACATTAAGGACATCGCATTCACCGTCGGCATGAATGATTATGTCAGCAAACCTTTCAGCCCGGCAGAATTGTACGCCAAGATCTCGTCGTACAGGAAGTAAGGCTTGCACGCGAGCCCTTAGGGCCTTTTGCGAAAAGCTACGCCTGCTTCTGATACAACGCTGGTGTCGTACCTGTCCATCTCTTGAAGGCTCTGGAAAAAGCGCTCAGCTCATTGTAGCCCAGCATGTAGGAGATTTCCTTCACATAGTAGCTTCCGGAATCGAGGTAATGGATAGCCAGCGACTTGCGTACCTGGTCTGCCAGCTCCTGGTACGTGACATTCTCTTCCTTTAATTTCCGTTGAAGGCTGCGTGTGCTGACATTGAAATTCGCCGCGATCTCTTCCAGTGGGACAATGCCAAGATAGGCGTTTTTCAACAAATGCTGGTAGATCTTCGACTGGTACGTTTCTGTCGCAGCGTCTTTTCCGATGATTGTCGCTACTTTTTCAAGAAGGCTTTTTTGTAATTCGTAATTCGCTGTGAGAATGGGGAGGTCCCAATATTTATTGTCAAAAGTAATGGCATACTCCTCTCTTTTTTTGACAGGCCGGCATCTTAGTACCCTTTCCAGTTCCTTCGAATCAATGGCCGAAGATGGAAAATGTACTGCTTTGGGTTGGATTTTGGCGAGTATCAATCCGTCCAGCTCGTGAATGACGAATACCATAAAGAAGTGTAGCGTTTGCTCAAAAGCAACCGGCGCGTCCTTCCGCTTTGGTTCCACAGGTATCAGACGGATCGTAAAGTCACTTTTCCCTTGCTCCACCTCCATCGCAAACATATCCGTGATCAGCCCCGTAAGTGATGCTGCCTGGGTAATGGCCTGTCCCACGGTAGTGCTGCTTTTTACGATCTCGCCCACAATACCGAGTGCCGCAAGCTGTACCGATTCCCCAGATGTAACCCGAAATGCGGATCGCTACTTAAATGGCACGCATTCATCCATAAATCGTTGAGCTGCTTGGTCGAGAAATTGGAATATTCGCTTTCCATTAACGTGGAAAGGTCTATATCCGACAGTCGGCACAATTTTTCTGCTGACAAATCTCTCTGCGAGGCATAAGCCAGCATGCCCATCACGAATTGTTTTTGCTGATTTCCCATGCCTTAAAGTTACATGGATGGAAACGTCATTACAAAACAGGTTTCGGGCGATCGGGTCAATGAGAGTTTAACGTGTATCAGCTCCGCTATTTCTTTAACGATCAGCAACCCCAGCCCCGTTTTTCGTCCGAAAGGCCTCATCACGTCGTCAGCCTCCTCCGTTACCGCAGCATTGATCACCTCCATCAGTTCATCGGATATCCCCTCTCCTGTGTTGGCAATCATCAGCCTGACCTGGCCCTGCTCATTCATTTCAGAAAAAACCCGGATCACGCCTTTGCATGTAAATTTGGTTGCGTTATCAATGAGGTTATGGATCATGATGGCCAGCATCTGGTAGTCGGAAGAAACGGTGAGATGGTCCGGTATTTCGTTCAAAAACTGGTTCCCGTTGAGCTCAATGACATTTTGAAAGATCTGGTATTTGTTTTCTACAAGGATCCGGAGGTTAACATCTTCAAACTGCACACTGTTTCCGTAAACATGCAGCTTAATGTAATCCAGCAATCCACGCAGCAGATCGCTCATCCGTTGCGAAGAATTGGAAATCACCTGTCCTATTTCGGTCACCTCATTCAGCTCGCCGCGTTGCACCATGGCAGGTATCGCGCCGGAGGTAAGCATAATGTAGTTAAGCGGGGATTGAATGTCGTGGGTGATCGAAGCCAGCAACCTCGACAGCATGTGTATCTGTCGGCTCATTTCGGTTTTGGATTCTTCAATGTCGCTCAGCGCGCGGTTGAGGCGCTCGGTACGTTTTGCCACGATTTCTTCCAGTCGCGCATTTTCGTTTGAAATGTTTCTAAGCCTTAAAGTATTGTAAAGATAGATAATGAGCACCGCACCGATCAGGAACAGCACCCTTACCCACCAGGTTTGGTACCATAGTGGTGGAACTATCACCAAGATCGTGCGGATGGTGTAATTGTTTTTACCAAAACCATTCATTTTCCTCACAATGAGCTTGTGCGCCCCAGGATCCAGGTTGGCAAATGTAATGCTAAAATCGGGGCCTAAAATCGGAATCCAGTCCGCTGGTGTGACAGCATGCCCTTCTTTCAGTAATGCATAGGATAAGCTCAGGTTATTGGAATTGCCGTAGTAGGGCGTTGAAAAGTAAAATTTGGTCTGGACGGGTTCTCCGGGCAACGTTAATGTATCCCCGGTAGTGGCCAGAAAGCTATTGTTCACCTGTATGCGGTCTAAAACAATGCGGCCTGCCGGAACATTGGCTGTAATCTGCTCAGGCTTGAACCAGACCAGTCCATTCAACGAAGGAAGCGAAATGTAGCCATTATCTATTCTCGCCGAGCAAGGCTGGCAACCTCCATTGAACTCGTTCGTCAGCAGTCCGTCGCCCTTTGCATGATACATATAGAAGAGCTCCGAAACCGGCGATTTGGCATAGTTCAGCAAATCTTCGATCGCTACCTGGAATAACCCTTTATCTGTTGGTATCCAGAAAAACCCTTTGGTATCATCCACAATGCAATGCGGACTGCCCAGGTACCTGTTTTTGTCGAGCGGAAAGCTGATCAATTTTTTATGTTCGTATAAAACCAGCCCTTCCTGATTGACCACCATCCAGAGACGATCACCACGATCAACGAACATACTTTTGATGTACAGGTCCTCCGTGCCGGGTACCAAGCCATTCTTATGACCGTCGGCATCAAATGTGTAAAGTCCGTTGATGGTTCCGGCTAGCACTTTTCCAGCCCGATCCTGTTCAAAATACGTTACCCTGATGTCATCCTGAATGTGCCTTGGTTTGAAGTCTGGTTGCGAGAGATCGATGAGGTACACTCCTTTTTCGGCAAGACCAATCCAGATGTTGCCGCGGCTATCCTGAAAAATATGCTTGACCTCTTCACTAAAACTCCATACATGGATCACTTTCTCATTAGCAATGTCCAGCTGATACAATTTGTCCCCCGCCTTGACCCAGATATAACCCGCCTTATCTCTCAAAAGCGTTCGTTTATCATTCGGATTGATTTTTTCCAAAAAAGGCAGTTTGCCGGAGAAGGTCTTTCCGGTTACCGGGTCTTTTTCCAAAATAACCCCGGTCGGCGTCATGACTGCGTTTTTGCCATAATCCAGCTGCGCGTAAAACACATTGTCCATGTCCTTTCCCTGGTGCCGCAGCGTCTCAAATGAATGTTTTGTCAGGACATAAAAACCATCCGAAATACTGCCCATGAAAATTGTCCCGTTCGTAGCGTCCCGGTGAACTGTTTGTATATTCAATTCTTCCAGGTCAAAATCCTGCAATATCAGTTTGGTTGCCAACCTGCCATTCCGCTCATTATCAACGGAATACAGTTTCTTGCGAAAATAAAAACAAACCTGATCGCTGGCAATGTTCCAGTATAACGTAAGCCCGGTCAATTGAGTGTCATAGCCATTATCCCTGATCAGGTCCCCGGAAATGCCAACCTTCGAAACACCGTTACCGGTGACTTTGGCAATGAAACCGTCATCATCCATATGGTAAAGCAGACGGCCCATTGTGAAGAATGTCCAAAAGGATTGATCGGCGAAAGGTACTTTGTAGAGTCGCTGCTGGTCATTGTAAAACGATACGGATGTACTGTCGATCACATACGCATTGCTGTTTCCATATCCGACGGGAATGACGTAGTGTTCCGGCTTTGCAATGTTGCTCATGAAAGTAGGTAAACCGCTGGCCAGGAAAGTGTTGCTGGCACCATTTCGCATAAATGGGAGCCGCTTCATCCTTCCGTTGGTATACGCTGAATCATAAAATGCCGTCCCGTTCCCAATCCTCGCATATTCACCGGCATCCGTCGCGGCATACACAAGCGTGTTTCGTTGATCCTTTGCATCCGTACCATCGGCTTGCAACGAAGGCATCAAAAGATAAAAACGGTTGCTGGTGATTCCCAGCGCAGATTTCTCGATGTTATAGAAACGATGACCGTCAAAACGGGCGAGGCCATTTTCAGTCGCCAGCCAGATATACCCGTCGTTGTCGGGCGCCAGACCTTTCACACTGTTCTGCGGCAAACCATTGTCATCAGTAAAATGAGAAACCGTGTAGCCAGCTTGGGCCAACACATTTTCTGACGTCCAAAAAATAAAAAGTAGGATGATAAAAAGCCTCTTCAAGAGCAATTCGTATGGTATAATTGCAATAACATAAATTAATTCTACAAATCTCAAATCTAGCTAAATGCTATCATTTATAAAAATAATAGTAACTTAGACCCGTCGGTTCCAAATCCGATTTTTTTGTAGAAATTTCGCTACGAAGATCCCCATACTCAACTACAAGCTAAGACTCTGCTTAAACGTTCCAGGTAGTTAAAGAGGCATATTTTTTGCCAGTTACATGTTGCTAACATATTGAAATGTAGCAAAAAACATGATCAAAATCCTTTGCAAACCCTGAAAACGCATGCAAACAAACTATTATTTCCCTGGATTTGAATTCTGTATTGTTCAACTACGAAAGTACATCCATGCTCATGAAGTATTTACGATCATGCTAACGGACGGCCGTATTGTACATTATGAGCCTCAGAATGTTACCGATTTCCGCAACTGGCTTTTGCAGCACCAGATAGAAGACTTACGATCTTCCGTTGGTAATCAAATCGCTGCCTGACCGGAGCCTACTACTCAACTTCCTTCCATTTTTTCAGCTTGCACCTGCGAGCACTAATTCTGTTTTGATCCTTTTTGCAACGACCCTGAATTCTCCGGGTTGGAGCATCCATGCGGTTACCCTTACGAGGTTTACTCCTTTCAAGGTCTCCGCTACGGTCGGGTCTATGGAATCGGAGCCAGCCTGGTAGTGATATAAGGGCAATCCTGAAAAACCTGCTTCTATGGACGGACTGCCGTTTCGTAGCCGGTCCCGCATTTCCCGACCTGTCAATTTCACGATGCTATCGTCCCAGCTGATTGTCAATGTCGGCGTGATGTTTCCCAATTCGGGAATGGATACTTGTGTGGTAATGCCGGACAAATCCTTCACAGCATTTTCAATATGCGCTACCTGAGATTCCCACTCTTTCCACTTTCTCTCATGATCACCCGCAATGAATTTTTCCAGCGCGACATACATGCCGAGGATTTCTTCCTTGTTCACTTTAAGCCCGCGAGCAACCGTAAATCCCCGCGGAGGGGAGTTCAGGCGGGCGGCTTCGATGATATTTTTCTTTCCCATCAAAATTCCCGCACTCTGCGGACCGCGCATGGCTTTTCCACCGGAAATAAAAACCATATCGAAACCCATTTCATTGAATTTCCAAAGATTTGAAACAGGAGGAACGTCAGCTGCGATGTCTATAGAGGTAGGGATGTTGTACTTTTTGCCCAATGCAACCCAGTGTTCATGCTTGACCTGCCCCAGGTTTGCAGTAATGTTCAGGAAATGAAGGAGCGCCGTTTTTTCGCTGATCGCCCTTTCCACATCGTCTATGGTTTCAACCTCAACTACCGTACAACCTGTGTTCAAAAAAGCATGATTGTAACGTTCATTATGAGATTTCTGACAAATCACCTCTGATTTCATACCCGTACCCTCAATATGCGGGAGCTGTTCCACTTTTCTGACATCGGTTCCGGTCAGCACGCCGGCCAGGCCGAGAGTCATGGCTGAAAATGCCCCGCAGGTCACCATAGCAGCTTCGGAATGTACGAGTTTGGCGATCTTCTCGCCTACCTTATCCTGCACTTCGTCGATCATGCAAAAATGTTTCGAAGTATTTTCTATCGTCTCCACTACCTCTTCCTGCATAATGCAGCCCGACATATAAGTCAGCGTCCCCGCTGCATTGATGAATGTCCGGATGCCGAGTTCTTCAATAATATCTCTCTTTTTACGCACAGAAGTAGCCTCGGCATTTTTAGAAAGGAATGGTAATGCGCCCAGCAAGGGAATGGAGGAAAGGCTTTTTATAAGTTTTCTGCGTTTCATGGGTTCAGGTTTTTGAAATCCCAATTTACATTCAAAAATTCACGAAAATACCTTTGCATTCAAACAAAAAAAAAGCCAGCGAAACCGATGTTCCGCTAGCCTTAGCTTGTCAATGAAGTGGTTAACTAAACGGCACTCTACAATTTCAATTCATCCTTCGACGGCACCTCTACTTTGGAGTAGGTTACCAATGATACTTTCCCTTTGGCCGCGTCCGCTGGTACCGTCACCACGATCTGCGTGGCCGATTTACTCACGAATTTGGTTACAGCCGCAGCCGATCCGGTAAACAGCACGCCTTCCGCCAGATCCAGGTTGGTTCCTGTGATCGTCAGGTTTTTGCCTTTCACAGCAGGGTTAGGGGCCAAAGTCGCAATGGCAGGTAAAGTAACGACCAGCGCTTTTTCCGTTTCAGTGCTCAATGGCTCAGTTCCTCCGGAGTACAACACGAGCGCGCCTGTTTGCGCATTCACAGGTACGGTCACCACGAGTTCGGTCAATGTTTGGCTCACGAACTTGGTCACGGTAGTATCCTGCGCGAACCTTACGCCTGTTACCCAGTTCAAAAATTCCCCGGTAATGGTCACATTAGTGCCCGGCTTGGCCTCGGCAGTTACGGTTTTAATGATCACAGGCACCTCGAAGCTCAATATTGTTTTGGAAACAATGTCTCCCGCAGTGGTTTTCAATGTGACCAGTCCTTCCTCGGTTTCCTTTGGAACTGTAATCGTGATCAGTTCTGCCGTCTTTTTTATAAATGCAGAACTGGGTACGCTCGCACCGGTGAGTTCTATGGAAGTTACTTTATCCAGATTGTTCCCGATAAAACTGATCTCCTCGCCCGGCTTCACACCCGAAGGCCCGAAGCTCAGCAATTGAACCTCGGAGGAATTTACTTCGTCGTCATCATCATTACAAGCGGTAATGAAAGTGACGGACAGGATCATGCATATCAGAGAGAGTAGTCTCCTGTTCAATATTAATATCTTCATTTTTACAGCGCTTTTGAATGATTATTTACGAAGTGATTTGGGTACGATCCTGAAATTATCGAACGAAATATCGGCATCCAGATCGCCACCGCCGTGGAACAACAGCCTGGTATAGTACCCATTCTTGTTCACTTCCAGCTTCGCTTTGTAGCTTCCCGCTACTTCTTCAAACGGAATGACCACTGTTCGCCATTCCCCCTTGGTATCGTAAGGCGGCAACCATTGATAAGGCGTATCATCAAAGCCCGTACTCAGCCCGGCACTGATTTTCAGCACATTGTTGTTGTAAGGCTTCACTGTATTTACTTCAAATTTCAGGTTATAGTCAGCCGGTTTCAATATCGCTTCATCAGGAATATTCTTGCTGATCGCACCCATTGCATCCGGTGGCCCGCCTGCCACTTCCATCCAGTTCCAGCCTGCGATGGCTTTTTTGACCCGGATATAATTGCCATTAATAGCAACCGGGTCGCCTGCGGCTGGCTTGGTAACCACGTAGGCGGCATTCCACCAGCCTGTAAACGGATCGCTGCTCAGGAAGATGTTCCGGTTATCGGCAAACCAAAAGTCTGATTTCGTTTCTCCAAAGTTGGTAGTGACAGTGATCTGTCCTGGCTGCACGCCTTCGGGAACGGTTACCTGTATTTCCTGGTCTTTCAGGGAAACGATCGTCCCCTTTTTACCACCGGCAAAAGTGACCGTCAATGGTTCGTAAAAGTAATCTCCGCGTATCGTGGCCACGCCTCCCTCAGGTACATATTCACTGAGCATACCCGAAATAAGCGGCTCGCTGATCTTTACCTGGAAAGTATGTTCCAATGTTTTGCCATTGGAAAAAATGATCTTCATTTTGTTGTCGATCACCGCCGGAATCAAGGTAGGAACGCTTACCAGAATGGTCTTATTGGTGATGTAGGTTGGTGTCAAAATTGCTTTCTGATCATTGAACCAAATCTCCGTCGCTCCTTGTAAATTTTCCCCCACGATCGCGATCAGGCTGCCCTGGCCCGCGCTCACCAGCAGCGAGTCACCGGAGGCTGGATCGGTAATGCGGACATATTTGATACTCGGCTCGCCATTGTTCGGAAGGTCCTCTTCCTGGCAAGACATACTCACAGCTGCCAGGGCAATGGTTACGACCAGCAACAGCATTGACTTATGTATGAATTTCATGTGATTTTGCATTTGTAATGACCATTATTGGGTTACTTGGAATAATAATCAACGGCAGGCTTTTGCAGGTTTGGCGCCTGGCTCAGCTCCGCAGAAGGAATCGGCAGCAGGAAATTGCCACTGTTTGCATTGATCATCCTGTCCGTCACCGCTACCCAGGAAGTTTTGGTAAATGTCCAGGAAGTAGGATTAGGGAATTGATCAGGTTTGGTGAAGAAAAGCCCTCTGTCCTGCTCATTCAGGATCGCATAAGCCTTGGCGGCATTGTAGTAATGCAGACTCACGAGGTCGTACCATGCCATTCCTTCTATCGCAAATTCTACGATCCGCTCCTTGAATATCATATCAAAAGTAAGCGCACCTGTAACTGGTGACAGACCGGCACGGGTATGGACCTTATTGTAGTATGCCAATGCTTTCGCGTCGCTCGTCGAGGTTGCATTGCCCAGCACAGCTTCTGCATATACCAGGTACATTTCAGCCAGACGCAGCATGTAGGTATCATTCCCATAGTTTTGCTGAGCGGCCTGTCCGCCCACATCAGCTGCCTTTCCGGTAATGTATTTTTTGATCGAAAGAAAATTATTGTCAGATCCGGTGAATGGAAAAACCAGTTTTTGCGTACCTCCCGGAATTGTCTGGGTGATTTCAGGATAACTCGCTCCCGGTAGCATGAACGTTGCTTTTAATCTTTGGTCCAAAGTCCGTCCCTGCAATACAGTCTCAGAAGTTTGCTTGATGCCGTCATACTGCTTCATCATCCAGAATGTCGCGCTTTTGTCGCCTCCCCAGCCGTCGCCATTGGCAATGTCGGAACTGTATGCGAGGTATGCTGGCGTAGAATTTTGCGTCCCCCAGGCACCGGGAGAATACACCCATTGCAATGAGAATAATGACTCGGGATTGTTGTCGTAAGGATATAGGAACAGGTCGCTATACTTGCCTGCCAATGAAGCGCCACTCGTGGTGATAACCCTTTCGGCATAGTATTTGGCACTATCCAGAAATGCTTGGTTACGGGTGCCTGAGCCTTTTGCCTCCACCCCTGAACGCGTGAGGTAGAACCTGGCCAGCATTCCTTCTGCCGACCATTTAGTAATGCGGCCCGGCCTTACCGGTGTTTCAGGCAGGTCTTCGGCTACCTGGCGCATTTCGCTGGTAATGAATTTCCAAACGCTTTCAGGCGTATTTCTTTGTACCGTGGTGTCTGAGAGCAGTGTCAGGTTGTTTTCAATGATCGGAACTGCGCCCCAATTCATGACCAGAAAACGGTAGGCCAATGCCCGCATAAACCTCGCTTCGGCAATCGCATGTTTCTTTATCTCCGGCGTAACTGCTGGTCCTGCGTATTTATTAATGTTCTGGATGGCCAGGTTGGACTGCCCTACCACGATAAAGAACGATCGCCATGACGAGCCATTCTCAGGCGTGTTGCCGGTAGTATTGAACAATACATTCCCTCTGTCATTCCATGCTGAAAATGCAGTACCAGCCCGAAAATCGCCCAGGTTGTAAGAAGCTTTGTCATTGTAATCGAACCATACCTTGCTGTAAAGCAATGCGGTACTCGCCAGCACCTGGTCGTTGGTCTGGTAAAATCCGGCGTCTACAATAGCGTCTTTCGGAGGTCTTTCCAGGAAGTCTTCCGAACAGGCCGACAGCAATGCAACCGGCAGTATGATTGCAAACCAGGTATATATTTTTTGATAACTTTTCATCTCGATAGTTTTTAGAAATCCAAGCCTAAACTGAATGTGTAAACCGGTGTCAAAGGATACCGTCCGTAGTCGAGGCCGATGGCCTGATTGGAAGCGCTCGCATCACGTGATACATAGGCACCTACCTCCGGGTCAAAACCTGAGTAACCCGTAATAGTGGCCAGGTTTTGCGCACCTACCGTAAATCTCGCCCCTCTGATCACTTTCTGGCGCGATACCAGCGATACCGGCAGGTTATAAGTCAGCGACACATTTTTCAGTCTGATAAAGGAACCGTCCTCCACCCATTTATCGGTATGTCTCGCGAAGTTGCCATTCGGACCATTCGAGATCCGCGCCACATCGGTGCCGGGGTTGGACAACCCTACAGTACCGTCATCCTTAGTAATCGGTTTGGCATAATCCATAGCATGTACCAGTAGGTTACGGCTCAAATTGATGTTGCTTGCATTGGTATTCAGTTTGCCGAGATAGTTGTAAACATCATTACCATAGGTACTTGTCAGCAAAACGCTCAGGTCGAAGCCTTTGTAGGAAAATGTATTTGTAAATCCTGAAAACAACTTCGGCCAAGGATTTCCGATCACCGTCTGGTCATTTTCATTGATAATGCCGTCGCCATTGATATCCTTGAATTTCACATCACCGACCCAAATATTATTGACATTAACCGGCAGTTTTACACCATTGTTATCCACAGGCAATGCGCTGCTCTCGATCTCAGCAACGGATTGGAATATACCTTCCTCCACATATCCACGGAACAACCATGGTGCTTTTCCCACTTCCGATCGCTGTGTCCAGTCGGCCATCCACCACGAAGTACGGTCTACAAAAGCCGCGTCGGAATAGAATGACTTGATCTTGGTTTTGAAACTGGAAAGGTTCAGGTTGGACTCCCATTTGAACCCGCCCTTGTTGATATTGACGGTATTCACCGTGAAACCCCATCCTTTGTTTTGCAGCGCACCAATGTTCACAGTCGGCGAACCCACCGCTCCATTACCATTGGTTCCCATATACCATGGTAATGGCTTCTCCATCAACAGGTTGTCCGTATTTTTAATATAATAGTCAAATTCAAACTGAATGCGGTTTTCGAAAAGTGCCAGGTTGATACCGAAGTTATTGGTTTTGGTTTCCTCCCATTTCAAACCTGCATTGCTGTATTTGGTTGGCAAGAAACCGGTTGTCGTTGGTGTAGTACCCGTACCCATTGGTGAATAAATCCCTCCGCTGCCCTGGTTTCCGGTAATACCTGTTTCAAATCTCAGTTTCAACTCGCTGATAGCAGGTACCTGGAAAAACGCTTCCTGCGAAACCCGCCACGCGGCAGACACTGACGGGAAGAATCCCCATTTGTTGTCCGCTCCGAAATTGGCAGAACCGTCGCGTCTCACAGTTCCCATCACAATGTACTTGTCGCCGTAGTTATAGTTCAGCCTGCCCAGGTATGATTCCATGGCCCAGTCGCCCGAACCTCCTGAATTGCTGGCTGTTAATGCATCACCCGCAGCCAGGTCGAGAATGTCGTTGGTTAAAAAACCTGTTCTGGTACCGCCCAGGTTCTTCCAGGACGACTCCTGCGACTCATGGCTCAGCATGACATTAATGCTGTGCTTGCCAAACTGCTTGTTATATTCCAGCAACTGGTTCCAGTTCCAATACGTATTCACGCCTGATCCATTGTTATACGATGCCGTCACATTCTGCGCCCAGCCGATCTTGTAAGTGGGCACATAGTAAGACGAGTTTGAAAAACCCAGGTTTGTATTGAATGAAGTCCGCAAATTCAATCCCGGCATTATTTTCACACCTACATTGATACCACCCAACAACTGCCTTCGAACCAGCTTATTCGTAGTCAAATTGGCAATGGCGATCGGGTTAACGGGTGCAAACTGGTTCGCTCCGTTGTTTTCATCACCACCGCCCCAGGTACCGTCTATGTTTTTGACAGGTACTTGCGGCGTCAGCTGCAATGCACTGGAAATCACATTCTCCTGGCTGGTGGTCAGGTTATCATTGGTTTGGTTAAAGCTCAGGTTTGCTCCGATCGTCGCCCATTCCCTCGGCTTGTTGTCCAGGTTCAATCTGAATGCATACCGGTTAAATCCCGAACCCAGCGCCACACCTTCCTGTTTCAGATATTCTCCTGATAAATAGTAAGTTGTCTTATCATTTCCCCCGCTCAGGCTGAGCTGATGCTTGTTCATCGGGGCATTTTTAAAAAGCTCTTTCTGCCAGTCTGTTCCTTTGCCCAGCAGTGACGGGTCCAGGAATTCAGTGGGTGTATCGCCTCCGGCAAGCTGGTGATACTCGCCTACCATCTGCGCATATTGTTTCAGGTCCATCACTTTCAATGATGGAGGCGGCGTCTGCACGCTATATTGATATCCGTATGAGATTTTAGTATCGCCTGATTTACCTCTTTTTGTAGTTACCAAAAGGACCCCATTCGTAGCCCTGGAACCATAAATGGCGGTAGCAGAAGGCCCCTGCAATACTTCAATCGACTCAATATCAGCAGGATTCAAACCTGCCAGCGGGTTCGATGAGCTCTGCTGCCCGAACGAAACCGACTGTCCCTGGATCTGAACTCCATCGACTACATATAAGGGTTCATTACTTCCGCTGATCGAGTTTACGCCGCGGATATTCACCGAGATCCCCCCGCCAGGCTGGCCTGAGTTCTGGGTCACATACACACCCGCAGAGCGACCTTGAATGGCTTGTTCCAAAGTGGTATTCGTCGTTCTGGCAATGTCCTTGGCTGTTACAGAGGTTTGAGCAGTGGTCAGGTCGGCGCGTTTCATTTCACCATAACCTACTACGACCACTTCCTCCAATGCTTTGGTATCGACTTTGAGGGCAATGTCGATTACAGATCTTGATCCAACAGTCACTTCCTGAGACAGATAACCCACAAATGAAAAGATCAGCGTGTTGTCTCCCGAGCCAAGTTCAAGATCGTAAACACCGGCTGAATTGGTAGTAGTACCGCGTTGTGTGCCTTTCACGACCACGCTTACACCAGGCAAACCGTCGCCTTTTTCGTCGGATACCTTGCCTTTTACCCCAGCCAGTACTGCTGCCTCGGTGGATTCGGTAGCCACATTGCTTTCCGGCTCAACAGTGTCTTCGGTAAAGGAGCTTTTATTTTCCTTAAAAAGCATAACCTGCTTACCTGCAACCTCATAACGGATTGCCAAGGGACGAAAAAGTTTATTCAATGCGTCCGCCAGCGGCTCATTCGAGGCATTAAAATTCACTTTGGCCGACGACCTGATCTCGTTAGGGTTATATATAAATTTGATTTCAGAAGTCCGTTCAATGGAAGACAGCACGTTTTTCAGGCTCTTGTCCTCTATTTTGAGCGTGATCCGCCTCTCCAATAATTCCTGGGCCGATAAACGGTCATGACTAAACGTCACTCCCGTGAATACCACCGCGATGCATAACTGTAATAAGGATAATTTCATAGTATCCCACACAATTGTTTTGAGAAAATAAATTCCGGGCATAACTTTAAACACTTTTTGTTCTAATGAAAGATTGGGGCAAAAAACTCACTGGACCCTTTCCGTGCATTCGGAGGGTATTACAAGGTGGGGCATTTGGAAAGCCGGTGATGTCGCAACCATCATTGGCTTTTTTTATGTTCATGACGTAATTATTTTTTCATATCTCGCTGGTTTTAATGGTGGTTTAAGTTCTGTACAAAATCATTTACACCCGTCACTATAAATAACCACCTGCCCGTCGATCATTTCATACCGGGCTTTGATGATTTTACAGATCAGGTCCAGCTGCTCATACATGGGCAATCCCGAAAGATTGGCAGTAAGCAGACAGGCCGAGAGCGCTTCTTCATTAAAAATTATCTCAATACCATATTCCGTTTCCAGCGTCCTGAAAACATTTTTAACAGGAATTTCATCGAATAACAGCGCAGTAACCGGAATATCAGAAATGCGCTGCGGGCTGTTAACGATCACTTTTACTAATCTTGATTCCTCTTTATCGAACAGGACCTGCTGGTTAGGTTTTAGCACCACGCCTTTTATTTCTTTGGATAATGACTCTTTCGCCGACTGCTCTTCCAGCTTTGAATAAACAGACACCCTACCCGTTTTAACTGATACAGAGGCATTTCTATCTTTCTCAAATGACTTGACCGTAAAGCTCGTACCCAATACTTGCGTTACGAGCTCGTCCGTCAGTACCAGGAATGGCCTGTTAGGATTGCGTGTGATCTGGAAGAAAGCTTCGCCTTTCAAATGCACTTCTCTTTTGTCTTTTTCAAAAGTTTTGGGGTATTCCAATTCACTTTCAGGTTGCAAAATCACCGTACTACTATCCTCCAAAACAATGGTAACCGGCTTCGGAGTATCATTGTAATGCACAATGCCCGATTCCGCGTAGTACCTGCTCGAAACTGGCTTTTGTCCCGGCAATCCGCCCTGCCGGTACTGGCTTACAAACCAGCCTAGCCCCAGCGCCAGCGTAACCATAGCCGCAATGCGTGCGTAACGCAGGTACCAGAGTTTCCGAACCGGCAATGTGTCCGTCTCTTCCACCTGATCCTGAATCATCCTCAACGTGGCCTCCACCCGGTCCCTAATCTCGGCATCATTGGTTTGATCCCGTTTTTCGGCCAGTACATACAAAAACGCGCGCGCTTCATCCACCTCTTCCTTTTTGTCGGGGTTATCATTGAGCCAGTCTACCCAGAAACTCGCTGCATCCTGATCCTGCTCTATTACCCATGAACGGAAATAGGGGTCAGTTACAAAATCGGTTGCCTTATACTTACGATAATTCATCATGGGGGGCATATGTGCTGTTATTACCGAGATACCGGAATAGCCAGACAGATACCATGATATTTATATTTTTTTTTGAAATTTTTATAACTCTATTTTTAACTACTTGACATTCAAGAGCATAAAATAAATAAAAAAAGGCTGATGGAGGACAAATCCAGGTGTTTTCGCAGCGTGGAGTAAGCCAGTTGGAGTAAATTGGAGACGGTTTGAGGAGTAATGGACAGGATATCTGAAATTTCTTCCCGGCTCAATTCCTGGTAATATTTGAGATAGATCACCTCCCGCTGGCGCACCGGAAGTGCATTCAGTTTTTCGGCGACGAGCCTGGTTTTGTGGGACAATGTTTCTTCTTCGATCAGCCACCATTCAGGTGAAAATTCCACTGGAAACTGGCTGTCATCATTCAATGCAGTATTGCTTTCCTCAGTTAACCTGAGTTTGCGACGGTTACGGAAAATTTTGCGGCGAAGGGATACGAATAAGTAGGCTTTGACATGATCAGGCTCGACCACGCGCGTCCGGCTGTTCCACAGATCGATAAAAATATCCTGGATACAGTCTTTCACAAATTCATCATCTTTCACAAACTTATATCCGTAATTCACCAGCGCCTTGTAGTGCAAGTGCATCAGCTGACCCAATGCCTGGTCGTCACCCTGAATCAGCTCTTTCCAGAGCCGGATATCCCTAAGTTGAGAGGAAGTTCCACCAATTATCATGCAGCCGTCCGAACTTTGTTTCCCTTGTCAAAAATCAAAGTTAAGAAAATATATAACGAATGAATTAATAAATATTATTTTAGTCAGAGAAGTGTGAATTCAACAATTAACCAGGTTTTTTCAGTTGAGAAACGAATTTTATATATTTGTATGTTGTGGAAATATAAGGCCCACAACTCAACCAGTTTACTAAGAGACCATGAACAAAACGGCAAGTGCACCAGTGGCAGAAGCTGCCTATGGTGCTAAAAAACTCAGTAAGAAAGAAGCAGTAAGGAAAATGCTCGACGATAAGGACATAACTGAACGTTTTTTCAACGGAGAAATATCCATCGAAGAGGTACATGCCAGAGGAATCAAATTCGTCACACCAGTATAATGTAGTTAAGATAGGCTCATTGAAGTATGAGTTCATCACTGATCAGCACATCGCATACGAAGCCTATTTCAGCACATCTGAGGGATATTTTCCAGATCATCCAGAATTCGATCATCACATATTGAGCTTCACCTTCGGGCCGGTTGGCATTGCAGGTGAAGCTCGTCTTTTATCAAAGGACGAACGATTTGGCCTGGCTAAACAGATTGATCCCAGGGTGAAAAAAACAATTCAATATTTATTGGCAGATTCCCTGAAAAGCACTTCTGTACAAGGGATCATTGTTATTTGCGATACCCACAAAGGCCGCGACAAATGCCGACACAGGCTGTTTGATCTTTGGTTTAAAGAAGCATTAAACATTGTGGAGTTTGGAGTTTCAAAATACGATTCTGACCTGGCAGGTCTGGGAATAGGTTCTATATTCGTAAAGAACGACTGGGAACACCACCAAGCCATTAAAACCTCTTTCCTTAGCCTTTCAGAATCTGAAAAGTAATCTCCATTTTGGTGACATTAACACATCAAACCGCATTGGATGCCTGGCTGTTGAGAAACGAAAAAATGTAATTGTAAAAATCTTCGGGTACAAATGGCTTGATGAGGTAGCCTGTAAAACCATTGGCCAGGGCGCGTTCCCGCTCATCTTCGAATGCCGAGGCGGTCAATGCGACGATGGGTATCTGCTGATTCACCTGCCGAATCAGGGCAGTACTCTCAAAGCCGTCCATTACCGGCATTCTCAGGTCCATTAAAATGAGGCCGTAGCTATTCTTCTGGAACATTTCAAAGGCTTCCTGGCCATTGCTTGCAGTATCAAAAAGAATGTTTCTACGTTGCAAAAGCAATGTCGCCAACAACAGGTTCGTCTTGTTATCATCGGCAACCAATACTTTCAAATGAGGGAAAGTCGCGGGGACCATTTCTTTTTCCGGTACTATCATAACCTGTTCTATTTTATCCTGATAAGGCATGTTGAGTTGAAATGAAAAAACCGAGCCTTTTCCTACCTCGCTTTTGAGCGCAATTTCACCACCAAAAAGCCGGAGCAACTCCTTCGTAATCGCCAGACCGAGACCGGTACCCAGGTTTTCTCGCTGGCCGGTAGGCTTGGCTTGTGCAAAGATCTCGAATATCGAACTTTGTTCTTCGGCCGGTATGCCAATACCGGTATCTATCACCTCAAAATCAAGCCAAATGCGCTCGTCGTCTTTACCTGCTACCTTCACCACAAATTTGACAGAGCCGGTAGCAGTGAATTTGATAGCGTTATGGATCAGGTTGGTAATGACCTGGTTCAGCCGGACTGTATCCGCATTGAGCTGCGAAGGCAGGTCTGGGTCAATGTCAAAAATCAGTTCAATCCCTTTCTCATTGGCTTTGGGAACGAATGTTTTCCGAAGGTTTTCAAAAAGCAGGCCGGGATCAAATGGTACTGGGTCCAAAACCACGTGATTGGAATTGATCTTGTTGAAATCGAGCACCTCGTTCACGACTGCCATGAGATGATCCGCAGAAAATTTGAGTGTATGAAGCAGTTCATTCTCCTTTTTTTTCTCGGTCTCTTCCAGCATCATTAAATGCACTATTCCAACAATCCCATTCAGCGGCGTCCTGATCTCATGGCTCATCATTGACAAAAAATTCGACTTGGCCTTCGTGACATTCTCGGCGATCGTTTTTTGTTTTTCAAGCTCTTCATTATGCGCCTGCAACGCATATCGGAAATAAAATTCCCGTTTGTCTTTCTGGTAGCTCACCCTGACGATAAACGGGAACAGTAAATTGGCAATCGTTAAAAACATGGCACCCTGTATGAAAAAAGTGCTCAGCGTAATATCACTAAAAAAATAGATAGATATAGGAAAAAGCGTTAAGCTAAGGCCTGAGATGATCAGCGCATATTTCAGCGGCCACCTGAGAACCAGTCCCGCGAAAATGATCGCCAGCGTGAGGTTCAGGCAGGATTGAACATATGATAGGTGCGGAAACGATAGCAGATAGGCGTAGAAAAAGATCAGGATCGCGTAGGTGTAAAAACTCATTTGCTGACCGGAAATAATCTTTTTAAAATTCAGGATCATCAGTGCAATAATAAAAATGCCCGATACCAGATGGGTACGAAACAGATTGTAAAAAAACGGGTCTCCGGCAAGGTAAAACGGGATCGACGACGCTGGATTACAGATCAGAAAAGTGATGCAAAAAAGCCTGTTCGCCAGTCGCGATTTCGTCTCAGCCTCCCGCAGCCATAGCTTTTCAAATGGTTCCGTGTTGGGGACGTTCTTCAAAGAGGTGGTTTTCGTATAGTATGTAACTCAAAAAGGAATTAAATATAATCAACCGTGGCGGCTTTACGCATAAGGCCCTCTAATTTGTACAACGTCTTATTAGTAACGGGTTTAATCAAATACGATGTCGTCAAAAAAACCGCGAACCTGTTCGGCTCCGATGATCTTTTTGCAGCTATCGATCGTGAGCGGTTTGGCCTGGTAATCGATCACGTGGGTAAACGAGAAAGCCCGCTCCCGTTCCGATTGTTCAGTAGCGGAACTCACCATCACAATGTGCACGGGCGGCAAATGGGGCCGGTCTCGGATCGAGCTCAGAAATTCCCATCCATTCATGACAGGCATATTGATATCCAGCAAAACCAAAAAGGTGGTCTGAGTAGATTGCTGGGTGTCCAGAAAATCGAGGGCTTCCTGGCCATTGTAGCAGAGTACCGTTTCGCACAGTACGCCAGTCTTTTTCAGGAACATTTCGTGGAGAAACAGCATGATCTTATCGTCGTCCACTAAAAGTATTTTCAATTCCGAACTCATTGACATTGGATTTAGTCTGCTTTATGGACAATATCTTTTACTACCCTATCCAATTCATCTGCCGAACTTTTGATGTGTGTAAGTACTCCTTCCTTCCCAAGATCGCCACATTCCCCTATCTGGAGTAAATCAATCAGTCCCATGAGCCGCGCTAAGGGTGCCCGTACAATATGCGACTGAGTCCATGCGATTTCTTTCAGTTTTTCATTCTGCAATCTGTAAAGCTCGTTACTTCTTTCCAGATCCTGCGACTTCGTTACTGTGTCGGTAATGTCCCTGGAATTGGTCACGATGCCTCTCACAGCCGGATCATCCGTCAGGTTAGTTGCAATGGTAGTGATCCACCTGTACTCACCATTTGAATCAATAAAGCGGAATGGCTCTGTCCGGATCTGCTTTTGCTCGGTGATGGTCGAAAATAATACCTGCACCTGCTCTCTATCCTCCGGATGAATATAATCAAAGGCATTTTTACCGATAAATTCTTCCGGCGGAATACCTAAAATCCGTGCGCTACTCTCACTGACAAACATATAATTACCCTCAATATCCAGAATGGCGATCAGATCGGCGCCCTCTTGCACCAGCGCCTTAAAACGCCTCTCACTCGCAATGAGCTCTATTTTTTTCTCCATGCGCTCCGTCACATCCGTTATCACGCTGAGATGAACGTTTGGTAAAATGTGCGGTTTGGCATTAAAATCACCGAAAATAACAGAGCCATCTTTTTTTCTGAGCTTCATCACGCCGTTGAGAATGTCACCGTTGAGGAAGTTCTGCCATAGCCGAGCAAACGCTATACCGTCAGACAAGATCAGCAGCTCATTCAAATTGACCTTTTTCAGTTCTGCTGATGAGTACCCGAACATGTCAACTGCTGCCTGATTAAAATCAATGCAATATCCCTGATCGTCGCCAAGCAAAATGGCATCGCTGGTCTGTTGAAATATCGCTTTAAATTTCTCATTCGAGACTTGTTTTTCAGTCTCGGCAACGATCAGCGCGGTAATATCCGTCACCAGTATCAGCTCTGCTTTCCGTCCATTGATGTAAATAATATTCCCCTGGATCCTTACCTGGATGATTTCGCCATTCTTTTTCTGATGTCTGTACACCCCTGAGGTGAACAAGCGTTCGTGTTTCTTCACGATTTCAACGGCCGCGGTAATAATAGGAATGTCCTTTTCAGGACGCAAATCTTTGATGGTCAGAATCAAAAATTCTTCCTTGGTATACCCATAATGCCTTATCGCCGCTTCATTGACATCGAGTATCCGGTAACTTTCCACGTCATAAACCCACATTGGCTGCGGGTTGTATTCAAACAGATCCTGGTATATAATTTCCGGCGAGACCCGTCCAGTTTCCTCCAAACCAACCTCCTTATCGTTCTTCATTCAAAACTTCTTAATCACCCGTAGCGATATAGTGTTTACAAAATTTTCCTTTTTGCTACTATTCTAACGAATAAAAGCCGTAATCAAAAATTATTTTTTTGTAGTGATCGTAGAATTACTACTATTAAGCACGCTGAACATCTAGCTTTTGGGCTCTTTTTTTTTCAATATTTTCCAGGCTTATGCCGATATTTAATTGATCAGGGCTGAATTTATGACCATCAGCAAAGGAAAAAGTCAGCAAAAGATTCTGTTCAATAATGAATAGCTTTATGATTATTAAGTAATCTTACTGACTTACTATTAATCCTTTTCATTATGGAAAAAATCCTTGACATCAACTGGCACGACATGTGGACGCCTAATATTTCACTGCTTGAAGTATTTATCAGGGGAACATTAACATACTGGTCTATTTTTTTGCTGCTCAGGTTTTTCCGGCGGGGAACGGGCCAATTCAGCGTGAGCGACATTCTGCTCATTATACTGATCGGTGATGCGGCGCAGAATGCCATGGCAGGTGACTATAAGAGCATCACGGAAGGCATTGTACTGGTGGGCACGCTCGTCTTCTGGGACCTGGCGATTGACTACCTGGGTTATCAGTCGAAAATGTTCAGTAGTTTTTTTCAGGCCAACCCAAAAATCCTGATTAAGGACGGCGAATTTCAGTTCAAAAATATGAGACGGGAATTCATTTCGGAAGAAGATCTGGCGAGCTATCTCAGAGAAAAAGGCATTGACGATCCCAAAAAAGTAAAGGCCTGCTACCTCGAAGGAAGCGGTAACCTGAGTATTCTGGAAAAATAACATGACCTGGATTAGAACCAGAAGCCGATCTGCAAAGCGATACGGGGCTTTTCTTCGCTTTTTTCTCTCGGAATAAATACCCCCACGGAAAATGTCAGAATGTCGACCGGTGCCAGCCAGATTCCCCCGCCATAGTCATAATGCCAGTTTTTGGAAGGATCATCATCGCCATACCAGACGCGTCCGTAGTCGAAGCTGCCGAACACGCCGTAAGTCAATGGTAATGTAGGGTTGTAGCTGCTGCCAATCTTCACCCGGAGGTCGGTATCATGCCAAATGCTGGATTTCCCGTAAAATCTTTCTGTGCGATAACCCCTTAGTCCCTGCTTTCCGCCAATGGTGGGCATTTGAAAGAACTGGTACCCTTTTCCGAAATTAATACCGGTACCGATCTGAGACGCCAGTACAAAGTTTTCGTTCTGATCCAGACTGTTATAAAAAGCAAACTGGGCACGTAAAGAAGCGAAGTTGTTTTTGCTGTTCAGATCAGACGTCCAGTTGACACCGGTGTGAAAACGGATACCTGAATGCGGCTGAAAGATATTGTCAACGCTGTTGAAATCAAACATAAACTTCGCCCCGCTAAAATATTTGGTTTTAAAAATATCGTCGCCCAATCCGTTCTCCTTGCTGGTAATAAACCTGCCCGCAGTAGCCTGCACGTCAGATATCTCGAAAACCGGGCCTAATGTGATGAACCCACTGTTACCACCGAAACGTTTTTTAATGGCTGGATAAACGTGCAGAATAGACTGCCTGACCCGGTAAAAATCAGCATCGTCCACAGTCCTCTCAGAGGTGTTCCCCAATCCCGCGTAGTTGAATGCATAGGTCGGGCCACGATAGTAAGTGTCTAAATAGAAGTCAAACTTCTTGAAGGCATTGATAAAATCACCCGTGTAGTTGACTTTGAAACCCCTGGTACTGAACGCATAGCTACCGCCAAAACTCTGCGCGGACGCGTACGGCTCCTTTTTAAAACCATACTTGGTCATATTCACATTACCCCCAATGATGAAACCATCGTCCGGGTTTGCGCCAATGTTGGGGAAGGGCATGGTAATGTCGTAATTACTGTCCGCGCTTCTCCGGTCGTATACATTGAATCGATATAAGTTTGTCCTTTTGTCTTTCGTATCCGGGCCTGGATTAATCGTATTATTTTTAAGATCGTCGTAAATCAACGTCTTTTTGCCGCCGGAAGTAACCCGGGCGCTATCCGTAAACACGTCCTTACCAAGTCCGCCGATCAGCCGGAGCTTAATGCCCTTATCAACATCACCTTTGACAATAAACTCATCCGAATCACCATTACCGTACACATTGATGGATTTGGTAACATTTCCATCGAAAATCCGGTGGTAGTTCTGATGTTTGATCTTGCCGTCTTTGCCCGTTTCAAATACCGTCACACTCGTCCGGTTGTTGTCCAGCCGCTCGATCAGAAAACGCTCCTCCTCCTCAGTACCAATCACATTGACAGACTCACTCACAAACTCGTAATGTGCTTTGGCAATCTTAATGAGGTCGTCGCGGCGAGAACGGATGTTTTTGATCAGTTCCGGCGAGGATATTTCACGTGCTTTTTGCGGCCAGTCTGCGAAGGATTTGGCGATCACGTCATCTGTCAGGTTTTTCTGGATCAATTTAGCCTGCTCCTCCCATTGCTCCCAGCTCAATTCGTTCAGAAATGTGCGGTCAAAAAGCCGTGCACTCCACGTCGTCCATTTCATACTCTGTATCTCCGGACTGAAACTTTGAAGCTGGCGAAGGAAAGGCAATGTTAGTCTGGCTACGCCGGTCAGTAAGCCGTCGTATTTGGAAAAAGCTTGGTCCCTGTCACGTGGGATGGGCCTGTAAAGTACAGTACCATCCTTTTGCTTCACCGACGACCAGGCCCATTGGTCATCATGGCGGTCCCAGTCTCCAATCACAAAATCAAACAGCCTGGTACGGATCGCCCATGCCTCGTCCACGATATTTTTACTGTTTTCAAGCAGTTCTTCCACCAGTTCCGGCGTGCTCACGATCTTGTCGGGATTACCAAAAAAATCTGCTTTCTTCCACTTTTTACCGTCAGGACGTTCTTCCAGCAGGTTCATCGTACCGCCAAACAATGCATTAAAAGTGGCCAACCCTGGCTGGGCCGGAACATAATATAGCCTCGGATTGGTATGGTACACATTCACTGCTCCCGCCAGCGTGGGCATCGATAATGGCGCAAATGAATTGGTAGAAAGGAAGTTATCCTCCACTAGATACTTGGCCGCGATCATTTGATTGAATGGAAATGGCAAGAAACGGCTTACATCTTTGGTAAGGCCGCGCAGTGAATATTCCTTGCCATCATTGTCCCGCAATCTCAGCGAATTAGTCTGGTTACCGCCACCTTGTTTCACAGGAACCACACCACCTTTCCAAGTAGTAAGGTCGAGTACCGGGAATGGATATTTTTCAAGATAAAGTGGGCGGTTGTGCTCTCCGAACAAAAACCGGTGTAAACCACCGATCGGTTTGATCACATTGCTCGTCACAAAACGGCTTGTGGAGTCGCTATGCTGGTTATATTCTGTAAATGCAATGGTCGGATCCGGTATTTCCGCCTCCTGTTTGTCTTTGATCTTCCGCTGAAAAACCAGTTTCACATCCTTGCCATCCGGGTTTACTTCCCAGAATTTGACCCACGTTTCACCGCCTGCATAAAAGCTGAGCGTGGAATAGCCGAGGGCCGATGAGGAATACAATGAGCCTTTTCCCAGACTTACCGGACTCTTTTTGGAGCCGCTGCCACTAACTATAAACTCCTGTCCGTCATTTTCGATGAATTGCAACGCATGTTCATGGCCGCTGGCAAAAATGAATTTTCCGTTTTTCTTAGCACCGGCGAGTACAGCTGTACGGAGGTCTTTATAATGTTTGTTGGCAACATCCTGGCGGGAACCGATCGTGGCGCGGAACAGTGCGCTCAGACTGCCTATTACCGGCAGTGGAATGTACAATTTCGGGTTCATTTCGGTCAGCGGAAAAATGTGCTGCTTCACTGTAAATTTCCCCCCGTGCGGGCCGTACGTGTAAGGCGGGTGGTGCATGGCGATCACGACATTTTTGTTACGGTACTTCCTGATCACATTCTCCCACACAAATTTGAACTGCTCCCGGTTCTTGATTTCGCAGCCATCATTGATCTTCGAATCGCGGTCCCAATCGGTCAGCCACCACTGCGAATCCGCCACGATCACAACCACATTATCATTCATTTCAACCACCTCGGGGCCTGAGCAACCATCCAGCGGCAGAAAGTAATTTTCATAGTCCTCCTTATCCGTTTTCCCGCGACGCTCATTGAGATATTTATCAATGTATTTTTCCTGTCTTTTCAATCCTTTCACGCCCCAACCACGCCAGTCGTGATTTCCTGGGATAAAAAATGGCCGTCCCTTAAAATGTTCCAGTGTTTCCAGCTGCGAATTGATTCGGTATTCCGCAACTCCTCTGTTCAACGAATCCTCGGACGGCGGCATGCCATATTCGTAAATATTATCCCCCAAAAACAGCGCAGAACTGTTTTTCGACTCGGTCGCCAGCTTGATTTTGAGATATTCCAACACAGGGGCGCGGCTTTCCGGCTTATCGTTTCCCGCATCTCCGATCAGGTACATGGTATGCTTCAGTTCCAGGTTTGGATCGGGTGACGATGCCTGCCATTGCGCGCCTTCCTTAGAAAAATGCGTTTTATAACTGGCGCAGGAAGTAACCCCAATCCCAAAAATGACCAATAGTAAGAATCGGAGATGTGCATTCATATCGTTGAATAGATAACCCTCCTCATATGGCAAGAAGCATGAGGTGCGTGTAACAGGATCGTAACGTTATTTTATTTTTTTGAATTTAAGAATATTTCCACTGAACAGATCGTCTCCTTCATTGGAAATATACAAATTGCCTGCTTTGTCAAAGGCAATGCCTTCGGGCTGTATAAACATATTACCATTCAGCGGAAATGCATCTTTTACCTTCCATTGGCTATCCGTAACCACCATCAGCTTGTTCACTGCAGAGATAATATACCATTCCTTAGTCAGCGGATTTTTCGCCAGACCCGACGGCCGGAAACCTCTCGCAACCTTACCAGTGATCGCTTTGATCTGATTTACGTTGATCGAGAATGTACGCGGCACACCGGTGCGCGGCACTCCGGTAGTATCCTGGCTAGGCTTGAATATATAGCCCGTGACACTGCTTTTGGAATCGTCCTCTGCGCAATTTTTACAAATGACATACAATTCGCCGGTCTCGGCATCGGCATACATTCCTTCATATTCCCCTTTTGGCAGCAATCCTTTCAGTTCCTTCACTACGTCGGCCTCTTCGAACACGGTCTCCGACATCGGCAATGCATAGATGGCACCATTGCTTTTCAGGATATAGGCCTGGTCATTCATGATGGCTACATCCTCATAATCCCCTTTTTTGCCAAATTTCGTATGTAGTTGTTTCGGTATGTCCCACGCCAGTCTGAACAGCTTGCCTTCTTCGTCCTGTATGGCATATACGGTGTCGGCCTTGCCATCCACAAACGTGAGACCCGAAATCTCGAACAAGCTTTCCGGCATATTAAATTTTTCAGGCTTGCTCAGGTCGTAATCCTTGTAAATAACCTCCTCCTTTTGCGTGGAGTTGCAGCTGTCTAGCGAAATGCCCAGCATAACCAGGAATGCAAGCGAATTCAATAGCAAGTGTTTTCTTTTCATTTAAATGGTCGGTTTAAAATCCGGTACCGTCTCCGACAAAAACTTGTAAATAGCCTCCTGCGACCGGATGCTTGCCGCAGTGCTGGGTAGTGTAACATTATTTAACTCACTGTCAATCAGTACTGCCTTTGCCGTATCTGCCCATTGAATAGACAGGATTTCCATGAGCTGCTTCTTTAATTTCTCATTGTAGATCGGAAAACAAACCTCAATTCTACGATAAATGTTCCGGTTCATCCAGTCGGCCGAGCCCATAAATACCTCGTGCTCGCCTTTGTTCAAAAATACAAACACACGCCCATGTTCCAGATAACGGTCTACAATACGTTTGACGGTAATGTTCTCACTCTGGCCGGGAACACCAGGAACAAGCCTGCAAATACTCCTGACGATCAGATTGATCTTCACGCCAGCATTGGAGGCTTCGTACAATTTGTTGATCAATACCTCTTCTTCCAGGTTGTTCAGCTTAATGGTCACGCCGCTGGGTAACCCGTTTTTCGCATGTTCAATTTCACGATCGAGCAGTTCCAGAAACATCGCTTTCAGGTTAAACTGCGCTACGAGCAAGTGACGGAAGGTAAGAACGTCTGTCTTTTCTGCCTTTTTCTTTTTTCTCAAAAACCCAAAAAGCTGTTCTGCTTCTTTCAACATCGGCTGATGCGCCGTCAGCAAAATGTGGTCGGTATAAAAGCGTGCGGTACCTTCATTAAGGTTCCCGGTCGCCAGCAGGCCAAGGTAGGGATGGCTTGTGTGCTGCCTTTTGACCAAAGCGAGCTTGGCGTGTACTTTTAATGTGTTAATGCTGTGCATGATCCTCACACCAGCGGATTTCATCTTTTTAGCCCAGCGAATGTTGTTGGCTTCATCAAACCGCGCCTTCAATTCCACCAGTACCGTCACCTTTTTGCCGTTTCGGGCGGCGCTGATCAGTGCGTGGGCAATTTTGGAATCGTGGGCAACCCGGTACATGGTCGTATAAATCTCCTCCACCGCGGGATGGATCGCAGCCTCATTAAAAAACCGCAAAATCGTGTCGTAAGTCTGGTATGGTGCATGAACCATCAAATCTCTATCAACCAATGCTTCAAACAGGGTGGTGTTCAAATCCACTCCTTCAATACCCTGCACCGCAGGCCAGGCCGGGTAGGAAATAGCTGGCGAATTGACCGGTAATGATGCGAGGTCTTTGAGATTATGATAACGTCCTCCCTCTACAACCGACGCCCTTTTGAGGTCAAACACATTGATAACCTGCTGCAAATGGCGTACCGGAAGCCCGGGTTGGAATAGCAACCGCGTCGCCAGGCCGTAGTCCCGCTTGCTGAGCTGTTTTTCAAATTTTTCGGTAACATCCTCGCCGTCTTCGTCCAGCAAATCCAGTTCAGCGTCCCTGGTTATTTTGATATTGTAAGATTGAATTTCCGTCGCGCCGGGAAAGAGGTTTTTGAGATTGTATTTGATAATGTCTTCCAGGAAAACAATGTAGTTTTCATTGCCCTCGGTCACTTTCAGAAACCGATCGAGATGAGCCGTAGGAATATTGACCAATGCTACCTGTTCTTCGTCTGGTGGGAACTTCATGATCACCACCAGGTAGAGCATGTTGTTCTCGGGAAAAAACTGGGTATCCCCACTCAGAAACACGGGTTGAAGAAATCCCGCCACCTGCGCGTAAAAGTACCGGACCGTTTGCGCGGCAACTGATTCGGGGACGGGTTCTTTATAACAAAATAGAAAACCCAGCTTGGAGAGCTCAGGAATGACAGTTCCGCCCAGTATTTCTCCAAACCGGTCCTGTTGCTTATTAATGATCGCCTGGGCCTTTTCGTAGACGCTTATTTCGCCATCCACCAGCATGCTTTTTTGCAGGTAGGGCATGCGTACCCGGTAAAATTCATCCAGATTGGAAGAGTAAATGGAAAGAAACCTGATCCGCTCCATCAATGGAACAGTCACATTTCCCGCTTCTAGCAGCACCCGTTCATTAAAAGTAAGCCAGCTGATATCACGATTAAAATAACGGAACGCTTCCATAGCCGACGGTTAATGTTCAAAAAGGACGGAGGCAATGACGAATGCGACCACGGATACCACAATACCAAACATAAAAACATTATACGCTATCCGGAGCAGCCGATACTTACGGCCCAGCACAACACCCTGAGAATAAACATCCTTGGTTAAGCTTCCGTATAAAAACTCCCGGTCATTCATCATGCGCTGCATGCCATTGGAATAGTCAGTGAAAGACATTCTGTAAAAATTACCAAAGAAAAGCAGGTTGACATTCTTGGTATCAATGTCCTCCTGCGTGAATGTTCCGTGCGGAATGGTAGGCCTGGTGGAGAGAATGGAAAACACCATGGTGATCATACAAATGGTGAGCAGCAACATCGTCGGAATGATCAGGTAGGTGTTGTCTTCCAGCTTCCTGACGAGCACACTCAGCAAAACTGAAATAATGATAGATGTGGTCGTGATCATGATATGTGCTTTATTATCAGCCATATCACTCAATCTTTGGTGGTTATTGGAACTGATCCTGAACATGGTTTCAATTCCCTTGTCCGGCCTGTCCGCTTTGACCTTTTTCCCCTCGGCCATTTCAGGGAAGGACACGCCTTCTTCTCTGACAGGCAATGTTATGATCTCTTCTTCTCGTTCTTTTTCCTTCTCGGCCACCACTTCGAGGTCTTTTTCTCTCAGTTTGTCCAGATTCTTCTGTTTCTGCTTATCCAGCAAGTCACGGCAGTAATCAGTCTGGAAAGTATGGGTTTCAAGTAACCTGATGGTACTCTTTCGCCAGTCCGATTTGTCAATTTTTTTACCGGATCGTTGTTCGGCTTCTTTGCGCACGAGCTTGTTCCAGTCAGCGAATTCCGGTGTTCCAAAATGAAACAGGTCGGCGTCGCACATGATCTGCTGCAGGAAATTCTCCGGCTTTTGTGGCCAGATAGTGGCCATAATGCAGCCTTTTACCTCGTCAATAACCGTTTCATCAATCTCATCAGACCTCAAAAACGCCTCCGCCATTTCGGCACCTCTCTTTTCATGGCCTGCCGCCTCACCGCTGCTATATCCCGTATCATGAAACCAGGCCGAGGTCACGACAATAAAAGTCTCCCTGTCCTCCAACCGGTAATGATTGGCGATTTTCACTGCATTGGAAACTACCGCCTCGGTATGAACGAGGTTGTGATAGCTCAACTGCGCCAATGATTTGGTTCCAAAAAAGTGATGGACGTGGTGCTTTACTTTGTCGAGCCGATGGTTATAGTTCATAGAAAGGTCAATTATATATTATAAACGCTTCGTTACGCTGCTATTAACTCCATTCCGAATCCAGGTTCACACTTATTCTCAGCGCTTTCAAACCACTTACACCCTGCAATTCTTCAAGATCCAGGAATTCAAGATCATTCATTAAAGTATTTTTTTCCTGCAAATACCGGATATAGCCTACATATTCTTCGGCAGATTTACTATTGAAATATACCAATGCAATTTTACCCGGCTGGGTCAGGCGCTCACCGGTACCTTTAATGTGTACCTTATCGATGCGCTTTTTAATCACCTGGTACCTTATATTGTAGGCACCTTCCACATCAAAACGTCGTTCATCATCCCTGAAACTAATGTCGATGCTACTGGAATGAATGAATATTAACTGCGTGGTTTCCAATGGTTTCTCCATCTGCGGAATAAGCGAATGGGTGATCCTCGCGATCGCCGCCATGGAGGTAAGCTGCCACAGTCTGATATTTTTCAGATAAAGCTCGCTGAATTTTTTTTCCGGTTCAATAGACTGACCAATGTAAATGTCATATTCAATGCCATCCGTCCTGAATTTTTCGAAATAACAGGGGTAGGATTGCTGAATTTCCTTTCTGAACAGGTCCAGATAGAGATTGACAGCCGAATTAATCTTCTGCATGGACGCTTCCAATGCACGCCTGTTGGTGTAAGCAGCGCCATTTTGCTCATCGATGATCGCGAAATATTTATCGATATTATCCCTCAGTAATTTTTCGGCAGGATCAGCGGTACCATTTCCAAAAACGGCCCGCTGCAAACTGTCTTCCTTGAAATGCTGCAAAAAAGGATGTGCTTCATTTTCCAGAAAATCCCTCACTTTCATTTCATCATTGTCCGTGGAATCGTCGCCTATTTCTGCAATCCATTTCTTGCATTTGTAGATCATTTCATCGGCCAGCCCGAATCCCAGTTTTTGTTTCAGGAAAGTAAAGGTTTCTATCAATAAGTTGAATTGTAATTGTAAATCATCCCTGAGTGCGCTGTTCCTCTCCAACGTGGAATTCCGTATGTCGATTGCGCCGTAAAGCGGATACACATTTTTGAAATGGATATTTTCAATGGAGGCAGATTGCGGGTTCACCGATTTATCTCTGAGGTAGTGCCAGGCAGTCTCGCGAAACCGCCATTGTACGGCGGGCTGCAAAGAGGTAAATTTCTCCCTGATCACATTTTCAATTTCGGCATTGAACTCGTCAATGTGGTTTTTCATGATCTGAGCGACCAACGGCAATGCTACATCCAGCTTGGCAAGTACCCTCTCGTCAATGGCCTTTTGCTCCTTGGAATACACTTCCAGCACGCCAACGACTTTATTATCGTAGTAAACCGGCAGCAATGCATAGGATTCAACCCCGTCGTTTTTCAGTATCCTGATAAAATCCTGCTTGTTCTCATCCTCGGAGCCCAGGCTACGCATCAGCAATGGCTTCGGGGACTGAAAATAATGGTTTGCCATATTCAGGTAGGTTTCCTCCGCCATATCACTCTCGGTGGCCGCCGACATCAGCTTGCTGAAAAGCATACTGCTCCGGTCGAACACAAGCTTATTATTGACCCGCAGCACGGCCATCAGGCCGAAATCAATGCGCGGGTTTTCCACGACCATTTTCAATGCACCGGCGACGTAGTTGAAATACGTTTTGGGATCATAGGAAGCGCGATCCAGGATCGTGTTTTTGATATTTTCAACTGCATGTTCCGCGGTAACATCCGTAAGGGTTATCAGTGAAAATCCCTCAAACCTGAACAAGGAATGCGGAAGCAGCGTCGTGAATGTGTCAATATCGAAAGATTCCTGCATATCCGCCCGAATCGAATCGAGATCCAGCTCAGGCAGGCTGCCTTTCGCGTACACATCACAGAAACGGTTGTCGAGATTGAGGCGATAGTACTTCTGCATTCCTGACACATCATCCTTTAATGTGATGATCATATCATTCTGGTGCAATGGCGGAAAATGATAGAGGCGTTCCAGAATAAAGGAGTACAGCATCTTGGTTTTCTGCTTGATATTTACGCCCTGGTCCTCGATCAGGTCGCATTTAATGCACCTTGTCTCGTTTTCAGTCACGAGGTTGTAAAAACCGGTAGTACCGTAAAATACAACAGGGGTAAGTGGGGCACTCATAGCCCAGAAAACGTCCTTCTCGTCAGCAATGGGCGGCATTAGCATGCCGTAGATCAACCCTAATTCTTCCTGAAACTGGCTGATGTCGGATAGTTCTATTTCCGATTCAAATGCCGGATTGGCTTTCAGTCTTTCGAGAGCCATCGAGAAAAAGGTCCTTTTGACCGTTTGTTCCTGATCTATTTTACCTTCCAGAAAATCTATAAATTTTCCGAAAGAAATTGAAGAGTCAATTTTCTGGAGACCGTATGGTGTGTTTTGTGTAACATCAATAGTGATCGGTTCCATGGAATATATGTATAGGCCGGTAAGCTACCGGTGTTGACTGGTAGCTTACCGGCAATTAAAATTGGGTGTTTTTTATCAAACTCCCAACCTTAAACGTTGAAATTGAATACTTTTAAACCGATTCGACTTTCTCCTGGGTGACCGACGGCTTAATGATCATCCTGAGCGACTGATCCTTTGTGAAATAAGCGATCATCCAGTTATACAGCGTCTTCATCCTGTTGCGGTGGTTGATCAGCGAAACAAGGTGAATGAACAACCAGGCAAGCCAGGCAATAACTCCTTTGAAATGCAGCTTCGGCGAAGGCATATCGACCACGGCTTTGGCGCGTCCAATGATAGCCATCGAACCTTTATCGTGGTAAGCAAATGGCTTCAATGGTAAATGCTCGGCCACGAGCTCGAAATTCCTTGCCAGGTTTTTGCCCTGCTGGATGGCAACCTGTGCCACCTGCGGATGGCCATTCGGGAAATTTGCATCCGTCGTCTGTAGGCTGGCATCGCCTATTGCGTAAATGTTGTAAGAGCCAGCTACTTTGTTATACGCGTCTACGATCAGCCTTCTTCCTCGTCCGTACGCTTCCGGCGGAATACCTTCAAATACTTTGCCTGTGACGCCGGCCGCCCATATCAGCGTTTTGCTTTCAATAGAGTCCCCTTCCGAGAAGAACACTTTATCATCCACAAAATCGGCTACGTGCGTATTCAGCTTTATCTTGACACCCAGCTTGCGAAGCGCTTCGTAGGTATCCTTCTGTGATTTGACGCTCATGGGTGATAGCAATGCGTCGCCACCGTCCACGAGGTAAATTTCACTTCCTTTACCCGCCAGCTCGGGGTACTCTTTCCGCAGGATACCATTGCGCATTTCTGCAAACATGCCTGATATCTCCACTCCTGTTGGCCCGCCTCCGGCAATGACGACGGTCAGCAGTTTTTTAACTTCCGCAGGATCTTCGGTCAGCGTGGCTTTTTCCATTTGCATGAGCATCTTGTTCCGCATGCCAATCGCGTCTTCCAGGGTTTTCATGGGTGTGGCGTTCCTTTTCACATTCTCCATGCCAAAGAAATTGGTCTCCGCCCCGGTTGCAAAAACCAAAAAATCGTAATCCATTTCACCATTATCCAGCACAATCTTATTTTCGCCTGGAATTACCTTCAATAATTCTCCCAAACGGAAGTGAAGGTTTTCTTTTCCCGAAAAAAGCTTGCGGAACGGATAACTGATACTGGAAGGTTCTAGGAAGGCCGTAGCTACCTGGTAAATCAGCGGCGGGAAAAAATTATAATTATTTTTATCCACCAGCGTCACCTCGAACTGGCTGCTTTTTGCAAGATCAAGCGCCAGGTTTACACCGGCGAATCCTCCTCCAATGATTACGATTTTCATAATTTAGTTAATTAATATAGGGGGTTGTTTGAGGTTTCAGGCCATGCTATCGGTCATCTTCCCTGACTTTTTTAGATATTTGATATAGCCGTATACCAACAGCAAGAAAACCACGATCACGCCAAACAAAGTATTTCTGGAATTTACGTCCGGTACGACCTGCGGGTACGTGAACAGCAATAGAGCAAAAATTCCTATCAGCCAGACCAGCAATGTATTATACTCTTTCAAGATCCAGCGTTTGTAATTGAACTGCATACCGCTGAATGTTTCCGAAAGACCATTAAAATTGATCAGCCAGCGATTTACGCGTTTGCAGTAGTTGTCAAAATCCACGCCAAACTTGTTGCGCAGGAAATTTTCCTCTGCCAGCACGATGGTTTGATAAATAAAAAGGAACAAAGGCATCACGATCGCTACATAAATCAACGAGTTGGACAAAATTCCTACACCGAGCAGCATGAGTATATTCCCTACATAAAGCGGGTTCCGGCAATGCCTGAAAATACCCTCAGTCACCAGCTTTTCGGCGTACACTTTCCTGTCCTTGCCACCCCGGATAATGTAGGCCAGCCCAATGGTAATGCCACGGATAAGCTCACCGGCAAAAGTGACCGCCAAACCCAGGATGATTGGAAAAAGATAATATTTCTCGCCAAATACTTCCGGACTGAAAAGCATTGGAGAGGGTATAAAAAGCAACAGATACAGGACTATGAATAAGATGTTCCTATATGTGAAAAAGAAATTACCGATCGTGATCATGATTTTTTGTAAGCTATCATTCCTGAAAAATTATACCATTTGAAAAATACCTCGCAATCGGCGAAGCCTGTTTCTTTCAACAGGAGCATATTTTCAGATAACTTATAGGGAATCAGTACATTTTCAAGCGCCTCGCGTTTCTGCGAGATCTCCATTTCGCTGTAATGATTGCGGCGTTTGTAGTTGTAATAGTATTTGATAAAATCACGATTAAAAACACTGCTTTCGGCCAGCACTTTTTCCACGAGCAGCAGCACGCCGCCAGGATTCAGACCATTGTAAATGTTACGCAGCAGCCGCTCCCGGTAAAGCGGACGTACAAACTGAAGTGTCAGGCACAAAATCACTACCGAGGCATTGTGGATCGGAAGTTCTTCCTGATGCAAGTCTGCGGGTATGAGATCGTAAGGGCGGGCAAAACCAGCTTCTTGCAACTTCAGATCACATTTGTCCAACATTTCCTTTGACTCGTCGATGCCGATAAACCGGATGTCGGAGGGTATCAGCTTGTCCACCTCAATGAGCGTGGTTCCTGTAGAGCAACCCAAATCGTACACGAAACTTCCTTCATTCACATGATCAGCCGCAATTTCCGCCAGCATCCGCTGGGTTTCATTGTAAAACGGTACTGATCTGCTCACCATGTCGTCAAAGACGTTTACCACTGTTGTTCCGAATTTAAAATCGGACACTTTCATGATTTCGTCCTTGAATACCTGGTCCTGAGTAGCGTTTCCAACATTCTTCATAAGTTAGTAGGTTAAATTGAGTGAGATTTGTCCGAGCACAAGATAGCATAGGCAGCTCATAACCTTGGTATAAAATCATACCACTTACCCCGATAACCGACGATTTCTATGATCACCGGTACGAAACGAAGAATGAAACACCAACATCAAGCCATGTCACGAAGGTTTTATACGTTGAATAACGGTTTTACCCGTGGCTGTTTCAGTGCCTTTCAGTTCTATATATAAAACATTGGGCGACCAAAATGTCCCACCATCGATCCGGATAAAAACCCGGCTGAGGATACACTCCTTTTTGTCGATGTTGGCATAAACATGGTACTCATTCTTGTTGTCTCTGCGCAGATACAGCGGCATCTTGGAGTAAGCGACAGACCTGAGCTCATACGTTGCATTACCGATTGCTTTGGAATTAATCCCATAAGCAAATTTCCGCTGCAGGTAGTTAAGCTCCTTCCGGCCTCCTCCTTCCGGATAACGGATCCAGAACGTATTTACAGGATTCTTCTCACTTAACCGGCCCTGCTGATCGAAGTTAAGCTGGTAAACTATTGTATTCGTATTCGGGTCACGCTGAATATAAAAAAGCAATCCGGGGACATTCTTCGGTATCGGAAATTCGTCTGGCTCTGCTACCGTTCCACTCGATTTTTTATCCAAAGAAAAACTACCTGAATACGAAACAAGCAACAGGCACAATGCCATTAACATGCTGACTACGTATCTCATAACTGTTGTAAGCGTCTATAAATAAATTGCCTGGGCAATCACTTCTCTGTCACATTCACCATACCGGAGCACTTCTTCCACCATTCCGGTATCCCCCGAAAATGGTCCGGAAGACTGGATTTTCAATGTAGCCATGGCCGCACCGAATTCGCCCGCTTCCTGCACACCTGCTCCCGCTACTTTTTTACTCAGGTATCCGGCCATATAGGTATCGCCACAACCTGTCGCATCCACTACTGCCGATGGCTTAAAAGCCGGTATCCGGAAAAAATGGTTGTCTTTGAAGATCAATGAACCTTTGCTGCCAAGCGTAATGATCACTTCTTTCACTCCCAGGTCGGCCAGGTACTGTGCGCCTTCGCGTACATCGCTGGTGCCTGTTACTACCTCCATTTCAAATTCATTCGCTTTGAGAATGGAAACATGTTGCAAGGCTTCTTTTTTATTAGCCCAGTCTTCGTAAAACACCTTTTTGTCCTTCACATATCGCAGGTATCCCTGAATATCCAGTGAAACCATTCCTTTGGAAGCGAGTGATTTTAACAGATCGACAGCGATATCATCCGAAAGCAACGGGCCGAGGTGAAATATCTTGGCGTCAATCGCGGGCATTTGCGCTACTGTGAATGGGGCGGCTTTGTGCAGCACATTCTGTTCACGGTGGTCCTGATTGGCACTGTAAATATTTTCGAAGTAAACGGTATAGGGGCTGTTTTGAGAAAAAACCTCAATGTTCTCGTCTCTCAAACCTGCTACGATATGACTTTCCTCCTCCGCCAATGCCGTCACCAGCATATATTTCAGGTCAAATTGCCTGAGCGCTTTTGAAAAATAAAACGAGGTACCGCCGGGCATGTATTTGACAGATTGGGCCGTAACTACCTTATCCAGTGTAATGTGCCCTATGGTGCAAATGTCGTACATGGTAATTTTTTAATTTAATTTCATCATAGCCCTTCTTGCCATGACAAAAGTTGACAACTAATCCAGACTTCTTATTGCGTCCGGCGTCTGGTTAAAATCTGTGATCTCAACATCTGCAACCGAAACTTTCTGCTCGTGGTCAGCGGCATCTTCCCAGCCTTTCACATTAAGCCATAATGCTTTGCAGCCCAATGCTTTTGCGGGTAAAATGTCTTTGGAATAAGAATCCCCGATCACCACGCATTCCTCAGGAAGAAAGCCGAGCGAATCAATTCCCAGCTTGTAAATTTGCGGATCGGGTTTCCGGACACCGACGACAGCAGATTCAACCACAGCCTGAAAGTAATGGGCAATGCCAAAATCCTTCAAAACGTTCTGAATGTTTCCATAAAAATTGGAAACCATCACGAGAGGGTAACTTTGCGACAGTTGTGCTAAAACCGGCGCAGCTTTTTCAACAGTAGTGCGTGCAAAAAGGTTACATTCATTCGCAATTGCTTCAATCGCAGCATCATTTACCTGGTGTCCGTTCTCTTTCAAAAAAGCGAATTGCTGCTCAACTTTCAGGAACAAAACATCATAGAAAACGTGATGCGGCTCAATGATCGGCTGGATGGCCAATGCCCGCTCTCCGAACTTATATGCATTTGCGAACGCATCCCTGTCCACATTCACCTGATTATGCTGGTAGCTTTCCCACAACACATTGGCCCAATGCAGGCCGTTGGTATCAATTGTACCGCCGTAATCAAGTAGAATTCCTTTTGTCATTTGTACTTCGGCTGTCGGCCGTCAGCCGTCAGACATTTATTAAGTTCTTAAAATTTACTAATCCAAATATTAAAGCTGACAGCCGAAAGCCGACTGCCGAAAGCTCACTGCAAAACCACCTCCTCCTTCACCTTCACTTTCTTAGTAATCAATGCTAAACCAATGATGATCCACACGATCTCCCTGATCCTGAGCACTATTCCTATAAAAATCCCCTGTGCCGCTGGCAAGCCTACACTTCTCAAAGCCAGCGCCAGTCCGCCCTCGCGGGTACCCAGCTGCATGGGGAAAAAGAAGATCAGATTGGCAAATAATGATGAACCTGAGCTTACAATCAGCGATTGCGACAAACTCATTTCCAAACCAATGGCATGTGCTGTGAAGAAAATTTCAAGACAGCCAATCGTCCTGGCCAAAAACTCGTAAAACAAAGAAGCATAAAACACATTTCTTCGTTCGGCATACAGTACCCTGATCTGCTCGTCCACTTCGTACAGGTTTTCAGCATTTTTCAATGCAAACTCACGCGCCCTGGTTTTGATAAAAGGGACTTTTTCAAGCAAACGGAATGTGCTGACCGTAAATCCTTTTTTATACACATTAATAAACCAGTACCCCAAAACGAGCCCGGTAACCAGTAATACGCCGCATCCCGCCAGCATTACATTGCTCAAAGGAACCACCGCGACAATCAGCAAGATCGAAGCCAGCCAGAACAACACATGCGAAAACATGTGCATTAAGCTGTATAGCAGCACCGACGATGTTGCTTTTTGTATCCCCAGCGCAGGTTTCAATTCCAGAATCCGGTAGGGCTCTCCACCCAGCGCCACAAATGGCGTAATGTAATTGATCGCATATCCCGAAATGGTGAGCCTTAGTACCGCCCAAAATGACAGGTTGCTTTCTGGTAACTCAGGTTCGCGAATGATCGCCCGGAAAGCGAATGCATTGAGTATATAAATTAAAAGCCAGCTACCCATCACCGGAACGAACCAAATGCCAGTTTTCTGAACGTTTTCCCAAATCACGGTCAGCCCTGTGCTATAAATCATATAGCCCAGTGAAATGATGCCGATCACCATGAAAAGGGCTTTATACGCCTTGGTACCCATTCGTTTTGTCAGTTGAAATCTGCTGATAAAAATAACGGCTCACTTTTTCCTGGTTCACGATCATATATACAAGGATCGGGTTGAGGACAAACATGTCAAAGAAAAAATAGATCCACGACTGGTCCAAAAACAGCCATAGGAACAAAAAAAGCACCCGGGTGTTGAACTGTACAATGTTGGTATACTTCATCAGCGGCTTGTTTTGCGCACGAAAATCGGTCACCAATGTCTGCGGTAATCCATTCTTGTACTTTCCTCTCACCACCGCCAGCAATTTTTGCAGGTTGGGTGAAAAGCTTTCCTGTAATTTGGTATAGTTCAAATAAGTACGGGCGATGAATTTCATTCCAAAATTCTTCGACCAGCTCAGGCTATCGTATTCCTTTTGAAGTTCCGCGCTATTATCCAGCTCGCTGCCAGATGTTCCTTTGATGAAAAACAAATGCACATTCCGATAGTAATCCGCCATCGCCGATTGTACTACGTGCGATGCACCTGCCAGTACCCCGGGCACCCATATCCATGCGCTCCATCCTTCATTCTGGCTTCTCAAACAGATCGCAATGTGGATCGCTATGAACCAGAAATCGCCTGCCGCTCCGTCCAGAATCCTTCCCAGCCTGCTTTTATCATTCGTCATCCTGGCCAGCTGTCCGTCGGCACTATCCAGCGAATTGGCAAAAACCAGCAAAAGCATTCCGATCACATTGATCCACAATTCCTGGTAGTAAAACAAAATCCCAGCTGCCACACCAAAAAATATGCTGATTATGGTCACAGGATTAGGCCGCAAACCAATTTTAGCGCAAAACAAGGCAATTTGATACCCTATCGGGCGATAAAACCAAATGTCGATCTGCTCCTCCGTGTCGTTGGATTTGAGCGAACTTTCGAATGCAGAAACCTCTTTTTCTGCTTCTTTTGTGACTGTATTTCCGGTGCTGGCTGTGTCCATTAATTAGCGCTTGTAAATTTCTGATATAGCATGCCTGCAATATGGCCGGCTGCCTGGTCGCGGCAAGGTGCAAAACTTGGCCAATCATTCAAATCGATGATCCTGAACTTCCCGTCTTTGCCGACAATCGCATCTCCACCATATATTTCAATCCCTACAAAACCAGCTGCATCTGTCGCCACATCTTTCAGTTTCAATGCATCAAACGGGTAATAAACCGATTCACCATTGATGTCCTGGTATTCTGAATATTTATGATGGTTGTTATCATAGGGATAAAACCAAAAGAAAAAGTCAGTACCACGCACTCCGTAAAACTTCACCAGGTCGCCGATCAGGTGTTTGGAAATCACCGCGTCGGGAATGTCACGCAATGCATACTCCCTCAATATCTCTTTCGCTTCCGATTTGGAAACAGCAAAGGAAACGTCTTCTTTATGGATCGCATGAAAATCTCCGCGCTTGATCCAGTAACCCTTGCCTGTTATTTTATCAAAAACTTCATCATCCTGATAACTCGTAGGAACAATGTAACTTTCCGCAACCGGGATATTGTTCAAATTCAATGCATTGGTCAGGTTGGTTCTGAAACAGTTTTCAATGCCGAATGCTGAGTTCAAAACCTGGACACCATTCTTTTCCAATACTTGCAACTTGGCAACCACCTCTTTCTGACGGGCCATGGTGAACACTTTTTTATACTCCACGTGCTCCATGGCCAAAAATTCATCTTCGCAGCAAATGGTGACATCGCACCCTAGTTTTTCAAGTTCTTTTGCTGTCAGAGAAAAAATCGCATCATCATTACCAATATGGTTAGGCGAAAACTTTTTATTACGGTGAACGCCCAGTATTTCTAATTCATTCATGTACGCTGGCGACCGGCAAAACGCTCCGGTCTTTTAATTAATTAGTGTCAATTAGTTGGTTATCATTTCCAAAGCCGCATTTTCTGGCCTTAAAAACAGTTCCGCTGTACGGATATCACTCACATGGTCCACATCCACAATTTTGGAAAAAGGATATGCTTTGAGTTTTACGCCATTTTCCAGCAATTGCCGCTGAAAATTCCGCATTCTGCTCAGTCCGTCTTCCACGGCCCGGTTTACATTTTCAATGGCCTTTTTCCTCAAACAGTAAATTCCACCGGAAACAAATGGCGTATGTGTGCTATTGTCGTCGGTAAAAGCAGTAATCAGGTTCTCTTCATCCACTGTCACGAACAATGGGCTTTCGTCATCAATGAATGACGTAACCGCCATTTGCCCTTCCATTTGCTGGTTTTGTTCAAACTTTGAAATGAATGCGCTGAATTCCTCCTCTTTGAAAACGGTATCCGTGGTGGTCAGGCAAACTGAATCCAGTTCAGGGTCTGTTTTCAAAAGCTCGTAAACACTATGCAATGAACTCGGCGTAGATTTTTTTACAATGTCAATCGGCATAGTCCGGCTCAGTTCAGACAAATGACTTTCCAGACTCGCCGAATCTTCGTTGATGATGATCTTGATCCTTTCTGCATTATTACGCATAAAAATCCCGATCAGCCTGTCTATCAGCATCTCTCCGTAGAGGCTTACCATTGGTTTGGGAAGTGTGAAACCCTCCTTGGCCAATCTGGAACCCTCTCCTGCCGCTATGATTGCATAATTCATATATAATTGGTGTTTTAGCTTCTCTCTTAAAAATCAAGCCTGAACCTCGCCCGAATTCCCCATTCCGAAACATTCGGGTTGTCCAGGTATGTGAAACGTTTGACCAGATCCACACGAAGCAGCTTGAAAATGTTCGCTACCCCCACGCTACCTTCAATGTATGGCTCCCGCGATAAAGTATAGCTGATCGGCTTGCCATCCGCATCCACCGGAAAGCGGAACAGTGACGGATTCAATGCCGGATTGTTCTCATCACGCAAGCCTCCCACTAGTCCTTTGAAACTGAAAACCTCGCGCAGTTTCAACTTTTTCAGCAATGGTATTTTATTGAAAATAAAACCATTCATATAGTACTGCACATCCAGGCTGGCATAATGATCACTCACGAATTCCAGGAAGTTCATCAGGTTATATGAGTTCAGCTGGTAAGCATAGGTCTGGTTGGCACGGTGAATGGACAGCAACGGGAACAATATGTTTTTACCAAAAATATAACTACCCTCGGTCGTCACGTCGGCATAGCCAAACTGTGACAGGTACACGCGTTTTGAAATATTAAGGGCAACATTGTGATACTTGTTTTGGCCTTCGAAAACCCCTTTCAAACCTGCATTGTAACGCAATGTGAAGATCGGGTACTTGTTAATGATCGGCGTCCGGTACAATTTTCCCTGGTAGTACTGCTCGTGCGGCGCATAACGCAGCTCAAAATTCGCCTCAGTATTGCTCAGCCCGCCTACATTTTGCAAGGCACTGTCTCTGTCAAAGTTCTCGTAGCGGAGCACGCCTGCGGGAGTTTGTCTCCATTGGGTAAAACCAATTTTGTAAGACAAGCGACTTTCGAATTCGCGGACGTATTCCAGTTTGTAAATGTCATTGTAAAGCCAGCGGTTGTTATCGCCTCTTTTGAACGAAAGCAGGAAGTTATCTTCCTGAACAAATTGTAAATCCTGGCCAGGAATTTTAGTATCGCGCTGAAAACTCGCCCGGATATAGTTCAATGGAAAATGGTAAACAGATTTGTTGTTGAATGAATAGGTACCACTCAAAAAGTACTTCCATTTACGGTCCTTGAAACCATAGGCCGCATAAGTTTCGAAATAAACGCGTTTGCTGAAATCCGTAGTAGTCCTTCCTCCAAAACGAAGCCTAAAACCTTCAATCGGGTTGAAGCTGTAAAATGTATTGACCGGACCAACTTCTACTTTCCCAAAGGATTTGTAACCCGATAAAAACAAGGTCGCAATGTCCATCGTACGGCGGAATGACGGGATCGTTTGCAGTGTATCTACGTTTTTGTAGATATCCAGCTCCATTCTTTCCAGTGGAATATGCCTTACGCTATTCCAGTACGATTCGCCGGTTTTCACCTCAGGATTAAACACGATTTCCTCACGCGGACCATTGTAAACGCTGTCCGGGCGGGTTTGGTTGATCAGGTAGTTTTTGAAATTCACTACGCGCTGACCATAGAAACCAGCATTTTTCTCGCCCAATGCAAACTCCATTCCCAATGTAGTCTTAATCGGGTGGTAGCGTCCGTCCGGGCCTTTTTCATATTCCAGACGTGCTTCGAGGTCACGCATGAAATTGAGGTTAATGTCCTTATTGACTGTCAGATACGCGTTTTGAACACCGTAGTTACCGTCCAATGTAATAAACAGCTTGCCTTCAAAAAGCATGTCTGTTTTGTTACGGGGAACAAATCCAAGTTCTACCAGCCAGGGCGTACTCGTTTTGATGGTATCCCTGATAAAGTATTTGTAAAAAGTGGGTGCCGTGTTAGCGATCGGGCTCAACAATAAGTTGGTAGCGATCGACACATCGTTTTCGTACAGGTTAATATCTTCATACAACCTGTTGAAATAAGCGCTCAGACCATCATTATCGATAAACTTGGCATCAAATTCGGCGCGTCTGTTGGCCAGTACCCATTGTTTTTTCGAATAAGGGCTTTTGCGGAAATAAACCTGTGACAGTTTTTCCTGAATGTAGGCAGGCAAAATATTTTTGCCACCCATGGCAGTGGAATCCTGGTCCTGGAACAAAAACTGATAATTCCTGAAAATCCGTTTTTCCTTGAAATTATCCGAAAGGTTGCTCAGCGCAAACGAAATCTTCTCGTACTGCTCATATTCCACGAATTCATTGCTGGCCATTTTGTTCTGGTCCTTATGGTCAATCACTTCACGGATCAGCTGTACAGCAGGATTATCCTTGTTTCTGTATCGTCCCCTTCCTTTAATGGTTACCTCTTTCAACATCGAAGCGTCAACTGACATTTTGATATTAAGCACCTGGTTTTTCCCTGGTTCAATCGGTTTTTCAATGCTGAGGTAGCCGACGTAGGTGAATTTAATGGTGGAGTGATCTTCCCGTAAAGTCATAGCATAACGTCCTTCCGAATCGGAAGCGGTTCCCATGGTGGTTCCGGGTATCAGAATAGATACGAAAGGCAGGGTTTCACCGGTCTTCGCATCTGTAATAGTTCCTTTGATAGTTGTGGTCTGCGCTATGGCCGCTCCCGATCCGATCTGTGCTACACACAGGATCACCAAGAACTTTAACCATACCGACTTCATTAATGTTTTCATTTTTTCATAACGTGTTTCCTGCTGCCCCTTTGTTTGGTCTCATCATTTGCACCGGAACTCCGGCTCATGATCAAAAAGGTCACATTTAATTTAAAGCCATTTATTCTCTTTGTACCAGATCAGGGTTTCCGTAAGCCCTTGTCGCAGATCATATTGCGGCCGGTATTGCAGGTTGTTCCTCGCAGCGTCAATGCTGCATATCCAGTTGGAGGCTGTCAGTTCTTTCAGCTTCTCTTTGTTCAGTACCGGTGTTGTTGATGAAAATCCATAAACAAAATCCAGAAATCCCGCTATCAGTTTTACCAGTGCCATCGGCAGGTGGGTGCGAAAAATATGCCTTCCGCTGATTTCCCTGAAACGGTCAGCCAGTGCGTAACGGTCGTAAGCATTTCCATCGGAGATGTTGTACACCGTCACTTCTTTTTGACTTTCGGTCAATGCAGCCATGGTAGCGGCTACAAGGTCTTTTACATATACAAAACTCAGTCGCTGCGGGCCGTTGCCAATGTATGCGTCGAGGCCTTTGCTGAGTGTTTTGAAAAGCACAAACAAATCCTTTTCGCCGGGACCGTATACCGCTGTCGGGCGGATAATGCTGAGTGGCAAGCCACTCACGGTTTCGAGGTATTGTTCTGCCAGTAACTTGCTTCTTCCGTAATCCGTCACCGGAATGGGGAAAGTGCTCTCCGTGATAGGCTGCTCCTCGGCATAGGCCAGCGGGCCAATGGCCGCCAAACTGCTCAGGAGCACAAACCGCCTTAGTGGAATATCAGACGACATGGCTGCCTGCGCCAGATTGAGCGAGTATTCGGCATTCACGAGGTTATATGCTGCAGCATTTTTTGCCTTCGTTACGCCTGCTGCATGGATGATGTAGGTATAGCCCCCTTTTTCCAGCAACGATTTTAAAGATTCTTTTGAACTGAAATCTATATTCTCAAACACCAGGGTGCCGGGTTCTGCCTCTTTTTGAAGCTGTTTCAAAAAGGCCAGATCACTGGACGGCCTCACCGCTGCATGTACTTCCATACCTGCTTTGAGCGCGGTCGCTACCAGATGGTAACCTATGAACCCACTGGCCCCTGTGATGAATACACATTCTTTCATATTGGTTTTTCAAACAATCTGTACCGTTTGTACAGCTTTCCATTGATCTGCTCAATGGCGTGGTTCATCAGGTAATTCTCTTCCAGCATCCATGAACACTCTCCTCCGGTGATTTTGGTACCATAAGTGTTTTTGATGATATGACCGTACAAACAGGCCTCAATGCCCATTTTGCGGTATCCTTCAATCACACCCAATGTCAGTACGCGGATACGGGTAATGTTCTTTTTACCAAAAAGCAACTTGAAGAGCCCGGTCGGCAACAAACGTCCCCGCTTGATCTTGATCAGGATCTGGTTGATATCAGGTATCCCCAAAACAAACCCTACCAGCTCTCCATCCTTTTCAGCAACCAGGCAGAAGTTCGGGTCCAGGATCATTTTCAGGTCCTTCGCCAGGTAATCAAACTCCTTTTCTGTCATTGGTACAAAACCGAGGTTCTTGTCCCAGGCCTTGTTATAAACTTCCCTGATCTTGATCACCTCATTCTTAAAATCTTTGAGATTGATCTTGCGGATCACAATACCGCTGCGCTCCAACCTTCCTTCCAGCGCGTCGATCAGCCTTACCGACTTATCATTCGCCGTATTGACATTGATCTCATACGCCAGCAGGTCCGTCTTCTTAACAAGCCCTGTATTTTCAAGCAATTGCTGATAATAAGGCGCATTATAACCCATCATCGCCATGGCAGGCCTGTCGAAACCATCGATCAGTAAACCACAGGTGTCATTGGTTGACAAGTTTACCGGGCCCATTAATGATCCGGCCCCGTGTTCCTTTACCCACGAAACAGCCGCTCCAATCAGCAGATTAACCGTTTCCTGGTCGTTAATGGTGTCAAAAAAACCAAAAAACCCATCGTTCCTGCCTGTGAAGGCATTGTGGTTCCGGTTAAAAATGGCTGCTATCCTCCCTACAATCTTATCCCCGTCGTATGCCAAGAAAGTCTGAACCACCGAATGTTCATAAAATGGATGTTTGCTTGGTGTAAGCATATCCTGTTGGGCAATGAACAATTCCGGAACATAATTTTTGTCGTTCTGATAAAGATCATGCGGGAAATCGATGAATAATTTCAGTTCCTTGGGAGAGTTTACGGGGATAATTCGCTTCATAGTTTTTCAGTAACAGCTTCTGGACAGATTTGACGATATATTTTGGCCATTTTGTCAACGGCTTCTTCGATCTGACCGAAGGTATGCGTCGCCATTAATGAGAAACGGATCAGGGAATGCTCGGGACGAACGGCCGGAGAAACCACCGGGTTCACAAATACGCCGTCTTCTTGTAAAAGCTTGGTCATCAGGAATGTCTTTTCATTGTCGCGGATGTAAACCGGCAAAATCGGACTTTCTGTTTTGCCCAGGTCGAAACCATTCACGAGCAGCAATTCCTTTGCATATCTGGTATTGGCCCAAAGGCGTTCGATATGATGAGGTTCTGATTCAATGATATCCAATGCAGCCAATGTACTTCCTACTGCCGCGGGTGTCATGCTCGCGCTGAACATTAATGAGCGTGCGCGGTGTTTCAGATAATCAATCGTCTGCGCATCACCGGCGATAAATCCGCCGAGAGAAGCCAGCGACTTACTGAATGTGCCCATGATCAGGTCTGTCGATTCGGTCAGCCCAAAATAGGAAGCAGTTCCGGCACCATTCTTTCCGATCACGCCCAGGCTGTGCGCGTCGTCAACGAGTACCGAAGCATCAAATTCTGCTGCAATGGCATTCAGCTCGGGAAGTTTGACGATATCACCTTCCATACTGAAAATCCCGTCCGTAGCGATCAGCTTCACAGATTCTTCCGGCAAAAGGCTCAGTTTCTTTCTGAGGTCCTTCATGTCGTTGTGAGCGTATTTGATCACTTTGGAAAATGAAAGACGGCTGCCATCAATGATAGAAGCGTGGTCGCTTTCATCCAGGATCAGGTAATCATTGCGGCCTGTCAGGCTGGACAATGCACCCAGGTTGGCCTGATAGCCGGTACTGAAAAGAACAGATGCTTCTTTTCCTGTGTAAGCCGCTAGCCTTCTTTCCAGTTCTTCGTGTATATCTAATGTACCGTTCAGGAAACGTGAGCCCGCGCATCCGCTGCCGTATTTCTGAATGGCCCGTTGTGATGCTTCAACGATGTAAGGATGGGAAGTTAATCCTAGGTACGAATTGGATCCAAACATCAGGACTGGCTTGCCGTTGATGATGACCTCTGTGTCCTGTCCGGACTCGATTGGCCGGAAATAAGGATAAAGACCTTTCTCTCTTATAATTGCCGCGTCCTTAAATTCGGCGATGCGCTTTTTTAATTTGTTACCCATAATAATTAGTGTCAGGATCAAGAGCTCTTTTAGTGGGGTGCCGACTAGGCCTCAGACAGGTGTCTGATTAAGAGTGATCAGTAGGATCAGTTGGTATTGTAGCCTTTCTTTTCCATGGTTTAAGTTTTTTAGAAAATCGTGAGTGATGTAAAAATTGTCATTTTCCTGTTTGTTGAGTTGGCAAAAATCCGTCGTAACAGCGTCAAGCCGGGGCCGAAAAAAAGGGCATGTCCCGGCACGAAAGGATTTAATTTTATTGATAACCCGATACCCGCCCCACTAGTTCAAAAAAATGCCCTTCATTTTGTATTTTACCGTTAAAATGAAAAAAAATGTTTTGCCTTATTTCCCAGACCAGACCTGTAATTGTCAAGTCCTGACCAACTTTAAACTTCAATGACTGGTTAGTTTTTATCAGGCAAAACAGGAATTTTTGATGTTAACCCACTGCACGTTTCCTTAATTTACTCCACAACAACACTTTCCTGAACCCTGGGTGAGCGCAATCTGAACGCCGCCCATTTCTCACCTAACCTGTCAACCAAATAATATGCCATCGGTACGAGATAGATCGTAAGCAGCATAGAACTGGTCAATCCGCCTATCAAAACCCAGGCTAACGAGTTCTTCCATTCAGCCCCGGCACCTGTCGCCGTAGCGATCGGTATCATCCCGATCACCATCGCGATGGTCGTCATCAGGATCGGTCTCAGCCGTTCTTCCCCTGCGATCAATATCGCTTTGCGGAACGGAATGCCCTGTTCTTTTTGCTGGTTTGCAAAGTCAACGATCAGAATTGCATTTTTAACTACAAGCCCGATCAGCATCAGCATACCCAGCAGGGCAAAAATTCCAATATTTGAGGATGATAATGCCAGCGCCAGCAACGCTCCTACCACGGCAACCGGAATGGAGAACAGTACGACGAACGGATAAATGAAACTGTCGTAAAGCAATACCATGATAAAGTACACCAGCATCAATCCCGCCAACATAGCCAGCCCCAGTGAGCCGAAGCCCTCGCTCTGGTTTTTGGCATCGCCTCCCCATGTCAGAATGACGTCAGAAGGAAGGGGATGTTGCACCAAACTCGCTTGAATATTGCTCACCAATGTTCCCGAACCAATTCCTAATGTATTGGCGGTTACAGTCACTGATGAACGTCTGTTTTTTCGTTCCACGATCGACGGGCCGGTGCTCAATGTAACATCGGCAAACTCTGCCAGACGTACCGCGCGTTTCGCTGCCGGACTGTAAAAAGTAATGCTTTTCACGTCGTCAGGATTTTTCCGGTCAAATGCATCCAGCATGATACGGATGTCATAATCTTCACCGCTGTCCCGGTATTTGGAATCATCATTACCAGCAAATGCGTTCTGCATCGTGGCGCCGACGGTCTGAATATCCAGTCCCAGCTTCGCCATTTTCTCACGATCTATATCCACCCTGACTTCGGGATTTCCGGCTTCCACCGATACATTCACGTCATTGGCTCCCGGTGTTTTTCTCAGACGATTGGCAAGGTCATTGGCCGAAACCAGGATCTTGTCGAGGTTATCGCCGCTCAGGAAAATCTCGATCGGCGCAGTACCGGAGTTTACCATACCCACTGCTGCGGAGTTAAATTCCACACCCGCAAATTTTTGTTCCAGTTCTTTCCTCACTGCAAGCATATAATCCTCAGTAGGTTGTGCATTTTTCCTTTCTTCCACAGGAATCAATTCCACAGTGAGCTCGGTACGATTGGTTTCGCCCTGCCCAGAACTGTTCAGCCCGGTACTGGCACCACCTACGTTGGCAAAAATGGTTTTCACTTCCGGTTTTGTCCTCAGGTAGTCTTCAATACTTCGCGCATTGAGGTTGTTCTGTTGCAACGAAGCGCTTTTATCGAGCTTCATGGTTAACAGGAACTTACCCTGATCACCTTCCGCGACGAATTCCGAGCCAATAATCCCGAGGCCCATTACCCAGGCTGTCATCGCGAATATCGCTACCAGGATCCCGGAGAATGCCAGTTTGTGGCTCAGTACCCATTCCAGACTGCCGTGATACCATTTGGTCAGCTTGGTCAATCCATTTTCAAACCATAGTAAAAATGCCTGTACAGGATTTTTAGGATCAAGGTGCTCAATGCGAGCCATTTTCGAAGTCATCCAGGGCGTGAGCGTGAAACTTACCAGCAAACTGACCATGGTCGCAAATGCCACTGTCAGTGAGAACTGGCGCAGCAAATCCGCGATTACCGAGTTGACCATCGTGATCGGAACAAATACAACCACAATCACAAGCGTAATAGCCAATGCGGCAAAACCGATTTCGGTAACACCGTCCACCGTGGCCCGCCACCGATCTTTACCCATTTCCAGGTGTCTCTGGATGTTTTCCAAAATTACAATGGAGTCATCGACCAGGATACCGATTACCAATGATAATGCAAGCAATGTCATCAGGTTGAGCGAGTAGCTCATCACATACATAAAAAGGAATGCGGCGATCAATGAGGCTGGTACTGAAACCATTACAATGAATGCATTCCGGAAACTGTGCAGGAATAGCAACATCACCACGGCTACCAAAATCACCGCGATGATCAGGTCATGGGTAACGGCTTCCACCGATTCCAATGTAAAAATGCTGCTGTCGTATGCGATCGCAAATTTGATTTTATCCTTCGCATTGGCTTTCTCAATGGCCGCCAATTTCGCCTGAACTGATTTACTGATCTCAACCGCATTGGCATCGGATTGCTTTTTGATAAACATACCAATCCCGTTGACACCATTGAACCGACTGATACTCTCCGCATCGGTAAGCCCATCGGTAATTTCAGCCACGTCACCTACCCTGATCGGGCTTCCGTTGACAGGCGAAGTGATAACCAGGCTGCGAATGTCGTCCAGCGAAGCGAATTTACCTGCCAGCCGCAGTGTCATATTTTCGGAAGAACTTTTTACTTTTCCAGTCGGGAAATCCACATTGGCCTGGTTGATCGCCTGCGTGACCTGCAACAACGACAACCCGTAAAAATTGAGCTTATCATTATTCACGTTCACGCGGATCTCACGCTGGTCACCACCTACGATGTTGATCTCGGCAACTCCCGGAATCTGTTGAAGAACAGGCAGATACTTGTCCTCTACCTGCTGATAAAACACTTCATTAGGTAGATTGGATGTAGCCAGCAGCTGCATAATCGGCTGGTCACTGGGTGATATTTTGGATAAAGAAGGAGTTTCCGCGTCGTCCGGCAAGTCGCTCAGCATGTTGTTCACATCGCGCTGCGCATCTTCCAATGCCTTGTCAATGTCGGTACCGGCTTTGAACTGCACGATCACCAGCGAGGCACTTTCGTATGATTTGGAGGTAACCTCTTCAATATTATCCAGGCCGGACACCGCATCCTCAATCTTCTTGCTGACCTCAGCTTCCACTTCCGTGGGTGCCGCGCCTGGATATAATGTTGTAATGGTAATGGTTGGTACCGAAAACTCGGGCAGCAGCACGTAGCTGAGCTGCGTATAAGATGCCAATCCTCCGATGAAGAGTATCGCAAAAAGCACGATAATCATCGACGGACGCTTTAATATGGTTTCAACAAATTTCATAATACTGTCTGTTGGAATGAATTACTGGGCAATGACGGAGGTACCATCCTGCAAATTGATCTGTCCGCTTGTTACAACCTTGTCGCCCGCTTTCAAACCCTTGGTAATTTCATAGAAATCATTCGTTGTCGAACCGATCCCTACTGAACGTAACACTGCTTTTCCGTTCTCCACCACATATAACTGCGGCTGCTTGGCCGATCCCATGATCGCCTGACGCGGTACCGCCAGCGCTTCCCCTTTTACGTCTGCCGAGTTGGCAATGGAGCCATACATACCAGCTTTGAGCGGATGACTTTGTGAATTAGCCACGGTAATTTCTACCGGATAGTTATGCGCATCGTCACCTTCCGCCGCTACCATTGTTACCCGTCCTTTCAGGTCAGCACCAGGATATACGTCCGTTTTAATGTCAATGGATTTACCCGTGCGAAATTCGTTAACCGACTTTTCAGGAATGTTAACTACCAGTTTCAGCGAAGAGATGTCGGTGATTTCAGCCATAGGTGTTCCTATGCTCACTACCGAGCCTTTTTCGACCATTTTGGCTGTAACAATGCCGCCGAATGGCGCTACAATATTGGTATTCTGGATCTGCTTGTTCAGTTGCTTAATTTGCGCCTGCGTGCTGCGAATGCTCAGCTGTGTCCTTTCCAGGTTCACCGCCGGAACTGCATCGCCTTTCACCAGGACTTCATATCTTTTCAGGTCATTCTGATAGCCTTCCAATGTAACCTGCAATGCTTCCACCTGATATCTCAATTGCTCGTCGTCGAGCTTGGCGATCAGCTGTCCCGCTCTCACAAATTGTCCTTCCTCGATCGTCAGACGAATAATCTCCCCACCTGCTTGTGGACGGATCTCTACCTTACGGTTAGGTGTAAATGAACCCAGAAAAGCCGATTCCTGTGACAATTTGCGCATTTCTGCGACAGCAATCTTAACACCTACTTTTGGATCCGGATGCGGAATGTACACTTTTTGTGCTGTTTGCTCCTTGTTGCTCAGCAACTTTGCCGCGGTTAGGCCGATGACGGCGATCACACCGAGAAATATAAAAAGACGTTTCATAATATGGCTTTTGATAGATTATTGTGGTGTTGATTATTTTTGAATTAATGATCCTGTTGCCTTTTTCCATTCCAGTTCCGCTTTCAGTAACTGTACC
>NZ_JBDSFX010000052.1:0-23338 GCF_039919315.1 Dyadobacter sp. | reverse complement strand
CCGATGATACTTGGATCAAACCTGGTAAAGTAGGTAGTCGCCACAATACCATTAAAAACGCCGTCCTGATAAGGGATGGCGTTTTTGCGTTTAATCAAAGCACAATCGATCAGAATGCGGAGTCAATATTTGTCGAACTGAAAGTTTTTAGATAAAATTTTGACTATAAAATGAAATCAAAATTTCTTTTTATATATTTGTCACCTGAAATGTCATAACGGCATATTATTCAATTTATGAAATACGCATTCAATACAATCTGGTGGTGGCGTGCACGTCTTAAAAAGATGGACGAGTAGGCTATTGCGTTGTATAAATAAAAAATATACTTACCACACGGCTCGCTGTTCATTCAACAGCGAGCCGTTTTTTTTGTGCACATTATAAAAATTTTACCATGAATACATTGAACAAAACCTTCCCAATAACAACCCGCCACAAAAAGCTTCTGGCTGACACACTCACGCCAGTATCTATCTATTTGAAACTCAGAGACCGCTTCGTCAACACCATTTTGCTGGAAAGCTCTGATTATCATGGTAACGAAAACTCATTTACGTATATCTGCTGTGACCCCGTTGCTTTCTTCAAGCTGAACAACGGAGCTGTCACGCAGAAGTTTCCGGACGGTGAAGAAGTCAACTTCATCCTGTCCAATTCAAAAGATGCTGTCCAGACTTTGTATGCATTTGCACAAAGTTTTGAATCTGAAAAAAGCAGTTTCCCATTCATTACTAATGGCTTATTTGGCCATATGACGTACGATGCTGTTAGCTATTTCGAAGATATTGAGATTCAACCTGCCAATCCGGAAACTGAAATCGATCAAATCTTTTACCAGGTTTACCGATATGTAATTGCTATCAACCATTTCAAAAACGAGCTTTACATATTTGAACATCAATATGGAGAGACGAAAGAGGATAGTGGTTTCGAGCAAATTGAAATTCTAATCAAAAACAGGAATTTCCCTAAGTATGGATTTCAGATCGTTTCAGATGAAACATCTAACGTGACGGACGACGAAATGCGGAAAGTGATTCAGAAAGGGATCGATCACTGCCTTCGCGGTGATGTTTTCCAGATCGTACCTTCTAGGAGATTCAGCCGCGAATTTCAAGGTGATGAGTTCAATGTTTACCGTGCATTACGTTCGATTAATCCTTCGCCTTATCTGTTTTATTTCGATTATGGAAGCTATAAGATCTTCGGCTCTTCGCCTGAAAAGCAAATATTCATTAAAAACGGACAGGCTGAAATTCATCCGATCGCTGGTACTTTCAGAAGAACCGGGGATGATCAAGCCGACGCAGAAGCTGCGCAGAACCTTTTAAATGACCCGAAAGAAACCGCTGAGCACGTGATGCTGGTAGATCTGGCACGAAATGACCTAAGCAGAAGTTGTGACGCTGTAAAAGTCACGAATTACAAGGAGGTCCAGTACTACTCCCACGTGATACATTTGGTATCCAAAGTGGTCGGAACTATGAATAAGGGCGTGAATCCGTTGCAATTAGTTGCCGATACTTTTCCGGCCGGCACACTTTCCGGAGCACCAAAGCACAATGCCATGAAACTCATCGATCAGATGGAAACCAGCAACAGGAGCATTTACGGTGGCGCTATCGGTTTTATGGATTTCAATGGTGATTTTAATCATGCGATCGCGATACGTACCTTCCTGAGCAAGGACAATACATTGTTTTACAGGGCCGGAATGGGCGTTGTGGCAAAATCCAATGTAGAGAGCGAGTTACAGGAAATAAACAGCAAACTGGCAGCGCTACGTCTGGCCATTCAGGTTGCAGGAGACATTTAAGCCGATGGCACAAATTAAAATATACGGTCACACATCTTTCCTTCATCCAATCAGGCGGGCGTTCTCTGACATACTGCATAGCTGCATTGTTGACGCTTTTCAATATCCCGAAAACAAAAGAGCTCACCGGTTCTTTTACTTGGATGAAGGTGATTTTTACTATCCCGCGGGACGAACCAGCCAATACACGATCATCGAAATCTCTATGTTCGAGGGACGTTCCATTGAGGCAAAAAAGGCGTTGTACCAACTTATATTTTCACGTATGGAACAGAAATTGGCTATTTCTCCCAACGATATCGAGATCACATTGACAGAAACTCCCTTGCACAACTGGGGAATCCGTGGAAAATCCGGAGACGATCTCGTCCTTAATTATAACTTAGCTGTATAATAACCCTGAAATTATAGTTAAAATGAAAATTCTTGTTTTAGATAATTACGACTCTTTCACCTATAACCTCGTGTACATTCTTCGTGAATTGCATGACCAGGTGGATATTGTCAGAAACGATAAAATAGCCCTCGAGGACGTTGGAAAATATGATAAAATCTTGCTCTCTCCCGGGCCTGGCATTCCTTCTGAGGCCGGAATTATGCATGATGTAATCCGTGAATATGGTCCTAGTAAGAGTATTCTGGGGATTTGTCTCGGCCATCAGGGCATAGGAGAAGTGTACGGTGCTACCTTGGAAAATATGACTGATGTCTTGCATGGCATTAGCGACACCGCATTGGTTATAGATCCATCAGAGCGTATTTTCAGGGGATTGCCTCGCGAAATCAAAGTGGGACGGTATCATTCCTGGACTGTTATTCCTGAGACATTCACCGACGATCTGACCATTACGGCCCTAGACGAAAAAGGCAGGGTAATGGGTCTTTCTCACAAAAAATATGATGTAAAAGGCTTACAATTTCACCCCGAATCGGTGTTAACAGAACACGGAAAAGAAATGTTACAAAACTGGCTTTCGATCTAAGACTTGATATCCTAATCATTTTTTGAATACAGAAACCCGTTGTTTGTTAATTAAGTTATTGCAGTCATCATGAAACACATTCTTAGCCATCTTTTTGAATATAAAGCTTTAAGTAAAGAACAGTCCAAAGACGTTCTCATTGGTATCAGCACCGGTAAATACTCCAATTCTGAAATTGCCGCTTTCCTGACCATTTATGCCATGCGCAGCATAACCGTGGAAGAGCTGGAAGGCTTCCGGGATGCAATGCTTGAACTTTGCCTGGCTGTAGATTTATCGGCCTACGACCCGATCGATGTTTGCGGAACGGGAGGGGATGGCAAGGATACATTCAATATTTCAACATTATCTTGTTTTGTGGTGGCTGGTGCGGGGCAAAAGGTCGCCAAGCACGGAAACCACGGTGTCTCGTCATTATGTGGCTCATCGACCGTTCTGGAATATTTGGGGGCTAAATTTACGAATGACAAAGATTACCTCGAACGGAAGATCAATGAAGCCGGAGTTTGCTTTTTACACGCTCCTTTGTTTCACCCGGCGATGAAGAATGTAGCTCCGGTGCGCCGTGAATTGGGCGTCAAAACTTTTTTCAATATGTTGGGTCCGATGGTCAATCCGGTATCTCCCAAAAAACAGCTTGTAGGGGTTTTCAGTCTTGAATTAGCGCGTCTTTTTGCTTATCTTTACCAACAGACGGATAAACAATTTTTGGTTCTTCACGCATTAGACGGATACGACGAAGTGTCATTGACAGGAGCTTTTAAAATCATAACGGCTCATTCTGAGCAAATCCTTACTCCCGCTCATTTAGGGTTACAAACTTTGCGCGCCGATGAGTTATCAGGAGGTAAAACCGTCGAGGATTCTGCGAAAATTTTCATGAATGTATTGAATAACACTGCCACATCTGCACAGAAACAGGCTGTACTGGCCAATGCTGCCTTAGCATTGTATTGTGCCAACCCTGGCTCTTCCCTGGAAGATTCGGTAGCGGCAGCGAGGGAGTCGCTTGATAGCGGAAAGGCATTAAGAAGTTTTAAAACGCTGATTGAAGAATAGGCCGGACTAACACCATTGAAATAATATTTGAAGATATCGGAATAGTAGATGAATATTTTAGAAAAAATTATTGCCCGCAAGCAAACAGAGATAAGCGAGTCAAAAAAACATAAATCGGTTTCCGCCCTGGAAAATGAGAGTTTGTTCTCGCGCAAAACTATTTCGTTAGCTAGGGCCCTAAGATCCGCTTCATCTCCCCAGATCATTTCAGAATTTAAAAGAAAATCTCCTTCCAAAGGCATCATTAATGATCAGGTACTCCCTGAAAATGTAACATTGGATTATGTCAACGCGGGTGCAGTAGGGTTATCTGTGCTGACTGATACGGATTTCTTTGGCGGATCTTTTGATGATTTCCTGAAAGCCAGGGAAGCCAATCCGGGTATTCCTATGCTGCGTAAAGACTTCATTGTGGATGAGTATCAGCTTTACGAGGCAAAATCCATTGGCGCGGATGTGATATTATTGATCGCTGCCTGCCTGAAACCTTCCGAAGTCTCGGCTCTTAGTAAAAAGGCACACGAGCTTGGCATGGAAGTATTACTGGAAGTGCATAATGCCGGGGAACTGGCAGAGAGCATCGGCGAACACATTGATATTGTGGGGGTTAATAACCGGAACCTCAAAACCTTCGAAACATCCATTGAAACTTCTATAAGCCTGAGCGAACTGATCCCGGCTTCTTTTGTTAAGATATCAGAAAGCGGCCTGAAAGATGCTGATACCATTATTAAATTGTATCAACACGGCTATAAAGGCTTTTTGATTGGTGAAACATTTATGAAAACTGCAAATCCCGGAGCCGCACTTGCTGATTTGCAACAAGACTTAACTCAACACAGTAATCTAAATCCACTGGTTCTATGAAAATAAAAGTTTGCGGACTGCGCCAGCAAGACAACATTGAGAAAGTGGTTGCATTACAACCTAACTTTATTGGGTTTATTTTCTACGAAAAATCACCCCGTTTTGCAGGAGAAGAATTAAGTGAAGAATACGTCAAAAGCATCCCTCAAAATATTAAGAAGGTAGGGGTTTTTGTCAATGCGAATCCCGGGCACATTCTGAACATGGTCAAAAAATATGACCTGCAATATGTTCAGCTGCACGGAAATGAAATGCCTGACAGTTGCCGCAGCATCCGCCAGAAAGGAGTGAATGTCATTAAGGCGTTCTCTATCGACGAGCAGTTTAATTTTGCAATGCTTAATAACTACAAATCTTTCTGCGACCTCTTTCTGTTTGATACAAAAGGAGATAATCCCGGGGGTAACGGAGTCGCATTTGATTGGAGATTATTAAAGAAATACGACAACGAAAAACCATTTCTCCTCAGCGGGGGCATTGATCTGGATAACATTGATGAGATCATTGCGTTGTCTAAAACACTCCCTATTTACGGTATTGATGTGAACAGTAAGTTCGAAACCGAACCAGGTATTAAGGACATTGCCAAGCTGGAAGAACTATTTAGTTTAATTCGTGTAAAAGAGAAAGAAGAGGCGGAAGCTTAATTATTATGGAAGCAATAGCAGAAAAGAATTCCTACCAGGTTGATAACCGTGGTTATTACGGAAGTTTTGGCGGTGCATTTATTCCCGAAATGCTTTATCCTAATGTCGAGGAGCTACGTGAAAACTATCTTCAGATCATTGCAGATCCTTCTTTTCAAAAAGAATTCAACGATCTTTTAAAAAACTACGTGGGCCGTCCAACGCCCCTTTACAGGGCAAACCGGCTTTCAGAAAAATATAAAACCAATATCTTCTTAAAAAGAGAAGACTTATGCCATACAGGCGCACACAAGGTCAATAACACCATTGGGCAGATACTAATGGCTCAACGACTTGGAAAGAAGCGCATAGTCGCTGAAACCGGTGCTGGTCAGCATGGTGTAGCTACGGCTACTGTTTGTGCTTTAATGGATCTTGAATGCATTGTGTACATGGGTTCTCTGGACATTGAACGCCAGGCACCTAACGTGGCTCGAATGAAGATGCTGGGAGCAGAAGTAAGACCTGCTACCTGCGGATCAAGAACCCTTAAAGATGCTACCAATGAGGCCATGCGCCACTGGATCAATAATCCGGTCGATACGCATTATATCATCGGATCAGTAGTAGGGCCGCATCCGTATCCTGATATGGTTGCCCGTTTTCAGTCTGTTATTTCTGAGGAAATAAGATGGCAACTAAATGAGCAAACCGGTAAAGAAACACCTGATTATGTGATTGCTTGTGTTGGAGGGGGAAGTAATGCTGCCGGTGCATTTTATCATTTTCTGGACGAAGAAAACGTGAAACTGGTAGCCGTAGAAGCTGCTGGCCTGGGCTTAACATCCGGTCATTCCGCTGCTACCACTGCGCTGGGGAAACCGGGTGTACTGCACGGAAGCCGCACGATACTAATGCAAACAGAAGACGGACAGGTTGTAGAACCTTTTTCAATTTCTGCGGGACTCGATTATCCGGGAATTGGTCCTCAGCACGCATATCTGTACGACAGCGGTCGCGGGATTTTTATGTCCGCTACGGATGAAGAAGCTGTTCAGGCTGCTTTTGAACTGACTCGTTATGAAGGCATTATACCTGCACTGGAATCCTCCCACGCATTGGCAATACTGGGCAGACTCGGTGCTTCCGCTGACGAAACAGTAGTACTGAACCTTTCCGGCCGCGGTGACAAGGATATGGCTACTTATATGAAGTATATCGATTAATTTTTCACCCGATCATTAACATCACATGGCAACACTAACATTACCAGAGGTTTTCGACCTGCGCCTGAAAATTCAGGAATTGGAAGGAAAGGTAAATTCAGGGGAGCTGTCTCTATTCGAGAGATGCGACCTGGAAGATGAAATTCTTGAATTAAAAGAAAAACTGGGCGAGTTCGACCGGTTGAAATTTAGCGACGAAGGCGAATGTATTAATTGCTCCGCCTAGTAAACCATTATCTCATTTCAGGGCTTTCCATTTATAATCCGTAATCCAAATCACATGAATTTAAAGCTTCTTTTGTTTGCCGGTATGCTCCTTTTTGGATCAATGGCATTTGTTTCACCCCAAAATACAACTTCTAAGAAAATGTTACGTCACGTTGTCCTGTTCAAATTTAAAGACTCCGCAACTCCGGCACAGATTAAAGAAGTTGAGGATGCCTTCAAAAAGGTTCCTACTAAGATCAAGGAAGTGAAAGGGTTTGAGTGGGGTATCAATAACAGCCCCGAAGGATTATCGCAAGGCTTCACCCATGCGTTCTTCGTTAGCTTCGACAGCGAGGCGGCACGTGAAATATACCTGCCTCATCCCGACCACAAAGCATTTGTAAAAGTTCTGGAACCACATCTGGACAAAGTATTGGTGATAGATTACTGGACACAGGAATGAACCGAATTGTAAGTCTTTTTAAGAATTTCAAGGCCGAAGGCGACAGTAACGGACTGCTTAATGTGTATTTCACAGCAGGTTTTCCGGAGCTGAACGATACCATGCGCGTTCTTCGGGCATTACAGGATGGCGGTGCTGACCTGGTTGAGATCGGTATGCCTTATTCTGATCCCGTTGCAGACGGAGAAACCATTCAAAAAAGCAATGATCAGGCTCTCGAGAACGGAATGTCTGTGAAAATCCTTTTTGAACAGCTGCAGAATATGCGCGAAACCATTTCGGTTCCCGTTTTGCTGATGGGTTATATCAATCCGGTGTTGCAATTCGGAATTGAAAATTTCTGCCGCAAATGTGCTGAAACAGGGGTGGATGGACTGATTTTACCAGACATGCCAATGGATGTGTACCTCAATGAGTACAAATCCATATTCGATACCTACGGACTACTGAACATATTCCTGGTAACGCCACAAACATCAGAAGCGCGCATACGCCAGATCGACGAGGTAAGTGAGGGTTTCATCTATACCGTTTCCTCCGCAAGCGTCACAGGCTCTAAAAGTGGGGTTAGTACGGATATGGAGTCCTATTTCGAACGTCTGGATTCAATGAAATTAAAGAATGAGCGATTGATCGGCTTCGGGATTAAAGATCATGCAACTTTTAAAATGGCATCCAGCCACGCCGCCGGCGCCATTATCGGCAGCGCCTTTATCCGGGTTTTGCAGGAAAGTACCGATCTCGAACAAGACATTAAATCTTTTGTAAGAGAGGTCAAAAATTATCCCGAAACCATCGAGGCTTAATATTCAAGAATTTTCTTCTGGCATCAATTTTATACAAACAACTCCTCAACGGGTTGTTTGTTTTTTTATAAAGTTATGATGCATATACTATCCAGAATCGTCTTCCTGCTATTGCTTTGCACCAATGCGGCACCGCTCTTCGCTCAGCTTCGTCTGGATCTGGAAGGTGGCGTAGTATTCGGGACGAATTACAATAAAGTGCGTATCCCAAACGCAGGAGGCACATTGGTGAACCTTGCTCAGCAGCTTGAAATCAGCCCGAAAGCATTCTATCGGATCAGAGCAGGCTATACTTTCGCCAAAAGGCACAACATTTCGGCATTATATGCCCCACTTACCGTCCGATACAATGGTTCGTTCCGGGAAAATGTGAATTTCAATGGCATTCTCTTTCCAATTGGCCAACATACCTCCGTATTTTACAAATTCAATTCCTACCGGTTAACGTATCGGTACGACTTCATATCCAATGCAAGGTGGATGCTGGGCGCGGGTCTGACAGCCAAGGTCAGAGACGCTGATGTTCGCTTTAAAAATGAGTCTAATGACACGCATTTCGACAATATTGGCTTTGTCCCGCTGATTAATTTTTACGCGTCGTACAAGCCCTCTTATCGCTGGAATTTTATTCTGGAAGGTGATGCGCTTACGGCCAAGGCAGGAAGGGCAGAGGATATTTTTGCCGGAGTTGCTTATCAGGTTAATCCCAGGTTCGGTATCAAGCTGGGCTACCGCGTGGTAGAGGGCGGAGCGGATACAGACGACATTTATACTTTCAACTGGATCAACTATGCCTCGGCCGGGGTATTACTTTCCCTTTAGAACCCTTAAGTGCCAAAATTACAGTCTGCGCAAAACCAATTTTCAGGTTATAGAGAGTATAATTTGACTAAATTTCATTATATTTCTTCGTTTGAAGCGTATGTGAGCAATTGGTAATTTTTAATTCCCGCATACGTTATAATCCCACAGTTATAACGAGGTCACATATGGCACCTTTCACTCCGGCAATGGAAGGCCTGTTGCTACGCATACAGGAATACCGTCAGAAATATTATCAGAACCAGTTGCTCAAAGGCATAATCCTTTCGATCGCCTTGCTGCTGACTGTGTTTCTGTTTTTCAATACCATTGAATATTTCGGACGGTTCAGTTCCGTAGTCCGGGGAATGCTTTTCTTTGGCTTTCTTGCTGTTTTGGTTTTTACATTTTTTCAATGGGTTATACAGCCACTGATTCATTTGTACGGGCTCAAAAAACCATTATCTGACGAGGATGCCGCCTTGCAGATCGGTTCTTATTTTCCTGAAATAGGGGACAAACTGATTAATACATTGCAGCTCAGGAGTTTATCGGGAACCCAATCTGATCTGATAGAAGCCAGTATAAAGCAAAAATCCGGGCAGCTGTTGATCGTGCGGTTTTCCGATGCAATCCGTTTCAATGAAAACCGCAAACGCATTAAGTACGCTGTTTATCCTCTGGCAGCCATTGCAGCGATATTACTTTTCAATCCGTCGTTTTTCTCTTCCAGTTCCGACCGCATCATTCATTTTCAGAAAAATTACACCTACGCCCCATTCTCTTTTGTACTGGAAAATAAGAGTTTGAAAGCCTTTCGAAATGAAGATTTTACATTGAAATTAGCGTTGAAAGGTGAAGCACTACCCAGTGCTGTGTATCTGGTACAGAATGGCTCACGGTTCAAACTAACCCACGAAGGATCGCGCAACTTCTCCTATACATTCAAAAATTTACAACGCAATGTCGCATTCTCGTTCGACGCAGCTGGTTATGCTTCCGACGAATATAAGATTACAGTTAATGAGAGACCTTCCTTGTTATCATTTGATGTAAACCTGCATTACCCATCGTATCTGAACAAACCTTCTGAGGGCCTGAGTAATGTTGGGAATTTGTCGGTTCCGGAGGGTACTACCATTGAATGGGACTTTAATACTTCGTCAACCAAATCTCTTTCCATCCGTTTTGAAAACGATTCGGCGCTTTATAAAGCTAAGGAAAGCAATGGAGAGCATTTCCAGATCCGTCGCGCAGTTCGCCGCTCCTCTCAATATCAGGTTTCTTTGAAAAATGATGAAACCACCAATGCGGATAAAATTGGCTACTATATCAATGTGATACCTGACAAATTTCCGGTACTTAACCTAGAAAATTTCCAAGATACTACGCTTTATAACTACCTGGTATTGGGCGGCTCCATCAGCGACGACTATGGTTTCTCGCAGCTGAAAATGTTTTATTCTGTAAAAAGGGCCAATGAGGATAAACCTTCCCAACCAAAAGGTATTCCAATTCCTTTCAACAAAACCGTCAATACCCAAAGCTTTTTCTTTCAATGGTACGTAGACAGCCTCAAACTGGCTCCCGGAGATAAAATTGAGTACTATGCCCAGGTATGGGACAATGATGGCGTGAATGGCGCAAAAAGCGCCCGCTCGCGGTCCATTCAATTTACATTACCATCCAAAGATCAGCTGGAAGCGGAAATAAAAAAATCGGAACAGGAAACTGAAAACCAAATGCAGTCGGCCATGAAAAAGGCGCAAAGCATTCAGAAGGACCTGGATAATCTCGATAACCGACTGAAAACCAACAAGGAACTTGACTTTAAAGAACAGAAACAAATAGAGGAGGTATTGCGGAAGCGTGAGGAGCTGATGAAGGAACTGCAGGCTTTGCAGGAAAAGAACCAGAATGCGAATGAAAAGGCAAAACAGTTTAACCAGCAAAGCCCCGAGTTGCAAAGCAAGCTCGACCAGCTGCAAAAGCTGATGGATGAACTAATGGACAAGGATACCGACAAGCTGTACAAAGAGCTGAAAAAGCTTCTTGAACAAAAGCAAAGCGAACGCATGTCCAGCCTGATGGAAAAACTGCGTAACAAGGAGAATAACCTTGAAAAAGAACTGGAGCGTACCATGAAGCTCCTGAAGCAAATGCAAATGGAGCAGAAAATGGAAAATCTGGCAGAAAAGCTCGACGACCTTGCTGAGAAGGAGGAGACATTGGCAGACAAATCCCAGGAAAACGAAAAGAACAAAAGCCCCGACGATAAGAAGGGCAAGAACGACGGCTTGAAAAAAGAGCAGGAAGATATTCAAGGAGAGTTTAAGAAAGCCCAGGAGAATATGAAGGAGGTCGAAGAAATGGGTGAGGAACTTGAACAGCCTATTGATTCGCAGAAGGAAGAGCAAAAAAATGCTTCTGAGCAAATGGAACAGAGTAAGGAGCAGCTTGACAAGCAACAGAACTCAAAAGCTTCTGAGTCGCAGAAAAAGGCGGCTAAATCAATGAAAAAAATGTCGCAGTCGATGTCCGAACAAATGGAGGCTGCGGAGATGGAGCAAATGCAGGAGAACCTGGACGCGCTCAGGGATATTCTGGAAAACCTGATCACGCTATCTTTTGACCAGGAAACATTGATGAAAGATTTCAGAGGTGTCAGTCTTCAGGATCCAAGATTTATCAAGCTCGGCCAGCAGCAATTGAAATTGAAAGACGATGCCAAAATTGTGGAGGACAGTCTCTATGCCCTGGCAGGTCGCGTGGTACAGATCCAGTCGTTCATCACCCGCGAGTTGAATGACATGAAATTGTACATGGATGAAAGCGTGAAGAGCATTAAAGACAGACAGATCAATGTCGCCACATCGAAGCAGCAATTTTCAATGACGTCCATGAACAACCTGGCGCTTATGCTCAGCGATGTATTTAACCAGATGCAGCAGCAAATGGCGATGGCAATGCCGGGTTCAGGAAAAGGTAAGAAGGGCAAGCAAAAAGGCGAACAGCAGGGCATGGGCGAAATGCAGGAAAAATTGAACGGACAGATCAAGCAGCTAGGACAGGGCAAAGAGGGGCAGGGAAATAATTCAGAACAACTGGCGCGTATGGCCGCGCAGCAAGCCGCAATCCGTAAAATGATACAGGATCTCATGGAGTCTCAGAAAGGGACGGAGGTAGGCAAGCAAATGGGCAAGGAGCTCCAGGAGATTTCCGAAAAAATGGATGAAACTGAAACCGACCTCGTCAACAAGCGGGTTACCCCTGAACTGATCAAGCGCAACCAGGAAATTACAACCAGGCTCTTGGAATCCGAAAAGGCGATGAAGGAGCAGGATGAGGATGAGCAGCGCAAGGCACAAAGCGCAAAACAGCTGCCGCGCCAACCGCCTGCAGCATTTGAAAAATACATCCGGGAAAAAGAAAAGCAGACCGAATTACTGCGGACTATCCCGCCTACATTCTCTCCATTTTACAAAAGGGAGGTGGACACTTACTTCCGCAAATACCAGGCTAAGAACTGATCACCCGTTGATTTTGTTGGAATATGCAGCAAACGGCTTTAACACTTTTTATGACAGAGTTGTTACTAGCTGTTTGCTGTTGAATGTTATCTTAACAAGATACTTAGTATGTTTGTAAATTATTTACCATCAAACATTTAAATGTAGAGAGGGTTATTATTGGCTAAAATGATAGTCCTCCGGCAGTTCCGATAAGCATGCTTAATTTCTTCTTAGAAGACGTCGATTTCGACTTACCTCGTCCGCTCAAAACCAAAAAATGGATCAAAAATACCTCAAAATCAGAGGGTTACGAAATATCTGATCTGAATTACATTTTTTGTTCCGACGAATATCTTTTAGAAATCAATAAACAGTACCTGGATCACGACTATTTCACGGACATCATTACGTTTGACAATAGTGAGGAAGACAATGTACTGGAAGGTGACATCTACATTAGTGTAGACAGGGTGAAGGAGAATGCGGAGACGTTTCACGCTGATTTTGAAATCGAAATGCGTCGTGTACTGGTACACGGCTTGCTTCATCTGATGGGTTACGAAGATTCGGATGAAAGTCTGAAAAAAGCAATGAGGGCCAAAGAGGACGAGTACCTTATCCAATTCTAGTTAAATTTCCACGTGGAACACTTTAATTAAAGTGGTTTAATAAGTGAACAAATTATGTTTCAAGAATATGATGTAATAGTGGTAGGAGCGGGCCACGCGGGATGTGAGGCAGCCGCGGCTGCAGCGACAATGGGCTCCTCTGTACTGCTGATTACAATGAACATGCATACCATCGCACAGATGTCCTGCAACCCTGCAATGGGTGGTGTCGCGAAAGGACAGATCGTTCGTGAGATCGACGCGCTCGGAGGACAGTCTGGTATTGTCAGCGATAAAACAATGATCCAGTTCCGGATGCTTAATCTTTCCAAAGGCCCTGCCATGTGGAGCCCGAGATGCCAAAGCGACCGCGTGTTATTTGCCCAGGAGTGGAGGAACATTTTAGAGAGGAATCCAAATGTTGATTTCTGGCAAGACACCGCCAAAGGAATCATTGTTGAAGACGGAAAAGCATGTGGCGTGACGACCAGTCTCGGCATAGAGATCCGATCAAAATCAGTGGTACTTACCAATGGTACATTTCTAAATGGACTCATCCATATCGGTGAGAAAAATTTTGGAGGCGGGCGTACCGGCGAAAAATCTGCTACCGGAATTACAGAGCAACTGGTAACATTGGGCTTCGAATCAGGTCGCATGAAAACCGGAACACCTCCGCGTGTGGACGGACGCTCACTCGACTATTCCAAAATGGAAGAACAACCGGGCGATGAAATACCAGCCAAATTTTCATACACAGATACCAAGCCTCTCGCTAAACAAAGAAGCTGCTGGATCACCTACACCAATTCGGAAGTACACGAGGTACTTCGCACTGGTTTTGAAAAATCCCCCATGTTCTCCGGCAGGATCAAGGGCATTGGGCCGAGGTACTGTCCTTCTGTTGAAGACAAGATCAATCGTTTCGCTGATAAGGATCGTCACCAGATTTTCGTAGAACCGGAAGGGTGGGACACTGTGGAGGTATATGTAAATGGTTTCTCTACTTCACTTCCCGAGGACGTCCAATTCGCTGCCTTGAGAAAAATACCTGGATTCGAAAACGCCAAAATGTTTCGCCCGGGCTACGCGATCGAGTACGACTATTTCCCACCGACACAGCTTAAATCGACACTGGAAACGCATCTGATCAAAAACCTCTTTTTTGCAGGACAGATCAATGGTACGACAGGATACGAGGAAGCCGCTTGCCAGGGTTTGATGGCCGGTATCAATGCGCATAGAAATGTGAACGAATTACCCCCCTTTGTTCTTAAAAGATCTGAGGCATACATCGGAGTTCTGATCGATGATCTGATCAATAAAGGCACGGAAGAACCGTACCGGATGTTCACTTCCCGTGCTGAGTACCGCACACTTCTTCGCCAGGATAACGCAGATATCAGACTTACGCAAAAGGGCCACGAGATTGGTCTGGCCAGTGAAGAGCGCCTGCAAAACGTACTTAAAAAGCAGCAGGAGGTTAACGACATCATTACCACATTCGCTGCGACGAAAATCACTCCGGACGAAATCAATCCTTTGCTCGAAAGCATCGGAACTGCATTGATCCGTGAAAAAATGCTATTAGCGCAACTGTTGAAACGACCTCAGATATCTATCGCCCAATTGTCAGGCGCTAATGAAACGGTGGCATCCCTGCTCGAAAATTTCAGTCCGGATTCTATTATGCAAGCGGAAATCAATCTCAAATATGACAGCTACATTGAGAAAGAAATGCTGCTTGTTGAGAAGATGAACAAACTTGAAAACCTGGGCATCATTGAAAATTTCAACTACGATGTAGTCACATCACTATCATACGAAGGCCGTGAGAAATTGAAACGCACACGTCCTTCTACCATCGGTCAAGCCTCCCGCATCAGCGGTGTTAGCCCATCCGACATCTCAGTATTAATGCTCTTTATAGGACGATAATGTCATTAGAAACGCTTGAAAATTGCCCGGTTTGTAACAAATCCAGTTTCAGTAATTACCTGAATGTGGAAGATTATACCGTTTCGCACCGGGAATTTACTATACAACAATGCAACTCCTGCTACTTTTTATTTACCAATCCACGGCCACCCGAGGAAGAAATAGGCGCCTACTACCAATCGCAGGACTACATTTCACATCATGATGACGCGAAGGATGTGATGAGTAAAATATACACATCTGTTCGCGATTACACCATTGGTCAGAAAGTCAAAATGATCAATGCACTGTCTTCCAAAAAAGGAGTATTACTCGATATTGGATGCGGTACAGGCAACTTCGTGGATGCAATCAAAGAGGATGGATGGAAAGTGTTTGGTACTGAGCCTGATTCAGGAGCAAGAGAAGTGGCTTCAAAAAGGGTAGGAGCAAGCGTGTTTCAAAACATTCAAACCGCCGAATTACAGGATAAAAAATTCGATGTCATTACGCTTTGGCACGTATTAGAACATGTACATCAGCTAAATGAAACCCTCGGATGGCTAACAACACATCTTACTGAAAACGGTACGATGATCATCGCAGTACCTAATCCTCAGTCATTTGACGCATTGAAATACGGGAGGTTTTGGGCTGCATACGATGTTCCGCGTCACCTGTATCATTTCACAAAAGGAAGCATGAAACAGCTCGTCGAAAAGCATCATATGTACATTGAAAAGATATTGCCAATGTGGTTCGATTCGTTTTATGTAGGCATGTTAAGTACCAAATACAAAGGCAAAAAAATCAATCTGGTCGATAGTGTCCGGACCGGTATTGTATCTAATTGGAAAGGCAAATCGGACAGCAGCGAAACACTGAATACATCCAGTCTTATTTACGTCATTAACAAAAAATAAAACCTTGAAAACATCAAATCAGCCCTCAATACGCCCCGATGTATTGGGGGCTTTTTACATTACCCGTGCTATGATCAAGACCCTTGCAGTGGCTATTATTTGCTTGTTAATATTCGGTCGCTGTGCCCAGGAAGTAGTACCAACAGGCGGAAAGAAAGACTCCATTCCGCCCAATCTTGTGGAAAGCAATCCACTTAACAAGACGCTTAATTTTAAAGGCAGAAAGATCGAATTGTTCTTCGACGAATATGTGGTCGTAGATAACATTAACCAGAAACTGATCATTACACCCGAAGCCGATAATCCATACTCTTACAAACAAAATGGAATGTCGGTGTTGCTCACATTCAAAAATGAATTCAAAGACAGTACTACATTCACATTGAATTTCGGCGATGCAATCAAAGATTTTGCTGAGAAAAACCCAGCCAAAAACCTAAAACTTGTTTTCAGCACGTCCGGTACGCTTGACTCTGCGCGGGTATACGGAACCCTGAAAGATATTAAAACCAACAAGCCAATTTTTGACGCACTGGTAGGGCTATATAATGTCACAGACACCTTAAATATCGCCAAACAGAAGCCTTACTACTTTTCAAGAACTGATAGTAGCGGCATTTTTTCCATTGAAAATATTCAAAGCAGAGAATACAAACTCATCGCTATTGATGACAAGAACAGGAACATGCTTTTCAACGCGAAGGATGAGCGAATGGGTTTTCTTAGTAAGCCTATCAAGGCAGGATCGGACTCCGCATCTTATAACTTAACGATGTTTCTCTCTGATAATACTTTGTTAAAAATACAGCGAACCATTCCCCGGGTCAACAATTATTCGGTCGTTTTTAGCAAGCCAATCGAGAAAGTGAATGTTACATTCATGAATAAAGACACACTACCGTACTTGCTGGAAAATGGAGCAGCACTCAAATTTTTCAATGTACAGCCACATCCTGACTCCACATTGGTAAAACTTTCAGTAACAGATTCACTGGGTACGATAACAGATTTTGAGCAGAAAGTAGCTTTTCAAGCGCCTCGGGGAAAGGAAAGACAGAAGGATCCGTTGACGTTAACTACGATGCCAGAATCCAACAAACCGCTCACCAATACATTCACTTACAGACTGATTTTGAACAAACCCGTACAATTCATAGATGACCAAAATATCACATTGATCACGGACAGTTTAACGCACGAGCCGCTGAATGCATTTAAATACGAGTGGAACACAAACCATAATATCCTGACGGTTTCTGCTAAATCATTCGCGAAAGACACCGTTAAATGGGATTTACCGAAAGGGTCTATTATCAGTGTGGAAGGCGATACATTATCCAAAATGCTACTGAGGCACCCTATTTTAAAAGAGGAAGATTACGGCCAGATCAAAGGCTCAGTCGTGAATGCTGATACATCTATGCGCTTCATTGTAGAACTGGTAGACGAGCAATACAAAACTTTTGAATCAGTGTACAGTTCTCCCTACACATTCAGACATATTCCTCAAGGAAAATACTATCTGCGGATCGTCATTGATAAGAATAGGAACAGAAGGTGGGATACGGGGCAACTGGATAAAGACTTGCAGCCTGAACCCATCTATTATATGCCGGATAAGATACTTCTGAAGGCCAATTTCGAGCTGAACGACGTCAATATTACCATTCCTAAATAAAATCTGTTGATTTCTTATGCACTTTGTGTGGATAACTATGTTAATAACCCTGAAATTTTGTTCATAAGCATCACTAAATTGTTAACAACGCTGTGGATAAACCGGGTTTTGTGTGGATAAAAAATCCATTCCGATTGAAACGTGGACAACTAACATCTAATCGGGAGTTAACAGTACGTTGATCCACTTTAGAAATTGTGGATAACAAAAATACGTAGCTGAAGGGGCTTACCAACATTCGTATGTGTACAGATAAATTCATAACTTGTATTTCAGCCACTTAAATGTTGATATTTAAAAAAGCCTCAGTGGATAACTCTCAATACTTATACACATTATGTTGATAAGTATGTTAATCTACAGTGGATAAACTAATTATCCCCATATCCACAGCCCTAGAGAATAATAATAACTAAAGACAAATTTTTTTTTCTATTATGAAAAAGGTTTCGAGTTGGGTTATGATGTGGTTTATTCTTTCCGGGGCGGCGGCGGCGGGCCAGAGCGAGAAGGAGATGGCCGAGGAGTATTTCAAGAACGGTGACTGCCCGAAAGCGCTTACCTATTACAATGCATTGCTTAAATCATCATTCGAAAAGATATCCCTGAAAAACTATACGAGCTGTATAGTCAAAACCAAAGCCTGGGGGGATGCTGAGCAGTTCTATAAAAAACAGATCAAGAATGATGCAGCCAATGCAAGCTGGTACTTTCTTTATTGGGGAGTACTGTTAGAGGCGCAGGGAAAGACCCAGGAGGCTTCCAAAAAGAACGAGCAGGCCGTAGCCGCCTCGGGCGCGAGAATCGAACTGAAACGAGATTTGGCGGACGAATTCCGTTCCATTAACCAATCTGAATGGGCGAAAAATATACTTCTGGAAGCAAGGGTATCTTCGAAACGAAACGACCTGTTTCAGCTGGAACTGGCGAGTGTGTACCGGGATTTGAATGACCCTGAAAAAATGATCGATGAGCTGCTTTCTTATGGCATGCGGTATCAAAATACCGAGGTGGTACAGAACATGCTTCAAGACTTCACCAAGGACGAGAAGGAGCAGACATTATTGGAGAAGGTTCTTTACGACAAGATCCAGAAGTTTCCCAATGAAGGTTTTTATAATGAGTTGCTGATCTGGTACCAGATCCAGCGGAAGGATTTTTACAAAGCATTTATCCAGGAAAGATCGCTGGACAAGCGTTTCAAGCACAACGGATCGCGGCTTTATAACCTGGGAATGCTGGCCTTGCAGAACCTGGATTACAATAATGCCGGCACTATATTCGACCATTTGGTGAAAGAGTATCCCAAAGGCCAGCTGTATCCGGTTGCCCGACGAATGGCGATTTTTGCCAGGGAAGAGCAGGTGAAGAATACCTATCCCGTCAAAAGAAGCGAGGTGCACAAGCTATTGGGACAGTACCAGCAGCTTGTGGATGAGTTGGGCGTCAATGTAAGGACGATAGAGGCATTGCGGAATATGGCAATTCTTAATGCCTTTTATATGGACGATTTCAAAAAGGCAATTGAAATACTTCAGATGGCCATTGAAGCGGGCAAGCAGGAAAAGAATTTCGTAGATAAATGTAAACTCGACCTGGGAGATATTTACCTTTTGCAAGGTGAGCCCTGGGAAGCTACATTGGTTTATTCACAAGTTGAAAAATCTCAGAAGGACGATTTGCTCGGGTATGAAGCAAAACTGCGCAATGCTAAGCTTCATTATTTTAAAGGGGAATTTGTGCTGGCGAAAGCGGTACTGGATATTTTGAAGAAAGCGACTTCCAGGGAGATCGCAAATGACGCCAACGAGCTTTCGCTACTGATCATGGATAACACCGGATTGGATAGTAACGAGTCGGCTATGAAGGAATATTCGGCAGTGGAGTTGTTGCTTTTTCAAAACAAGAAATTTCAGGCCATTGATTCTTTAAAACATCTTTACCAAAAATATCAAAACCATAGCCTTTCAGATGAAATCCTCTGGCTTACTGCAAAGACCTACATGAAGCTGGATAGTAACCAGCAGGCGATGGAAGATCTGAAATTGTTGTACTCTAAATATAGCCATGACATTTACGGTGATGATGCCTTGTATGCGATGGCCAAACTGTATCAGGAAAAATTGAACAGCAAGGATCAGGCGATGAAGTTGTATCAGGAACTAATGGAAAAATATCCGGGAAGTATTTTTGTAGCTGAGTCTCGAAAACGGTTCAGAATTTTGAGGGGCGACGTGATTAACTAGAAAATTCGATACACAGTAAGAAGGGGTCAGAAGCACACAGCTTTTGACCCCTTTTACATTTAGTTATTCGTGACTTAGCTAAGGTTCTGATTGAATACGCAATTCTCCGGCGTTACAGATCGAAAAAATATCGATTTAATTAACTCATTAGTAGTGCTTTAAACTCGGTAAAGTCAGCATTAATTTTTACCGACTCTTTTTCAATTGAAAGCAAAGATTTCAGCCTTTCGGGTATTTCGATGCTTTTTCCCAATGTTTCTTCGACCAGGTCGATAAATTTGGCTGGATGAGCAGTGGAAAGGAAGACGCCCGTGAAATTGCTCTTATTTTTTTTACGGTACTCCTGCAGGCCGCGGTAGGCGACGGCGGTATGAGGACACATGACATAATTTGCATTACCGTAAACTTCCCGCATCGCTTTCTGAGTTTGCTCATCAGTAAAATAAAAACCGGAAATTTTTTCAGTCACCGATTTCCAGTCATCATTGAAAAATCTTTTCAAGCGAACGAAGTTACTTGGGCTGCCCACATCCATAGCATTGGAAATTGTTTCGATGGAAGGAGCGGGGTCGTAGCTGCCAGTTTCCAAATACCGGGGTACTGCATTGTTAAGGTTGGTAGCGGCAACGAAATGTTCAACTGGCAGTCCCATGCGGTAGGCGAGCAATCCGGCACTCAGATTTCCGAAGTTTCCGCTTGGTACCGAAAATACAATGGGCCTGCCTAATTTTTTGAGCTGGGCATAGGCAGCGAAAAAATAAAATGACTGCGGTATTAGCCTGGCTATATTGATGGAGTTGGCAGAAGCCAGATTGAATTTTTGATTGAGCTCAGGATCAAGAAAAGCCTCCTTAACGAGACGTTGGCAGTCATCGAAAGTTCCGGCAACTTCAAGCGCAGTAACATTATATCCTAGTGTAGTAAGTTGCTTCTCCTGAATGTCACTCACCTTGCCACTCGGATAAAGGATTGTGACTGAAATGCCTGGTATTTTATAAAATCCCTGAGCGACCGCGCCACCCGTGTCTCCCGAGGTAGCTACCAATATTTTAATTTCTTTCTTGGAACGAAGCAAAAAGTATGACATGATTGCAGCCATAAATCTTGCCCCAAAGTCCTTAAAAGCCATCGATGGGCCATGAAAAAGCTCTAATACGTAGTCATCAGGAGTAATCTTGACGATAGGAGCTTCGAAATCATAGGCATTATCAATGATGGTTTCAATTTCACTTCTTGTAATTTCGCCTTCAAATAATGTGCTCGTTATTTCAATTGCAATTTCTTTGAATGTCCTGTTTTCAATGTCCGCTAGAAATTCTTCGGAAATTGCGGGAATATGTTCAGGCATATATAAGCCATTATCCGGAGGCAAACTATGAAAGATAGCTCCTTCCAGAGAGGCTTTCAAACTTGCAGTTTTGGTACTGTAAAATATCATTTTAATAGAAATATGAGCCAAAAATTGGGAGCGCAAATTTAAGGAAAATACCAGCTAGTAAGTTATTTTAAAGACCTTTAATTGGATTTCTTAGGAGATCTGCTATACGAAATAAGAGCTAATGTCAGATTTTGGCATTGTAAGCAAATTTTTTTGTTAGTATTAACAGCCACTCGGACAACAAAACAAACCATAAAGATGTCAATAGGTATTTTCAATGTGCCGGCAGTAAAAAATGAGCCGGTCAAAAATTACGGACCGGGAAGTCCGGAAAAAATTCAACTGAAAAAAGCCATCGCAGAGGCAAGATCAAAAGTGATCGATATCCCACAATATATAGGTGGCGAAGAAATATATTCACAGAAGAAAAAGCCTATCACACCACCACACGATCACCAGCATGTCCTGGGTTATTTCCATGAAGGTGATAAGGAAGATGTAAAGAAGGCGATTGGTGCTGCGCTGGATGCGCGAAGCAAATGGGCCTCATTGAACTGGGAGCAACGCGCTGCGATTTTCCTGAAAGCTGCTGACCTGCTTGCCGGGCCTTACCGAGCAGAGATCAACGCTGCAACCATGCTGGGCCAATCCAAAAATGCTTACCAGGCGGAGATCGATTCTGCTTGTGAGATCATTGATTTCCTTAGGCTCAATGTGAATTTCATGAGAGAAATTTACGAACAGCAGCCAATTTCATCTGACGGCGTCTGGAACCGTATGGAGTATCGACCATTGGAGGGATTTGTATTCGCGGTAACACCGTTCAATTTTACCGCCATTGCAGGGAATTTGCCGGCTGCTCCTGCTTTGATGGGTAATGTGGTGCTTTGGAAGCCTGCTTTTACGCAGGTTTATTCTGCCAATGTCATTATGAAGGCTTTCAAAGAAGCTGGGTTACCTGCCGGTGTTATCAATATGATCCTCGTAGATGGTCCTGTGGCAGGAGAAGTCATTTTTAAACATCGTGATTTTGCCGGAGTCCATTTTACAGGCAGTACCAAGGTTTTTCAGACGATATGGAAAATGATAGGCGACAATATTTCGCTTTACAAATCCTTTCCAAGAATAGTAGGGGAAACAGGTGGAAAGGATTTTGTTCTAGCTCATCAATCTGCGGATCCTAAAGCATTGGCAACCGGTTTGGTACGGGGCGCATTTGAGTATCAGGGACAAAAATGTTCTGCTGCATCCAGGGCCTACATTCCGTCTAATCTTTGGGAAGAAGTGAAGAACTTGATGATCAAGGATCTGGCCGAAATCAAGATGGGCGGTGTTGAAGACTTTTCCAATTTTGTCAATGCGGTCATTGACGAAAAGTCCTTTGACAAAATTGCTACCTATATAGAAGGAGCGAAAAGTAGTGGGGATGCAGAAATTGTCGTTGGAGGAGGGTTTGACAAAAGCAAAGGGTACTTTGTTCAGCCAACAGTGATCAAAGCCTCTAAAAGCAATTATATTACTCTTTGCGAAGAAATTTTTGGGCCGGTGCTGACTGTATATATATATGATGCGGACAAGTTTGAAGAAATCATTCCAATTATAGATAACACCTCGCCCTATGCACTTACCGGTGCAGTGTTCGCAACAGACCGGTATGCGATCCAATACGCGACGGAACATTTAGTGAATGCTGCGGGCAACTTTTACATTAATGATAAGCCAACAGGTGCGGTAGTAGGGCAGCAGCCATTCGGTGGTGCCCGGGCTTCCGGTACGAATGATAAGGCAGGGTCAGTTTTAAATTTGCTAAGGTGGGTATCTCCAAGAGCAATTAAAGAGACACTGGTTTCTCCTGTTGACTACAAATATCCCTTCGTTTTGGAGGAGTAATTGTATAATGCTTGTGAAATATTTAAATAGTTAAAGAACTTTAACAAAATTGAAGATTTTTTTGGCCCATAGTTCGCAACTGTAAAATCTTTTTCTACCTTTGCAATCCCAATCGCAGACGGCGAAAGAGAAAAGAGAGAAAGAAAGTCTGATTGGCTCTGTTCTTTGACATGATGAGATAAACTAAGAGAGTAAGAAATACTCGTTTAAGAAGATTCGATCCTTCCTTAACGGGAAGAGGTCACAACAAAATTTACAATGGAGAGTTTGATCCTGGCTCAGGATGAACGCTAGCGGCAGGCTTAATACATGCAAGGCGAGGGGGCAGC
>NZ_JBDSFX010000051.1:0-136283 GCF_039919315.1 Dyadobacter sp. | reverse complement strand
CCGATGATACTTGGATCAAACCTGGTAAAGTAGGTAGTCGCCACAATACCATTAAAAACGCCGTCCTGATAAGGGATGGCGTTTTTGCGTTTAATCAAAGCACAATCGATCAGAATGCGGAGTCAATCCACTCTATGCTTAACTTCCCGGATCAAGCCGAAAAGTTGTGGGGAATCTAAATAATTAACTTCCCGCCAAGAATTGGATCAGTCCGAAAAGTTGGGGGGAAGGTAAAAAAGTAGTTTTTTTGCAATGAGTCAATTTTGAATACATTGCAAGAGTCTTATTTATCCCTAGTCCGTTTCCTATTGCCCGAGGGTATCCTCGAATATTTTGAGCTTTCCAAAATCGTCGAAGCCATTCCAGGCCCACATATTTACCTGGAAGAAAAGAACCTTCCTCCTACCGAATACAAAGACAAAAAATTAGAGTCGAAGGGCTTGCTTCCGGAGATTTACATTCAGGATTTTCCGATTCGCAATCAGCGCGTTACGCTCTGTATCAAGCGCAGACGCTGGGAAGTCAAAGACACTGGCGAGATTGTCAGCAGGGACTGGAATGTGGTGCAACAAGGAACGCGAATGACAAAGGAATTCGCGGATTTTTTAAAACCGGGCCGCCGGGCGGGGTTGTATTGACAACCATCCGGTTAGCTGTTCGCAGTTAGGCAAATACTTCCATTTAGATGGTAAACAACTTCAAGAGCCGTACAATCGGACCGCCGAAGCGAAATCATATCAGCGATTACAAGGATTGGAATCAACGCGAACATGCGGCAGAATGGCTTTTGTACCCTGAAAATGCGGGTCCATATTTGAGCATCGACGAAACATCACTTTGCAATGGCGAGCTTTATACGATTGTAACCAATAAGGCCGCAAAAGGCCGTAAAGGCTCTTTACTAGCAATGGTGAAAGGCACAAAAGCAGCATCAGTAATTGAGATTCTACGAAAAATCCCCAAACGGATACGGAGTAAGGTACGCGAAGTAACCCTAGATATGGCCGCCAATATGGGGCTGATTGTAAGCCGTTGTTTTCCAAAGGCATCCAAGGTCATTGACCGTTTTCATGTCCAGAATCGGACCGCCGACGCGGTTGGCTTATGATGCAGTTCAGGAAGTCAGGATCGAGTACAGGTGGGAGGCATTGGATCAGGAAAATCAAGCTATTGAATCTGCAAAGCAAGCTAATTTGCCTTATCAACCTGAAATTCTTGCCAACGGTAATACATTGAAACAATTGCTGGTAAGGAGCCGGTATCTGCTTTTTAAACATCGTAACAAGTGGACTGCTTCACAAATTCAGTGTTCCAGATTGCTCTTTGAGCATTACCCACTCATAAATCAAGCCTACGAGCTGGCAACAGGGTTAGGGACAATCTTTCGGACTGGTAAAACCAAAGAACAAGCCTTCAAAAAGTTGGCATTGTGGTATAATGTTGTCGAAGATTGCGGGCTTGAATCCTTCAAAACCGTAGCCAGATCTATCTAGATGCACTATCTGGACATCCTAAACCGCGCGGCGGACCGCTTCTTCAACAACAGAGGTACAAATGCGTCTGCGGAATCTTTTAACGCTAAAATCAAAGCTTTCAGATCTTCTTCGAGAGGTGTTCGAGATATTCCATTCTTCTTATTCAGGCTTACTAAACTCTATGCTTAACTTCCCCCCAAAGAATTTGGCTTGATCCCAAGAATTCAACTTGATCCTCCAAAACTTGTGGAGCGCATAAGATTTATCTAGGTTTGTGTTTTTAATCAAACCTATTAGTTTTGGAGAGCTTCATGCCTATCGTTCAGTTTCTATTACCCGAATTCATTTTAGAAAATTTCAATCTTACTTACGTGGACAAGGACAGCGAGACATTTCATGTTCGCATTAAAGAAAAGAATGCGGCCGACACTGACCCTGAAAAGAAGAATTTACTCTCCAAAGGTTTCTTTCCCACCATTACCGATTAGGATTTTCCGATACGGGGACACAAAGTTTTTCTTCACATCACACCGCGCAGGTGGCTAAATACCAATACTGGGAAAGTGGTTTACGGGGACTGGATCGAAGTAGCAGAAGGAACGCGGATGACGAGTGAGTTTCCCGCTTTTTTATCGGATCTCCGAAGCGAACCAGTCTCTCCCGTGGTGAGCTCTATACTATTCTTACAAATAAAACCGCCAAGGGGGTTAAAGGCGGCCGCCGAATCATTTAATGCGAAGATCAAAACATTCCGGGTCCAGTTCAGAGGGCTTCGGAGCGTAGAATTTTTCCCTTACCGCCTCACTCAGCTATATGCTTAATCCAAGTTAGTCCACAACATTCGGACTTGATCCGATAAATCTTTATTTAATCGGTCTTTTCAAAGACAAACTCTTGCATTTCGTTATGACTTGAAAATAATAGAAGGTTAGCAATGAATGACGTTCTGTTATCGATAACGTTCTCGCTACTATTTAATCGAAATAGCTGGATTGGCGCTATAAAACATTGTAAAATTGTGAATGTAAGATATATATGTTTGGCGCATGTAACTTTAAAGGTACAATGAAAAAGAGGGAATTTTTGAAAATAGCTGGTTTTAGCGGGATAGGGCTCGCCGGTATCAGTATCGCTGCTCACGCAGAGGCATTGAAACTATCGCAACAGCATATGTCTGCTAACCGCAAACAATATTTTAACATGAGCGGTTATGCGGCGCCTAAAATCGATACGATCAAAGTCGGTTATATCGGTTTGGGGAATCGCGGCGGTGGCGCTATTAAGAGAATTGTCCACCTTGAAAATGTACAGGTTAAGGGTGTTGCGGATGTCGTGCCTGAAAAGGCAAGTAATGCAAAGAAGCAACTTGAGGAAGCAGGCCACAGTCCTCAGGTATATACCGGATCCGACAACGCCTGGAAAAAATTGTGTGAAAGCAGCGATGTAGACCTCATATATATCTGTACTCCATGGAACCTGCATGCGCCTATGGCACTATATGCTATGGAGCATGGTAAACACGTGGCTGTAGAGATTCCGGCAGCAACTACTGTCGATGATTGCTGGAAGCTTGTGGAAACTTCTGAAAGGACAAAGAAGCATTGCATGATGCTTGAAAACTGCTGCTATGATTTCTTTGAATTACTAACATTGAACATGGCGCGACAGGGATTTTTCGGGGAAATTGTCCATGTAGAAGGCGCTTATATTCACGATATCTTTGATTCTCTTTTTCAAAAGGAAAAAAGATATGATCTATGGAGGCTGAAAGAAAATCAGCGAAATGGGAACCTGTATCCTACTCACGGACTAGGCCCTGTTGCCCAGATTCTCGACATTAACCGGGGGGATAAAATGGATTACTTGGTTTCCATGGGCAGCAATGATTTCATGCTGGAAGCGAAAGCAAACCAACTTGCGGCAGAAGATGCAGCATTTAAGCAATTTACCGGTAAGAAGTTCAGAGGAAATATGAACACTACCACCATTAAGACGAGCAGAGGAAAGACCATTATGTTGCAACATGACGTGTCTTCTCCCCGCCCTTATTCACGTTTGCATTTGATTAGTGGTACCAAGGGGACCGCCCAAAAATATCCATTACCCGATAACAGCCTGCCTGGTAGAATATCTCATGGACATGAATGGCTCAGCGAAAGTGATTTCAAAGTACTTGAAGCCAAGTACCAGCCGGAAATAATAAAGAAGGTGGGAGAGCTTGCTAAAAAGGTAGGTGGGCACGGGGGAATGGATTTTCTGATGGACTGGCGATTAATCGACTGCCTGAGAAACGGCCTGCCGTTGGATCAGGACGTTTATGACGCCGCGTCTTGGAGTGTTATCTCACCGTTGAGTGAATGGTCGGTAGCGCATAAATCGAACTCCATTGACATTCCGGACTTTACAAACGGTTCATGGAAGAGCAATACACCCGTTGACATTACATTGAAAGCAGGTGGAAATACGGGTGTAAAGTCATAATTTCCGTAACACGCGGGATCTGTTTCAGTTTTGATTAAAAATTTATTGTAAATGAAAGTAGTAATTTCAGGTACCAGCGAAGAGCTAGGCCACGAGGCTGGACGCTACGCAGGAACATTGATACGAAATGTGATCAGTGAAAAAGGACAGGCTAGCATTATCCTGGCCACAGGAACCAGTCAGTTTGAAACGATTAATCAGCTAATCAAAGAAGATGGGATAGATTGGTCGAAAGTTACCATGTTCCATTTGGATGAGTATATTGGTCTACCGTTATCTCATCCTGCCAGTTTCAGGAAATATTTAGCAGAGCGCTTCCTCGCAAAGGTGCCTCAGTTAAAAGCCAGTTATCTGATTAATGGAGAAAATGATGTTACAACTGAAACAACACATTTAGGTAAAATCATCGGCGGGCACCCGATTGATGTTGCTCTGGTAGGCGTTGGAGAAAATGGACATTTGGCTTTCAATGATCCTCCGGCGGATTTTGACACGGAGAAACCATATTTAATTGTGAGTTTGGATGAGCCGTGCCGCAAGCAGCAAATGGGTGAGGGGTGGTTCGGTTCATTGGATGAAGTTCCGTTACAGGCTATTAGTATGTCCGTTAGACAAATTATGAAATCTGCCCACATTGTGTGCTCTGTTCCCGATGCCAGGAAAGCACTAGCGGTAAAAAATAGTCTGGAAAATCAAGTGAGCAATCTATTTCCTGCAAGTATTCTGCAATTGCATCCTAGCTGTACTTTTTTTCTTGACAAACATTCAGCCCAGCTTTTACCTGAGCGGGCATTACAGAATGGCAGCCTTTCCAGGTAGGCAACGGGAATATTGTAAGATCGGGAGGTAAAAAACAGTAACTGAGTTACTTCTATTAAAAATAAAAAGAAGAAACCATGGAAGCCACATCTGCAACTATCAAGCCTGAGATCAAAGAATCAAGCAAACCCACAAGACTTGCATCGATTGATGCCTTGAGGGGGTTTGATATGCTCATGATTTCCGGTGGTGGTGCATTCATTTTCCTTTTGGGAGGAAAAACAGGTATTTCATTTATCGATGCAGTTTCAGCGCAATTTGAACATCCCGAATGGCATGGCTTCACGTTCTTTGATTTTATTTTCCCTCTATTTTTATTTCTGGCAGGCACTTCACTTACTTTCAGCATTTCAGGTGGATTGGCTAAGGGAATAGCACAAAGTGAGATCAGGAGCAAGATTTTTAAAAGAATGCTTATCCTGATTGCGCTGGGGATATTGGACAAAAATGCTCCCATGGACATTTTTGACCCAGCTCATATTCGATACGGAAGCGTGCTGGGGCGGATCGGTCTCGCTACCTTTATCGCTGCAGTGCTTTACATAAAATTCAATTGGACGCAAAGGCTTTATATTGGGATAGGTATCCTGGTATTGTACTATATGGCGTTAATCCTGATTCCAGTTCCGGGATTTGGATCGGGTGACCTGTCTTTTGAAGGAAATCTGGTAGGTTGGGTGGACAGAAATTTTATGCCTGGCAAATTGAAACAGGGGACTTATGATGAACTGGCACTTATCACCCAGTTTCCATCACTTTGCCTTACCATCTTCGGCACCCTTGCGGGCGATATCTTGATACGGATGATTTCTGCCGAAGACAAACTCAAACGATTACTAGCCCTGGGATTAACCGGAATCATTGCGGGACTGCTTTGGAACGGGCTTATTCCAATCAATAAACACCTGTGGTCGAGTTCATTCATTATGCTAACCAGCGGAATGGCCTTCATAATACTATCCATTTTTTATTGGGTCATCGATGTGAAAGGGTTTAAAAAATGGTCTTTTTTCTTTCGTGTCATTGGAATGAATTCACTGGTTATCTATCTGACAGTGAGATTTGTTGATTTTAATGCTTCATCCAAATTACTTTTTGAAGGTATTTACAAACATTCACCAGAACAGTGGCACGAGGTATTCAATGCGCTGGGTGGATTTGTACTGGTGTGGCTCTTTCTCTATTTTTTATACAGGCACAAAATATTTGTCAAAGTCTAATCAACCTTATGAAACATGAGCCTTTAAAAAAGAATGAAGATCGAATGGCCAGAAGGCAGTTTGTTAAATCTTCAATCTTGTCTGCATCATTGCCTTTTTTATTGGAGACAAATACGCTGGCAAATGTTTTTTTCACAAATACTAAAAATGTCGCTTCGATGGCATCAGAAAAAAGTCTTATAGGAGGTTACGGGCAATGGGCGGCTGGACTGCAACCCAAGGTACCGTCACTTTCATTCAGAAATAATAAATGGACTAATCAGGCAGCCTGGCAGAAAGAGGCAGTAGCGAGGACTAAGGAATTGATTTCAAGTCCGCCCAAAACGGTTGCTCCCAAAGTTACAGTTCTCAAAAAATACGTCTACGACGGGCTGGAAATTGAAGAAATTACCTGGAAACTACCTTATGGAAGGCCTACCAGTGCGGTGATACTGAAACCACAGGGTGCTACCAAGCCGCTACCGGCCATTCTTGGATTGCACGATCATGCCGGAATGAAATATTTTGGATATCGCAAAATTGTGAAAACATCGGATGACCAGCATCCGATGTTGCAGGAGCATCAGGTTAGTGATTACGGCGGGAAAGCCTGGGCCAACGAGATTGCGAAAAAAGGATACGTAGTCCTGGTGCACGATACCTTTGCTTTTGGTAGTAGACGGGTGTTTTTTGAAGATGTGAAAGGCCTAAATTGGGGAGCAGTAGATACGGCTGGTAAAAGTGATCTGGATCCGGAAAAATCCGAAAATATTGCAACGTATAACAGTTGGTCGTCAGAACACGAGCATGTGATGAGCAAATCATTGTTCAGCGCGGGTACAACGTGGCCGGGTGTGTTTTTGTCGGAAGATCAGACGGCGCTTGACATTTTGAGTAATAGAAAAGATGTCGATCCTAAACGTATAGGGTGCGGCGGTTTGTCTGGCGGCGGCTTACGAACTGTTTACCTGGCAGGTCTGGATCCACGAATTAAATGTGCTGTTTGTGTGGGTTTTATGACGACCTGGACAGATTTGATCTTAAACAAATCTGTCAATCACACCTGGATGACCTACACGCCATTACTCCCCAATTATATTGATTTCCCTGAGATTTTAGGCCTGAGGGTTCCCTTACCCACATTGGTTCAGAATAACAATCAGGATGAGTTATATACTTTGGAAGAAATGAAAAAGGCAGACGTTGTTTTAGGCGATGTTTACAAAAAGGCAAATGCTTCGGAAAAGTATATGGCCAAATTTTATGACGGTCCGCATAAATTCGATGAAGCCATGCAGAAAGATGCCTTCGAATGGTTTGACAAATGGTTATGATCAAAAGGTTACCGTAACGTTCCGGGATAGATACTTACCAAATTTTTTGGCTTCTGTCTCTATCGTTTTCTTTTTGCTTAAACTCAATTTGCCGAACGCAAGTATCTGGATTTCGACGGTTTCTTTCTTCAATATGCGTTTCCAGATCCCCTCAACCCTGCCATTAACCACAATGGTAGGCATGAACATGCCGTTGTTGCCCGGGACAATTCTGGAAGAATGGGCGGCCGCGAGAATTAAGGAGCGATCCGTGTATCCCAACATATATTCATCGAATCCGGGGAGCAAATAGACCAAATTGGGTTTGACTTCGTCGTTCGCTTCCATAGATGACCAATAGGTTTTACCATCTATTTCAAAATGCTGGAGTTGAAAAGAAGCCAGCTTCAGTCCCTCACGCGCATCCGAAAGTTTCAATCCCGACCACCATTCAAAGTCCTTAACCGTTGCAGGGCCGTGACCGTTGAAGTAACGTAGCGCCAGTTCTGCAAGGGCTTCTTTTCCTTCTAGATTTTTGGAAAATGGCACCCATTCTTCGAATAATGTATAGGTAGGCTGTTTTTCATGATGCACACCATGACAAAGGACCTGGTTTTGCGCCAAATGATTGATAATGTGGATACCACGTTGACCTGTGGTAGTTATGCCATTATTTTCCAGCAATTGATATACTTCATTTCGCATGAGCTGCTTTCCGCCTTCCATGGCTTTGAGAAGCAGATCCATGCTTTTGTTAAAGACCTGTTCATCCAGTTCCAGTTGTCTGTTACGGCCAGCTGATCCGCTGATGATGCGTGGCGTAAGCAGTCTCAACATCCATCGTGCATCCTCGGACGCGACAAAATGTAGTGTTCCACGCATGGGCCAGGTACGAATAATCGCTTTGCTGGCAATCGCTTTATCAACATCAGATTCCTTAAAACCCGGTAAACGCAAACCTAATGACCATTTAGCACCAGAATAGTCCTGGGCCTGAACCGCAACGAGCCACGAAACTACTTGTGCTGCAGTCTTGAATCGGGAATCCGAGATGAGCTGGCTTTGTAGACGCAGCAATGGAATATCATCAACAGTCATGGATTAAGATATATTTCTGCCCAGCGTAAATCTTCCGGTGTTGTGATCTTAATGTTTTCGTAGGCACCATCAATCATTTGAATGCTATGGCCGGCCGATTCCAGAACACTTGCGCAATCTGTGAACACTTCCTGGTAAGGTTGGGAAAAAGCGGCACGCATCCAATCCAGCCTGAAAGTTTGGGGAGTCTGTACCAAACGGAATTTTGTCCTGTCCTCAGCCTTATTGCTGGTTTCGGTTGATACGGAACGAATGGAATCTTTTAACGGAACACTTACAACGGCTGTTCCATATCGCGCTGCTTTTTCAAAACTATCGGCAATAATTTTTTTACTGATAACGGGCCGTACGCCATCATGCACAGCGACCAGTCCGGACGGGCTGTCTATACTTTCCAAGCCATTTTTAACAGAATGGAATCTCGTCTGCCCACCAGGTATCAGACTGTATTTTTCGGTGAAAGAATGTTCATAACAGAGCTGGTACCAATATTCAAACTGGTCTTCGGGCAGGACAACGATGATATTAAGATTTTCCGAATAAGCCCTGAAAGCTTGGATCGTGTACATCAGGATGGGCTGATGCTTGATGAGCAGGAATTGCTTGGGAACATCGCTTTGCATTCGACTTCCACTTCCACCGGCGACAATAATTGCGTATTCCTGCATATATCAGCGGATTATTAAAAAATGGTCATTTACGCATCAGGATTTAACCCCTTGACCATAAATGACCGGACTCTTGTGTTGACTTAGTGCTAGATAATCAGCATTGCGTCACCGTATGTGAAAAATTTATATTTCTCCTTAATAGCAAGATCGTATGCTTTCATTACCAGATCAAATCCTCCGAACGCACAGGCCGACATCAGCAGGATTGATTCAGGAAGCTGGAAGTTTGATAAAAGCGCATTGGCAATTTTGAAATCGTAAGGAGGGAAAACAAATTTATCCGTCCAGCCTTCAACTGCTTTCAGATGCCCACTTGCAGAAACTGATGATTCTACCGCTTTCAAGGATGTAGTACCAACAGCACAAATGCGTTTTTTCGTGTCAATCGCAGCATTTACAATGTCAGCGCTTCCCTGTGTGATCCGGTAATTTTCAGAATCCGTTTTGTGTTTTGTCAAATCCTCAACATCCACGGTACGGAAAGTACCCAGACCAACGTGCAAAGTAACCGGGGCAAAATTTACGCCTTTAATTTCAAGACGTTTCATGATAGCTTTGGTAAAATGCATACCAGCTGTTGGGGCAGCTACTGCGCCCACATGCTCAGCAAAGATGGTCTGAAAACGTTCACGGTCAGCAGTTTCCACCTTACGGCGCGAAATGATTTCAGGAGGAAGCGGAGTTTCGCCCAGCTCGTCTACCAATTTCATAAACGCATCATTATCTCCATCATAAAGGAAACGGATCGTACGTCCGCGAGAGGTAGTATTGTCGATTACTTCGGCTACCAGGTCGCTATCTCCGAAATACAGCTTGTTACCTACCCTTATTTTACGTGCTGGATCTACCAAAACGTCCCAAAGCCGCATTTCACGGTTCAACTCTCTTAGCAGGAATACTTCAATTTTAGCACCGGTCTTTTCTTTTTGCCCATATAAACGGGCGGGAAAAACCTTCGTGTCGTTAATGGCCATTACATCACCGTCGTCAAAATAATTGATCAAATCGGCGAATGTTTTATGCTCAATTTCTCCTGTTTTTCTGTGAACGACCATGAGGCGGGACTCGCCGCGGTCTGAAGGGTGAAGTGCAACTAAACTTTGGGGAAGATCAAACTTAAATTCGGATAGCTTCATAGCTGGATAATCAGTGAATATCTTTAGTCGTAAGACAATATGTCAATTTGCAAGTCACTCTAATGAAAGAAAATACAATAGCAGGAATACTTGCATAGGGGTTCCAAATTCTATAATTTTTACGTAATTGACATTACAAAAAATTAAGACCGCAAAAGTAGGAAATTTTTTCGGCAAATTCAATAGTGGTCATGGGTTTTGTTATACACGAAGTCGGCGGGATTTCCATTTTGAAAAAATTTCGGCTGATAGCTCATTTTGAGTGAGTTCATTTTCTTTTTTATTCTTTGTAAGTATCCCTGAAATAATAGCCGCCAGCTGAATCGCATCTTCATTAGAATGGCTTTTTAAAATTTCCGGGTCAAAATGTCGAGCTACGAAATTGGTATCAAACCTTCCTGAAGTAAATTCCTCGTGATTCATCACAAAACGGCAAAACGGCAGGGTAGTCTGTACACCTGAAATTTGGTACTCGTCGATGGCGCGGATCATTTTGGCGATAGCTTCCTCCCTGTTTTGACCATAAGTAATGAGTTTAGCGATCATAGGGTCGTAGTAAATAGGAATTTCCATACCTTGTTCAAAGCCGTCGTCTACCCGGACGCCATTGCCATCAGGTTTTACATACGTGTGTAATGTTCCCACATCCGGCAAAAAATTGTTGGCCGAGTCCTCTGCATATACTCTTACTTCAATGGAGTGACCTTTAATCGCCAGATCTTCCTGCTGAATTTTCATAGTATTACCTTCTGCGATGAGGATCATTTGTTTCACGAGATCAATGCCGGTAATTTGTTCGGTTACCGGATGCTCTACCTGTAACCGGGTATTCATTTCGAGAAAATAAAATCGGTGGTCCTCATCCATGATAAATTCCACGGTACCTGCACCATAGTAGCCGCAAGATCTGGCCACATCTACTGCACACCTCCCCATTTCTTTCCTGATTTCGGAAGTGATCGAAATGGAAGGAGCTTCCTCCACCACTTTCTGATGCCGCCGCTGTATCGAGCATTCCCGTTCGAATAAGTGAATGATATTGCCATGGTGATCCCCTAAAACTTGTATTTCAATGTGTTTTGGGGACGAAATGTATTTTTCGATAAATACAGAGCCATCGCCAAATGAAGATAATGCTTCGCTTACTGCCCGGTCCATTTGTTCGTCAAATTCGGCTTCATTGCTCACCACCCGCATGCCTTTCCCGCCGCCTCCGGCACTTGCCTTGATGAGGATCGGATAACCTATCACTCCTGCCAGTTCTTTGGCCTCCTGCCGGTCTTCAATGGCTTCCGCAGTGCCCGGTACCATCGGAATGTTGTAACGCGACGCGGCCTGCTTGGCGGCCAGCTTACTTCCCATTATCTCTATGGCCTCAGGTGACGGACCAATAAAAATAAGCCCGGCCTCCTGTACTTTTCTTGCAAAAATGGCATTTTCAGACAGAAAACCATATCCGGGATGTATCGCGTCCACATTGAGATCTTTACAGACCTGCAGGATCTTGGCCATATTCAGATAAGATTCAGTAGAAGGCGCCGGTCCGATGCAAATTGCCTCGTCGGCGTAACGCACATGTGGCGATTTGCGATCGGCTTCGCTGAAAATGGCTACCGTCGCGATATTCATTTCCCTGGCCGTGCGCATGATACGCAGGGCGATCTCGCCACGGTTGGCTACCAGAATTTTTTTGATTTGAGGCATTTATTCAAATAAGGACTGTATCAATGGTTGTAAGTTAGCAAAAGAATTGTTTCTAATACACCCTACCACCTGCAACTGGAAATAGCATGCCTACCGTTGGATCATTGAGTTCTGGCCGTTGGATTTTTGGAGGAGCGTCACCGATGTATATATCAATCAGGCCATCGTAATTTGGCCTTCAGTTTTAACGAAAACAACACTATTATGTCAACCAAAGTCACAATGCACAATTTACTCTGGTTCGTTTGTTTCCTTACATTGCTATTCGTCAATGGCGCATGTAAGAAAGATGAAGCTCAATTGGGACCAGAGCCAATACCTGTACCCATGGGTGATGAAAGATTGTTAAAGCAGTCAAGTCTGCATTTTGGTGTAGATTCCATAGCATACAATGCCGATAAGATGCCGGAAAGGTTGTTAATAGCTGGACCTGGTGACTTGGTGACTATGACTTATTCGGGTAATATTGTTACTTATAGAAATCTTAAATTTGGCAAAGCATTTGCAAAAAGGGTGTATGAGTTTGAAAATGAGGTTGTAAAGAAGTCAACTTTCTATGCTGTGGGCAAAGAAGGGAAGGAGACTGAATCAGCGGCGAATACATACTTTTACAAAGATGGGAAATTGATCAAAGACGTGTATTCCGCAACGGACCCGTCTGTCCAAGGCTTTTACATCGAATATTTTTACGATAGCGCCAATGAGAATGTGAGCGTTAAGAAAGTACATGACAAAGCAGGAAACCTTTTGGAAAAGACCACATTTGAATACTCGGATATTCTTGATAAGTCAGGATTCATAAATCAATGGACATCTAATATGGATGGGACATTGTTTCCAAGAAAATCGAAATATTTAAAAATAAAGCAAGTTGTTGAAGGAAACAACTCAGTACAAACATCGACTTTCACATATACCCTTGACGCGCAAGGTTATGTAATCAAAGGTAAGCGAGTAGATGACAACGGTATACAAAAGGAAACTGAATGGACAAACACCTGGCAATGAAAATTTCAGGAAATCATTAAAAACAGATGATTTAGTAAAATCCCGGCAACGCGTCGGGATTTTTTGTTGGTGGGAGAATATCCGATTTATAACCTTAGCAAGCGTGGTATTTTTATTATTTTACTAACTTACAATCAAGGGCAAGGTTAGGATTGTATTAAATTAAGCGTATTTTCTTTAATTTTGCATTTATCTAACATTTATAACATTGGTTACCCAACATTAAATAAAAGAGAGTGGATATTTTCGAGAAATTGCGCAACAACTCAGGCCCCATCGGGACACATGCCAAAATGCTGAATAGTCATCACTATTTTTCTTTTCCTATGCTGGAAGGGGAGTTGGGACCGCGCATGAGATTTATGGGTCGTGAGGTGTTGAATTGGAGTCTTAATAATTACCTGGGGTTGGCCAATCATCCGGAAGTAAGACAAGTGGATGCAGAAGCTGCGGCGAAATGGGGACTTGCATATCCAATGGGAGCCCGGATGATGTCCGGAAATTCTACTCTGCATGAAATTTTTGAAAAGGAATTAGCAGAATTTGTCGGTAAAAAGGATGCTTTTCTTTTGAATTATGGTTACCAGGGTGTTATGTCTGCCATAGAGTGTCTGTGCGATCACCGCGACGTGATTGTTTATGATGCCGAATCACACGCATGTCTGATCGATGGTATCCGTCTGCATAAAGCCAAGTTGGGTGAATACTACAAGTTTAACCATAATGATATGGCTAGCCTTGAAAAGAACCTGATCCGTGCGACTAAGCTCGCCAATGAAAAAGGAGGCGGAGTACTGGTCATTACCGAAGGAGTTTTTGGTATGTCGGGCAAAGTTGGTGACTTGAAAGCGATTGTTGAGTTAAAGAAAAAATATCAATTCCGGTTACTGGTTGACGATGCGCACGGTTTCGGGACCATGGGCGAAACCGGAGCGGGGGTAGGCGAGTTATTGGGCGTTCAGAAAGAAGTGGATCTTTACTTCTCCACCTTCGCGAAGTCAATGGCGGCAATCGGCGCATTCATTGCGTCCGATGATCCAGAGATTATTATGTTCCTGAAATACAATATGCGCTCTCAAACCTACGCAAAAGCACTTCCAATGCCATACGTAGAAGGTTGTCGGAAACGTCTTGAAATGATCAAGACCATGCCGGAACTACGCTCTAAGTTGTGGGAGAATGTAAAAGCGATGCAGGATGGTTTGCGCGGACGAGGATTCAATATTGGTGAAACCGAATCTCCGGTAACACCTGTTTTCCTTCACAGCGAAGGAGGTGTACCCGAAGTTACCCGGATGGTGCGCGATCTTCGCGAAAATATGGGTGTTTTCTGTTCGATTGTGGTTTACCCTGTTGTACCAAAAGGACAGATCATGTTGCGGATCATTCCAACTGCTTCTCATACATTAGATGATGTGGAATATACATTAAATGCATTTACCACTTTGGCTGAAAAGTTGAAGAACAGAGTGTACCAGGCAGACGATGTCCAGGAAGTGGTAGAATAGCAATAATCGGCATTTTATGCTTTCAGAGGGCTTTTTCCAAAAAAGCCCTCTTTTTTTGTCTTCTTAATAACAAATTAAATTATTGTTAAATAATTGATATTCAGTATTTTATGTATTTGCAAATAATTAATTGCATTTTAGGAGTGTTTTTTTTTGTTTTTTCGGTTGCGCAAATGCTTTTAATTACTAAATTTCGGTCAAAACATGCGTTTTTGGCGTGTTTTAGGCATTTTTAAACTAAAAAACTGATAACAAAAATGGCAAGATTTGATGAAGTTAAAGAGTTGATCCTTTCGCTAGAAGGCGATTTCGATAAGTTTTATGCAAAAGGTAACCAGGCAGCTGGTACGCGTGTTCGTAAAGGCATGCAGGACCTTAAAACGTTGGCTCAGGATATTCGTTCGGAAGTTCAGAATAAGAAGAACGAGGGCGAATAATTCTAGAAGCACACAGAAAATTTTTGAGCCCGGGTCAAGCGACCCGGGCTTTTTATTTAGAATTTCTCCTGATTTATCATCGTCGCGACTCCCCTCGTCACGACTTTCTTTGTCGTCGCGTCCACAATTTCTGTGGAGATTTCTGCAATATGCTTTTCAGCATTGATAGACTGGATCTTGAAAATCGCTTTATAGTCTGTCTCCACAAACATAGGTCTCAAAAATTCAAGTGTCTGCTTCAAATAAATAGATCCAAAACCGGGAAACTGCGTACCCAGCACTCTGGTAAAAATGGTCGCTCCCAGCATTCCGTGAATGATCGGCTTTTTAAAAGATGTGGTTGCCGCGTACTCGGCATCGAGGTGAATGGGGTTATTATCCCCTGTCAGGTCCGCAAAACGTTGTACTTCTTCCTGGGTAATCTTGAACGGTTCCTCAAATGTGGCACCTATAACCGGTTCGATATGCATAGCAAAATGGATTACTGTTACTGATGGTCAAAATTCGCTGAATTATATGACTGATACAAACCTAGCAGAATGATCGGCCCACAAACAAAGAAAGCCGCCCTTTCGGACGGCTTTCATGTTACAATATCTATATCTGATTATTCTTCGGTTTCCTCTGTCAGAACTGTAACGCCTTCTTCTTCCACAACCGCCCCGTCAATAGTTTTGGGCGCTCTGGCGTTGTTACGCTTGTCTTTAAACTTTTTAACCTGCATTTTGAGTGTATCTACAGCCAAATCCGTCGCCTCTTCAAATGTCGTCCCCTGTTCTCTCACAAACATGGTTCCTCCGGGAACATAGAGTTTAACTTCCAAAAGTTTAGTATGTAACTTAGCACTATCACTTTTATCGAGCTTAAGAAATACCTCCCCACTGGTAATACGGTCATAAAACGTATCTAGTTTATCTAATTTTTGTTGAATGAAAACCAACAATTTGGGATCGGCATCAAAATGAATTGCTTGCATCTGCAGTCTCATAAGCACTTTGTTTTAAGGTAAAACATATTTCCAACCGTGTTTCACAATATTTATGCCGGGAGTTCTGTTCAGTCTCAAATTCTTGCAGAATTTAAATATTTTGAAGCCGACTCCCGCTAAATTTGCCTTAACGGTATATTAAATAAAGGGAAATATTAAGTTAATGTCAAGTAAAAGACATTGTTTTTACACATATTTCTTTTGGCCGAAAATGCAGTAAAAAAGGGGTTTATGCTTCCTCTAAAAGTGTCCGAAAGGAAACATATTGACCATTAAAAAGCCCGTGGTGACGTTCCAGGAAGGCATCCTGATGATGGGTCTGATAAGCTAGAAAATCCTCCATAGTCCTGAATGTAAACTGGGTAGTGTAAGTAGCTCCCTCGTTCTCTATTTCAGTAAGCAAGCGAAGCAGCCGGCAGTCCATTACAGGGTTCACCAACAGTATTTCAGGAATGTGAATTGTTTTCATATAATGAAGCCAATCTTTTTCTGCTTCGTAACTGATATTGATCGTGATGTTGTAAATGATCATGTATTTAAAATTTATTGACGCTTGATCCGGCAAATATCCGGTTTAATCTCGATTGGGCGTTACATTTGCTTACTTATTCACCATAAACAGTTTTAAGCATGAATATTCTTCTACGTGCCCATTCGGGCCTCCGTTATGTGGTATTAGGATTATTAATTGCAGCCATCATCGCCGCCTACACCAACTGGAAGCAAGCCAAGCAGGGAGACAGCAAAATTTATCTTTTCGCGCTCATTGCTACGCATACTCAACTTTTGATCGGGCTGATACTTTACTTCATGAGCCCAAAAGTAAACTTTGACCTCATCAGCGAAAAAGTGTTCCGGTTTTATTCCATCGAACACGTGTTCATGATGATCATTGCCATCGTACTGATCACATTGGGGAGGGTTCGTTCGAAAAAGTTGAGTGGTGCCGATAAGCATAGAACGGTTTTGTTCTTTTACGCAATGGCGCTTATCATCATTCTTGCCGCTATCCCCTGGCCATTCAGGAATTTAGGATCGGGCTGGTTCTAAGTGGCGTTGGCAGTAGGCTGTCAGCCTTTGTTTGACAGCTTACTGCCAACTTTAAATATTCTTTTTTGATTGTCGAAAGCCGATGGATAAAAGCTCACTAGCCAAACAATTCACTCGAAAGATAGCGATCTCCCCGGTCGCAGATAATGCATACGATCACTCCTTCTTTCAATTCTTTGGCTAGTTCAATGGCGGCCCAGGTTGCGCCCCCACTGCTCATTCCGGCAAAAATAGCTTCTTCTTTTGCCAATTTACGCGTCATCAGAGTGGCATTCTCCTGAGTCACTTCCATAACCCGGTCCACGCGGCCACGCTCGAATATTTTTGGTAAATATTCCACAGGCCATTTTCGGATACCCGGAATGCTTGAACCGTCAGTAGGCTGGCAACCCACAATCTGTATATCGTCATTTTGTTCTTTCAAATAGCGGGAAACGCCCATTATGGTGCCCGTAGTACCCATTGATGACACAAAATGGGTGATCTGCTGATCAGTATCCTTCCATATCTCGGGGCCGGTAGTTTTGTAATGTGCTCTCCAGTTGTCGGGATTTGCAAACTGGTTCAGCATGAAATAGCTATTTTCTGCCGCCTTTTCCTCCGAGAGGTCGCGTGCGCTCTCCATCGTTTCGGTCAGTACCACTTTCGCACCGAAGGCTTCCATTGTCAGTACCCGTTCCCTGGTAGAGCTTTGGGGCATAATGAGTTCTATTTCAAGGTCGAAAAGTCGTGCGATCATCGCCAATGCGATCCCGGTATTACCGCTGGTAGCCTCCACCAATTTCATTCCCGGTTTAATTTCCCCCCTGTCCAGGGCACCTTTGATCATGCTATATGCAGCCCTATCCTTTACACTGCCTCCTGGATTATTACCTTCCAGCTTTCCGAAAACTCTTACATTGGTATTGGGATTTATTCTTTTTAATTCAACAAGAGGTGTATTACCGACCAGTTCAAGAAGTGAGGACATTGTATTATTAATTCGTGGTGTTTACTATAACAATTAAAAATCGCTATAGTTTTCTGATGCTACTCGGTTGACGTAAAAAATGCAAGTGTTCCGGCCAGGAATGTTACAATGGAGCTACCGTGGTCGCCTTTTGGGATGGTGATCAGCTGTACATCGGGAGCACCCAATGTCTTCATGGTATTATATGCTTTTTCAGAATTGAAATAAAATACCAGTTTATCCGCATCGCCATGGTACAATCTGGTTGGGGTTTTGGGTTTCCAGTTATACACATCATTATCCCCAATGGCATCAATGAATCCTTTGTTGGTACCATCATTCAGCTCTTTTTTAAACAAATCGGTCAGTATCGTATTGAAGCTCGTGTTAATGGTCACATTGGTTCCGGAAGCGGCGATCCGCGTAGCATACGGCTCTTTGAAGTAGTAACTGGCCGGACGATTAAGCTTGTAAATACGATCATAAGTGAGCAACACCCACAAATACAAGGTGTTATAAGAAGAAATGCCGTGTGTGGTGGAGTTGATTACATACTCCATGAAAGCGGTTTTGTCATAAGCACCGGCACCACAGCTCGATGCGCGCAAGTCAAATTCGGCGGAAGCTTCCTCTTCGATTTTCTTCTGTAAAGACATAGTTGCGTAGCCTCCTTCTGAGTAGCCCGCCACATAAAGCTTGTTATCCCACTTCACATCATTCTGGTCTTTCAAAAACTCTTTTGCTGCCCGAAGCATGTCTAAAGAAGCAGAAGCAAGACTGGCCCGGTGCTCGTAAGGATGGGGATAATCTTTGGAAGCGCCGTAACCTATATAGTCCGGATAGGCAATAATGTAGCCCATGGAGCCAAATAGTGAGCCAAATGACGCGGCTTCGCCGTCATCACTGAAATTAGATGGTGCAGAGGAATCCTCGCGTATGGTGCCGTGCTGCACGCTGATCATCGAAACGGGCTGGTCAGTAGCAGGAATGATCAATGCGCCAGAGGCGGTGATTTCAGCTCCGTCTGTATTTTTGGTTTTGTAAGTCAGCTTGAACACTTTCACGCCGTTCTTCACATAGCCTGCCAGCAATGGACTCAGCGAGTTGGCGCGTTGTGTAATCTGGACCTTAGAAAGCTCGGTAATAGCATTGCTTTCTTTCAGGAACTGATTCGGCTCATTGGGTACGACAGGTTTATCGTCCGTCTTACAGGCGTTGAGCAGCAGTAAACTCCAGAAAAGAAGAAAAGTGTATTTTCTAAAAAAGGCCAGTGAAGTAAATTTTTGCATATCTTAATATTGACAGGTCAGCTTTCAATAGTATATAACGAAAGCTGACCTGTTTTTGATGACAAGATTGGGTTTTTTCTGATTTAAATTTTACCCATGTACCAGCTGATCATCCGCGCAGTTGCATCCGGCCGTTCAACCATGCCTAAATGACCTGCTTCCGCAAGAATGAATGGGTAACTCTGCTTCGGAAATTCGGAAAGACTAATGAGACTTTCGAAAGGGATGAGCTTATCCTGCATGCCAATGATAAACAATACCGGAAAAGGCATTGTTTGAAGGACGTGCGTTCTGTCGGGACGGTTGCGCATGGCGACTATGCCCGCTATGAGCGCATCGGAAGGCAATTTTCCGAAGTAGTTGATATGTTCTTTGATCTTTTCTGGATACAGTTCTTTGTACCGATCGCCAAAAAGGTTACTGGCTGTGCTCTTGATAAATGTTTCGGCCCCATGATTTTTCAGCAACTCGATCATTTGGTTCCGCTGGTGTTTCTTCGTTTCGTCGTCGGCGTATGCGGTAGAGTGAAAAAGCCCGAAACCTTCCAGCATGGCCGGATATTTTTCAGCAAAAGCGAGTGCAATGTAACCACCCATCGAGTGGCCTATTAACGTGCATTTCTGGATGTTGGCGTTAGTGATGAAGCGGTGAAGTTCATCGGCATAATCTTCTACGGACTGGCAGAATGTGAAGAGAGAAATGTTTGGCCTTACTATCGTAAAATACTCATTTAGTACTGCGTCGAGATTGTCCCAAATCGTATCATCTATGCCATGGCCGTGTAATAATACCAAAGTTTTCCGGTGTAGATTCATATATTCTGGCTTTCAAGGTTGAGAACTTGTTTGGCTAAATATACATAAACCTTATTCCGGATCGCCTTTATTTAGCAACTTTCGCCATTTCTTCTTCCCTGAGAGCCCTTCTTAATATCTTCCCTACATTGGTCTTGGGAAGCTCTTTCCGGAACTCAATTTTCCTGGGGCATTTGTAACCAGTGAGGTTTTCTTTACAAAAAGCCCTTACAATTTCTTCCGTCAGTTCGGGGTCTTTCTTAACGACAAAAATCTTAACCATCTCTCCGGATTTCTCGTCAGGTACACCCACACAAGCCACTTCCAACACCCCTGGACATTGTGATACCACATCTTCTATTTCATTAGGATATACATTAAAACCAGAAACCAGGATCATGTCCTTTTTCCGGTCAACAATCTTGAAAAAACCGTCAGGATCTTCAATTCCGATGTCGCCTGTTTTAAACCATCTTCCGCCTTCATCTTCCAATATTACCTTCGCAGTTTCATCCGGGCGGTTGTAATAACCCAGCATAATTTGCGGCCCTTTGGCACATATTTCGCCTCTTTCGCCCGGCGCCGCCCAGGTTTCGTCATCTTTCAAAATCCGCATTTCGGTACTCGGGAAAGGCAAGCCTATCGTACCGGACTTGTGGTGACCGTCCAACGGGTTCACTGACAAAACCGGCGAAGTTTCGGACAAGCCGTAGCCTTCCACCAATGGGCAGCCCGTTGCTTTTTCCCAACGTTCGGCCACCACTTTTTGCAAGGCCATGCCGCCTGCAATGGTAATTTTGAGATCAGTGAAATCGACTGTTCCAAAATCCGGATTGTTCAGCAGGCCATTGAAAAGGGTATTCAGGCCGGGAAAGATATTAAAACGGTATTTTTTTAACTCCTTTACAAATGCGGGAATGTCTTTTGGATTCGTGATCATGACATTCAATGCTCCCCATTTGATTCCACACAATCCGTTGATAGTCATGGCAAAAACATGATAAAGCGGCAATGCAGCGATCAATGTAAGTTGTCCGGAAGTCTCTGATCTTCTCATTTTGGACATCAGCCATTCATTAATGCCTTCTACATTGGCTATCAGGTTCCGGTGGTTTAATATGGCACCCTTAGAGACACCGGTCGTTCCGCCGGTATACTGTATAAATGCCGTATCCAATCCTGAAATATGCGGTCGTTTGTAAGTTACGCCGGAGCCAATGGACAAGGCAGTAGAGAAACTGACGGCATTTTTGATATGGTAGTCCGGTACCATTTTCTTGATATACTTTACAACCGCATTCACGATGAGCTTTTTAGGAAAGCCCAGCAAATCCCCTATTTCGGTGATAATCACATGCTGAATGTTTGTATTCTCAATGATCTTTTCCAGATTGAAAGCAAAATTGGCCAGTATCACAATGGCTTTGGCACCCGAATCTTTAAACTGGTGCTGCATTTCGCGGGAAGTGTACAGTGGATTGGTATTGACAATCACCAATCCGGCACGCAATGCACCCATCATTGCCACGGGATATTGCAGCATATTGGGCATTTGTAATGCAATGCGGTCTCCCTGGGTCAGCCCTATGCTTTGCAGATAAGTCGCAAAATTGCTCGATAATTCATCCAGCCTGCCAAAGGTCATCTCCTTACCCATGTTAGCATACGCAGGCTTGTCGGCATTTTCGCTGAAACTGATTTCCATCATTTCAAGCAGCGAAACGTAGGCGTCGGGATTTATTTCATAGGGAATGCCTTCCGGATAATTTTTTAACCATGGATAGGTATCCTTTGATATAGCAATCATAGTGTAAGAGACAAGGGTGGGGACTGATGCATTGTGAAATTAAGGTAATCAATTAAGCCAAAACTTTATTAATCCAGTGCAATTATTTTTTAATTACTAAAATCTGGTTCAATCGGACTAATGTGTACTCAGAAATGGCTATTTCTTTACAATTTCCCAACGCCAGAGCTGGCCGTCTTCCGGGTCCTTAACATCTTCTGTTTGCGCAAAACCAAGTTTTTCGAGGATATGCACCGAAGCATTTTCTTCCGCCAGCGTATGTGCGATCACACGACGGACAGCGCTGTGACTGAGTGCGTGGTCCAGCAATCCCCGGGCTGTTTCAGTACCTAGGCCTTTCAAGCGGTGAGATGGCGCTATTTCATAACCGATCTCCACCATACCGTTTGAATCCGGCTCGCCTTTGTATCCGCAGGAGCCAATCAATGCATTATCAGGAATGTGAATAATGAGGTACACCCACCAGTCGCGAAGCGGGGGATGTGCTTTCCATCGATGGTAGGAAGGGGTGAATGTGTCCCGAAACTCGGTCCACTTTTTGGGGACGTTTACGCCCATTACGCGGGCTAGCGTATTATTGCCCATGCGTATGGCATCAAATAGTGTGTCGTCGCAGGGTACAATTCTTAAATGGGGGGTTTCAATCATATGATTCAGATATCAGCCCCCAATTTAAGAAACTATGAATTGTTTTCGTCAAAACGATCCGTAATTGCTTTTCTGATCGCCTGGTGCGGACGCATTCCATTGCTTTTTGTTCTGGGTACCGCCCGATCCGAAGCTGCATTGGATTTGGCACGCAATGCCAGGTTGGAAACGGACAGATGGCTGTTGCGCCAGGAGTCGTATTCTTCCTCACCCATCACGTCGCGGCTCACCTGCCCATGCGCGTAACCATCACCAAATGACTGGATACGGCTGTTGGTCAGCGCTTGCTTACGTTCGTTTTCTAGGCTTTCAATTTCGGCTTTTATTTTGGCCTCTTCTTCTTTCAACTCCGCCAGTTCAGGCAGTACGGCAATATCATTTTCAAGAATACTTTTTTCTGTCATATGTAGCGTCAATGCTTTTTGCAATGGCTCCATTTGTTTCAGTATTCTTTTTCTTCTGCGTCGCAGCCTCCACAATTTGGGATCGACTTGCAGCCATCGGTACCAGAAGCCCTGCAGTACCGGCAATGCCATACCCAGCGAAACTGCACCGGCGATGGCAAATAGTACCCCACTCATTACAAATGACAAAAGAGCCCAGGGACTGTTTACCAGATCAAGGTTCAGCTGGTCTGAATTACGCAGTGCTTCCTCAATTTTGTTGGTCAGCTCGGGACTGTTAACCGGAGCACCAGTCAATGGGTCAACAGCATTCAATTGCAGGTTTTTAACTGATTTGTTAATCGCTTCTTTCAATTTATCTGTCCGGTAGGCTTCGTAACGGAACCAGCCCAACACGATCAATGTAACAATCGCGAAAATCGAAAGGACCAATTTGAAACCAGCGTACCGAGATCTTGCTTTTGGCGTCTCGTTTCTATGGTATGGCTCTTCTACGAGTCGGTCGTATGCAGGTTTTAACAGAATGGACAACATAGCCAAACCAATAGCAAACGCCCAGGCTTCATTCGAATTCCTGATATTCAATGCATAGGCTACAATTTCATGTGAAATGATAAGGTCACCAGCAATAAAAGAAATACCGGCAGCCAAAAATATTAGCCCTGCTATCAACGAATAAGACGGTGCTTTATCAGCGCGTTTTTCTTTTAATTGTTCTGTTGTAGTGTCAATGTCAGCCACCGAAGTTTCCAGGTCCCTCATTTGCTTCGCAGCATTGTTGAGGCCCATTACCTGATTTTGCAGCCTGTCGTAAGCTGTTTTATGTTGGCGTAGTGTGTCCTGATGTTTGATTTTAACGGACGAAAGCTCCTCACTTTTTGTAGTAAGCCTGTCCTGGATCCAGTCATGATTTACATTGCTGGACAAATATGATTCATAAACCTCACGGTCAATTCCCTCGATCCCACGGGTGTAACCGTGTTGGTAGTCGCCGTTTTCGTTTGGATTTTGCTCGTTCATAACCTGTTTTTTTGGTTGATCGAATGAAAATATTGTAAAAACCAGGCCACTCTTGTCACGAGTGGCCGGTTGGAAAATCTATTTGCTGCCTTTTTGAATGAGGTTAAGCTGACGTGTCGTCAGGTCATTTTTCATTCGTCTGGCCAGATAAAACTCGCTTTCAAACAGTTTAATCAGCATATCCCGCTTGGCATTAAGGCGGTCGCGTTCCGTTTCAGCATTGCTTTGCTCGCGCAGTATCTGCCATTTTTTGACTCTGAGCTCGTCAATTTCTTCCTGTAATGTGTGGCATTCTGTTTCCCAATTGTAGTGATTGTCAACAGAATCCTGGCGGTCTTTACGAATGTTCAGCCAGGCTTGCAGGTCATTGCGGAGCACGGTAATGTTGCTCAGCAGCAGTTTTCCCGCAAAAAGGAATAGGAAGAACACGAATATGAACAGCGCAAACGCCTGCCACCAGGTTTGGTGCGTGATCACATTGGCAAATACAAACAATGCTGCCGCAAAAGGCAACCCTATTTCTTCCAAAAGTGATTTCCAGGTAACCTTCGATTCCGTGTCATGAAATAATGAGATCCTGCCAAACAAGCTGAACATTCCTGCCAGGAACACGCCTAACGCAATCCAGGAATTATCAGCAAATACAGGTTTCAATGATTCACGGATCAGGAAAAAGTTACCTACGCACATCGCGACGCAAAGCGTAATGCCAATGAGCGTACGAGGCAAATGATGCTCCTTTTCCAAACGGTTCGCAGGATTTTTGAGCTTTTCCTGCAATTCCTCAATCCGGTTATTTTTTTGACCAATAAAGAGATTGAGCTCCTGTATCCGCTCATTGTGCTCCTCAATGTTAGCAATGTGGCCGGCTGCCAGATTCGAGAAGTATTTTTGGATTATATCGGTTTTTTCATTCGGGTCCGACTCCGAAAGTCCGAACAAAACACCCTCGTCACGCAAGGTATCTTCGTCTTCCAGCCAGTAGGGAATCAGTACTTCAATTTTGGGGATTTCGATCGGCTGGGGGGCTGGTTGTTCCGTTATCCGGGCAATGGGTGTTTCGACCGCCGGTACGTATCTGTTTTCGGGAATAACCTCTGCCAGGCGGCTGAGGCTCTCCTGAGCCTCAACAGGCTCATCATCATAGTATTGATTCTCGTCGGACTCTTTCGGACGAAACCAGTTCGCAATGTATTCAGTCAATTTGGCCATAACTTTTTCATGGATTAGCCTGCGATTATCCATGAAAACAGAGAAAATCCCTACATTATTGTGATGACCGGCTATTAAAAAAGGTAAGGCACTGGGAATTAGGACATTTCGAACATTCTCTGTAATGCTTGCCAGAGTTTCTTTTTCAAATTCCGGTCGGCTTCGATGACCACCAATGGATCGGTGAGAAGGAACCAGATGCCCTCGACCATTTTGGGTGTGTAAGGCGTCAGCAGCATGTCCAGATGCAGCTTAATGAGCGGTACCCCAAATGTGATGAAGAAGTTTGTACTTTTTTCAGCCAATACGGTTCTGGCGTCCTGGCCGGGTAGGAAACTAAAATTAAGAATGTCGGAAGTTTCTGTGGAATGTCCGACGGCTTTTAGTATGTTATCCAGGAACAGCGATTCGGAAACGATCATTTCTTGCTGTTTCGGTTCATCGATCAGGATCAGTACTGCGTGTTTCAATACAGGGAAACTGGCTGATACCGGGGCGGCAGGAGCTGGTACCGCTGGTATGGTCGCTTTCGGAATAATAGGGGTTTCTAGAACAGCCGGATCCGTTGACTGGGAAGGAAGTACCTCTATTTCCTTGATCTCGGGCTCGCTGACAACGGCCTCCGCAACTGGCTGCACAAGATATTCTCCCACATGAAAAAGTGTTTCATTCTGGTACAAGATCTGATACATTGCCGCCGACGAACTCATTGATTTTGATTATAATTTACCGAAAAATAATCCCTGCTGGCTCCATACGCCTAATTTTTGCTTCCGGGCTTGAATTTCCAGATTAGAATATTCAATGCTGGTCGAATATTTTTTAAAATGCACCGCCAACCCTTTTTTGACCAACTCCTTATTCAAAACCTTACCATCAGGAAGGATAACCTCGCCGAGTAACCGGCCATATTTGTCAAATTCGCCGGTATGTCTGATACTAACCACCTTGCGAAAGCATTTTTCGCTTGTAAATTGCTTGGCAACCTTGTAATAGGGCCTGCCGCGTTCGGGGCAGTTCACATGCAGAAACCGTATCCTTACCGGCTTTCCCATGCGGTGTCCCGCCTTTTTTCCGGTGTATAAAAATTTCAGTTCAATCGTATCCCCATCCTGAATGCCGATCACTTCTGCTTTTAAAGGATTGGGTAAATCATTGCTTTTTTGAATGTGCCTATCTGGCTTAATCGCTGATTGGCTATGTACGGAAGAAGATATTCCGACAGCCAGCATTGCAACAAACAGGTAATGAACGGGTAAACTTGAAGTTGGGAAACGAAAACTAAACACGCGGAAAATTCGTAATATTTGAAACGATAAATATAGAGATTGTTTACCTCATTCCTGTTCCAGCTTGTACCATTTGATGTCTTTCAATGGTGCTCTTCTAGCCACGGAAGCGGTAGGAGCGTAATGTTTTTCCAGGTAATCCAGTACCTGTTTTTCCGTATCTCCCAGTTCCCAGAGGTTATGCTTGGCCTGCATCCAACGGATTTTTTGCTTCCAGCCGTCTCTTGTAAACCGATTCTGAAGAATCAGCTTCGATGAATGGCAGCTGGTACATTGCGCTTTCACCATGTACAGGTTTTCATCGTCAACTAATCCTGTCTGCACATCCTTTTTCAATGTGTCCGTGGCAACGACAGCAACTTGGGACGCAGGGTTTTTTATGTCAGGATTTTTGGTAAAAATAGGGGACACCATACCCAATCCTGCTACCAGTACTAATAAGATTTTCATCATTTGCAGATTGTTAACCGACTTTCACAGCAATTCTTTCACATGCATTGTTGAGGTAGCCACCTGGATTCCAGGCAGGGGAGACCATGGGTTGCGCATGACCATTGTTGTCAGTAGCCCGTACCCACACTTCGTAGTAACCTTTTGCCGGGAATTTCAGTTTGGTATTCCAATGTTGCCACGCGAGCCGGTTGGCAGGGGCTTCCAGCTTGCAATCTTTCCAGGTCGCACCGAAGTCGATGGAAATTTCTACTTTTTTAACCGCATGGTCACCCGCCCATGCATGTCCGCGTATGGCGAGCTCCGTTTCCGGGGTAATCATAGCGCCAGACTTAGGATAGGTGATCAATGATTTCACCGGCATGGATTCGATGATCTTGAAATACTGGTCAGTCTGCGGAATGTCTTCTCCGGGAGCGACAGGATTTCGAGGCATTTTGTAGCTGTGCCCGTCCATTTTGGCACCGTCGTGTACTTTATTGCGCACCGAAATACCGCTGAGCCATTTACCGGAAACCGATGCCGGCCAGCCACCGATCACCAACCGCAGCGGAAAACCGTGAAACTCCGGGATATCCTGGCCATTCAGCTGCCAGGCCAGTAATGTTTCATTTTCCATTGCCTTACTGATCGGTACGCCTCTCGAAATGGGTTCTTTCTTGGGATCGCGGCTCAGGTGAATGTCTTTGGAGTGATAACCAATGTACACAGCATCGTCTTTAATGCCCACATCGGCCAGAATGTCTTTCAACCTCACGCCAGTCCAGGATGCGCAATGTACTGCGCCTTGCCCCCATTGATTACCCGAAGTTTGTGGCTGGAAGCCTGAGCGGCCGTTTCCGCCGCATTCGAGTACAAGCTGGTATGTATAAGTTTTGAATCGCTTTTTGAGATCTGCGAGTGTATATGTTTTGGGCGCTTTGGCTGATTCCCCGTCAATGGTGAGCGTCCAGGTGCTGACATCAATCTTTTCAGGAATGAGGCCATTGTTGCGGATAAACATTTTGTCAACGGGTGTAATGCGGTCGTCGAGCAGGTGTACCGGCGACTCTACATTCCAGGGTTTGTCTCCCTGAACGATCATTTCGGTGCTTTTGCCCTTTAATGCATCGCCTTCACCAAGCAACACGGGAATGTATCCTTTTGGTAAATGTTCAGCAAAAACAATGTTGCTGCCGAGTGCCGTCACAAGTGCTGTGAGGCTGCCTGTTTTTAAGAAATCTCGTCTGTTATGTATGGAATTCATAGTAAGGTCCAGGAAATTAGTCTAATCCATCAACGACCAAATTTACATAAACCATGCTTGTTTACCATTCATAATTGCTAATAACATGGCTTTGTAACACAAAAAAAGAGGTTACCGCCTGGGTAACCTCTCATCACGAGATAGTGTGTCATAACACTTCGAACATTACGTTCACTTTAAAAGTGTATGTATACGTTCACAGGGAGAATTTACTTATTTCGTTATGAACGGCCCTGCAATCGCAAGAACCGCTTCCTTCGTCAAAGGTTCGTCAAATGCTTCTGTAATAGCCGCATCAGTTTTGGATGCAAGTCCTTTCAGGTCTTTACCACCCTGGGTCATGTTATCCTCACCCGCATAGATCGCCGGTACAGCTCCTTCTTTTCCGGTGATCCAGCCCTTCATAGCAGGGTTGCTGGTTACAGTTGCCGCCAGTCTGCGAGCGATTGCTGCGTGACGTGCTTCAACAGAATGTACTTGCAATGCGTATTCAAGGATCTGTGGATCTGCAAGCAATGCGCCAGCCTGACCTTTGTAGGCACGGACACCAGTATCTTCCAGTGCGCTTGACACTGTTACAAAAGTTTTATAGTTGGTAAATACATCACCGAAAGCACCACCGTATTTGAAGTCAAATGTAGGTTTTGCGATCGCTTTTGGACCCAACGCCTTCACAAGAAAAGCAACGTGCTGCGTTTCGTGTTTGCCAATTTGAGTGAAAATCACCTTGTCGGAAGCTGGGATCAAGCCCGCAGCTGCATTACCAGCTTTGTAGAACTCATCTTCCAGGTATTCCAGCGTCAGTGCGTAGTTCAATACGTCAATGGCTGCTGCCGACTGTGCATACGCTTTGTTTACGATAGAAGCAAAAGCCGTAGGAACTGCAACAGCAGCAAGCTTGCTTCCGACTTTGCTCATAAAGTGGCGGCGTGTAGCATATTCCAAACGACCTGCTACATCTCCGTCAATCTTTTGAAACTCATCTATTATTTTGAAAATATCCATTATTTCTGATCAAATTAAGTTTTAAATTATTTACCCACGTTCGCACCTGTGATGGTATCCTTTACATAACCTTTTACGGCTGCAAGAATGTCCGCAGGGGCAGTCGCCTTGTCAAATCCGTCTCCGTTGATAATGTCATCACCTGCGAAATCTGCTGATTTTGGATTAATAAGATCGCGGATTACAGCTGCGTGACGAGCTTCAACAGATACGATTTTACCTGCAAGTAGTAAGTAACCTCCGTCTTTGATCAATTTACCGGCACCATTATAAGCAGCAACTCCGGTATCTTCGAATAATTTGGCAGCGCCTAGTACAGCATCTCTTTTTGTAAAATCAATGGCAGCGAAGTTGGGAGTAAGTCCTTTGATCGCTTTGTCGCCCAGCGCAGCTTTGAAAAAATCGCGGTGAACAACCTCGTGGTCGCGAATGTCAGTAAGAATAGTTTTTTCGGCGTCAGTCATACCTGTGTATGGCGTTGCGATAACCTGTGTGTAGAATGCTGCTTCTAATTGTTCAAGAGCGTATGCATAGTTCAATACACCAATATCACCCATGCCAAGATCAACAGTATCACCTGTTCCTGGAATCATTGGATCGGGATCATCATCGCTACACGCAGCACTCAACACAATAGTTCCCAATGAAGTGGCTAGCCCGGCCGAGCGTAAAAACAAACGTCTGTTTACTACTGACGTGATTTCCCCTTCTTCCTTACCGGAGTTTTTTGATTTCATTATTCTGTTCATAGCAATAAAAGATTACTGAGTTTCCTTTTCGTTCGTCGAAAAGACTTTGGTGAAACCTACGACCTTGTTTTTGCTTTAGATCAAATGAATGGGAAAAGAAAATGCGGCAAAGCGCATTGGGGGGAGGGGGTATCAAACAAAAAGAGCCTATTCCTAGACTCTCGATGCTTTCAGACTAACCGATGATAAAATAACAACGCTGAGTAAATAATGCCTGATAAATATGAATTTTAATGAATGTATAGCGCTTTCGTATGGTTGGTGTGTAGCGTAAATTCTACAAATATGAACTTAATAATTACTACGCAAATATAAGAGAATATGTTCTTAACCAGGGCATTTTCGGGAAAATAAATTTTGAATTTTTTTTAGTTTCATGAATATCCTAACGTGATTGGGACATTTTCGTTGGTAAAATTTCGTGTACATGCTGTTTAACTCCACAAGATGTGGGAACCGCCCCCATGATGTTTTTTTAGCAATGCTCGTTTCAAATTTGTTTATCTCTGATAATCAACCTTACTTGTGATCGATATTTACTGGTATGGAAATCTTATTCCTGCCCATCTATCATTAAGAAAACTGCTTACCCAACCATGCGATACCTCATCATTATTTTCTGCCTCACCGCATTCAACAGATATGCTTCCGGAAGCGAAAGGTCATTGTCCGCGCCGTTTTATCAGGTTAAATCCGTGCAGGGAAAGGTTTCTGTAAGGCCTGAGGATCTGCCCGAAGCTGTCAAAACCACATTGGCCGGGAATATGTATGCCGACTGGAAAATTACCAGCGCGTACCTGGTTACGAGAGATGATAATTCACAGTATTACGAGATCAACATCAAAAAAGAAGCTGAAACTGCCGTTGTAAATCTCGATAAATACGGGAAGAAAATTGATTAAAATTCTTTGTTGATACATTTTAAAGGACTATAAACGAAAAGCCGGAGATTTCTCCGGCTTTTGGCGTTTGTTTTTATAATTTTACGTTTTACCTGCACGTTAGTTAGTATTTATTTTGAAATTTTTGAAACCCTATGGCTCAGCTGCTCCTTGTAGAAGACGATACTACATTCTCAAAACTGCTTAGTAATTTTCTTGGTAAGCATGGCCACCAGGTGAAAGTTTGTTCCAATATAAAAGAAGCCAGGGAGGCCATTGCAAATGGTGACGAGGACGGTCCTTTTGAAGTACTAATGCTTGATTACAGGCTACCAGATGGAAATTCGGTCGATTTTCTGAAAGCACTTAGAAGTGAAGGAAACCGTACAGCTGCTTTCATCATGACTAGTTTTCACGATGTAAGAACCGCTGTAACTGCGATGCAGATTGGTGCATTTGACTACATTACGAAGCCTGTCAATCCGGAGGAACTGCTGATGGTACTGGGAGAGGCGCTGAATAAAGGGGAAGTGACTGGTGTGAAAGCAGTACCGAAAGCGAAAGCAGCCATCAAGAATGATAAGTCAGGCCTGGAATATATAGAAGGAAGAAGCAAAATTTCCAAGCAGCTTTATGAGTACGTGAGACTGGTTTCACCCACTGATATGTCTGTGATCATCCAGGGCGAAAGCGGTACTGGTAAAGAGCACGTGGCCAAGTCTATTCACAAACTAAGCAAACGTGGTAACGGACCGTTCGTAGCGATTGATTGTGGTTCCCTGTCCAAAGAACTGGCGGCCAGCGAACTTTTTGGCCATAAAAAAGGCTCGTTCACTGGTGCTATGCAAGATAAAATGGGCCAGTTTGAAGCGGCAGATGGCGGGACATTGTTTCTCGATGAGATAGGGAACCTGGGTTACGATGTACAAATCAAATTGCTTCGTGCATTACAGGAACGGATTATCGTCCCGATAGGCGCAACCCAGCAGATCAAAGTAGATGTGCGTTTGATCGCGGCCACGAATGAAGATCTGATGACCAGTGCTGCTAATGGTGATTTCAGGGAAGATTTATATCACAGGCTCAATGAATTCAAAATAGAGGTGCCACCGCTTCGAAAAAGAGGGGAAGATCTGGGCATTTTTATTCAACATTTTGTAGACAAAGCGAATCAGGAACTGGGTAGAAATGTACGGGAACTTTCGAAAGAAGTAATGGACGTGTTCCAGAAATACGACTGGCCTGGTAACCTTCGCGAGTTGAACAATGTCATTAAAAGACTGGTACTGTTATCAAAAGAAGAAGTAGCTACATTGAGTGCATTGCCTGCTGAAATGATCACCGCCATGGAAGATCAGCAAAAACCTTCTGCAGGCTCAGACCTGAAAGCGTTACAGGAAACCCACGAAAAAGAAATGATCGAGAGGGTATTACAGGAGGTACGTTACAACAAAAGCAAGGCTGCAAAGCTCCTTAATATTGACAGAAAGACACTTTATTACAAAATCGAGAAATATCACATCGAGTAGGAAAGCGCTCTTTCCCCCACTTGCGCAATAACGAGCTTGGCATTGGCTACCACGTCTTTCATTTCCGCAACTGCTACCTTGGAGGAATCCTCACGCAATGCGATTTCCATTGCACGGAAGCTCGCAGAAAGTTCTCTCGCGCCAATCTGCCCGGTTCTTCCGGCCATTCTGTGCATAATTTCCTGCACTTTTTCCAGTTCGCGGGTTTCAATGTTAATGTGCAAAGCTTCAATATCATTACGCGAATCTTTGACAAACTGATCGAGGATTTCCCTGATCATCACTTCATCCCCGAATGTCATTTCATTGAGCATGGAGAAGTCAAACTCGGCACGTTGTATAGGCTTTTGCGCCTCCGCAGGTGAGTAATTTTCCAGCAATTCCAGTAACTCAGTAGAATGGAAAGGCTTCATCAGATAGCCGTCAAAACCAAGACTTAGCAGGTTTTCTCTTTCTTCGGGCAGGGCCTGTGCGGTCAGTACGAAGAATTTGACACCTTCTGGTGTGGATTTACGAAGCCGTTTGCAGAGCTCTGCCCCATTCATCCCGGACATCCGCATGTCTGTCAGGACAAATTTTACCTGGTTATCCCAGGGCCGGCTTAAAACCTCCTCAGCCGAGGAGAATGATGTGTGTGGAATGCCGTTCAATTCCAGAACGGACGAGCACCATTTCAATATAAAAGCATCATCATCTACCAGCCAGACTTTTCCGGTAATGTTATAGCTCCTTTCTGGTGTTTCTTCTGCGATTTCCAGTGTTTCAGCTTTTCTCATGCTGGCGTGCACAAAAAAAGTCGTGCCCTGACCGGGTGTACTTTTTACATTCACATTCCCCGACAAACCTTCCACCAATGCTTTTACGATGCTGAGTCCCAGGCCAGTGCCGCCATACTTGCGGGAGATGGAAGGGTCTGCCTGCTCAAACTGGTTAAAAACCCGCTGGGCCTGCTCTTGCGACAAACCAATGCCGGTATCAGAAACCTGCATTTCCATATTGACCTGATTGCCTGATTCTATCCCGCTAACTTTGAGCACAACCTCCCCGGTTTCGGTGAATTTGATGGCATTGGTCAGCAGATTGTACAAGATTTGTCTGAGCCGGAATGGGTCGCTGTTCAGATACAAATTAGGTGAAAGAGAATTTTCCAGCCGCAATATCAAACCCTTCGACAGTGCAGTTGGGCGAAGTACCTGAATAACCTCATTCAGTAATGGATTAATTGCAAAGACCCGGTTCTCAAAAGTGAATCGGTCAGAAATGATCCGGCTATAATCCAGCACCTCGTTAACAAGGTACAGCAAGTGCTCTGAGGCCGAATGCAGCGTTTCCAGGTCTTGTTTTCGCGGCTTTTCATCCTTTTTTAAGGCCTCCGTGTAGCCAATGATCGATTGCAGCGGTGTTCGGATCTCGTGGCTCATGTTGGACAGGAAGCGCTGCTTGGCCATACTATGGTACTCGGCTTCTTCCTTCGCCTCTTCCAGCTGGCTGCGGTATTCGTTGCTTTTGGTAATGTCAGTAAATATGAGGTAGGATAGTAGGCCAGTCAGGAAAAAGAACCCCAGCATAACCCATTCGAGCCCTCTAATACTTTTCGCAACAATGCTTTTAGTCAAAAGACTTCCTTTATCCGACTCTTTCAGAACTTCTCTTTCCACCTTCTGCATCACGTCGAGCAGCTGCTGTACCAGCGAATTGCCGGCGGACGCAAGTTCTTGCTCGCGATCTATGAAACTGGTCGTCCTTATTTTCTGTGATTTCTCAATGGCATGTACCGCCTCGCCGACTCTTTCGATCGTGCTGTCTTCCTGCGCGACGGTGATCGTATCCACTTGTACATTCACCTCCTGCTTTTGCACGACCTTGGCAGGTTCAGGCAATGGGGCCTTTTTGCTTTTCTTGGAGCCACCGCCAAACACCCTGTTGAAAAAACCCTTCTTCTCAGCCGCTTTTTGAGCGGTGTCAGGAAGCTCAGTATAAACGGTGGTAGTAGTTGTTCGTTTTTCAGTTTTGACGACCGTACTGTCGGGTTTTAATTTAGTCGTGATCAGGCCGGAAATTTCTTTCACTTCATCTTCCAACGCCTTGTTATTGACCAGTTTGGACCGCACTTTAACATAACTTCCATAAATTTTTTCACGCTGTTTCAACAGCTGCCTCATGGAATCGATACGGATAACCTGCATGTCATCACCAATGCTCATGACATGCAGGGAGTCGAGTGTGGCTAGCAACTCTGCCGACTGAGCCAGTACCTGATCGTTTTTTTCTTCGCCTTTCAGCGTTCGGGTATTTTGTAAATGATCAAGCTGAAGGATGTTTTTGAAAATTTTGTTAACGAGCCTGAGTTTGTCGTTAGGTGTGGAAAGTACTTCCAGTTTATCCAGCATATTGGTAAAAGCAAGCCGGGTAATCATCCAGGATGCTCCAAGTGCCAACGACGCTATGAAGAAGCCCAGCAGGACTTTACCCTTCACAGATTTAAATGAAAACAGGTCGCGTAAAGCTGACATAAGGCATTGATAGTATTCGTTCTAACTAACGCATTTTCAACCGCTAATGGTGCAATTGATAAGCATTTGTCCGATTGGTGATGTGAATATAATGCATTAAACCCAATGTTGGTAGGGCCATACCAAAAGCAAAAACGGCTGTCTCGATCCAAGAGACAGCCGTTCTGATAATTTGTATCTTCTCAAAACCGGCGTGAACCGGTGAGCAGAAATTATTTACCTAATGAATTGATCCAGGCAGCAATTTTGACTGCATCAGCCTTCGGTACCTGAGGCATCGGGGCCATTGGAGTGGCATAATCCGGCCAGTTTTCAGGCTTAGGATTGTAGATCAGGTTCACGATCTGCTCGTTGGTGTACTTACGTTTAGCCACGTCCGCATAGCTCGGTCCAACCACTTTTTTGTCAGCTGCATGGCAGGCCAGACAGGTATTTTTTTGTAAAAGCGGTTTGATCTCGTCAAAGGTTGGTGCTTTCGCAACACCAGCTTTTGCAGTAGTTGGCTTACCCTTTCCGTCAGGAGATACGTGTTCTTTTTCAGTAGCTGGGATTGTCGACGCAGAAGTAGTTCCTGAACTTGCAGAGCCGGAACGGGTCGTTTTCAGTTCGGAAACTTTCAGTTTTTCGCCGTCCGGAATGTTGTTCAATGTATAATAAGCATCCGCGTGAACCAGTGACCAGCTGTTGGTAGCAGCGCGAACGCCTTCCAGCTGAATTTTATGCACATAGTACTGACGCATTCCGTCCAATACAATGCGTACTTTTTTATTGTCGTCAGAAACTTTCACACCGGTCACTTTCACTTCTTCAGTATTGATCGGAGGGCTTCCGTACACAGGATAATGCTTGTACAGGTAGCTGCTCACTTTGTAGGAATCAAGGTCCTCAGCTGATTTGCGGTCAACGGGCATTGTAAATTCGATCTCGAAACCGTCTGGCTGGGCTTTTACCGTGTACATTTCGAAAGGCATTTTGCCATTCCAAACCAAACGCTGCAAGCCCTGGTTCGCATCTCCTGCCGATCCCCATCCACGGTTGGTCTCTCCCACGAACATTGAACCGTCTTTATCAAACGCCATACGCAATACGCCGGACTGGAAACCGCTGCGGAAACCAATGCTCGCGCCTTGGTATTCGCCTTTTACTTTTTCCAAAACCACGCGCATAATGTTGCTTTGTCCCTGGTCACCCACGAAAACCTGACCTGTAAATGGTCCGAAATCGCCTTTGGTATTGTCCATAATCAACTCAGAAGTTGATACTCCGTGCACACCGTATGGAAGCCAAACTGCTGGCAACTGTACCATGTCATATTTTTGTTTCAACTGATACAGGAACTGAGGGGCCTCATTACCAGTGTTTTCTGGTTTAATGGCACGTCCTTGTGCGTCTTTGGTCTGGCGGTTGTCGCGCTCAGCGAAGAATTGCTTTTCTGTGAGCTTAACAGGTGAATTGGGCAATCCAGCCCATTTCAAACCTGCCGGGTGGCCCATAAAGCTTCCTTTTTTAACCTGAAAAATACCACCGGTACCCATCCAATCTCCCTGGTTGTCCGTATAAAACAGCTCACCATTCAGCATGCTGATACCAGCCGGGGAGCGAACTCCGGTTGCGTATGGTTCATATTTTCCGTCATTGGTAATATGGAAAATCCAGCCACGGCCTGGTACACGGCTTTCGCCTCTCCACCATTCTTCGTCACCGAATGCTACGTTACCACTCACGAAAAAGCTTCCGTCCGGAGCCAGTTTCGGGCCGAAAGAATACTCGTGGTAATGTCCTGATAATGGCCATGCGTACACAGTTTCATACACATCCGCTTTCCCGTCGCCATTTTTGTCGATCAGCTTGGTCAGCTCTCCGCGTTGTGCGCAGTAAAATGCACCTTCCTTGTAAGCCAATCCCAGGATCTCGTGCAAACCTGTCGCAAATTTTCTAAAATAAGGCGCACGGCTGGTAGGGTTATCCACGATCCAAACCTCTCCACGGCGTGTAGAAATAGCCAGGGAGCCATTTGGCATGGTAGTCAATCCACCCACTTCCAGGATAATTCCTTCCGGGATCGGGGGAGTGATGATCTTGTAAAAATCTTCTTCTTTCGGAGACTCTTGTGCTTTCAGCATCGTGAGCGTCGCCAAAAGAGCAAATGCTATGTGGGCAATTTTTTTCATTATATAATAAGGTATGATAGGATTAAAATCAGAACAGGATCGAATACTTCACTTCGCCATTAGTCACCGGAACCAGTAATTCCTGCAAACCATTAGCGCTTCTGATTTCGGGTTTAACACTTTTATCAGCCAACTGAATGTAGTACGACTTGTTGTCCACCGCATAAAGGCCATCGGATATTTTCTCGATCGAGGAACCGTCCGCCAGTCTCGCTACCAGGTCCTTCGCAGGATTATTTACCTTGATAATGCGTTCGAAATACTGATTGTTCACAACAGAAATATAATCCGTTACAGCCGAGCCGAATGCCTGATATTGGAAAGTTGGCACATCCTGATCGTCCAGTACGTATCCTTTTGGACGGTAACCGCTTCCGGTAGTGTCTGCCTCCCATTTGGATTTGCCTGATTTGCCAAGTACCATATCGTCGCCCAGCAACGTCACACTTCCTCTCGGACGTGAAGAACCATCGCCGCGATCGTGCCACATGGGGGTAGCATCCAGGAATTCTCCGCGCCAAACCTGTAATAACGTTCCTTTGTCCAGGTCATAGGTATAATGCAGGTTAGTAGGGCTGCCCACTGACACTGCATGCACTACACGTTGTCCTTTGGATTTTGGATCTTTTTTGAAATCCATAAAGCTGCGGGTAATGGTGTTGGTACCGGCAGAAATCAGGATAGGATCATTGGATCCACCCGCAATAGCGGAGCTTTTGGTATGGTAAGCCGTTTCCCTGAATCCCGGGCCACTTATCCAAAGGCCAAGAGCAGGGCGCATCCAGCCATCTCTTTTATTGTTGAATATTTCAATGGTATGGTCGCCAGCTGTCAGCTTAGCGGTTCCCTGACGGAAATCGTTATTGGTTTTCCATTGTGCGTCAATGACGAATTTGCCATCGATTTTCAGGTAGGAATTACCCGAAGCCTGCAATTTGAAATTGTAATCTCCTGCGGTAGGCGCATTGTATCTGCCCGAGTACAGGTAAGAGTAATTGTTGTTTTCTTTCAGGATCTCCCAGCTCAATGCTTCCGATTTGCCGGTCTCAGCAGGAGTAAGTTTGGACAGGTCTTCTGTTTCGCTCAAACCGCCGTAATACGTTTTGTAGGTAAGCTCTGATAGTGTACCTGGCTTTTTGTCAAAATTATTGATCACAATGTTTTTGATAGCCAAAGATCCGTGGTCACCCTGGATACGGATCGGGCCCATGGCCACGTCGTCCGCAGTCAATGATCCGCGGGTAGGGCCACTTACTTCTACATTTTCGTGAATGGTCACGCCATTCAGAATAATGGACAGGAACACTGCATTAGATACTTTTTTACCGCTGGCGTCAAAACGGGGAGCCTGGTAAGAGATTTTGATATTTTGCCAAAGCCCGGGAGCCTTCGCTACATTGAAACGAGGAGCATAACCTTCGTAACCCTTTTCACCTTCAGGCTTGGAGTCATTCCAGCGTTCGTAAATTCCACCATTATCGTTGTACTTGGCAGATTTTTTTCCCCAGCTATCGAAAAGCTGTACCTCGTAATTTCCTTGCAAATAAATACCCGAGTTCGAGCCTTTGGTCAGCATGAAATCCATTTCAATGTCCAGATCGCCGTGTTTGAAATTGGAGATCAGCTCATATTGGTTACCATACTTGCCTTTTTCATGGGTGCATGCCAGTACGCCTTTTCCAGGTGTAGTGATCAGCACATTTTCCTTTGAAATGTCAGCAGACGCATTTCCTACGATTTTCCAATTATCGGATTTCGTGGTAAATGCACTGAGGTCGTTAAGGGGAATGGGCTGCTGGGCATAGGCAGATTGCATAGCGAAAACTGCAACGCCACAAGCAAAAAGTTGTAGAATTGAACGGTTAAATTTAAACATACTTGAAGTAAGCTTGTCGGTTTTAGATTATAGCGCCACTTTGGGCGGTGCAAATTACGTGATTAGATTCGGGAAAATTACATTTAATTAGATGAGAATCGAGTTTGTTAATGCTTTTTACCTAATGTTGTGTTTTGATATTATTTCAATGTGTTATTAGACTAAAAAGTACTTCCTAAATGAAAAAATTAATCCTTACCGCGTTCAGCCTTGCATCGGCGTTTGCTGCGCATGCCCAATTGCAACCCGCGAAACAAACACCCGAATCCAGTGAATTGTGGAGCCCGGTTCCTCGTGTTGTGACGCCTGGTAAAATCACGCCGGCCCTTTCCGGTTTTACTGCCCCTTCCGACGCTATTGTGCTATTTGATGGTAAAAATCTGGACGCCTGGGTTTCGGGTAAAGATGGAAAATCGGCTGCTCCGTGGACAGTTGGAGACAATGCGATCACGGTTGCGCCCAAATCAGGGGACATTCAAACCAAGCAAACTTTCGGTGATTATCAGCTTCATATCGAATGGCGTACTCCCGCGAAAGTGGAAGGTAGCAGCCAGGGACGTGGTAACAGCGGGATTTTTATGCAAGGTCTGTACGAATTGCAGGTATTGGACAGCTATAATAATTTAACTTACTCCAATGGTCAGGCAGGTTCCATTTACAAGCAAACTATGCCTTTGGTGAATGCTTCGGTAGGTCCGGGCGAGTGGCAGGTTTATGATGTAGTGTACACTGCACCACATTTTAATAAGGATGGTCAAATGACTATTCCTCCTTACATTACCGTGATACACAACGGCGTACTGGTTCAAAACCATACAATGATCCAGGGAACTACTCCTTACATAGGACAGCCTACGATCGAGCCTCACGGAAAAGGGCCGATCAAATTACAGGATCACAACAACACCAGCAGTTTCAGAAATATCTGGATCCGCGAATTGTAAGATTCCCCCGACAGACAGGTATAATAATTTTAAAGGCTTAATCGACTGGAAACGTCGATTAAGCCTTTTCTGTTTTACTATATTTATGTTTGATTATTCATTGCAAGCCGAGTTATTACCATGCAGGAGATTGAGCCTTATTACAATTGGGAAAAACATTATGTGGCAAGCCACGACGAGCGGTCACCTTTTTATGGAAGGACCTATAACCTGGATTATTACGAAAATGCGATCTACGGTTACTATATACACCCGCTTTGGGACGAGATCGGTTCGGAAACGCTCTATGTAAAGATCCTGTACGCGGATTACAACAAACATTACGCAATCATTGAGGTGTTTGGCGAGTGGAATGATGCATTGCATAACGATATCATGTTTTTCAAACGCCAGGTCGTGGATCCGCTGGTGGATGAGGGGATCAATCAGTTTATTCTGTTAGGGGAGAATGTGCTGGATTTTCATGGCAGCGAGGACGACTATTATGCCGAATGGTTTGACGACATTGAAGATGGCTGGATTGCGGCGGTGAGCTTCAGGGAACATGTGAAAGAGCAGTGGAATAGATTCAGGCTTGATTATTATATCAATTTTGGTGGTACACTCCATCTTAATAATTGGCGCACGTTGCAGCCGGAACCCTTTTATGAATTGGTTAAAAATTTGATGATTAGAAGGTTAGAGTAGGAGAAGTGTAGAAGAAAAGGTGACTCAATTGCTTGGAACGTTGCCAACTCCTTTGTAGATTTCGAATTCATGTCAATCAACTGTACTTACCTTTAAATCTGTCCCCAATGGCCGAAAATGATCAACCTACACCAGAAGATGCGAAAGAATCACTGGAAAATAAAGCCGAAGAGCTAAAAGAAACTGCTGCGGATGCAAAAGAAGAAGTTGTGGAAAAGGTAGAGGAGATTGAGGCAGAAGGAGCAGCGGAGGCTGACGGGATTAAATCGGAGGTGTACGAAACACTGGACGACCTGAAAGCAGAGGCCGAAGAAAAGACGGATCTGACCAAGGATGCAGCTTTGGAAATCGAAGAGAATGTGACTGACAAGCTGGAAGATCTGGAAATCGAAGCGGAGGAAAAAACGGAGGAAGTAAAGGAAGTAGTTGAAGAAAGAGCTGAGCAAGCCAAAGAAATAGTAGCCACCATCAAGGAAGAAGCAGCAGCCAAAACGGAAGAAGTGAAGGAAGTAGCAGCCGAGAAAGTGGAGGATGTGAAAGAGGTAGTAGCTGAGAAAGCAGAGGTTGTGGCAGATAAGGCAGAAGAAGTGGAAGAGGCAGCGGCTGAAAAAGTAGAGGAAGTGAAAGAAGTAGCAGCCGAGAAAGCAGAGGTGGTGGCAGAGAAAGTAGAAGAAGCAAAGTCAGGCTTCGCAGCGAAGGCTGAACAACTGCAAAATGAGGTAGAATTGAACATTGCTGCCGGAAAAGTAAAAGCAGAGGAGATTATCTCTGACGTTACTGAAAAAGCAGGAGAATGGAAGGAAACAGCTACCGAAAAGTTTGAGGATTTGAAGGAGGATGCGACCGAGGCATTCGAGGATGCGAAGGAAATAGCCGCTGAGAAACTGGCCGAAGCACAGGTGAAAGCAGCTGAACTGAAAGCCAAAGCTGCCGTGGAAATCGAAGAATTGAAGGAAGCAGCTTCTGAAAAGTATGTGGAAACAAAAACCAAAGCAAAAGGCTTTTGGGCGCGTCTTTTCGGTAAATAATAGAGGAAATCATTACGGGAAGGGCCTGATGGACTTGTTCGTCAGGCCCTTTTCATTGGCCTGATTTTTTTGGCCGTCATTTTATTTTCACTAACACCAGCACTAATGTCACAGCAAACGTTTTCGCTTCCATATCAGCATCCATTTACGCCGGACAAAAAATACAAAAAATCAGTCGCTTACTTTTCAATGGAATTCGCTGTCGATCAGGCGCTGAAAATCTATTCAGGCGGCTTGGGCTTCCTCGCGGGCTCACACATGCGCAGTGTGTACGCGCTGAAACAGAACCTGATCGGTATCGGTATGCTGTGGAAACACGGCTATTATGATCAGGGACGGAAAAAGGATGGTAGTATGCAGCCCGAATTCCGCGAAAAAATATATTCATTCCTGACGGATACACACATTCGTTTTCAGATTCCCGTGATGGGAAAAGACGTTTGGGTAGCTGCCTACTATCTGGCGCCCGACGTGTTTCAGTCAGCACCATTGTTCCTGCTTACGACTGATACCGATGGAAATGACGAGGCTACGCGCGCGATCAGCTACTCGCTGTATGACGCAGATGTGAGCTATAAAGTAGCACAATGTATGATTTTGGGAATTGGCGGAGCGAGGTTGTTGGAGGAGTTGGGTTATGAGCCGCAGGTTTATCATTTCAATGAAGCTCACGCTGTTTCGGCTATTTTTCATTTGTTCAAAAAATATAAAAAGGTTGCTGAAGTAAAGAAACGCGTCGTTTTTACAACGCATACGCCTGAGGAAGCGGGAAATGAAAAGCATGACATTCATTTTCTTGAAAACCTTGGGTTCTTTTCGGGTTTGGATCTTGGCACGGTCAGGAAGATCAGCGGGATAAAAGACGATACTTTCAACCACTCGCTGGCCGCATTAAGTTTGAGCAGGAAAGCCAATGGTGTTTCCAAATTGCACGGCGAAGTATCGCGTCAAATGTGGAAACCTTATCCGAAAATCGCTGAAATAGGCCACATTACCAATGCGCAGAACAATACTTACTGGGTCGATAAGCAGCTGGAAGAAGCCAGAGTAGAGAAGAATTTGGAAAAGATAGCTGCCCGTAAAAAGGAGTTGAAAGCCATATTGTTCAAAACAGTCGCAGACCAATGCGGAAAAATCTTCGATCCCGAAGTGCTGACAATTGTATGGGCGCGCAGGTTTGCCGCTTATAAACGACCGGATATGCTGGCGTGGGACCTGGAACGGTTCAGCAAATTAGTGAATAATACGGACCAGCCTGTGCAGGTGATATGGGCCGGAAAACCGTACCCGAAAGACGAGGGTGCCATTAACACATTCAACCATTTGTTCTATCTGAGCCATCTTTTTCCAAATGTCGCCGTGTTGACAGGATACGAGCTGGCACTTTCAAAACTAATGAAAGATGGCTCCGATGTGTGGCTCAACACGCCGGTAGTAACCCGTGAGGCATCCGGCACCAGCGGCATGACGGCAGCCATGAATGCGTCACTTAACTTATCCACATTCGACGGCTGGATCTGTGAATTTGCAAAAGACGGTGATAATTCTTTCCTCCTTCCGGTAGCGGAAGGCGAAGATATCAACAAGCAGGATTGCGAAAATCTAATGGAAAAACTGGAAACAACGGTAGTGCCAACCTACTACACCGACCAGGCCAAATGGCAGCAAATGGTACTTAACAGTATGAATGACGTCAATGTAGAGTTCAACTCCGACCGAATGGCGCGCGAGTATTATGAGAAGCTGTATTGAGTTTTTAAAAATCGTGACAGTTTAAAATGACTTTTAATTGGTAAATTGCTTTCTGAAAAACTTCCGTGATTAATAATTATCATCATTAATGAATATGCCGGTAACCATTAAAGTTGGGGACATCATGAGTGAAGAGGAATTCTTTCGGTTCTGCCGAATGAATGACATGCTTGACTTTGAGCGGGATAGTAACGGAAATATAATCTTTATGTCACCAACAGGAAGTTTTACAGGAAGCTTTAATTCGGATATTCTGGTTGAACTGGGCGCATGGCTACATAGCCACAAAATTCCCGGAAAGTTGTTTGATTCTTCGACTGGCTTTACGCTTCCCAATGGTGCAGTAAGGTCTCCCGACATTTCCTGGGTTACTAGGGAAAAATGGGACGCACTGTCCAAAGATGACAAGGAGAGATTTGCACCCATTTGTCCGGATTTTATTGTAGAAATACGCTCCAAGTCAGATGATTTGAAGTATCTGAAAGACAAAATGGACGAATATATGGCTAATGGATGCCAGCTCGGTTGGCTGATTGACCGGTTTGACGAAAAGGTCTACATTTATCGACCCAGTCAAAATACTGAGGAGCGTGAAGGATTAAACGTCCAGCTTTCAGGAGAAACATTGTTTACCGGGTTCATACTCGACCTAAATTCAATAGAAAAATTCTGACAATTAACCGATCTGCTTTTCAAGCAAGGCAATGCCTTCCCGGAAAGTATGGGGCTCGTAGCCTAGTACTTTTCGGGATTTTGTTAAATCGAAACCTGTGCGTGGCGGCCGTCGGGCGGGTTGCGAAAACGCAGAAGCATCGGTAGGAGAGATGAGCGATTTATCCAGCGAAAAGTAATCTGCGGCCATGATAGCCATTTCGTAAGGTGTGAGAAAGTCCTTTCCCGATATATGGAAAATTCCCTGCGCTTGCTGGTCCGCAATCAGGAAACACCCAAGCGCCAGATCTTCGGCTAGGGTAGGGGTACGAAACTGATCAGTCACCACCTTGATCGCCTTTCCTTCGTCCAATGATTTTTTGACCCAGAGAATAATATTACTGCGGCTCATGTCATGCGCGATGCCATATACGAGCACCGTACGTGCGACTGCCCATTGAATGTCGGAATGAATGACAGCCTTTTCGGCAGCATACTTGCTCCATCCATAAAAACTGATCGGATTAGGAAGATCGTCTTCCCTGTAAGGTCCTGAAGTGCCGTCAAAAACAAAGTCGGTGGAAAGGTGTTCTAGGAAGATATTGTACTTTTTACAAGCCGCAATCAGCATTTCTACGGCTGTTACATTAAGCTTCCAGCACGCTTCCTTCTCCATTTCACATTGATCCACATTCGTCATCGCAGCCGTGTGGATGATCACATCAGGGAGCGTAGCTGCCAGAATTCGATCCACCTCCGCAGCGTTCGTAATGTCCATTTCAAGATATCGGTATCCTTGCTGGAAAGGAAGCCGGTTTTCGCCCAGGGCTGTGGCTATCGTTTCAATGGAGGACTTTTCAACCAGCATTTCAACCAGTTTTTGGCCCAAAAGGCCATTAGAACCGGTAATTAGTATTCGTTTTTTGTCCAATTCGGAATGCGTTAAGCTTCGTATTTCCAGCCGTATTTTTTAGTGATCTTTTTCTTCTTCATCTTTTTGACCGACATTTTCATAGAAACGTCTTTTTCAGGACGGTCCCTTTCGTCTTTTTCCACAGCCCCGATTTTGTCAATCACTTCCATTCCGTCAATTACCTGACCAAAAACTGTATACGCGCCGTCCAAATGCGGAGTGCCGCCAATGGTTTCGTAGACTTTTTTCTGATCGTCGGTCAATTTTCTGGTAGCTCTGGCCGCTTGTTTTTCAAGATCAAGTTTTCCCCATTTCCTGCCCTGAACAATGTAGAACTGGCATCCGCTCGATTCTTTTGCGGGGTTATTATCTCTTGCTGCGGCTAATGCCCCTTTTTGATGGAAAAGTTTCGGACTAAATTCCGCAGGTACTTTGTAGCCGTTATCTCCTTTGCCGAGGATATCATCCGGCTTTGCATTTCGTGAATTGGGATCTCCACCCTGAATCATAAAATCATCAATAACCCGGTGAAAAAGCAGGTCGTTGTAAAATTTATCCTGTACCAGTTTGATGAAATTGGCCTTATGTTTGGGTGCTTCATCAAACAATATAAGTTTCATCGTTCCCATGCTGGTGATAATGGTCACCACCTCGTCCTTTTTAGACTTTTTCTGCGCATCAACTTGTAGAGAAAAAAGGCAGATAACTGCCAGTAGTATCGAATTTTTGGTTTTCATAAGCATTAGTTTGCAGCCAGCACATTTTTATCCGTTGAAAAGAACTGGAATTTTAATCCATAATCCTTTCCTTCCGAAACATCTTCCATGTTCACCCTGACCGATTTATTATTCCAGATTATTTTCTTCGTCTCTTCTTTCGGAGCAGCATAAAGACCCGTAAAATGCTGCTTACCCGCATTCCAAAGCTGTTTTGTCGCCTCAGGGCTATTCAAATAAACATCAACAGTGATTTTGTTGACTTTTTTGTCCTCCGTCAAAAAATACTGAACGTCTATGGTTTCCAGCTTGGGAGTTTCGGAGGTATAGCCCAGATGGTCAGCAGTTTCTTCAAACATTTCGAATGTTTCCGAAGCTTTTACCTTGGCGATCGGATCGCCGAACGAAATTCCCCGGAGTACTGTACCATCCGTCGTTTGTCCGCTGAGGCCAAGTATCGTTTGAAGTAAAGCAGACTGGTCGCTGTTCAGTTCAGTCTGAACCGGTTCCTCTAGTACTACAGAATCTGAGACAGCTTCTGCTTTTTCGTTGGTTTTGGTGTCACAGCCAGCCCCAAAGATTGCGAGTAGCAACACAACAGCACCATATTTTAAACATTTCATTGATGTAGAGGTTATTTTCATTCAGTTATTGATTGTGTTGATAAAATAGTCATGCCTCAGAAGCAGATCGCGTTGTGCAATTTAACTATTATTCCATTTTTTGAAAACGGTTTTAAAATTCCCTTGCAATGTTGAAAAAGAACCTTCGTTCGCCTTTTGCATTCAATGTAAGGTTAAAACGAGCTAGTATATTGTAAAATGTCACGAAATCCAGCCCGGCTCCGGCACCGTAGAGCATAGAGTTGCCCAGCTTAGTGTTACTGAATTCAGGGTAACTGTTTTTAACATAGCCAGCGTCTGCGAAGGTATTGATATACGCAGCCAGCGGAATGGTATTGAACTGTTTTACAGGGATAAACGAGAGGTGTTTTTGAAATGCGAACAGCTTATATTTTAGCTCATTTTTGAGCAGGGCATAATCCTGGCCGTCTACCACATATAGTTCATAGCCTCTCACCAGATCGTTCCGGTAACCCAGTCCGATGGTCTGCAGATAAGGCTGGCGCTTAGGAAACGAAATCCTTCCGCGAACGCCAGTGTTAAAAAACCATCTTTTGCTGAGTGGAATGTATTTACGATAAGACCCGTAAAAATACAATGTGTTCACGTCGTCGGAAGGCAAGAGGCCGATCTTCGAAATCTGTAATCCAAAACTCTGGCCAAGCAGCGCGTACTGGACATTATCCCTTTTATCGTAGCTGAATGTATACGTCAGTTGCAGGTAACGCTGCCTTTTTCGCCCGTTTAGCAGGTAATTCGGGTTCAGGTATGCAATCGTGTCCGAGATCTTGCTGTAACTCCACCGGAGATCAGCGGTGTGGAATGTGTAATATTTGTTCCTGCGGGTGATACTGACATAGCTGATCAGCCTTTCGCGGTTGATATCTTCACTATTCAGGTATTGCAGTTTGTCTCGCCAGGTTCTGAAAGCAGTGGTTTTGTTGATCGAATAGGAAGTGCCGATTGTAATGCCGGTCTTCTGCGCTTTGTCCAGATAAGGCAATGTATAGGCAATTTCAAATTTCGGGATAAAGCCGAATTCAGCCAGAAAACGCAGTTTATCTGCCCGACCGGTCACATTCCCATAGCTGAGATATACGCCGTAAGTTGTGCGGGAAAGATCCCGTTTGCGCTCGTACCACCATTCATTAAAGTTTCGGTCTGCGAGCTGAAACACGGGTACTGCAATAATATACCAGCGCTCTTTCACCACAATACGGATATCGGTGCGCGCAGAATCAGCATTAGGCTGGGTAAGCAAGTCGACTGTGACAAAAAGATTGGTATTGACCACCTTACGCCGATCAATTTCGAGCTTTTCTTTCAGAAGATTAGCAGACAGCGTATCGCCGGATTTGATCGCCATTTCCCGCAGAATGATGCTTGTGCGCGTTTTATGGTTGCCTTCAACCCTGACATCGCCAATCACATGCGTAGCACTGCTATCCGCTCCGGCAGTCTGCGCAAAGGCCGGAAATGAGGTCAATAAAATAGAAAATAGAAAGTAAATTTCCTTATAGCACTTGGTTGGGTTCATTCTTCACTGCCCGGTTTCGGTATAGAAACGATACTTTCCATTAATATGATAAACTTTCGGCAAAAATAAGGGAAGTGGGGGAAGATGTGGAGGAATAATGGTTTTTGTGTTTTTTTGAAGAAGGGTGGCCATTACGTGCCACCCTTCCCATTTTATTTGGCTTACGATTGTCCATCATGCAGCCCGAGTTACTATCGATTTTGGACTATCAGGTTCAGTATATGAGTACTGCTGGACAACTTCGGCTCGGTTTCGACTAATTATCAGCGGAATATAGCCTATCTACCAACCCTTGCAATATTTTACCCTCATATGTTAGATCATAGTTAATGTCAAACCCGTTTCTTTGTAATTCCTCCATTGCCCATTCATGCAGGTCGTCGACGATATCATCACTGACATCAATAAGGAATAGGGTTCCTCTTACGCTAAGTTGCAGTTTTGAATAAAGATCTTCATTTCCTGCTAAGAGACTATAATTCAGATAATCAAACTCCTCCTTTTTAAGTTTAACTTTCATTGTTCTAATTTCTTTAAAAGATTAGCAGCTCTCTTTGTGGAAGTTGGATTGGCTGAAACAATTTTACCTGTCTGTGGATTAATAACGACCTCTCCAAATTGCCCTACGAATCTTTGGCTCTGCCTACCGGTTGCATCTATTGCGACTTGGCCAGTTTTTAAAGGGTTTTTTAGGGCATCCAATATAGCGTTCGGTTTTACTCCCCGCTCTATTATCCTATTTAAGCCATGTTTTGCAAACCCAGTAACTTCTGAGCCCGTGGCGGCCCTAATTCCCTTTGTAACCTCACTGGCAACTTCCTTCCCCACCTTTACAACCTGAGACTCTGTGCTGGTTGTAGAAAGGAGTGTTCCAGGATTTGTTGAGCCTGATCCAGTCGTAGCTACCAAAGCTACATAGGCTACCATATTTACTGCTTCTTTTACCTGTCCTGAGACTGAATTGTCAACGGCTTGCCTGCTGATCTGGGTTTCGAAAACCTGTTGTCCTTCTTCAACTTTATACCCGGCCCGGAGATTGGAACCCAAAGCCCTTGCCGCTGTATTGATGATCGCATGCTTGGTGTCAAAGAATGCCGTTGTTACCAATCTTGCGATCAGGAATGGATCGTCGCCCGGTCTGTCTGGGTAGGTTCCATTGGGATCACTTCGCAGTATAGGGCTATTCCAGCCGTATTGGTATACGGATTGGCCTTCCTGTAATTCAGTGACGGGATCCACCTGCATGAACCTGCCAATAGATGGATCGTAAAAACGTCTTGACAGATCAATATACCCCGTCCCAACCTGTAACTCCTTCCCATTATAAAGCAACCGATTCACATTATTCCTGGCCGAAGGCGTCTGCACCGGAGCATTCCTATCAATCTCCAACCCAAAAGGATAATAATTTCAAATGGAAATTGTTTGAAAAGAGAATATTTGTAGCACCTCACAACTTATGGATAAAATGCTCACCACCAATAAGGCGTTTAAGATTTCTTTAATCAAAATGAGGCGTCGCTGTAAAATCAAAACCCCGGGCGACCGGGGTTTTGATTTTAATAATTATTTATGTCGCCGGTAATAAATCCAAACTAACAGTACGCTCTTTAAGAATATTGCCAATCCCATATGCGAATATCTAATTATCTTACTGGTAACATCTGGCATAATTTCATAGAGAATTGAATCTATCAAATATAGAAGAACCCAAATTATCACGACCGCGGTGTATTTTATTACTTTGTTTTGAGACTTATAAAACAAAACAATGCTACCTACTAGCAGAGTTGTCCATACTAAATAAAATCCATTCTTTAAGCCAATTAGTTTTGATACTGTACCCATCGATCCACCGATCAAATAGAAAACAGTACCATTGAAAAAATAATCGGAAACAAAGTATATAGTAATACAAAAGGCTAGGGCAGCAGTAAAATTTCTATTTGCTATCATCTGATTTAAATTTTTTATTCCAGTTACCAATAGATATCATCGTTTCATTTCCACTTTTATCTCTTTGCATTACGCCTTGGAAAACACCATTTTTATTAACCTTAACTCTAATACCAATGTTCATTTGAACATCACCTTCGTTCTCTCTTGATAAATCTGTAACTGGCCCCCACTGCCTATTTCCAGATGTTTCATAATTACCCAACCAAAGACCATTTCCTTTACTGTCATAAATCATACTTTCTTGATTAGGAAAGTCATTCCCGCTTACAGTTCCCGAGACATTTAAAATATGATCTTTGTTAATAACACCCTCTGTTACTACTTTCAATTTAGTAAACTGGTCAATATCCCAAGAACCTGTTTGTGCCTCATTTCTACCTGCCGAATGAACATCTATATTGTTTCCCTTCGATCTATTATAAACTGTTGTCGTAGAAATTGCATCGTGAGAACCATCTACCGTATGAGACCTCGTTCGACCTCCGTAAGCACTCGTTTGTTTGGTATCAGTATCATAATTTATTGAAACTGATGAACGATAAGTAGCCTTTTGATTTAGTGTTGCACCTCTATTATCGCCATACCATTGATTACCTGGGCCGAAAGTTTTAAACGATGCGTAACTTCTTGTCAAAAAATAAATTGGATATTGACCGTCTGCGTCAACAAACTTAATCGGATTATTAAATCCATAGCTATAAGGTGAACAGCTCTGCATTTTCTCTGCCATTGGATCGACCGCAATAAAGCGCCCAATCGTCGGATCATAAAACCGTGCTTGCAGATCAATGTATCCGGTAGCCACCTGCGTTTCCTTACGCAGGAAGTTGTAACGATTTATGCCGTTTCTGACGTTCTGAGGCTGTATTGGGTTATTCCTATCAATCTCCAACCCAAAAGGATAGTAATCCGTCTGTTGCAAAATCCTTCCTCTTTCATCAAAAACTACACTAACATTACCCAAATGGTCGCCTGGATTACCTAGTAGGTAGTGCTGAAATAGAGATTGACAAGGCAAGCCTGAACCGCCTCAATGAAGTAAGCAAAATGACACCCGAAGATAAAAACCTAGTCTGGTCTTTCCTTGATGCATTTATCCTTAAAACTAAATTGCAGGGAGTTATGAAATGAAAACGCCCGTTCCTGGCTCAGAACGGGCGTTTCACCTATTAAATATTACAGCTAAATCTAAACGTAAACTTTTAGCTCCTTTGCTATCACAAAATCATTATCATTTGGGTCTATTTCGTTGCCAGAACCATCGACCGGGTCTAAGGAAATATAAGCTTGCTCGGCGGTTACAAAAAATTTATAGTCTTCAATATAATAAAAACTATTATGGTTTTTGTAATAAAATGAGTATTCTAGAACGTCTATAAATCTCAGCGTTACATCTTTAAATTTCTTTGAATACAATAACGTTATGTCAAGATCCAGGAGAAGTCTTTCGTTTTGCCGATAAACAGAAAACCTTTTTAGTTCTCCACTTATTAGACTTTCACTGTCTGAAAAAAACTCGATGGCTCCCCCTCCTTCTGTAATTAGGTTCATATAAGAGATCATTTACATTTATTATATTCCAAAATCTTTTTTTAGCTCGTTCCTTTTTGGAGATCTACCTGGTTGCCTTTCAGTCGGATTTGGGTCATTAGGATGTCGATTGGGCTTTGGCTTATAATCGTGTACATGATCTGCCCTTTCATTTTTTGGAACCTTATTACCTTGATGCCCCTTGTTGAATTCCTTTTGTACATTCCCATCCGGCCCATATTTTTTTGTTGTTGTTCCTGATGTATTTGAGGCAGTTGTATTTGGCTTGCCTTCATCAGGAATTCTATTTTGCCTTCTTGCGCCAACATTTGAATTGCTACTAACTTCAACCCTTCCCTTATCATTATTCAAATTCTCGGCTGCCCTGGCACCAGTCGCGGAACCGTGTATGATAGCACCTGTTGACATTGCCGCTACTGGCACGGCCACCGGTGTTGCTAGTCCTACACTACCAATTTCACCAACAACGGCGGCAACATCGCCTATTGCACCCGCTGCAACCTCGGTTGCGCCTACCACCATTGCTGCATAATGCCCTGCCGTGCGTCCGCTGTTATATGCACCAACATAACCCGGGGTTGCCCTTATTGGAGTCCCTCCAATAATATCGTCACTTAGTGCCTGGCCGACACCTGTCAAGAAATCTCCGAACCCACCGCAACAATCCGGAAACCTTCCATCCGGATCGGAGAACCTTATGGGGTTATTGAACGAGTAATGATACGGCGAAAATTCCAGTTGTCCTTCTGTTTCAAGGTCTATACGAATAAAGCGCCCAATCGTCGGATCATAAAACCGTGCTTGCAGATCAATGTATCCGGTAGCCACCTGCGTTTCCTTACCCAGGAAGTTGTAACGATTTATGCCGTTTCTGACGTTCTGAGGCTGTATTGGGTTATTCCCATCAATCTCCAACCCAAAAGGATAGTAATCCGTCTTCTGCAAAATCCTTCCTCTTTCATCAAAAACCACCCGGACATTACCCAAATGATCTTTTAGAAAGTAATCAAATCGAATGGTATCCTTTCTGTAAATGGCCTGTCCTTCGCTGATAGCCAGCCGCTTAAATGCATTACTTTGATTATACTCAAAGTCCCCGGCGTATTTCGCGGTCAATGTATCAGCGACATATTTATGCTTGGTGCCGCTTGCATCGTAGTCATAAGTTAGCGTTTTACCATCAATGGTTACTGTTTCAGGAAGATTTAGATAATTATAAGTCAGCACCGCGCCCCGGTTCCCATCGCTGGTCATGTTACCATTGCCGTCATAACCATAATTGCTGACACCACTCTTCACGCCCAAATTACTGCCAGACCCATCCGTGACAGCCGAAAGCCGATTGCCGAGGTAAGCATAACCCAAGTTATCTACCACCGCCCCGCTTCTGATCAACGTCTTGATATTTCCGTTCTTATCGTAACTGATCCCGCTTTCGGTTTCTTTATAATTGTTCAGACCAGTGGAGCCCAAAAGCCGGTTAGCGCCGTCGTAGGTGAAAGCCAGCCCTTTTGTGAACGCGTTTTCGGCTTTTCCGCTCCACTGCATTTGGCTGATGTTGCCATTGGTGTAATTGTTACCATTGGCATAGCTGAGTGCAAAGTTGTAAAATGAGGAGTCGGGCTCGTTTTCCTTGGTTTTATAAAAAGTCTGGCCCTGCGCGAGCCAGCCGCGGATGTTGTTAGTGTAATTAGTTCTTCTTCGGAAATTGATACCGTCTTCGGAATGAAACCACTTCTGTCGCAATTGTCCCAATGGATTGTAACGCTGTGCAAGAGTAATTGCTTCTCTGGACTTGCTACCATGGACAACCTTTTCCTTCACACTCAAAAGCCTGTCAGCGTGGTCATACTCGTAAGTTTTCTGGTGCACATTGGTGCCGGTAGCAATGATCTGCTCCGTCTTTTCCTGGGCAATTACGGGCGCCAGGTCATATTTATATTGCATGGAAACCCGCTCTATGGCACCAGCGCCCAAGTCATGTAGTTCCCGAACGGTCTGGATGGCACGGTACTCCGCATCGTAATAGGTTGCGCTTGCCAGCCACGCATTTGCTCCCGCTAGCATCCGTGTCCGGCTACCCGTTTGCAGGTTTTTGACTATACTTAATGGACTTACGGCATATGTATTGATGTAGCTTAGGTTGGCTGGTTTTGGGAAGGTATAATCATCGTAATAGGTCACGACCAGCACGTTGGCTTCGGCTACATTAGGCAGTGTATTGCCAAATGTATAGCCAATCCCGTTTGCTGTTTTGTCCTCATGGTGCGCCTGGCTGGCGTTGAGGCTATTTTGCCAGGTATCGCGGCTGGATGCGGAAGCAATCTCGCCCGTCAGCACGGCACGGTTCAGGGCGTCGTATTTGGTAAATCCCCAAACGCCGCGGCTCAGCTGTGAAGCATCCTGGGTAAGTACCTGCCGGTCAAAATTATCGTAGACAAGATTCACAAGTCCTGCGCCCGGAATTTTCCTGCCTATCACACGTCCCCGGTTGTCATACTCATAGAGGAAAGCGTAATCTGAGGTGCTGGCAATGTCCTGATACTGGGGTTGTAACACGGCGCGGAGCTGGCCATAATCGTCGTAGACATAATAGGTAGCCAGTATCTCATTGCCAGAAGCAGCTGTTTTACGACAGATGAGCCTGCCCTGTACGTCGGTAAATTCGGTATTGGCTTTTCCGTTTTCATCAATGGTTTGAGTGCGGTAAAGCTTTCCTGCGACATAGTCACCATTAGCGCTGACAGTCATTAGGATGCTGGCATTGGCTACATAATCGTAGCGTTTCACTTCACCGACAGTATTGGCACCATAACTGATGGTTGCCAATGCGCTTTTGTTACCGGGAGCCCTTTCTGTCACAGGACGGTTCAATGCGGACAGCTCAAAACCAGTCTCAGAATAAGGCTTGGCCAGGTCTGTGGGTTCCAATCCGGCTGAATTAGCGGAGTAAAACCCGGCCTGAGCAGCCGCAGTGCCAGCTTGAAAAGCGCCATTACTTGGGGCCACATAAGGCATATATTGTTTCACCTGCCGACCAAAGACATCGTATTCAATGGGCTGTACAAAGTCAGCACCATCAGGGCTTTGCCCAACGGAAACATTTTGCAACGGTCTGCCCAGGCCGTCGATATACTGCACCTGGATATTTACTTTACTTATGTCATTTGGAAATGCCCCGGTTTGTTTAAAAGTACGGGAGAGGATGTAGTTTTTGCTATCGGTTTGTCCCAGACAAACTGCTCCTGAGAAGAGAAGCAAAAAGGCTAAAATATGCTTCATAATGATTTGATTAAATGATAAAATGAATGATCAGATTCTCATTGACGGCTGTTCCGCCAGGCCCAGGACTTATTGCTTAACTACCCGGTGCGTGCTGACAGCCCCGTTTGCGGCAGTAACCTGTATGAGATAAATCCCGGCTTTCAGCTGACTGGTGTCCAGGCTGCCATTTTCGGGTTTTCCTGAATAATGGACGTTGCCCCGCATATCGTAGATCTGCACATTGCTTATCATTTCAGGTGCGCTCAGGTGGAGCTTGTCGGTAATGACAGGATTGGGGTAGATTTTGACATCATTATCAAAATGAATGCTCTCAATATGGCTGTAAGCGAAGGTTCCGTCTGAATCCACCATTTTTAACCGGTAAAGATTTTCTCCGGGCAAAGGGCTAGTGTCCTTGAATGAATAAAACTCAGTGTTGCTGCTTTCACCCTGGGCGACTACGCTACCGAGTCGGGTCCAGTCCTTAGCATTGGTGCTGTGCTCTATGTCAAATCTTTCGCTATTCGTTTCCGAAGTTGTATTCCAGGTTAGTAGCGCAGCATTTTCATCTTTCGTGGCTACAAACCTAACCAGGGTCACAGGCAGCGGGGAACTTTTGGAATCGGGCAGCAGGAAAAGAGGTGGAGGACTGACAATCCCGAAGGCCGCAATCAATGCGCAATCAACGACTTGTCCCGCATAATTGTAGCAATAGGAAGCACGGATGGCTCCATTTGCGTTATCCTGGCGAACATACCTCAACCGATTGAATGGGTCATATTCGTAGTATGTGACTTTCCCGCTAACGTCTGTCATGCTTTTAACCCCAACCAGCGGCTGATATTGGTAGGACTTGGTTTGGGCAAGCGCTGTATTCAGACCCGTAGTCTCCGCAGACAGTAAGTTAGCATTGCCTCCATTCGTGTACCATTCCAATGCAGTTACCATACCGTTTCTGGAAGTATATTGAGCTGGATAACCCCGGTCTGTGTAGCTATTGAATGTGATTTCTGAAAGAACAGGACCTGCTACATTGTTTTCAATTCGTTGGGAAGAAATAATGGACGGTACATAAATACAAGGATTAGAAATTCCCCAAACACCCGAAGCGCATGCATAGTCAGTCTTATTTGCCATCACCATATTGCCCTCTTTTACAGTTTGTAAAATGACTGGCGTCACCACATTCGCATTAGTCATATTTGCGTATGCCGGGAGATCGAAAGGATAGGTGTACGCGGTTTCAATGACCTGTCCTTCACTATTGGTGAAAGTTTTTGATTTTGGTAAAATATAGTCAGCCGGGTACTGGTAAGTTTCCGTGGTACTGATCCCTCCATTGTTGTTTGCATTTTTCACAACCTGCTTTTGACTCAGCATGGCCGAACCGGTTTTAATTTTATAGTCAAACAGCTTGAATGCATCCATTGTATGGCCGCACACAAGGTGAGCGAAAGATGGTTCACCGGTATCACCATCTATGGCAAAAGGTTCAATGTATTGCGCCTGCAGTGAATCGCGGATGACATTGGTATACTGGTAACTTTCCTTATCAATGGAAGTATAGCTGCCTCCAATGTACCCCATTGTTTCCTTTGAGAGCAAATTTGAACCTTTCCAGAAATCCACATTAGACAGATACCGTATCAATGGATTGTTCGCGAAAGTCAGGCTTGGGGTATCGTAAGTAAATATAGTTTTGCCCTGGTTGGCATTCACCCCGCCAATGTATTCGGTCGCATTGGTGTACAGGACCGGACTCGTCTGAAAATATGCCGAACCATCTACGATATCAGAAGACACTTTGATCACATAATTGTTTTCTGCCAGACAGCCGCTGAAAATGGGTACGTGTTTGTTAGAATAACCCATTGTCCAGAAGCTTTCCGTTTGAAACGGGTTAAGCCGGATAAAACCACAGCCCGTGCATTGCTCGCCGCCATAGTCATAACTTTTGATTTCCTGCTGGCCTTCGACATTGTTAATGATCTTTTTGACGCGTAAACCACCTGCATTGGTAGCCACACCTGCCCACCAGACTTTATTTCCTTCATATTCAAATTCCGTTGAACCGGCTGTGGGATAGACAATTTTCTTCAAAACATAATATCGGGTTGCCGTTTCATTTGCCTCGCGATTAGCATTACCAGATGAATAATTGGTTTGCGCCCCACCTTGCGCAGTGACCAGTACCTTGAAATTTCCCGGTATGAGACTCCCATTAGCATTCAAACCGTTGTAATAACCCCAATAATCGAGGCCTTTCAAATCGACCGGATTGTTGGGCGCAGGCTGAGGAGGCTCGTTGTATTCGAAACTGTGCGTTTCTGACGTGGCACCGGCGGGGACACCGAAACGTTCGAGTTTGGTCAGCTTGTAGCGTTTCACATCGCCGGTGTACATGCCTTGGGAAAAGGAATGCTTTTGTACCAGGTTATTGCTGGCGTCAAAAACCTCCATGGTTTTCAGCTTATTGCCATCGAATGTGGTAGGTACGGTACCGCCGGTTTCATAAGAAAATAATACCTTTCCATTCTCCCATTCAATGGATTTGGGCAAAGTGACATAATGTGTGGAGGTGATGATACCCTGGGAGATACTGATCTGCGGAAATGCGTTTGCGGCGGCTGTAACAAAGCTATTAATTGATTGGGGAGGGTTTCCAATGTCAAAACTGTTGATCTTTCCGAGATCCGTTCTGTTGCTGCTGCTGTAATAAATCCCCGTTGTATATTTCAATGTAATGTGCTCCTTACCTCCCTGAGAAATAATGTCAGTCAGCAACCAACTGGTGGTGAATGACCTTCCAGCATTCTTTTGATCGGGATAAGTGGTTTCGATCACATCTACGTTAGCTACCGAACGTCCGTAACGGTACGTCACTCCATCTTCGTCAATGATTTCAAAATGCGTGAAGGTTGAGTTAAAAGAGGCAGTATTGGAAGAAATCTTTATGGGGCGGTAAGGTACGGTTACCGGCTTATTAACACCGGTGTAATTGCCGTTGGCATCAAAAATATTTTTGAGCATAAATTTTCCGCCTCCCGAGGGAAAATTGTAGTAAAAAATATCCGGCTGCAAATCAGTTCCCGAGGCGGTTTCATCAGCAGCAAGTTGCAATTGATAGAGCCGCTTGTTCGCATCAGCTACATTAACTGTTGTTCCGGCAAGCTGTCCAGCGGGTACTATCTGAGCGGGTGTTGAAGCCAGTTCGTCCGGATCTGCGATCACAGTTCTTGAAATGCGCCCTCCCGCATGGAGCGACCAACCCAGGCCGAGTATTCCGCTGTTCTCCCGAGGCTTGAAACCTCCTGCGTGGTAGGAGATGGATATCGGCAGTGAGAGTTTGCCGGTATTGATCGTAAAAAGTGGAATACTGATTTCAGGGACACCTGTGACGTGGCCCACCGGATAATCACCATAACGTTGAAATGAGGCCGACTGCGGGGAAGGGGGGGATACTTTGGTATAGCCACTTTCGGCCTGTATTGCATTGTCTTCGGTGGCTTCTAGGCCATTAACGAAATCGATCGGCAGGTCTGGAACTGGTGGTATCTGAGCTAAGGCCGGGTGATTGATGCTGCCAACGAGCAGGATAAAATTGAATACAAAATGTTTCATAAAAATCAAGTGAATGTATGGTTCGAAATAATACTGAAAGTGAGCTTTCTGTATTTAGACGTACATTCCAAAATAGGTAACAGCCGCACGACAGATATTTCTAAAAAAAATATTTGACGCAAGTGCCGTTCGTTGAGGGTAGTGCATTGTATTGTTCTGGGAGGCCAGCACGCTGAATTACTTCAATGTTAACTTTTTGAAAAAAAGAACTTACGAATAGTCTTTTCCACAGGACAGCCAGTATCCTACACAGACTAAACCTTGCTAATACTATGTCACTTTCCCGGGCTGAAAAATTGATTAATAAACTGATCAGCAACAAACTCTCAGGGGAAGAACTGTCTGAACTGCTGGAAGGTATTACGAGCGAAGAAGAGCAACAGAAATATTCTGATGCGCTGGAGATCTACTTTAACAATCTTTTAAAGGACAATCATCCGAATGGTGAAGCCCCCGAGGGCAAATAGAATTGTGAACCCGATGTATTTAAAACCGTTACCCATGAATAGTATGAATTCAGTTTTTACATTACGTAAATTTTTACTGCGCACACGATTTGCCATAATACTGGCAGCGGTACTCGCCTCAGCAGCTGAGGCCCAGTTGGTGAAAGGAAAGGTTTCCTCCAAAGAAGATGGAACGGTCATGCCAGGAGTGAACATTTTGATAAAAGGTACACAAACCGGTACCACATCGAATGCTTCCGGTGACTATTCGATCGATGTAAGTGGTGGAAATCCTGTGCTTGTGTTCTCTTTTGTAGGTTATGTGCAGGAGGAAGTAGCCGTGAACGGCAGAAGCGTAATCGATGTGGCCATTGTGCCAAGTGCCGAGAATTTGAGGGAAGTGGTTGTTACCGCCCTTGGTATTAGCCGGGATAAACGCTCTCTGGCTTACTCGGTCAGTGATATTAAAGGGGAGGATATAGTAAAAGGTGGTAACCCCAACCTGATGAAGTCGCTGGATGGAAAAGTGAGCGGTGTGAACCTTACGAGTTTAAGCAGTGATCCTACTTCTTCCGTGCTGGTCAACATCCGCGGAACTACTGCCATGCCTACCACCGGTGACGGTGGTGCCAATGTGGCCATTAAAGGTCAGCCATTGTATGTAATTGATGGTATCCCTGTTGGTACTCAAACATTTACTTCCAAAGACGGTGTGGATTTTGGCAACATCCTTTCTCAATTGAATCCGAATGACATTGCCTCCATCACGATTCTGAAAGGCGGTAGCGCGGGTGCATTATATGGTGCAGAAGGTGGAAATGGTGTCGTGATGATCACGACCAAATCCGGAAAAGGCGCGAAAAAAGGACTTGGTGTATCTTTCTCGACGATGGCGACTGTTGAAAAACCGTATCAGTTTATCGAAAGCCAGATGGAATTCGGCCAGGGAGAAAGAGCTTACGAATGGCAGTATGATAACACCGACACCTGGGGGCCGAAACTAGACGGTAAGTTTGTGTCTGACTATTGGGACATTAAATCCAAAAGCTGGAAGAATGGTCCGATGACGTCATCCAATGAAAACCGCGTAAAGGCTTATCTGCAAACCGGAACCACCTTTACGAACAACATCGGCGTTACCGGGAATTATGACAAAGGTTCTTTCCGATTGTCATTGTCCAATATGACCAACAAAGGCGTGATGCCCAATACGAAGACACAGCAGAAATCGGTCAATTTTAATTCGCAATACAACATTACTAATCGCCTGACGGTGTCCGTCAATGCGAGCTACATTAATACTTTCAATCCCAATAAGGCCAACACGACAGGTTCTAACAGTGTGCTGAACAGTTTGCTGTTTAACATGCCAAGTAACCTGCAACCGCTGAGCGATATGAAAGATTATTGGCTCGATGGATTCGAAGGTTCGAAACAGAATGGCGCGATTATGAAAGACAATGGGGTGGATGTAGCTGAAAATAACCCTTGGTGGACGACTTACGAAAAAATCCACCGTTTTGGACGTGATAATTATTTCGGTAAAATCCAGCTCAACTGGCAGTTTAACGATCATCTTTCCCTGCTGCTTCGTACCGGTATGGAAAACGTAAAAGAAAACTACGAGCTCAGGAAATCCTGGGGTGAAAAAGGCGATGCAAACGGACAGTATGTTTCTGGAACTAATAGCAGCATTGAAGCCAATACGGACGCTATCCTGACTTACAGCAAAAATTTTGGTAAACTTTCCTTGACAGTAGCAGGAGGGGGAAACTATCGTTACACCAATTCCAACAGCATGGAAATTACTGGTGGTGACCTTAATTCTCCTTCCTTATTTACTTTGGCCAACATTAAGGCCGGAACAATGACCGTAAAAGGTGATCCTTATTCAACAGGGAAATCGATCAGTGCTTACGGTACAACTACCATAGGCTGGGATGACAAATTTTACCTGGACGTAACAGGGCGCAACGACTGGAAAGGAATCCTGGCGGAAGAAAAAATACATTATTTCTATCCGTCCGCTTCTCTGAGCTGGCTGGCGTCTGAAACATTCAAATTTCCTGAGGCGTTTAACCTCGTGAAATTCCGGTTAGGCCTGGCGGATGTGGGTAATGGTCTTACCAGAAGAAGGTCCATCGATACATACAGCTATGACGCAAGTCCATGGGGCGCTATCAATACGGTAAGCCTCAATGCCACGATCGTGGATCCGAACCTGAAAGCACAGCATTCGGTCACACAAGAGGCAGGTATTGATCTTTGGCTGCTTCGCAATCGCATCAAGTTTGACTTTACCTATTTTATTAAAGAACAAAAGAACCAGATCGATAACATTCCGCTGGTGCAGGGAACGGGTTATTCAGGGTTGCTGACTAACATTGGTGACGTGCAAAGCAAAGGTTACGAATGGGGTATCACCATTTCTCCGATTAAAACGAAAGACTTTTCATGGGATATATTCGGAAGCTTTACCCACTACAAGGCGAAAATCACCAGACTGTCCGACAGTTTTGCTCCAAACGGCTATGTGTTTGCCAGCTACGACGGAAAAACTAAAGTGAAGATCGCCCAGGGAGAAACCATTGGTAATATCTACGAAGAAAATCCTGTGATCAGGGTTAAATCAGGGAAATATGCAGGTATGGCGCTTCTGGACGGTGAGCAGGGCAAAATTCAACAGTCGTCTGACGAAAGAGATCGCGGGCAGCTTGGAAATTATAATCCAGACTTTATCCTGGGGCTGAACACCACATTGCGCTACAAGCAGTTCACATTGAACATGGTGGGTAGTTTGAGAAAAGGAGGCAAGTATGTATCTGTAAATCAGCAGTATCTGGAATCAAATGGCCGCGCGATTACGACGCTGGGCTCAGGAGATAATAACCCAATGTGGCAGGGAGGCCGTGACGCGGAACATGGTGGTATGGTTTGGCCGGCAGTAGGAGCCAGCCAGTACGAGGCGATCAATGCTAATAATGACGACAAACGTTCTGATTTTCAGGATGCAAGTTATGTAAAAGGAGTGTTTCTGAACCCTGCCTACGAAGGTAACCCGGAAGACGCCAAAGATTCGGACTACATTGTAAACGGTGCTGATCCCAGCAATACTTTCTACGATTTCCCTTACAATGGTTATGGTGATATTATCTGGAATTTCACTTCCACCAGAACTTACGATGCGACTAATTTCAAAATGAGAGAAATTTCACTGGCCTATACATTGCCAGCCGGCTTGACGAGGATGTACAAACTCAACAATGTAACGCTTGCGCTGGTTGGAAGGAATGTTTTCCAATGGAACAAGTCAGGCCGTCACGAAGATCCTGAATCTGCATTCAGTGGGGTCGGAACCAGCCAGGGTGTGCTCAGGGCTACTTTGCCAAGTATCCGTTCTTATGGGTTCAAGCTCTCTCTTGATTTTTAATTCAAACTCTCATTCTGAAGCAATATGAAATCGATTATCAAAATATTTACACTAGTCACCATCGCAGGGCTTTTCTCCTGCAGTGAGGATGAATTGCGAACATATGATTCACTACAGCAAAAAGACGCAGTGGAATCAGTGAACGACCCTTACCTGTTGGCATCCATTATCAAAAAAACCTCATTGTTTTACCAAAAAATGGGGTACGATAACCGGATGCTGCCCGGGGCAGTACAGCATATGGAAAGTAATTACCAGAGCGGTGATAACTTCTACTCGGGATTTAAAGCGCCAGTGAATGATATGTACATCGCGATGGATATCCTGAAACTGATCGACGGCTCCGTCGGTCTGGCGGAGACGAGAGGTTCCAAAACACATCAGGGGATTTTCAAGGTATTCCGGGTGCTTCTTTTTTCTTATATGACCGATTTTTACGGTGACGTATATTACTCACAGGCACTGAAAGCGAGAGAGGGAATTCTTTATCCAAAGTATGACAAGCAAACCGACATTTACACAGGCTTGCTGAAAGAACTGGACGACGCCAATGCATTGATGGACGCAGGTACTGAACCCATTTCGGAATCTTACGACTTGATGTTTGCAGGTAGCAAAGATAAATGGAAGAAGTTTTCCAACTCGCTGAAATTGAGGTTGCTCATGCGCGCCTCTGCCAAACTTCCCGATGCTGGTGCCAAGCTTACTGCATTGCTTACGGCGCCTGTATTCACGGACGCTACCGACAATGCCGCTATTTCTTATATCGGAACCGTTGGCGGAGATAATAGTAATTCATGGACCGGCGGGCCGCTGAACTGGGGAACGATCGACAATTTCGATACCAGAAGACCTTCTAAAACATTGATCGATAAATTAACCGAACTCAATGATCCAAGAATGCAGGTATGGTTCGCACCAGTTGAAAAACCATGGACCAGCGACCCCGCAAAAAATGGCGTAAGTTTCTCAACCACAGATCCCAATGGTTATACTTACACTTCGACCTGGGAGTACATCAACCGTAAAAATAAAGACATTGCAGCATACGCCACGAAGGATATCCTGATCGACTCGAACAAAGTATATGTGGGTTTTATCGCAGGAATGCTTGCCGACTGGAAAAACGGGAACGGACATTACGACATTGCTGCGGGTGGAACCGTAGGGAATTTCAAGGTGTCGAAATTCTCCAAGCTATTTAGAGAAAATAAACATGCATTGCTTAAAGCCATGATTATGAACAGCGACGAGGTTCAATTTAATCTCGCTGAGGCAGCTGCAAAAGGCCTTATTTCAGGAAGCGCGGATGCTTATTACAGAAAAGGGATCACCAATTCGCTGGTTCGCTGGGGTGTAAGCCAGGATGCGATAACGAAATATCTGGCACAGGCCGCAATAGCATTGCCTGCTGATAAAGCAGGTCAGCTGGCAAAAATCGCGGATCAGAAGTGGATCGGTTTGTTCCTGGTTTCCTCCGAGGGCTACTTGGACCTTCGCCGCACAAAACTGCCCAATATCTTCAATAATGGCAGATTAAGCGGGTTTGCGTTCCCGGAACGCTATCGTTATCCAGGTAATGAACTGGGCCAGAACAAAGCAGCATACGACCTGGGAGTATCCTCTCTCACGCCCACAGTGGACGATCAATTTTCCAAAATGTGGTTAATAAAATAGTTTGACCGGGTTCAGGCAGGGACAGTAAAAACGACACCCTGCCTGAACAAATCATGTAGCCCCTCCCTTATTGTAAATAATAGTTTTGAATAATTTAAAAATGAGGTACTTACGATAGTACTTAAGTGATAATACCAAGTAATGTAGATAGCATTAAAAGGGACGGGTAATCATTTACGCTGTATAGATTCTTAGACACTAGTTATATAAGCTTTTCGGGCTGTTAAATTCATTAATTAGCTCTGTTTCAGTAGTAATGCAAGTGACAATCACCTTAAACTTAAAACTTATGCATCCAAATTCTATCATTGGCATACGACGAATACTATGGTGTTTGCTCGTATTGGTATTCATGGCAATGCCTGACTTTTCGCAGGCTTCCGGCGCGCCCAGACTGGACAAGACTATCAAAGGTAAGATCACTGCTAAAACGGATGGCTCGGCCATGCCCGGCGTCAACATTATCCTGAAAGGTACACAACTCGGTACCTCGTCCGATGCAGCGGGGAATTATTCAATTTCTGTTAGCGAACAGGGCAAGCCGGTATTGGTATTCTCTTACATTGGCCACGAATCCCAGGAAATTACCGTTGGGAATGAGTCAGTTATCAATGTTGCATTAGTGGAAGCCACTGAAACATTGGGAGAAACCGTGGTGACAGCCCTCGGCCTTTCCCGTGAAAAACGCTCCCTGGGCTACTCAGTGGGCGAAATTGATGGTAAAGACATCAGCCGCGTAGCGCAGGAAAACGTTTTGAACTCAATGGCCGGAAAAGTACCGGGTGTGACCATCAGCTCAACCGGCGGAACTGGTTCTTCCGTGAGTATGATCATCCGCGGGGCTACTTCGCTAAGTAATGATAATCAGCCACTTTTCGTGGTAGATGGTGTACCCATCACCAACACATTGAACAACATCAGCCAGGTCGGTAATGACAACCGGGTAGATTATGGTAATGCGATTTCAAGCCTTAACCCCGATGACGTTGAAAGTGTATCCATCCTGAAAGGGCCGAATGCAGCTGCATTATATGGTTCGCGTGCAGGCCACGGCGTTGTGTTGATCACGACAAAAAGTGGAAGCAAAGCGAAAAAAATGACCGTGTCCGTCAATTCCAACACGGTTTTTGACCGACCTTACAAATACCTGGACATGCACTCCAAGTATGCGACGGGTATCCTTCCATTTACACCCGATAACAATCCTTACCCAGGCGGTATCCTGATGATCGACGAAGGCTCAGCCGGCGGTGTAGGTCCGGAGCTGGACAAAGGCTACAAGGCTATTCAGTGGAACAGTCCGAAAGATGCAGACGGTAACCCGATTCCTACCGAACTGATTTCGCATAAGGATAATGTGAAGAACTTTGTGCGCACGGGGATCACCACAACCAATGGTGTCTCAGTATCAAACAGCACCGATCTGGTTTCATACCGTTTGTCATACTCGAACATGACCAATAGAGGTATCATTCCTAATTCGGATCTGTTCCGTAACTCGCTTAACATGAATTCGTCCGTGAAGGTTAGTAAGAATGTTAGGATCAGTAGCAACATTGATTTCAGCCGAAATAACTCCAATAATCGCCCCGCTACCAACCGAGGTACCAACCCGTTGCAATGGGCGTATGCAGTATCTCCGCACATTGATATCAGGGACCTGAAAAACTACTGGGTGCCAGGTCAAGAAGGTCTGCAGCAATTGTCGCAGGGGCCGGGCGATTACAACAACCCTTATTTCCTTGCTTATGAAGTAAATAACAGCTTCGTTCGCGATCGCGTGTTTGGTAACTTGAAAGCCGACTGGCAAATCACCCCGCATTTGAGCTTGATGGGACGGTATTCTTTGGATACTTACCGCGAAGAACGTGAAACAAAGATCGGTAACAGCTACACCAATGATAGCCGCGGTGCCTATGGTGTTACGAATTTGTCAAGATTTGAACGTAATGCGGATTTCCTTGCTACCTATAAGAGAGACATAAGCGATTTCAGTTTTTCGATTTCGGCGGGTGGTAACTCACGTTATCAGAAAAATACAGACATCAGTGCTGCGACTAGAAATGGTACAGGTCTGATCATTCCGGGTCTTTTCACGATCTCCAACATTGCTCCGGCCAGTCTCCTCGCGGGAAATTACAAATCGGAACGCGCTGTATTCAGTGTGTATGGGTTGGCCAACTTAGGTTTCAAAGATATGATCTACCTGGACCTTACCGCTCGTAACGACTGGTCGAGTACATTGCCAAAAGCTAACAGATCATATTTTTATCCATCAGCATCACTTAGTTTGTTACTTAATCAGGCGTTTCACATGCCTAACCAGATCAGCCTGCTGAAGGTGAGAGGCGGCGTGGCCCAGGTTGGTAATGATACGGACCCATATAATCTGATTGGTACATTGGGTAATGCAGGTGCATGGGACGGGATAACCCGGCTAACCAAATCAGGAACTATTCTGCTTCCTGATCTGAAACCTGAAATCGCTAAATCCTACGAATATGGTCTGGACCTGAACCTGTATGCCAACAAGCTGCGTTTTTCAGCTACCTACTATCAGGTTGATAACCGTAACCAGATCATCCCCACCAAGCTTCCGGGATCAAGCGGATTTACCAATAAGAACATCAATGCAGGTTTGCTTGTCAGCAAAGGTCTTGAATTTACATTGGGAGGAACGCCGATCAACAAAGACGGATGGAGATGGGATATCAATGCGAACTGGTCGAGAAACCGCACAACGATCAAATCGTTGTCGGAAGGACTTGATTTCTACACTTTGTGGACAGACGCAAAAGGTGGTGCCTGGACTTATGTTGGAGAAAAGATCGGAGATTTGTATGATTCGGAAATCGTGACTGTAAAAGACAAAACTTCACCTTACTTCGGCTATCCTATTTTGGACGAAAACGGATCGTGGCAGAGCATTTCAGCTTCTAACACCAGAAATAAGATCGGTAACTTCAACCCGGATTTTATTCTTGGAATGCAGACTTCGGTTTCCTACAAAGGTTTCAGCCTGAACATGACATTCGACTGGAGAAGTGGTGGTGACTTTGTATCGCAGACTTACCGCTATGGCGAGTCGGATTTGAAATCACAACGCTTCCTGGATAACCTGATCAATCCAAACGGAATGACTGGTGATCAGCTGAGAAACTACCTGGTGGACAATAACAAGGTGATTATCGAAGGTAACAAGTTCAACATTGTGGGTGGACCGACTGCCGAATATGGCGGGTTCCCGTTTGAATACGGTGGCAATACTTACAATTATGCCGTGTTTAATCCAGGGGTTATTGCCGAATACAATTCAGAAGGCGAGGTCACCGGTTATACTGAAAACCTTGGAGGTGCAGGGACCAAGTACATTCCTTACGGAGACAACTATCCATGGGATTTCACCCGCGCAGCTACATTCGACGCATCTTTTGTGAAGCTTCGTGAAGTGTCTATCGGTTATGATCTGCCAAGTACATTTGTGAAAAGAATTGGCCTGCAAAACGTAAACGTAGCCGTGTATAGCCGTAACATTATCTTGTGGACAAAAGCCAAGATCGGCATAGATCCTGAAATGGCATTCCAGCAAGAATCCAATCGTCAGGCTGGAACGCAGTTCAAGCAAGGAATCGAGCGGTACAATGTAACTCCATGGGTGATGCCTATCGGTTTCAAACTTGGTCTAACATTCTAACAACTGTCATATAGTCTATTTTAGATAAATAAACTCATGAAAAAATTGATCAAAACTTCCATTATATTTCCGTTGCTGCTGACGATGCTGATCTTCTCTTGTAAAGATCTGACGGAACTCAACGAGAATCCGAACGGCGTAGGCCCGGAGAGCGTAAACCCCAACCTGGTGATGCCTACGGTGCTTACTGAGGCTGCAAAAAGGTATGTAAACCTGGGTTATCAGGACATTGCAGGGGTCGTGCAGCATACACAGAAAGATGCCTGGTCGAGCGGCCATAATGACTACGATTGGGGTGGAAACCAGAGCTGGAACGAATACTATGATATCCTGAGAAACAATGATCTGTTCTATAACAGGTCTGTTGAGCTCAAATTTGAGTTTCACCAGGGAGTTTCCCTTGTCATGAAATCTTTCGTTTTTGGATTGATCACTGATCTTTGGGGAGATGCTCCTTATACCAATGCACTGAAAGGAGAAGCAGGCGCTTTGGGCGACATTTTGCCGGCATTTGACAGTCAGGATAAAATCTATGCAGGCATTATCGCCGATCTTGAAAAAGCCAACACATTGCTTTCCAAATCCAAAGCCGATTACGAAGGTATTGTGGATAATGTAGACGTGTATTATGGAGGCGATCCTGCGAAATGGAGGAAAATGGCTAACTCATTGCTGCTGCGCTACTATATGCGTTTGTCTGCAAAACAGCCTGATATTGCCAAAGCAGGGATCGAGAAAATTGTAGGCAATGCTGCCATGTATCCTATCATTACGTCAAGTTCAGAAGATGCGACCATGGGTTTCCCTGGTAATAGCGAAGCCGATGCGTGGCCTGCCAATGCGGTGATTGATGCAAGCGGAAGCAACTACCGTCGTATCAAAATGTGCGCGACATTGGTTGAGAAATTACAAACTTTGAAAGACCCGCGTCTGGGTATATGGGCCAATAAAGTGGAAGTGCCATTGGTAGTGGACGCTACACAGCCTGCGGGAACAGATAAGATTGTGAACGGCAAAAGGATTTTGTCTCCGGATAAAGTTAAAAATGCAATGATAGACACAGATCCTGAATACGTTGGGCTGCCACCAAGCTTCTCCGCGTTGCCATCCGCTTATAACCTGAATCCAACACCGGGGCAGACTTCTTTTAACCCGCACGTTTCTTTCCTGAACACTATTTACAAAGCTGCAAAAGGACCATTACTTAGGGCCCGGATGATCTCGGCAGCGGAAGTACATTTCATTCTGGCAGAAGCAGCATTGAAAGGCTGGGCTGCGGGTTCTGCGAAAGATCATTATGAGGCCGGTATCAAAGCATCGATGGATACCTGGACAGTAGGAAGTTTCTATGCTACTTACATCGCCACACCTGGTGTAGCTTTTGATAAAACCATCAAACAGGTTATTGAACAAAAATGGATCGCCAGCTGGACTGCTGCGACCGAAGCCTGGTTTGATTTCAGGAGAACTGGTTTCCCAGATCTGAAAGCTGGCCCTGCTGCAAAAAGAGAAGTACTGCCGGTTCGTTTTTACTATATGCAGGATGAACTTCGCATTAACAAAGCCAATGCAGAAAGCGCAGTGAGCAAGCTGGAAATCACCAGTTATTCACAGGCTGATAAAGGAAATAGTGCATGGTCTAAACCATGGCTGATACAGGGAACTGCTAAACCCTGGTAATATCTTTTTTGGTGGAGTAATTGAAACCGGGGCTGTCTATGTGTACCGACAGTTCCGGTTTATTTTTAAAACGCACAGAATTTTTTGAAATGAATTCCTAAACCCTTTACAATGAAATCAAGACTCCTGCTTTTTCTCAGCCTGTTTTTCATTATCCCGCAAGTGATAAGCGCTCAGCATTTCAGGGCTGCTGCTGCTGTCAGGATCATCACGCCTGACCCATTATTGCCGGTTTCGGGCGGGATTGGGACGCCGAAAAAATCGACTGAGAAAAATGGTGATTTGTATGCAAGAGCGTTGGTACTTGAAAAAGGCAATGTCAGAATTGCCATTGTGAATGTGGATAACCTGGGTTGGCCGGCAGCGCTGGGCAACAAGTCTAGGGCATTGATTAAAGGTATCGCCCCCGAAAATGTATTGATCGGAGCCACGCATACGCACAGCGGTCCCGATGCTTACGGCTTCCCCAATGAGAAAGGAGAGTCGTTCGCAGACCTTAAATATCTTGAACATTGCACCCGACAAATCGCGGATGCTGTAAATGAAGCAGTAAAGAACCTGGAAGACGCCTCATTGAAAATAGCAGTAGGCGAAGCCAAGGGCAAAATCGCTTACAACTATTACGCAGACCAGCTTTACGATCCCCGTTGCGGTGTGATACAGGCAATAGCGACATCGGGTGCAAAAAAAGGGAAAGCGATCGCCACATTAGTCAACTATGCGATCCATCCGGAAGTGATCGGTTCGGGAAGAGGGATTTTAAGTCCTGATCTCTGCGGGCCGCTTTATGACCGTATCGAAGCGCAGGGAGGTGGTATCGCGGTGTTTATGAATGGTGCGCAGGGCGGAATGGTCACTGCCGATAACCGTTTGGAAAATGGCAAGGAGGCAAGCGACTGGAACGAATGCAAAAGGATCGGTGAGCTACTGGCTGATGAGGCGCTGCGGATCGTGAAAGACGCTCCATTACAGGAAAACCCTCAATTATACTGTACTGCAAGAAAGATCGAATTTCCGGTAGACTCCGAAATCATGCGGTACATTTTGAAAAAATCACCCATTAAAAATAACATGGCCGGCGAGAACCGGATCGCAACGCAGCTCAACCTCTTGAACATTGGTACAGCCCAGGTACTGAGCATTCCCGGAGAAGCGTTACCTAACATCGGTTTCTATGTAAAGCGGCACATGAGTACGAAGCAACCGTTTTTGTTCGGACTAACCAATGATGCATTCGGTTATATGCTAACTAAAGTTGATTTCAACAGTTTCAAAAGATACGACTATGTGAGCCGGACCAGCCTGGGCGAAATGACCGGGGAAATTTATATGGAACAAGCGCTTAAATTAATTCAGGAAAGCCCTAAACCACAAGAAATTAAATAATCTTAGCAAACTACTAAAAGCTTCAAATCTATGTCTTTGAAAATGATCAAGATCACGTTTAAATTACTGCTGATCCAGTTTCTGTTTGTTTTTACTTCTAATGCACAGAAAAAAATCACTCCTGAAAATGCACTGGAAAGTTATCTGAACAATGGTGATAAAAGCTTTAAGTGGGAGCTCAAAGATTCATTTAAACGGGATGATCTTACATTCTATAATGTGCTTGTTACTTCGCAAAAGTGGCGGGAATTTACCTGGACGCACCAGTTGACCATTATCGTTCCCAAAGACAACCAGCACGATGATGCATTGCTTTTCATAACCGGCGGCTCCAATGCGGACGGACTTCCGACTTGGAATGGTAAGAAAGACGAAAAAATGTATGCATCGCTGGGCGAAGTTGCGAAAACCAATCACGCGATTGTAGCATTGCTGAAGCAAACACCCAATCAGCCATTTTTCGGTGATTTAACAGAGGACGCATTGATTTCCTATACACTGCATAACTGGAAAAAAGACAAGGATTATAGCTGGCCGCTATTATTTCCAATGGTGAAAAGCGCGGTCAGGGCCATGGATGTGGTGCAGGAGTTTTCAAAACAAAAACTGAATCACACCGTGAATAAATTTGTAGTGACGGGCGCCTCTAAACGCGGTTGGACTACCTGGCTGACAGGTGCAAGCGACAAGCGGGTGGAAGCCATAGCGCCCATGGTGATCGATGTGCTCAATATGCCGGTAAGCCTTGATTATCAGATCAAATCATGGGGTGACTACAGCATTCAAATTGAAGATTATGTAAAGCTCGGCATTCCCCAATCCACGGGATCTGCGGATGGCGAGGCGATCACTAAAATGATTGACCCATATTCATACCGCGCCAAATTAACCATGCCCAAAATGATTTTTATGGGCACCAATGACGAGTACTGGGTGGTGGACAATATTAAAAATTACCTGGACAAAATCCCCGGAAACAGCATGCTGCATTATGTCCCGAATGCAGGGCACGACCTGGGCGATGGTGCACAGGCGATGCAGGCATTAAGTGCTTTCTTTGGTGCTACGGTTACCAAAAGGCCTTATACTGAATGCAAATGGACACAATCGGTGGCTGGGAAGCAGATTAACCTGGATATCAAAACCACTTCTGATGCATTAGTTGATGTAATTCTGTGGTCGGCCAGTTCTACGGACCAGGATTTGCGTAATGATACCTGGACGAGCAAAAGTCTGGGCATTAGCAGCAAATCCGCTGTAAAGGTGACTGAGACATTTCCTTCAAGTGGCTTCCGCGCATTTTATGTGGATTTGAAATACAAAACCCCGAAAGGAGATACTTATACAGAAAGTACCAGGGTTTTCCTGACCAATAGTAAAAATGTTCTTTAACGGTAAAGACGACAAAAAAGAAAGAGTAAGAATCGAAATAACTGAAAGATTAGCCCTGATGAAAATAAAAAATATGCTGCTGCACGGGCTGATGATGTCCGTTGTAATGATGTCGTGCCAAAAACAGGAACAGCTACCGGCCGGGACTGTAAAGGAAGTAGTGGACAGTACGGTGACGCGGTTTTACAAGAAGCTCACACCGGCACAGCTCGACACCATTTCGGATGCTTATGTGCTGGGATCTCTTAATGAGGAGGAGAAAGCAATACTAGCGACCAAATTCTGGACATTCGATGCCAATGTACCTGTGACAGTTTCTCTGATGCGGGATATAGATCAGAAAATATTGCCCTTCTGGTTGGAAAGCAGCGGTTTCAAAAAGACTTCTATGCAGGTAAAAAATGAAGAGTTTACCTACGAAGTCTGGCAAAAGAATTTCGATAAAGGTACGGTCGGGCTGGGTATCAATGGATTTGATATGCATCGGCCGGTGTATTTCATCAGCGTAGCCCCGCAAAATATAAGCGACAAACTTGAAATTACGAATGTCGCGCCCGCTGAATACAAACTGGATACAATGCGGGTTGGCGCATTTACATACCACGACTGGGACGGTCTGGTACTGGATGAAGTACCCGATGCTTTGAAAGGACAGGTGCTTTTCACGACGGTGCGTGGCAGGGCGCGCGAGGCGCATCTGGTACACGCATTCAGGACTACGGGTACACCCTCCTCCACACAACCCGATCAGGTAATACTGACATGGAGCGGTGATCCTAAAACCTCGGTCAATGTGCAGTGGAGAACGAATCCCGAAATCGCAACAGGAAAGGTAAAATACTGGGTTCCGGGAACGAAGGATACGGTTAGTACCGACGCATCTGTCTTTAAGATGGAGGACAGACTGTTGCAAAATGACCGGTACGTCAACCGCTTTACAACCAAGCTGAAAGGTCTCAAACCAGGTACAACATACCATTATGCGATAGGAACAGACCGTAACAAATGGTCGGTACCTACGTCATTTAAAACAGAATCCGCACAAAACGATGGTTTTTCATTTATATGGTTTGGTGACACGCATTACTCGCCCATTTGGGGAGATATGGCTCAAAAAGCCGTAAAACGCCATCCTGAGACGGCATTCTTTTCAATTGCCGGAGATTTGGTAAGCACGGGGCTGCACCGTGACCATTGGGATCAGCTTTGGGATCATAGCAAGAATGTGTTCACCAGCAAATCGCTCATGCCGGTTCCTGGAAATCACGACAGCCAGGACGGTCTGGGGGCGTGGATGTACAAGGAAATGTTCAGCTTACCCGAGAACGGCCCGGCCGGACAGCCGTCGGAAATGACGTATGCGTTTAATTATCAAAATGCCTTATACCTGATGATCGACGCTACCCTGTCGGTGCCGCAGCAAAGTGCCTGGGTTGAGGAAAAGCTAAAGACTTCTGATGCTAAATGGAAGTTTGTGATGTTCCATTTTCCTCCATATAATTTTGAGGAGCCTTATGATGAGATCAAAAAAGAATGGGGTACCCTTTTTGACAAATACCATGTGGATATGGTCATGAGCGGACATATGCATTACTACCTCCGCACGAAACCCCTGAATGCCGACAAGGCTGTTGCCACGCCGGCACAAGGGACCATTTACACGATGTCGATCAGTATTCCCGGTAAGCAGGTCCGTTGGCCGGATGAGGAATATGCATTAGTTCGCTACAAGGATGGTCCTCTTTACCAACACATTACCATCAATGGAAATACATTATCGTATAAATGTTACGACCCGGAGGGGAATGTGAAGGATGAGCTTATCATTACCAAATAGTTTTCAATAATTTCAATCATAATGACCAGGATTACATTACCCGCTATTCTCTTATTTTTTGTTGTTTGTCAAACCCACGCACAAAAGCAGCTTGATCCTATTAAAAAGGACTTCCTGAATCCTAATTCAAAAAATATACTGGTGGCATCGCATCGTGCGGTGCACCATCAATTTCCAGAGAATTCAATACCCGCCATTCAGGAAGCCATACGCCTTGGTGTCGACATTGCTGAAATCGATGTGAAAGTCAGCAAGGACGGTATTCCAATGCTTATGCATGACGGGAAAGTCGACCGGACGACGAATGGTAAGGGTAGTTTTGAAACACTGACGTTTGAGGAACTGCGCAAACTGAGGCTGGTTTCTAACGGTAAGGTGACGGACGAAACTATTCCGACGTTGGAAGAAGCCCTGAAAATTGCCAAGGGCAATATCCTGGTCGATCTTGACCTGAAAACAGACCAGATCGATCAAGTGATAGAAGTAGTGAAAAAGATGGAAGCGACCGGGTTCGTTTTCTTTTTCGATAGTGACTATGAAATACTTTCCAAAGTAGATTCGGCTTCTAAAAAATTCATGATTATGCCCCGCGCGTACTCGCATGCGATGGCCGACTCGGCGCTGGTCCGTTTCAAACCGGTGGTAGTGCACATCGATTCGAAATTCTATACTCCTGAGGTGACATCTCTGATCAAAGGAAAGAAAGCGCGAATATGGATCAATGCACTCGGCCAGCCAGATGCGGAAATCAGAAAAGGAAAGGCGCGCGAAACGTTGACTGCTCTCACTAACCAAGGCGCTAATATCATCCAGACGGACGAACCAGAGAGGATGATCGCAACATTACGGGAAATGGGATTGCACCGCTAGGTTTAGTATTGCCATTCCGGTTTTCAGGCCGGAGTGTTGCTTTTATTTTGCCCTAATTTGATTGCCTTTTGCTTCATGGGTAACTTCCGCGAAACCCAGTTTTTCCATCAGCGGCGGTACATACATGCCAAAACGACCGCGCAACCCTTTTTTTAGACCGTACCAGCCACCAACGGGATTCGTTTCGGACCTTCCCCAGGCTTCCACCGTACCATCTTTGGTCGGCTTCTGCTCGTCGGCACTACCCAGATCCATCCAGTCTCCATGCTTTTTCAGCATTTCGTGTAGGTCCGCGAGACAGCGATAGTCATAGTGCAGCACGGTTTTGCCAACCGTGCATACCAATATCTCTTTTCCGTCTTTTACATCTTTATGCATTGTAAAGTCTGATGTTAAAGGTGGCGTTTTGAGTTGCCAGGGATGCTCCTTTGTTCCTTCTTCCATGTGCGTGGCGAATGTTTCTGGTTAAAAAACATCACCAATATAGCTGATTGAGCATCGGATCCAACGTCAGGGTTTGTCAAGATTACTCAAACCGACTGTTAGCTCCTTTCAGCTCCCCATGAGAACTAACTGCCACCGCTGTCAAAATGGCGAACAAGGCCATTACAAAGAGAAAATTAACAACCCACCGGTTCACGTTCAGGCCACGGCTACTAAATGATGGCTGAAATTTATTGATCAGAAAACCGATAATGATCAGATTGACAATGTAGAGGTATTGTTCGATGCGGTAAAGGCTCATAAAGGCGCAGGTAATCAGCAGACTGTAAGCAGTATACAAGCCCAGATTTCCAAAGAAAAACACTTGTAATGCTTTCTCGTCATATTGCAGTAGCTCACCCTGTTTTGAGAAATAGTACTTGTAAAAACTCAATCCTGCAAATGCAATAATCAGCAGGAATGCCACCCACTGTACATATGTGGTAATGTGAGCTGCATCGGCAAACTGGTCAAAACCTTTGATGATCCCGATCAGCCGTTCGGTTCCAAAAGATTGGTCCCATACGAAAAATGGAATGAGTAATGTGAGGATGGCCAGCGGCGCGATGATACTTCTTTTGCTGACCGAGTCGCCTGAATCCGCCCATTCAGAGGTGAACGTGCCGTAAGCCATTCCTGCGCCTCCGAAAAATCCGATCGAATACTCCATGACATTCCAGAAGTTGAATTTGACACCCGAAACGCGACCCATTACCTGCAGGAAATTACCAAATGCAAACCCAAATCCACCTCCAAGTCCTGCGAAAATGGCTACCCGTATTGCGGCATACTGTTTGTTCCTGAGCATAAACCAAAACATCGCTACCGTCATACCGAAGCAGGCAGCCCAGGCCTCAGACCGCGGGGGTGTCATAGTCCAGCCGAATTCTTCGATCAGTAAGTAGTAAAATATTATAGCCCCGGCAGTCATCTCGATAATCAGCTCGGGCCATTTAACGGGCTTTTCTTTGGTAGAAGCTAGCGTCAGGCCAAACAATCCGCCACCAATCAAACCGAACAGCCCGCCGATGACGAACAACATCAAAAATCCATAGTAAACATTTCCGAATTCCAGCCCTCGTGCGTAGCCCACCACCTTTCCATAACTGATAATGCCGCCTATTCCCCAACCAGCCGCAGAAGCCAGCGTCAAATGAAAAGCCTTCGCGTACCAGTCCTTTCTTTTGGCAAGCAGCACAATGATCAACCCTCCGATTCCTCCCGCCCAGGCGGCGCCCTGTTCATGACCAAATTGTCCTCGGATTGCCCAGGCAGTACCGAGCGACATCCCTGCAAGGAGCAGAGAATAAAGTAATTGTCTGTTATTCATTGTAAAATGCGGTTGTAGGGGTTATGGGCTAAATACTTTTTCATCATGAAAACGGACTATAATTTTCGCCCTAACCTGAGAAAATAGCCTGAAAAAGATTTTGCCTAGTATAAATGAAAACATGATCACAGCGCAATACTCATGAAAGCAATGGAGATGGACCAGAAACTGGCAATTAACGGAGGAGATAAAACAGTCAATAAGGCTTTTCCATGGCCTGTGTACGACGAGGAGGAAGTGAATGCTGTTGCTGAAATTGTGCGAAGCGGTAAATGGGGCAACCCGGACTGCGGCGATCAGGTAGCAAAGTTTGAAAATGAATTTGCCGCTTACTGCGGAAGTAAATATGCGATAACGTGCGTCAATGGTTCCGTTTCATTGCGGCTGGCACTGATAGCCTGCGGCGTGAAGCCCGGTGACGAGATCATTGTGCCACCTTATACCTTCATTACGACTGCTTCATCGGTTATTGAATGTAATTGTGTACCGGTGTTTGTCGACATTGATCCTGAGACTTACAACATCAGTCCAGCCGCGATTGAAGCCGCGATTACACCCAGGACCAAAGCCATTATTCCTGTTCATTTTGGAGGGCTGGCTTGTGATATGGACGCGATCATGGACATTGCAAACCGTTACGGGCTGAAAGTTATTGAAGACTCCGCTCACGCGCACGGGGCGGAGTACAAAGGAAAAAAACTGGGCTCAATAGGTCATGTGGGCAGTTTTAGCTTTCAATCTTCCAAAAATCTTACGTCAGGAGAAGGTGGCATTGTGATCACCGATGACGATGAATTGTATGCGATGATGCATTCATTGCGGAATGTGGGACGGATTGAAGGCGGGCAATGGTACGAACATTATAATCCGGGCTGCAATTACAGGATCACGCAAATGCAGGCGGTGCTACTTTCAAATCAGCTGAAAAGACTGGAAGCGCAGACCCGGCGTAGAAACGAAAACGGCTTATATCTGAACCAGCTATTGGAAAATATAGAGGGTATCACGCCATTGCAGCGTAACGAATCCATAACCTTACATTGCTATCACATTTATATTTTCAAATACGATTTGGCAAAATTCGGAGGGTTACCCAAAGACAGTTTCGCTGAAATGCTGGCGGCTGAGGGTGTGCCTTCCTTTAAAGGTTATCCACAGCCGCTGTATCGGCAGCCGCTTTTTCAAAACAAGAACTTCATGTGCTATGCGATCCCGGAAAGCGCAGACTACAGCCAGGTGAACTGTCCCGTTGCTGAGCAAGCATGTAGTACCGACGCTGTCTGGATTTTACAGCATGCCATGTTGGGGGACCGGGAAGATATGGATGCGTTTGCAGAGGCTATCAGGAAAATTCAGAATGCGGTTGCCGCGTAGATTTTTCCACCTCCTACTTCTTCACCACTTTAATCCTGACACCCTCACTATGAGCCGAAAATTCCGGCGCATACATGCATTGAATGCTGGTGATACCGTTGCTGAAATCTCCCTCGTGCGTTACAAAGAGTGGATATTCAAATACATAAGTACCCTTTCTTAATGCACTGAAAAAGAAATTGGTACTTGCATCTTTCGTGCTTTCGTAGTAACCAAGCCCGTCCTGCCATTTAAAACCACTCAGTACATTAACGGGTTCCAGACCGGACGCACGCATATCTTTCATGTGGACATATTCCATGTCTCTGTCCGCACGCAGCTCTACGCGCACTTTTATTTTATCACCAACGCTCAGCATGTCTCCGTTTTTGACTGGGGAAAGTACCGGGCCGTTGTCAGAATTTTTTTCCAGAAACAACTTCTTCGAGAGTTTCAAAGGTGTTTCGGCCATTGAAATTTTGTCAAGATCTTCAAAATACTGCCAGTAAACTGCGCCCCAGCCAGGTTGGCTTAAAGTCCCTTCCTTTCCACTGGTTACAATTTGAATGTTGCCCATTTCAGTCTTAACATCGGCTGCCTCAATGATTTTTTTGAAATATCCCGTCCCTGTTTCCGCTGCCTGGTCGTTCTGTTGCAATGTAGTAGCTCCCAGTTTAATCGTCACCGCCGGTTCTTCGGACAGCCAATCTGATCCGTTCAGCAGCAATGCATAGCAGGCCTCCGCGGTGGCTTTGGTGCTTTCCCAATTATTGGTTTGCTTGTTTTTCAATAACCATGTTTTGAGGTCATTGACAGTTTGGGCATTATTTCCTATTTCCTGAAAAGCCTCGATCAGCAAAGCCTGCCGCTCTATCGGAGCTTCATACCACCACCAGCCGCGCTGGTTGCTTTTCCAGTACATTCCCAATTCTTCATTGTTAATGGCAGTTTCTTTCAATGATTTCAAGATCGATTTCGGGACAATGGTTTCCCCCGTTCTGTGCAGCGACAAGGCAGTTAATCCCTGTAAATATTTGGATTGGCCTACCCATGTCAGCTTAGCCCTTTCACGGTAATAGTTGTATGCTTTCACCATTTCTGCCGGGACTGGTAACTCCGGAAAGAAGCTTCGCATATATAGAAACTGCAACTCAAAAGGACCGGGTACGACTTCTTTCAGGTTCGCTTTCGATTTCACAAGCCGGTCATAATCTTCCTTAAACAGTTTACTGAGATAGGGAACCGCCTTTTCAAGAATGTTATTGATCTTTTTTTTATGCTCTTTGGGCAGCGCATTGATTTTTTTCAAATGTCCGATTCCTGAAACAATGTACTGGGTCATGTACCGGTCATCTGGTCCGCCTTTGAACCACACAAAACCACCATTGGAACTTTGCAGTTGTACGAGTTTGTCCAGGCTGGTCGTCAGTTCGTTGCTCATTCTGACGAGATCAAATAGCAGGGCAATGTTCTTTTTTTGCTCAGCCTCCGTTTTGGCAGCCAGTACCCACGGCGTTTCTTCCAGCAATAACGATTTTAGCTCTTGGTTTTTTTGCAAATTACTCATCAGCGCAGTGGTGTCTGTGGTGCGCCACTTCTCAAAAACCTTGGCAATGCGAGGGCTGCTGCCTGCGATATGTGTTGCGAGCGCATTCGCATAGTACCTGTTCCACGTCTGTTCCGCACATTCGTAAGGGTATTCCATCAAATAGGGCAATGCCTGAACCGCATACCAGGCAGGATTACTGGTATATTCTACGGTCAGCGATTTACTTTTCAATGTTTGCGAGCTTCCAGAATTGAGCAGTTTTTCGAACTTGAAATTCCGGGTTCCCGCGCCGCGAGTCGCTATCGGCAGGCTTTCCGTAACCAGCATTCGGTTGGACAGCACGGGCAAAATGTTCTCTTCTCCGTCCGACAGGTTGCCCGATTTGGCCACCACCCGCCAAGTGACCGCTTTGGTGTATTCTTTTGGTATTTCAATCGGAAAAGGTATGGTACTGCTTTGTCCGGCTTGAATTTCGAAGGATTTCTCGGCTACTGCATTCTTGAACAGATCATTGATGCTCAGATTCGTCTCTGAATCCATCAATTGAAGCGAAACTGTACCAGTCAAAGCATGATCAGTCAGGTTTACGACTTTCGCGGGAAAGCCCAGCTGATCGCCTTCCCTCAGAAAACGCGGCGCATTAGGTTGTACCATCAGCTCTTTCTGGGTTACTATTTCCTTGCTGCTATATCCCAGTGCAAGGTCTTTGGTATGTGCCAGCGCCTGAAATTTCCACCGGGTCAATGCCTCGGGCATAGTGAATGAGAATGAAATGTCCCCATTTTCGTCGGTTTTCAGGTCTGGGAAAAAGAATGCGGTTTCGTTGAAGTTTTTGCGGATTGAAGGTGCGTTTTCAGATTGTTTTTCAGCTTTTTGTTCTGGTTCCTCTGAGCGGGTCTTACCCGCTATTACTGCCGATTTTTCCTCCATCGGTGCTGACATCGGTTCAGCGTACATGATGCCATCTTCTGTCGTAACGCCTTTTTTACTAACAGGGTTGCCCGATTGCATCATCATCCTATTACGCACATTCCTTCCACCGCCACCTCCGCGTGCATAATTTATGAGAGAATATGCACCCAGCAACTGATCATATCTCTTGTCAAAGCTCTTGTAAGAATTGAACGATAAGTCGAGTATTTCGGCATCCTTCGAAACAAAGTTTCCGGCACCATTCCACGGGGCTATATCCGGAGAAACTGGCCAAGGGTTGGGCTTCGTCCATTGATGCTGATAAAATTGGTCGAGCGACGCGTCGTACATGCCAGCCAGCATTTCCGCAGCAATTTTGTCTTTTTTGTAACCTGCTATCCTGATTTCCCACGTTTCCTTGCTGCCCGGCAATGTTTTGTCGCGGAATGTTTTATACGTGATTTTTAGATCTTTATTCGTCCATGGAACTTCGATCACTTCCTGATGCTGGTAAATGCGGTTGTGCTTCACAAACATGTAGGAAACTCCAAATCCGCCGCGGTCAGCTTCTGTCGCCGAGAAATTCAGCGTTTTTTTCTGGTTATTCAGGTTGAAATACCAATATTCCTTTGATAGCGGTTTTTTATTGGAATTACCTATAATGAAAAGATCATCAGCCGAAGTCGCCAGGTGGATCGATGTCGTTTCGCCTGGTTCAATGGACGAACTGCTTCCTATTTCCAGATATTGGGGTTGTAGAAGTTTACTTCCTTTAGGATCAGTGAGCTCAATGTATTTCACATCGCTAACTTCTTCGTTGTTTTCATCCTTTGCATTGATTTCAATCTTATAAAAACCCGGTTCGAATTTATTTGTCAAAGGGAATCTCTGATTTTCGGCGGGCCGCGCGGTTTTTTGAGCCACTATATCCTGTTCTGGCCAGGTCTCCATTTCAGTTTCATCATTGTATTCATCGTTCGGAAAATGAGTTACGAATTCGGTTTTAGTCATGACAAACAGATCCGGCCGCTCCCAGTAACGTTCGCGGATCAATCTTTTTTCGGGAATCAGCCTGGTGATTTTAACATTCAGCTCGGAGGAAACAAATTTCCCGTTCATATTTTCCATGTGGACGGACAGGTTTTTAAGACTATCGGCTGCAAGCTTTTCAGGAATGTCAGATTTTAGGATAACTGATTTGTAGCCAACCGAAACGACCGTTTCTGCGCTTCTGGTCTCACCATTTGAATCTGTCACATTAGCATAAATGGTGTAATTGAAAACCGGATCGAGTTTCTTATCCGTTTTTTTATCCGGTAGTGCTACGAAGCTGACATCAAACCGGCCTAATGCATCGGTTATCGTCTCGCCATGTGCCAATTCCTGACTTTCGCTCATCAAAGGCCGGTTCCACCATTTATACGAACGCCCGTAATAAGGAAATCTCGCATTCCGCACCACCCGATAAGACACTTTCGCGCCGTCAATCTGGTTCCCTGCGTAAGCCGTGGCTATGCCCGCGATTTTAATAGTGTCATTTAGTTTGTAAGAATTGTTCAACGTATCGAATTGCACCAGGAATTTGGGTCTTTTGTATTCTTCCACTTGAAAGTGAACCGTATGCTCATCGTCTGCTTTGATAGAGAATTGTCCGTTTAATGTGCCTTGTGGAAGTACAAATGAGCCTGAAAAGCTTCCGTATTCGTTGACAGTCTTCGTTACCTTTTCAATGGATTCACCATTTGCGTCTTGCAGAACAATATCAATTTTTCGCTTTTGGTCTTTTAATACGGCATTGCCTAAGCCCACTAGTCCTTTGTAATAAATAGTTTGTCCAGGGCGATACAAACTTCGGTCGGTGAAGAGATAAATGGATGTTGTTTCATTACTTGTGGCGTCGTTACTTTCCTCATCAAAATAGAAAGTGGTAATCGGATCCTCAGTAAAAAGCTTATCCTTTTCGTGCGTAATTTCCAGGATCTGGTCGTCTACTCTTTTGTTCTCATCAATGATTTTATTGCTGAAATGGCCACTTTCGTTTGTTACGTAATGAGGCCCTTTTTCTTTTTTGTAACTCCTTGATTTATAATCATAATTGCTTAGCCACACTCTTACACTTGCTTTCGCCAGCGGTTTGCCAGTATCTCTGTTTAGTACAAAGTAATCGTCCTCTTTTCGCACGTAACTGATGTTACTGACATACAACACTCTCGCGCCGACAATTGCTTTGTTTTCACTAAAATCGCTATTTGAACTCGCGAGCAGTACATATTGACCTACGGGCAACGCATCCACTTTTATCTCGACAGCATGTTTCTGGTAATCTTTCGTATTAGGCAGGTTTTGCTCCCAGTTTCTGATTGGTGGAGCTTTTACCAATAGTTTCCAGGTTTCACGGATATCGTTTTGCCGATTTTTGAAACTGATCTCATCCGTGTACCTGATAAGTCTGAGATACAGTTTTGTGAAGTTCTTAAACTCTATAAAAGCGAGAAAAGGCTTGTCTGGAATGTTGATACTTTCGACTGAAAATTGAAGTTCTTTCTGCCGAAGCAAATTCAACAAATTATAGGCATTATTACCGCCTTCTGTGTCCGGGTTTTCTTTTGTGATTTTTTCGCAAATTCTTGCCGCTTCTACCAGTTCAAGGCGATTGGTAGTATCTCCACTGACCTTAAATGAACTACCACGTTCTTGATACCACGCTGCTTTTAAAAACCACGCATGCGCGGCCGCTGGCGTCGATTGGTACTGTTCGGCCACTTGATTGATAGCCATGAAGTAAAGCTCATTAGCATCTGGATGAACAGATTTTTGCTTCACATATTGGATCCTTTGAATGTCCGCATCGATCAGCGCGTCAGGTTGCGGATCGTTAATATGAAAAGCAATTAACCGCTGGTATAACTGTAATGCGTAAAATTCGAGCGACGTGGAATCCTTCGTTTCAAACTTCCGGTGAATGAAATCAGCCGCCGGATCAAATGCGGATGCGGTGTTGATTTCAAATGCATAGGCAGGTTTCTTAATGTTCCGCTCGTCTGACGAAAAGTAGGGGAGCGCCGTAAAAACAAGCAGATCATAAAGCGTGGGGCGGAGCTTTCTTACATTACCTTTCGTAATAATCGCCTCATACTGTTCCAGTTTGGTTTTTTTCAACAGCGCATCATGTTGAATGGACGCGAGATATAAAGCCGTTATTTTTTGATGAAAATCTTCCGTTCCCCACGTACTGACATCTTCCTTGGCATAACCCGTAGTGGCAGTCCGGTTGTACAATTGCCAGCGAATGTTCTCGTAATAATGATAGTACTGGGACGCGAGCAGGCTTGTCAGAATGGATTTTGCTGGTTCTGCGGCTGCTGATACTTCTTTTTCAAGCTCCCGGATAGCGGCAATGGCGTTGTCCTCCTGATTTTCTGTTTGCAGGCTGATCATAAAAACAGCCGCCTTGATCACCTGGGCGTCCTGTTTTTCATTTTTAGCAAGCTGGTAGATCTTTTTTACCTCTTCCAGGGCAGACTTGGGCAAGCCTTTTGTTTGATAAGCCTCAACGGTTTTCCATTGATTGTCATAAGTTTTGATAATATTCTGACCACTAGTGTGCATAGTTAAAAATAAGATAATGAGTGTAAGTAAGTAGCCGAGTGGCTTTGGAGGTATTTTCATTGTAGCCAGATGAAGAAATGTTTCAGACAATAATAAATGTAAGCGAAACGGAGAATTTATTACAAACAGATTATCCAAAGGGCGTATTGAAAATCCAATGGTGACTAGAAAGAAGGATTACCGGAAAAGTATAAAACTAACTAATTGCCGCTTTGTACAATATGAAGTATCTTTAATTAACACATTACAGAAATATAATTTATTAGTTTTCTATTTGAACGAAATTTATTTTTAATTGATCTATGCGTACCATTATGTTGGTTGGAGGAATTATCATCATCCTGATTTTGGGGAAACTTTTTGTGTTCTCAAAACCGGGGAAAGATAAACCCTCGGAAGTAAAAAAAGGAGCCGAAGGGAAAAGTGCAGGCTCGGGTGGTGGCGCTGTGCCAGTCAATGTATATGTCGTTGACAGAGAAACGATTGAAAATCAGATTTTCGCCTCCGGAACGGTTTTGCCCAATGAAGAGGTAAACCTGATGGCTGAAACTTCGGGTAAACTGATCAAGCTGGATATTCAGGAAGGCGCATATATTACCAAAGGCCAGCTTATTGCGAAGATCAATGATAGGGAATTGAGAGCGCAGCTGCAAAAAGTAACTTACAATCAGGAGCTTAGTAAAAAAATAGAAGCCCGCCAGAAGAAGCTTTTGAATGTAGAAGCCATTAACCTGGAAGAATACGATGTGACTTCGAACAACATCAGGGTGCTGGAAGCAGAGCGGGAAGTGATTGAGGCACAGCTCGCTAAAACAGAGATCCGCGCACCTTTCAGCGGCAAAATAGGACTTAAGTTCATTAGCGAAGGTGCATATATGTCACCGGGTACGCCCATCGTAACCATTGTTCAGAGCAATCCAGTCAAAATTGATTTCACGGTTCCCGAAAAATATACCCCGAACATCAAAGTTGGGAATGTGGTCAAGTTTAACCTGGACGGAGATCCTTCTACTTTCAATGCGCGGATTCTGGCAGTGGACCCGAAGGTGGACGAAAATCTGCGGACATTACGGGTGCGGGCTATTGCACAAAATCCCGACGGCCGGTTTTTCCCCGGCATGTTTGTCAAGATTCTGGCAGACCTGGATGCTAACAAAAAGGCAATGATGATTCCTACTGAGGCTATTGTGCCTGTTTTGAAAGGTAAAAAAGTCTTTTTGGTTAAAAACGGAAAAGCAAAGGAGGTGATGGTTACTACCGGCCTCAGAACTGATAAAAAAATTCAGGTAATCGAAGGATTACAGCCCGGTGACTCATTGATCACTTCCGGCATCATCGCCATTAAGGCCAACACCCCAGTTAAGGTGAATTGAGCAACCACATTCATTCTCCATTATGAGTATTTCAACTCTCTCTATCAAGCGGCCGGTCCTTGCGATTGTCATGAACCTGCTGATCATCCTTTTCGGGTTTTTGGGTTATAAATTCCTGGGGATGCGGGAGTTTCCTTCCATTGATCCACCGGTAGTGTCCATACGAACGAGTTACACCGGTGCCAACGCAGACATTATCGAATCCCAGATCACCGAGCCGCTGGAAAAGCAACTCAACAGTATCGAAGGGATTAAGTCCATTAACTCCACCAGCAGCCAGGGAACCAGTCAAATCACCGTGGAATTCGACATTGGTGTGGATATGGAACGTGCTGCCAATGATGTAAGGGACAAAGTAGGCTCCGCTTCCAGGACCTTACCACTCGATATTGATGGCCCGCCGGTGGTAGCGAAGGCGGATGCCAACTCGGAACCGATCATTGTACTGACATTTAAAAGTGATACCAGGTCGCACCTTGAAGTGAGTGACTATGCCGAAAATGTGATCGCGCAGCGCCTGCAAACCATTGAGGGCGTGAGTGAGATACGGATTTTCGGTCAGAAAAAATACGCGATGCGCATCTGGATGGACCCAGTGAAAATGGCTGCATTGGGTATTACTACCCAAGATGTAAAAGTGGCGCTGGATAAGGAAAATGTGGAGCTGCCAAGTGGTAAAATCGCCGGGGATAACACGGAACTGACGGTCAAGACCATTGGCAGGTTTCGTACAGAAGAGGATTTTAATGAGCTGATCATTAAGAATTCTGCTACACAAACCATTCATTTAAAGGATCTTGGGTACGCTCAGCTGGGCCCTGAGAATGAAGAGACGATTTTGAGGCTGGATAATGTGCCGATGATCGGTCTGGCGATATCGCCGATGCCAGGTGCCAACTATCTCAACATTGCCGAGGAGGTCAACAAACGGATGGCAGATATCAAAAGGGAGCTGCCGAAGGATTACGAGCTGGACACATTGATCGACAATACGATTTTTGTGGAGAGGTCTATCGAAGAAGTTGGAGAAACATTGCTGATCGCGATTATCCTAGTGGTGATCATTATCTACCTGTTTTTTCGCGACTGGCTTATTGCTTTTCGGCCGTTGATCGATATTCCGGTGTCGCTGATCGGGACGTTTTTCGTGATGTATATCATGGGATTTTCGATCAATGTGCTCACGTTGCTGGCGATCGTACTGGCAACCGGACTGGTCGTGGATGATGGTATTGTGGTCACGGAGAATATTTTCAAGAAGATAGAGCAAGGTATGGGCCCCATTGAGGCGGCCATAAAGGGTGCTAATGAGATCATTTTCGCGGTTTTGTCAACCTCCATCACACTAGCGTCGGTTTTTCTTCCGGTGATTTTTATGGAAGGTTTTGTCGGAAAGCTCTTTCGGGAATTTGGTATCGTGATCTCCGCTGCTGTTTTGATCTCCGCATTCGTTTCGCTGACATTAACGCCGATGTTGAATGCTTACCTGGTTCGTAAAACGCACAAAAAGAGCTGGTTCTATGAGAAGACAGAGCCGTTTTTTGAGAAAATTACAGAGAACTATGGCAATGCGCTGGGTCAGTTTCTCAAAATGCGCTGGGTCGCCGTTCCGATTGTGTTGATCACAGTAGGCATGATCTGGTTTTTTGGAAAAGACCTGCAATCGGAGCTGGCACCGCTCGACGATCGCAACTGGTTCCGTATCAATATGACGGCACCTGAGGGTTCTTCCTTTGAATTTACCGATAGATACGTAAAGAATGTGAGTGATATGCTCATGGATTCGATGCCAGGCCGGAAAGGACTGATGTTGATTACTTCGCCTGGTAACTCCGGTCTTGGAGCAGCCAATACGGGAAGTGGCCGGATCGCATTGGTAGACAAGAAGTTTCGTAAAGAATCGCAACAGGAGATTGCGGATTATATCAATAAAAAACTGAAACAGATGCCGGACGCGAAGGCTTTCGTGGTACAGCAGCAGACGATATCTGTGGACTCCCGGGGCGGCTTACCGATCCAGTATGTCATTCAGGCACCTGATTTTGAAAAACTGCGGGAGTACCTTCCCAAATTCATGGAGGAGGCTTCTAATGATCCCACATTCGCGATTACAGACGTTAACCTGAAATTCAGCAAGCCGGAAATCCAGATCCGGATTGACAGGGAGAAGGCCAAGTCATTGGGCGTTTCTGTTCAGGATGTTGCGCAAACCATGCAGCTGGCTTTTGCAGGGCAGCGTTTTGGCTATTTTACCATGAATGGCCGGCAGTACCAGGTGATAGGACAGTATGATCGTGTCAACCGTGATGAGCCGTTAGACTTGAAAAGTATGTTTGTCAAAACGAGTAATGGCAATTTGGTGCAGCTGGACAACATTGTGAAGGCGGAAGAGGAAAGCAGCCCGCCGCAGCTCTTCCATTACAACCGTTACATGAGCGCCACTGTGCAGGCAGCGCTGGCGCCTGGAAAAACCGTCGGTGACGGAATTGCGGCCATGGACCGGATCAGGGATAAGCTCAGAGACGAGTCTATTCAGACAGCTTTGAGTGGATCGTCGAGGGATTACGCGGAAAGCTCTTCGAATACGATGTTCTCGTTCTTTTTAGCATTGGTATTGATCTATTTTATCCTTGCGGCGCAGTTTGAAAGTTTCATCGATCCGTTTATCATCATGTTCACGGTACCGCTAGCGATTGGCGGCGCGGTGTTCTCATTGTGGTATTTTGACCAGACATTGAATATTTTCAGCCAGATCGGAATGATCATGCTGATTGGTTTAGTGACTAAAAACGGAATTTTGATCGTAGAATTTGCGAATCAGCTTCGGGAACAGGGAAGGAGCGTGAGTGAGGCTGCATTGGAAGCTGCAACGCTGCGTTTCAGGCCTATTTTGATGACTAGTCTTGCTACTGTTCTCGGAGCCTTACCGATTGCGATGGCGCTCGGTTCCGCAGGTAAAAGCAGGATGTCGATGGGTATTGTGATTATGGGAGGACTGTTGTTTTCGCTGGTCCTGACATTATATGTGATCCCGGCCATTTATACATTCTTTTCAAGACCCAAAAACTTTGAGAAGATGAAAATGATAGAACGGCTTGCCCGGGAAAGCGAACTGGAAGAACAGGCGCAATAATAGAAGACAGACGGTATGGGCTATCTGGCGCCCATACTTTTCAGCATTCGGATGTGAGAACCAAGCGCGTCGGCGAAATTTGCCTTGGCATTGTAATCCAATCCAAATTCGATCGCAGTTTCCCGCACAATCGGAGACAATGCATGGTAATGGATATGGGAAATAGAAGGGAATAAATGATGTTCAATCTGATAGTCCAGCCCGCCGATATACCATGATAAAAAACGGTTTTTCCCGGCAAAGTTTGAAGTAGTTTGCAGCTGGTGCACCGCCCAGGCGTTTTCTACGCAGCCTCTGCAATTAGGTTCTGGCTGTTCTACACCTTCCACCACATGTGCCATTTGAAACACGGTACTCAGGATCATTCCAGCAGTGCAATGCATCGCAAAAAAGCCGATGGTCCATTCTCCAAACGTTATTGAGGTAAAATAAAGCGGGATAACCGCGATAAAGACCACGTAGGCAAGCTTGGTAGCCACGAGCTTCACCAGTTCTCTTTTTGGAAAGGGTTTGGTCATCCCTGTTTTGGACATTTTGTTAAAAAGAGAGATCTCCTTAAAATCCTTCCACAGAAACGAAAAAGTCATCAGACTATACAGAAAAAAGGCGTAAATGTGCTGGAAACGGTGAATGCTCTTTTGTTTCTCCTGAAATGATAACCGAAGCAGGAATTTACCCGTAATGTCTTCGTCAACTTCGTGAATGTTGGTGTATGTGTGGTGTAACCTGTTATGTTGTACTTCCCAATTGTAAGCATTGCCGCCGAGCAGGTAAATGGAAGCCCCGAAAAATTTGTTCAGAATATTAGAAGTTGCCAGTGAACCGTGGATCGCGTCGTGCATGACGGACATTCCCACTCCCGCCACGCCAAAGCCCATGATAATGGCCAGCGCGAACATGGCAAGACCCGAAAAATAACCAGAGAGAATTAACAGATAAGGAATTAGATACAGGCTTAGCATGAAAAAGGCCTTATAAATGATCTTCTTCCCGCCCGACTTACATAAATTGTTTGCGGAGAAATGCTGATCTACACGCTGTCGGAGTGTAGGGAAAAAGGTGCTTTTTTCAACATTATTAAATTTTATTTTCTGATATTTCATAGATAGGGAGATGCGTCGGGATCGTTTAATGGAATTTTTACTCGGCTCCTTAGGAACGGTAGTATTCTGGATTTATTAGTTAAAGGTAAAGATTAGTTGATTCTTTAGATTATAATTCCGCAAAAATGGCAACTTTCAGAACAAAATTAATGTTTGGATAAAATAAAAAATAAGACCGGTGACTGACCGGCCTTATTTCATCATATCCAGGAAGATTTACAGCGCAAACTTTGATTTGATCGCATCAACAAAATCAAGTTTTTCCCATGTAAACAATTCAACTTCAACTTCTTTTTCCTCACCGTTTGCTCCTTTGAATGATTTCTTAACGATCTCATTTTTACGGCCCATGTGACCGTAAGCAGCAGTTTCGGAATAAATAGGGTTACGCAGTTTCAAGCGTTGCTCGATCGCATAGGGACGAAGGTCAAAAATCTCTCCGATCTTCGAAGCAATTTCACCATCATTACCTGCTACTTTGGATGTACCATAAGTATTGACGTACAAACCACATGGCTGAGCCACACCGATCGCGTAAGAAACCTGAACGAGTACTTCATCGCAAAGGCCTGACGCAACCATGTTTTTAGCAATGTGACGGGTCGCATACGCCGCAGAACGGTCTACTTTGGAAGGATCTTTACCTGAGAATGCACCACCACCGTGCGCACCTTTTCCGCCATAGGTATCTACAATGATTTTACGGCCAGTTAATCCGGTATCCCCGTGCGGGCCACCGATCACAAATTTTCCGGTAGGATTGATGTGGAAGGTAATGTCTCCCGAGAAAAGCTGCTGTAATTCAGGAGTAAGTTTTGCTTTCACGCGCGGGATCACAATGTTGATCACGTCGGCCTTTATTTTAGCGAGCATGGTAGCCTCCGAATCGAAGTCATCGTGCTGCGTGGAAACCACAATCGTGTCAATGCGCAATGGCACGTTCTCGTCGCTGTATTCGATCGTCACCTGTGATTTCGCGTCTGGGCGAAGGTAAGGTATCAGGCTGGACTCGTTATTGCGGATAAAAGACATTTCCTGAAGAATCTTGTGGGCAAGATCCAATGCAAGCGGCATGTAGTTCTCAGTTTCACGCGTTGCATAGCCGAACATCATCCCCTGGTCACCAGCACCTTGTGCATTTGCTTTTTCTTCGAAACTCTCAGAAGCAACCGCTCTGTCAACACCTTGGTTAATGTCTTCGCTCTGATCATGAATGGCTGATAAAATTCCGCAGGAATTGGCTTCAAACATGTATTCACTCTTCGTGTAACCAATTTTTCTGATGACTTCACGCGTAATTTTCTGCACGTCAAGGTAAGTATTGGTTTTCACTTCTCCGGCAAGTACCACCTGTCCGGTAGTTACCAATGTTTCGCAGGCTACTTTACTATTGGTATCCCAAGCTAAAAAATTGTCAATTAAAGCATCTGATATTTGATCGGCTACCTTGTCAGGATGTCCTTCAGATACGGACTCCGAGGTGAATAAGTATGGCATAAATGAAAAAATATTAATGGTTAATTCCGTCTGGAACTGTGCTATTAGTGTATGGATTAAAAAACAAAATTGAATTTTTTTAAGACATTAACCAAATTAAAATCATGGAAAAAGCAGGCTTAGTCTATTGGGTTTGAATGCAACTGAGATTTCTGTTAAATTAAAAACCCTGCTTACTTTCTATAAGCAGGGTTTTTAATTTATGTTTTACAAAATCAATGTCTAGATCGGAACATTCACGTGACGTTCTGCATGGTAGCTGGAACGCACCAGCGGGCCTGATTCTACATATTTCAACCCTCTTTTCAGGCCTTCCTCTTTGTAGTTTTCAAACATTTCCGGCGTGATCCATTCGATCACTTCATGGTGCATTTTGGTAGGCTGCAGGTATTGTCCCAATGTAAGGATATCAAGACCATTCTCTACCAGATGATCCATTGCCTTGTGAACTTCTTCGATGGTTTCACCCAGGCCAAGCATGATCCCGGATTTGGTACGCTTACCGAATTCTTTGGTCCGTTTGATCTGTTCCAGGCTTCTTGTATATTTCGCCTGTGGACGTACCGACCGGTATAAACGTTCCACCGTTTCCATGTTATGTGAAACCACTTCCTGGCCCGCTTCGATCATATGTATCAGCGCATCCCAGTTGTTTTTTACATCGGGAATCAATGTTTCAATGGTAGTTTCAGGCGTATTTTCCTTCACCTGCCGCACAGTCTGGTACCATATTTCGGCGCCTCTGTCTTTCAATTCATCACGGTTTACGGAAGTAATGACGGCATGTTTAACCTGCATCAGTTTGATCGCCTCCGCCACACGTCTCGGTTCATCGGCATCGTATTCATTGGGCCGACCCGTCGCTACCGCACAGAAACTGCAGCTTCTGGTACAAACATTTCCAAGGATCATGAATGTGGCTGTACCCGCGCCCCAGCATTCACCCATATTCGGGCAGCTCCCGCTCTCACAAATCGTATGTAGTTTATAATTATCAACCAGCTGCCTTACTTTTCTGAATTCAGGTCCTGCCGGAAGTTTCACTCTTAACCAATCGGGTCTTTTTTTACGCTCCGAAGGGATCACTGGTAATTCAATCATATCAATCTGTAATCTCTGACGAACCGATCAATGAGGGCCGGTAAGTCAATTAGTAATTAATTATCGTTTTTTGCTTCCAAAATAAAGGGTCAGGTAGCCTGATGTGTAGATAGCCCTGTTTTCAGCAAATGCCATAATTTGAATTTTCCTGGAAAATGCTTCCGCAATGAAACCTATTTCCACACCCGTCACATTTTCTCTGAATGCGCTTAGCTCAAAACTCATAGCTGTTTTGACGTGAAGCCCCGGAACGATTTTCGTTTGACCAAATCCCTGAAAAAAGCTTCCTGCGCCTACAATACCCGTAGTCTGAGAGCTTCCTGCATGTTTAACGGGATCAAAAGGCTCGGTCACCACACGACCATCGGAAGTCTGAAACTGAACCATGTATGGCTTTTCAAGGCCTAAAGAAGGGCCCGCCGCTACGATTGCGCTGATGGAGATACCTTCGTCTTCATGTCTGTTGAACAATGTCAGCTCCCGGCCGTATTCCGGTCTGAGGACGAACAAATAATTTTGCTTTCCGTAAACAAGCCTTGCGCCCGTTACAAAATCCTGAGTTGAAAGCTCTTTCGGATGTTTTACGTTCACCAGTTCCAGCGCCAGGTATCTGTATTGGTTTTTCCCAAAAAGCTTGGAAGATATCGCGGATGACTGACGAAACACGGCCCCTCCCAGGATCCCTGAGTTGGTGTTAGTCGTAATTCCCACAGAAGTGAATGATTTATAGCTCTCCTCGCTGTCCTCTGTCTTCGCTGTCCGGCGTTGAGCGTATATATCTGTCGATAGTGCAAACAGAATAGATACTGAAAGTAAAAGTTTTACACGCATCATATTATAAATAAATTCTCTGTGACTATGTATGTGTCGTATGAACAGTGAAAGTACAAAATAATAGCGTATGGTGCTGTATACCGACAGCACTTTAACGGTTTTTTGTACATTTATGTTCTTTAAACGAAAAAAGAAATATAAAAGCCTGCCAAAGACTGCGGACCTATGCGGTTTTTAAAATTAAATTTTTCTATAATATCCTTTTAATCAGAATCCTTTGGTCGAAATCGCTTATCAATTTACAATCAATCTGTTTGCATTTTTAATCCAATTCGTTGCACCTTTTAACCGGAAAATAAAGCTTGGTGTGGTAGGCAGGAAAGGGCTCATCGATGACATGGAAAAGTCGTTTCAAAGCCTCGCTGCCGGTAGGCCGGTCATATGGTTTCATGCGGCTTCTTTGGGCGAATTCGAGCAGGGAAGGCCGGTTATGGAGGCTTACAGAAACCAGTACCCCGGTCATTTTATCTTACTAACCTTCTTTTCTCCGTCCGGTTACGAGATCCGAAAAAGTTATAGCGGCGCGGATTATATCTGTTATCTGCCCTTCGATACATCGGCTAATGCGAGGCGTTTTGTGCAAATTGTTAATCCCCGGATCGTCTTTTTTATCAAATATGAATTCTGGTTTAATTACCTGACTGAGCTCAAAAAAAACGGTAGTTACATTCTATCTTTCTCATCTATTTTTCGGCCTGGTCAGGTGTTTTTTAGGGCCTATGCTGGGTTTTTTCGTAAAATGTTGGAATGCTTTGACCATATTTTTGTGCAAAATGCGCAGTCGGTAGCATTGCTTCAGAAGGCTGGTATTGTATCATGCAGTATTGCTGGTGACACCCGGTTTGACCGTGTTAAAACCATTGCTGATAATGCCCGCGACCTACCCGCAATCGCCCTTTTTAGAAATGAAAAAATATGCATGGTGGCAGGCTCGGTATGGGCGTCGGATATGCAGGTTTTGATACCGCTTTTGAATAGTTCAAAAGGCAAATTGAAAGCGATCATTGCTCCGCATGAGATTAAAAAAGAGGAAATTTCCGGTTGGCGAAATAGTCTGGAAGGCAGGTCGTTGCTCTATTCTGAAATGCAAAAGACGACAGATTCTGAGCAGTTTGACTATCTGATCATTGATAACATCGGCATGCTGTCATCATTGTACAGGTATGGTGATATGGCTTACATTGGCGGCTCGTTCGGTGCGGGCCTTCACAATATTCTGGAAGCAGCTACTTTCGGATTACCCATTGTTTTTGGCAACAAAGGATACCACCGGTTTCAGGAAGCGGTAGATCTCAAAGAAAAAGGTGGAGCAGTGGCCGTGTCAGACGTAGAGTCTGCCAAAGATATTGTGAATCAATGGATTGGAAACCCGGAAATGAGAATTAGCGCCGGGAAAGTAAATGAGCAATATGTTCTGTCGGGTATTGGCGCTACCGATACGATCATGGAAAAAGTGAAGGAGACATTGGGCTGAGTCGCTTGATTTTAAATAGCGGACATCAGCCCAATGTGAAATATCAGGAGAATTCTTTCGCAATAAGATGTTCAAATAAATGGGCCTGAGTACCCAGCAAGCGCGCTTTTGCCCCCAGCTTGGAGATATGGATCGAGAGCGAATTTTTAAAGTCGGACAGGCAATATTTGTTAATGGCCTGCTCAATCGGATTGGAAATAAATGGCCCTGCCTCAGCCAGCAAGCCGCCCACAATGATCACTTCCGGATTAAACAAATGTACTGCTGTCGCCAGTCCCTTGCCCAGCTCAGTACCGACTGTACTCAACAGATCAATAGAAAACTCGTCGCCCGCGTGCACCGCTTCAATGATGTGGGAAGTATCCAGCAAGTCCAGGTTATTGTTAACGATCTGGGTCAGGATAGTGGCCCTGCCGCTGCTGATACCCTCTTTCGCCTGACGGATCAAGGCCAGGGCTGAGGTAATGGTATCCAGGCAGCCTATTTTTCCGCAATGGCAAAGCAGTCCGTCTGGTTTGACCTGAATGTGGCCCAGCTCTCCGGCAAAGCCCGATGCGCCGTTAAAAACCTCTCCGTTAATGATAATGCCAAGCCCTACACCCCAGTCAATATTAATGGTCAGTACCTGCGATTTTTCCATCGCGAATCCAAACCGGTGTTCGCCGATGGTAGTCGCTTTGGTATCATTGAAAAGACAAACAGGCAGCTGGAAATGCTTTTTCAGGAACGCCACCAAGGGAACACCCGGGGGTGTCAGGTTCAGGTAGGTGAGGTTAATGCCCTGCGATGAATTGATCAGTCCCGGCATCGAAACTCCAATGCCCCAAAGTTTGCTATGACTGATATTATTGGATTTCAAAAAGTCATCCGTGGATTTGAAGAGCTCTTCCAGAAACGTTGCAGAATCGTCCAGTCGAATGTCTACTTTTCTCCTCAATATCAATTGATTATGCAAGTCGAAAATGACGAGCTGCGTGTCATGGCGGTTAATGTCCATGATCAATGTCAGATACTTCTTGGCATTAAGCCCGTACAGTACCGGTGGCCTGCCCGCCCTGGCCGGACCAGTTCCGGTTTCGGTGATCCAGCCCTCTCGCATCAGTTCGTTAACGATACCGGTGGCGGACGGAATGCTGGCATGGAACAGCCTTGCCATTTTGTTGATTGAAGTATCGCCCGATTGGTATAGATGAAGCAACAGGTTACTTCTGATACGGTTTTTACGGATATCAATGACCGAATTCGGTTCTTCTACAACTAAGTCCATTATGGGGGGTAAGATATTTTACTGTGATGTGTTTTTTAATATTCTTTATAATCAAAGGATACTAATGTATGGAAAAAGTGTTAAAATGCCCCGTAATATTAAAAAATATTATTATTTGTGTTTTAGGCTGAGGTCAGACGATATTCCTGTTAAAGGATAGGTTGAGATGTAGAACCGGAAGATAAGCAGTTGACACGTTTTTGTCTATAATGATTGTTTTAACGTAAAAAACAGTCTTTGTAAGAAAACTACTTAATTTCGGTTCTCACAATTTGGTGCAAGTCTGTAATTTTTGCATTGTTCTGCGAAACTCCTCTTAAATTCGCTAATTGTTGAAAAAATTGATCAAAGCATGTTAGTAAAAGGGTTGGTGCTGCGCTCCACGGGTTCCTGGTATGATGTGAGAGACAGCAGGGACGGTCACATCTGGCAATGCAGGTTGAAAGGTAAATTTAAGAATTTGGGATTAAAGGTTACCAACCCCATTGCGGTAGGTGATTATGTCAATTTTGAGATAGAAGACGATGTGCAGAATTTCGGGATCATACACGAGATCTTGCCGCGCGAGAATTACGTGGTCCGTCAATCGGTGCATAAATCTGCTTTCTCGCATCTCATCGCCGCCAATGTTGATCAGGCGATCCTGATCGCTACGCTGGTATTTCCGAGAACATCATTGGGTTTCATTGATCGCTTTCTGGTGGCGATTGAATCGTTCCGTATTCCCGGCGTACTGGTTTTTAACAAACAGGATCTGCTGAATGACGATATGAAGGAATTTCAGTCGGAGCTAATGGATTTGTATGATAGCCTTGGTTATCATTGCATTGCGACTACCGCCCTGTCGGATGAAGGTTTGGAGCCATTTTCAGCATTACTCAAAGGGAAAGTTTCGCTGCTTTCCGGGCATTCGGGAGTAGGGAAGTCCACATTAGTCAACGCCATTGCCCCTGACCTGGACATTAAAACGCAGGAAGTTTCCACATTTGCCAATAAAGGTGTACATACCACCACATTTGCGGAAATGTTCGAGCTGGAACCGGGCACATTTATCATCGATTCTCCCGGGATCAAAGAACTGGGCCTGGCGGATATGAAGCCAGAGGAGATCAGTCATTATTTTCCGGAAATGCGCGAGCTGCTGAACCAATGCCGATTTAACAACTGCCAGCACATCAATGAGCCCGGCTGCATGGTGAAGCACTCCGTTTCGGAAGGTGGTATTGCAATGAGCCGTTACGAAAGCTACCTGAGTATGGTCGGCGGCGGGGATAACCGCAAATAATGTGATAATGATCCTATGAAAAATGTAGAGCACATTGGTATCGCCGTAAAAGAGCTGGCCGCGGCAGAACAGCTTTTTTCTGCAATTTTCAGCACGAAACCTTACAAACGTGAAACGGTAGAATCGGAAGGTGTTGCTACCTCATTTTTCCAGATCAATGAAACCAAAATAGAGTTACTGGAATCATTATCCCCCGACGGCGTCATTGCCCGGTTCATAGAAAAAAAGGGCGAGGGTTTTCACCACATCGCCTTTGAAACAGAAGACATTATCGCTGAAATGAAACGTTTGCAGAAAGAAGGTTTTATTCTCCTGAATGACATTCCTAAAAAAGGTGCGGATAATAAGCTGGTCTGCTTCCTGCACCCTAAAAGTACTAATGGGATCTTGATTGAGCTTTGTCAGGAGATTAGGTTATAAAATTAGCCTCTCGATAATCGCTTGCTTAGCCTCAGGATAAGCGCAAAAAAAAATCTGTACATATCATTTTAGATTTGGGCCAAACTAAAATGATATCAAGATGAACAAACTATTTTTACAAGCCTGCGTGGTCTTTTGCTTCCTGTTATCCTGTCAATCAGAGGAGATTGTTTCGAGTAAGGTTCAGTCAAATGGAAAGAAATCAAATACTTTATCTGCGGCCGAGATTTCTTCCTTATCCAACTCGAACATTTCAGATCCGACTTTTCTTGAACCCGATAATCCGGAAAGTGACGGTGGTGCAGGGGGAGATTTAAACTTCATTCTACCTTCAACTCCCACAATTGACGACGGTGCTCCAATAATTCTTGCTGGAAAAGCTGGTGCAGCATTCACTTTATCTGGTAGTTCAAGTGGCCAAAGCATTTTATTTGCTACAGCAGAACCAAGCGCACCAAGACCTCTCATAATAGTTCCTAGCGCAAGAGGCCTCGCGATGGCTGTCAGTTTTATTTATGCTGGTAAACGCTATATTGTTAGGTTTTATCACTCAGTTACGACAAATAATGGGACAATCCATCTTTGGACCGACCCACAACCAGTTCAAGTAGTTTTAGGTACCCTTAATTCCGTACCAGGCTATCAATATGCCGTTTGGAGTCAATCGGGATACTTAGTTAAGCCAGGCCAGTGGAGTCTTATGTCAGAACCAGTAGGAGAAGTTTCAGGACAACTTTTTATTTCGCAATTGACTTTCAACCCCCAAGGTCAGATTACACTAAAAGCTGTATTAACGATGCCTGGAAAAACCATTAATATCAATTACGTTAATTGGAACAGATGGGGTTAAACGTTATGGCTAAAACGGCAGTCCCACCGCAATATTCAATATCAAATTCTCCTTTCTCCAAGCTTTACTTCCGAAGTTTATCTCATTGAAAACCCAGGGGTTTTTGTTTTTATTCGGGTCATCCGGATTGTCCGGGTCGGCCAATCCGTTATACCAAGGCTTTCTGAAAGGAGTTGCCAAGTCTAGCCTAAAAATCAGGAAAGAGAAATCCAGTCGGAGGCCTATACCGCCTCCGACTGCCAACTGTTTCATAAAACCTCTGCTTATTAGGCCCCTGGAATCATATCTTGCTCTGGTACTATCTCCAAATGCCCAGATATTTCCTGCATCGACAAAAACAGCACCATTTATAATTTTGGTGAACGCCATGCGAACCTCGCTATTGAACTCCATTCTGATATCTCCAAATTGTTGGTAGCCGAATAATTCCGTTCGTGACGTATCTGGTGGGATAGAACCAGGTCCGATGGATCGCGCCCTGAATGCTCTGATACCAGTACTTCCACCGGCAAAGTATTGCTTAAACTGAGGCGTGAGCATACTTTTTGAATTTCCATAAGGCTTGATTGCTCCTAGTAATAGACGATTTGCCCATTTTATTCCGGGAGTTACCGTACGATAATATCTAATATCGCCGTCGAGCTTGATATATTGAAATACTGGAACACCCAGAAACTCTTTTGGCAGAGTATCTGCCGCAGGCCTTTTTGCAAACAAGCTTAATAAATTGCCGCCGTAATCGATTCCACCTGATAACGCAAACTGGTTTCTACTAAATGGCTTAGGCGTAGGTCTATATGACACTGAATAATTTGAACCGACGATAAAGTACTTGCTTTCAAGGATAGTCAGGTATCGTAGGACATCTAGTGGATTAGTGTTAGGGTTAAAAAGGATTTTTTCTAAAGTTTCTCCATTGATGTTCCTTGGTTGAACAAAATTGATTGAAATGGGTGTAAGTGTGTGTTCGACTTCCCGATTTTTTCTCCATAGATAAGACCAATCTCCACGAATTGATGTTGTTGTATAAAAATTCCGTTGTATCCTGTTTTCATAGTTGATGGAAAGAATTGTTTTAGGCAATGCCTGGCTTTTTTCGGGTCGGATCTTGACAAATGGAATAATAAACCTCGGAAAGGCGAGGTCTGCACTAGCTCCATATCTTATATATTCATTTCCAATTGTATTTGCACCTGCTCCTCTATTGCCACCTAGTTGAACATCAAAACCGAAGAATGCGTGAATTGACAAGATTTCAGCACCTTTGAAAAAATTCTTGTTTCGCCAGGTGACATCTAATGTTGAACCGCCAAGATTGTTGGATTTAGTACTTGCACTTAACGATGTCTGTATCGACTTCTTTTTCGACGGCGCAAGATCATAGTGAACGTCCAACAAAGCAGAATCCGAACGTGGCACCAGATCAAACCGGTTTCTAACAAACCTGAAATTTTGGAGATTTACAAGTCGCTGCAATGATATATCGTGTACGGTATTAGTGTACATGGACCCTCGCCGAAATCCTATCGCATCGTAGAAAATCCGTCTCTTATAAAGTTTCCCGGGATCAGTAATGTTAAGACCTCTACGTAACGGCTGACTGGATACAGAATCAGCTGATTTGTTTTCCTCGGTACCGGTATTCACATAAATCCGGTTGATAAAGTATTGTTTCAGATAATTCTGTGCAGTTTCTTTCTTTACTTCGAGAAAGAGGTTAACCTGCTGCAGCCCCAGCGTAGAATCCGCTCTACCAATGGTAGAATCTACCTTAATAATTAGATAGTCCGGATTAAAATAGTAATAGCCCTTACCTTTTAATTCAAGATCAATGCGGTTTCGCTCAGCGGAAATCACGTCAAGCCTTACCGGATCACCCTTTTTGAGGTATGTTTCCTTTTTTGCTAAAACCAGGTCACGATTAAACAGTGAGCTGTCGGGCACGACATAGCTTATTTCATTGATCACATACCTCGGCATCACATAGGCCTCGAACTCATATGTGGAGGTCCTACGACTTTCTTTTTTGCTGGGGACTAGTTTGCCCGATGCCGCCGAACGGTAATAACCCTCATTATCGAGAAAGGAAACCATATTCTTTGCGTTGATATCGACAACGCGCTGCGTGGCAAACCTCGGAGGTTCACCTAGCTTATTGCGGAACCAGCTTTTCAACCCTCCCTCTCTTTTCGGTTCACCGATCCAATAGTAAAACCAGACCTTCCAGGGAAAGCCCAAAAGTGTTTTATTCGGTGGAGGCTTGATAATGCCTTCCAACTGACCTTCCAGACCAGAAACGTTTGGTTTTGTAATGCTGTCTGCGGTAACCTCCACTGAGCTGCCTACATAGAGACTTTGTCCCGCAGGGATATATTTATTGACGGAGCAGCCCGACAATATGATGCAGGAAATCAGTATTGTTAATAGACTATTCTTCATTTTTCTGCTTTTGAAAGATTTCACGGAACAGATCGTAGTCTGCCGTTATAATAAAGCTTACCCCTGTTTCAATGATGAAACCTTCCAAAATCGATTGATACTGATTTTTGCGATAACCCCTGAAAAGATAGCGTCCGTCTTTGGTAATGGAGTAATCCAAGGCAATGTTGTCGAACACCTCGGTTGAGCTGGCTGAGTTGCTCTGGCTTTCCAGCTCGAAGTTTTTACCAACCGATACTTTCAGGCGGTTATTCAAAAACGCTTTGCTTAGTCCAAGATTCAGGTCAGTTCTTGCTCCGTTAACCTGGTCAGCGGTGGAATTGAGGCCGATGTTCAGATCCACACCCTTAATTAAATCAGAGGCGAGGTTATTTAGCTGATCGCTCAGCAACTGGCTCACACTCTGGCGTGCCACAGCTTCTGCGCTAGATCCAAGATTGAAGCCTGGTGACGATTGATCGGTAATGAATTTATTAGTAATCAATAATGCAAACGCCTGCTTGTTCATTTCCGACGGACTATTATGCATGTCTTGCCAAAATGCCTGACCGGAAATGTCGCGTATGATCGACTCGTCAATTTGTTTTTCGGGAAGTTCAATGTTGAACGTAATATTAGGCGTTGTCAGGTTTCCAGTAATCACGATCTGCACCTCGACTGGAATTTTGCTTGCTCCCTGGAATTTGCTTGCAATGGAACCGGGATCAACCATCACAGGATAAGCAGCTGTGATGTTCAAATCCGCCTTCATCGGATCACCAGTCCAAATCAATGTACTTCCTTTCTGAATTTCGAACTGCCTTTTCAGAATCTGTAATGTGAGATCGTATGAGCCTTCGGTAAGGTCATAGGACCCAAGCAGAAACAACTGCCCATTCGGCGCGATACCGGTATTAAGCTGTGCATTACCTTTCAGTCTGATATTATCCCCATTCAATTCGTCAATCACTACTTTGAACTCGGATTTGTCGTCTACCGCAATTTCAAGATTGATCTGCGATGCAAAATCAACCATAATGTCCGTGGCAATGGAATCGATCTTCGCTAATTTCGTAGAGTCGCTCATATCTACGAACTCAATCACACCCTTCGTTGCGTCGCCGGCTTCGGTGGCATCGCTCGGCATTACGAATGTAATATTACTGCCCGGATCGACTTTAATATTACCGTCAATCACCGACTTGCTACCCTGTCCTTTAACAGTCAGGTTAGCATCAATATTGGCTTTACCAAAAAACAACTCATTCTGTTTTTGGGTTGAATTCAGGACATTGAAATTTTTGGCCGCGATCGTGAGGTTATAACCCACATTCGGAATGTTGGCAATGCTTACATTTCCGTCGATCTTCATTTGCTGGTTCGTTGAGTCAGCGATAATGAAATTGTTGAACACAATGTTCTGACCATTGAAATTGATTTTTTGGTCAGACAATGAATACCTCGAACCCAGCTGCGTAGCATTGAATGCGACTTTATCAAAATTTACAGCACCGTTTAACTTCGGGCTGTCTGTCGAACCAGTGATGGCAATGTCGCCCGTCAGATTTCCTTCTGCGTCACGCAGTTCACCAAAGCTGAATGCTTCGATTGTCTTCGCACTCAGTCTTTTCAAATCCATTTTAAAATCCATCGGACTTTCGGATTTGAGATTATAAGCACCCGTAACCCGCATATCATTCTCACCATTGGTCAGCGACATATCTACCCGGATCAGGTTTTCAGTTTCATTGGTTGATTTTAAAACCAGGTTACCGACCGGTATTTTGGTCACCGCGAGGCTGTCAATGGTCAGTTCTCCTGTGTACACCGGCGCAGTCATGTAGTTGCTCAGCAGTATCTTGCCATTCAGGATACCCGACGCCATGGTCGAATCTCGGGTGGCAATTTCAATCAGCGGGCCGATTGAAATATTGTTCATTGCAATGTCGAGTGGACTGTTTGGGGCAGTAGTAGTGGAATTGATTTTAAGGGATTGTCCACCATTTTTGATCACAAAGTCTTTGACATACAAACTGTCAGTCGCGTACCGAATGAACCCGGCTGTATCCGTCTCCCATTTACTGTAATTCAAAAGCAGATCATCCCGCAAATTGAGACGATATGTATTTCCAGCCACCGCCAAGTCTCCTTTGACCGTATGCCGGTCGGTATTGACGGAATCTTTTACAATGAAGTCAAACTTCACATCATTATCGACGATTTTACTTGCCAATGATGCATTCTGAATTCGGAAACCACCGGTATTGACCAATCCTACATTGGCATTCAAGGCGGCATTCTCTTTCACATTGGCGAAATTGACAGACACCCGCTCGGTGCGGATGCTATCGTAATCCACCATTGGAATGGTTAACCTCGCTACAATCGACGAATCTTTCTGATTATCCAGCTGCGCGCGCAACTGGATTTCATTCATTTCTCTCAACTCCGGCGCGAACATTTTGAACAGCGGATGGTTGGTCACAGTGGCGTCCAGTGTAAAGTTGACGGGCTTCGTAATGGTATTGTAAGTAAGGCCAGGAGCTTTGAAATGCTTTCCTACTTCGGTCAAAAGCGCATCGGCGATCTCGGTATATACAAAATCACCTTTCATAGTAGCTTTCAAAAAAGGCGATTTGATGTTGGCTTGTTTCAAACCACTGGAATCGGTGAGTTGAACATTGATACTATCGATACTGGTGGGCCTTCGGTGATGGGTGAGTACCAGGTCATTGATACTGATCGTTCCTAGCGGATTTTCAGGATTAGTCGAAAGCATATCCACTTGAATGTCACCTTTGATTTGCATCGAATCCGCGTACAAATGCAAGGCAGTCAGATCCAGATTATCGATCGAGACATCCGCTTTAACCGACGGGAATTCTTTGGAAAGATCGGCCTGGGCGGTGAGGTTTACATCAATGTTCCTATCGTCCATATTAGCCGAAATGTTGGCCATACCATTGTCAACATTCCCGCGAAGTGTCAGATTGTTGTACACATAACCTTTGATATCAGCACTTTGTACAGTACCATCCAGTCTGGCTTTCATGGTTTTGGGTGCGTATCCCACTCCTTCAATATCCGTTCTGAGCGTAAGTTTACCCATTTGCTCGGGAGGCTGCTTCATCAGCTTGCCCAGATCGAAATCATTGAAAGCCAGCGTACCATTATATTGGGCTTTCAAACTGTCAGTAATGTTTTTGAGGTTTCCGGAGAATGTACCGATACCAAAAGACGTATTGATCGTAGTCGTCAACGTCAGGTTTTCCATTGATCCTTTTACTTTCCCTGAAATCTTGATCTGTTCAGGAAGTTCTATCGAAGCGGGTACGGCGCTATCGGGCAGCATTTTAAGCAAATCCTGTTTGGTCGACGATATTTCATTGATCGTCAGATCCATATTCAACTTATTCGCGTCTGGTAATCCCTGCAAGCGTCCGTCAGCGCTGAGCACAGTTCCGTTGAGCATGGTGAACCTTGCCTTGGAGATCAGCATATCATCAACTGAGCCGCTAATCTGGCCGGAGCCTTTCACTATACCATTCGGTTCTTTGTCAAATGGAGGCGTTTTGGCCAGATCTGGAACCAGTAGCAGAATGTCCGAGAATGCGATCTGACTATTTGTGAGCCGAAGCTTGATCTTGACATTGGCAATGTCTTTGGTAAGGTCGTCCAGGCTGTTGTACCGCAGAGTAAGTTCGTCTCTCAGTAATGTTTTTGGCGTTTTGAAAAACAGGTTTCTCAGGTAAGTTTCCTTGTCGCCGTAAGCAAAATTGGTGCGCAGCTCTTGTAAAGTAAACCCGCTCTTGTCTTTGAATGAACCAGATTTGAGCGCACCGGCAATTTTTTCAGGAGAGAAAATAAATTCCTGTAACGCGACATTCAGGTCCTTTATATTCAAATGTGCATAATCCAGGCCATTAGGTATTTTGGGACTATTGAAGTCATCGTACCGGATATCGCTATTGACAAGCTTGATATCCCCAACTTTAACATTCCAGCCAGGTGTTTCATCAGCCGGAGCGTTCGCTACCTTTGCGATAGTATCTTTGGTAGCTTCTGCTTTGGCTTTTTTTGCGAATTCTGCGTAAAGCGCCAGATTTTCCAGGGACACATTTTTCACGTCCACCTGCTGGCTTCCCATGAAAATTTTGTTCACATGGCCTTGCAACTTACCTACTGTCAAGCCATTTCTTAAACCGGATGTTTCATCATCAAACTGGAATTTAAACTGGCTAATGTCAATGTCGCCCAGTTTCAAATCCAGCGAATCGGCGGGATCTGGCTTTGGTTCCGGCCCGGCGGTCGCTACTTTCAATGCTTTGTACATCCGCACTTTCGCCTGACTATTCAGTATCGCGACGGTAGTAGGATGGTATTGGGAGAGGCTGGGGTTGAATTTATCAAACTTGACCAGTGCGGAATCAATGTTGGTCTCAGCGTCTGTGCCGGTAACGGCATCTCGGTAGGAGAGCCGTACATTTTTCAGCGAGATTTGGTCGAGGCGCATTTCCATTGGTGCCGAAGCAGTATCCGTTTGCACCGTGTCAGTACTTGCGAAAGCGTCAACGATAAACTGAAAATTGAAAACGGTGTCAGGCAGCACGCGGTTAATATTCGCAGTAACTCCTTCCAGTTCTATTTTATTGATCCCGATATTGCCTTTGATAAGGCTGTACATATCAAGATCCACGTAAAGTCTCTTGCCGGCTACGAGCGTATCGCCGTGTGTATCTTCAAAATAAACGCCCTCAAGCAATACCCAATCCGGAATATCGAAGCGCACTTTCTCAATGTTGACTTTTGTTTTGAGTTTTTTCCGAAGAAAGGAATTGGCCTGGGAAGTTAGGAAATTCTGTCCAAAAGGTGTCTGAATGCCCCAAATCAAGACTCCTACCAGAATCAATACGGTCAAAATGACAATGGCCAATACTTTTAGTGCTTTCTTCATTCCTACGTATTAATCCTGGACTTAAACCTCGCCAGGTGATTTGGAAACTGGGCTATTCGGATAAAAAATCTGGATAGTTAAACTTTGGAAAATTTAACTATCCAGAAAAAAATATTTAGTCTGCCTGAATGCGGGTTATCGTTTGAATAACTCCACACTCACCGGGCCATTGATGGCAGCAGCGGATCTGATGGTAACCGGTTTTTTATCGGTACTGTTAATTTCTACCAATTTGGTTGGGTACAATACACCGTACGCAGATTTAGCATAATCTGACAAATCTGTTGTGGTTTCGACGCCGGCCTGTGTCTCTTTTTGTCGAACCAAAAGGCCTGTTTGAGCATTAAAATAAAGGTTGTACTTCATGCCTTGGCCCTGCAATTCGACCTGATTTACCTGTACACCATTCAAAGCTTCGGTGCCTACCGTGGTTGCAATGAGTTGTCTGTTTTTGTAATCAATAAAAGGTACCAGTCCGCTGTAAATTTCCATGCGCATATTTTGCTGCTCGGCCTGGCTCAGGTCTTTTACGTCCATTTTTTGTCCGATCGGCACTTTCAGCCAGCCCTGGTTACCTTTTACGGTATACACAAAGCTGCGTTTCATGATCGTCTTCGTTTTGGATATGGATTGATCTGGAATGGAAACTGTAACGTTGGCGTCATAAGGAGCTGCGGATGCTGCCGTATAGCTCCTTTTCAGGTTATAGGATTTGATACCGTCCCAGAGTGCTTTGCCTCCTGTAGCCTGATAATACTTGGCGAAAATAGAGTCTGCGGGCAGTTTCTGGGCAGTTGATGCAACAGAAACCAGCAGTAGCAATGTTAAAATTTTCAATGATGTTTTCATGTCAATGTTTTTTTATTGTGTTAAAACCTGTGCTCCAATTTATATGACGAACTTTTGTTCATCCTGGATTAGATCATTAAACAGGTTCAGGGTTTAATTAAGCAAAATTAATCGACTACTGCTATTCACGCTGATTGCAAAAACCATTCCACCCAAGGCCAGTTACGTATATTCAATCCATTTGATTGGAATAATAGTTTCCAGAACCGTCTCAAAAATAAAAAAGGAAGAGTATCTAATACCCTTCCTTTTTTTGTAACCGCCTGATATTGACTATGCATCGTCTCCGCTAGCAGTGATTTTGCCGAACCTGTATTGGAATGTAAGGTTCACAAGACGGTTGGTCTGTTGCCAGAGTGAATTTTGAGAATAAGTCGCTGTGTTCAGCTGGCTTTTGTATGCTCTGGACAAAAATATGTCCTGCACATTGAATGAAATTGTAGCCTTTTTTTCCAGCAAATCCTTTCTGATACCCATATTGGCGATAAAAACACCTTCACGGGTACCCTGCGCAATGGCACGCGGGCCTTCGTAGTTCACATAAGCGGAGGCGCGGAAGTCCAGAGGCAATGTGATAAATGCATTCAGGTTACCGGAGTAGCTCCACGTGCGGTTATCAATCTGCGCGATTTGTGACACTACTTCGCTGCGGAAAACACGGCCGCTTCCATTAATTTTCAATATTTCGCCGATTTTCTGGGAGAAATCAGTTTCGAATCCGTAAGATAATTCGCGGCCCACATTGTCGAAACGAGTAAGCGAAATACCGCTTTCATCGATCGTCCTGATCTGGGTAATCGCGTTGTTGGAGTAGTCCATGAACAACGAAGGCCCGAAGCCGCCGGCAGCCTCATAACTGGAATAACCCATTTCGGCTTTGTGTGTAAACTCAGGTTTCAGGTTAGGATTCCCCGATTTTACGTTGCGCGGGTCAGAAACATCCGTGTAGGGATTGAGCCAGTCAGCCTCGGGACGCTGAACGCGGCGGCTGTAATTCAATTTCAGCTGCGACGATTCACCCAATTTTCTGGTCAATGCCAAAGAAGGTACCAACGTCAGAAAGTGCACGTTGAACTCACGGTTCACACTGATCTGGTTGATTTCCTGATTATAATCTGTTACTCGCAAACCGGCGCGCATGCCCCACAGATCGGTTTTTTGAGAAAATGTCATAAACCCGGTGTAGGTAGCATCCTTGTACCCGAATATGTTACTGATGTTGGGATCAAATAAATATCCGCCCGTTTCCTTGCTCATCGTGTAGAAGGCATTGGTGTTGTCATTGGAGCTGCTCCGTGATCGCAAACCGACTTCCAATGTGGATTTTGGTGTAATTGGCCAGGTATAGTCGGTATTCAGGAAGAGTGATCTGCGTTTGTTGTCTCTTAAATTTTGCTGATTTCTCACCAAACTATCAACGACACTTTCCTGTGAAAGGTATGATTCCCCGTCAGACGAGCCGAGGGAATAACTGCTCGTGAAATTGAGCTGATGGTCTTTTTCGGCGAACTTCTTCCGGTAATCGAAACTGAAATTCATGTTGTTGCCGTTATTGTCGCCAATATTGAGTCGGCGGAACCTTTCAGAAACAGTACCGGGTGTTACGCTCGTTTCGTTGAGAATGCTGCTGTTATTTTTGTTTTCATCCAATGAATAATTCACCCCGACTTCCACCGAGTTCTTATCATTGAAATCGTAATTCATTCCCAAGCGGCCAAATGCATTCCTGCCTTTGTTGCCACCTGTTCCTGATTGTTCCAGATGTGATGTGTTTTCCGAAATAAAATTGTCACGGCTCAGGTTTCTTTTCCAGGTCATTTCCCTGTTCTGACCACTTAATGAGGCATTGAGGCCGAACTTACCGGCTTTATAACTGATATTACCCGATAGGTTATGGTTGTTTTTGTTGCCCAAAGTCAGCCTCGCTCCACCATTCGTTCCGCGGATCTTCGCCTTTTTAGTAATAATATCAATCACACCAGATGCACCTTCGCCCTCGTATTTCGCGGAAGGTGTGGTCATGACATCAATACGTTCGATCAGATTAGCAGGAAATGATTGCAAAATGGTCGGGAGGTCGCTGCCGTATAAATTGGAAGGTTTGCCATCGATCAAAACGACGACATTACCTTTTCCACGAACCTGGGGATTGCCATTTTCATCGAGCGATACAGAAGGCACTTTTTCCAGCAGGTCACTTACATTGTTACTGGTTGCCAGCATATCCTTTCCAATGTTGATCATCTTTTTATCAATATCATCCACGATCATGCTTTTTTCTCCCCTCACGATCACTTCGTTAAGCTTTTTAGCTTCGGGGAGTATTGTAATATTTCCAAGATCCAGCAGATTTGCTTCGGCGGATACATTAACATTTGGAACAAAAAGGTTTTGATAACCCATATTGGTAACGCGAAGGATATATTTCCCCGGTGTAACATTAGCAATGGTAAAGACACCATTTTCGTCTGCAACTGCGCCACTGGTAAGGGCTGAATCCTTAACCATCAGTAATGCTACGGTAGCAAAGCTCACGCCAGTGTTTCCGGGAGATTCGACGATTTTGCCTACTAATTTCCCGCCGTCAACGTACCCGGTCTTGGAGCCGATTGCAGGAATTGAAGTGGCAGGGAGTGAAGCAAAAGAAGTGTTAGTGAGTAAAATTAACGCGATAAAATAAAGAAAAGGGGTTCTTTTCACAGGTATAGGTTTTAGATTTTTATTAGGAGTTAAGTTATTAATTCAGTCATGCGGGGCACCCAGGTATGACAAAACCTTGCCATTTAAAATTTGGTATGATATCGTTACCGGGCATCTTTTCAACGGCCTTTTCTTTCAAATAATTACATAAAATTATAAAAAAATTGAGAATGGTAGTATTTTAAAAGCTAACAAACTTAATTTTGCGCGTTCTTAAATAATTTTAATAAGTCATACCTTTTCAACTGGATGAAACATTTTCTGTTCACATTTTTTTGCCTGGGACTACTTCACGTAGCCTCGGCGCAACCCAATATCATTCCCAAACCGTCGCAGATTCTGTTGGCAAAAGGAGAATGGACGATGAAAGCGAAAACGAAAATCGGCGCCCCGGAAGATGCAAAATGGTCACAGGTAGCCAGTATGCTGGCTTCGCAGCTGAGCAAAGCGACTGGAATGGACATCAAAACCGCGAAAGGAAAAGGCGACATTACATTAGCCATTTCTTCGGATGCAAGTCTCGGTGAAGAAGGTTACAGGCTGTTGTCCACGCCAAAAGGTGTCACTATTCAGGCGCAAACTGCAAAAGGGGCATTCTATGGCGTGCAGACTTTGTTGCAAATGCTACCTGCTGAGGCATTTAGCCCGGTAGCGGTTCCTGGCGTAAAATGGACTGTGCCTTTGGCTACGATCAAAGATGTTCCCCGCTATGCCTACCGTGGGCTCATGCTGGATGTAGGCCGACATTTTATGCCTATCGAATTTGTTAAAAAGTACATTGACCTGATTGCATTGCACAAGCAAAATCAGTTTCACTGGCATTTGACTGAGGATCAGGGATGGAGGATTGAAATTAAGAAATACCCGGAACTGACCACTATCGGATCGAAACGCAGTGAAACGATGAAGGGGCATTACTCGGATCAGAAGTATGACGGCACTCCTTACGAAGGTTTTTATACTCAGGAGCAAATCAAGGAGGTGCTTAAATATGCAGAAGACCGTTTTGTGAATGTGATCCCTGAAATTGAATTGCCCGGCCATGCTTTGGCTGCGCTGGCTGCATATCCGCAGCTGGGAAACAATCCTGACAAGATTTATCAAGTGGGGACGAAATGGGGCGTTTATGATGATGTGTTCATGCCTCGTGAAGAGACACTGCAGTTTCTGGAAAGCGTACTTTCAGAAGTAATCGAGCTTTTCCCAAGCAAATACATTCATATCGGCGGCGACGAGTGCCCTAAAACGCAATGGAAAGAAAGCCGTTTCGCCCAGGACCTGATCAAGAAGGAAAACCTGAAAGACGAGCACGGATTGCAGAGCTACGTGATCAAGCGCATTGACAAATTTATTACTTCCAAAGGCCGCCGGATGATCGGCTGGGACGAAATCCTGGAAGGCGGGCTGTCACCTAATGCTACCGTCATGAGCTGGCGCGGCACGGAAGGCGGCATCGCGGCTGCAAAAGAAGGTCATGACGTCATTATGACCCCGAATAATTTTGTATATCTGGATCACTATCAGGCGGATGCTAAAACCCAACCGATCGCAATCGGCGGATTCACTGATCTGGCGGAGTCATATTCTTACGATCCGACACCCAAAGAATTATCAGCAGAGGAAGCAAAACACATTTTGGGCGTACAGGGGAATGTTTGGACAGAATACATGAAAACGCCAGCCTATGTGGAATATATGGTGTGGCCGCGTGCCATTGCCTTGTCAGAAGTAGGCTGGACCCCGAAAGAGTCCAAAAATTTTGAAGATTTCAGTAAACGTCTTGAAACGCATAAAAAACGCCTCGATTACCTGGGAGTTAATTATTTTGGCGCTCCGATCAATAGCAAATTCGAGTACGTGTGGCCTGCGAAGAAGTAGGGTTAGCATTTGTATTTAGTAAAAAAGGTATCCTGCCGGGTGGGATACCTTTTTTGTTATAGGAATAAATGTTGCGATATTTACTTGAAACTATTACACTGAAAAAGACCATGAATGTTCAATTCGTAACAAACTCAAAGGGAAAGGTTATTGCAATTCAACTGCCATTGAAAGATTGGAAAGAGGTTGAACAGAAGTTAGAGGCTTTTAATATTTCTGAAAGTGTTAAAACGGGTTATAAGGAGATTCAACAAATCGAAAATGGACAGCTGAAAGCAAAATCACTTGAACAGTTTTTGAATGAACTATGAAAAGCAACAAGGTAATAACCATTTTTAAAGATCTAAATGATCCTTACATCCAATCAATGCTTGATGGGGCAAAGGAAAGTCCTGCGGAAAGAAGTATTAAATTTTTCCAACAATGGCGAGAGATGGGTTACTTCTTGGGCAGGATCCAGCCTACTGACGGAGAGCGCAAAATTACAATTCGCAAGGCTGAATGGATTTAGAGAATAGTGATTTCCTGAATTTTACCAGATGTGCACAGCAGCACAATCTGGAATACATGGTTGTAGGAGGTTTTGCCTTATATCTGAATGGATTAAATAGAGCTACAAATGATATTGATATCTGGATCAACCCAACACAGGCAAACGGGCTACGGTTGGTCGAAGTGTTTCGAAGTATGGATCTGGATGAAAGCGAGCTAGCTAAACTAGAACAATTGGATTTTACACAACCTCAGATCTTTGGTTTTGCCGGACAAATAGATATCCTAACCAGAATTCATAGACGATTCGAGTTCCAGGAAGTTTTTCAAAGATCCAGAACATTTGAGAATACAGAAGGTACTACCATTCATTTTTTGCATTTGAACGACCTTCGGGAAATTAAAATTCTGGCACGGCGCCCGCAGGATGTCAGAGATGTTATCATGATTGACGATTTTATCAAGGAGCAGGAAAATCTGGATGATGAGGGCAAGGCTTGACTTATTGATTTACATAATTTTTGACAAAAAAATAAAAATCCCCCTCTCCGCCAACCCTTCCTCTTAAACATTATATTTTTGCAGGATGTATAAAATTCTCATTTCCCCTATACTTTTCCTGTTTGATGCTGAGCGAATCCATTACTTCGTCTGCGAGGTGCTGCATATCGCATTCAAAATTCCTTTTGTGCCTGAAATGCTGAGGTCAATGTACACTTTTGAGCATCCGGACCTGGTTCAGGAAGTGGCTGGGTTGCGTTTTCGTAATCCTGTCGGATTAGCCGCAGGATTTGATAAGAATGCAGAAATGGTGGATCAGCTGGAAGCATTGGGATTTGGCTTCATTGAAATTGGTACGGTTACCCCCCGACCTCAGCCGGGAAATGATAAACCCAGGTTGTTTCGTCTGAAAAAGGATCAGGCATTGATCAACCGCATGGGGTTCAATAATAAAGGAGCTACTGTGGCGGCTGCAAAATTGAAACAACGGAAATCTAAAATATTGGTAGGCGGGAATATCGGCAAGAATAAAGACACGCCCAATGATCAGGCACTGAGCGACTACCTGATCTGTTTCCGCGAATTGTTTGATGCTGTGGATTATTTTGTAGTCAATGTAAGCTCCCCCAATACGCCCGGATTGCGTGATTTGCAGGAAAAAGAGCCGCTCACCGCATTGCTTCGTGAACTGCAGACAAAGAATAAGGAAAAATTTAATCCAAAACCTATATTTTTAAAAATTGCCCCTGATCTGACATTCAGCCAGCTGGATGATATTATTGACATTGTAAAACAAACAGGGATCGCAGGCGTTATCGCAACAAATACGACCATTAGCCGCGAAAAACTCCGCACCAGTAAGAAGGAAGTTGAAGAAATAGGAGCAGGCGGACTGAGCGGTGCGCCGCTCGCACAGCGGTCGACTGAAGTAATTCGTTACCTTTGCGACCGGTCAAACAACGCATTTCCGGTGATTGGCGTCGGTGGAATTGCCTCGCCGGCGGAAGCCTTGGAAAAGAGAAAAGCCGGGGCCGGATTGATACAATTGTACACCGGTTTCATCTATGAAGGGCCTGGCCTGGTGAAAAAAATCTGTAAAGCAATGGTTAACCAATAAGAGTACCAGAGGCAAAATACCACTTCACGCATCCCAGAATTGAAATAAATGTCAGTAAATAAGCCAAGAGAAAACACACAACGCCAGAAAGCAGACGAAGCAAGCGGTTCCCGTTTTCGTGTTTCTCTGGACTGGGAGCATCTATTTACAAGTCCGAAAAATACTTTGGCGTGGGGGAGTTTCTTCATTTTGCTGGGTGTCATTCTGGAAATATCTTTCCTATCATACATTATCACCGGCCTGTCCGATCAAAGCGTGCTCGACGGGCTTGGGCAGGAGTCTATTCGTGACGCAGGTCGCCAGACCCGTAACTTTTTCGGTGTGCTCGGTGCCGTAGTCTCTCATTTTTTCGTGTACCGCTGGTTTGGTGTCGGAGCATTACTGGTTCCGCTGGTACCATTCGTCGCTGGCTGGAAAATCGCATTCGGGAAAGAACTTCTGCCGCTGACACGCACGACCAAGGAAATTATCTTTTTCACACTTTGGGTGAGTATTTTAATGGGTTATGTCGTGTTGATGAGCAACACGGAGAACACGTTGAGCTTTGTCTCAGGCGGGATTGGCTACATGGTCAATATTGCCTTGTTTGACTGGCTGAAATGGGGTAGCATTATCCCCATTATTTTCGCATTGTTTGTGTTCGCGGTATTCTTTTATGATGCCAAATCTGCTTACGAAGCCTGGCAGCTGAAACACGCTCGACCTGAACCGGACACTGAGCCACTTGTGGCAGGAGAGGAAAAGATATCAGTTCCTGAAAGTAAATATGTGTCCGTTGTTGATGATACTTATGATGATGAATTCACGGCCGTAGATGAGCCTTTGGTTGAGAAGGAGGTCATTTTAGAAAAAAATATTACCGCCCAACCAGTCCAAATCGTCACAGAACTGCCAGTCGCACCTGTTATTCCGGTCACGCCTGCTGCACCTGTGCCATTAAAGCTTGAACTGGAAGTAGAAGATGTAGCACCTGTAACCGGGCAGGTAGCGGAAGAAGATGAGGACATCAATGCATCTGTTTTAAGGGAATTTGGTCAATATGATCCAATGCTGGATCTGCCCTCCTATCAATTCCCAAACATTGGATTGCTGAATGAAGTTTTTGAAAATCAGCATGAAAAAGTAAGTCAGGAAGAACTCGAAAGCAACAAAACCAAGATCGTTGACACCCTGGGTAGCTACGGTATCAACATTTCAAAGATCAAAGCCACCATCGGGCCTACGGTTACGCTTTATGAGATCATCCCGGAAGCAGGTGTCAGGATTTCAAAAATCAAAAACCTGGAAGGGGACATTGCGCTGAGCCTTGCCGCACTTGGGATACGGATCATTGCTCCTATGCCGGGCCGCGGTACCATTGGTATCGAGGTTCCCAATAAGAACAGGGAAACGGTCTTTATCCGCTCGGTATTGGCGAGCGAAAAGTTTCAGAAAGCGAACTATGATCTTCCGATCGTGCTTGGTAAGACCATTTCCAACGACATTCACATTGTCGATCTGGCCAAAATGCCCCACTTGCTTATGGCGGGTGCTACCGGGCAGGGAAAGTCAGTCGGGCTGAATGTGATCCTGGCTTCGCTGATCTATAAGAAGCATCCTGCCGAGCTGAAATTTGTACTCGTCGATCCGAAAAAGGTGGAATTGACGCTTTTCAACAAACTCGAAAGACATTTCCTCGCCAAGCTTCCTAATGCCGAAGAAGCGATTATTACAGATACTAAAAAGGTGATTTTTACATTGAATTCATTGTGTATTGAAATGGATTCGCGGTACGATCTGCTGAAAGAAGCATCGGTTAGGAACCTGAAAGAATACAATGCCAAGTTCGCACAGAGAAGGCTGAATCCTGAAAAAGGACACCGCTTTTTACCCTATATAGTCCTGGTAATCGATGAGTTAGCAGATTTGATGATGACAGCGGGCAAAGAAGTGGAAACACCTATTGCCCGTCTCGCACAGCTTGCCCGGGCCGTCGGAATTCACCTGGTAGTAGCCACGCAACGACCTTCCGTTAAGGTGATTACCGGTCTGATCAAGGCCAACTTCCCGGCGCGTTTGTCATTCCGGGTAACTTCCAGTATCGATTCACGCACGATCCTTGATATGGGTGGGGCTGAGCAGCTGGTAGGGCAGGGAGACATGCTTTTGGCGATCAATTCCGAAGTGATCCGTCTGCAATGCCCATTCATCGATACAAGAGAAATTGAGGATGTTTGCGAGTTTATCGGCGCCCAGCGCGGATACGATGATGCTTATGCGCTCCCTGAGTATGAAGGTGAAGACGCAGCGGAGGGGAAAAGTGACCTCAATCCGGAGGATTTTGACGGATTATTACCAGACGCCGCCCGACTAGTAGTGACGCACCAACAAGGTAGTACTTCATTAATCCAGCGTAAAATGAAACTAGGCTACAACCGCGCAGGCCGTATCATGGACCAGCTGGAACTCCTTGGTGTAGTAGGACCATTTACCGGAAGTAAAGCCCGGGACGTTATGTTCCACGATCTCAGCGGGCTCGAAGAACACCTTCGCGTAATGGGCGTTAGTTAACCATTCATCTCACATTGATTGCTTCACAGTTTTCTTTCCTGACTATTATTAAACCTTCATTGTACGTGCTGGTCTAAATTTTGTTATATATCAATACACTCCGTTTTTAAATAACTCACAGAATTAAAATGTTAAATATGGAAAATTTAAAAATAAGTAAGCATTGGTTTTTGGTAGCAGCAATGTCACTTTTTACAGTTTTGAATGCGAATGCGCAGGGTGACAAAAAGTCGTCGGCTATACTGGAAGCAATGAGTAATAAATACCAGAAGATCAAATCCTTTAAAGCGTTGTTTACGTACCTGCCTGACGGCGGCAAACCGCTCAAAGGTGAGGCTACTGTGAAAGGGACGAAGTTTCGGTTGAAATTGGCTGGACAGGAGATTTTTAATGATGGTAAACTGATGGCTACTTACATTAAAGAGACCAACGAGGTAAATCTTCAGGACTTTGACCCGACTGCAACCGGCGACCTCGATCCTACGAAGATCTACTCCGCCTATAAGAAAGGATTTAAGTATACCTTTTTGAAAGAAAGAAAAGAGGGTAGTAAATCGCTCGAAGTAGTTGAACTGACCCCAACAGGTAAAAACAGCCAGGTTACCAAAGTACAGATCGAAGTGAACAAAGCTGACAAATCGATCAACAGCTGGAAAATTTTCCAGAAAAACGGTCAGGAAGTGACTTATAAAGTAGACCAGTTCCAGCCGGATGTGAATGTGGCTGATAGTTTTTTTGCATTTAATTCCAAACAATATCCCGGTGTAGAGGTAGTGGACCTGAGATAACATTTAAATCGATTCCATAAAAAAGAGGTGAAACCGGTCAGGTCTCACCTCTTTTACATTCATAGCATCTGTTCTTGCTTGTATGAGCGAGTGATTAGCTATTCACCGCCTGATGCAAGTCACGGTATTTCTTAATCAAATTGTGCGATTCCAGTAACTCTGCTTTCTGGTTGGCGATGATCTGGCGAATGTTTACCGGCAGATCTACATCAGTCGCTAATGCATCGTCATAGGCTTCTTGGGCGGCGTCCTCGCCATACTCGCAGCTTTCCAGTGCCGAAGTTCTGTCATGGCCAGTGAATGTAGCTTTAATGTCCATCCACACGCGGTAAATCTTACCCGAACCAGTAGTTCCAGTTGCCACGTCTCCGCCTAGCGTTCTTACTTCTGCACTTAACTCATTTATATTTTCACGGCTTTCGTTGGCCATTTTTTGAAAAATTCCTTTCAGGTCAATATCGAGATCTTCTACTTCACTGATTGCTTTTTCATAGCCATCGATACGATCATTATTAATTTTGATCAGGTCGTTAAGGACCTCTACAAGATTTTCATTGGTTTCCATAGCACTGTAATTTTAAGTTTGTGATCAATTTTGTTTTCCTTTTGAAGCCATCCTAAAAATGCTGTGCCATTGTCTATTCGGCCTTTTTGGTAAATTAAGGCATTCAAGAAGCAACGTATATGTAGGAGTTTTTGCACGATATATCCAAGTATCGGCAATTTAAACCTGATGAGCGAGCAATGATTTAACGTGCTGCTCACTGTCGGAGAAATGCTTCTGCCCATCAACGGATTTGCTGAGATACCGCTGTATCTTTCCATTTTCATAGGCACGAAAAACCGCCGGGTGAACGTAATATTTTTTACAAACTGTTCGCGTGTTTCCCAAATGCGCGGCTACTACATCCAGGCAGGAATTGACAGTCCGGGTGTACTGGCGCTGGGTTTCATATTTTTGCTGTTCAATCAGATATTCAAAAGCAGTCACTGTGCCCATCCAGGTCCGGAAATCCTTGGCTGAGAAATTGGCCCCCGTATGCTGCCGGATATAATCATTGACCTGGGCCGCATTCAGCGAACATTTAGATCCGGTTTCAGTGGTATACTGAAAAAGACGTTTGCCGGGCATTTCCTTGTAATGTTTCACCAATCGGGCAAGCTGCGTATCCCGCAATGTAATGTCCTGCTTAATACCCTTTTTCCCGGTAAACATAAACCTGATCTTACTGCCTGTAACCGTAGCGCTACGCGCATCAAGCGTGGTAATGCCCGACGAGCCATGCTTTACCTTATAGCGCTGGTTCCCGACACGAATGCAGGTTTTGTCCATTAGCTTGATGACTAGTGCAATTGATTTATTTAAGTCGAAATCCCGCTTTCTGAGATCATGTTCCACCTGCTCGCGTAGCTGTGGAAGTGCTTCTGAAAACGTCAGCAACCGGTAGTATTTGGTCTGGTTGCGGATCAGATTCCAGTGCGGATGATAGCGGTACTGTTTGCGCCCCGCCTCGTCGACGCCCGTTGCCTGAAGGTGAGCTTCCGGGTCGTTGCTGATCCAAACCTCTTTCCATGCAGGAGGCAGTACTAGCGATTTAATCCTACCCAGAGCAGCCTTATCGTTCGTGCGATTGCCTTTTTGATCTGTATAATAAAAACGGGGCCCTTTGCCTTTGCGAAAAAAGCCCGGCGCCTCACCTGAACGAATGTAATGGAGGCCCGCCGCCGCGGCGGTCAGGGCAGGATCTTTACGAAGTTTTTTGAATTGTCTTGCAGAGATAACAGGTGCGTCTGTTAATGTTCCAACTGCTGCGGCTACCGACATGTGTGGTTAATGTTAAACTGTGTGATGACAGTAATACCAAAGTAATACCAGTTTAAAAAAGTAAGTCAAGGGCCAATAAAAAATCCTCAGCAGGCTTCCGGGTGGAAGTTGGCTGAGGAACATTATACTCATTTTTTAAAATCAATGTCCTAATCAACAGGAAAGTAAATGCTGAACACTGAGCCTTTGTCCAGCTCGGAATGTGCCTGGATAAAGCCGTGATGGTTTTCCATGATCTTCTTACAGATCGCCAGGCCAATGCCTGTTCCGGGATATTTATGCGCAGGATGAAGCCTTTGAAAAACCTCGAAAATTCGGGTTTCATATTCCCTTTCGAAACCGATCCCATTATCCTCAAAACTAATCTTATAATAGGTTGTATGCCGCGAAGCTTTTTCACCCTTCACGTCCACGCCAGGCTCAACAGAGGCAGTGATGCGTATTTCAGGCTCTATGCCTGGTTTTGTGAATTTGATGGCGTTGTTAATGACGTTGACAAACAGCTGCTGAATTTGAAAAGGAATGATTTTAAGCACAGGCAGCTGCTCTTTTGTAATGTGGGTTTTGCTTTCTTCCATGTCGTCATGAAGCTCGTTAATGACGTTTTCGAGCAGGATGTTCAGATCAAAGATTTCAAAAACTTTCTCCATACTTCCGGCTTTTGAATATGCCAGGATATCCTCAATCAGCAGCTGCATTTTCTCAGCCGCCACTCGCATGCGGCCTACTGAGTCTTTTACCTGCGCCGATAAGTCGGGATCCTCGCGGTCCAATACTTTTGAAGCGAATATCTGGATTTTCCTCAGCGGCTCTTTCAAGTCATGCGTGCTGATCCAGTTCAGATTCGCCAACTCTTTATTGGCTGTTTTGAGTTCTTCGTTCAGTACCCGGTTTTTTTCCTCCTGTCTGCGGATCAGGTGAAAGTTAATGTGTTTTTGCAAGGCATAGGAGAAATTCGATGCTGCATTGATTTCTGACTTTTGCCACTGGCGGCTTTTGTTTTTCACGACCTCCATCCAAAGTTCAAATGACTTGCGTGGTGACAGCCTGAGACCTTCCTCATTGGTCAGTATTGCCTTGTGCGGATTACCTGCCCAGTTTATAGTCTCTATTTTTTCCAGCCTCAGCCAAATAACCCCGTCCCGATTTCCTGACGGCAGCGAATGGAAAATAACCCCGGCGGCATACTTTGCAATCGCTTGCGCTTCGGGATATATGTCAAAAAGCCTGTCGGTTTGAAAGTAGTGGGTGGGATATTTTTTTGCTAAAAAATCCATCAGGTGACTCAAAGCGTCGTCCTCCGGGCAAAATCCGTTTTTGTACAATACACCATTAGAAAACATGGCTACACCGGAAGCATTCGCAAGTTTCAACAGCTCGGGAATATGAAAGTGCGTTTTGATAAAGTCCTCATTCTCATGGAGCAACGCCAGCGACGAGAGCAATGCTTCTTCCACTTCCTGGGCTACTTCAAATTCCTCGGCCGTTTGCCGCACCGCTATTTGCGAAGTCAGGAAATGACCTTGCAGCAATGCAGAAAGCCGGGTATAATGCGGGAGTACCTTAGGTGAATAGTGGTGACAGGCGATCAGGCCCCATAGTTTCTGATTTTGAAGAAGCGATATGGTCAATGTCGCGCCCACACCCATGTTTTTCAGGTATTCGATATGCATCGGGGACACGCTGCGCAGTATTGAAAGACTTAGATCGAGTGACTTGTTGCTCTTTTCAATGCTATTATCAATGGTTAGCAAAGGTACTGGCGTGTAATTAATGTCGGCAATCATCCTCAGAGGATTCCGGATGTAGAGCTCCCTTGCCTGCACAGGGATGTCGGTATGTGGATATTTTTGGCCTGCGAAAGAATTTAGCTCTTCCGTTTTGCTCTCCGCAATGACCTCGCCATTGTATTCTTCATCAAACTGATAGATCATCACCCGGTCATAGCCAGTGATCGCTCGCGTTTCATTGGCAATCTCCTGGCATAGCTCGGTCAGATGACTGGATCTTTCCATACTTGACACGAATTTGCGCGTCTGATTATAAAGGTTCGGCAAGTTGAGCGTACCGTCGGGAAAAGGTTCGAATTCGAGGATCAGGTTCTCGCCGCTCTCATGCACCGTCGTATTGAATGACGTACCATTGACAACAAAGACAAATGGTTTTGCCGAGTCGATGACGTCCGCTTCTACATATACTTTGAAATTTTCGGCCTCGGATTCCGTGAAAATAGCGGCCAGGGATTTGCCCAACACCTGTTCAGGCGTGAGTCGTACGTAGTCAGCACTGTTTGCGCTGCAAAAGTCGATCAGGTAACTTTTTTTGGTGAGGCCTAACAAGAAGCCGTGTGGCTGAATACTTCCGGGAATGTGAATAGGTTCACTCTCGCAGTTTGTCAGATTGACAAGATCCCGGTTTACGATATCTTTAATGTTCATTGAGTTAACTATTCAATTACTGCCTGCTAAGCCAGTTATCTATCATTAAAAACGTTTTAATTGCACTTTCAATGATCTGCCCGCTGGCATCATTCTCTATCGCAAATTCTGAAAAGGCGGAGATGAATGATTTCCACAGCATTCCTGTTTGTGAGCCATATCCCCAAAAATAGGCAGCTCCTCTTTCAGAACTCAGGCCGAGTGTTTCATGCACGTGCTTGTATAAAATACGTCCACCCAAAGTAGAGCCTTCGAGCACATACATGATCCCGAGTGCTTCCGCAGGCGATGAAAATTCAAATTGATACACCGGCAAAGCGTCGATCTGAACATCAGAAAGGCCGGTAAATGATAGGTCTTCAATGATCTTACCGGATTTGTAACGATCCTGTAAATCAGGGACAATGTGGCTGATGGGTGGGAAAACCTGGTCTTCGCAGGTAATGGTCACCGCATATAGTGCGGTAAGGTAAGCCTGATAATCTGGTAAAGCTAATGTAGGACTTAATAATGCTTTTGAAAGCGTGTTATCTTCTAAATGTTGGTGGCTGGCCGCCGTTTCCTGTCTTAAATTTTTGATAAATAAATCCTGCTCGTTTTTGAAAACAGCCGTTTGACTCATAGCATGTTAATTGAAAACCTGTAAAGACTAGTTTCTGATCAAAAATTGTTCCACTCCCGGCGTATCATCACTTTCCAGCCTTCCAGCAATGCATTTTTCCAGAATTTCCACAAGGCCCGCAAAACTGGTAGGCTTTTGTATATACCGGCTCGCCCCGTTTTGATAAGCAGATTCCCACAGGTACTGAGCCACAGAAGTCGATAACATCACGATAGGAATATTTTCAAACCCACTCAGCTGCCTGATTTCTTCCAGACATTCCAGTCCGTTCTTCACTGGCATATTCATGTCCAGGAATATCATGTCAGGTTTGGTAGTTTCGGTGTGCATGATTTTCATCAGCTCCATACCGTTCTCAGACACAACGAGTTCGGTCTGTACCAGGACTTGTTGAAGTGCTTCCTGAAATAAAAATATATCGTCATCATCGTCCTCTGCGAGAAGGATCCGAAAAGGTGTCACTGGGTTCATTCGTTCTTAAAAGAAATAGAGGGGCGTTGTATCGGAGATCACTGCAATAATAAAGAAAAACCTTCGATCATCAATTTCCGGTAAAAATCAAAATCCTTTGCTGGCACGCTTTTTTAAAATTTAATTTTCATATGTCATAAAAAAATGAAATTAATTATGAAAAAGATAACATTAACATCGTTCGTGCTTGCATCAATGCTCGTATTTTCAGCTTGTAACAGCAATAAATCCGAAGACTCAAAAGAAGTTGCGGAAGAACAAAATGAGGAAAAACTGGATGATACCAAACTAGAAGATGATTCAGAATTCGCAGTAGCTGCGGCTGATGGTGGGATGATTGAGGTGCAACTGGGAGAACTGGCGCAAACCAATGCGGCGAGTGCTGACGTGAAAAAATTTGGAGCCACTATGGCTAAGGAGCATGGAATGGCTAACGACGAGCTCAAAGCCCTTGCCGGCCAAAAGAACATCACTTTACCAATGTCGCTGAGTGACGACAAACAAAAGAAATACGACGACCTTTCCAAAAAGAAAGGGGCCGAGTTTGATAAAGCATATCTATCCTACATGGTAGACGATCACAAGGAAGACATCAGCGAGTTTGAAGAGGCAGCTAAAGATGCCAAAGATCCTGACGTAAAATCATGGGCTGCGGGAAAAGTGCCAACCTTGAAGCACCATCTCGAAATGGCGGAAGCATTGCACGACGCTAAGAAATAAGTTTATTGATTGCAAACAAAAGCCGGAATCTGCCATGCAGGTTCCGGCTTTTGTTTTACGTTCCCTATGGTAAAAAGAACTGATCAATTTGTAATTTTAGCCTCGGTCAAAATGCTTTATCAAGTAATTCTGTGAAATGCTTGCTAAATCCTTTTGCATAAGTTTATTTTGTCTACCAATTATATAGAGTAATTCATGATTGTAATGCTAAACCTTTCCAAACGGCTGCTAAGTTGCCTGTTTTTCTTTTCACTCATTGTGTCGGGACGAGCGTTTGCCCAGCAGGGGCAGCGACCCAATATTATTTTTATTTTCTCCGACGACCACGCTTATCAGGGGATCGGGGCTTACGGAAATAAGATCGCCAAAACGCCGAACATCGATCGCATTGCCCGGGAAGGCGCATTACTCACAAACAATCTGGTAACAAACTCGATTTGCGGCCCCAGCCGGGCCACATTACTGACTGGAAAGTATAGCCATTTGAATGGGTACAAGCGAAACGACAATACGAAGTTCAATACTAACCAAACATTATTATCGGAAACGCTTCGTAAAAGTGGCTACCAGACTGCCTGGATCGGGAAAATGCATTTGAATAGTTTACCGGCTGGCTTCGATTACTGGAATGTATTGCCTGGTCAGGGAAGTTATTACAATCCAGATTTCGTTGGCCAGCCTAATGATACGACCCATTATACAGGATATGTTTCAGACCTGATCACGAAGTTTTCCACAGATTGGCTTGAAAAGCGGGATAATGCCAAGCCGTTTTTCCTCATAGTAGGGCATAAAGCTACCCACCGCGAGTGGCTACCGGATTTGCAGGACCTGGGTGCTTATGACGATGTGACGTTTCCTTTGCCTGCCAATTTTTATGATGATTACAAAGGCAGAACCGCAGCCAAACAGCAGGATATGACCATTGATAAGACAATGCGTTTGAAGCAAGACCTGAAAGTGGATGTGGATTATGAGAAAGATTTTACCTACAAACGACTGAACCCTGAGCAGAAAAAGGTTTTCAAAGCCTATTTTGACAAAGTCAATAAAGAGGTTGCCGACAAAAAACTGACCGGTAATGCATTGATAGAGTGGAAGTATCAGCGTTACCTGAGGGATTATTTTTCAACAGCTAATTCGCTGGACAGAAACATCGGAAAGCTGCTCGATTATCTGGATAAATCGGGATTATCTAAAAATACAGTAGTCATTTACGCATCGGATCAAGGGTTTTACCTGGGTGAGCACGGCTGGTTTGATAAAAGATTTATCTATGAGGAATCTCTGAAAACACCATTTGTGATCCGTTATCCGGGTGTGATCAAGCCAGGTACCAGAGTAAACGACCTGATCCTGAACATCGACTGGGCACCAACAGTACTGAACATTGCCGGAGCAAAAATCCCAGCGGACATTCAGGGGAAATCATTCCTGCCATTATTGAAGCCAGCAGCGACTGCTCAGATACCGTGGCGCAAGGAAGCATATTACCATTATTACGAATTCCCCGAGCCGCACCACGTGTTTCCGCATTTTGGATTGCGTACAAGCCGATATAAATTGGCGTATTTCTACGGTGGCGCTGATTCGTGGGAATTATATGACCTGGAAAAAGACCCGACGGAAGTGTCCAATGTATACGGCCAGCCGGGAACGGAAAAACTAACGGCAGACCTGAAAGGCAAGCTGAAAACTTTAATGGGCCTTTACAAAGACGATGAGGCATTGAAAATTCTGGCGACTGCTAAGAAATAATAACCGACATTGAAAAGTGTATAAAACAGAATACGATGCAGTAGTAGTAGGTTCCGGGCCGAATGGATTGGCAGCGGGGATCACCATGCAGCGGGCGGGGTTATCTGTTTTAATAATAGAGGGAAAGCCGACGGTGGGCGGGGGTATGCGCTCAGCAGAGTTGACATTACCAGGCTACGTTCACGACGTGTGTTCAGCAATTCATCCGATGGCATTGCTTTCACCGTTTTTTAAAGATTTGCCTTTAAATGGATTTGGATTGGAGTTTATCCAGCCAACATTAGCAGCAGCGCACCCGTTTGAGGACGGTACAGCAGCGATATTGAGCCAGTCCCTTACGCAAACGGCGGATAGCCTGGGTGATGACCGGAAGGCGTATCTGGATTTTATGGAGCCGCTGGTTCATGATATACCAAAGCTGCTACCCTCATTGCTGGGGCCGCTGGCCTGGCCGGAAAATCCGCTCGCGCTGGCAAAGTTTGGTTTGAAAGCGCTCCCCTCTTCATTGGGAAGCAGTAACCGTTTCAAAACGAAGGAGGCACGGGGACTTTGGGCAGGAATGGCGGCGCATGCGATACAGCCTTTGGAAAACCTGGCTACGTCTGCATTCGGGATTATGCTGATGGCAGCGGCACATTTGAATGGATGGCCCATACCAAAAGGCGGAAGTCAGTCCATTGCAAATGCTTTGGCGGCTTATTTCAAAACATTGGGTGGCGTCATAGAAACCAGATTTCCGGTACAGAATCTAAGTCAGCTGCCACCTTCGAAAGTGGTACTAATGGACGTTACCCCCCGGCAGTTACTGAACATTGCGGGAGACAGATTGAGTAGTTCATACCGTGGAAGATTGGAAAAATACCGGTACGGGTCAGGAATTTTCAAGATAGATTGGGCGCTGGACGATGTAATACCTTTCAAAGCGGAGGAATGTAAACAGGCCGGAACGGTACATTTAGGAAATACACTGGAAGAAATAGCGGATTACGAAAAGAGCATCGCAAAGGGAAAAGCAGCTGGAAAACCATTTGTATTGCTGGCCCAGCAAAGTGTTTTTGACAAAAGCCGCGCTCCCGAAGGAAAGCACACAGCTTGGGCATATTGCCACGTTCCCCACGGATCGCAGGAGGATATGACCGGCGCCATTGAAAGTCAGGTAGAACGTTTCGCACCCGGATTTCGCAACTTGATCATTGAAAAAAATACAATGAACACCAGTGAAATGGAGGCTTATAATCCAAATTACATTGGTGGCGATATCAATGGTGGCATACAGGATGTGTGGCAGCTTTATTCCAGGCCGGTTTTGAGTATTTCACCTTACCGCACGTCAGCTAGCAATGTGTACCTATGCTCGTCATCCACACCGCCGGGTGGAGGCGTGCACGGAATGTGCGGGTACCATGCGGCGAAGCAAGCGATGAAGGATGTTTTTAAAATGAATAATATTGATTCTTTGGCAGTACGAGTATAATAGATAAGGTTATGAGATTTTTTGGAAAAGATTTTTTGGGGATATATCTGATCGGATTCGCTGCGATAGCAAGTCTCGGGTGTGAGAAAAAGCAAACGGCTGAGGAGAGAAAAGCAGATAGCCTGGCACATTGCATTGCCGACGGCATTCCGTCCCGGGCAGCTGCGATTCAGAACGCAAGTTATGTAGCGCAAGGCAAAGGCGATACAAAAGGAATGATCTGGATCAACGGCGGCAAATTCCTGATGGGAGCCGACGAGTTTCCCGATTCGCGCCCAATGCACGAAATCGCTGTGAATGGATTCTACATTGACGAACATGAAGTAACTAATGCCGAATACGCGGAATTTGTAAAAGCAACCAACTACAAAACCGTTGCAGAACGACCATTAAATCCGGCAGATTATCCAGGCGTTCCGGCTGACAAGCTCGTACCGGGATCGGCGGTGTTCACGCCTACTCCAACGCGGGTTTCGCTCGATAATCCACTCCAATGGTGGAATTATGTAGCCGGAGCAAGCTGGGCGCATCCCGAAGGACCAACCAGTTCGACCAAGGGAAGAGAGAATTTTCCGGTAACCCAAGTTTCGTATGAAGATGCGGCGGCGTATGCCAAATGGGCCGGTAAGAGATTGCCAACCGAAGCCGAATGGGAGTTCGCGGCCCAGGGTGGAAAGGGAAATCATACCTACTACTGGGGCGACGAACTGAAACCCGGCAACAAATGGGTGGCCAACATTTACCAGGGAAGTTTTCCGGATAAAAACACCAAAGAAGACGGCTACCTGACAGCCGCTCCCATCAAATCGTTTCCTCCAAATCCTTTCGGATTGTACGATATGGACGGCAATGTGTGGGAATGGTGCGAAGACCTTTATCGTCCCGATTATTATCAGAAAAGCCCGAAGGATAATCCAAAAGGCCCTTCGAACAGCTACGATCCTGATGAGCCGGGAACCGTAAAAAAAGTGCAACGCGGCGGATCTTTCCTGTGTAGCGACGACTATTGCATTCGTTACAAAGCAGGAAGCCGTGGCAAGGGAGAAGTGACGAGCGGAAGTAATAATCTGGGTTTCAGATGTGTTAGAGATAAAAAGTAAGATTTAAGCAGCATAAAAATATGACAACCCACTTCCTGACCGTTCCTGGACTCGCAAGTTCAGGGCCGCAACATTGGCAGACCATTTGGGAGAATCAGTATCCGCATCTTTTTAGCAGGGTACAGCAGGAAAACTGGGACTGGCCGGTCAAAGTTGACTGGGTAGCACAGCTGGAAAAACAAATTAGCGAACTCAACGTTCCTACTGTGCTCGTTGCGCATAGTCTGGGATGTATCACGGTCGCACATTGGGCGCAGGAGCATTTTTCGGAATACATAAAAGGAGCATTACTTGTAGCACCAGCAGATGCCGAGCTGTCGAAAAGGTTGAATTTTGTAGTTGGTTTCAAGCCGATTCCTGTGCGGACGATGCCATTTAAAAGCATTGTGGTGGCCAGCACCAACGACATTTACGCCAGCATTCAACGTTCCAAAGTCTTTGCTGCAAACTGGGGCAGCGGCTTTGTTAATGTTGGACAAAAAGGACACATTAATGCGGTATCGGGGGTGGAAGATTGGCAGGAAGGGAAAAATATTCTCGGGGAACTTGGTTCGCTGAACCAGGTGGACCACGAAGCAACTAAGAGCTTAAAAATTACGTAACACAATTTTGAAGCCTTTTCAGATTCAACTTAGTATCTTACAAATAAATCTATTTTAACTCTAAACAATTGGAATGACTATGAAAAAAATGTTTGTTTTCGCGATAGCTGGTTTGCTATTCAATGTAGCTGCTATTGCTAATGGTCCTGATAAATCCAAAGCGGCCGATAAAACGCTGGCTGTTGATACAAAAAGCAGCACGGTAGTTTGGGGTGCAAAAAAAGTGACTGGCACGCATGCTGGCACAGTTGCGCTGGAAAGTGGAGCACTGATTGTTGACAATGACAAGTTAAAAGGAGGAAACTTTGTAGCTGACCTGAAATCACTTGTGGTAACGGATGTTACCGACAAAGACATGAATGGCAAATTGACCGGCCATTTGAAAAGTGATGATTTCTTCTCGGTTGAGAAACATCCACAGGCGAAACTGGTGATCACTTCGGTAACACCAAAAGGAGGCGACGCTTACGATGTGACAGGTAAATTGACTATCAAAGGCATTACAGAAGAAGTGAAATTTCCTGCAACTGTAAAATCGGATGCTAAGAAAGTGACTGCTAGTGCGAAAGTGAAGATCGATCGTACTAAATACGACATCAAATTCCGTTCATCTAATTTCTTTGAAAACCTTGGAGACAAGGCGATCGACAATGATTTTACTTTGGATGTAAATTTGGTTGCCAACAAATAAGCCGTTAAAACAATACCATTGCGAATCCGGTTTGACCTAGGTCAGGCCGGATTTTTTGTTGTTATATTTGAACCGGTATTCAATAACTTAAATAAAATATATGAAAAATTTTATTGCCGGACTGATCATTTTTGCCCAGATAGCGTCGGGAAATGTTTTCGGCCAGATAGAGAACAAGCTCCCAGACTGGACTTTTGGCGGTTTCGAGCGTCCTGCGAATGTCAATCCGGTGATTTCTCCCGACACCACTTCCACGTTTCTGTGCCCGATGAATAAAAGGCAGATCGACTGGGAATCCAATGATACATTCAATCCTGCTGCGACCATTAAAAATGGTAAAATCGTAGTGCTGTACCGCGCAGAGGACAAGGCAGGCCGGGCGATTGGAAAGCGTACTTCCAGGATCGGATACGCAGAAAGTACGGACGGCATTACTTTCAAAAGGAGAAAAGAACCCGTGCTGTATCCCGCCGAAGACAGCCAGAAAGCAATGGAATGGCCAGGAGGCTGCGAGGACCCGCGGGTAGCAGTGACCGAGGACGGATTATATGTCATTATTTACACACAATGGAACCAGGACAAAGCCAGATTGGGCATTGCCACATCCAGAGATTTATTGAAATGGGAGAAGCACGGCCCGGCTTTTACCAAAGCTTATGGTGGAAAATTCAATGAAATATGGTCCAAATCAGGATCGATACTGACGAAACTCGTAGGCGATAAGCAGGTGATTGCCAAAGTGAATGGTAAATACTGGCTTTATTTTGGGGAAGCCAATGTGAATGTTGCCACTTCCACGGATCTGGTGAACTGGGAGCCGGTGGTCGACAAAAGCGAAAATCTGGTGAACCTGATTTCGCCACGCAAAGGATATTTCGACAGTAACCTGACCGAATGCGGCCCACCTGCTATCATCACCGATAAAGGCATTGTACTGCTCTATAATGGTAAAAATGACAAAGGCGAGGACGGCGACAAACGTTTTACACCGAACAGCTACTGCGCAGGACAAGTACTGTTTGACAAGAACGATCCTACCAAAGTACTGGCCCGGCTGGACGTACCATTCTTCCGTCCAATGGAATCTTTCGAGAAAAGCGGGCAATACGTTGCTGGTACCGTTTTCATTGAAGGAATGGTTTATTTCAAAAAGAGATGGCTGCTGTACTACGGCTGCGCAGATTCCAGGGTGGGAGTAGCCGTTTATGATCCTAAAATGAAGGGCCCGGGAGACCCGCTTCCGGCTGCTCAATAAAATTGTTTTTGAATAAATAAATCTAAGAGAAGTACAACGGCGTATATCATGGCAAATTAACAAACTAAAATTTTTCTATGAAAACGTCGATGAAATTCAAGGGCATATTGGTGATTGCAATGATGACTGCATTCAGTGCATTTGCTCAAAAAGAAAAAACGGTAATGGTAGGTGGTGCAGAAATGTATCCTTCCAAAAATATTATTGAAAACGCAGTGAATTCCAAAGATCACACCACACTGGTAGCGGCTGTAAAAGCAGCAGGTCTGGTTGAAACATTGTCAGGAGCAGGTCCTTTTACAGTTTTTGCACCTGTGAATGCAGCTTTTGCAGCATTGCCAGCCGGAACGGTTGATAACCTGCTGAAACCAGAAAGCAAAGAAACCCTTACTGCAGTACTTACTTACCACGTGGTGGCAGGCAAAGTAGATTCCAAAGCAGTGATGCAAATGATCAAAGACGGTGGCGGCAAAGCAATGGCCAAAACTGTTCAGGGCGGCGAACTGACATTCTCTATGAAAGGAAAAGACCTGATCGTAACGGATGCAAAAGGTAATATGGGCAAGGTAACCACGGCTGACGTTTACCAGTCCAATGGAGTGATACATGTAATTGACAAAGTGTTGATGCCTTAATGGTAAGTGAAGTTGGTTGAGGAGAGTGGTTGTGACGGGCGGGAAAGCATTAGCTTTCCCGCTTTTTTGCTCAAGACTTACCAAGTCTTGGAGACTTGGCAAGTCTATACCTCCGAAAGCAGGTTAGTACAGGATAGTCCGGCAGATAATTTTAGGAATTTTTGGATATTATTTTCTTCTTTTTAAAGAGTAATATAACCAAAAGTTCCACTTGTTGTAAGGGGAATCAGTCGTTCAGAAGTCACTAAACCAATAAATGCAATCAAAAATGAATTCCAGATTTATCAGTGCCAGAGTTTTGCTGGCCGCCATTATGATCATTGGATGCCAGATCAGCGGCATCGCGCAAAAAAAAGAAAAAGGATTCGTTTCAATATTTGATGGCAAAACGCTGAAAGGCTGGGACGGCGATCCAAAGTACTGGCGGGTTGAAAACGGCAGCCTGGTAGGAGAGATCACACCGGAAACATTGTTGAAAACCAATTCATTTATCATCTGGCGCGGCGGAGAGCCGGGTGATTTCGAACTGAAAGGATCATTCAAAATTGCAGAGGCAGGTAACTCAGGAATCAATTACAGAAGCGAGCAGCTGACGGATGTTCCGTTTGCATTGAAAGGATATCAGGCAGACATTGACGGAAAAAAGAACTATACTGGCCAGAATTACGAGGAAAGAAAAAGAACAACCCTGGCTTATCGTGGTCAAAAAACGACCATTAAGGAATATACCGGAGATAAAACACCGGAAGCAGTGAGAAGCAATGTAAAAGCCAATGCATGGACAGGCTTTACAGTGACCGGCTCACTGGGAAGCTCCGATTCTTTGAAAACATTGATTAAAAGCGAAGACTGGAATACTTTTCATCTCGTAGTAAAAGGCAACCATTTACAACATTACATCAACGACGTACTGATGAGTGACGTGACTGATAATGATACCGTAAACGGCGCCAAAAAAGGATTGTTAGGCGTGCAGGTTCACGTTGGCCCGCCTATGAAAGTGGAATACAAAGACCTTAGGATCAAACAATAGTAAAGTGTTCTAACAGCGAAAAGCTAACAGCCAAAAGCTAATAGCTAAAAGCTAACAGCTCAAAGCTAACCGCTTTTCCCTAGCCAAAGCCAGTAACAATGAATAAAATTGGATTTAATGTGCTTGCCTGGACGGCAGCGGTCTCCGATGATGTTTTTCCGATCATTGACAGGCTAAAAACGATCGGGTATGATGGAGTAGAATTTTATCTGGGTTCGCAGGATGCCACCGCTTATCAGCGAATGGGGAACTATACCAAAGATCTTGGTCTGGAAACCACAGCGGTGATGACCCTCGGAAAGGACGATAATCCGGTGAGTGAATCCGCAGAGATCCGTCAGAAAGCGCTGGATAAGATCAAATGGGCTGTCGATCGTGCCCACGAACTAAACTCAAAAATTATTTGCGGACCCTTTCATTCGGCACATACCGTATTTGTGAACCGTCCTGCTGAGGAGCGCGAGTATGCACTCGCAGGAGAAGTTTTGAGTGCGGCTGCCGACTACGCGGCTCAGGCCAATATCGTGTTCGCTCTCGAAGCGCTTAACCGCTTTGAATGCTACCTCTGCAACACGATGGAGCAGCTGTTGAAGCTTGTTAAGGCAGCCGATCATCCCAATGTAAGGGCAATGTTCGACACGCACCATTCCAACATTGAGGAAAAGAAGTTCTCCACTGCATTGCAAACTATCGCTCCGGTGCTGGCGCACGTGCATATCAGCGAGAACGACCGCGGTACACCCGGCGACGGGCAGGTGCTGTGGGACGATGCATTTTCGTCACTAGCCGCTATCAAATACCAGGGATGGCTTACCATTGAAGCTTTTTCCAGAAACGACCCGGATTTCGCCAATGCGATTGGAGTATGGCGGGAATTTTCTGATCCGTGGGATATTGCCGAAAACGGTTACAAGTTTATCCGGGAAATGTCATTGAAGCATGGTTTGTAGGGACAGCGGCCGTCGCCCATGGGCTTTCGGTTTTTGTACTGTTTCAATATTATTATTACAACAAAGTCGACGGCCGACTGCTGAAAGCCGATTGCCAAACATGAAAGCCACCATATTTTCGATACTATTTTTCCTGGTCCTGGTTTGCCAGTCCAATGCGACAGACTTGTCGCCTAAGGAGGATGATGTTAGTAAGTACCGCGTCGTTTACAAAGGCGATAAAGGCCCGGGCGTAGGCAAAAACATTGTTTTTATCGCCACAGATCATGAGTACCGGGGGGAAGAGTCACTACCGGCGCTCGCCCGCATATTGGCGAAACGTTACGGGTTTACCTGCACGGTCGTGTACGCGCTCGACGAACAGGGTAACATCCTGCCCGGAGGTTCTAATCTGAAAGGCCTGGAAGTGCTGGACAAGGCCGACCTGCTGGTCATGTTCATGCGTTTTGCCCATTTCGAGGATAGAGAAATGCAGCACATTGACAAGTACATTAAAAGAGGAGGCCCTATCGTCGCTTTCAGAACATCTACCCATGCTTTTGAGATTAAAAATGATCCTAAATGGGAGCATTACAGCTGGGACTACAAAGGCCCTAAAACGGACTGGAAAGATGGATTCGGGGAATATGTACTGGGTGAAACCTGGGTCTCGCATTATGGTACCAACCACAAACAATCATCAAAACTGATCATTGAAAAACCGCAGGCTACGCATCCGATTATGCGAGGCGTAAAGGACATGTGGGTACAGTCGGGCGGGTATACTGCCGAGCCAAAAGGCACTGTACTGGCAAGGGGTGAAGTGCTGAATGGTATGACGGTAACTTCCGAGCCTGACAAAACAAAAGAACTACTTCCGGTAGCCTGGATAAAAGACTACCAGGTGGAATCAGGCAAAAAAGGCCGGGCATTCACCACTACTCATGGCGCTTCCGAAGACATTTTGAATGAAGGTTTCAGAAGAATGGTACTGAATGCAGCGTTCTGGGCGATGGGTATGGAAAAGAACATCAAGCCTGACAACGACATTGCATTTGTCGGTCCGTATAAGCCTACTACATTCAATTTCAGCGGCTACAAAGCCAATGTAAAACCCGCCGACCTAGCCGGATGGGATGCACTGATCATGCCCGGCGAAGTTGTGAAAAAGAAGTCCAAATGACCATTTAATGAATTGATTAACATAGTAACAGTATTTTAAATGTCACAAAATATTCCGTTTCGTTTTGGTTCCGAGGTTTACACCTGGTTTATGAGTAACAGCGGTCAAACGCACCAGGGGCGACTAGGCCACATGATCGAAGTCATCGCAAAAGCAGGTTTCACAGGCATTCAGCCGATTTTTACCTGGATGGGTGATTTGATAGATCCTGACAAGCTGGAAGCCAAGCTGAAAGAACAAGGAATAGAACTGGCTGCCCTGGCCCTGGCATTGGACTGGAATGAGGCGGAAGAAACAGAACGGGAGCGTGAGGTAGCCGATCATGCGATCCGGGTGCTCGAACGCTTTCCAGGAGCAGTTTTGAATACAGTTCAAATCCCTACCGGTCGTCATGATCTCGCCGAACGACAAAAGCGATTGATCAATATTGTCAATACAGTTTCCAAAAGGGCAGCAGATAAAGGTGTAGCATGCAGCTACCATCCCAATTCCCCCCACAGCTCCATTATCCGTACTGAGGAAGACTACAAAATAGTGCTTGAATCACTGGATTCATCGGTTACCGGCTGGACGCCGGATGTGGGCCACATTATCAACGGAGGTATGGACCCGCTCACCAAAATGAAGGAATATCAGTCGCTGATCAATCACGTGCATTTCAAAGATTGGGACGGCAACCCGGAATTTGCATTGATGGGTAAAGGAAAAGTAGATCTTTTGGGCGTAACGCAATGGCTGAAAGATATCAATTACAGTGGCTGGATCATTTGTGAGGATGAAGGAGAAGAAGCACGCGAAGATCCCGACTTTGTAACATTACACGACGGAAAATGGATTCAGCAAGACCTGATTCCAGCATTGAGGTAGACTTCGGCTGTCGGCCATCAAGGCAAACAATGGTCCCAGCGGGACCACCTGTTTATAGAAAAAAAGATACGAAAATGATTGTGCCCCGAAGGGGCTACCTGTTTATTATGCCCACGATCAAAACCAACGGAATTAACATGTACTATGAAGAACGCGGTTCAGGCGAGCCGCTTCTTCTGATTATGGGCATTACCGCTGCGGGAGCTGTCTGGAATGTACACGTTGCTGACTGGAAGCACCATTTTCGCTGCATTATCGGGGATAACCGGGGTGTGGGTGAGTCAGATAAGCCAGCAGGACCATACTCTTCGGAGCAAATGGCTGATGACTATGCCGGTCTGCTGGACTCATTGGGCTTGGACAATGTACGTGTGGTGGGTTGCTCCATGGGCAGTACGATCGCCCAGCAACTGGCGATCCGGCACCCGGATAAAGTGAAATCGCTCGTATTAATGTGTCCCTGGGCACGTTGCGACAATTATGCCAAGGCGCTTTTTCAGCATATCATGAATAGTAAGGCGCGGTTCAGGCCGGAAGAGTTCAGCTTGTACATTCAGCTGCTTATTTATTCCAAATCATCTTGGGACAATGAGGAAAAACATGCGGAAATGGAAACAGGCAGAAAGCAGGATGCCTTTAATCCTTACCCGCAACCATTGCACGGGCTGGAAGGCCAGGCAGCAGCTTGTATCAATCATAATGCACTGCCTGATCTTGGTAAAATAAACAAGCCGACATTGGTCATCGGAGGTAGAGAAGACATTTTTACACCGGTTTGGATGGCAGAGGAAGTAGCGAACGGTATCCCGGGCTCGGAGTTGTTTTTATACGAAAAGCTGGGACATGCGTTTCACTTTGAAAACACGGAAGATTTTAATGAAAGAGTAAGAAACTGGCTATTTACACATTAAAACAGGTCTGTTTATGCCTTTTTTAAGTTTAGATTATTAATTGGTTAAATAAAAAATAATGGAGCGTGCCGAAGCAATAAATCCCGACTGGGTCGATAAAGTATCCAATCATTTGCAATTGGGAGGAATAGAAACCTCGGTCATTGACAACGGAGCTGGAAGAGGCACAAGGATCGCCTGGATTAACACTGGTACCGGTTTGCGGTTCAAGGTAGTGATCGATAGGGCGATGGACATTGCAGACGCATTTTTTAATGAGCATAGTCTGGCGTGGCTGAGTCACGGCGGGATCACTAACCCACAGCCATTTTCGGACAAGGGTATTGACTGGTTAAGAACTTTTGGCGGCGGACTGCTCACTACCTGTGGACTGACCCACGTAGGTGGACCGGAATCGGATAGTTATGGAGACCGCGGCCTGCATGGATTGATCAGTAATACGCCAGCGGAAATTGTATCAGTTATTCAGCCGGATCCACGCGCTGGAAAGCTGGAAATGAGTATTACGGGCATTATTCGGGAAACAAAACCATTTGGTCCAAGTCTGGAATTGAGAAGAACAATCTCGGCCACATTGGGCGAGCCCGGTCTGCGCATTCATGATGAGGTGAGTAACAAAGCCAATACACCGTCGCCGCACATGCTGCTATATCATTTCAACTTCGGCTGGCCGCTGGTCGATGAAGGCACTGATATAGTATGGAACGGTAAATGGTTTCCGCGTCACGGTGAGGAGAATGCGAAGATTTTCAAAGAAGGGAGTAATTTCAAAAAATGCCCTGCGCCTTTGGAAAGTCATTTGGGTTCAGGAGAAGAGGTAGCATTGATTGATGTGGAGGCTAATATTTTTGGCGATAGTATCTGCGGTCTGCATAACTCCAAACTGGGGTTAGCCGTCGCATTGAAATTTAAAAAAGAGCAACTACCCTGGCTGGCCAACTGGCAGCATTGGGGAAAAGGAGAATACGTAACCGGTATTGAGCCCAGCACGCATCCATTGTCCGGTCAGGCGAAAGCTCGGGAAGATGGGACATTGATCTTTATCGAGCCCGGAGCATCGAAATCGTATGAGTTGGAATTGAATGTATTGACAGGTAAGGAAGCAATAGAAGAATTTATTTTGAATGTGTCATAATAGTTGTCACCCTGAGCGGAGTCGAAGGGAGAACAAGCGCACTTCGACTGCGCTCAGTGTGACAAGGCAAAAACGATTATTAACTAAACCAATTTTTTTAAAACAATAGCAATGGGACTTTCAAGTATAGCTGAAAAGGCATTAGAGCAGGGAAAAGGAATTTTACGTTTGGCACCGACCTGGGTACCGCGTTCATTTTGTGTTCCCGGCCGCAGGATCAAATTGCACCCGGACGACTATTACGTGTTGGGAGGCGTGCGTGGAGGTATTGACGAACGTTGGTTATCTTCTACAACACCTGCAAAAAATGGCCCCTTAACCGGTGAAAATGAGGGATTAAGTGCCATTGTATATGACGATGGAAATGGAGAGCAGCAAATATTGCTGAAAGATGCAGTGGACGAACTCAAAGGCGCGCTGATCGGCGACCGTCTGTG
>NZ_JBDSFX010000050.1:0-69152 GCF_039919315.1 Dyadobacter sp. | reverse complement strand
CTTAGCAGTGCACATGCACACTGCTAAGTCCTTCGACTGCGCTCAGGATGACAAGGTAACTTCATCAAATCACTTTCAGCTCCGGATCATAAAACCCTCTCCAAACCGAAACCGCTTCGTCCACTGTCTCAGGCGGTGATTCAAGATAAGCTTTGATCTTTTGGAGATTATCGGATTGTGCATCTTTCGCTGCATACTTCACCAGATTCACGAGCAGCTTATCAATTTCAGTCGTATCATTCTGCCAGTTTTTGGTGTATTTGGCAAACCAGTCTTCACTCAGAAAAACGTATCCCGAGTACCGATAAACATCCGAAAACCCGTAAGCATCAATCACAATAGGCTCAGTAGGCCATTCCGCATCTAGTTCCGTGTCATGGAACCGCTCCCTGCCATGTCCTAGCAGGGCTATAAATCTGTATGTTTTTACCATTACTTCAATAATTCTACTAATTCTATTCTGTCTTCCAAGTTAAAAATATAATGATTATTTACTGGGTCGGTAATCATTATTTTCTTTCTAGTAAGACAACTAACATGTTCAGTTTTTGGCAAAAATTGAACATGTATTGTAAATGTGTCCAGAAAATGGACATATATTTGGAACATGTTCAACTTTTCCTAAAAACTGGACATGTATAGCAAACCTGTCCAGAAAATGGACATATATTTGGAACATGTTCAATTATCATTCAAAAATGAACAGGTTCCTTGGAAATGTACGATCGTAATCAGCCCCATAACGCATTGCCTATGCTTCCTCCCGGTGATGTGGAGGATGATCCGCAGATTTTAAAAAAACTTGTACTGGCTTCCAGGGCATTGGCGGCAGTAAACGCAACTATCCAACGCATACCCAATCCGTTAATGCTCATTAACACCATTGCATTGCAGGAAGCCAGGACTTCAACGGAAATTGAAAACATTTTCACAACAGAAGATGAGCTATATAAAGCTGTTTCAGACACAGCAAAAGAAGATAGGACTAATATAGCTACAAAGGAGGTTTTGAGGTATCGGGAAGCATTATGGGCCGGGTATCAACATTTAACCGAAAAAGGAGAAATAGATATCGGCTTGATTATCCGTGTTTTTCAGCAAATTAAAAACACGACATCTGAACTACGTCCGCCGCAAGCCGTCGTGGTGATTAAGAGGGGCGAAAGCGAATTCCGGGCAGGCGAAACAATATATACCCCTCCAAGAGGTAAAGACATTATTGAAAGTCTCATGAAAAATTTAACAGAGTACCTTAATGACGATATAAAGTATCCAACCGACCCCTTGCTAAAAATGTGTATCGCGCATTATCAATTTGAGGCAATACACCCATTCCAGGACGGAAACGGGAGAACCGGACGGGTACTGAACTTGCTCTATCTGGTCAATAAAAATTTATTGTCGCAGCCCGCATTGTACCTCTCACAGCACATCATCAAGCATAAAGAAGATTACTATACTAACCTGGCCGCAGTAACCCAACGAGGCGCCTGGAAGGATTGGATCATCTATATGCTTGACGCAGTTGAAAAGACAGCATTGTACACAAGTGCGCTGATTAATGATATTCTAAATCAGATGGCGGAAACATTTACACACGGCAAAAACCATATCAAATGGTACAACAAAGAACTAAATGAGACGCTTTACAGCCAGCCCTACATCAAGCCAAAAACCATTGGTGATGTAATTGGCAAAACATCTCGTACGACTGTTATCAAGTATATGGATGAACTCGTGAAGGCTAAAATTTTGGTTCAAAAACGCGATGGTAAAGAAATTTACTACCTGAATGAGGATCTAATCAGAATCCTGGAACGTTGACCTATCGCTACAATAAAGAATAAGATGATCAAAATCTCAACACTTCCTTTAATCCAGAACCCGGGGCAGTTTTATGCTTCGCAGCAAGTCCTGCTGGTGGACGTGCTATACGTGGGTGACACGCCCAGAAATATGCGTGAGTACATAAAAAATACGCACGGAGGTTTTATTTACGACAAGAAAACCTACATTCCGATCACGTTGACCGGAACACCGGAAAGTATGCTGGCCAATGCCGGGAAACCTATCTTATTCAAATTTGATAAAGGTTTTGAAAATCATTATCACTTCGATGGCAACCTGAATGCCGCAATCTGGCACAAGCGATTGTATGATCTCTCCGCCCATATCGATCCATCGACCATTCAATTTGAGCGTGAAGAAGATTTTATTACTAACAGATATTTGAGAGATCTCAAAGAGTTTGACGAGCCAAAAATCCCAACCAAGCTGTTGGACCTGCCAGTGCAAAATCCATCATCCATTAGTTTACAAGCCATCAAAGGACTAAAACCGGTCCGCAAGTAATGTCGAAGCTTTATAGCATCCTCCGACTAAAATGTCCGCGGTGCAGGAAGGGAAATCTATTTTCGAAACCCAATCCTTACAGTTTCAAAGGCAGCCTCCATATGCCCGACAGCTGTCCCGTCTGCGGTCAGGATTTCAAAATTGAACCCGGTTTTTACATTGGCGCACTTTGGACCAGCTTTCCGATCGTCATTATCATCATGACATTGCTATCAGTTTTGCTGCTGGTCTATTTCAAAATGGAGCTGAACCTGTTTTTCGTAGCGCTTACCATCATTTTATTTCTCCTACAACCGATAATCATCCGGTACGGCAGGGCTATTTGGATACATGTCTTTGTCGATTATGATAGCAATGCGGAGATTAAGTAGCTTATTCTCCGCAGAATGGTTTCTTTCATGTCTGCATGAATCTTTAAGCACAACGGATGAGACGCTCAACATTGTTCTACGCCGTGTCGAGTTCTGGGACAAACATGTTACCACGCCGCTGAACGAAAGGCAACCTTTGATGGTCAATAAAATGCAGGAAGACTTCTTTGGTAAATTAACCTCATCCAAATGGGCCAAAATCACCAAATCTTCTCAGGATACTGCGGGCAGAGACATTCAGGATCTGGTAGCATAAGGAATATTGACAAAAGATGAAGCTGGTGGGAGAAGTACTGCCTACGATTTGCTCTGGTAAACCATACTACTTCCCTTCAACTCAAAAATCAATCCTCGAAATAGCCTTTCCCCAATATTTCCCTAAAACTGCGACGCCTTCTTCGTTGGGATGCAGGTAAAATGTCCCCTGTTGTCCTTTTTCGGGTTTGAATAATTGCTCGCTGTGTTTTTTGAAGTATTTAAATGCCTTGGTGTCACCTTTGAAAACCCGGCCAGGGTCAGAATTTTGATACTCGGAGATCATTCCATCAATTTCGGGAATGTAGGTTTTCAACCTTTCCAGGCCTTCCTTTAAATATTTTGACCGGTTGTAGGTATTCTCACTGTACCAGATCGGGTGATGCACTACTACTTTGCTCCCAGGATATTTGCTGAGCAGTTCTGATATGATCGTGTGCATGTTTTTTCGATAATTCTCCTTGGAGACCGGGGCGCCATTTGGCCCTTCAATCGCGCTGTCATTGGTACCCAGCTTCATCGAAAAAACCAATTGATGGTCTTTTTTGGCAAACAGACTATCCGCTGCTTTCGTGGCCAGCTCTGCATACGTCCCGCTACCCGGCAGCCAGTCCAATGTAGTAGACCCGCTTTTTCCTACATTAATAAATAATAGATCCTCAATCCCCTTCTGTTCTTTGAGATAATTGACGGCATGCGTTGGCGGAGGAAGACCATTGTCGCCACCCTTGCCTTGTGTGATGCTGTTGCCGATAAAGACGATGGAAAGTTTGGTTTGGGCTTCTGATTGGAAGGTTAGGAGTAGGAAAAACAGGAAGGAGATGATCTGATTGAGGTTCATTTAGTATTCGAATTTTAAATGGAGTAAAAAGTCAAGAGACTTCATTGGTTGACAAGCACCTTTCGTTTAATATTTACTTTTCACCGCTCCCATCCAGCCATCATCCGTTCACAATCCGTCGTAGGCAACCAGGTATTAATCCTCATCAACTCCTGCAATTTGTTGATCGCCATTTCAGAAGTGATAAGCCCCTTGCTCACCAATTGCTCAAATACCCATAAGACCCCATGCGCCTCAAATCCTTGTCTCACGGCCTCTTTTTTTAAACGGTTGTCACCCGTCAATATCATGCAAATCTGTCCCTTGCTTTCAAGTTCTCTTGCATAATAGTAAACGGACAGATCTTCCATGGAAAGCTTTCGCGATTGAATGCTAATTTCTGATAGTTGATCTATTTCATGTCTTGTCAAATCTCTCACAATCAATGTTTTACTCTTAATAAATTTAGAGATTGCCAAATACTGATCTTCCTCCAATTCGCTCAATACTAATTGAGTCGTATGAAACCGAAGTGGCAATCCAAAAAAAACTTCTACCAGCCCAATCTCACATAAATCAATAAACACATTGGCATCATTTATTGCAATTTCGATCATTTCAGTGTGTGTACCTTCAATCATCACTAGGAAAGTGTTCCTTCCCCGATACCCGCCAACGTCCGCCGGAATTCAGTCAGAGATTGATTATTTAAACTTGCTGCTTTACTCAATGATATTACCTCTTCGGCTGCGGCACGATAAAGAAGTTGAGAGAACCTCCTTGCTTTTTCTTCTCCCGGATACTGCCCGGGTTCCTTTTTACGGTACCCTGCCTTAGTCATCCAAATTATGAATCCCCTGTAAACGGAATCAGCAATAACATTTAGAATTTTTAAACGTGCCAAAATCGCCTGAATAGAAACTCCATAGTAAGCCTTGGCCTGCATTAATTCCGCCAATGAGATTTTTTTACGTTTCTCTGAAAAGGTGGCGACAACACTTTTAGCAGGAAAAAGCAAAGCACCTGCAAAATGGTGACAGTATTTTTCTTCATCTAAATCATCTGTCCCAAATCTTAAAACAATGTGTGCAAGTTCGTGAAGCGCAGTGAAACGTCGCCGTACAACATTGTCATTCTCATTGACAACAATAATGGGCGTATTATTAACATATGCACAAAGCCCCTGAAAGCTCTCCGATGCCGAAATTTCGAGCACTTTTATCCCTCGTTCTTCCAGCATTTCCATTACACCTGGAATGGGATCTGTTCCTAGTTGCCATTTCTCACGGATCAATTCAGCAGCTCTTTCAATGTCCTCGGGAGAGTTAATTTGAAAATCAATAATGGGATTTGCGAAAGTCATTGAAGAATCCAACAGTTCTTCTATCTCAAAATACCTTTCTAAAACATCCCTAGCCTTCTCATGAATTGCTACTTCATCTGTTTTACTCAATTTTACGCGTTTCCGATATTCAACGTTCTCTAAAAGAAGATTTGTCTCACGGTAGAAATATTCCAAACGCACATTAAGTACTTTGGCTAAGGCGAGGAGTGTACCAGCCTCGGGATTAGATTTGTCTTGCTCAAACTGATGAATAGCTTGCCTGCTGATAGGCATGCCGAAACGCTCCATCTTATCAGCAAGCTCTTGCAGAGAAAGCCCCGACATTCGACGGGCGGAATATATGCGATCGGCCAACGCAGTTTGCATTTGAATAAATAGATTTTACTTGACAAAAGTATATCAAAATAAATAAAATGTCAAGTAGCCAGACCACTGAGAAAACCGCTGCTCTATCCGAATAAGCAGATTCAGCAAGCCGTCTGACAGTTGCCCGCAGGTGATTAGGGAGTAAAGTTTGATAATAGGTAAGTGACTAATGTGCTAACTTGCATTCCCCAGCGCAATATCGATATGTGCCAAATGGTGCTTCACATGCCAAACCGACATCGCCAGTGCCTGCTTCTGGGTAAGCCGCATTTTCCTGACTGCATGGTAATAGCTCACATCCAGCTGCTCCTCGGTGAGACTTTTTGCAAAGAATGCGTAGCGATGATGCACGCCTTCCAGGATCATTAACGAATCTGAAATGGGGGCATTCAAGGAATCGGTTGTTCCTGCCCAAGCATTCATATCAATGAGGGTTGACTCATTATAATCCGGTTCAGTCACCGCTTTTTTGAGCCGCAAGTAATGCACAAACTGCAAATCGGCGACGTGATGGATGAGCTGGCGGATATTCCAGCTTCCTTCACGGTAGGTTTTTAATAGATCTTCTTCAGAAAGATTTTCAACCCGCGCCTTGTACTCCGCAGGAATCGTCGCGATGACATGGATCAGCTCCTCAATTTCCTGTTTTGTATAGTCTTCTTGCAAAACAAAGAGCCCGATCGGGTATTTGGGATCTATCATGGCCTATGCGCTTTTCGTTCTTTTAATTTCTGCAAAAACAGCCCCGGCGATGAGTAATACCAATAATATTGAGCTCACCAGGTCGATCTTACTTCCAGCCGTAATGGATACCGGCTCAAAACGGAACTTGATCGTATGCTTGCCTGCAGGAACACGCAACGCACGCAATATATAATCCGCACGCAGCATATCGGCAGGCTTGTCGTCGATCGTTACCTTCCATTCGTCGCGAACATTATAGTAGATTTCAGAGAAAACGGCCAGTCCTTCTGCATTCGAATTACTTTCGTAAATCACTTCATTAGGCTTGTAGCTGATCAGACTGATTTTGGCAGTGGAATCGGGCTGGATTTTCAGACCATTCAATTTATCTGCAAATTTCTGATCCAACACTGCTTCCTCACGTGGTTTAAGAGAATCCAGCGCAGTCATTTCAGCATCCGCATTCGGTACGATTTTGAAACTATTCACAAACCAGGCGTGACCGTACGCTTCCGGATTAGGTTGAGCCACCTTATTTCCCTGTTGATCAGGTATCAGAATGTACTTGGTGTTCAACATATTGATAATCCGCGTATTAGGCTTCTGTGTAGCGATCTGGCGCTCAAACAACTCCTGATATCGACGCAATTTCGCACCATGGTACCCGCCCAGCGATTTGTGAAAATAGGAAGCATCGGCGCTGTTGAATGGACCCTGGCGTGAACTCAGGTCATATACCCGGTAGTCGGGATCGGTGTCGCGTAATATTTGCTCGTCGGCAGGAGACGGCGTAGATACACCCTGCGCAGCATAATTACTTAAAAAGTCTTCATTATTCAGATACCTTTTGTCTATTCCAAAAAGGTCAAAAATGATCAGTATCAGCATTACACCGTAAAAAAGAACGGGTTTGACTTTGTCTTTCATTGTAAACCAAACTACTCCCGCAGCAAGCAGCACGAAAATCAAACTTCTGATCGCGTCACTCTTCATAAGGCCCGCACGATCCTGGATAACGGAATTCATAATCTCCTGTGCAAATGCCTTGTCCCGCGTCATCTGTTCAAACTGGCCAACATACTGCGCGTCGCTCACTGCCTGAAAGCTAAAAAACACGCCCGGCATCAGCGCCAGAATCAGCGTTACACCAGCCGTTATGCCTAATGTGATGAGAAATGACTTTTGAAATTTGTTCTGATCAATTTTCCTTTCAACAATGGTCACCAGCGCCAGTACCGCCACCAAAACCATCAGTAATTGGGCCAACGAAATCACCATCGTCATCGCCCTAAACTTGTTGAACATCGGGAAATAGTCGAAAAACAGGTAATTAATCCCCGAGAAGGTCTTACCCAACGCCCAGACAATGTAAAGGAGAATCACTCCGGCAGCCCAATATTTAATAGGGTTTTTGACAATAAAAAGCCCCAGAATGAAGAGAAAAAATACAATGATACCGATGTAGTTGGGCCCGCCCATAATAGGCTGATCGCCCCAGTAAAGTGGTAATTGCTGGATTATATTGAGTGCTGACGCGGGATCCGCGCCTCTCCCAACCAATGTTTTGTAGGTTTCGGAAGTGTTGGAAAGTGGGCCGTAAGAAGTGCCTCCGTAAGCATTGGGGATTACGAGGGTAAGCAACTCTCCTAACCCATAACTATATGTAAAAGCATATTCTTTGCCCAGTCCATCGCCAGTGGCAGCACCCGGAGCTGTTTGCAGAGGGGTCAGCTCAGATTTGCCGCGGATCGTTTCCTTGGTATAGTCATAAGCGTTCCAAAGTCGGGTAGTATGCGTGCCCACAGCTACTGCGCCTGCGAAAGCAAGCCCGGCCAAAACCAGGGCGAGATCCTTGGCTCTGCCTTTTTTAATGTAGGAAACACTCTCAATGATCACCAGGATAATAATGCCTATCCCGAGGTAGTAGGTGATCTGGACGTGGTTGGCGTAAAGTTCGAGCGAGAGGAACAGGCCGGTTAAAGCCGCGCCAGCGAGCCAGTTTTTCCTGAATGCGAGGATCACACCGGCCAATACGCCCGGCGCGTACATGATCGCGATCACCTGCGAAACGTGCCCTGCTTCCAGATTAATGACATTAAATGCTGAAAAAGCGAACGCCACCGCTCCTATCGCCGCGAGCCAGCCGCCAGCGCCTAACACGAGAAAAAGAATGTAGGCACTGACCATTCCGATCAGGAAATAGTTGGCCGGTGCCGGTAAAATCTTGTTGATACCCTGGCCTAGTTTCGTGGAAACACTTGTAGGATAATCCGCAGCGACCAGGTAGGCCGGCATTCCGGCGAACATTCCGTTGGTCCAAGCAGACCATTCCCCGGTTTGCTTTTTGTAATCCAGCACTTCCCGGGCAGCACCTTTGGCGTATACATCATCCTGTGCGATGAGCTTTTTGCCCTGTAAAACGGGCGAGACATAGGCAACTGACAGAATCATAAAACCAATTACAGCTACCAGATGCGGCCAGATTCGTTGCCAGGAAAACAGATTTTTCATTTTAATAATATTGGGCTTTGGGTTTGTTTTATCTCGCGAAGACAAGATTGATGCAAATCACCGCAAATATGACTTTTCAAACACTAAAAGTTTCGGTGAATGCGTGTTAATCAATATTAAATTTTTATTAACCGGCGCAAATATATAAGTATTGATATATGTTTGAGGTGTAAAATTTGAATCTTCTTCGTGCATTTTTTTAACAGAATTCAGAATTAGGTCATATATTTTAAGAAAATACCCGATAAATTTGCGGAAATTGTGCCTTTAAGGTTTATTGGAACTGTACAGAGATAGAATAGAAGTAACCCGAAATTAAATGAAAAGAATTGGAGTATTTACCTCAGGAGGAGATGCCCCTGGTATGAACGCCTGCATCAGGGCGGTAGTGCGCGGAGCTGTCTACCATGGTATTGAAGTATTTGGTATTAGACGAGGATATAGCGGAATGATTGCCGGAGATGTCTACAAGATGGAGTCCCATTCGGTAAGCAATATAGTTCAAAGAGGAGGAACCATCCTCAAATCGGCGCGGAGTAAAGAGTTCATGACTCCCGAAGGAAGAAAGAAAGCATACGACAATCTGGTAGAACTGGGTATCGAAGGACTGGTTGCCATTGGAGGTAATGGTACTTTTACCGGAGCCATGATTTTTGGCAATGAGTATGGCATACCAACCGTTGGTGCGCCAGGGACCATTGACAACGATTTGTACGGAACCGACTATACTATTGGTTTTGATACTGCCGTAAACACTGCGCTTGACGCGATCGACCGTATTCGTGATACTGCCAGCTCCCACGACAGGATCTTCTTTATTGAAGTAATGGGCCGTGACTCAGGCTATATAGCAGTACAATCAGGTATTGCAGGTGGTGCTGAGCTTGTAATGGTACCGGAAGTCCTTACACCGATTTCGGAAGTGGTTGAGACATTGAAACAAGGTTGGAGCCGTTCCAAATCGTCTTCTATTATTATTGTCGCAGAAGGTGACGAAGAAGGCAGCGCGCAGGAAGTAGCTGACAAAATCAGGGTACAGGTTCACGAAGACGCGGATATCCGTGTGACTACGCTAGGACACACCCAACGCGGAGGCCCGCCGTCTGCATATGACCGTATTCTCGCAAGCCGCCTGGGATTGGGTGCGCTGGAAGGATTACTTGGCGGACAAAAAAATGTAATGGCAGGGATTATCAACAACGACCTGGTTTACACCCCGTTCGAAGATACCATTCGCTTACCAAAGCCAATCAATGAAGATTTGCTTAGAATGGTGAAAATCCTCAGCGTATAACCCTGGTACGGTTAGCAGTAACCGACCATTTTATACACGACATAACCAATCCATTCGTGCCAAAGTACGCTGAAATAAGCAATGGCATCAGGATCGGGGATAATGGCATCTCTGAAACTCATGCGGTTATACCCCCCATAAAAGTCGGCCGGGAAAATAGTTGTTTGGATACCTGCTTTTTCAAAACACCCGGCTGACCGGCGCATATGGAATGCAGAAGTGATCAGTATATATTTCCCGGAAGGGAATTTCTGTTTTAATATCTTGGCAGAAAAAACTGCATTCTCTCTCGTGTTTCGTGCTTTTTCTTCAAAAATAATATCATGGGCCGGCACGCCCCAGCTTACCAGCAGTTCGGCCGCACGTCGTGTCTCTCCTTTTTTCATTGCGACGAGCTCATTGGCACTGGTACCTGTAATTAATATCTTTTTGATCTTGCCGGTATGGTATAGCAAGTAGGTCTGCAATACCCGGTCACCGCTACGCCCGAGAGACACGTGGTCTTCATCCCGCTGTTGTGAATTTATAAGCCCGCCGGAAAGCAAGATCCCCACGTCATATTGTGCTTTGATATCTCCTAAATTGACCGCCTGCGGCTCCCATTGGTTAAAAGACCACATCACGAGCGGTAAATTGGAAAACAGCAAAAGCAATATGAATATGCAGCCTATGACCCTTTTTCTTGTTTTTTCGCTCCTTACAACGTAGCCATAAAACAAGAGCATGAGGATAATGCTCGTGGGCATGGCCAGAAAATCGATGGCTTTGGACAGAAAATAAAACATTTGAATAAGAACCTGGGTGTTGTGATCGTTTTGGAGTTAATTTTGTTACTCCTGAAAACGTTGAAATAATCAAATAAACTGTTCATAAACAAACGGCCATTACCCTGATGAAAGATTATACCCGCACATTGTTTTTTGCATTTCTGCTCACCACGGCACTTTATACCACAGGATCCGCCCAGGGCTACCGCATCGAAGCGACCATTAAAGGCATTAAGGACTCATCGCTGATCATCGGCCACTATAATCGCAGCCATAATCAGTTTGTGCCCAAAGATACCGCCAAGGCAGATGCTAGTGGAAAAATGGTGTTTGAAGGTACAACAACTCTTCCCGGCGGACTGTATGTGATTCTTTTTCCGGGTAACAATCGCTGGCTCGAACTCGTGTATTCAGGAAAAGAGACCAATTTCTCTGTTGAAACGGATACGGCTGATGTGATTGGACAAATGAAAGTGACGGGTTCGAAGGAAAATGAGATTTTTTACACTTACCAAAAAGAGCTAAAATCTGGTTCGATGCAAATTGAGCAGTTAAAAAAAGTAAATAGCCCGGAATCTCAAAGCAAAATAAGGGCAATTCAAGACGGTTTCGCAGCTTATCGGATCAAAACGCTGGCTGATAATGCGCAGAGTTTCACGGTTCAGTTGTTAAAAATGTCGACAGAACCGGAAGTTCCGGCGGCACCTAAACTGGCAAATGGAAAAGCAGATTCTACCTGGATTTTCAATTACTACAAATCACATTACTGGGACACATTCGATTTTGCAGACGGTAGGATCCTCAATACACCATTCCTGGAACCACGGCTCGAACGTTATTTTAAAAACCTGGTCGTGCAGGTACCGGATTCAGTGATCAAAGATGCCGATATGCTTGTTAAAAAGGCTTCTGCGAACAAGGATGTGAAGTCGATGGTGGCTTCCTACATTACGAACCAGTACGAAAACCCTAAAACGGTCGGTACCGAGGCGGTGTGGGTGCATATGGCTAATAAATATTATTTGTCCGGCGAAATGGGCACTTCCGAAGACGTAAAAAAACGTATAGCCGACAAGGTCAATACATTAAAAGACTTGCTCGTTAACAAGACGTTCCCGGCGTTGGCCCTCACCGATCCAGCCGGCAAAAAAGTAAGCGTACAAACAGTTCAGGCCAATTACACCGTCCTGTTCTTTTATGCACCGAGCTGCGGACATTGTAAGGAAGCATCGCCAACATTGAAAGCATTCTACGAAAAGAACAAGGCGAATGGTATTAAGGTCATGGCGATTTCGACTGAGCATAACATGGAAGATTGGAAATCATTCATCACGACTTACCATCTCGAAGACCTTATCAACGGCTCCGACCCGCTTAACCAAATCGATTTCAATAAGAAATTCGATGTGGTGACTACGCCTACCATTTATATTTTGGATAAAAACAAAAAGATCATCGCACGCAAAATGCCTGTGGAGCAGCTGGAAGACTTTTTGAACTACTACCAGAACAAAATGGCCAGGAAGCTGTAATTACAAAAAGGCCACGCAAATCGGCGTCTTTACAGCAATGCTTTCATGCTTGAAAGTAAACTTGCCAGTTGCTGCATCTACCTCGTAAATCACCAGATTGTCGGTAGCCTGATTGGCCACGATCATGAATTTGCCGCTCGGGTCAATGTTGAAATCTCTTGGTGTAGCAATCGATTTGGTCTGCTGATCAACCATCTCAAGTTCTCCGTTTGCAGCAATTTTAAATGCGCTGATGGAGTTATGGCCGCGATTGGAAACATATACGAATTTGCCATTTGGATGCAAATGAATAGCGGAACTGGTATTGGTCGGACCTGAATAATCGGCCGGGATCGTAGGATAAGTTTTAATGGCAGTGATAACTCCTTTTTTGTCGATAGAGCACGAAGTTAATGTTGCTTCCAGTTCATTGAGCAGGAAAAGTGACTTGCCGGAAGGATGAATGATCAGGTGACGTGGGCCTGCGCCAGGTTTGCCGGAGAAAAATGGCTGCGCAGGATTTGGTTTAAGTGCCCCACCTTTGCTATCTGCTACGTAATTCATAATCTTGTCGCTTCCCAGATCCGTCACGAACACATATTTGCCGTCGGGACTTGCGGTGGCGAAATGCGCGTGGGCCTTTTCCTGACGCTTCGCATTAGGCCCGGTTCCTGCATATTGTTCCGTATAACTCGCGGGAGTGACTTTTCCGTCTGGCTGCACATTGTAGGCCGAAAAGCTACCACCACCATAGTTAGCTACATAGGCTGACTTTCCGGAGGGATGAACAGAAACATGGCACGGCCCCGCGCCAGCCGAAGACTCGCTGTTCAGGTATGTCAGTTTTTTGTCTGCACCGATTGCGAATGAGACGATCTTATCGCCGCCGACTGCATATAAATTCTTTTTATTGGGAGAAATCGCCACATAGCCCGGGCCAACGCAATTGTTGAAAGTATCCAATAAAGTAACCTGGCCGGTAGAAAGATTAAGTTCACACAATGAAACAGATGAATTAGCGCCCTTATCCTGCGTTCCGATGTAAAAGGAAATGGTTTTATCCTGAAAAGAAAAGGACATTAAACCGACCAGCAGGACGATTACAGGGACAATCAGCTTTTTCATGTTTTCCATTTTAAGTGAGATACTAATGTGTTGTAAAGCGGCTGGCGATCATTATTTAATGTTATTTTGAAGAATATAAACTGAGCATTACGTCAAAAGCATTGCATAATGGATACAATTAGCTGGCAGGATTTCGAAAAAGTCAATTTAGTTGCAGGAACGATCATCCAGGTCGACGATTTTCCTAAAGCGCGAAACCCGCATTCAAACTCCGCATAGATCTTGGCCCGGAAATAGGTATCAAAGCAAGTTCAGCCCAAATTACCACCCGGTATAAAAAAGAGCAGCTGCTTGGAAAACAAGTGCTATGCATCACCAATTTTCCTCCCAAACAAATCGCAGATTTCAAATCCGAAGTACTTACGACTGGATTTGTATTACCCGATGGAGAAGTTATACTGGCAAGCCCGGACTTTGAAGTACCGAATGGGACTAGGTTGGCGTGAAAGTGAATAAAAGTTCGATTTTACCAGACAACTTACATATAGTCGCTTAACTCGTCCAAAGGATCATTAAAATCATCAGGAAGCGTTATACTTCCCTTCATGATCCCAAATTGGCGCCTGGGCTTTTCCGGCACTTTCTTCTCATCCGGTTTTTCCTCTTCCAAAACCGTAACAATCACCTTCGCATAAGGTGTTGGCAGTGGTTCTTCCAGAATCACCCTTCCGTTTTCGTAAGTTCCTCGCACTGTTGTTAACATCATTTCTTAATGCTGGTTAAATCAAAGTCAAACAATTTTAGTCAATACTTTCACTTGAAAATCAATCCCAAACTCAGGGTAAAACCTTCGATCATAGTCTCTTAAATTAGGCATCCATTCATTTTTCAGATAACCCCTGTTTCGTGAACAAATCAGTTTTCAGACCCCTGTTCTTTCTATTTTTTCTTACTGCGACCACGACGTTTGCTATTGAGACGGAGATTGAGAAAGAAGTAATGCAAACATTGAAAAAAAATATTCTCGCGGAAGCAAGCTGGGCCTTGAACCAGGCGCCGGTAACTGTCACGGCAAGTATTTGCCCAAGAAGCGCGGGAACGAAGCATGATTTTTATTCAGAAGGAGACTACTGGTGGCCCGACTCACTAAATCCGGACGGCCCTTACATCCAGCGCGACGGAATGACCAATCCTGAAAATTTTGTGGCACATCGCCTGGCCATGATCCGGTTCAGTAAGATCGTGGGCGCACTGGCTTCGGCCTATAAACTGACTCACAATAAAAAGTACATCAACCATGCATTCAAACACATCAAAGCCTGGTTTGTAGATTCCGAAACCCGTATGAACCCTTCCCTACTGTTTGCCCAGGCCATTAAGGGAAGAGCAACGGGACGGGGTATTGGCATTATCGATACGATCCATCTCATGGAGGTAGCTCAGGGAATCAAGGTGATGGAAAAAGATAATGCTGTGGATAAAAAGGCACTGGCAAATGTCAAACAGTGGTTTGAAGATTATATCGCCTGGCTCACAACACACCAGTACGGGAAAGACGAAATGGAAGCCAAAAACAACCACGGTACTTGCTGGGCCATGCAGGTTGCTTCTTTTGCATCGCTGACCGGGAACCAGGCTATGATCGATTTTTGTCGAGATAGATATAAAACCGTTTTTCTGCCCAATCAAATGGATACGGACGGAAGTTTTCCATTGGAATTGAAACGGACCAAACCTTACGGCTATTCATTATTCAACCTGGATGCGATGGTGATGCTTTGTCAGATTTTGTCCGATAAGGACAATGATCTTTGGAACTATCAGACCGCAGACGGAAAAGGAATTGAAAAAGCGATTGGGTATCTCTATCCTTTTGTTAAAGATAAGACTAAATGGCCGCTCAAACCCGACGTCATGTACTGGGACAATTGGCCAATCGCGCATCCATTCCTGGTTTTTGGTGCCAATACATTTAACAACGCTGCTTGGCTTAGTACATGGAAGCGCCTGGATCACGACCCAAAAGTGGAGGAAGTAATCAGGAATCTGCCGGTAAGGAACCCAATTATCTGGTTTTGACACTAACATTCAAGACAAAATGCTGCAAACCAAAAACTCTGCAATTCATTTCTGTAATTCTGTAACATTCCGGAGCCTTGCCGTTCCGATATTTGTAGCACATTAAATAATCAGTAACGGACATTGTTCGGAATATCAAAACCATGGAAACTTTAAAATTCAAAACCAATATCAAATGCGGCAGCTGTGTAGCCACCGTTACACCATTTCTAAACAATGCTGATGGTGTTGAAAAGTGGGATGTAAACCTGCTGAGCCCGGAACGAGTACTCGAAGTACAAACCGACCGCTCGCCGGAAGAAATTGCGCAGCTGATTAAAAACGCCGGTTATAATGCCGAAGAAATAGCCTGATAATTAATATCTTTGAACATGAAAAGTAATCTGAACCGATCAATCACCGTCATAATGGCCTTTCTGGTACTGCTGAGCAGCACCGGGTTTGCTTTTGTGGAGCATCAATGCATGATGCGTGGTAAATCGGTTCAGCTTGTTTCTGAAAAAAAAACAGATTCTTGTGAAGCGAAAGTTGTTTCATCCTGCTGCGCTAAAAGCAAGCAACTCAAAGATTCCAAACGTACCTTTCTTAAAAAGACCGATTGCTGCAAGGAAAGCCAGAAATTCGAGAAGCTTGATGTAGTATCATCTGCCAATCAGGCCATTACCAAACTCCTTAAAGTATGGGGTGGAGATTTTCTCTGGACTACCACTTCTTACACTTTTATCCGGGCCGAATGGACTCTTCCTTCACCCGAACCCGCATCCCCCGACATATCCTTTTCCTCCCGGCTTCATGGGAGAAGTATGCTCTCTTTTATCCAGTCATTTTTGATCTGATCATTGATTAACAGTCGATTCAAGTAAATCTCACGCTTTGAATGAGGTTCGCATCACGTCTCTTTTATTCCAATGAATCTATGAAATCATGACAAAATATGTGTTAGGAGGAATTCTGACTCTCATTTCCTTCTCTCTTTTCGCGCAACGTATAACGGGCTCGGTCAATGAACAGGTCGCCAATAGTAAGGATCTGAAACCGATCACCGGCGCCAATGTGTACTGGTCAGGCACTACGCAGGCAGCCGCTACCGACACTGCGGGCAAGTTCAACATTCCCAGATCCGCGCAATCCAACCTACTCATCATCAGTTTCGTAGGTTTCAGAAACGACACTATTAAAATAGGAGCGGAAAGTGAATTGCAGGTGGTATTGCAAAGCGACCAAACGCTCAATGAAGTGGTGGTACGCGGCAATGCTTCCACCATCGACCGGCTTTCCCCGCACCAGACGGAGATCATCACGACCCGCGCCCTGGCCAAAGCTGCATGCTGTAATTTGTCCGAAAGCTTCGAGACCAATGCATCGGTTTCGGTATCATACGCCGACGCGGTGACAGGTTCTAAACAGATCCAGATGCTGGGACTGAACGGTACTTACATTCAGACTAACATTGAAAACATTCCATCATTGCGCGGCCTGGCATCTACATTCGGGCTGAATTTCGTGCCCGGAACGTGGATACAATCCATTGACGTAGGTAAAGGCGCCGGCTCGGTGGTGAATGGCTACGAATCCATGACTGGGCAGATCAATGTAGAACTTCAAAAACCCGATACCCACGAAAAGCTCTATCTGAATACGTATGTCAACAACTTCGGCCGGGCGGAGGTAAACCTGAACCTGGCACATCAGCTCAATGATAAATGGAGTACCGGACTATTGACCCACGGCAGTACATTGAAAAACAGGGTCGATAAAAACGGCGACGGTTTTCTGGATTTGCCACTTTACACCCAATACAATGCCATTAACCGCTGGAAATACCAGAGTACCAAAATGATGGCCCAATTTGGCGTAAAGGCTTTGTATGAAGACCGTTTGGGCGGACAAAAGGATTTCAGACGGGAGATGAAAGGTACTACCGAGGCTTACGGGTTTGGCGCGAAAGTGAACCGTTACGAGTTTTTTTCCAAGATAGCGCGGTTATTTCCCGACAAGCCATACAAAGGACTGGGACTGATCATCAATGCTTCTGTACATGATTCCAAATCGTATTTTGGCTTAAATAATTACGATGGCCGCCAGAAAACTTTATACGGAAACCTGATCTATCAATCGATTATTGGTAATACCAACCACTCTTACAAAACCGGGCTGAGTTACTTGCTCGACAACTATAATGAGCAATACAAGGACATTCATCTGGCCAGAAACGAGTCGGTACCAGGCGCATTTTTTGAATACACTTATAACAATCTGGACAAATTTGTCCTCGTAGCAGGCGGCAGGGTCGATTTTCACAATTTGTACGGAACGCAATGGACGCCGCGGATACACATGAAGTATAACCTGACAAGTCAAACCACATTCCGTGCGTCGGCGGGAAAAGGTTTCAGGGTATCTAATCCGCTTGCCGAATATTATGGAAATCTGGTAAGCTCGCGGGTTGTGCAATTCGGTGAAAGTATTCGTCCCGAAGTTTCGTGGAATTATGGTGCCAGTGTTACCCAAGAATTCAAACTGGGTAACATGGATGGAAACCTGATCGCGGATTTTTACCGTACCAACTTTGAAAACCAGCTGGTCGCCAATTTAGAAGATCCGCGCTACATTCGATTCTCCAACCTGGAAGGAAAGGCTTTCGCCAATAGTTTTCAGATAGAAGCCAACCTCACGCCTGTCAAACGTTTTGACCTGAAACTGGCTTACCGTTTGTTTGATGTAAAACAGACCATCCGCAATGTATACGATGAAAATCTTTTGTCACAAAGAATGATGGTCAGCCGCGACAGAGTCTTGTTCAATGCGGGTTATGCTTTACCGTATGATAAATGGAAGTTTGACGCTACGGTCCAATGGAATGGCAAAAAGAGGATTCCGTACATGGGTCACGTAGCCGAGCATCACGTTCCCGATAACATTACGTCAACCATGTCGCCATCTTTTTACAATCTGAATGCGCAGGTAACGCGTACCTTTCCAAAATGGGACATTTATTTGGGCGGTGAAAACCTGGCTAACTTCCGGCAGAAAGACCCTATTGTAGGCGCTGCTGAACCATTCGGCGATCATTTTGACGCGGGTATGGCCTGGGGGCCAGTAGTAGGCCGAATGATTTATGCAGGAATACGTTATAAGATTATACGATAGAGATTATGAGACTGCATATAAAAAATATGGTTTGCGACCGCTGCAAGCGGGTTGTACGCGACGAACTGGAAGGATTGGGAATTGAACTGACGCTCGTAGAACTCGGTGAGGTCGAGACCGTAGCCGAAGTAGACGCTACCCAATTGAAGGAGGTTAAAGCAGTATTGGAAGCCAACGGTTTTGAATTACTCGATGACCGCAAACTGGCGCTGGTGGAACATATCAGGACATTGGTGATCGAAGAAGTTCAGAATTTAAAGGGCCATAAGCCTGCGCAAATGAATTTCTCTGATTATTTGTCTGAAAAAATAGGGTACGAATACTCCTACCTCAGTAATTTGTTTTCCTCTGAAACGGGCCAGACCATTGAACAATATATCATCGCCCAAAAAGTGGAAAAAGTGAAAGAATGGCTTTCCTACAACGAGCTCACATTAAGCGAAATGGCGTGGCGACTTTCATACAGCAGTACCGCACATTTGAGTAATCAGTTTAAAAAAGTGATGGGTATGACACCCGGCGAGTTCAAAAAGACCAGTTTAAACAGGAAATCACTCGACAAAGTAGGAGCTAATCAAATTTAAGATATCATTCAAAACCTTCGATCGTTATGAACAAAGTCATTTATGCATCCTTAATATTTCTTTTCACAGCCTGTGCGGCGAAAAACGAAAAGACTGAAAAAGTGGCGGATACCGAGGCAAAAGTATCAGCCGCCAAAACCTATGCCTGCCCTATGCAATGTGAGGGCGATAAAACCTACACCGAGGCAGGCAAATGTCCGGTTTGTAAAATGGAATTGGGTGAAGTAGCCATGGCGGAAATCGATTCTACAACACATCATACTGATCATTAACATTATCAAAATTTCAATTATGAAAACGACCATCTTATCCATAGTAACTGCACTGTTTTTGGGGCTAAATTTCGCCTATGCTGACGGGGACAAAGAAATCAAGATCAAAACTTCGGCGATTTGTGAAATGTGCAAAGCGCGCATTGAACGTAATCTGGGGCTCTCCAAAGGTGTCAAAGAATCCAATCTGAACCTGACCGACAAGGTGGTGACTGTGAAATACAATCCTAACAAAACCACTCCCGAGGCCATTAAAGCGACGATCATTAATACAGGCTACGACGCCGATACGCAGATCGCGAACCAGAAAGCACACGACAAGCTGCCAAGCTGCTGCAGGAAAACTGCGGCAGCGCATTAAGTAACCAAACAACTTCGTCATGAAACTCAACAAGCTAAAAATCATATTATTAGCTGGCCTGATGGCGGGTACACTTCCCGCTTTTGCCCAGCACGAACACCACCAGCAACCTGCCCAAGATACCACCCAACATGAAATGCAGGACATGAAAGGAATGGATCACGCATCCCACATGACGCACAGCTTTTCCCTGAGCCTGCCCATGACGCGTAATGGCTCGGGCACAGGCTGGCAACCGGACGCTACGCCTATGTATGCGTACATGAAGCACGGGAACAAGTGGAATTACATGCTGCACGGTAGCATTTACCTGCGTTACACGGCTCAAAATTTCAATAATAGCGACAAAAAAGGATCACTAGCCAAGGTCAGCGCGCCCAACTGGTTGATGGGAATGGCACAGCGGCAAGTTGGCAAAAATGGTCTTTTGAATGTAAGGGCGATGGTTTCACTCGACAGGCTGTTTGACGGAGGCGCAGGCTATCCACTGCTTTTTCAATCCGGAGAAACCTGGAAAGGTGCACCGCTCATCAATCGGCAACATCCGCATGACCTTATTTCGGAATTGTCGGTTGCCTATACCCAGCGGCTTAATGAGAAAATTGATGTGACCGTTTACGCCGGTTATCCCGGTGAGCCTGCGCTCGGCCCAACTGCATTCATGCACAGAATGTCCGCTTTCAACAATCCCGATGCCGTTTTAGGCCACCATTGGCAAGATGCAACCCACATTACTTTCGGGGTAGTGACGGCAGGTGTGCGCTATGGCAAGTTCAAGCTGGAAGCTTCCTCATTCACAGGCCGCGAACCAGATGAAAACCGTTTTGACTTTGACAAACCACGTTTTGACTCGTATAGTTACCGGCTACTTTTCAACCCGTCTGCAAATTGGGCTTTACAAGTAAGCAGGGGATTTATTAATAGTCCCGAACCACTGGAACCAGACGAGGATGTAAAACGCACCACGGCTTCAGTCCAGCATTCCGCGAATTTGAATGGTAAGAATAAATGGATTTCCTCGACGGCTGTCTGGGGACTGAACAATGCCGGAGGTCATCACAAAGAGCATTCATTGTTACTGGAATCCAATGTTCAGCTTGATAAATGGGCTGTTTACGGTCGGTACGAGTGGGTTCAGAAAAGCAGTGCCGAACTGGGATTGGTCTGGTATGATGTAGTCTCGAAAGAACAGTTTCCGGTATCATTGTTTTCCGTAGGCCTCAACCGGCAGGTGGCTTCATTTGGCAAAACACTCTTGCAGGCTGGCGGCCAAATCGGGATATATGCCATTGACAAGGCCCTGGAATCACCCTATGGCAAATCGCCGCTCTCGGGCCAGGTATATCTGCGGCTGACTCCTGCCATGATGAAAATGTAGCCCTCAAACCGCCACTTTTTCGTAGTTTTGCGCCTCATTAAAACGCACCTCCCGTGGCCTGGTACCATACTTACTTCAAAGGACTTCCCCAAATCGCCTGGAAACTGCATCAGGACGAAGAATACACCGAGTACGAAATAGATTTCCTGCGGGATGTACTGGAATTAAGTGCTGGAAGCAAGGTATTGGATGTGCTAGCGGGCTACGGACGGCATGCATTGCCCCTGGCGATCGAAGGATGCGATCTGACTTGCATTGACATCTCGGGAGAATATTGCGAAGAATTGCAGGCTATCGCGCACAAAGACCACCTTCCGGTACGGGTCATCTGCGCGGATGTGCTGAATTATAAGTTTTCTGAACAGGACTTTGATGCGGCTTACTGCTTTGGAAATAGTTTCAGTTTTTTTCCTCGCCGTGATATGCAGCAGTTTATTGGCAAAATGGCCAATGCGGTCAAGCAAGGCGGTCACGTGGCCATTCATACCGAGAACTTGGCCGAAAGCATTCTCACCAATTTTCAGGCGCGCAACTGGATGCCGGTGAAAGAGGATATGATCTACCTCGCTGAAAACGAATACCTGCCGCAGGAAGGTTACATTGAGGCCGAACAAACATTTATTTCCGGGTCAGAAAAGGTGACCCATACGGTTCGTCAGCACATTTATTCCCTGTCTGAAATCTGCTTTATGTTTGAAAATGCAGGACTGGAAGTTGTCGGAACTTTTGGAAACCTGGAAGCTGATCCATTCACATTAGGAGATGAGCAGCTTTACCTTGTTGCCCGAAAACTGTAATCAATGCGGGAGCCGTGACCGCAGCAGTCCGTAAGTCCAGGTTCCGGCGATAGCACTGAGCAATGTGATGATCACAACCAGGTACCCACTACCTATCTGCGCGAAAAGCGGTCCCGGACACGCACCCGTGATCGCCCAGCCGAGCCCGAAAAGGACGCCTCCGTAAATCTGCCCTTTGTTGAACGTTTTATCGACAATGTGCACTCCTTCTCCCGATAATGTCTTGACCCCGAACCTTTTGATCAATTGAATGGAGATGAGTCCGGTCACTACGGCCGAGCCGATAACGCCATACATGTGAAAGGAATCGAAACGAAACATTTCCTGAATGCGGAACCATGAAACGATTTCGGCTTTTACAAAAACAATCCCGAAAAGTACTCCCACGATCAGGTATTTAAAATTGGCGGCAAATCCTTCCGAGGTAACTTGCTGATTGGCCCCGTCGGAGCCGTCGGCGAGAATGAGGTCAGCATGGCTTGATTCGATTCCCTGAAATGAGCGGTTTGTTATATTTTCCATTGTTGAGTGATAGTCTGATGTTATTGAGCAAGTTTCAGCAAAAAGGTAGAAGCAAATGCGTACATGCAAAACCGCCGATCATAAAGCTAATAGTAGCTACCAACGAAGGCCACTGTAAATTGGAAAGTCCCATAATGGCATGACCCGACGTACAACCTCCTGCATACCTCGTTCCGAAACCCACCAGAAAACCTCCTAATACGAAGAAAATAAGGCCTTTGACCGAAAAGATATTAGCGGTTGAAAATATATCTGCCGGCATTAAACCCGAAAAATCTGAGATGCCCAGTGCGGCCAATGCATTCTGAGTCGATTCTGAAACGACAATGGCATTAGGATTGGCCAGAAAAAAGTTGGCTGCAAAGCCTCCCAGTGTTATTCCCGCTACAAAAAACAGGTTCCAGGACTCCTTTTTCCAGTCATACTTGAAAAACGAAATATTGGCCGGGATCACCGCCGCACAAATGTGCCTCAGCGAAGAAGAAATGCCAAACGACTTATTACCAAGCAATAGTAAAATCGGAACAGTGAGCCCGATCAGCGGCCCCGCCACATACCACGGCCAGGGTTTCTTTATCAGTTCAAGAATTTCCATAATATCTATCGATTTAATAGTATTTCTAAAAATAACAATTCTTAACCATTCAACATTCAGTTGGAAAGGCTAATTATAATTTTTTGGGATTTATAATTTTCAAGGTTGGAATACCTTCAAAATCCTTTTCATTGTCAGTCACTAACGTAAATCCGTTAACCAATGCAGTAGCAGCAATAATCGCATCGGGAATTTTGATCTTTTTTCCTTTGCGAATAGTCACGCAAATATTTACAATTTCCGGGCTGATATTGAAAATAAAACTATCCGTTATAAAATCTTTAACCACCACATTTTTTGTGGAGTTCCAGGTGAGAAGTTCTATTTGGCTTATGATTGAAAGATTTGGAACTGCATTAATGACATTATCCAAAAATACCATCCCCAACTCAGGTAAATTTCCCGACAAGTAGTGCGAAACCGCATTGGTATCTACTAAATATTCCTCCATTCATTACGAATTTCGTCGATATGCTTGCTTAAATCTTGACTCTCCTCTTGGGAAAGCACTCCCCTATACTTCTCAGACAACTTTTTACTGTCGCTTTCACTACTATCATGTAACTTGATAATATTCATATCTTCCAAGTCCCTGAGTAGCCGTAAAGCATTTTTGTGAGTCAGTTCAACGACAAGAGTTTCCATAGTTAAAAGCTTTATTTCACCAAGCTACAAAAAATATCCCTCAACTTAAACCCCTTCCAAAACAGGTACATTCGTTTTAGAAACTGCGCCAAAACCTCCTTCAATATTTACAACATCATCAATACCTCTGGATTTCAAAATAGAGGCGGCAATCATCGAGCGATAGCCTCCTGCACAGTGTACGTAAAGTGTTTTGTCTTTGGGAAATTCGTGCATCAGATCATTAATGTAATCCAATGGCAGGTTTTTAGCTCCTTCAATGTGTCCCGAAGCAAATTCGTCCGGTTTTCTAACATCTATAACCTCCAATTCTCCGGATTCAAACTTATTGGCAAAATCAGCCGCCGATACAGACGCGACAGCATCCATTTCTTTTCCTGACGACCGCCAGGTTTCGAAACCGCCATTCAGGTAGCCAATGGTATGGTCGTAACCAACCCTCGCCAGCCTCGTCACAACCTCCTCCTCTTTGCCCGGCTCCGTGATAATGAGCAGATTCTGTTTCAGATCGGGAATGAGCGCTCCTACCCAAGGCGCAAATCCGCCTTCGATACCAATGTTAATGGAATTAGGAATAAATCCTTTGGCAAACTCCGCAGGATCTCGGGTATCCAATATCAAAGCCCCGGTATTATTGGCTTTTGCTTCAAATGCTTCCGCCGATAATGCCTGATCGCCACGTTCGAGCACATCATCGATACTTTCGTAACCGTCCCGGTTCATTTTTACATTCTCAGGAAAATAATGCGGTGGCTCGGGTAATCCTGCTGTGACTTCTGTGACAAATTCCTCCTTCGACATATCGGCCCGCAACGCATAATTGAACCGTTTTTGATTACCTAATGTATCCGAAGTTTCCTTACTCATATTTTTCCCACATGCAGAGCCAGCGCCATGAGCCGGGTACACGATCACGTCATCTGGCAAGGGCATAACCTTCGCACGCAGACTATCGTACAACATTCCAGCCAGGTCCTCCATCGTCAGATCGCTCTTTTGTGCAAGATCAGGCCTGCCCACGTCGCCTATAAATAAGGTATCCCCACTAAAAAGCGCGGTGGGTTTTTGGTCTTTATCAAAAAGTAAATAACTGGTCGATTCCAGCGTATGCCCGGGCGTATGCAATGCCTTGATCGTAATATCTCCTAAATGAAATACTTCGCCGTCTGTGGCAATGTGTGCTTTAAAGGCTGTATTGGCATTAGGACCGTAAACGATCTCCGCTCCGGTTTTTTCTGAAAGGTCGAGATGACCCGATACAAAATCTGCATGAAAATGGGTTTCAAAAACATACTTGATCCTGGCGCCGACCTTTTCGGCTTTTTGAATGTACGGCTGTACCTCGCGGAGCGGGTCAATCACAGCAGCTTCTCCATTGGAAACTATAAAATAGGCTCCCTGCGCCAGGCATCCGGTATATATTTGTTCTATTTTCATGCAGATCGTTTTACTTGTTAAACTTAAAACCAATGGAAAACCATTTTTGTTTCTCCTGGCCTACTAGGGTTACCAAAATGGTCACTGGCCGTCGGGGAATGTCATTTTATCTCATGACAAACCTTGACAACTTCATGAAGACCATGAAGATTCTCCTGATCAGACCGGAAAGATGCCTGATTATACTTATTAAATTCATGACTAAATAGAGTCTGACAGAAAGAATCAGACTCGCGATTTAATGTATCGACTGTAAATGATTACCTCATTAAGATTTTACTAAACTTTGATCGCCTTCCAGCCACCCAGCCTGAATCGCCAGATGCCCAGCATAGCCAGCGCGGATTCGGCAATGGGTACTGCGGCAAAAACACCGATCGGTCCGAGATCCAGCATAACGGCTAGTACATACGCAGACGGAATCTGGATCATCCAGAAGCAAATCAGGTTGATTACAGTGGGCGTTTTGGTATCACCTGCCCCATTGAGCGACTGTATTACGACCATTCCATAAGCATAAAAGCCGTATCCCAGACACAATACACGAAGTGCTGTTTTACCTGTTTGCACCACCTCCACATTGGTACTGAACCAGCCAATAATGGTTTCAGCCCCCAGAAACATGAAAACCGACAGGCCAACCAGGAACATCAGATTGTAAGATGCACATTTCCAGACAGATGCCTCCGCTCGCTCAGGTTTTCCCGCGCCGAGATTTTGTCCAACCAACGTTGCGGCAGCATTGGCCAGGCCCCACGCAGGAAGCAGCGTGAACATAATCACCCGTATTGCAATGGTATATCCCGCCACGACATCGCTACCGAATTCAGACAGTATCCGGGTCAGGAAGATCCAGCTGGCCGAACCGATCAGAAATTGCACTGTTCCGCCAGTGGCTACTTTTACGATCGACGCAATGGTCTCAGGATCAGGACGAAGGTCTTCCCACACCAGTCCCAGCATTTTGTTGACTCGTGTCAATGAAAACAGCTGATAACCAACACCAATGGTTCTGCCGGTGGCCGTCGCCAGAGCAGCGCCTGTTACTCCAAGTTCTGGAAAAGGCCCCACACCAAAAATGAGTATCGGCCCCAGGACCATATTGATACCATTGGCAACCATTAATGAACGCATAGCGGTAGCAGCCGAACCGGCACCCCGTAAAGCCCCACTTAGAGAATAGAGCAAAACTACCACCGGGCTGCTCAGAAACTGAATTCTGGCAAAGGTTGTACCGGTCGCAATGACCTGATCATCAGCGCCCATCAGCCGAAGAATGTCTCCTGCAAAAAATGACCCTATGCTCGCCACGATCGATGAAACCACCAACGAGATCAGGATTACCTGCCCTATTGCCTGCTTGGCCTGAGCTGCGTTACCTTCCCCGATCCTGCGTGCAATGGTGGCAGTAGCAGCGGTGCTCAGCCCGATGGCCACAGAATAAACCAATGTAATAACCGACTCAGTAAGGCCGACTGTTGCCACAGCCTCGGTACTGACTTTTGAAACGAAAAAAATGTCAACTACAGCAAATAATGATTCCATTACCATTTCCAGGATCATGGGAACGGATAGTAAAAATATAGCACGGTTGATGCTTCCTTCGGTAAAACTTTCTTCGGAGCCACGAATAGCCTGACGAAGTAGTTGAAACCACTTTTTCATGGATGAAAATATATTGAAATGAAAAATAGCAAATATTGCAGCTCAAAAGAGCCTCAGAAAAATGTCCTGAAAGAGGACTTGAAATGACGGATGGTTAAAGGATTAACCGAGTATGCAGAGCGACATGAGCTTTTGAATTTTGGCAAATATACAAAACTGTCTTTCTAATATTCAAACAAAAAAATGGATTTATTGCCAGGTAAATGTAACTTCACGGATTCGGGCCGTGAACTTTTGCTGCCGGTAAGCCGTTGCCAATCTACTCTTTCGGTTTACATAGGCACGAAAATATACATGGAGCAGCCGGAAGTTCAGAAAACAAAAATTGAGTGCATGATTGAGAAAAAGAAGTTATACTCCACGGCTGAAAGGCAGGAAACAGCCGTATTAGTAGCAGTAAGTACCCAAAAACAACCTGCCGAAAAAACACGGGAGTACCTGGAAGAATTGGCGTTTCTGGCGACCACATTGGGCGTTGAAACCGTTAAGACATTTACACAAAACCTGGAACGCCCCGATATTCGTACCTACACCGGAAAAGGAAAGCTGGAAGAAATAATGATCTATGTGACCGCCAATCCGGTCGATATGATCCTTTATGATGACGACCTGTCTCCGTCGCAGGTGAGGAACCTGGAAGTGGTTTTCAAAGACATTAAGGTGATTGACCGCAGTCTTTTGATCCTGTCGATTTTTGCGATGAGGGCGCAAACAGCCCAGTCCAAATTGCAGGTAGAATTGGCGCAGTACCAATATATGTACCCAAGGCTAACCAGGCTCTGGACTCACTTAAGTCGCCAGTCGGGTGCAGGTGTAGGGATGCGCGGACCTGGTGAAACGGAATTGGAAACGGATAGGCGGATTGTAAAAGACCGCATTGCGTTTCTGAAAGAAAAACTGGAAAAAGTTGACCGTCAGAGCAGTACACGCAGAAAAGAAAGAGACCGCCTGGTGCGCGTTGCCATTGTGGGTTATACCAATGTTGGCAAATCTACGCTGATGCGCAGTCTTTCGAAGGCTGATGTCTTTGCTGAGAATAAGCTCTTCGCTACCGTCGATTCCACGGTAAGGAAAGTCAACATGGAAAACATACCTTTCCTGCTGACCGATACCGTCGGATTCATCCGCAAATTGCCTACCATGTTGATTGAATCTTTCAAATCGACATTGGACGAGGTTCGCGAGGCTGATATTTTGGTGCACGTTGTAGACATATCGCATCCCTTATTTGAGGAGCATCTGGATGTGGTAAATAAGACATTGGAGGAAATTGGCGCTGCCAATAAGCCGTCTATTCTGGTTTTCAATAAGATTGATCTTTATAAACCGTCGTATAATGACGAACATCTGGACGAAGAGCCGGAACAGTCATCTGAAAGCACATTGGATCTGTTGAAAAAGAGCTACATCGCCGATAAAGCCGAGCGTGTCGTGTTTATTTCGGCTGAGAAAAAGGAAAATATTGAGGAATTAAAGAATACATTGTTTTCAATGGTGAAGGAGAAACACTTTTCAATTTATCCGAACTGGCTTGATTTGGGGTACACGGCTGTACAGACAGAGGAATAATCATTTGTAATTCAAATGATTTTTTGCGAGTTTTGCACCCCGATTGACTGCGTAGTTCAACGGATAGAGCGCGCGGCGCGCGATAGGAGTTTGTCGATTGCGACTCCAACTAAACTCTGGATATGGCCGGGGTCGCGTTCGACTCGATTCTCGTCGCGGTCACAAGGCACAATGAAAATTGAACGACTGCGTAGTTCAACGGATAGAATAGGAGTTTCCTAAACTCTAGATATGGGTTCGATTCCCGTCGCGGTCACAGAGCCAGGCTTTTTGCCTGGCTTTTTTGTGTTACAGACCATGTTTAAGTGCAACGGATAGAACGGTCGCCGCGCGATAGGAATTTGTCGATTGCGACTCTAACTAAACTCTAGATATGGCCGGGGTCGCGTTCGACTCGATTCTCGTCGCGGTCACTGAGCCAGGCTTTTGGGCAGCACCTTGCTTGTTATAAATGACCTTACCTTTACAATGGTCTACACGGCGGGAAGCTCACCAACTCTGGATTATAAAATGCCGTTCTCGCTTACTGACACCTCAGAAATTACATATGATTTCGAGAACGCCTCATTTAACTTTAAAGACGATCCGGAAACTATCGTAACGGAAGCTGACTTCAATGTCCAGAAGACAGTAGACCAACGAAAAGAGCAGGACCTATATGAATTGAAAAAGCCTATTGTTTTGCGAAGAGATCAAGAGCTTATTGTTAAGCAAAGGTTCATAGCCCGGTATGAAAATTTTAATGGCGTATTGAACGACATTTACTATGTAAATCAACACACGATGAACGTATCCGTTGAATTTAAGTACAAAGGCGCGTTCACTATAAATATCCATCCAACTTTCCAGCATAGCATAAAACCGAAGCAATCACGATTTAACAATGAAATAACTTATAGCGCCATTCCGTTCTTGGTACCGGGTCAGGGATACATGTTTTCCATTAAGAAAACAGTTGAGAAGTAGCTTGTATTTAATAAATTCGTAACTTTGATATAACCAACATAACTATGTTCAACATGCCAGTAGGAAGTTAATTAAGTCGATAATGTAGAACCCTACCCCCGCATTTCCAATCGTGTTTTTAGCTAAGCAACAAATCCAGATTAGAATATCTTGGCGGAGAAAGCGGTTCAGATCGCAATCAAGTAGTAGGATATAAGTTTTTACAATTATCGTTAACGTCACCGATGAAAGAAACGACAAGAGTTTGCGATTAAGAGACGCAGTTTGAAACTCAACAATGTTTGTCACCGGTAGAGCCAAAAGAGCCGAATAGATTAATCTATCCGGCTCTTTTGCTGCATATCAGCCAAGGCCCTCGTCCTTCCTTCTGTCCTATCTCCTTTATATATTTATTGATTATTGCAATGTATACGTGTTAAAATTACTTACTCGGCAACAATTCACACAAAAGACAGTTCGATTCCGTTGCGGTCACAACGCCATGCATCTTACCTGACTTTTATTTTCCCCAAAACCCATCAGTCCACCAAATACCCCAACACCACATTCCGATACTTTGCCAATTTCAACTGCTCCTTCATGCTCTTAAATGTTTCCATAGGCCCTTCGGCGGCGAAGGCATTTACGGCCCAGGCTGGCACATTGCCTCCCGGATCGGTATGTAAGGTGTATTCAATTTTTGTCCGGTCGCGGCCTGCGGGCGTGAGTACCCAACGACCCTTTGAGTGATCGACCCGCACAATGTTTTTTTTGATACTGACCATTCCGGCGACGACTGGGCCGTCGATGGTCACAACCTTTGTAAGCCGGTCCTGTGTGAGACGCAGGTGTGCGACAAAATCCCGGTTATCCAGCGGCCAGGGGAGGCTTATTTCTGAGTAGTAGTATAGTTCCGTAGGAGAAACTTTTCGTAGCAAAACGCAGGATTTGGTTTTATAAACCCAATTCACGCCGCCTTCCACATCCATCAACAATCCGACCAGCTGCGTCACCGAAGCATCCACAGTGCAATTGACTTTAATGGCTTTTATTTTTGAATCAGGAACAGATTGGGAAAATATCCTGATCTGTTCCTTTTCTGTGATTAGCTTCCAACCTGTCTGAGCATGTCCATTGGAAAACAGCAGGCAAAAGATTAACCCAATGATCGTTGCCCTCCATTTTCCAACCCATACAAGTTCTGCTAAGCACTTATTGCTTGATAATTTTGTAAGACGCCCTCTGCCCTTTGCTTTCAATTTGGAGAATATAAATTCCGGATGATAAGTGCCTCAAATCTATACTTTCAACCGTACCTCTGCTCACTTGCTGATGAAGGCTTGTCCCGGATAAATTATATAGCACGATATTCCGGCTGGAACCTGTTTCGAATTTGACCTGTAAAAAATCCTGCGTCGGATTCGGCCCAATGACAATGCTCCGCGTAAATGCAGGTTCATTGGCAGTGATCACCTCTACCCGAACGGTACCCGGACTTTCAATGGTACCAACTCCACAACTGTTAGACACACTGAAAAGTTTATAATATTGATTCGGCGATGCCTGCAAAAGTGTTATCGTATCGGCGGATAGTGTGCTATACCTGTATTGGATCGAAAGATCGGTGCCGTATTGGTACTGCCAAGGCCCGCCCCCTTCGAGCAACACCACAATTTTAGGATTGGTAATGCCGTCGTAAATCACCGATTCCGACGTAAATTTCGCTTTCGCTTTCTGGCTGACATACAATGGATTCTGGTAAGCGCCGCTGGCTGTATTGGCATCCGAAGCTACCACCCTCACCCGGTAAACTTTCATAGAAAACATATCGGCAGGCAATGCTGCTTTGAGCGGTGAAGTTTTGCCGACGGTCGGAATCGAGCGAAAATTCTTTCCTGTCGTATCAGAAATTTGAACGGTAAGGACATTACCTGTCGAAAAACTGCCCTTTGAAGTAAAAGTAATGAGTGCGGTATCCCCAATGCACAGGCTATAATTACTTGAATTAACATTGGTTACCGTAATAGCTCTGTCGCTCGGTGCATTCACCTCCACCAGCGCACTTCCCGAAACTTTGCCCTCACCACAGGAGTTGGTCACAGAAGTTAATGTGTAAGTCGTAGTTTTATCGGGCTTAACCTTAATGAATGTCCCCTGCTGCCCCTGCCCTCCATAGAACGAACCCGTTGTTCCGTCCGACAGCGTGTAGCCGATCGTTTCGCCGTAATTTTTATTACTGCTAATAATCAAATTAGTACTTTCTCCACTGTTAATCAATGTATTACCTGTCAATGTAACATCGGCTTTCGTAGTTACACCTACGCCAAGAACAGATGTAAGATTTAAGCTTCTTACCGTACTTCGGATCTGGTAAGAGCTTCCGGAAAGCGATGAGGGAATTTTCAAAACCCTCACACCTGAAAGCGTCTTCACAGAATCAAGGACCGTTACATTCAGGCTACTCAAATCCAACAGCTCGAAGCGGATATAGTCTTTGGAAAGATCTACCTCACCGACCAGATTGTACCTGACCGTAAGGCTTCCCCCTTCACAAACCGAATAGCTGTCGGAATTGGAATTGAGCTGAGCCTTGACTTTCACAGCGATCTTACCGGTAGCAGTACCATAGCCGCAGGTATTGTAAACCGATTTTACGGCATACTCCCCGCCTTTCAGCACATAAATATTCCTGTAATCAGGGTTATTGGTAGAATAAAGCTTTGTATTATCTTCAAAAATAGCCGTCCACGGAGCTGAACCTGTGAAATCTAATTTGAACGATACATAGTCTCCCGCATTCACCAGTGGCGATTCACCTTTGTCCGAAAACATGTTCACAGTTGGAAGCGCACCCACTCTCACTCTTAGAATATCAGAAGTCCCCCCGTCCGACGATATTATTCTTAACTGGTAGATTCCCGGAGACAGGTCTCCCGGCACCTTGGTATCAAACTGCCGCGAGGATATGCCCTGCACAAGCGTCGTAAAATCGTAATTACCGTCTTTGGCAATTTGAAGTGAGAAGGTAGCATTGCCGGGATCACCTTGCGCTACCCCGAATGGTATGCTCATCGGGCTGTTTACGCAAAATCCGAAAATGTAATAATCGGCATCCGCAAAGAGAATCCGGTAAGGAAGTATTTTAATGTAAGTGGTGAGGTTTACGGGTACCGTACCGCATTGATTGGTCGCAGATTTGATGGTATAGGCCGTTGTTACACCTACCGGCGGTGTTATTTTCTCGCCATAATTATAGTTCTCAAATTTTGCAGTCTTATCCGAAATCCCATCTGAGTATACAAATGAAGACAGTGCCCCACCCTGATGGGAAAGCGAAAGAACGACATTTTCCTCTTTCAGCATTTGAACCGGATTTTCGGCGGTTCCTAGCGGGCTGATTGAAAAATTGCTCGGCGGGCGCTGCATTTCCACCTGAAACTGCTCGCTGAACAGTACAGGATTCGTGGACGCCACCCTGAATTGGGAGTAATTGTAATTCTGGCTTACCGGAATTTTAACCTTATACTTCCCGCCATCCGAAACCATCGCCAGCGTCTGAAAATTACAGCAATCAGTGTAGCCCTGAATGTTGAATACATTGCCCGCATTGAATTTTCCGGATTTTGTAAAAACGATTTCAATGCTGTCCTGAGCGCAAATAGGCGTCTTGATCGGATCGAGGTACACGCCCGGCGTCGTTTCACTACTCCCGTCGAGCGTCAGTCGCACCGTACCAATGCCTTCTTTTTTGAAACAGGAATTACTGATCGACTGAATTTGAAAATCAGTCGTTTTACTCAAAAAATAATCGGGGTACCAGGCGTCATAATCTACGCGATTGGTCTTACCGGAAGTCTCCGTGATCGTGTATGGGCCTCTTCCGTACAAATAATAGCCAAACTGGATTCTCTTCGGCACCTCGTAATTCAGGATGCTATTTTCAGTAACAACCATATCCGGCTTGCTCTGAATCACATATTTATAAGAGAAGTTGGAACGGGAAGCGGGATTCTGAGTTGTCACGTAAAAGGTCCTTATATTGTCGTAACTCAGCACGCGACTGGTCCCGTCGGGAAGCAACGGAATGTTAAATTCGAGGTAGTCGCCCACTTTTTTGGCAGGAAATGAATAAACCTGCTGGTTTGCCAGCAAGCCATGAACAGTAAAAGTGGTAGCGGCACTGTTGACGAAGTTAGAAATAACCTTCATTTTACCATTTCCACCTGCGCAGATGATCTCATAATTTCCGTCAGATTCAAGATACACGCCTTCTTTGACAGACACGACCATGGTCTGCGAACCGGAAACGGAAGTAGTCCCGCAACCTGATTTCAAAGATTCGACGGTGTAAAGTGTAGTCTTTTCCGGCTTTACATTAATGTAAGACTGACCATTGTAACTCGCAGACAGGATAGAGCCATCAGTCAATGTTGCCGAAAATGGCGGCAAACCCGTGAAATTCAGCCCGATCTGCACATTATCCCCTGTTGTAACCGTCACACTGGGCGTATAAAACTCAACCGACGCTTTTGGATAAACGGCCAGCAGGATCTCCGCGTTAGCACCCATTATGCTAGGGTTTTCCGTAATGATCTGTACCCAGAATTGCGTTCTGGTTGTTATTTTGAGCGTTTTCGGAATTCTTGCCACCAGTACATTATCCCTCAGTTCAGCTGTTACTTCTGCTATTCTGGGGGTCTGGTCACTTGAATGAATAAGCTCCCTGAATTTGATACGAAATTTGGCCTGGGCAGTCAGCGCGGGGCCCATTGTTGAGAAGCTGATCTTCACTTCGCTTTCCTCGCAGGCAGATACAGGCGACACACCGACAGTCCGCAGAGACGTAGGATTGATCACGGCCTTCACCTGCCCGCTCACCTGCATAGCGCCGCATGCATTTTCCGCATGCGCAATGTAAAATGGTTCAGTATCATCGGTCCCGAGCGGGTGATAGCTTTCAAATGTACCTTCGCCATAATACGAAACGCTGATCCTCGTACTATCATTCAATGTGATCTGTGCGCCGCTCGAACTGAAAGTTGTAAATTTAATCAGCAAGTCCTCACCCGCATTGATCGTATCCGCTGCGGCCAAAGATAGCTGTGTGAAACCTTTGCTGTAAATCCTGAGTGAGGCCCACGCGCTTTCCACTTTGGGTGAGGAGGACACGACCCGCATATGGACATTTTGGAGCAAGGATAAACTTGAATCGCGATGCACGACTTCGATCATTCCATCGCGCAGTACAGCCGGTAATTCTGCCACTATCGGCGAGGCATCATTATTCCTTCTGACCTGGACGGTAAACTTGTTATCGTCCTTGAAAACACCAGTCAGAGAAACATGCGTCCTCTGAATCCTGCCGAGGCAAGCATTTTCAATATTATAGATCGATATACTGGGAGTTTGGGCACGGAGCGTACCAAGGGTAATGATCAGCAAAAGCGCTGACAGGTAAATTTTCTGCATAGAGGAGAGGTAAGTAAATTCGCCTCTAAAATTAATTTAATCCGGTGACATAATCATACACTCACCCAATCTTCAGCCACCCGGTTATGCTCATTCTTCGCTTATTGGTCACCAGTACTTCATGCACAAGTTCGCTGCTTTTGAATAGCACACTTTTGCCGTTAGTTGGACTGATATTTTGTAAAGCACTGTCCTGGTGAATGCAGAGCTCGCCCCCGTCACCTTCCTGCCAGCCATCATTGAGGTAAATAATCATAGAATACTGGCGGCTGCCATCATTGCGAAACTGATCCAGGTGTTTTTTGTAAAAACTGCCGGCTTCATACATTGTGTAATGGAATTCATATCCGGTGATGCCGGTATAGCAGGTATTGTTCAGATGGCTCACAAAAAGATCCATCTGATCGAAGAATTCATTCTCGTGAGGATCATTATGTTTGCGGTCGAGCCAGTAAATGCGGTCACCTCTCACGGATTTGTCATGGACCAGATCTTTGTTATTGCCTATTCCAGCCGGTAGCAGGCGGTTTGCTGCATATAATGCGAGCAGGCTATCTTTCAAACGTCCAGCCAGCTCCTCGGACAGAAACGACTTGGCGATGCCGATTTTATTATCAATATAACTGTCGATCAGCTCATCAAAGATCTTTTGCAAAGGAGAAAGGAAAATGGGCGGGCAATGTTGCGGGCATAGTGAAGGTAGCTCAAAAAGACAACCCGACGCAAAAGTTCTTTGGTAAAAAGTAAATTTCCTGACCAGCAAAGTTCAGCTGCTACACCCAGAAACCCCTGTACAACTGCGAACATCCGGTGTCCGCTTTTGAACAGGCCTTTTGGTTTATAAATTAACAAAACACGCCCTATTAACCCAGAATGGGCATATCATTGACTGGCAAAGTATTTGATATACAGAAATAGATGAAATAGAATGGTGGATTATTAAGCTATCTTGAAAACCTATGAAACACAGCGATCCGGGTGCATTTGATCCTCTTCCGCCGCGTTGGCTCGACAAGCTGGCGTTAAAAATCTGCGCGCCACATTTACGCGAGGAGTTGATCGGCGATCTGCATGAACGGTATGCATTGCGGAATCGAAAATTTGGTCCAGTAAAAGCGAAATTATTTTATCTGAGGGAGGTAGCAGCATTGTTACGTCCATCTGTCATCAAAAGAAAGTCTTCCGAGTACTCCTACATTCCGTTATTCAGTTATTACATGATCAGAAACTACTTCAAGATCGGTTCCCGGGTCCTTTATAAAAACAAAGGCTACTCTTTCATTCACCTCACCGGACTGTCCATTGGATTATGGGCTTGTATGATGGTAGCAACGGTCGTGATCGACAGCCTCTCTTATGACAGGCAATGGAGTCACGCAAATGATATTTACAGGATTATTTCAGTGAACAAGGCAGGGGCGGGGTTACAGGAACGCATTTCGTCATCACCCATGTTGCTCGCACCTGAACTGGTTAACAGCTACCCGGAGGCGGTCGCTTCGACCGAGTTTTCTATCGCGACGCGCCATTTTAAATTTAAGAACGATGATTTCAATGGCGTGACTACCGAAGTCTTGCGGGCGGATACGTCTGTCTGGGGAATGATTGATTTGAAAGTACTGGCAGGAAATCCGAGGAAATTTACGCCCGGAACTAATAACCTGCTCATTTCCAGAAGTTTTGCAAACCGTTTTTTCCCGGGCAAGGACCCTGTTGGCAAGATCATTCAGGATATTCCCAAGTACGGTACCAAAGCCAATGATTACCAGATCACCGGTCTCATCGACGACCTGCCGTATAACAGTCACTTGCGCGCCGATGTAGTTCAACTGCATATCAACAAGCCCGAGCCTTACGAAGCCGGCGGATTTGTTACGTTTTCGCAAAATTACATTCGCATGAAGCCTGGCACGGATATGCAGGAATTTACTGCGAAAGTCAATAAATGGCATCAGGAGTTTAGCAAAAGAGATAACGAGCACGCATTCGAATTCCAGGCACTACCCGACATTTACCTGCATTCCGACTTTGCAGAAGGTCAAAATATCCGGGGTGACGCCAGGACTATTTACATATTTTCGGGCATTGCGCTGCTGCTATTGTTCATTGCTTGCGTTAATTTTGTAAATCTAAGTACTGCCAAAGCATTTGCAAGATTGAAGGAAGCCGGTGTCCGGCGGATACTGAGTGGGTCGCGCTACCAGCTGATCATACAGCTACTCACCGAAACATTGCTATTGTTTGGTACAGCTATCTTGGTCGCTACATTTCTTTACTTTTTCTCCCTCGAATACGTAGAACAGTTCCTGGGCCACAGGCTTATTGAAACATTCACTTCTAATGTACCCATGGCCGTGGATGCGCTGGTAATTGTATTTCTTACAGCATTGCTGACAGGGCTTTATCCTGCCTGGCTGATCTCCGGCTTTAAGCCTTCCAATACATTGAGAGGTGTTTTTACTTCTTCTGCATCCTACCGGCAAAATTGGCTGCGAAAAGGCCTGGTAGTTGTCCAGTTTTCTATTTCCATTGTGGTTTTACTCGCCACGATCGTGGTATGGCAGCAGCTTAACCTGATGGAAAACAAGGATTTGGGATACAATACAAATAACCTCCTCGCGATCGATAATGTATCCTGGGATGGCAAAGGCGATGCATTCAAAGGTGAATTATTACAAATTCCGGGGGTGGTCCGTGCCAGCGCAACGCTGTGGCTACCTACGCAGGGAGGTGGCTATATGACGCGGGAAGTAGAAGACCCAACAAGACCAGAACATCGGATAAAAGTCTGGTACATTGCGGGCGACGTGGATCTGCCCGCGACAATGGGGCTAAAACTCATCAAAGGGCGCATGTTCAGCCATCAGTTTTCGAGTGACGCCCTCAATGCTGATTCGTTGCAGGAGGAGAGTTTTGAAAAATTTGAGCAGGCAGCCATGTTACAAAGTTCCCTGATTACTGCCTCCGCAGCAAAAGCATTAGGCGTCCAAAAGCTGGATGAGCGCATCAAAAACGCCAATAGCGTCCCGGTAGGCATCATTGAAAATTTTAATAATGAGTCGCTTTACGAGCCGATCAAGCCGACGGTTATCCTTGCGCAGCGCTCACCGCAATATGCGGGTATGCTCGTGCGGGTACAGCATGGTACCGAGCGGCGTGTGGAGGCTGCCATTGGGAGGCTCTGGCAACAGTTTTACCCGGCCAAACTATTGGAAGTGAATCAAATAGACGACATGCTGGCCAAGCAGTATGAATCCGAGACAAGGCTCCATCAGTTATTTATGTTTTTCAGCGGATTGACGATGTTTCTTTCGGTACTGGGTATTTTCGGGCTGGTGGTGCAGGCGGCTGAGCAGCGTACCAAGGAAGTGGGCATTCGTAAAGTGCTGGGCGCATCGATAATGGGGATTGTTACCATGCTTTCCTGCGACTTTGTCCGGCTTGTTGTCATTGCCATCGTGATCGCTTCACCCCTCGCCTGGTTTGGTCTCGACAAATGGCTGCAAAATTATCCCTACCGAACCGATATCAGCTGGTGGATGTATGCCGCCACCGGATCAGTCGTGCTCACGATTACGGTACTGACGGTTAGTTTTCAGGCCGTCAGAGCTGCATTGGTTGATCCTGTGAAAAGTCTGCGTAGTGAGTAAGGTAATGTGCAAGGTCAATTATACCACATGGAAATGACCAGCAAATTCCCCATATTTTAAGTGACTAAGAGATGAGTCAAATTTCTGGTTTGGTTAAAAGCTTCTGAAAGAGTTGCGTGGATGAGCATGTGAGCGACCTAGCTGCTTAGCATGACAATTGTATGTATCTTTAAAAACTCAAAAAGAGATACAATGCAAATGCTATCAGGCCTGGGCCGATCCAAATACATCCCCCTCATCATTCTGTTTACCCTCGCTGTTCTTCAGTCCTGCCGCAAGGATCCCAAGGAAATGACTAAGGCAGAGCTCGCAGATGAACTGAGTAAGGAAAAACATTATAGTAAGCTGCTGGAATTTTCGCAGAAAGCGGGAGTAAATGTTAGCAAATTTCAACCCGGAAAAGACAATGCACCCGTTTTTGCATTGCTGGAAGAAATCAGTTTCGGCCACAAGCCCGCGATCCGATATACAGAGAAAAAAATTGCTTCTGACACGGCCCTGATCCGCGTTGCGGCAGAGGAGCTGGTTAAAGGCCAGTCTGTCGAAAAAGTAATGGAGAAGCTGGAACCCGTTTTCCCGGTTTACCATAACCTCAAAATACATTATGCGAGGCTCATAGAGGCAAAAAAGACCGACAGTGCTGCCTATGTTGCCGAGGCTTTGAATGCCTACCGCTGGATTCACCGCCAGATCCAGGGTTCTCCCCGGTTTGTGATGGTCAATATCCGTGGCGCATATCTTACTGCGATGGATTCGTCGGGTAAAAATGCGCTGAGCATGCGTACCGTTGTAGGCAAGAATGATACACCTACACCGACTATCGACACCTACGCTACGAGCATTGTGACGCATCCGTACTGGAATGTCCCCAAAAGCATTGCAATCAAGGAGATTTTCCCAAAAGCGATGAAAGATCCTGAGTACCTGTCGAGAAACCGCATTGAAATTATTGATAACAAAGGAGAGGCCGTTGACCCGGAAGATATTGACTGGGAGGAATTAACTGCTGAAAAGTTTCCTTATCGCTTTCGCCAGGAAACGGGTGAGGATAATTCGCTGGGCTTGCTGAAAGTGGAAATCAAGAACCCATTGGCGATTTATTTGCACGATACCAACGCCAGGTACTTGTTTAACAGCAATCAGCGATGGAGAAGCCATGGCTGTGTGCGCGTGCAGAAACCTACTGATCTTGCCAACTATATGGCTGGTATGAAATTGCTTGATAATGACTTCATGACTGAGCCTGATACCGTGTCCACACCGCCTAAATGGCATAAGCTGAAAGCGAGGATTCCGGTATTTCTGCTCTATCTAGGCGCAGATTGCAATGAAAAAGGAGATGTAATGTACTTTCCTGACGTCTACAAAAGAGGCGCACCCAAAGCCTGACCATGGTCCGGCATTAGGCCGGACAGCAGCGATGAAGCTTTAACGTACTTCTGGTCAGCGGAGTAAATGAACAGTCCCGCCCCATTATACATGAGATTGATCAGCGTTTTAGAATCAGCGATTGATACAGCCGGACATCCCTGGCTGCGACCGAGCCTGCCGGTACTTTTGATAAAAGACTCACTCACATAATCTGCTCCGTGCATGACGATCGCGCGTTCCAATGCGCGGTCGTTGATACCTTTCTCCACTCCTTCAAGCCTTAACGACAGACCGTGCTTACCCTGATAGGTTCCTAATGTCTTGTAAAAACCCAGGCTCGATTGGAATGAGGAATTATCATTGGAAAAATGCTCTGCGAACTCCTGACCCGAATTCCGTCCGTGTGCTACATAGGTATTGAGCAAGACCTTTCTCTTAATCAGATCGATTACATAAAGCCTTTTGTTACGCGACGATTGTGTGAAATCAGCAATCGCCATGATCGGATTATGCAGGTTCATTTTTTGAAAACCAACCCACGCGTAGTAAAACGCTTTTTCCGACAAACCTTGCTTTTTAAGGTCAAGAGAGTCGTAAACAGATATCCATTGGGGTTTTACCAATGCAGAATCCGGCTTTACAACTGATATATTTTTAGTAGTAGAAAGAGCTGAGAATGGATTGATCTGGTGGATGCTGAAAGAAACGCTGAGCGTGATCATTACAGCTACAAGTACCGCCTGAACCTTTGTCATTTTTAATCGTTTTGTTGAAAAAATCTATTTCGATTATTTAAAAGGAGGAGTCTGATTGACCGGTTTTAAAAAATGAACGATTAAAACCGGATGTCAGATACATGAAGTGAATGCTTCAAAGAGTCGACAAGTTAACAGCCCTCTCCGCAACAATGGTTCCGAAACAAAAATTATCTCAATTCAACTAGTTGATTATAAGAAAGTTAAAACAAAATAAAATTACTCATAAACTTCATAACTCATCAACTCCCTATCTCACTTCTTCTCAATACCAGCCAGAATGCGGCCAATGTCATTAGCACGGCTCATAAAGCTCAGGCTCGTGTCGAGATCTTTGCTATCAATGGCATCTTTGAATTTTTTCAAAAGCTCAATATAGTCACCCAAAGCTTTGGAAACATTGGTTTTGTTCTGATCAAAAATGGGCGCCCACATTTGGGGGGAACTCTTGGCAAGCCTTACTGTGGAAGAAAAACCAGTACTCGCCATGTCGAAAATAGCCCGTTCGTCCTGCTCTTTATCCAGAACCGTCAAACCCAGCGCGAATGAACTGATGTGGCTCAAATGCGAAACATAAGCCAGGTGCAGGTCGTGTTCAATGGGTTTCATATAATGGATCTTCATGCCCACATCACGCAAGAAGGTTTCCACCAGTCCCAGCGATTCGGGGTCACTTTTTTCTTTGTCACAAATGATGACGTTTTTATCGATCAGCAGTTCTTTGAATGCAGCTCCGGGCCCAGAGTTTTCGGTACCGGCCATCGGATGTACCGCCACGAACTGGTTGCGTTTGGAATGCTTGTCGGCCAACGCACATATCATTTCCTTGGTAGAGCCCAGGTCCATGATCGTTTTACCTTCCGGCAGGCGATCGAGCATATAAGGCAGCAATGTATTTATAGCATCGACGGGCGTCGCAATAACATTGAGTTCGGAAACCGCCAATGCATCGTCCAGCGACATAATTTCGTCCACTATACCTTTGGCCAGGGCTATTTTCTGGTTCACGTGAGAGTTGTCAACGCCCACGAATTTCACATTCGGATATTTCTCGCGAATTCCCAGTGCAAACGACCCGCCCAGCAGGCCCACACCGATGATACTGATTACCATTTCAAATCGTCAATAAATGTCAAAATTGATCTTTATGCTTTAATGCGTTCCACCGCCTCCCAGATTCGCTCTTTGGGAAGACAGAGCGACAACCGGATGTAGCGCTGCCCTTTCGGACCAAAAATAAAGCCGGGTGCGATGAAAACGTGTTTTTCAACCAACAGGTTATTCACCAGCGTTTCAGCAGATTCAACCGAGTCGGGTAATTTGCCCCATAAGAACATTCCTTCCTGTTTCGGATCCCACGTGCAGCCAATTGCAGTCAAAAGCGCCTCCGATGCGTCCAAACGCCCCTGGTACACCGCATTTCTTTCTGCGTGCCAGGTATCAGAATTATGTAATGCAGCCACAGCAGCTTCCTGCATCGCCCAGAACATTCCTGAATCCACATTGCTTTTGATCGTGAGCACCGCATTAATGTAAGGCTTGGCAGCAACGAGCCAGCCCAGCCTCCATCCCGCCATATTGTGCGACTTGCTCATCGAATTCAGTTCAATCGCCACTTCCTTGGCTCCTTCAACCGACAACAGGCTGATAGGCGCCTTTTTATTCAAAATCAGACTGTACGGATTATCGTGGCACAGCAGTATCTTATGTTTGGTTGCAAATGCAACGGCTTCTTCAAACAATTCACGGGTCGCGGGTGCACCGGTGGGCATGTGAGGGTAATTGAGCCACATGATCTTCGTACGCGGGCTCACCAGCGACTCCATTGCTTTCCAGTCGGGCTGCCAGCCGTATTCCTCACGAAGCGGATATTCTTTCACTACCGCCCCTACCATCTGGCTTACGGCGCGGTAGGCCGGGTAGCCCAGCTCAGGCACGAGTACCTCGTCACCGGGATCCAGGAATGTGAGTGAAATATGGGTAATACCTTCTTTTGAACCAATTAAAGGCATTATTTCGGTAGCGGGATCAGGTTTTACTCCGTAAGTATGATAATAAAAATCTGAGATTGCATTGCGAAAAGCAGGCGTTCCAACATAAGGCTGATAGCCGTGGGCCTGCGGTTTCTGAGCAGCTTGCGATAAAGCCGTCAGGGTTTCTTCGGAAGGCATCATGTCTGGATTTCCAATTCCCAGGTTAATCACATCATGGCCTTCGGCAATCAGTTTGCGCACTTCTGCCAGCTTGACGGAGAAATAGTACTCCGAAGTCTGCTTGGTGCGCTGAGCAGTTTCTATAATCATTATTACTTTTAATTGCGCTTTTGGCTGTTACCACGAGCGGTTGGCATGTTTCCGCCAGATCATCAGGCCGAAACGGCGCGCAATTTACGATAAATTCCTAGAAACAGGAGGTGCAGCTGGGACCGGTTTGTAGTGACGGTTGTGCACCTTTGGTACGTTATGGTTCCAGAATCCTTGTCTCGATCTATTTTACTCCTTGCATCATTGCGCCAGAGGCGCACCCTGTTTCTAGAAAAGGGGGATTTTATTTTTTTGATTGAGCCCCGGAGGGGCTTCCTGTTGTCACATGCAATAGAAACCAAAAATCCTCTAAATTGCGGGATGAACATTCAACGCATCTTTCTTCTGTTTTCTGTAATTCTTTCCGGTTGTTCCAAACCATCGGATAAGATCGTCGTCGCTACGGCCGCCAATGTACAGTACGTCATGAAGGAGATCCAGAAGGAATTTGCAAAAGAAACTGGCGAGGAGATTCAGATCGTCGTAGGCTCGTCGGGAAAGCTCACGGCGCAGATCAGAGAGGGAGCACCATTCGATGTTTTTGTTTCCGCGGACACAAAATATCCTCAGGAAATATTTAAAAATGGTGGATCAGACGAAAAACCGAAAATATACGCGACCGGATCGCTGGTACTATGGTCAAAAGACATGGCGCAACCTGAGCTTAACATTGCCATACTCGCCACCGAAAAGGTTAAAAAAATAGCTATTCCCAATCCACGAAACGCCCCATATGGCGAGGCTGCGATCGAAGTTTTGAAAACTCAGAACATCATTGAAAAAACAGAAAAAAAGCTGGTCTACGGCGAAAGCATCGCACAAACCGCCCAGTACATTTCTACCGGATCAGTAGAAGCAGGTTTCAATGCACTATCCATCGTGCTTTCACCAGAAATGAAGAACAAAGGTCACTACATCGTCATCGATTCCACGTTACACAAGCCCATTCAACAGGCAGCCATCCTGCTAAAACACAGTGAAGACTCTCCAAAAAAAGAATCCAGCACTAAATTCTATCGTTTTCTATACTCCGACAAAGCCAAACAGATTTTCAAAAAATACGGCTATAAATGATCACAAGCCCTCATTCACTCACTCATTCACTCATTCACTCATTCAGTCATTCACTCCCGTTCCACGGCGGATTCACTCATTAAAATGGACTGGCAACCCCTCTGGCTCACTTTCCGACTCGCAATAATCACTTCTGTGATTCTGCTCGTATTGGCGATGCCGGTAGCGTACTGGCTGGCTTTCGGGAAATTCAAGGGGCGCGGTGTGGTGGAAGCCATCATTGGTATGCCGCTCGTTTTGCCTCCTTCTGTGATTGGTTTCTACCTCCTGTTGGCATTCAGCCCGTCCTATTGGTTTGGTGCGTGGATTGAAAAGGTACTGGGACTGCGGCTCGTGTTTTCATTCCCGGGGCTGGTCATAGCGTCGATATTATATAGTCTTCCTTTTATGGTTTATCCGATCAGGGCCGGGTTACAATCATTACCATCTTCATTGCGGGAGGCTTCTTATACTTTGGGAAAAAGCGAATGGGTTACTTTTTATAAAGTACTGTTACCCAATTGCAAACCAGCCATTCTAACTGCTTTTGTGCTCACATTCGCGCATACTGTCGGGGAATTTGGGGTAGTGCTGATGATTGGCGGCAACATTCCCGGCGTGACCAAGGTAGCATCTGTTGCTATTTATAACGAAGTGGAGGCGCTCAACTATCCGGCGGCAAACCAATACGCTATGGTGCTTTTTGCAATTACATTCGTTATTTTGCTGATGGTCTATTCTATCAACAACCGCCTGCTTCGTGTCCGACAATCTTCTTGACATCAACATCCGGCATTCTCTTCAAACTGCCAACGGAATTCTACCGATGGAAGTCACTTTTTCACTTTCAAAAGGGAACATTCTGGCGTTGACAGGGCCTTCCGGTGCAGGAAAAACGACATTACTGAGACAAATTGCCGGGCTAGTCAATCCACAATCAGGAAAAATATCATTGAACCAGCAGTTATGGCTGGATACTTCTCAAAATATTCAGGTACCAGCCCGAAAGCGCAACATTGGATTCGTTTTTCAGGATTACTCATTGTTTCCGCATATGACTGTGCAGGAAAATCTGCTTTTTGCGCTTGAAAAAAAAGGTGATGAGAAAGTCACCGACGAGCTCCTGGAAGCCATGGAACTCACCCAGCTTAGCGGACGAAAACCACATCAGCTCTCAGGCGGGCAGCAGCAGCGCGTCGCACTGGCCCGGGCGCTCGTACGTAAACCGGATTTGTTGCTATTAGACGAGCCGTTTGCAGCATTGGATCATTCCATGCGCTATCAGTTGCAGAACCTGCTATTAAAATTTCACCGGCTTTATCAATTTACCGTCATGATCGTCACGCATGACATTGGTGAAATGTTCCGGCTCGCCGATCGCGTCATGATCATGAACCATGGCAAAATCACGCAATCAGGTAGCCCGGCGGAAGTCTACACCAGTGAAACGGATGATGTCGGCGACTTTACACTTTTCGGCGAAGTACTGAGCTGCCAGAAGCTCGATGGCCATTTGCTGGTCAGTGCTCTGATTGAGAATAAAGTCCGGCAATTGTCGCTTTCACTAGACATGGAGCCGCAAATGCTTCCCGGAAACAACTTTACATTGCCCTATTCGCTCGAACCCGGCCGGATCAGGTTAGTCAACAACCGGTAGAGCTGGCTGAGGTTTAGGGTAATTTTAAATAGCAGCTGTCTTTTTCAAAAAAACATATTTCCACTATTCTATGCGGGTACTTTTCAAATTATTACAAGTTGCCATTTTTGCATTGCCCTTGCTGGCGATGCGCCAGGACAAGCCATTGCGCGTCATTTTCTTTGGAGACTCCATCACCCAGGCGGGCGTAAACCCTACAGGATACATTACCCAAATGGGCGAAATGTTAAAAACAAAAGGCCAGGAAGGTCAATATGAACTAATAGGCGCCGGAATTGGCGGTAACAAAGTTTATGACCTTTACTTACGCCTGGAAGATGATGTTTTATCCAAAACGCCGGATGTCGTTTTCATTTATGTAGGTATCAACGACGTATGGCATAAAGCGTCCTCGGGAACGGGTACTGACGCCGATAAATATGTGAAGTTTTACGAAGCTCTGATCAAAAAAATGAAAGCTCAGAACATTCGCGTCATCGTTTGCACGCCTACCGTGATCGGCGAGAGAAATGATGCTTCCAACTCCCAGGACGGTGACCTGAACCAATACTCCAAACTGATCCGTGAAATTGCAACCCGTAACAGCCTGCAAGTATGCGACCTGAGAAAATACTTCCAGGACTACCTAACCCAAAACAATCCTGAAAACAAGGAGAAAGGAATCCTGACCAGCGACCGCGTGCATTTAACGGATGCTGGTAATAAGTTTCTGGCGGAGAAGATGCTCGAAGCTTTGGTACAGAGGTAGGTTATCGAAGTTCATAAAAAAACTGCTTCAATGTTTGAAGCAGTTTTTTTATGAACCTAATCCCAAAGCCGCTCCGGGTAATCTCCCAGCACATGCAGCGCAGCTAACGAGGCCTGTACGGTAGGCTTATCTTCCGGATAGGTCACTCCAAACCAGTTGGACGAAGTCCGGAAAACGCGGCAGTCGCCCAGGCCGTTTTTGATGATATGGGTCATCACAGTCGGAATGTAAAATTCCGCTTTGGGTGTATTGATGTTAGTTCTTGCGTAGGAATCGAACAAATCCTTTGTGATGGGGAACATAGAAGGTTTAAAACCCCAAAAATTCATTGAAACAGGAGTTTCGGGTTCCAGTGCTATTTTGATGTCTTCTTCTTCAAAATAGATCTTGCCATTTTCTTCGAAGATTTTGGTTCTTTCCACAACCGATTCCAGATTATGATCTTCGCGCTCCACGCAAACGCCGCGTGATACTGTGCCGTTTTCAGATAGTGTCCGTTTTAGCTCGTAACCAATCATGGCGTGCTGGTTAGGATTCATGTCATTCTGTAAAAAGGCAGACATTGTTTGGAATGCATTAAGCCCGTAAAAATCATCCGCATTAATCACCGCAAAAGGCGTATCCGTTTGCTGCCAGGCGCATAACGTCGCATGTCCCGTACCCCAAGGCTTCACACGATCCACCGTTCCCAGGTCTTCCGGAACGTAAGACTGCACACCCTGAATTGCAAAGTCAAAGTCAATTTCCCCTTTCAATATGGGCGCAAATAGAGCCTCGGCACTTTCTTTTATTTCCTGACGAACGATGAAAACTACCTTACCAAAACCGCTGCGTATCGCGTCATATAGTGAATAATCAATGATCGTTTCTCCGTTGGGACCGAACTGGTCAAGTTGCTTGATGCCTCCGTAACGACTGCCTATTCCGGCAGCTAAAATCAAAAGAGTTGGTTTCATTCAAATAGTTTTAAACGGCAGTACCGTTGTGTGCAAAAATCAAAAAACAGCTTTCAGCGCTTTTAAAGTGAATTATCTGCTAAAAATCTATCATTTGTGGGGGCAAATTAAGCCCATTCATTACGTAAAAAAAAACGCGCTCCGTTTTAAAGAGCGCGTTTTCCAAAATAAAATATTTTAAGAATTTCTATACTGCAAAGCTTTCGCCGCATCCGCAGGTCCGGGTTGCATTTGGATTTACAAATTGAAAGCCTTTACCATTTAAGCCATCTGAAAAATCGAGCACTGTTCCAGCTAGATAAAGAATGCTTTTCTTGTCTACAATAATTTTCACCCCTTTATCCTCAAAAACCATATCGGTGGGTTTCGAATCCGAGTTAAATTCCAGATTGTAAGTCAAACCGGAGCAACCTCCGCCGAGTACGCCTACACGAATCTGATAATCGTCCTCATGACCGTCTGCATTCCGGAGTTCAACAATCTTGTTTTTTGCAGTATCACTTACAGTAACCATGGTCTTTTTATTTTTTGTACTTAGCTCAAATAACGTCCTACACGAATAAGAAAGTTCACTCCATTTTCAAAAATGATTCCTCCCTTTTACTAATCATTTAAAATCACTGCTCCACCCTGATTAATTGCCGAAACATGCAGGCCCGATTCAATTCCCGCAGCCGCAAATCTTTCCTGCATTGCTTTACCTGCATTTTGAGCATTTTCCAGCCCACGGCTTAGCGCAAACATCGACGGCCCTGAACCTGAAATACTGCAACCCAGTGCTCCATTATTGATCGCGGCCTGCTTAACTTCTTTAAATTCCGGAATTAAAATAGAGCGGACTGGTTCAATGATCACGTCCACCATCGATCGGCTAATCAGCTCGTAATCAGATTTCATTAGCCCAGCTACTAGTCCGGCCACATTACCCATTTGGGCGATCGTATTTTTCAGCGAAACCTCATTTCTGAGTATAAATCGGGCATCTTTGGTATTAATTTCAATATCCGGATGGACTAGCGTGCAATACAAATCTTCGGGTACCGGAATGGTAAAAATGTCCAGCGGATTATAACTTCTGATTACTACAAAACCACCCAGGAGCGAAGGACCAACATTATCAGCATGTGCCGAGCCGGAAGCAATGCGCTCTCCTTCCATGGCGAAAGGCAGCAATTCCTGGCGGGTCAGCGGGTTACCGAGCAATTCATTCATCGCTACTACTCCTGCTACCGCACTCGCTGCGCTGGAACCCATGCCACTACCGAGGGGCATCTGCTTATGCAATGTTACTTCACAACCCAGGTCTTTGATACCCAAATGTTTAAGCAAATGCAGCATGACCACAGTTACTGAATTTTTTTCAGCAGCGCGCGGCAAACGTCCTTCATCACCTGTAATATCTCTTATCACAACACCGGGCTCGTCGCGCCGATGCAGTTCCACTATATCTCCCGGCTCTTTGATCGCAAAACCAAAAATATCAAACCCACACGCCACATTAGCCACCGTCGCCGGCGCAAAAGCTTTTATTGAATTCACTTTAAATAATTGTTTTCCTTTAAATAATTGATGATGCCTTTGACAAAATATTCCGCATCCTCAAAAGATTCAAGAGCATCTTTGTAAGAAACTTCATCATATTCGTAATCGCTGAATTGCCTTTTCCCAAAGGTCCTTTTCAAAGCTAGGCCTAGTTTTCTTTCGATTAACCCAGGCAATATAAATTCTTTGTGAAAAGCATTATGTGCCCCTGTGTGACTTGGCAGGTAAATTAATTGTGAAAAGCAAAGCCTGGACGCCGTGAAACAGGGCATAATAGGAACGATTCAATACTGATTCTGCTCTCCTAAGTTCTAGTAGCTCTCTCGCATCGTCCAAACAGCCGACCATTTTTGCTACTATATCCGAAAGAGAAACGTCTTTCATAGCAAAATACCGTCTTCACGAACATTCTTCAATAACGGAGATCCATAATGATCGAACTTATTCCTGGAAACAGGAACAGCAGAGACCGACATCAGGTATTTTAAAGACAAATCAAAAGTGGTAGGTGACAGATTACTGATTTCTTCATAGGGCTTGATATCCTCATCATTCAAAACAACCAGATAATCAATATCAGAATCCTCGCGATAATCACCTCTCGCATATGATCCGAATAAAATCACCTTATGAAGCCTTTCACCATATAATTGATCCATCCGATTGACAAACTCTTCTGTCAACTCCTTGATTGATTCGGGGATGTTTTTGTTGCTCATAGCCTTGATTGCTTAAAACATCACAATTTAAAATCCTTTAACCCAAATAGCTACTAATACTCATAATATCCGCGAATACACCGGAGGCCGTCACTTCTGCGCCTGCGCCCGGGCCCTTGATGACCAACGGACGGTCTTTGTAGCGCTCTGTGGTGAAGGATACAATGTTATCGCTGCCTGAGAGTGTGTAAAAAGGATGTTGAGCGTCCACTGTTTTCAATTCAATGCTGGCCTTGCCATTTTCCAATGTGGCAATGTACCGCAACTTCCCGCCAGCTGCCTCAGCTTCTGACTGAAGATCTGCGAAGAAGCCGTTTGAAATTTCAAGCTCCTGGAAAAATGCATCAACCGTTGGCGCATTGAGGCAATTACCTGGTAGTATCTGTGAAATTTTCACTTCTTCTGCTTCAAGCGGCACGCCCACTTCCCGCGCCAGGATGAGTATTTTACGCCCAACATCCGCTCCGCTCAGATCCTCTCTTGGATCCGGCTCGGTAAAACCTTTCGCTTTCGCTTCCTTCACAATGTCCACGAAACGATTATCTGAGCCGAAATTGTTGAAAATGTATGATAATGTACCGGACAGAATGGCTTCTATTTTGAGGAACTTGTCGCCGCTCGCCATCAATCCCTGCATGGTATTGATAATCGGCAAACCTGCACCTACATTGGTTTCGTAGAGGAACTTAACACCGCGTTGCAATGCTGTGCGCTGCAATGAAAGATATTCCGCATAAGTACCGGAGTTGGCTACTTTATTGGGAGTTACCACCGAAATACTCGCGTCCAGCAGCATGTGATAGTATTGCACAATGTCCTTTTCCGACGTACAATCGACAAAAACGCTGTTCGGCAAATTCAGCTCGATCATTCTTTGCACAAAAGCTGGGAGACTGGTCTTAACACCCTCATCCATTACCCTATCGCGCCAGTTTTCAGGCTTGATACCGTCCGGGTCGAGGAGCATTTTTTTTGTATTGGAAAGCCCTGCAATGTTCAGGTTCAGTAATTTTTCTTCTCTCAAATACTTCGTCTGGTTTCTGATTTGTTCCAAAAGCGTCCCACCGATAAGGCCTACACCTACTATAAACAAATTTAATGAGCGTGTTTCGGACTGAAAGAATACGCCGTGGATCGCATTAAGTGCTTTGGATAAGTCACTTTTTGCAATTACCACAGAGATATTAAGCTCAGACGAGCCCTGCGCCGTGGCAACGACATTGATACCATTTTTACCCAAAGCAGAAAAAAGCTTCCCGGAAACCCCGGTGCTCTTTTTCATTCCTTCACCGACGATAGCAATAATCGACAGGTTTTTTTCAATGACAATGCTATCGATATGCCCTATACTTATTTCTGTTGCAAATTCTCTTTCCAGTACTTCGCTGGCGCGCTGAGCATTTTTTGGATCAATAGAAAAACAAATGGAATGCTCCGACGAAGCCTGCGAGATCAGGATCACACTGATCGCATGATTGGAAAGTGCTGTAAACAACCTTCCCGAAATCCCCGCCACGCCGATCATCCCGCTGCCTTGTATGTTCACCAGCGCAATCTCGTCGATCGATGAAATTCCGGTGATCGCATACTCCTTACCGTTAGCGGATTTCTGAACATAAGTACCTCCAAAATCTACATTGAATGTGTTCAGGACTTTCAATGTAATGTTTTTCGCAAATGCAGGTTGCAAACTCGGCGGGTAGATCACTTTTGCTCCGAAATGTGACAGCTCCATCGCCTCGGCATAGGAAATAGAAGGAATCGTGAATGCATTGGCCACTTTACGCGGGTCGGCCGTCATCATACCGTCCACATCCGTCCATATTTCAATGGAATCCGCTTCCAGGGCCGCAGCCAGAATGGAAGCCGTATAATCGGAACCGCCACGGCCAAGCGTAGTGGTAATGCCTTCTGCAGTGGATGCGATAAACCCTGTTACGCATTGCAGCGCGGAGGTTTTTGCAAAATATTCTAAAATCTGATGATTTGTAATTTCAAAATTAACATCCCCCATGCCATAGGTAGCATTGGTATGGATGATCTGCCGCGCATCGCAGAATTCAGCGTTGATGCCTTTACTTTTAAGAATTTCGGTGATGACCATTGTAGAAAGTCGCTCACCAAAGCTCATGATCAGGTCCAATGTCCTTTCCGACAGTTCCTTGATCCAGGATACACCTTTCAAAATGTCTTCCAGCTCATTGAAAATACCTCTTACTGCAGCGAAAGTACTGCTTTGGTTCTTTACCGGGATCAGTCCTCTTACCACTGAAAAATGCCTTTCTTCAACGACTTTCAGGAATTCAATGTACTCGGTATTGCCGGCGGCAGCCATTTTCCCTATTTCAATCAAACGGTTCGTAACCCCTCCCATTGCTGAGAAAACAACCGCGATGCGCTCGCCTTTCGCGAGATTGTCTTCAAGGATACTGATTACTGTTTTGATGCTGTCAACCGAACCGACAGAGGTACCGCCAAATTTAAGAACCTTCATTTAAAGCTATATTCGAATACGCAGATTACAACTGGCTCACCGCCCTTTGTTTTTGAATTGAATGCAAATATAACAATTCAAACGCCGCATACTTCAATGATCTATTGAAATGCGCCTAACGCTGATATTTTTTGGTAAGTCGCTGAATAGTACCAAAAAGCAAACCCTTTCGGATTGGATTTGTCCAAAATTCGGAGAGACATAGGATGATTATTTTTAAAAATATAATATTTTAAATAATATCATATTTTACGATTAATATTCTTTAAAAAGATTTTTATCTAATGTTTTATTGTCCCAATTTCGAATATTATAGAAGATAGTTCTGTCTATCTTTTTTACTAATTGTTTCACTCCTTAAAAATTCAATCATGAGAAAAGTCTTTACTTTAGGCTTTCTATCTTTTCTGTTGTTCCTCACCGGGACAGGTTTCGGGCAGGACCTGAACATCAAAGGAAAGGTTCAATCGGAAGACGGGAATCTTCCGGGCGCGAGTATCCTCATTAAAGGCACCAGCCGGGGGAGCACCACGGATGCAAACGGCGAATTCACTATCAGCACACCATCCGGCGCCACATTGGTAGTATCATTCATAGGCTACAAAACCCTCGAAGTGCCTGTCGGCTCCAAAACGACTTTCGACATTACACTTGAACAAGACGCGACCCAGTTCAGCGAGATCGTGGTAACGGCCCTGGGTATTGCCCGCGAGAAAAAAGCACTGGGTTACTCGGTACAGGAAGTGAGCGGAAAGACGCTGACACAAGCCCGTGAAACCAACCTTGTCAATTCACTTTCGGGAAGGCTTGCGGGTGTGCAGGTGACCAATTCCAACGGTGCGCCCGGCTCATCGTCCCGGATGATCATACGTGGTGCCAGCTCGATCGGTAGTAATAACCAGCCTCTGTTCGTTGTAGACGGTGTTCCTGTTGATAACAGTAACTTCGGCTCGGGAACGGGTGTGGACTATGGTAATGCGGCCGCATCGATCAACCCTGACGACGTGGAGTCGATCAGCGTATTGAAAGGCCCTAGCGCGGCGGCACTTTACGGCTCCCGCGGTGCGAACGGTGTGGTTTTGATCACTACCAAAAGTGGTAAGGGAACGAAAGGAATTGGTGTGTCATTCAATACCAACACCGCATTCGAAAGTCCGTTCAGGCTTCCTGAATGGCAAAATGATTACGGACAAGGTGCCGGTGGCATATTTTCTTACGTCGATGGAAAAGGTGGTGGAAAAGGAGATGGCGTGGATGAAAGCTGGGGACCAAAATTGGATGGCCGCTTACTGCCACAATTCGATTCTCCGATCGCTTCCGACGGAACAAGAACCCCGACTCCGTGGATCGCGCATCCTGATAATGTTGATAAATTTTACGAAACTGGCAAAACGTATACGAATAGCGTTGCCGTAACAGGAGGTAATGAAGTAGCTGATTTCCGCCTCGGATTTACCAATCTGAGCCAGACTGGTATTTTGCCTAATACCGACTACAAACGTCGTACCGTATCATTGAATGTAGGTTGGAACCTGACCAAGAAACTGAGCGTGCGAGCAACCGGTAACTATATTAAAGACGGAAGCGACAACAGAAACAACTTTGGTTTATACTTCATCTGGTTTGGTCGCCAGGTGGATATGGACAAACTGACTTCCTATAAAAAGCCAGGCAGCATTTACCAGAACAACTGGAACGATAACTACTGGACTAACCCTTACTACCTGCTCAACGAAAGCACAAAGGCCAACGAAAAAGACCGACTTTACGGTAACTTCTCAGCAACCTACAAATTCACCGACTGGCTTACATTAACGGGCAGGACCGGAACGGACTTCTACGAAGACCGCCGCAAAACCAAGACTGCTGCACGCCAGGCTGTAATCGGAACTTCCAATTTGTTTGACGCCTACAACGAAGAGCAGATTTTTGTCCGCGAATCCAACTCCGATTTCCTCTTGAATGCAACACACAAATTCGGGGAGTTCGACATTACTGCCAACATTGGCGGAAACCACAGAACCAACTACGCGCAGCGCAACTACATGGGTGCTACCGAGCTGGCGATCCCACGGGTGTATAACTTTGGTAACTCACGCCAGAAGCTGGTTGGAGAAAACAGCTACATTAAGAAGACGGTGAACAGCCTTTACGCTTCGGCTAATATCGGTTTTAGAAATTATCTGTTTGTGGATGTTACTGCCAGAAATGACTGGTCGAGTACATTACCTTCGGACAACCGTTCCTACTTCTACCCTTCTGCGGCTGTAAGTGCGATCATTACAGATATGTTTAATGTAAAATCATCGATACTGTCATTTGCAAAAATCAGGGCTGGTGTGGCTCAGGTAGGTAATGATACCGATCCTTATCGTCTGGTAAGTGCTTATAAATACGAGAATGCCTGGGGCAGCACGCCGAGCTTGTCGGAAAACAATGCAATGCTCAATGCAAATCTGAAACCTGAGATTACTTCTTCCTACGAGGTAGGTACGGATATCAGATTGTGGCACAACCGGGTCGGCATCGATGTGACTTATTACAGCAAAGTTTCTAAAAACCAGATCCTGGATGTCAATATTTCCAATGCTACCGGATTTTTGTCCAAACTTTTGAATGCGGGTAAGATTAAAAACTCAGGGGTTGCAATTCAATTGACTGCTACGCCGATCAAGCTTGGTAATTTCCAATGGGATATTGGTTTGAACTGGGCAAAAAACAAGAACCGGGTTCTTTCTCTGGAAGGTGGCCTTACTACTTACCAGCTGAACACCAGCTATAATCCGCTGACACAAGCAACTACCAACAGCGCATTCCGCGGACTGTCCGTGGAAGCCCGCGTAGGACAGCCTTACGGTACATTCTTCGGAAAAGGTTTCTTGCGTGCTCCTGATGGACAGATCGTGTACGATGCACAAGGCTATCCAATGATCGACCCTGTGAGCCGCGTACTAGGCAGCTTCACTCCTGACTGGATCGGTGGTATTTCCAACACATTTACCTACAAAGGATTCTCCCTGAGTACATTGATCGACATTAAATCCGGCGGCGACATTTTCTCGCAATCCATCAATGTAGGCCGCTATACCGGGGTTTTGAAAGAAACTACATTCGGTCGTGAGGAAGGTGTGATCGGTGCTGGCGTGGTCAATAAAGGAACTGCTGCGAGCCCTGAATATGTGGCGAATGAAAAAAGGATTTCGTCCGAAGAGTATCACCACAAATATTACCTGCTGACCAACAACGAGAACACCATTTTCGACGCAAGCTACGTGAAGCTGCGTGAGGTAAAATTGACTTATATGATTTCCGGCAAAGTTTTCAACAAACTGCCTTTCCGCGACATCGCTGTTTCGATCGTAGGACGTAACCTGGCCTTGCTGAAAAGCAACGTTCCGCACATCGATCCTGAAACCAGCTACTATAACGACGGTAACCTGCAAGGTATAGAAAACGGTCAGATCCCTACTACCAAGACGGTAGGTTTCAACATCAGCTTCAATTTATGAGACATTTTATTAACCGATTTGATATGAAAAAGACTATAAATTCATTCATTTTCAGAGTCCTTCTGTCCTCCACATTATTAGGATTTTCAGCCTGTACAGGGGATTTTGACGAGATTAATACCAATAATAACAGTGCCGCTACCGGAACTGCGGATCTTTTCCTGCCTCACGGCATCCAGAGTGCCGTGGATATTTACTGGGGCGGCTCTCTGGGCATGGACGTAGGCGACGGTTTCTCGCAGCACTGGGCCAGGATCCAGTATACCGACATTGACCAGTATACTGTGTCAGCCGATGTGTATACAGCCGGCTGGCAGGGATTGTACATTGAATCGCTGGCCGATTATCAGAGGATTTACAAAATCGGAGTGGAAACTAACAATGTGAACTACCAGTCCGTCGCCATCATTTTAAGGTCTTGGGCATTTTCGTTGCTGACTGATGTTTATGGTGATATTCCTTATAAAGATGCTTTAATGGGCTTAGAAGGGAATTTGCTTCCGAAGTATGATAAGCAAAAAGATGTATATGCCGGTTTGATAGCGGAATTGAAAGCTGCCGGTGAATCCATTAACGCGACGGACAAAAGCATTGCGATCAGCGGTGATATTTTGTTTAATAATGACCTGACGAAATGGAAAAAGTTCGCAAACACGCTGAGCCTTCGCTTATTAAGCAGAATGATCGACAAAGCGGATGCGCCCATTGATGTCAAGGCTGAGATCACCCGGATTTTGAGCGATCCTGCGAAATATCCTGTGATCGGCGCTGTTTCTGAAACAGTTCAGCTCAACTATCTGGATGTTACCAACAATCAGAACCCGGTCAATGTTAATCGCAAAACACGGGACGATCATCGCGTAAGTGCCACTTTAGTCAATAAACTTAAAGCATTGAACGATACCAGGCTTCCTATCTATGCCAACTTATCTACGCTCAATCCTGCTTATGTAGGTGTGCCAAACGGCCTGTCCTCATCGGAGGCTGGTAAGCTAGGTTTGGAAGCTACTTCAAGGGTAGGCGCTTATTTTATCGCTCCCAATGCTCCCGCTGTGATTATTAGTTATGCCGAATTACTATTCCTGAAAGCTGAGTTCGCATACAAAGGAATCGCAGCAGCCGGAGAAGCCGCCAAAAATTATGCAGATGGAATCACCGCCTCCCATGCTCAGTATAAGCTGACCGTTGCGCCTGAGTACCTGACAGCCAATGCATTGAAAGCAGGTGCGGATGGCTTCACGCAGATCATGGAACAAAAATGGATCGCACTGTACGGACAAGGACTGGAAGCCTGGACCGAGTTCCGCAGAACGGGTATTCCTGCATTGCAGCCACCATTGCTCAATACCAACCAGAATATCATTCCTACGCGTATGCCTTACCCGGGTTCGGAAGAATCGCTGAACCTGGAAAACTTCTCAGCTGCGCTTTCCGCCCAGGGTGGTAAAAATGATATGAAAATGAAACTTTGGTTCGCCAAAGAAGTGTAGTAAGCTTCGTGTGAAAAAGAAACGGGTCAGATGCGTGCGGCATCCGACCCGTTTCTTTTTGGTGTTCCAATATTTTAAAACGCAATTCCAAGTCCTGCGCCTACATTCACTACCCCGATGAAGCGCTTTTCAGAGACCTTTTCAGAGAAATCGAAACTACCTCTTACAGCCCTGATCGTCACATCCTTAATTTCTGCCTCCGCTCCAATTACATCGCCGCTCAGCTGAAAATATAGCTTACCCGCAATTGGTAGTCGCAAACTCGCTCCTCCCGCCAAACCAATTGCCGACGTTGAGGCTGGTTTCAAACTGACGGTGATTGGTTGACCACCGTTTTCAGCAGTACCAAGGAGATCTACGGTAGGCGAATTAGCCCAGATTTTCCCCACCTGCGCATGCAGCTCAATTTGTGCCCTGCCCATGTTGATATACAGGGCCGGACCGATCATTAATGCATTCAGTTTCCATTTGGATACATTGGCCTGCCAGGCGAAGGTCTCACCTAATCCCTGTGCATAACTATTGGCTTTGTCAATGATAGGTTGTGAATTCGTTTTGTTGACATTCATACTTCCCGAAGCGCGAAGTCCTACCCAGCGGGCGATACGGAAGTCGTAATTGGCCTGTCCAAAATAGCCTGAACCAGTTAATCCGGCGAATGGGTCGTCCAGTTTTTCACGGGCAAGCTCTCCTACCGGCAAACTATAACCCCCTGTCACAGAAAAAAAACTACGTGTGTTCTGCGCTTGAGTGTGTGAGGCAATAAATAAAAATAATACAATCAGGAATGCGTGGCTGTTGAGGAAAATTTTCATGAATTGGGCTATGAATGGTAGTAGTATCTTCTTAATGAAAACAAATTTCAACTAAGGTAACATCAAACATACCCGTTTTATTACATTTTTTTTCACCTACTTAGTTTGGGGAAATTTTATCAACACAATGTTATATAAATCGCCTAATGTCCCTGTAATTGCCATTGGTACAAAATTGGTAGTGATCCCATCAAACTAAATCATTGAACAAATGGACAGGCGAGAAACAGATAAAGAAGCAAAGGCGACCAAGAACACCAAAAATGTTTGGAAATGGATTCTGGGAGTCGGAGTTGTGCTGATGCTGATAGCTTTCTGGGGTGGATTCTTTAACCACAACGAAAAATTCAGTGAGTCGGATAATCCTTCTGAAAATGTACCGGCCATGGCCGATTCAGTTGCGTCAGACACGGTCTCCCAAGCCAATTCGGATACCATCATGGAAAGCGTACGGGATAGCAAATAGCTGCTACCGGATCAGCGCGTCCCATAATACTTCAACAGGATGTAATGCTTTACGTCCTGTTCCATCCTTGATCTGATGTCGACAGCTGGTTCCGGAGGCAGCGATGATCACTTCATCAGGTTGCTGCCGGACAGTAGGAAACAGCACCAGTTCCCCAATTTGCATGGAAACGGCATAATGTTCCTCTTCGTATCCGAAAGAACCTGCCATACCGCAGCATCCCGAAGGAATAAGTTGTACCTGGTAGTTCTCAGGCAAGGACATTGCTTTTTTGGAGGCAGTTAACGTTGACAGTGCTTTTTGGTGACAATGCCCATGCAGCTTGATCAGCTGCTTTTTTTGTGTAAAAACAGTTTTATTAATTCGTTTAGCGTCAATCTCACGAGCGATAAACTCTTCAAAAAGCAATGCATGTTCAGCGATTTTCTGTGCATCATTCCGTTGATTTTCGGGAACAAGGTCCACATACTCGTCCCTGAACGACAGGATCGCGGAAGGTTCTATACCGATCAAAGGCGTATCATAAGTGATCTTGTCCTGCAATAGCGATACGTTTTCAACCGCCAGTTTCTGCGCTTCCTTTACAAATCCTTTTGATAAATAAGACCGTCCTGATTCTTTATGATCCGGGATAATGACCAGGTACCCGAGAGCTTCCAATAGTTCAATGGCTTTTTGTCCAACTTCTACATCATTATAGTTCGTAAATTCATCGCAGAACAGGTATACCATCTTATCTGAGATACCCGCGCCGTTTTTGTCCGTTGATTTCCTTTTGAGCCACCAGTTTTTCAAAGTTTGGCTATGAAGCACCGGCATTGTTCGATCGGGATGAAAGCCTACCATTTTGTTGGCAATTTTCCGCAATGCGGGCGTACCAAACACACCATTGAATGCCCAGGGAGCAATGGAGGCCAGTTTCATTTGTTTTGAAAAATTGGCAATCAGCTTACTACGCATCGGAACACCATGGCTCTCGTAATATTGCTGGGTAAATTCCGCCTTCATTTTGCCAATGTCTACACTCGACGGGCATTCGGATTTGCAGCCTTTGCATGAAAGACAGAGATCCAATACCTCTTTCACCATTCCCTGCGTGATGGATTTTTGCTTTTCCTTGATTGGCGTTAAATATTGTCTAAGAATGTTGGCCCGCGCCCGGGTCGTGTCCCGTTCCCGCCGCGTCGCCATATAACTAGGGCACATAGTACCGCCAGTCAGTTCTGTTTTGCGGCAATCGCCTGAACCACTGCATTTTTCAGCCAGTCTCAGCATGCCTTCCTGTCTTGAAAAATCGAAAACAGTCTTGATTTCGGGCTGCGGCTTATCTTGTTCATACCTCAAAAACTCATTCATCGGAGGCGTGTCCACGATTTTATTGGCATTGAAAATACCGTCCGGGTCCCAGATGCGCTTTACTTGCCTGAACATTTCATACACCTCCTCACCCATCATGAATGGTATGAATTCTCCCCTCAACCGACCGTCACCATGCTCCCCGGAAAGTGCCCCGTTGTATTTTTTGACCAGTTTCGCGGTATCCGCCAGCACATTCCGGAACTGCCGCTTGCCCTCCGAAGTTTTCAGATTGATCATCGGCTCCACGTGCAGCTCTCCCGCGCCTGCGTGTGCATAGTAGGATGCGTGCAGGTTGTGTTGTTTCAACAATGCTGCCAGTTCATCAATGTAAGCAGGCAAGTCTTCCACGGCTACCGCGCAGTCTTCGATCAGGTTTACCGGCTGGGTATCGCCGGGCAGGTTTCTGATCAGCCCCAAACCTGCTTTCCTGATCTCCCAGGCTTTATTTGCGTCTTCGCCAAACAATAATGGATAAGCATAACCGAGATTTTCTACCTTCAAACTGGAAATTAATGCTGCCGCCTGCTCTTCCACTTCCGCCTCTGTATCGCCCCAAAATTCAACCATGAGCAGCGCCGCCGGATCTCCTTGCATGAAAAAGCGGTTTTGAGAATACACAGTATGATTTTTGGTAAAATCCATAATGTATCGGTCCACCAGTTCGGACGCTTTTGGATTGAATGTCATCGCAACGCGGTTCGCGTGAAGCGATTCCGCAAGCGAATTGGCATGCACACATACTACGCCCACGGCAGCGGGAGGCGCATCCACCAATGCCAATTTGGCTTCGGTAACAAAGCATAATGTACCTTCCGAGCCTGCAATGAGGTTGCAAAGGTTAATGTCGTTATTTTCAAAGTTGCGAACCAATGCATCCAGTGCATAGCCTGAGTTTCGTCTGGTAACAGTTGGTTTGGGAAATTGCTTTTTGATCAATTCCTGGTTAACCGGATTTGAGATCAGGCCGTACATTCCTGCCAATATTCCCTGTTCTCTTCCTCTGGCCTGCTTTTCCGTAATGGTTTTGGTATAATCCGAAACGGATTGATTGTTAAAAATTGTCTCCGAACCATCTGATAACAGTGCTTTAACTTCCAGCAAATGATCCCGGGTAGCGCCCCAGGTAATCGAATGCAAACCACAGGAATTATTACCGATCATCCCACCCACCATTGCCCGACTGGCCGTAGAAGTTTCGGGTCCGAAAAGCAATCCGAATGGCGCCAGATGTTTATTGAGATCGTCGCGAATGACACCGGGCTGTACGCGTACCCACTTTTCCTCCGCATTGATTTCCAGCACTTTCCCAAAATGCTTCGAAATATCCACCACGATACCATTTCCCACAACCTGACCGGCTAATGAAGTACCGGCCGCGCGAGGAATGAGCGTCACTTTATGATTTCCGGCAAACTCGATTAGCAAACGAATATCTTCAACCGTTCGCGGCAAAGCTACCGCCATCGGCATTTCCTGATATACAGAAGCGTCTGTCGCGTAAATCGATTTTTGCGCAGCATGCAAGGTCGAATCGTCAAAATAAAGCTCTCCCGTGAACCGGGAACGAAGGGTATTGAACTGAAATAGGGAAACGCGATTCATTTCAAAAGAAGCAAAGATTAAAAAGCTAAGTTAACAGAACTACGGAGCATTGACATACTATGTACGTATATTGGCACAGTTTTTACACTTTATCGGTGACCTAAAATTCATATTATACACGAAATGAAAAAAGTAACGCTACTGCTATTTCTATTTGCAAGTCTGGTGGTAAAAGCTCAGAATACTGCAACGATAACCCTCACAAGTTCTAAACAAGGCCCCGTTAATGTGACGCTGGTGCAGGAGGATGTACATTTTCACCCCAATCTGGGCATCGGATTGGCAGACGTAAAGCTGGAACCGGTGGTATCGGCTAATTTTAACGAAAAAACTTCTGAAAAGTCCATCATTCAGCTTAATGAACCGAGGATGATGCGTTTACAATACAGCGGTAATGCGGTGAATAAAACCTGGATGCTCTTTATACAGCCGGGCGATGATCTCACCATTAATTTTGCCGAGAATTCAGATCCTACTTTCACCGGCAAAAACGCTAACTATCAGACCTTCCTGAAAAATTATTTTCTTGAAAACCAGTATCAGTACCTACCTGTTTTTGGTTACAAACCTTCGCAGATCGATAACAAAAGTGTAGTTCAGCAGAGCGACAGTCTGAAAAAAGTAAGAACGGAAGCATTCGAAAAATTCAAAACTGCGAACCCTGCTGTACCGGGCTTCGAAGCTTACGTTTTGGCCACTACCACCACCGAACCGTCGCTGACACGCAGGGCGATCCAGGAGAAGATCATGAGGAGGAACCGGGTTACCAAACTGGATGCAGCGCAGCGTAAGGAACTGGAAGACTTCACATTAACAGATTTCAAAATACTTCCCGACGACGCACTGCTGAGCCAGGCATATCGCGATGAACTTCGCAACTGGGCATTGATCCCTTCGACAAGGAAGTTTCCACTAGAATCCGAATCCCGCTATGAGATCAGTCCTGCTGCATTGAAAGATGTGTACGCATTCAGCAAAGAAAAGCTCGCTGATTACCCAAAACAAAAAGAATATCTGCTCACATATTGGCTGAATTACGCAGCCACTGCGATCCCGACGCTGGAAACAAGCAAAGCATTACTAGAAGACTACAAAATGACTTTTCCGCAGTCGCCTAACACAGAGTACATTACCAAACTGATTCAAACGAAGGAATCATTACAAGCAGGAGCTGCATTGCCCGAGATTCAGTTTTTGAATGTGGACAGTTCAGCTGTGGCAGTTTCGTCACTGCAAGGTAAGCCGCTATGTATGGTCTTCGCATTCAGCATTGGCCAACATGAGCCTGGTTTAAAGGCATTTGAGGATAAATATGCTGATAAAGCTAGTTTTGTGTACATATCCGTTGCACCCGGCATTTCCTTCGGAACCTGGAAACAATACGCCAAGGACAGACCAAATGCCAAGCACCTTTGGGCCTCCGACGAAACCATTGAGCAATTGAAAGAAAAATACGCAATCGATATCCGCTATCCATTTTTGGTCACCGACGCATCCGGCAAAATCGTAAACCGCTGGATTCCACAGGAGTTCCCAAACAATAAGACGCTGGATGCGGAATTGCAGAAGGTAGCGAAATAAAAAACCAAGAAAATAAGAGATTTCTACGAAATCCATCCTGATTCCAAAACCTATCTTACTTCTTGGTTCAAAACAGTCAGAAAAGCGAACTGGAAAGATTTTAATGCACTAAGGTCTGATTTTAACAGTGTAGATTTCGTCTCGGACAATCGTGTGATTTTCAACATCAAAGGAAACCATTACCGGTTAATCGCAAGGATTAGTTTTGAGCACAAAAGAATCATGATTAAATGGCTGGGTACGCATGCAGAATATGATAAAGTGGACGCCCGTAATGTTTAAACCTGGTTTTATGGAAATTAAATTAATTGAAACAGAAGAAGAATATGACAATGCTATCAAACGCATTGATCTGTTATTCGATGCACCAAAAGGTAGCAGCGAAGCCAAAGAAGTGGAAATCTTGGTTTTATTGGTAAACAAATATGAGGAGGAAAATTATCCGATAGACGAACCTGATCCTATCGAGTACATCAAAATCCGAATGGAAGAAATGGGACTGAAGCCAACCGATCTAGTTCCTTTCATCGGGAATAAGGGAAATGTCTCTAAGGTGTTAAACCGAAAACGAAGTCTTTCGATTGAGATGATCCGAAACCTGCATAATGGTCTTGGTTTTCCGCTGGACGTTCTTATTTCAGAGCCTAAGAATCTTTCGGTAGCGAAATAAAAAAAAACTTGCCAAGTCTTGAAGACGGGGTCGCCAAGACTTGGTAAGTTTTTTTTTAAAACATACTTTCAAATTACTTTCTGCTGTACGTATCCAGCGTAGCTTGCGGGAATGTTCTCAGGATATCGGCCATTGTGTTTTTTACCATAGATTCGCGATCGTCCTTTTTAGTTGGCGCTTTCACTTTGCCTGACGCCCATCCCTGCCAGATCATCCGGTCACTGTTTTTCTGATAAATGTTCAGAATAAAGCGGCTTTCCTGATAATTGTAGGTAGAAATGTTGTTTCCGCCGCCGTACCACCACATATAAGGCGAATACATGTTATTGGAACGAACCTGCTGCCGATCTTTCACATCTGTCATAAACCTCACAATGATCTCAGGATTCTGCGTGTCCATTTTATACCCTTTCGATTCCATTACTTCAACCACTGCGTCACCTAATCTCCTTCTGTTCAGCTCACTACCCAAAAGAGGATCTGTTTCCATATTGTGTTCAGCCTCAACTTTGAAAGTTTTGAATTGCTTTAAATTAACAGCAGAATCGTAATCGTAACTCACCTGAAGGGCCTGGCTACACGCCATCATAAAGATTCCCAGCAATACCGCCATCCCGGCGGCCTTCATCAACTTCACTATGCTTTTCATTTTTGTTTGAACGTTTAGTTAACATTATCTCTGACACTTTCCGAGGGCAAATGGTTTAAATCTTCGGATAACAACTATTTAACTTGTAAACAAATGAAGTTGGTATGTGAGTTTAAAAATTTCCTTTATTTAACATTTTTTAACCCATTAAAAATGGCCTCAGAGACCTTGAACACTGTTCCGTGCCTGATTCCTTGCGGAAATTTCACCTGTTCAGAAACATCCTCCCATACCTCCATATCTTTCGATCTCACAGCTCCATAACGGTGATCCCTGTACTTATCGAAATACACATAAACATAGCCCCCAATTTCAACGGCCGTCGGGCCTTCTGCCCAGTAATTCCCGGTGATGGGCGCCGAAACTTTGGTAGGATAAGGTCCGGTCGCATTTTTTGATTTGCTGATCCTGATGTTCTTTTCCGCAGGTTTCGGATTTTCATTTTTCAAAAACATATAATACCAATTCCCTTTTTTCAAAATACTCGCGTCAATGACACTGAATTCTGGATTGAAGAACATTTTCGTCTCGCTGAAACTTTTAAAATCGGGCGTGGTAACATAATATATCCGGTGATTAAGCCCTTTTTCACTTTCAGAATCGGCCACGTCCGAATGTCTGCCAGGAATGGTCGTGGCCCAATAAATGATGTAATTCTTCTTCTGATCATCATAAAAAACTTCGGGAGCCCAGCTATTCATGGTAGTAGGTTCATGTTCCATCACGGGAACAGCCTTTTGCTCAGACCAGTTGATCAGATCGTTCGAGGACGCATAACCAATGATCCGGTCGTGCCAGCCGGTGGTAAAAACGATGTGAAACAATCCGTCGGGTCCCTGGATAATGCATGGATCGCGCATGAGTTTGTCCTTGCCCACGGTGGGTGTCAGGAAAGACTTTTCATTTTTCAGGGCTTCCCATGTCAAACCATCCTTACTGTATGCAAAATGTAGCCCGTCCTGGCCATTGTCGACAAAATAAGAAAACAGGTAAACATCCCGCTGTGCCCGAGCTGAATGAGCCAGCCAAATGATCTGGAACAGAACAAAACAAAATCTTAAATACATCACGATGAGGGGTTTAAACAAATACGCGCCCGGGTTAAGCCGGACGCGATGTACTGGGAATTGACTCGGGGACCACAAGCTTTTTATACCAAACTAAACGTTTTTATAATCCGGATGTTTGTAGGGAGCACGATAGGCGCGGGCCAGAAGGGCATTTGCTTCTCTATCTCCCACAATTTCGCGTTTTACCGGATCATAAACAATAGGTCGTCCAGTTTTCATCGAAAGATTGGCAAGAATGCAGCTTGCTGTCGAAATGTGTCCCTCTTCAATATCGGCTACGGGGCGGCTACTGTTATCGATAGCACTCAGAAAATCAAGCATATGCAGGCGCGTCGCAGGTGCAGCATTCAATTCTATTTTGTCTTCTTTAAGATCTTCAGGATACTTTTCTTTTTCATAAACCACGTCTTTGTGGATCTTTTCTCCTTTGCCCTGCGGAATAAAATCGTAGGCCATTGTACTCGCCCAAAGCGTTCCCTTCTCTCCATATAATGTAAATGACCACGGGTAATCCGGATTATTCGGCGTGCCCCAGGTACGATGCTGCCACACACAGTTCAGCTCAGGATATTCAAAAATCGCGGATTGTGTGTCGGAAATATTAGACTTGCCTTCTTTCTGAACATAAATACCTCCTGTCGAACTGATCTTGGTAGGCCAGCCCAATTTGAGCATCCAGCGTACAGTATCGAACATGTGAACGCACATATCGCCGGTTACACCATTACCATACTCCATAAAAGTCCTCCACCAGCGCACATGAGGCAGCCCGTCGTAAGGTCTTAGAGGTGCCGGGCCAGTCCATTTTTCATAATCCAAAAACGCAGGAACGGCTTCCACTGGTGGGTTACCATTGTTTCGCATATGGAAATAACAGCACATTTCTACATGAGAGATCTTGCCCAGCAAGCCTGCATCCACTATATTTTTCTTAGCGTCGATCAGGTGAGGCGTGCTCTTGCGTTGCGTACCTACCTGCACTACTTTTTTGTATTTTCTTGCAGCGGCTACCATTGCTTCTCCCTCCATCACATCCACGCTGATCGGTTTCTGGACGTACACATGCGCTCCTGCTTTCACTGCGTCGATCATTTGCAATGCGTGCCAATGATCGGGCGTACCGATGAGTACAATGTCCAGTTCGTTCTCGGAAAGCAGCTTTTGATAATCGCCATATAATTTCGGGACCTTACCAGACTTTTGCCTCTGGCTAACCAGCTTTCCGGCCTCGTTCAACTGATTTTTATCGACATCACAAAGCGCAATCACCTCAACAGGAGCCACTTGTATCAATCTAAAAAGGTCACTTTTCCCATACCAGCCCGTACCAATTAAACCCACGCGAAGTGTTTTGGCCGGATTGATCAGGTCCATCCCACGCGCGCCGAAAGAGGATAATGCAAGCGCCGCCGTAGCGCCATGAAGAAAACTCCGGCGATTGATATTGAAAGTGTTCATTAGCAAAGTTGGTTGGTTAGGAATAACGGTAAAAAACCGGATGCCATTAAAAGCGTAAGGCGACTGGCGTTTTACTGTCCACTTTTAGGAAGCATTCATAATCCAAAAATAAAGAGGAATAAAATTTAGCGTTCAGAAAAAAAGTTGAACGTGAACCGAAAAAGACGTATGCTAATTTTGAAAGATTTTACTCGGGCAAATATTAGAAAAAGCCATTAGAGCATCGAAAGTGTAGATTTGACACCAGTTTTGAGTAAAAAATAAGGAAGTGATCGTTAATTTAATGATACACCGCGACTTAGGCTGCAACGTTCAACCGAATATCCATTTCAGCTAAAAGAGCCAGTAGTTGTTGCGTTAGCTGATTTTTGAAATCATTGTACTGCTCAATAGCCAGTTGATCCGGTGAATCCTGCGCCTCATGTCTTGCCAAAGATGTATTTACCCTCGCGATTTTCTCCAGTGTATTTTGAATTTCGCTTTGAAGTTGATCATATGGTTTCATAGCGTAACATTTAATTTTAGGATTCCTTTTTTGTCATTCCGCCGATCTCTGGTAAAGAAATGCAGCCAGTCAAGCTTATCAAAGTTAGTTAAAAAGTAACTTGGATGATCAGTCGGATATTGTTTAAGAAAATAAATATCCAGCAAAGGAAAGCGGTTTCTCAATTGTGCAAAAGTTGATTGATGATGCTGATACTGGATGCTGTCGATCAAACAAACTAAATCCATGTCATTTGGGTTTGCTTGCAAACGAACCGTCAATCCAGATCTCAAAGTTTTTAATGCCAATGCTAGAAAGCTCCTGAACTAATTTTTTGAACTCAATAAATACAGTTGCTCTCACATGGCTGAAAACAAAAACTTCCTCCAACTCAAACCATTCAATATCAATCAAATCGTATGGAATGAGGTAACCTTGCTTATCAAATTCGAGATTGCTCATTCTATCAGTTAATTTGGATTATTAGTGTGTGTCATGGCGTCTCGCACACCATCGCAGGTTCTTGTCACCAGCATTACCTTACTTCAAGAACTCCCCGACATTCTCCTTCGTTTGTTTGGGGTGGGCATTTTTTTATTCGTTTCAAAACCTGCCTGGGGTGACTTTCTTCACAACCTAACCATCCGTCACATTCAATGTAAAAGCAGACCAAATCCCTTTTATTCGCCTAAATCGCGAAGAAGCGCTTGCAGGAGTTAAATGACAATACACTCCTTCATCGAAATTTGGGCTTTCCATGAAATCGTCAAGCTGTATTTTTAAGTATGCAGCAACATCTCCTTTCGCTTCCTGCATATCTTTTAATGGATCCAATCTATTATCAAATGAATAAACAATATCTTCAAAATCCTTGCTGGTCCGCAAATCAGCTTTATTTCGGGAATTATGCGCTTCTATTTTTGAGGCGATAAAGTAGTGAAAGGGCATTAGCCGAATTGAAATGTCGCTATCAATCTGATATAGAAAACTTTCCTCAATTCCTGTTTTATACCATCTATTGCTAAATCCCAGCACATTTTCTTCAATGGGCATGAAGTCTACAACGATGCCATTGATTTTATAACGTCCTATAAATTTTGATTCAATATCATTCTTAAAGCCTAATTCACGCAACTTCTCTTCGAAAGTTGAAAAGCCAGCCCTGGTTGAAATTCCTACTACAATATCGATATCATCCGTAGGCCGCACCTCGGAAGCGGCAGGGTCATCTGCGTAAAGAGCAACTACCGCTCCTCCTACAAAAACAACTTCATCAAGTAGGTAATCTAGTTTTTGGGCGACTTCTTCAATCCGCTTTACATATAAATGTTTGTTGTAGATCATTGGAAGAACCGTTTTTCCAGTTCAATGATCGCTAGCTCTCTTTCCCGTGCTCCGCCAATTCTTAATGAATCGGTTAAAGCCAAAAGCTCATACAGCAGTTTGTTTTTCGTAACAATTTCCGGGACGGTGCTATATAACGGTAAAATCGCCTGCCCTCTTACATTTCCATCAGCATGTTCCCAGACTATTTCTTCCTGAAAAGAAAGCTGACTTTTTAAAGGATCAGCAGAGTGAGCAGTAGGAATACCTCTTACAATGGCACCTGGTTGAACTGGAAAAACATATTTTAACCCCGATTTTAAGAATTCGAGCAATGATTGTAAAAACACTTGTTTGCTGTAACTAATGTCCGCTATCAGTCCCGCGTAGGCTGAACGATATAATGATGCTGATATTTCGGCGGTACTTATGCGCAGTAATTCAGCTATCTCCTTATTTAATGGAAATGGTAATCGATGAATAACCCTTAATCCTTTTCTATCCCAACCCGCTCTCTGAACCGCAACTATTGCCAGTAATACCACAATGTCCTGTGGTCTCATTCCTTTATGATCTTTCATAATAATTGAGTTTTGGATTTGCAATTTGCGATTTGCAA
>NZ_JBDSFX010000049.1:0-26038 GCF_039919315.1 Dyadobacter sp. | reverse complement strand
CCTCGCTGTTTTTAGATGAAAATGCGTCAGTAAACAGACGTATGGCGCGTGCCAGTGTGATTGCGCATGAATCGGCGCATATGTGGTTTGGTGACCTGGTGACGATGGATTGGTTTAATGATGTGTGGCTGAAAGAGGTTTTTGCCAATTTTATGGCCGCTAAAATTGTCCATCCGAGCTTCCCGGAAATCAATCATGACCTGCGTTTCCTGCTCGCACATTATCCCAATGCGTATGAGGTGGACAGGACAGCCGGTACCAATCCGGTATTACAGAATCTTGGCAATCTCAAAAACGCAGGCACATTGTACGGTGCGATCATTTACATGAAAGCGCCGATCGTGATGCGGCAGCTGGAAAGAAAAATAGGGGAGAAGCTGATGCAGCAGAGTTTGAAAGAATACCTGAAAACATACGCTTTCGGCAATGCCAGGTGGGACGATCTCATTGGCATTATTGATAAAAACACGCCTCAGAACATTACTGGGTGGAGTAATGTGTGGGTAAAAACGCCGGATATGCCGGAATATGAGGTTGAAAAAGGGCCCGACGGCATTCGTATTTCGCAAAAGAAGGACTCTGTTTCAGGTAGGAGCTGGCAGCAGCCGCTGGTTTTCAAAACGATCAAAACCCCGTCACAGGAACTGGTTTTCCCGAATGATGATGGTACTGGTTATGGTTATTTCAAAATGGATACCGCGAGTAAGGCTTACTTTATTAATCATTATAATCTAAAAGACTCACTGTTTGATAGTCCGGTTTTTCGCGGAGCGATGCTCGTCAGCATTTGGGAAGGCCTGCTTCGCGGGGATGGTAATACACCGGAAAGCTTCATGAATGATGTACTGATCACTTTGCCCAAGGAAACCAATCCACTGCTGATCGATTATTTGCTTGGTAATTTGCAGACAGTCTGGTGGACGTTTTTGAATGATAAACAACGCGAACGTTACCAAATTCGTGTGGAGAAAACAATTTGGCACCTTCTACTTCAAACCAAAGACAAAGGGGTGAAAACTTCTTATTTTCGATCGTTTAAAAATCTGGCTGTAACTGACGACGGCTGGAAAAAAATGGAGTCGCTTTGGAATGGGAAATTGGTCGTGAAAGACCTCGTTTTATCGGAAGAGGACAAAATATCGCTTGCTTATGAGTTAGCACTGAAGGGAAAAGGGAATGTCGGAGCGATTCTGGAAGAGCAGTTGAAAAATACTAAAAATCCTGATCGCAAAGCCAGAATGCAGTTTGTAATTCCGGCATTAAATAAAGAGGAATCTAAACGTGATGCATTTTTTGAATCATTAAAAAAAGAGGAAAACAGAGAAAAAGAGGCCTGGGTACTCGATGCATTGTCGTATTTGCACCATCCATTGCGAGCGAAGAGTGCTGTCAAATACCTCCGTCCGTCGCTGGAACTTTTACAGGAAATACAGCTCACGGGCGATATTTTCTTTCCGACCCGCTGGTTGCACAATACATTCGCCTGGCATTCGTCGCCTGAGGCTGCGCACATTGCACATTCGTTTTTAAAGGAAAATCCTGCGTATCCTTATTTCCTTAAAAATAAAGTACTGCAAGCCACCGACCTGCTCGACCGGTCATTGAAGCTGAAAGCAAATGCTGAAATGTAATTGGAATAGACATTAAAAACCATCAAATGCCCAAGAAGACCAACATTCCGCTACATTATTTGAGTGATGATTCTGTGATGGGAATATCTGTTCATAGGATCGACAGGGCAGACGATGCGTTGGCGATGGATTTGGGTGTACACCGGGACAATCATGGAAACTTCTTTTTCCAGGAAAAAGGGTACAGCTGCTTAATGGTTGATTTTCGTGAAGTAAAGCTGCACGGTCGGGGTGCTTTTTGCATTTTACCCGGCCAGGTACATTACCTGACCGATACATTCGATGCCACCGGCTGGTTTTTAGCTACTGATATGATGGTATTGGACGAGCAACAACGTGCGGTAGTGGAGGAATACGCGCAGAATGGCATGCCCGTCCCAATTACGGAGCAGCAGTCGGAGACGCTGGCGAGTAGCCTGTCATTACTGAGTGACATTTCCAAATCTTCGCATGATCACAAGCAGGTTACATTGCAAAATATGCTCAAAGTTTGCCTGAGTATTTTTGCATCGTTTTTTGAGCATGAGATCAGGAAAAATACATTGGGAAATTTGCGTCCGGCGATCATTACTTCCGAATTTAGAAAATTACTTTGCAAGCAATTCAAAACCGTAAAAAGTCCTGCCGCATTCGCAAGTATGATGAGCATTACACCTTCCTATCTCAATGAAGTAGTGAAGGAAACTACGGGCCAGCCTGTCAGTTACTGGATACAGAATGAGATAATTTTGGAGGCGAAAAGGCTTCTATGCTATACTAGTCTCAGTGTAAAAGAAATTGCATTCACATTGGGTTATGAAGACCATGCTTACTTTTCGAGACTTTTCCGGAAAGCTGCGGGGAAGTCTGCCGGACAGTTTCGAGAAACATACCGTGAATAGTCCAATCATTACCACTCTTTCTCTCTTTATTCACTTTCAAATCGATCGTTTTTTTGTAAAGTAAAATATCGGCTGGAACGTCAGTCTTCAAAAGGACCAACTTTACAAGAAATGAACATCATTAAACAAAAAGCTATCAACTTTTTTGAGACTGCAATGGGTAAAACCGGCACAGTGCTGGCTATACGAGCCTGGGAGCCTGCCACTTTTTTTGAAGTAGACGTCCATTTTCCTGATATGGATATGAGCGGCTGGAAACGTGTTCAGCACATCAAAATCAAAGTCGCGTCCGGCGTATACCGAGATTATACGCCTGCGGGTTGGGATGAGGATATCCGTACCTGTACATTATATGTGAATGCTGAGCAAAATGGCCCGGGCAGTCGCTGGATCAAGTCGCTGAGAGAGGGCGACAACATTACGTATGTTGGGGTAGGGTCTACGTTTCACCGTCCTGCGGAATATGGTGAAATGGTGGTTTTTGGCGATATGAGCTGCATCGGGCATTATCTCGCATTGCAGCAATTGGCAGGTGGAAGGGGAATTACCGGCGCCATCACGATCGCCCGGGAAAGTCACCGGGAGGAATTTGCGGACTATTTCAACTGGAAAATCCAGCCGGTCAGACAGACAGATGCGGGTGGTCTTCACCACATCCTGAAGTGGACACAGGATAAGCCGCTGGCCAATTCCAATGTTTACATTTCAGGACACATTCCTACCTGCGTTCAGCTGCGGAAGGAATTGAAAAAGCGGGAAGATTCCCCACTGGGGATTCTGGTGCAGGGATTTTGGTCCTGATCAATTAAAAATTCCGTTCATTTCTGTCAGGATCACAGGCCTGCCATCAGTGACAATAATGGTATGTTCATGCTGCGCTACGTAGCCTCCTTTCGTACCGACCAGCGTCCAGCCGTCGTTCGTCTTACCGGCAATGGTTGAATGCGTGGAAATGAATGTTTCTATGGCCACGACGCTGTTTTTTCTGAAACGCGTCTGATTGGAGCGCTCGTAGTAATTGGCTATTTCGTGCGGCTCTTCATGAAGGCTTCTGCCGATACCGTGGCCGGTCAGGTTCTTGATCACTTTGTAGCCTGATTTTTTGGCTTCGGTTTCAATAAGACGACCGATGTCTGCAATTCTTACGCCGCCGCGGATGTTACTCAACGCTTTTTGCAAAATCTTTTTAGAGGTATTGACCAGGTGCTGATGGTTATGAATATCCTCGCCCAATATAAATGAGCCGCCATTATCAGACCAGAATCCATTCAATTCAGCCGAAACGTCAATGTTGATCAGGTCGCCTTCTGCTAATATTTTCTTTTCAGAAGGAACGCCGTGCGCTACTTCATTATTGATACTGATGCAGGTCCAGCCCGGAAAGCCATAGGTCAGTTTGGGGGCGGATTTGGCACCTAACTCGCTCAGGATCTGGCCTCCGAAATCGTCCAGATCCTTGGCTGTCATGCCGGGTTTCGCATATTCCCTCATTTTTCGCAGTGTTATGGCGACAGCCTTACTCGCTTCCTGCATTCCGGTCAGCTCGGATTCTTTTGAAATTGACATATCATTCAGTTGGTAAAAAGCGGGTCAATGTGATCGTCCAATGATCCATTTTGTAGTTTTGGTAACCACATAATCGCGCAGTTTGTTCATTAATGCTTGTCTGAGGGGGAATATTTGACAAGATCAATGCCAATTCCGTTCGGGTCTGAGATTGCGAAATCATAGTCAAAACTGACTTTGGAAATCAATGCAGTCAAGTGACCGTCAAATAGCGACTTGATCTCCGGAATGGTCAGGTCATTTTCGGGACTGGTATGTCTGATTTCTTGCTCATCGGCTGTAAGCTCCAGTAGGTCAGCGAACGCCAAATCCATTCAAACGGTCCCATTCGGAAATAATGGAGCCAGATGTAGCTGAAAAGGATGTTAACCAGCCAAATGCATGGGACGATGAGGTACAGCTGGTAACGTTCGAGGTCATTGAAATAATTGAACCCAAAACCATAAAATATCAGTCCTCCCATGATGTTCTGGATCAAATAATTGCTGAAAGCCATTTGTCCTACTTTCGCCCAAATGTTGAAAACAAAACGAAACATACCTGATTTATAGCATATCAGCAGCGTTCCCAGGTGGCCCATCGTCAAAGCGAGCCTACGTATTTCGTAGGTATACAATGATGACTTTTCCAGTACTTTAATCATGTCAAATTTAGCATGAAGCACAATGTTTAACTTGTAATATATTAATGGAAAGGCTATTGCATATCCAATGAGTGCCATCAGAACGTAGAATTGCATGGTTCGTTCACCCGTCAGGATTTGCAGTTTGTAGAACGCTATGCCAATGATCATAAAGATGAGACAGTCTAAAAAACCGGATTCGTAAAACTCGTTGGCTTCCAGAAAGGTGTTGACTTCTGCATAATGTGAAAAGAGCGTAGCATAAGAACCTTTGGTTTTTCGAACAGCCCGGGTAACTGCCTTCTTCTTGTTTTCAAGCTTTTGGTTTTCCTGAAATCCCTTCCATTTTTCGACGATTTCTTTTTGATCCAGCGTCATTCTGCCCGGAGCAAGTTCCTTTTTCAGGATTGCTTCTGCTACGATTTTATTTCTGAGGGGCTCGCCACGCTGATAGGTAGTCTTGATGATGAAGAATAGCATCAGAATACCAGCGACAACGAATAAGTGCCTTGGTTTCATGGTGCGAAATGGAAAGAGGAATAGCCCGCAAATGGCGTAGGAATAAAGAATGTCTCCTGGCCAGAGGATGATATAAGCATCTATCAAGCCAAAGAGCAGCAGCCAGATGAGACGGCGGTAGTAGATTTCCGCGGCGCTGTCAATCAATGCATGATTGGACAGCCGGGTAGTCAGTAAAATCATTCCTGCTCCGAACATCATGGAAAATAATCCTCGCATTGACCCTTCAAAGAACATATTGACGATCCACCAGGCGTAGTAATTGAGGCCGGTATACTCATTGCGAATGTTCAGATTGGAAACGGTTTCTTCCGGAAAAGCAAAGTATGGAATGTTCATGAGCAGAATCCCAAGCAATGCAAAACCGCGAATTGCATCGAGAACATGGATACGTTCGGTCCGCTGAATGGGCTGTGCGAGTAAAGTTGATTCCATAGCATGAGGGTTGACAGTCAATGCTTTAAATGTATAAAATTACATTGGCTTTCAACGCTTCTTATCTATAAAGTAATTTGACGGGAGGACTTATCGCGGTGAATTGTCAGGCATTGTTTTTTTGAAATAGATGAAAAAAACTAAGCACTATGGAAAACACCGCTTTGGCCGCAGCCTATCTTAAAGAAATGGAAGCAGAGTATGCTTCCACTAAAAAGTGTCTCGAACGGATTCCTGAGACCGTTTATAAATTCAAGCCTCACCCAAAATCGATGGAAATGGGGTATCTCACATTATTAGTAGCCGAAATACCGATGTGGATCACGCATATGGTAGAGTACGGCGAGATCGATTTTATCAATTTTAAGCATTTCGAGCTTTCCACCAGCCAGGCGCTTTTGGAACACTTTGAGGAGAATTTCAAGGGTTCTCAAAAAGTGTTACAAAATGCTACGAATGAAAGCCTTGATCAGCAATTTTCATTGAAGAACAATGGGCAACTTTTGTTCAGTCAGCCGAAGCTGGACGGTATCAGCTCGACGATCAATCACTGGGTGCACCACCGCGGACAGCTTACAGTTTATATGCGGCTGAACGACATTTCGGTACCGTCCATTTACGGACCGTCGGCTGACGATAAGACATATTAACTAGCCACGGGCCCGACCCGGTCAAATTGTTCCTTTTTCAGATCTTCCAGAATTGCCTTGGTGGACTCAAAACTGGTGTGCTGGAAGGCTCTTAAACCGAGTGTTTTGGCCATATTGGCAAACATGATCCGGTCGTCGAAATATACACACTGGCTGGGTGTTGCCTGTGCAATGCCCATTGCCAGTTTAAAAATACTTGGGTCAGGTTTCCGCAAACCTACTTCACAGGAGGAAATGAAGGCGTCGAAACAGGTATGCAGCTTGAATTTTTGAACGCGATAATCATTCAGTTCTTTTCCTTCATTATTAATGGAAATGATCCTGAAACCGCAATCTTTTTTCCATTCTTTCAGCCAAGCCAGCATGCCGGGCAGCTCAACAGACTGCGAATACATAAACTCTTTGAAATCCTCGCGGACAAAGTCCCTTGGGTGATTAAATATCACGGTATCAAGATATTGGTCCAAGTTGACACTCCCAATTTCATACACATTGAAAATGAAATTATGGAGCTGATCCATTTCTTTATAATTGAGCCCAAACTTCTCCGCCGCCAGAGTTCGGGACTCGTGGCCCCAGCCATTACTCAGTAGTACGCCGCCAATGTCGAAGAAGAGGATTTTAAGGTCACTGATTTGCATAAAGTAAAATAATATGAGTGGTTTTTTGAACTAAGGAGTTTCTATGCAGGTCAAGTTAGTTTAAAATGGATTTAGAAGGAAATGTTAGTTTGGGAAATTGCAACCGAAGAAAATGTATCCTGATACATCGATTCCTCCAAAATAGACATTGCCACGGTTTTAAAGAGTTCAGTTTCACTACCTGATTTTTCCATTTTTACTTGCCAAGATGCTTGTGGGTGAAATGAAAAAATTGAATATTATAAATATATTACTGTGTTTTTAAAATATAGAGAATTAGTTATATCTTGTAACCAATTATCACATAGCACAATACATCCATGAAAAAAATTGTACTTATTCTTACCCTAACCGTTATCCCAATCTTGCGGTTGAGTGCCCAAAGTATTCAAGGGACATTACGCCAAGGATCTACTTTAAACGAAGTTTATCTGACCATTCGCAATAACACCAGCGCAAATATCACGGGAAACGTGACTAAAATAGAGTTTACCTTAGGCATGTATTTGGAAAGTCCCAAAATGACTAATGCATTCGGGTTCACGGATATTTATACACTTCCGACGCCAAGTGCCGGAATTTTTAGTAGCCATGATTACATGAGTATGTTAAGCAGTTATTTAGCGGCCAGCTGGACAGGCTCGAAGGCCGTTAGCCTTAGTCCAGGGCAAGAAATGGACTTGATAGGTTTTACATTATGGGGGGTTGTAGGCCCAGAGCTAAAACCAGGTCCTTTTACTATCCTTAGCTTACGCTACCGGGACCCTTTCTTTGGTGAGGATAAAAACTGGCTGGTTGAATTAGATGGTGTGAACGTGACAGAAGGAAATGAAAAGTTCTATAGTCAAGGATCAAATACAACGGTTCACAATGAGTTTTCTTCTGCTTACCTGAATTTAAGCACATTTAATTTGACAAACCTCCCTGTCACCCTTACGAAATTTGAGGGTAGGCATGAAAGTGACATCGTGAACCTGAATTGGGCTACGACAGAGGAAACAAACAGTGATCATTTTGACATTGAGCATAGTCTTAACGGAAAATCCTGGCGGTCGATAGGTACAGTTGCGGCACTAGGGCAGAGTGCAAAGTTACATGAGTACTCTTTTCAGCACAAAAATCCAGAAGCTGGCGCCCATTACTACCGCCTCAAAATGATCGACATCGACCAGACCTTTGCGTTCTCAAAAATTGTGAATGTGAACGTAGGTGATCGAAATAGTGCTGGTTTGTTCCCTAATCCGACAATGGATAAGGTGTTTTTCAAAGCCACTGACCTAGGTAATGTTTCGAAAGTTCAGGTTCTTAACACTGCCGGCAAAGTGCTGCATGAAGCTTCCAGCGTAGATGTTTCGGGATTGGATGTGCGACATTTACCTTCTGGCCTATTCATTGTAAAACTTAGCAAAGCTGATGGTGAAGTCATTCAGTACAAATTGATCAAAAAGTGACGAGTGTCAAATTGGCTTCTACGAAAGTCACCAAAAAGCCGCAGAGATCATCTGCGGCTTTTATTTTATTTTAATAATTGAATAATTAATAATTCTTGCCTGGTGGTAATCTTTACATGGCTCCCTGACTCAAAACCCAGATTTCGGAGCCACTCTCCGGCAAGCTTGATCTCGGGAACGAATGTTTCTTTGTAAAAGTTACGCCTGACTTTGGGCTGAATTTTGAGGCTCCGTACTTCCGGGCGGTTTGGCTTGGCGGGGTTGGGGGCTGTTTTTGGTTTTGCGGTTCGCATAAGGTGTTTTGGTTAATGAATATGCCTGACGGTGGCGCGAACCAGCAAAAACACAATTTGAAGATTATGGGACTTTCACCCACTCTCCGCCAGACTATATCGTTGTTGATTAAATTTTTGTGCATTTTAGAAAGTGTTATTGTATTGATTCGCATTCGCAAGATAGAAATCAGATTGCCGTTTTTAGGGGTTTTGGGCAGCCGATTTTCTAACGGCAAGGATGGACTAACTAACGGTTATGATGGTGTCTTTTAACTGATTAATTATGCAAAAACATTAACGAACTAATACCATGGTTGACAATCAAGTGATGCGCGAGCTTTCAGAGAAGTACTCGGAAATGAGATCGAAAATCAGTTCTTTGACCAATGCATCTGAACTTACAGATATTGAAATAGCAGAGAGGCTCAGAATTTCACTTCCAAGCTATTTGATTAAAAAAGCGAATGCCGACTGGACTGAAAAGCAGGTTCAAAGAATACTCTATATCATTGATAATGAAGAATTGGAGGACTTTTACCTGGGTAAGATCATGGAGAATGTCGAAAAAGAGAATGAATTCATGACGCTGGATGAATTGAAAAAGGGAGTGGCAAGGAAGTAATTTATAAAGCTTTTCCTCCGCACCGCATTTTGGTTTCTACACACCATTCAGTGTTTTACCTCCCGCAACCAAGCTGGTTCGAACGTCACGTTCGGACCAGCTATTCTAAGGCCTCTGGCCGGATATGCAAGATAAACCGGACAGTATTGACCGGCCGGAGGCCTGCGAATAGTCGGCACGAAGGTTTACCTTCGTGCCAGCCTCGTCAGGAAAGTTTCAATTCCGTATCCGGATTAGCACTACTATAAATATAATGCTGCGGCTCACTAACAATCCCAGCTTTTACCGGATTGTTCCAAATATATCTTGTTCTTTGTAATATAAATCTTTTGGATACCAGCGAAATAGGATGATTATGATGCTGCCAAAACTGAAATTCGCATTTGGGACTAGACCCTTTGGCAAAGTACCTGAACATATAAAGCAACCATTCTTTGCGGCTTTCTTGCGGATTTTCGTCAATTAATCTGATGATTTCCTTGGCGGTGAAACTTTTAAAATCTCTAATCACTTTCCCAACTTCACCATCCTTTACTGAACAAATCAAGTGCAAGTGATTGGACATAATGCAGAATTCGTAAACTTCCAGGCCTTTGTGTTCGATGCAGTAATTTAGGTTTTTGATAATTTCGTCGGCGTATTTTTTTCGGGTGAATACGTCGATCCAGCCGACTACAGTCATGGTGACGAAGAAAAGGCCATCTTTGTGGAATCTGTATTTTTCGGACATAAGCTAGAGTTTCTTCTTTTGACGCTTGCGTTTTAAGAAGTAACAGCTTTTGCGGAATTTTTTTCGGCCGGAGGCCTTGGAATAGGAGGCACGAAGCAGGAGCTTCGCGCCAACTTTCGGCCGGAGCTTCGCGCCAGCTTTCGGCGGGAGCTTCGCGCCAGCTTTCGGCGGGAGCTTCGCGCAAACTTTATTTTACATTGCGCTTCGCCCAGTTAAAAATCGTAGAATAAACTTCCTCCCGCACCGGCTTTTTGGAAAGAATAAGATCATGCATACCACCCTGCACAGCTTGAATGCTGTATTGGCCGACTATATTTTGTGCTTGCAGCGCTACCTCCGTGACGTCCAAAACGGCATCGCCGGTGAATAGGATGTCGCTCCATTTTTTTTCATCAATGGATTTGGCGGAATGCAGCACCAGCACGGGCTTGCCGATTTGTAGTCCCTGCGAAACTTTTAACTGGCCTAAATGCACCGCTCGCATCCAGCCAAAGTTAACCGGCGGCGCAATGTGCGGCTTGTAACCCAGGCTGTAAGACCATTCTCCGTGCGCATCTTTATGCAGACTTTCGCCATAAAGAGGGCTTATTCCAGCGTCGATCGTAGTTTCAGGATGTTTTTCAGCCCTTTTTACGATTAAAGGAAGCGCCGACTTTTTCAAGCCGGATTTGGTGGGCATATCAAAAAGCGGACTGTTTAACAGAATAGCATTAAATAGCTCTTTGCCATTCCTCGCATCGGCGTATAGTGACACCACCAACCCGCCGAGCGAATGCCCGCTCAACAGCACTTTGTCCGATCCCTCCCTTTTGATAATAGATAATGTGGTATCAATGTCGGCGAAATATTCGGAAAGGTCCCTGACATTATTGAATTTCTGACTTGGGAGCCACGACCTACCATATTTCCGGAGATCGACCGCGTAAAAGTTGTACCCTTCTTGGATAAAACGCTCGGCCATTTCCTCCTGAAAGAAATAGTCATTGAACCCATGTACATATAGTACTGCTTTGCTACTTTTTTCAGGAGTGTTTTTTTTGATGATCGTACAGGTAACGCTTCCTTCATAATCAGAAGGTTGGACAATAGTAGCTTGTTTGAAACCTTTACCGAGCATATCGGCATAATAGGTGACCTGGGCCTGCGCTGCCAGGCCTGTCAGACAGGTCAGTATCAAACAAATCAGTCTGTTTTTCATTGAAGAAGCGCGGAGATTTTCTATAAAGATAGGATTTGCAGCGTCGTCGTGATACCTGGTTATTCAATTTTCCTTAATTCAGCTCCACGATCCGGTTTTAGGTTGACATTATGGAATTCCGCATTGGTATTATTTTCAATGGTAAAACCTTTTGCAATGTCTACCTCAACCGTCACAGAACTCGTTGTGAAGGTAAAAATATGACCGCCTGCCTTCTTGTCGTTGGCCAGGTAATGCAAATGAAAACCCGGTACATTGGTTCGTGCCAGATAGGGTGGAAGTAGGAACCCATCACAAATGCCTGTGGTGTTGGTCAGGTTGAAAACCGTCTGGTTTACTTTGAGATGAGCGGGCAAGGTGGTATAGGGTGGTTTGGCTGGTCGTTCGGCGCGGGTATTCATGGTAGCGAAATTACCGCTGATCCGAAGCGCATAAATACCGTTGGGATTGAGAATCTCTGTGAGTTGTTCCTGCACGGCTTCGTACGTCAGGTTACCTTTTAAATGGATAATTGTATCTGCCTTAAAGAACTTGACAAATGCCGCAGATGTGCTGTCCGAGTCCGGTACTTCCTTCACGGATCCGTCGTAGCTAACCCTATATACATGGCCTTGGTCCATGAGTAACTCCCCGTCAACTCTATTGAATGTGCCGATACCAAAATCACCTTTCTTTTTGAGCTGGGCCATGTTGAGGTCTCCGTCAAAAACACCGGCCATCAGCGCGTCGATGATCGAATATTGGTACATGAAGTCTTCCTGGTGGTTCACAATCTCTGATGAATTGCCTTGGAGCTGCTTTTGAACAGATTTGCAGCCATTAAAAATCAATAAAAAGACAAGGAATTTTAAAGCGGACTTCTGGTAATAGAAGGGTTGGTAGGTAAAAATTTTCATCATATTGTTGAGAGGTGGATAATACTAATAACTCAGCTGTTTTAATTTGGTCCCGTTTCCGCTGTCCCGGATCAATGCTTCGAGTCTGCTGAGACGGGTTTCTTCTCTTTTAGCTCTCATAACGATGTGAATAGCCGTTTTTTGGTAGGATGGGGCCTGTTTCCGGAAGAATTCCCAGGCTTTTTCATTTTCCCTGAACCGCTTCTCGAATTCTTCTGAGAGCATAACTGGCTCTGTTTCGTAGGAATATATTTTTGATTTATGTTCTTTTCGTTTTTCATAGCTGGCAATGCCCGCCGGTTGCATCAAACCTTTTTCCGAAAGGTCTTCTATTTTCCTGATATTTATGGCACTCCAGATGCTGCCGGATTTACGGGCAGTAAAACGAATGGTATAACTCTCCCCGTCAATCGATTTTCGGACGCCGTCAATCCAGCCAAAACACAAAGCCTGATCGACAGACTCCGGCCAACTCATGCTGGGTTTGCCGCTATTCACTTTATAAAACCCGACCAGTAATTCAGTTTCTTTCTGATGATTATGTGCTAACCAGTTACGGAAATCGGCTTGGTCTGCAAAGAAAGTAGGTGACATTTTTGGAATAGATAAAATTCAGGAATAATGGTTATCAAAGACCGAAAGCCGAAAAATCTTAGTAAGAATAATTAAAAAATAATAAAACCTTGTTTTCAATTGAACCATACAAGGTATAATTATAAGTAAAGTAAGGAATGAGCCGGTGAAGTTGATTTTTTAGAAAAAAAGCTTCAACTTAAAAAAAAGGTAATATTCCCTGATCCAATCACCAATTATTCACTCTTCAATGAAAAAGCTCTTACTCCTGTTATCGTTACCGGTTATGACATTTGCGCAGACTGTACCCGTCACAATGTCTCCCAAAGCCGCCAAAATTCACGCCAAAGCACTCACGATCGATACCCATGCGGATGTACCTATTAATATGATGAAACCGGGTTTCGACATCGCTGTGGAGCATGATTATGAAAAAGACCGTTCGCAGATCGATTTTCCGCGCATGATTAAAGGTGGAATGGACGGTATGTTTTTTGCGGTCTATCTGGGCCAGGGAAAACGTTCGGATGAAGCCAATGCAGAAGCCAAGGTGAAAGCACTGGCGATTTTTGACAAAATCCATGAGGCGGTAAAGCTGAACCCAGGTACTGCTGGCATTGCGACTACTTCCAAAGATGCCTATCAATTGCAAAAGGAGGGCAAAAGAGCTGTATTTATAGGTATGGAAAATGGCTGGCCCGTGGGCAAGGATATTACTAATTTGAAACAGTACTACGACCTGGGCCTGCGATACATTACATTGTCGCATTCCTCGAACAATGACATTTGTGATTCGTCAACAGACGGAGATGGGCCAGAATTCAATGGATTAAGTGCTTTTGGCGAACAGGTAGTGAAGGAGATGAACAGGTTGGGCATTATGGTTGACATTTCGCACGTCTCGGATTCCACATTTTATGATGTGATCAAGCTGACCAAAGTACCCGTGATCGCCTCGCATTCGTCTTGCCGCGCATTATGCGATGTACCCAGAAATATGACGGACGACATGATCAAGACACTGGCTAAAAATGGTGGCGTGATCCAGATCAACTTTGTTCCGGGCTTTGTGAAAAAGCCATCGCAGCCTCACGAAATGTCGCTGAAAGCGTTGAGGCTGAAAATCCGTCAGACTGATCTTTCGGATGCAGACAAAAAAGCTTTACGTGATGAAATGAAGGCCATTAGTGAGAAATACAAATCCGATATGCCGACTTTAAAAGAGGCGGTAGACCATATTGAACATGTCATCAAACTGACCAGCGTAGATCACGTCGGTATCGGTATGGACCTGGACGGCGGCGGCGAAGTGATCGGATTGACCGATGTGAGCCAGATCGGAGGGATCACGGAGGAACTGGTCAAAAGAGGGTATTCTGCCAAGGACATTGAGAAGATATGGGGTGGCAACATCATGCGGGTACTCGACCAGGTGGAGAAGGGAGCAGGGTCCATTTGATTTGATGCTAGAAATCAGGCGTTAATGAAAATCGCCAAAAAAATATATACATTTTAAGAAATAGTTTAAAAAAATTGTAAATCTTACATGCTGTTACTGATTATCATTAATTGTGGATTAACAAATGGCTAAGTCAACTGGTAAGAAAAAAACAGACTCATCAACCGCTCCCGCTGACAAGAGTAATGAAAATGTCGGGAATGAATCGTTGAATGCGGTGGAAACAATTAGCCGTTTTACAGATTTTGATATTCATCTTTTTCGGCAGGGCAAGCATTTCAAATTGTACGAAAAGCTAGGCTCTCACGTGATGGAAGTGAAGGGAGTAGTGGGTACGTATTTCGCTGTTTGGGCTCCTAATGCATCTTATATTTCAGTAATCGGAAATTTCAATGGCTGGAACCACGCCGCTCATTCACTCGCTCCCCGCTGGGACAGTTCGGGAATATGGGAAGGCTGGATACCTAATGTTGGGGTAGGAGAGGTTTACAAATACTACATTGTCTCGCTCAACGGTCAGCATCTGGAAAAATCTGATCCGTTTGCATTGTGGTGCGAAGTCGCCCCGAAAACCGCTTCCATTGTGTGGGATACGTGGTTTGAATGGCAGGATTCGGACTGGATGAAGAACAGAAAGGAGAAAAACAAGCTGAATGCCCCGATCTCTGTGTACGAAGTGCACCTGGGATCATGGCAGCGCGACCCAACTGACCCTGAAAGATACCTTACATACAAGGAAATAGCAGTTACATTGGTGCCTTATGTGAAGGAAATGGGTTTTACGCACGTAGAGCTCATGCCGATCATGGAACACCCGTATCCGCCTTCATGGGGTTATCAGATCACGGGATATTTCTCCTGCGCATCCAGAATGGGTACACCGCAGGAACTCATGTACCTCATCGATCAGCTTCACCAGGCCGGAATAGGCGTTTACATTGACTGGGTACCATCCCATTTTCCGGGTGATACGCACGGTTTGTTCCGATTTGACGGTACCGCATTATATGAGCATGAAGATCCAAGAAAAGGGTATCACCCGGACTGGAAAAGCTATATTTTCAACTACGGCAGGAATGAAGTCAGGTCGTTTTTGATCAGTAATGCTATTTTCTGGATGGACCGGTACCATACCGATGGGCTCAGGGTGGATGCAGTAGCTTCGATGTTGTACCTTGATTATTCGAGGAAGCATGGAGAATGGATCCCCAATGAATTCGGCGGCAGGGAAAACCTGGAAGCGATTTCATTACTGAAAGAAATGAATATCGCAGCGTATACGGAATTCCCTGACATTCAAAGCATTGCAGAAGAGTCCACAGCATTTCCCGGTGTTTCACGACCTGTGTTTGTGGGAGGATTGGGTTTTGGTATGAAATGGATGATGGGCTGGATGAATGATACGCTGAAATATTTCGAAAAGGATTCGGCATTTCGTAAATGGCATCAGGATCAGCTTACATTCAGTCTGGTGTATGCTTTTTCAGAAAATTTTATGTTACCGCTATCTCATGATGAGGTAGTTTATGGTAAAAAATCGCTGATCAATAAAATGCCGGGCGATGAATGGCAGAAGTTTGCAAACCTGAGGCTGATGTTTACCTACATGTTTACACACCCGGGGACGAAGCTGATATTCATGGGCGGTGAGTTTGGGCAAACCTCCGAGTGGAATTTCCAGCAAAGTTTGGACTGGCATCTGTTAGAAACCCCTCCTCACATTGGAATGAAAGAATGTGTGAAAGCGCTGAATCATTTATACAAAACGGAGCCTGCGATGTATGATTATTCATTCGCACACGAGGGTTTCGAATGGATCGATACACAGGACCGTGAAAACTCAGTACTCGTTTATGCAAGAAAAGGGACAGATCCTGCCCAGAATCTGGTCGTTGTACTGAACCTCACATCTGTTCCGAGAAAAAGCTACCGGGTCGGCGTGCTTTCGGAAGGAGATTGGCAAGAGATATTTAATTCGGACTCGGAGCAGTTTTACGGAAGCGGCATTATTAACTATGAACCTGTAACGTCAGAAAATCAACAGTGGCATGGCAAAAGCCATTCTGTCCTGCTGGATCTGCCTCCAATGGGAGCGTTAGTACTCAAAAAGACACCAGTTAGCAAGCAAATACCCGGCATTTAAGAGGCTTAACCTTTGTAAATAGCCGTTTACTTAAATTGTAACCAATCTTAGGCAGAGAATCTGATCTCTGCCTTATTTTTTTGTACATTTTTTTACCTTTGCCCATCACATCATTAAGAATCAAATGAAAAGCATCCGATTAATAGTACTTTTTGTTTTTTTAGTTTCGGCCTCAGCATTCTCTCAAAGTCTTTCACGCGTTAATTCCGGTATTGATCTTGGCCTGGGCTACCAGGATAACGAGTGGGTACCTTCTGCCATGTTCCATCAGGAATTAAGCTTAACTAATTTTTCATGGTTCCGCATAGGTTGGGGCGTACGTACATGGGGGTACTACGCGGGAAGGACCAATTTGCTGCCTCAAAGCAACGCACTTTCCAATGACACATTAAAATTCGGACGCATTACGGCTAACGGATTGAGCTTCCTTGTGGGGGCTAATGTTCGGCTGTGGAGATTCGATATTGGTGCCAATACGGACCTTTTAGGCTTCGCATTCGGTGTTAAAAGGAGTGGTCTCTACACCAAACCCAGTTTTTATGAAGGCCAGGGCGCGAAATACTATAATACCTATGTAGCAAGCAAGCCGAGTACTTTCAATGTCATTCCCCTGGCAATGAACAAACAAAGCGGGCAGTCCGAAATATTCCTCCGATACTGGATCACAGATCGTATCGGGCTAAAACTGGGCTATGTCCACGGTCGGATGACTTATATGACAGACGTGAAGCTGGACAATGGTCAGAAGCGTTTTTCAACCACTTACGGCGTTCCTTATGCCGGGTTGAGCTTTCCTTTATATAACTAACATACATCTACGCATTGGATTCGCATGAGTGAAAAGCTGGTTGATTCCCATAAATACAATCTTTGGAAAGGTAAACTCGAAAAGAACGGGCTGGAAATCCATGGGATAGAAGAACTTTACAGCCGGCGCAATGGGCACGGAGAGATATTGTTTTCATTGGTTTTAACCGATGCTACTACTCCTGAAGGGAACAAGATTCCACCAATTTGTTTCTTGAAAGGCGAAGTAGTGAGCGTCCTCATTTGCTTCATTGATGCAGCGACCCGCGAAAAATATCTGTTGCTGGTTCAGCAAAGGCGCATTTGTGACGGCTCGATGACTTATGAGCACCCGGCAGGTATGTTGGACAGCGAAAGCGACGCAGCATCCGTAGCAGCGCGTGAAGTGTTCGAAGAGACCGGTATTGCGGTGGAAGTGGCTCAGTTGGTCAAAGTCAATCAGGAGCCATTTTACCCGTCAACGGGAACGAGTGATGAGGCGATGTACATGTTCTATTGCGAGCTCGAACTGACTTCGGAGGAAATAAATGGCTACCACAACAATGTCCAGGGACTCATCTCCGACCATGAATATATCAATACCTATGTCGTCCCTTTTGCGGAAGGACATCGCCTGATCACGAATGTGAATGGTGTCCTGCTGGATTATTTGTATTTAAAAGACGTGGAAGACTGGGATTTGCTTAAAAAACTTTAAGCCAGTAGCCAGCGAAAAAAACCTAATTTTTTTCATTCGCACTGCTCTTAAATCAAAATAGCGGCTATATTTGCACCCCGTTACAGGTCAAAGCCTGCATCAGCACCCATAGTTCAATGGATAGAATTTCGGTTTCCGGTACCGACGATATGAGTTCGAATCTCGTTGGGTGCACCATACGAGACAAAGCCAGATTTTCTGGATTTGTCTCGTTTTTTATGCCCTCTAAGTCCTTCATTTTCTGATAGATGAGGTTGATGCCCTCATTAATTCTTGGAGTTCGATATGCTTTTCCATCGAAATGCAGATTTTCAGGGAACATCGAACTTATTATCCGCCTTCTTAGGCTTATTGCTAAGATTTCTTTTTCTTCCGTCAATCACATCTTGAACTTCGTCAAATAATTGCTCACTTATCAGAGGCTCATGTTGGCCTGTGACGAAATGGCCAGGTTCGTCTTTGAAAGGCGGAATGAAAATTTTGCCACAGTACACAGGGTTTCTAATTGCCATCCAAAAAGCTTGTTTGCTACAAGTAAGACCGTCGCCTTTTGCCATTTTCCAAACTTGCTCGGTGTTGAATCTTCCGGTGGCGAGCTCTTTGAAAACACCTTTAATTAGCGGGCCATGAACAGGATGGATTGCAATATATTTGCGATTATCTTCTGAAATCCTGTTCCTGTATCCAAAAGGTGCGCTTGCCATCCATCGGCCTTCTTTCTTCGCTCTTCGCATTCCGTGAAAGACATTTAGCGCTCTGCGATCATTTTCGACTTCTGGGGCGGCAAGGTAAAAGCCAGCATCATTTTATTTTCTGGTACGGAAAGGTCAAGAGGCTGTTCAATCGCTTGCGGCTCTGCTCCAAGTTTTCGTAGAATATTAATCATTTGATAAGCGTCCCTAGCATTCCTGCTGAATCTATCCCATTTTGTAAATAGGATAAGATTAATTTTACTTCCTTTTTGCCGGAGTTGAAACAATATTTTTTTCCACTGCGGCCTTTCAAAACTTTTAGCCGAGTGATCTTCGTAGATAGTATCTTCTATACCTATCGAGTTTAGAGCACAATAACGCGGCATAATGGCGGCTTTTTTTATTATACCAAACTCTTGCTAAATCAAGCCGCCAGCCCTTGGCACTTATTCCGTTTCCTTTTGGCTAGTTGAGGGCCACTGTTAGAAGGGCTTTCTTTTTTTCTCGTTTTTTCTTTGTCAAACATTTATTTTAATGTGATACTCATGATGGTATACACACTTGTCAGTTCTTTTGCATTCATTATTAACTGGGTTTAAATTTTTCTGTTCAACAATATAAAACCTGCTTAAAACGATTCCAAGGAGAATTTAAACAGGATAGGTGTCAGACATTCCGGCTCTTTAGTATCGCCTAAGTTCAACAATACGATCAGATAAAGAGAGAAGGGATAAGGGGGAATTATCTGCTGCTGACACTACCGGAGATCAAAGAATTGGACTTCGTCATGGGTTTTTAATGGTAGGTGCTTTCCGAACCCTTAGGCATTAATGAAGTCACATCCAACTGTGTTCAAATCCTGTCTGTGCAGCCTATCTCCGCAAAGGTGCTTTTTCAGTATTTGTTCACCAGAAAAAAGCTTCGGAGAAAAGTGGCAAAAAAGTACGGTCGCCAGGTTCACTACGAATTGGGTGACCGCCAGTATTACGCGCTCGGATTTGGGACCGATTTTGGAGGCTATGAATTACCTAATTCCTTTCAAAAGTCACTAGTATTCCGAAGGCGATCACTTCAATTAATTCAGGCGCTGAAAACGTGTCTGTGTTTGAAGGCTTCTTTGATTCTTTCTTACAAAACGCCCCTGTTACCAACAGGTGAGGAGCCGGAAGCTTACGTCATTCTGAATTCGATTTCGCTTTTCGAAAGAGCCCGTCCTTTCATTGTGCAACATAGCCAGATCAATCTTTATTTGGACAGGGATTCTCAAGGACGTCCCTGTCGTTCAGAGGCCACACTTGTCAACGAAAAATACAAAGATGCAAGCGGCCTCTATGAATGCTTCAAAGATTTAAATGAATGGCTTGTCAGCAGTTTTTAAATACCGATCATTAGGATTGGAGAATCCATGAAACTGAAAATTCCAGCTTACTAAAATTCGAGAGGGATTGCCCCTTATCCGCAATCGGCCAGGGTGGCCCCGCCAGATGTCAGTTTGTGTTACAAACTAAGGATCTGGCCGCGCCGCGGAGGCCCGCGCAAACACTCCGGAGTCGTTGGTGGGATTGAATGAAAAATGAATGTCGAAACGTGAAAATGATAATGTGATGAAGAAAGACAAAAACAATCGAACCAAGTTGCTGAATGTCCGCTTAACGCCTGAGGAGTTTCAGCAGCTTCTTCGGAAAGTGCAAAGAACAACATGCCGGACGACGAGTGAGTATGCAAGGAAAGTATTGCTTTCGGAGCCAGTTATCGTCAATCACCGAAACCAGTCATTTGACGGGGTGATGGTTGAACTAACACGCCTTCGTCGCGAACTAAGCACCGCAGGAAGCAACCTGAATCAAGCCGTCAAACGGCTACACCCGCTATCTCAAATTGCTGATTTTCGCAGCTGGCTGGAAGCCTACGAAGCAGATAAGAATCACCTGATTGAGCTGGTGAATGAGCTCAATATATACAGCAAAGCCTCGAAAATATGGTTGCAATCATAAAGACCGGGACGTCCATCCGCAGTACTTTTTACTACAATGAAAACAAGATGAAAGAGGGTATTGCCGAGTGCATCATGGCCGGAAACTACCCGGACGATGTTGCAAATTTGACGGAGCAGGAGCGATTGAATATGCTTTTGAAACTGGCTGCATTGAACACGAATGTGGTTCGAAATAGTGTCCATATATCTCTGAACTTTGACCTTTCTAAGCAGCATTCGAAAGCACTTCTGGCGGAGATCTCGAAAGCTTACATGGAGAAGATTGGCTTTGGTAATCAGCCTTACCTGGTGTACCAACATTACGATAGCGACCATCCCATATCCACATTGTCTCCGTGAAAGTTGCACATGATGGAAGCCGGATTGAAACGCAGAATATCGGAAGAAACCAATCAGAGAGGGCGGGAAAGGAGATCGAAAATGAATTCTACTTGGTGAAGGCATCAAGCAAAAAAACAACAGCAATCCGACCATTTGAAACCTGCTATGGTTGGTGGTATTCAGATGTCCTTGAAATGGGTGGGAAAGGTAAAGAAATCGATGCCTAACCTATTTGTACATTGGAGATTGAAAATCATGTAAAAAGGCTTTGGATAATAAGAGCCGTATGATAGGAGACTGTCACGTACGGTTCTGTGAGAGGCTTGGGCTGAAATGCCCTTGCCTACTCGACCATTAAGCTTCCTCATTGGGCGGGTTAAACTGTACTTTATTTAATTAGAATTCTTGAACTTTTGTTTAACCTAAAAGAAGGTCTGATTTATATAGGAGGATGTATCCTACCGAACTTTTTTATTGTTTCCATGTCGACCTGATAATAGATAGCGTTTTCGTACCAGGAATGTGGCTGATTTTAATAAAGAAAAACATGTCAAAGGATAATAGAATGATAATTCTTCATTGACTTAGAAGCGAAAGAAATCTGGTTATTCTAAGATGCCAAATGAAGGGCCTTGGTGAGGATAGTTTGCGCAGAAAGCACCATCCGGGTGTTTATATATAAGTGTTTGAGCTAAATCAGCAAACTTTTTGACCTAAATAGAACAATTTGAGAATTTTATGATTGATATCTTTGTGTCATAATTCCAATATGAATGAGCTGTTAACATTGATCGGCTTGTTCATGATATTGAAAAGCTGACTTTTGACAGAATCGATATGAGTAAAGTGATTAAAGTTCCTACCTCGCTGGTTAGCGGGCCAGGGCAACAGGGTACTTTAATGTTGGATGGATGCTCGGTCATCGAGCAATGCATACACAGCATGGAGGCCCGGGGTACTATGTATCTGGAAGAGCATCTGCTGCTGATCGTTCTGGAAGGTACTGTCACGCTGACCTATGGAAAGCAGCAGTATGCGCTTGGGAAGAACGACATGATTCTTTTAAAGAAGGCAATTTCAGTACAATATGATAAAGTTGGCAACCCGGATAATGACAACATCTACGATAGCCTGATGTTCAGTTTAAAAGATGATCTTTTAAAAACATTTCTGGCATCATCGGAGGTTAAAGTACCCAAAATCGAAGGCGAGATTAAAACGGCCGTATACCCGATGAGCGAATGTCTTATAGCGTTCGCGCGCTCCCTCAAGCCGTACTTCTATGACGACTCCATTGTTCATCCGGGGCAGTTGCGACTAAAAATCATGGAACTGCTTTATGATGTTGCTGAGTGTAATCGTAATATGTTCTTGCAGATTCTTCAGTTACACCAACCGGTTCGGGCAGAGATCCGTCATGTTGTTGAGCAACATTATGCCTCGCCGGTTTCCTTATTGGAGCTGGCCTATCTTTCAGGCAGAAGTTTGTCGAGTTTCAAAAGGGATTTTCAGATGGTTTACAATACGTCTCCGGCTTCGTGGATACGTGAGAAAAGACTGGAAAAGGCGAAGGATCTGTTGGAAACCACCCTGATGTCTGTTTCCGACATTTGTTATACGCTCGGGTTTGAAAACGTCTCCCATTTTTCAAGAATTTTTAAACAATACCATGGTCAGGCTCCTTCGGTATTTCGCAGCTAAACATTGAAATCAGGTCTTATGAAGAAAATATTGGTAATCGGATCAGGCGGGCGTGTGGGTTCGGCGTTGGTTAGTAAACTGGCGAGTCTGGATTATTCTGTTTTGGCAGGATCAAGACATGAAAACAATGTTACCTCGACCGAAAATGTATCGCTGATCGCCTTTGATTTACTTTGGGATGTGAATCGAATGGTGGAGACGATGCAGGGAAATATTGATGCAGTTTATTTTGTAGCGGGCTCGAAAGGAAAGAATTTGCTGCAAATTGATTTGCACGGTGCGGTTAAAACCATTCAGGCTGCGGAGAAAGCAGGTATAAGCAGATTTATTTTACTCAGTTCAGTATTCGCTCTTGAACCCAGTCGCTGGAAAGAGTCTTTCCTGAAAGATATTACAGATTACAACATCGCCAAGCATTACGCGGACCTGTACCTTACCACTCAGACGAAACTGGACTACACCATTTTGCAACCAGGCGCATTGAAGGAGGAAAACGGAACAGGAAAAATTACAGTAGATGTAAATGAACCATCATCAAATTCAATTGCTAATGTGGTCGAGACACTGGTTGCCATTCTGGAAGATGATAGTACCATTGGTAAAGTGATCATGATGCATGACGGTGAGACTCCCATCAAAGACGCGTTGAAACAAGTGAAGTAGCATGCAAATTTATTTTAAAACAGATTAACAGAGATGATTGAAACCAAAGGATACGCTGCGCAGAGTCCGAACGAAGATTTAGCGCCTTGGGCATTTGAACGACGGGAAGTTGGCCCCCACGACGTTCAGTTTGATATTTTATATTGTGGTGTTTGCCACTCCGATTTGCATCAGATTAATAATGACTGGTTTCCGGGCATATTCCCTATGGTGCCAGGACATGAAATCGTTGGTCGTGTAGTCAAAGTTGGTGATCATGTAAAGAAATTCAAAGTAGGTGACCTTGCCGGAACAGGCTGTATGGTTGATTCATGCCAGGAGTGTGAAAATTGCAAAAAAGATCTTGAACAATATTGTCTGGAAGGCAATACGCAAACCTACAACGGACTGGAACGTGACGGGAAAACACCAACGTACGGTGGATATTCCAATACCATTGTGGTGCGGGAAGAATTTGTATTGCATGTTTCTGAAAAACTTGACCTGGCTGCTGTCGCACCATTATTGTGTGCTGGTATCACCACATATTCCCCTCTCAGACATTGGAAAGTAGGTAAAGGACATAAATTGGCGGTGCTTGGTCTTGGCGGTTTGGGGCACATGGGTGTTAAGTTTGGTGTTGCTTTTGGTGCGGAAGTAACTGTTTTGAGTACATCACCAAAAAAAGAAGAGGATGCTAAAAGACTAGGTGCACATCACTTTGTTGTTACCAGCGATGAAGCTCAGGTAAAGGCAGCTTTGGGGACTTTCGACTTTATTCTGGATACCGTTTCTGCCGAACACGATTTCAATATGTACCTCTCGTTGCTTCGGACAGATGGTACGATGATTTGTGTAGGTGTTCCCTCCAAACCCGCAGAAATAGCGGCGTTTAGTTTGCTTGGCGGAAGAAAAAGTATTGCTGGCTCTGGCATAGGCGGAATAGCTGAAACGCAGGAGATGCTTGATTTCTGTGCAGAGCAAAATATCGTTTCCGACATTGAGCTTATTGACATAAAGGATATTCAAACTGCCTACGACCGAATGGTAAAAGGAGATGTTCGTTACCGGTTTGTAATTGATATGGCAACCTTGTAATTGATAGATCAAACATGTAAAGCCTTGCCAAATTTGGTGAGGCTTTTTTTATGACCAGATATTTGATTCTGCTTCCATCTGACCTTGACAGCGTCACATGCTCGTGTGAAAATATCACATACTTAAATTCCTCAAATTGGACCAAATAGTAAGATTATTTGAGCTGAATAGAATACTCAGTTCCTTTGGTTGGGTGTAATTTTGTAAAACAAACAAAGGCTTTTAAGAGTCTGTAAATAAAATAGTTAAGTGGGTAATTATTACAATATGATTAGTAAAATAAAACAGGTTTTAGCATTGGCATTGTTACCGTTTCTTTGGGTATCGTGCACCAGCAGTATAAATAAAAATAAGACTAAAAATAACCAAACTATGGAAGTTTCACAGCAGGAAAAACAAGGTATACTACGTGCAATCGATTTGTATGTGGAGGGGGGACGGAAGGCCAGCGGTAAAATCGCAGCGGAAGCATTTTCGTCGACTGCAACAATGTCCTGGACAGAAGATGGTAAATTAAAAAGCGTACCGATTCAGGTTTTAATTGATGGTTTCGATAGTTGGGAGCCTATGGAAGCGAGTTACGAACTAACCACACTGGATGTGGCGGAAGATGTGGCTATTGTACGGATCGAGTCACAATTCGGCCCCAGCAAATTTGCTGATATGTTTACCTTGGTCAAAGATGGTGACCTGTGGAAAATTGTAAGTAAAGTTTATCATGTTAAAAAGTAAAACTGATGGTGGTTTCAAAATTTTTCCACCTTTACAGTAAATAAAAGACAAAAAAATTTATCCGGAATGGATCTTAGTTCTTTCAGTACAGATTATTCGTTGATCTTACTTTTATCATTAAGCACGCTGGCTTTTATAGCCGGATTTATCGATGCCGTGGTAGGAGGGGGAGGCTTGATTCAAATCCCGGCTCTGCTCATCGCATTTCCGGATAAGGCCGTGGCTACGCTTTTTGGCACCAACAAGATCGCCGCCATTTCCGGAACATCTGTGGCGGCGTATCAGTACAGCAAACGCATCAGGTTTGATTACAGGCTGCTTATCGTTGTTAGTCTTGCTGCTTTTACAGCCTCTTTTTTGGGAGCAAAAGCCGTGAGTATGGTAAGGGCAGATATTTTACGACCAGTGATTTTGATTATTCTGATCGTGATGCTGATCTATGTTTATACAAACAAAAATCTGGGAGCAGTCCAAACCAGGGTGCTTCCATTTGCTAAACAATTGTTGCTGGGATCATTAATTGGTCTGGTGGTTGGTTTTTACGACGGCTTCTTTGGCCCGGGAACAGGTAGTTTCCTGATTCTGGGTTTTGTCGTGTTGCTCAGATTTGATTTCTTAACAGCTTCGGGTTATGCAAAGCTTATCAATTGTGTCACAAATATTTCGGCATTGTTGGTTTTTATCCGAAATGGGAATTATCTATTGGGTATTGGTTTGATGATGGCTGCTTTTAACATTGCCGGCAACATTGTTGGTAGCAGAATGGCCTTGAGAGAAGGAAATGGATTCGTACGGAAAATATTTTTAATCGTTGTTTCGCTGATGATACTTCGGTACGGTTATGATGTTTTTCAGGAATTTTTGACATTTATGTAAAATGAAAGGTCTTTTTTTTGCTCTTTCAGAGAAGGTTACAGAATATCTGCCCATATGTTTTTAAGATCGCGAATGGAAGTCACTCTTCCAGCCTTCACGTCTTCAATACCTTCTTTAATGGCATTTAACACTTGTGGGTCCGAAAAAAAGACATCAGTTTCAGTACTTTCATCAATTGGCGTGA
>NZ_JBDSFX010000048.1:0-21554 GCF_039919315.1 Dyadobacter sp. | reverse complement strand
TAACGTGAATTCGGGTTAAGCGGCGGTTAGAAAAAGTTGGTTTGTTTTGACTTTTTGAATATTAAGTGACGGTTTTTTGGGAAAGAAGCAGTAAGCAACTAATGCGCCTAAAATGTTCATTATAAAGTTATTCACGGATCTGTGTCGAGTATGTTCGATCTGACACAGATTTTTCAATTCATCATTTATAGTTTCAATAATGGCTCTTTTTCTTAGTAAAAGCTTGTCTTTCAACTCCATAATATGCCCTTTCATGTTTTTTCTAAGCTTGGTTATTAATTGAATTCCATCAGCAAATAGCATTTCCCAAAGCGCCTTTGAAAGGTAACCTTTGTCAGCATAGATCTTGCCGAAAAGTTGTTCAGTAAGCTTTTTAATATGTTTGGGATTTCGGTCATCCACATTGCCTTTGGTCAAATAGAATGAAAGTAATTCTCCCTTTTCATTGCAAATCAGGTGCAGCTTAAAGCCGAAAAACCAGCCCATCGAAGACTTTCCTCTTTCAGCTAAGGCATTGAATACCTTGTGGTTATGAATTCTCTGATTTCTGCAAACCTTGATTGTGGTACTGTCCATAAAGCTGATGCCTGTACATTTTCCCAAGGATTTTTCTTTCAAGAATAAAGCCAAAACAATAAAATAACGACTCTGTACCTCAACGAATCTGTTATAAGACAACGATTTAGGAAATAAATCCGCCCAGTGGTCCTGCACGATCTGTTGATAATAATGCTTAAAAGTTCTATGAGCTCCTAAATGGAAACAGATCAAAATGGTCAATATCTCAGAGTCGGACATGGATAAAGCTCTGTTTCTGTGCGGTTTATCCGAGGCAAGCTGAGCCAATTTCATATGTTTGATTCGTGACTCAAATTCCTTCGTAAAATCGTCTACAATGCAAAATATTTCGGTAACTTTATCCTTTGAAAACACGGGAATTTATTGGTTAAATATTTGAATGTCAGATACTTAAATATACCAATATTTTCCCTGTTTTTATAAAAAATGATTAAATTTCTTATCCCGAACTCACGTTAAATACAAAATGGAAAAGAAAAGTATAGGACAAAGACTATTTGGTAACCCCAGGGTGCATTTCAAAACTTCGCTTGAGATAAACCATTTAAAAGTCAAGTTGAGACCAATTTCAAATAACAATTACACGAGAACTGAACACCAAAAGTGCGATAAATTGATTGAATAGGATCTATTTGAAATTTTTACGAAATGCGTCTGGCGTATACCCGGTATGTTTTTTAAAGAACCGTATGAAATAAGATATATCCTCGTATCCCAAATGCCAAGCGATATCCTTGATTTGGTTGGGGGTTGCCAGCAAATATCTTTTTGCTTCTAAAATGATCTGCCCGTTAATTAAACCTATTGTTGTTCTACCAACAGACGCCTTAGTAATTGCATTCAGCTGATATACTGATAAGTTCAACAATCTAGCATATTGCGAAACACTTTTCGCCTCAGTGATATTTGCATCCAATAAACTCAGCAACTCCTCATAACGATCCTGGGTGTATAAAGTAACTTCTGATGATAGTTTGCTAGCGTTTTGGCTTTGCCTTACTAACTCAATAAAGAAAAGATCCATGTTTGCTTTTATTGCCTCACGGTACCCTTCCTGCTTTAAGTTATACTCGGTAAAGCTGTTTGAAAGGTAGGCAAGCAATTTTTTAAAACGGACCTCTTCCACTTCGCAATGATTATTATTGGTGGCTTTCCTCCATTGGTGTTCTGCGATGGTGCTTTTTGGTCCATAAAAAGAGTTATCAAATTCTATTATATAACCTGCACAATCTGCCGTTAATTGAAGTTGATGAACTTGACCGGGGCGAAGGATAAACACGGCATTATTGTGGATTTCGTAACGCAGAAAATCGATTTCATGAACACCTTGGCCTTTTTCTATTGCCAGAATAAAGTAAAAGTCATGTTTGTGAAGATCGTGTACTAAATCGTTTCCGCTAAGCACATCACTAATATTCCTGATGCTGAACCGGCCGGGGATATTTTGATCCGGATATGTATCGGCGATATGTCTGATCGGAATGGCCTTCATCGTTTTTTTTTTGCATAGGTTTTCCGTCCTGTCAAAACTTGCAATTTGATATTTAAAGTTAAGGAAATTGGCTCAGTCCCTCAGGAAATTAAAATATCAAAGGATTTAATGAGAATCCTACACAACTCAATTTTTGTCCTACCCTGCATGCTGTCCCCGAAACTACTTTTGTAACAGACAAATAACATAAGAAATATAGTATGACAACAAAAATTAAATGGATTACAGCTTTGAAAATCTGGGTAGTGATCTATCCATCGATAACTGTTTTCTTATACTTCGTGGGCGAGCCACTGGCGACTTTGCCGTTATATCAGAGAACCTTGATATTGACGATTTTACTGGTACCCTGGATTGTATTCGCCGGATTGCCCTTGGTGAATCGTTTGGTCGGTTTGATTTCTGGGGAAGATAAAAATACAAGAGCCTGAATATCTGGGGAGATAAAGCTATGAAAAATAAAACTTTTGAAGTGATAATCATCGGAGGAAGTTACTCCGGGCTTGCCGCAGGTATGTCAATGGGTAGAGCTTTAAAACAGGTTCTCATTATTGATAGTGGTGATCCCTGTAATAAACAAACACCTTACTCACACAACTTTCTCACGCACGATGGAAGAAAGCCCTCAGAAATTTTAATGATTGGAAAACAGCAAGTACAACTGTATGACACCATTACAGTTATCAACGGAATGGCGATCGGGGGAATAAAAACTAAAAACGGTTTTGAAATCTCCGTGGCATCGGGGGAAACTTACCAGGCAGGGAAGCTGATTTTTGCTACCGGCATCAGAGATACGATGGCTGACATTGACGGATTTTCTGCCTGTTGGGGAATATCGGTCCTTCATTGCCCCTATTGCCATGGATACGAAGTAAGGGATGAAAAAACCGGAATTCTGGCCAGCTTGACAAACGACACATAAAAATAGTGGATAAGCTGATTCAACGATTGGATCATACCAATGGGGAGCTTCAACATATCAGTTTTAAAGATCACACACGGTATTCCTTGAAAACCATATATGCATCCGCTCCTTTCGAACAGCACTGCCCGATCCCTGAATCGTTGGGATGCCAGTTAACTGTCGAAGGACACCTGGTGATTGATCCTTTTCAGCAGAAGACAATCGAAGGAGTTTTTGCATGCGGCGATAATGCATCACGTATGCGTACTGTCTCAAATGCGGTAGCAAAGGGAACTGCCGTCGGCCTGACAGTTAGTAAGAAAATGATTCTGGAAGAATTCAATTCTAAATAGGACCGCTGATGAATACTGTCATTGTAATTACTATCAGCATCATCGGTATGACCGTGTCCTTGATCCGGTGGACCCTGCTGATGATAAATAGACTCAGCGTGATAATGCATTTAAGCCACGTAGCTGCGAAACCGGATAGTCCGACACTAAGCGAATTACCTTTTTTCATTTTACCAAATGAAGGATATAGCAATAAAATTTAAAAATTATCTAATAATAAATATGAAAATTATAATTGTTGGTGCCACGGGTACCATGGGAAGGCATTTAGCAACCGCATTTGAAAAAGAGCACGAAATAGTAAGAGTCGCCTCTGGCGGTGGAGATATCCAGACGGACATTACTTCTTTGGAGTCTATTGAAAATCTATTCGAGCAAACCGGACCCTTTGATGCGCTTGTATCGACAGCGGGGCCGTCATATGTTGGTCCCTGGAAAAAAATGACCGACAAGGAATTTAGAAAAGGGATCGAAGGAAAATTGATGGGCCAGGTTAATTTAGTACTGATTGGACAGCGTTATATTAAACCAAAAGGATCATTTACATTAATTGCCGGGGCTTTAACAATAGATCCGCAACTAAATTTCTCGAATGCTGCCGCTGCCAATGGAGCAATTGAAGCATTTGTAAGGGCTGCGGCTATTGAGTTAGAAGATGGGATCCGAATTAATGCAGTGAGTCCAACCGTGATCGAGGATTCTCCACAATATTTTCCCTATTTCCCGGGAGAAGTTCCTGTTACGATGAAACAGCTGGAGTATGGTTTCCGAAAAAGTGTATTTGGTGCCAACACAGGGCAGGTAATAAGGCCTTATTAGATACTTTTCTATCAGATAGCTGCTTGTCCATTTTTTTAAGCGCATCAGCAGCACGCTGTTGCTTTAAAGCCTCCACCTTTCCTGGTTTATTAGCCCAGTTGACAAATAGAAAGCCCAGTATCAACAATGAAATGGATACAATCGCCAGAGTTTTCATAGTATTTTTATTTTTTCAATTGTGCCAAAAAAGAGGTCAATCTGGATAGATAAGCTGATCCTTGCCGTCCTTATCTTTTTTCCAAATCATCATTTTTCGAAAATTGTTAAGCCATGAATGGTCGCTGGTCCTTACAAGCGCCGGATATTTTTTCGTATTCAATTCAAGAAGTCTCGTTTTTCCAGAGGGCGCATCGATTAGCCAGAAAGCGACGATCCCCTTTTTGATGTGATCATAAAAGAGGTCGTATTGTTCTTTTATTTCAGCATCCTGCGATTCCCTCGGTGGCGGAAGATCGTATCGTGTGTCAAAACCTGTTTCCCTGTAAATAATCGTTTTTAAGTCGGGCGACGCCGCCACAAAGTGATTCTCCGGGTCATCGGGCAATCCCAATATTCTAACACGTTCGGAAGTTTCCACATTGAAAAAATAGTTGGTAAATAACAACCAGTGACCATCACCAACCCATTCACCCAAGTTATTGCCATTGCTGATATTGTCATCCGAAGCCAGTACAACTTCCGGTTTACCGTTTCTAATTCTCAAAATCAAAGCGCGCGACCGGCCGCCTACGAAACTGTGACAATTGAGTGCTTCCACCGTTTGGTTTGGACTTGCATGGCAACCGCTGATGTCTTCGGCTCTGATTTCCGAAGGCTTCCATTCTTTGTCATCAACGGTAAGTATGCGGTCATCAACATACCACCCCTGACCGCCATGCGTGCCAGCTGCCCCATATTTCAATATTTTCACATATTGAAGTCTTCCGCTTTTTTCTGCTTCAGTCTTCGATTCGCCGCAGCTCCACGTCAGCAACAACATCAATAAAAATGCGACGAGGTGGAATGTTTTCATGAGGGCCTTCTGTTAATTCAATTGCATTCAACGTTCAGACATTTCCTGACTTCCTGTGGAATTCCTTTCAATTTGTCACACGCGTAATCTCCTTCCGACAAAGCAATCATTTTCCATTTGTTCTTTTGCCACCTCAGCACCTGAGCCGCACCTTGTGACGTTTCTTTTCTGTTGAGGTCCAGCAGTTTTACATTTACCTCTGCATAGTCGCGGCAAAATCCCCCACTGGGTACTTTCGCATCTGACGTGCTCACAAGGTTTGTGGATCTCAGTTCGGCTATATACGCAGTTTTTCCTACAGTTACCAAAAGATAAACATCACCTTCCGAATACGCCCCAGGTTGATTTGCCTCTTTTACGAGATGCGTGATCAGTGCCGATTCTCTCGCAGGAACGGCATCTGCCACCGGCCGCAACAGGCCGCCGTACATCGCATAATGTATGATCAATAAGCTTTGCGTGATGACTAAAATCAACTTCATGAATGAATATAATTGAAGAACTTAAACGCTATCATCTTCTGAGCGCCGGGATTATTCCTTTCGCTCCAATCAAAGTTAGCATCCGCCTTCTTTTTTGCTGACACAACTATACATCAGGCTAATCTGCCTTTATAAACGGACGGATACGTAAAAAATACGGTGGGTATCGCTATTCATAGGTGCTGTTTTTCATGTCAATCTTTTCAAAAACGGCTCTCTGCACATTCAAATAACCGGCCGTCTCTTCCATCGTGCGGCATGAATCTTACACACTTTTTGATGCGCTCATTTGGAATGATCAATATTAACTGACGATATTCTTCTGAATCCAAATGCCAATCTACTTTCAGCGGGTACAATTATCAATATTTGCAGACATCGATTGGTTACCATATTCACGCCACCCGGTTCTACTTCGTGGAACTACGACTTAAAGCAGCGGCACCGAAACCTTGAATTCAGTAGCTGTTTCATCAACGGTAACTTTGCGGGGACTTAGGTAGTGGTACAGTGATTTCAGACTGTTCAAACCCTGCTTGTTGGACGTTTCAACGAAATTCTTCCGTTGCAGGCTGTTTTGTACGAACAACCTGTCGGTTTCAGTGTAAATCAGAATGTCCAGGGGGCAGTCGTCGCTGACGATGTTATGCTTGATAGCATTTTCGAGCAGGTTTTGCAGGGTCACGGGCACAATTCGCTGGGTCAGAGAGTCGGGGCTGATGCTGATGCTGATGTGGAGGCCTTCGCCGAACCGGGTGGTTTGCAGGTCGATGTAGTTTTGGGCGAAAGTAAGCTCGGCCTGGAGACTCACCAGTTCCGAGTCCTTATTCTGCAAAATATAGCGGTAAATCACCGACAGTTTTCTTAGAAACAAAGAAGCATCTTTGGGCTTGGTCAGAATGAGGCTGTTGAGCGAGGTCAGGCTGTTGAACAGAAAATGGGGGTTGAGGTGGTTGATCAGGTTGTGGTACTGGATTTCGGCCTTGTCACGCTCCAGCCGCGTCATCTGGATTTGGAAATGATGCAACCGCGCCGATTGCCGGAGCCGGTACCGGTACAAGCTGTACAATAAAGCCAGAACCACCGCCCCCAGCAGTGCCTGGAACCAGCGGGTGTTATAAAAAATCGTGTCAACGTGTATGGCCAGCGTAGTTTCCAGGCTCCGCAGGTCGCCTGCAACGGCAAAGACCCGGAATACATACTCCCCGCCGGGCAGTTTGGTGTAAACGGCGTTGGTCTGGGTGCCCGACTCTTTCCAGCCGTCGTAGCCTTCCAGTTTATACCGGTAGTGTTGGTTAGCCGATGGCGCCAGCGTGCTGAATTCGATCATGAACGAGTTATCGTCGGATTTCAGCCGGATGGGAGGCGTTGGGCTGTGCAGTAACAATGTGGTGTCGTTCAGAGCAAGCCGGTTAAGCAGCACGGGTTCCGGTCGGTGGGCTGGGCGCAGGTTTTGGGGTTTGAACTCCACCAGATGGCCTTTCTGAGCAGAAAGGATGTGACCATTCTGCATCGGAAACAGGTAGGTACTGTAGATGGTGGTGTACGCATTGATGGGCAGACTGAAGTTGAATACCTGTTTTCTGCCCGCAGTAATCACCGAAAAAAGATTCAGGTCAGCCACCCAGGTGTTACCGAATCGGTCGGACTGGGCGGCCGTGCATTGGCTGAAGGTCATGGCTTCGTTTTCGACCCGAACGGTATGCCGACGGCGCACCGGGTCGTAGGTGACAAGACCGTCCATATCAGTTGCCATCAAAAAGGATCCGTCCCGGTCTTCGGTCAGGGAGTTCAACGTAGCTTCATAACCAGCCTGGCCTGCGTCGGTCACGATAAATTCTTTTTTCTGCGCAGAGAACCGCGCGAACCCTTCGGGGTGAATGTCCAGCCACAGATTACCCCGCCGGTCGAGCAGCGTCTGTCGCACCACAAACCGGGGGTCGGTACTCGCTGACCTGATCGGAAAAGTTTGCCATTGCTGCCGGGCCATATCGTAGGCAAACGCAAGTTTTCCATCACCAAAGACCCAGTACTGATTGCCGACGAGCCGAAACGTTCTCAAAGAAACAGAACGGGCTGACGGGGGTAATGCTATCGATCGAAATTGGTGTGTTCGTTTGTTAAAACGATAAACTGCCGTAGCAGAACCCACAAGTATCTCCTCCCCCCAATGGTGGAGACCTATAATAGGCATCCCCCAGGGGTACTGGGCGGTTTGCTCAGGCAGGCGGTAGACATCTAGCCGGTTGGTAGCCGGGACGTAGTGCAGCAGCCCCCGGATGGATGTGCCCAGCCACCATGACCCGTCCGGGTCTTCAGCGAAGGACATGATTCCCCGTTCATCGGTCAGGGCTGGAAACAACGCTTCCAGGTCATACACGTCATACAACGCCCTTTCCGGATTGGTGTAGGCCAGGCCGTTGACCGTACCGAGCCAGATGGTCCCGTCGGATTGCTGCCAAGCCGATGTAATAATGTCGGAACCCAGGGCGTTGGGCTCGGATTGGGCGTGGCCCAGGCGCGTCACCCGGTCCGTCCGGGTGTTGATATGAAACGATTTGCCTCCCCAGGTGCTCACCCACAGGTTGTGCCGCCGGTCTACGAAAATAGAAGATCCAAAAAAATCGGCCCGGTCCTGCGGGCTATCGGGTCTGATGCGTTTCAGTATCCGCTGCCCGTGCAGGTCATAGATCAGAATGCTGTGGTCGGTATGGTCGGCTATCAGCAGCCTGTTGCCATCCATTGCCAGGGCCGACACGTCGTTGGGCGTCAGTACCGGACTGTGCCGGGAGTTGTTGCGGTAAGTGATAAACTGTTTTTTTACCGTGTCAAAGTAACGAAGGCCATGCGCTTCCGCCATCCAGAGACCCGGCTGGTCAGGGTCCTCCACCAACCCGTTGGGCAGGGTGCGGATGCCCCCGGTACGGTCGGTTGCCTCGGCAGTATAGTAGTGCACCGCTGCCGTTTTGGTGGTATAGCCGAACAGGCCCCGATTGCGGCTGGTGAACCAGATATTGCCCGCCCGATCGCAGCGAGCGTTTTTGCAAACGCCTAGGGGCTGGTTGTCGACGGTGGTGATGTGCTCAAACCGACCGGTCGTTTTATCGTAATTGCTGACTCCGTTTTCATGGGCTGCCCAGATTCGCCCCCGCTTGTCTTCGCACAGTGCGTACACCTGGTTGTTGAGCAGCGAGTGGGGGTTGTTGCGCTGGTGCCGGAACTTAACAAAATGAGTGCCATCGTAGCGGTTCAGGCCATTGTTGGTGCCTACCCACATAAAACCCTCCCGGTCGTGCAGCAGACTGTAGACTTTGCGGGAAGAAAGCCCGTCCTGCTCCCGAATATGCCCGAATTCAAAGTGGGGGGGGCGTTCCTGAGCCATTGTGCGATTGCCCAGACCCATTAGCAGCCCAATCAGCCAAACGACAAATACGGGAATGTAGACTCTCATTTTTCCAGCCATTTTCGAAAAGTGGGTGCTTTGTCCCGGCTGATGTCGATGCCAAACGACTGGTTGGGCGCTTTCAGGACGAGTTGCAGCTTGAGGTTGGCCAGGCCTTTCAGCGTCTGTACGGCATTGATATGGATGAGACACTGCCGGCTGGCCCGATAGAACACGGCGGGATCGAGCAACTGTTCGATTTCGTCGAGGGAGTCATAATCCAGTATGTAGCGTTCGCCGGCGTTGGTGACTAGAAAAATCAGTTGATCGCGGACAAAATAGGCGATGTCGCTTATTTTGACGGGTACCCACCGATTGCGGGCACTGCCCAGGAAGTGCTCTTTGAAAGTAGGTTTGAAGGGTGAAGGCAGGTTGAGCGCATCCATTAGCTTTTGCACATCGAGTCCGGCCGGGCCCGTTGGTCTGGCAAGCTTCCGGGCCTTGCCAATGGCCTGCCTGAGTTCATCTTGGTCAACGGGCTTGAGCAGGTAGTCGATACCGTTGACCTTGAAAGCCTGAATAGCGTATTCATTGTAGGCAGTTGTAAAGATGACCGGACAAGAAATCGGGTACTTACTAAAAATGGTGAAACTGACCCCATCCGCCAACTGGATGTCGGCAAATATCACATCAGGTTCGGCGTGTTCGGAAAACCAGCTCAGGGCAGTCTTCACACTGCCCACAATCCCCACCAGGTTAATGGTCGGATCCACTTCGGCAATACTGGCTGCCAGTTCCTGCGCTACTAATTTTTCATCTTCGATAATCAGGGCATTCATGATAAAGGCTGGGAAAGGAAATTAAATGTACCCGTAAATCTGTCATTTTCAGTAGTACCCGGCACAATTTTTGGGTACAGGCCGTCGAAAATCGACCACCAATGACGCGAAACCAGCTTGCAATCGTAAAGCCTCTTTTCGTGAGTAACCTTCAAAACTGCCTGAAAACGACTCATGGTTTAAAATTAACGATTCGTGCGGAAATACTGGATTTAAGACTCCACGTCGTCTTACTTTACTGCCATATCATCCATATCCGACTTGCTATGCCCATTCCAATGACCCAACAACAAGTCCGACTAGTCAAACAGACCTGGAAACTACTGCGTGAGGTAAACCCCACCTTACTGGGAGATGTGTTTTACGGACGGCTGTTTTTCATGTATCCGTTTCTGCGCCCACTTTTCAAAGGGCCGATGGATGCCCAATACCAGAAATTTTTCGACATGCTCAGCCTCATCGTGTCCCGCATCGACCTGCCCGATAACCTGGGGCAGAAAATCGCAGCTTTGGGCCGGAGCCACAAAGAATACGGTGTCCAGCCCACTCATTACGAAGACGTAAAAGCCGCCCTGCTTTGGACACTCGAAGTGGGGCTGGGTAACGACTGGAACGAGGCGACCAAACAAGCCTGGGAAGCCTGCTATAATGGTTTGGCGCACTTGATGTTAGTGCCGGAGTAAAAATCATTTATTTTGCGCCATTTTTGGTTCGCAATGGATTGAGTACCGACAGCGGATTGAACAACGATCCCTTCGCTGCCTAAGGTCAGCTGGCCAGCCCGATGATCGGTACCGAAGCAAATCTAGACGCCGCTCAGGAGTTGAAGACAGTAATCCCCTTGAACCGGGAGCTGGGTTTTAAGATCCCGGCATGTGCTGGATAGAAGGAGAAAGTCAAATATCATAAAGATCATTACACTTTAATCAGTAACTGTAAAATGAACCTCAGTCGGGCTATCCAATGCACCTCATGGCTTCATAAAATTGCCGCTCAATCTTATCAACGATGGATTAGGGCAATATTAACGAGTTTTCTTGCCCTGCCCGGCTGCTCGGCAGGGACAATGACAAAAGTACAACCAGAGACGACTGACTCGTTGATCCTTACGTCTAAACTTGTGCGGGATTATCGTCTAAACCTATTTCATAAGTCCAATGAAAGCCTGATTCCCCGCCGCCCCCCCAAGATATCCAGTTTCAAAATCAGCCATCAGGGTCAACCCGTCTTAATAAAAGATCGCGATGGCAAAAAAGTAACGATCTGGGATGCTTGGTTTCTCAAAGACGCGCCCGAACCAGCCGTGTTGGCGTCCAGTAACCACGTGTATCTGATTACAACCGGGTACCGGTCCGCCGATGTGGGCCAGGCTCACGTAACAACCGTAGCCAACAACGGCGGCGCCCTTAACACCTACCAATGGCTCGATAATGAACACGGAACGCCAGGAAGGGCTCAATTCAGCTTTCCAGTGGATAATTCCGGAGCATCCCGTTTCTTAAAGGGCGGACGTTACCTGCTGGTCAATGAATGCAGCGTCCTGGACGTACACACACTGACGGTTCATCCGTTCGATTTAATTAGCAAGGCTGCCATAGAACACACAGACGGATTTGCCCGGGTTAGCTCCATACTGGTTGGTTTCTCGCCCGGCAAAACACAACTGGTATTTCTCGGCACCCGCTATGACCATCAGCGTCAGCGGTCTGAGTACGCCCTACTTGCTGTTGATTTCGCCACGAATCATCCGTACGCCGTTCCATTTCGTCGGTCGGCTACTCATTTTGTGCTGCCCGAGGACGCCACATCAGATTGGTTGTCCACGTATTTTGACTGGACAACGGACAGTAATGGCAAGGAGCTCCTACGCGTGCATCCCTACACGCATTACCCGCCCTGGCACGGTCGTTGGGTGCAGAACGCGGGTAAAACCCCGCCGATCCGTTATGAACTCAAACCCGTGTTGCCCGTCATGTTTGATCACTTTATGAGCTGGATCCAAAAACAGTATCCAGCCATCGAGCCAAAAATCAATCGGCGAGAGGGTTGGATCAGTGCGGATTTGACCATCAACGGGGCCATGTTTAGTTGCTACTTCCGCGATGACTATAAACGACTTGGTCTGGAATGTACGGACCAAACGCTTCTCAAAACCATCGGTGACCTATTTGACGGAGAACTTCGCCAGGGACATTTTCAAGACGGATTTGCCGAAATGGATTCTGACTGACCAGTCGGTTGTGCCACAATCCCGACGTAGCCGACAAGAGCCTGCGCTTCGGAATCTATATGACCTGCTCGCTCCACAAAACCACTGGTAGCAACCCCGTTACGGTTAAACCACCCGAATCCCGCGACTAGACATGAAATTCTTGCAGAAACAGGTCCGCGACGCAGCCAACAAAACCCATTATTACGCGGCGGACAGCCGAATTAACCAAACAAAACAACCATGAACTTAAACCAGAACCCAACCCTCGCCCAACTTTGCCAACTCGTCGCCAGCGTCGATGACGACCAGGATTCCCACATTCTTTTCGTGACCAGAGGTGGGGAGGTCCACCTTTCTCCTCTCAGGGCCGACACATCCGTCGGGGCCGACTACACCAATGAAGATACGCTTCAGTTTGTGCTGGATTCTTTTATGATTTCCAAAGGGTACATGGGTTGGCAGGCCACGCAAGACCCGGAATGGATGGACGAGCTGTTTTCAGAACTTACCCTGCACTGGGCGGAGAAAACAACCGGTTTTGCCTGGAAATCAATCTAGGAACCCTGCACATTCCAGAAATTCTCACAAAATCACAAACTTCTCACAAAACAACCCAATGCCAGCCAATCCAATTTTCATCTCTCTATTGACCCTGCAAATGTTATCCAATCCAGGCTATTCACAGACTCCGAAATCTGCTGTCAACTATTTAGGGATTCAGGCCCCAATTTCTGTCCAGAAAAACGCCTATCTGTTAAGCTGGTCGGCCCACCCTGAGGCGTCGCTCTACAAACAGGAGTACCTGATGGCGGGCGATGATTTTCCGAAGTACAAGTCGATGGTAGGTATTGATTTTGTCGTGACCGAATCGTCTGTGGATCAGGCCGTTGCTACCAAACTACTCGAATTAGACAATCTGAAACGCACCAATCCAATCGTCAACTACGAAGTGATAAAGAACCCCGTAACGGGTGAGAAAATCATAGACTGTCTGATTGGCAACAATGCCGCCAATGAACGGGATAATTTGGTGGAGCGGGACGTATTCCGATTCAAAGTCGTCAAAACCAAATCTGGTCAGCGCGGCATTTTGCTATTCATGGTCAGCAACCGAAAATATGGCGCGGAAATTACCCCGTTTCTGACGAAGCTGAAAGTCGACAAACAGCTTTTAGTCAAAGAGGTAGCTAGACTATCAATGCCCGAAATTCATTTAAAGAACTAGTAAAAGAGCTTGTCGTTTACTCCAAATTGCTTTTTAGTGTAGATTGTTCAAATACCGACATTAAACAGCATTCCATGAAAAAGCGAACTTTAACCAGACTGACCTAAAAATCCAAAACCATGCCAGACCCTACTCTTTTAGCCGATATCAAAATAAAGCACACTTCCCTCTTTAAAGACAAAAAACGAGACTTCGAGTACTTTGAAAATTGGGTCAGTCGATTGGAAGAAAATAATGGGAGGACGTACGAACGGCACACCGTTTCAACGTCATTAGGGAACACACACGTGTGGGGGCTGAACACGCAACAAGACTACCCAGACACGCTCGTTGTATTTCCGGGAGCGCGAACGACATCACTCATTTGGGATTTTGACAGAGGCCTGGACAACCTGAACCATCCCATGAAAATCTACCTGGTCGAAACCAACGGGCTGCCCAATATGAGTGAGGGGAACAGTCCCGAGATTGGCTCGCTGGAGTATGGATGGTGGGCAACTGAGGTGCTAGACGGTTTAAAAATTGACAAGGCAGACGTAGCCGGGGCTTCGTTTGGCGGGCTGATTTGTGTGAAGTTGGCCCTTGTTAGCCCAAAGCGGATCAAAGCGGTTTTTTTGTTAAATCCGGGCTGTTTGCAACCCTTTTCTCTCCGTCTAAAAAACTTGTATTACAACATCCTACCCATTCTGCGCCCAAGTGAGAGGAATGTTTTGACATTTTTAAATAAAGCGGTTTTCTCCAAACCCAATCATCAATTATCCCCAACCGCCGAAAAAATGCTGGTTGACTACGAGGTTTTTGCCCTAACCCGATATAAAGATAACACGCAAAAGCCCTACTACATGGACCGTGAGTTGGCCAAGGTAACGGTCGACACCTACCTGCTTGAAGGGGATCAGGATTTATTGTTTCCCCACCAACAGTCCATTGACAATGCCAGAAAACACATGAATTCACTAAAAGAAGTCGTTGTATTCCCTCATGTTGGACATGGGATTGAAACCCACGACAAAGCGCTGAATTTCATCGGAAAAACTATTCAAAAATCATGACAGAGCCTACTCATTCAGCTGAAAATCCAACCGCCGGACCCGGCCCGCATTTGCGCTACTCCCACAATGGTCGCGGGAGGTACGATCCATTACACTAGCCCAAAAACGAATTTCGATATGTGGTATGAGTTGGCCATGCCTCCCGGGGTGTTGGATATTGCTATTATCGAACCTCGGTACTGGGAAGGCCGGACAAAAAAACCACTCACCGAGCGCGAAGCCATTCTGCGGTTCATCGGTCAGCAGGTGATCAACGATAAGCTTTCAGGGGATGGTTATTTCATATTTGACGACACTAGAATACCCAGACCAGTCGTGAACTGGAGCCCATAAACGACTCATCGCCATTAGCCTACGTTTCAACGCCCTGTTTACAACCACTCGGGACGAAATTTTTGAAGCCCCACAATACTCACCCCAACTTTGTGCCGCAATAATGCAGAAGACGCCGAAAACCTGAAATCGAGTAGGCAAAAAATGAACAGTACACAATATCCATGAAAACTTCCATTCAAAAAACCATTACCGGTCTGGCCCTCGCCTTGTCATTAATCTTGACTTCCTGCGAGAAAGACAATTTGCTCAACCCCAACCCCAACCCCAATCCGGAGGCCAGTGCCCGGTTGGGAGCCAGCGAAGAGATTATATCTCCCAACTCCTCCCAGGTGCACAAACTCACCAAATACGGTGAGGCTTCTCTGACATACGACAACGATGGGCGACTCTTGAATGTGACCACCCCCGTCCGTGGCAAATTGGCTGTCCAGACCGATTACACCTACGCCACCGGTAAGATCAGAGCGTTTACGCATCAGGGAAAGATCGTACTGCGGGATGAAACCTTTATACTGGATGCCAGCGGCCGCTGCACCGAATCTGCCGAAGCGATTACGGTTGTGAACAACAATGTTCCTCTCCATTATTTAAGGGAGTGGAAATTCGTCTACAATGAGAAGGGCCAGTTACTGAATTACCAAAATAAAAATAGTTGCGATGGTGGATTCGGGTATGCCTACAATCCTGATGGGGACATGATCTCGGCGAAGGAAATAATGGGATTTTCGAGCACTTTCGCAACAAAATTCAACTACAGTCCGGCAGCGGGCAACCCGATCATGAACGATAAATATCCGTTGAACGTGATAGGAGTGAACGAACACGACCCTTACCTGCGGATTTTCGGTAAGCCGAGCAAGCACCTGGTCACGCTCATAACTCAGGAGGGTTCACTCGATGGCGACTATTACGACTATGTTCTGGACGCTGATGGCTACGTGACCCAAAGAAAGCAGTACAAACTGATTGGAGCCGCCCTGGTCGATACCAAGTCGTATGCCTACGTGACAGCCAATATGGGGCTGCCGCTCTGAGTTGACCGCCCGAACTGACCGGGGCGTATTGCCCCAAAAACAGCCAGTTCGCCATCCATGTGTCCTCAAAACCGACGGGAGAGGTAATCCCGGCAAAAGCCCCCCGGTGCAGACCCGGGGGGCTTTCTGGCTATAGACCAAGGCGCCAATCGCCTGCCGGTGTGCAGTTTGGCCGCCTTAACGACTCATCTTCAAATAACTGCGGTTCGAAGCCCAACCACGACTATCCAAGGCGAAATTTTTGGAAGGCTGGCCTGCATGCAGTCATATTTACTTCGTAATCGTCCCTGCATCCTTTTAACACCCCATCATGTACCAAAAAACATCTGCGCCACTACTTACTGCTCCCGAACTCTACGCCCGAACAAATGGCATGGTCGATAACAACCACAATTTTTAGGGTATACATTTCTTTTTCCGGACGAATCTTCACACTAATTACCACTACCTCATTTTTTAACACTTTACAAATTACCATGAAAATGAAAATCATTAATCGAAGCTTAGCTCATGAAATAAAAGCTACGCTTTTCAAAAAAGGACCTTTCCTCCAATTAGGTATTATCTCGCAGCGATGCTCTCTTCTCCTTAAACTTTCTTTCTCTTTTTTGCTGGTTGCGGTACAGGTTCACGGTCAAGACAGTATTGACGCGCTGCATAAGCGAAACCAATTCCGGATTGGGGTAGGAGCTGATTACATCAAGACGGCTGATCTTATGTATTCTCCCAATATGTTTAAGTCGATCAGAACAAACGTTCAGCTGGGCTATTCCCATAAGTCAACAAGGGGGATTTTCTCGTCTGATCTCCATGTATTTTTAGGGGCGTTAAAAACTAATTCCGGTTCCAACATAGTGATATACGCAAAGGAATCGGATATTCACGGCGTTGAAAGTATTGAACATCTTGATCTTCCAATAAGCCAAATAGGTTTCAACCTACGGCTGGGGTATTTACACGAAGTGCAACAACTACGGAGTTCATCCAAAGCGCTATACCTGGGGGGAAGTTTGGAAGAAAGTCTAACCTACGTACCGGCATTTCTGAGTATCGGTACAATCAATTATGCTTCATTAAATGCCAAAGCGCGGTTCGACTATTTTTTAAAAAACGGGAAGCCGGTCATTTTCGAACTAGCAACCCCACTTGTTTCGGTGGTAACCCGGCTTCCCTATCACCAGTCGCTTGGAAGACCTGATGAATCCGTTTTGCAAACCTACTTTAAGGGTAATAACAAGGTTGAAACACTCAATCATTTTCAAAACACCCGATTTTCGGTAAAGTATCCCGTGTGGGTAAGAAAACGTATCGCTTTGGATATCACGTACGCAGTGTACTGGATGCATTACTCCAAACCCAAACACCTCACGGAAGCAGGCAGTCAAGTATCTCTTGGTTTTACTTTTTAACATATAACTCCTCATGAAAAAGCAAATAACACTACTCGCAGGAATTCTAATGGCCGTACTCTTTTCTTTCTCTTCATGTCAGGAAATGATGGTTGGACCTGAGGTCGATAATTCCAATGAAAACAATTTTCGGCAAATGTGGGAAAAATTTGACAGCCATTATGGTCTGTTCATAGTCAAAAATATCGACTGGAATAAGGTATATGCTTCGCATATGCCCATGGCCAAGGCTGCGAAAACAGATGCGGAATTATTTTCAGTCCTATCTTCAGCCGTGCACTTTTTGGATGACAAGCATATCAATATTTATACGAACAGCCCAGCGTTGACAGATTACAACAGTGGAGAAAATGGGCACATTCCAGCACAGGAAGGTTTTGATTTTAAAGTGATTCGCGAAAATTATCTGATCGAGTATCATGAGGAATCGGAGGATTTTGGCTATGGAAAACTAACGTCAGAAATTGGTTACATTCGTATCGAATCGTTCCAGGGAGAGTTTTCATTTTATGAAAAAAACATAGAGAAAGCCATCACCTCTTTGGCTTCAACGAAAGGAATCGTGTTTGATATTAGAGACCACAAAGGCGGTTCCGATTTGGTTAGTAAGCACATTGCCAGCAGATTCGCAAGTTCCAAAAAACTGTTTATGACATCCAGGAAAAGAAACGGTCCAGCTCATGATCAGTTTGAAGCAGCTATAAACTGGTTTATTGAGCCTGCTGGCAAAAGTCAATATACTAAACCAGTTATCTTATTGACGACTTCTACTACCATAAGTGCGGGTGAGACCTTCACGTTTGCCATGAGGGAGAATGCTAATGTCACCCATATGGGAACTACGACTGCAGGTGCGTTTTCTGACGTGATCCCCCATCAGTTACCTAACGGTTGGCTTGTTACCATCGGCGTAGGCGACTACCGCGGATCAGACGGCAAAAGCTACGAAGGCATCGGGATTACGCCGAAAATTATCAGTGAAAATAAGAAGTCCGATGTACTTAATGGCGTCGATAAAACCCTTGAACTGGCTCGAGAAAATTTGGAGTGAGTGGTTATAAAAATAGTTTAGAAGGTGTTTTGTCACTGCAAAGATGGTACGATCTCCATTCTTCGCAATTCCCAAACACTTTCTACCCTTTTTACTTTTCGGGTTGGCTTTTATTAATGTCTATTAAACCTGAGACACATTTTCACTATCAGCATGTGCGTAAACCTGATCGATAAACTGCTTCATCGTGGTTGGTTTTCTCCCTAAAAAGCGCTCCAAAGTAGGATCATCTTCATCCATTGTATGCTGTGATAATGCCGTAGCCCATGTGGTGAACATTCCGATATATTGATCCGGCACACCAAAGCTTTTTAGCATTGATTCAAACTCTTCCGCCGGTGGGGACTGATATGACACTTCTTTTCCGATGGCCCTGGATAGCTCACCCGCTATGTCAATGAAAGAGACCGAATCGGTATTCGTGAACTTGTACAGCTTGTTGTGGTGACCATCCGTTGCCAAGATGTGCGCTGCGGCTTCCGCTAACTCCTCCCGAAGCACGTAACTGGCTCTCCCATTCTGGGCCGGGAATACGATAGTGCCTTTCTCCACGGCCTTTTCGCCCATAAAGACCGGTATCATTTCCAGATAAATACCATTTTGCAGGATCGTATAATTAACACCGCTATTCATTAAGAACGCCTCTGACTCGACATGTGAATTTTGAAATTCGGCAATGGCCGAATCTTCAAAGTTGGGTTTTCTAATAAAAGAAGTATAAACAATGTGTTTAACGCCAGCCTCTTTTGCAACTTTGATGGCATTTAAATGATGAGCTGTTCTGTTTTCAATAGCCTGCCGGTCATTACTCGACACCAGTAATAGCTTTGCTATGCCATTAAATGCCTGGACCAGTGAACCGTAATTTGCATAATCTCCAACTCTTATTTCAATGCCCTTTTCTTGAAGGTCCTTTGACTTTGCTGCGTCTCTCACCAACGCTGAAATTTGGGATGGTTCAATTCCTTTTTTCAATAAATGGTCAATGGCTTTCCCGCCAAACTGCCCCGTTGCACCTGTAACTAGTATCATGTTATTTTTTGTTTTTGATAGACAAAACTACCAGTACTTATATATTTAGTATAGCTTGTTATCATAAAATATCAGTATACTTTTGTATACTGAACATTGTAAATATCTGGTATGAGTGACTTTAAAGATTTCATTGGAAGTGAAAAAGGCCCGCAATGTCCACGGGTTTACATTCTGGCTTTAACAGATACATTAAACGTTATCAGTGGCAAATGGAAATTGCCTATTATCGCAGCGCTCCTCCGGGGCGCGAACCGGTTTAAAGACCTGTTAGACAGTACGGAAAAGATAACTCCCCGAATGTTATCAAAAGAATTGAAGGAGCTTGAAATGAACAGTATTGTAGAGCGCAAGGTTTACAATCAGATGCCGGTGCTGATTGAGTACAGGTTAACAAAGTCTGGAAAAGACATTGCAAATGTTATCGATTCAATGATTGATTGGGGGATGGTTCACAGAACGCAGGTGATCACAAATTCCGACACAGGAGAAGAGAAGGTCAATAAAACGGTTGGGTAATCATCTATGATAGGTTACATTTGACTATGCGGCAGAAGTAAATCAATGAAGCTATTTGTCATTTCAATCTCAATGGAGCAGAGAAGTTAAAATTACTTGAGCTGGCTACAAAAACGAAAGAAATAATGGAACAAACAGATATAAACGAAGCGTTATTTTTGGTGGAAGCATCATTAGAAGACGTCATCAATAGCTTCTATCATATGCTGGTTGCTTCAGATGGAGAACCTATCACCAGGCATGTTTGTCCAAATTTGGAAATGATGTTGGTATTTAACTTTGGAGTACCTGTACGCATTTCCTTTCACAATAATCCTCTGGATACTCAAGTTATCGGACGCACCGCGGTAATTGGACCACTCCGCCAGATGCTGAACTATGAACTGCTGCCCGGTGCAAACGCTCTCATTGTTAACTTTAAGTTTAATGGTTTTCAGCGCTTGTTTGGTATGCCTTTAACCGGACTGACTGGCGGGGACCCGACAAGTGCAGAGATTTTAACAGATGACGGTCGTTTTGATCGCCTTTGGAAAGAATTAGCAGCCCTACCCACAACAGAACAAAGAGTCAGCTTACTTAACCAGTCAGCCATAGACTTACTAAAAGAAAATGATCAGGTATTGCAGACTGTAATCAGTAACCTGGCCCAGTTTTTCGACCCCTGTGTTGACCCGATAAAGGCCATAGCGGCTGATACCCGTCTTTCGGAAAGAAGTATTCAGCTGAAATTTCAAAAGCATACCGGCTATTCTGTTAAAGAGCTGCTACGCTTTTTGCGCTTTAAAGAAGTTATTGCTTATATCCTTGCCCGGAACAATCAGAAAATTGCTATTTTCGATTTAATCGTCAGGCACGATTATCATGATCAGAGCCACCTGATTAAAGACTTCCAGTATTTCTTAGGCCTGGCGCCTCAGCAGTTTATTAAAAACTTAAACAATGGAAGTTTCTGCGTTGTTGCTGATACTTATCCGGCTCAACCATAAGATACTTTATTCTTGCAGAGCATCGCTTTGATAACATTACTGGACGATAAGTCTGACCTGAACCAGCATACTTGAGGCTATTTGCTGTTGCATAATTGACCAGCCATTTTGTTTTCTTACAATTTCTCTACAGTCTGTCCATTTACATTTGTACTGTTCATTTAAATTAAACAGTAGCAAAGATGGAATCACTTACAAAAAATGGAAACCGTGTTAAGGGCAATACCGGTCACCAAAACGTTAAACCTTTAGAACAAACCAGCTTTAATACAACAGAGGTAATCATGCCGGGTATCGTTGAGCCGGAGGGGTTTTTAGTTAGAACCCGCGTATTAAATGACCTACTGTGGGGCAGGTAAGTGTAAAAGTGGAAGCCAGCGGTATATGTTTTGCCGAGCAGTCCATGCGCCGTGGCAGGTCTTATGAGCAGCCAAAGTTCCCTTTCGTTCCAGGCTATGACCTGGTTGGTAGGGTCGTTGCAACCGGCCCAGGTGTTGATGCAACTTTACTAGGCAAGCGCGTTGCTGCCCTGACAAAGACTGGCGGCTGGGCGAGTTATGTGCTGCTTTCAGCAATCGACCTGCTACCAGTTCCCGAAGATATTGATCCTCTCGAAGTCGAAACGTTAATTGTTAACGGCATTACGGCCTGGCAAATGCTGGACATCAAAGCCCGGATCAAGCGGGGACAAACGATACTTGTCCATGGTGCCAATGGTGGCGTCGGAACAATTCTGACGCAACTGGCCCTTTATGCCGGCGTCCGGGTAATTGGAACCGCTTCAACCCGTCACCATGAAGCGTTGCGGGCACAGGGCGTGGAGCCAGTAGATT
>NZ_JBDSFX010000047.1:0-161177 GCF_039919315.1 Dyadobacter sp. | reverse complement strand
AACTTTATCCTTTGAAAACACGGGAATTTATTGGTTAAATATTTGAATGTCAGATACTTAAATATACCAATATTTTCCCTGTTTTTATAAAAAATGATTAAATTTCTTATCCCGAACTCACGTTAATTTACCTAACCTAACTTAATCTTTAAACAATGGGTTGTCAGTAACCCGGGTTCTGTTTCAGGGCACCGTTACTTTTTCTGATCTCCGTATTTGGTATCGGGAACAGATAGTAATGATCGCCTTTCCACGGTTTTCTCACCTCAGCCTCAGGGATCACGCCGTACGTATACGTCAGCTTGCCCAGGGCATCTCCCGGCTTGGCGACTGACCAATCCATAGTAACTTTGGTAAGCCCCCTGACAGCTATATCTACATTGCCCGGTGCAGCTTTCCAGCGCATCAGGTCGAAGAATCGTGAATCTTCCAAATGCAGTTCGATTGCTCTTTCGTTTCTGTAATCCCTCACCAGCGCTGCACCGGTACTTTTGATATCAGGCATATTCACTGACGACCGCTTTCTCACCTTGTTGATGTATTCCCTGGCCACTACCTCGTTGCCGAGTGCCATCTGGATCTCAGCATAATTCAGGTAAAACTCTGTCAATCTCATGAATACAACTACCTGGTTATAGTCATTATCAAAACTAGCACGAGGTCCGGCGAAGTCATCGCCTTTTTTAAATGTGTAGCCAGTTTGCACTCTCCAGTGGAATGGGGTCAATCCTTTAACCCAGTAGGTTTTGGAATCACGGCCGAAATCAAAAAGGTTCTGGCCATTTTTTGGGTCAACCTTATTAGGATTGATATAAGGCGCCGCATTGTCCGGATTCGGGTTGGCATCCTCCCAATACTCGTAAAGTCGCTGGGTACTTTTCGAACCGTCGATGATGTTCAACGGGCCTGCACCCGGATAAATCACCGAATCATAAAACCTTGGATCTCTGTTTTTCTCCGGTTTCTGAGGATCATAACCCGACGCGGCATTGACAGTAACGCCATCCGCGGCATACGGATACTCGCCATTTGTCAATTGGAACATGTTCACAAAAGTTTGTGTAGGAACAAGTCGCTGCTGGGCATCGAACCCACTTGGCCAGAAGTCGTAGTTATAACCCCAGCCTGGTATCCTTGTTGCAGGCGTGAACGATTTACCAAAGATCGTTTCGTTTGTCTTCAAAGGCTTTTTGAAAAGTTCAGCATACTCCGGGTGCAAAGTAAATCCTAAGTCAAATACTGCTTTGGTCGCCGTTTCAGCAGCTTTCCATTTCGCCATATCGTTGCTCGGATTATTCAGCGGGCTGGCCAGGTACAACAGCACCCGCGCTTTGAATGCTAATGCCGCCGCTTTGCTGATTTTACCCGTGTTGACTGGTACACCAGTTAAAAAACCGGCGGCCAGATCTGCTTCGCTCAATACAAACTGCGCGCATTCATCAAATGTATTCCGGGGAACATCAAAGCTTTCGGAATTTAACTGGAAGCTATTTTTGATGATAGGCACTCCTCCATATGAACGCATCAGCTCAAAATACATCCACGCCCGAAGGAAATGCACTTCGCCCTTCATCGGATCAAGCTTGTCGGTAGCTATGGTTGAGCTTTCGATGTTTTCGAAGAATACATTGGCTTTCCTGATAAAGCCATATTCGTAATCCCAAAGCGGTGTAGCCGCAGGCAGTCCGTTCACAATAGCCACCAGATCCGACACGTTGTCGGCCGTGAGGTTGCCTTCGAGGTAATTGCGGATCCCAGCTGACCGCTCATGGGTCTCAGGCTGGTTCACCGCAATGTCGGTCAGCGCATCGTACCCACCGGTTCCTGGTGCCCAAGGTGGTTTGATACCATTATAAACATTATAAACGTAGTTCTGTAAAAAAACCGGATCATTAAATACCGCCTCATCGGATATGGCATCCAGTGGCTTTTTATCCAAAACATTACACGAGGTCGCAGTAACCATAATACCAAAAAATGATATCGTCAGCGCCCGTTTTACTAATCTATTTTTGATTAAATATTTCATAGGTTGTCTCTGATTAGAAAGTAAGATTGACACCGAAGCTCAGCGTTTTCATGTTAGGATAAGCCCCGCCGTTTCCGCTCAGGAATTCCGGGTCACCGTTGCCATACTTTTTAAGTGAATTGAATAGCATAAATGTATTGTCGCCGGAAACATAAACTCGCAATGCAGCAATCTTTGCTTTTGAAAGCAGGGCTTTGGGAAGCGTATAACCCAACTGGACGTTTTTCATACGCATCCAGGTGGCTGTATGGAAATAGAAATCACTTTCCGAATTCGCTACGCCGGTTGGGGCGATCATTGGAAGTTCCGAGTTCACATTCTCTTTTGAATAGCTATTGAGGGCTACATATTCCAATCCATTACCACCAGCACCAGAATTGAATCCAGTGCTCAGACGCATCTTCGCACCACTCTGTCCTTGCAGCAACATGGCCAGGTCAAAATTCTTGTAGTTCATCCCGATACTCAATCCGTACTGCGTACTTGGGAAAATAGTAGTGATACCTGCATCATCGGTATTATTGGTGGTATTGAACATGTAACGATCGTTACTATCGATAATCTTGTCTCCGTTCAAATCGGCGAAAATCAAGCCTCCCAGTGATGCTCCCGGATATTTAACACTATTGTCGAGATCGGCCTGAGTTCGGTAAATGCCGATGGATTTGTATACCAGTCTGGATCCGAATGGCTGGCCCTCCAGTTTCTGATACTCTTCTGCCTGTGGTGTTTCGTCGAAATAAATGATCTTGTTTTTGTTATAAGAAACATTTCCGTTGATCCGCAGGGTCAGGTCTGAAAAATTATGTCTGTATCCTGCCTGAAGCTCAATGCCTTGGCTGTTCATTTTACCTATGTTTTCATCCGGTAGCAGCAACCCGGTATAGCTAGGGATCGATGCCTGTCTTCTGCCCAGGATGTTCGAGGTTTTGTTCTGGAAAAGATCTAATTCGAAGGTTAAGCGGTTATTTAAAAACGCCGCTTCCAAACCAAGATCGGTCTTTTCGCTCACTTCCCATGTAATATTAGGGTTAGGGGTCGATTTCACCGCGATACCACGCGCATCCACTCCATTCACTACCCAGCCCGCATCATATCCGTAGGCGGCAATGTATTGGAAAGGGTTAACACGATCATTCCCCAAACGTCCCCAGGAAGCCCTCAGTTTCAAATTACTGACTACATTTTTCGGAATAAACGCCTCGTTACTGATTACCCATCCCGCAGAAACCTGTGGGAAAAATCCAAAACGCTTGTCTTTCGGAAAGATCGGCGAACCGTCATACCGGGCACTGAAACCAAAAAGGTATTTTTGTTTGAAATCATAGCTCAAACGTCCGAAGAAATTCTGACGGGCCGATTCCGTAGCGGTACCACTGTTGTTCCAGTTCAAGCGGTTTGTATTTCCGGCAAAAAGCTGATCGATCAATGGAGAGTCGTAACCAAGACGCTGAGCCCAGAAAGTGTTGTCGTCATAGCTCATCTGCTCGTAAGCTACGAATGCAGAAACTTTATGATCCCGAGCAATCGTCCTGTTATACGAGAGTTTCACGTTTCCTGTGTTGCGCAAACTTTGTCTGAAGTCTTCCCGCAAACCAATATCTTCTACAGACCTGGATTGTTTCTTTACGATCGAGCCATCCGGAGCTTTCTCATAGTATGGCCATACATAGTTAAATTGTTTGTCATATCCGATGGTTTTGACCAGAGACAAATAGCCATCCAACGCTAACCCCGGTACAAAAGACATGTTGTACTTGAACCGGAGCGTTCCACTGGCAACATCTGCTTTATACTTGCGGTAACCAGGACTAAGAACGCGCGCCGCAGGATTTAAATGTGACCATCCCTCACCCGGATAACGGTAGTCGCCACCGATATATGCTTCCTGCAAAGGGCTCGTACTCGCCAGCGAGCCTACTTCCCCGCCAGGTCCGCCCTGAGGAGTCTGTGTCGCTTTCTCCCGGATCGATAAGTCGAGGCCTACTTCCAGGTCTTTCGTTACCGTCACGTCAATATTACTTCTTACATTATACTGCCTCAGCTTCGATTTGTTGTCGCCACGAAGAATACCCCCTTGTGTAGCAGTCCCCAGAGAGACAAAATATCTTACCCGGTCAGTACCGCCGCGCATTGTCAAAGAGTATCTCGTCTGCTTCACCGGTGGCCCAATCAATGCATTCCACCAGTTTTCAGGCCTTCTTGTTCCGTTTTTAAATGACTCTACCAATGCATCAGGAAAGTCGGGAGGTGTTCCCTCGAGTGCTCTCCGGTCATTCAATACCTTCATATATTGAAATGCGTCGGCTGACTTCACTTTCATAGTTGGAGACTGCCACGATTGCGTCGTAGAAAAATCAAACGCAGGTTTGCCAGTTACACCTCTCTTGGTGGTAACCAGGATTACCCCTCCTGCCGACTGCGCGCCATAAATGGCTGCGGAAGCATCTTTCAAAACTGAAATAGATTCAATGTCGTTAGGATCCAAACGGTTCAACCCATCCGGGTCTGCGTTGGCAACCCCGTCAATTACAATCAGGGCTGAGGTATTACGATAAGTACTTGCACCCCTCACCAGGATCTGCGCATCATCAAAGCCCGGAGCAGCACTCCTTTGTGTGACGTATACCCCCGCCATCCGACCCGCGAGCGAATTGGACAGAGATGCCGCACTGGATTTTTTGATCTCTGCACCCGTCGTCTGCACAACCGCATTGGTCAGTTCTGAACGTTTCTGGGTACCATACCCTACCACGACCACATCGTTCAGTTCCTGGGACGACACTTCCATTTTAACATCAACCGTCGAGCCTGCGCCCACCTTGACTTCTTTCGTTACATAACCAATAAAAGAAAAAACAAGGACACTGTTCTCATCCCTTACATTAATTGAATATTTACCGTCCTTGTCCGAAGCAACACCATTATTAGTCCCTTTCTCTAGCACATTCACACCTGGTATCCCGGAACCGCTTTCATCTCCAACAGTCCCGCTAACGGCCCTATCGGCCAAAGTTACCGTTCTGTGTTCGGCATGGACAATGACTCCCGGTGCTCGGTTCAGCGGATCACCGTTCGCCCACAATGTTGGAGTCAGAAGACCCACCAGCGCAATCCCCAAAAAGGTGGACGACGACCTGCGTCCATTGTCTGTAAGTAGTTTTGGTCTCATAAAAGCAATTATTAGTTTTTAAAATTCATCCCGGGTTTATCCGCGGGTATCACAGGTTATTCACTACAAAGACGCTCGAAACTGCTGATGAAGGGGGCCACATTCATTGAAGATGCATCCCTGCTGTATTATTATGATAAATCAATCACCGTCTGGTGTTTGGCACCAGATCAGCTAATGGATCGCAAAGGCATTCCTCTACCGGGATACATACATACCGGTAAATAATATACGTTAATTTTTTAAAACAGGCTGTCGCATTTTAACTGCCCGCTTGAATGCACCGTGATTATGCTTGTTACATTAAAATTGCATGCTTCTACCAACGACTGATGGGTAAAGCAAGCAAACCGGCGAGCTACGCCAAGGCATAAGCTCTTTTACTCACCAAATGCTTAGATATTAAAATCTTTTATTATGTACAAACATATAAACATATTACCGAAGTAGCAAGTAATATTCAAAATAATAATTCGCGGATATAATATGACTATTGCTAGTAAACCTCAGGTAACACAAAACGCGGTTTTCCAGGTGCAATTTGACTCCAAAATGAAAGCATGAACAAAAAAAGGAATACCAGTATTCCTCATTCAAATTGACCTATCAAAGAAATTATACAAATTTATTAACAATTAGTCCTACAAATCTATGCTATATTGATAATTTATGGTACTATATTGCTTAGCTTGATAAAATGCTCAGTGTAAAAAATATGGATGATATGAGTTAAACTATTTCTAAAATTGACCAAAATAAAACCGCCCATTACAAACGGGCGGCTAGCCAAAATGATGGACGACTGTCAAGAAACGCTGGTACTATTCCCTTACACTTTCAACGGTGTATACAAAGCTGTCGGCCCGGTAATAACCAAGGTTGTACTCGATTGGCCTTTCCCCCTGGTCGAATACAAACCGCTTCCTGAAAAGCAACGGGCTCCCGGGTTCCACTTCCAATTTAGCCGCAGTGAACTTATCGGCAGCGATTGCGCTAACTTCTTCCTTGGAAAGAGTGGCCACTACCATATGGTCCTTTTCAAGAATATCATACAGCGGTCGCTTGAAGTCTTCTTCCCCGGTTAAACCCACCCTCGGATGAAAATAAGAGATAAAATACACAAATGGCCCCTCTCCTTTGCCTCTGAGCCGCTCCAATTTCAAGATCTTTTTGTCGGGGGTGATATCAAAAAAATTAGCAATCTTCTCTTCCGGTGACACCCAGGTTACGTGTAATTCAAAATTTTTGACAATGATCCCTCTCGCATTCATTTCCTGAGTAAAACTTAACCAGTTCTTTGATTTAGAGCTAATTACCGACTCAGCCACTTTTGTACCGATCCCCTTTTTACGGATGAGCAGCCCTTCATAAACCAGCTTATTCAATGCCTGCCGCAGGGTTGATCTGGATATGGCCAACTGCTTTGCTAACTCTACTTCATTGGGTAAAAATTTACCATTCAAATGTTCCGGATCGCTGATCATAGTGCGCAGCAGATTTTCTGCCTGAATGTGCAAGGGAACCGGACTTTTATGATCTATACTAAATTTCATAACTACGAAAACCAGGTGGACAAAAACAAAAATAGCAAATTTGGCTACGTTCCGAAACTTTATACACAAGCCAGGCGAACAAATGCGTCAGTCATTCCAGCACAAAACTTGCTGGCATGTTGGCCCCCAGAAAAAAGCTGAACTTGTCGTTTGAAACTGCGATCACGGTTCCAGTCAATTCTCCCCGAAGATTTACAGGTGTTGCCTTGGTAAATTTTGACTTTTCCGGCAGAGAAACGGTCATGTTCCCTGATACGCCTGCTTGTTCCCATAACCGGAAAATTATTCCTGCACCATCCGGATTTTCACCAAATGCCGTCACCAATGCGCCACCTCTCGAAGTCGACAACCCGGTTTTTCTCCTGGAAAGTTGTCCGGCCGTACCATCAGCAACCCCTGTTAGCAATGGCAAACGCGCCTCCCAGGCATTCCCGACAAGGTTTTTGTTCGTTTCAGCATTTTCCCCAACTCCCCAGATCCTGACTTTTTCACTCCATGAGCCGTCCTGCCACAACGGGAAATTCGTATTCCACATATTGTTATAAATATTGACGAATACGGTTGCTTTTTTAGGGGTGTGCTCCATGTCAAACTTCCACAAACCCGGTTCCCCCAAACTGATCAGCGGAGAGTCCACCGGCGACAATGCCACACCTGATTTATCCGCTGCCGTGACAGAAACGCCTGAATTGACGGCCATTAAATACCGATTAGTCCCTGAAATGATATCTTTTGCGGGATCAATCGCGCCTCCAAGCCTCCCAACTGTGAAAGTCGGGTCTTTTACTGCAAACGGGAAACAGAGCCAGCCGCCTTCCGGGTGTTTGCCAGCTGTTTTCGAGTCTACGAACCATTCGATGTCAACATATGCGGCCTGACGGGGGAATGTATAGACAATGGTATATTGTTTTGCCAGACCATTTGTATTTTTTGAGGTCAATGTGGCAATGTCGGCGGCTTCGGTATGCTCGACATTCATCTGCCAGTCATCCGGTGTAAATGCCTGATAAGGCACCTGCGTGGCAGGAGCCATACCGGGTTTCCCTAGATCATTCAGGCCCCAGCCTTCTTTAATGCGACTGTACTTGTTGAACCAGATATCCACTTCATTGCTACTGAACCGTTCATGCAAAAACTGCCCGGCCACATAACCAGATGCTTTGTCAATCAGCTCTTTACCATTATTTTTTTCAACAAGCGAAGAAATACCTCCTTTTTTCAAGTCAAAAACTACTTTAAAATTAGGCGTGTCAAATGATGGCAGTGAATCCGTGGATGACTTCGGATTGCCAATTTCCTTTTCTGAAAAAGAAGCAAAACCCGAAGCGGGCACGTCCTTCACGTAAAAGTATCTGCCTTTTTCCCAAGGCACTTCAACCATTCCCGAGCGGGCCCATGGCAGCGGGTTATATACGACCACCCTTTTGCCATCGATATTAACCGATTTTGCAAGCAGGTTAAGGTGATTTGTCAGTTCAGGCACGACAATCTTCTCAGTATTAAGAATGTACTGGCGCTTCTCGTCATAAGACTTCAGCCATTTCCGTTTGCTTCCCACCTCCGTATGTTTGGCTGAACTGTTCGGCAGTTTGGTGTAATCGCCATTCGCAGGAAGAGGCTCAGATTCCGCAGAGGCCATCCATTTTTTCCAGTCATCGCCGTAGCTGTAACGAGGGCCGTATTCTGCATTCATTCCCCAGGTATGCTCTGCATACAAAAGACTTTGCTCATAAGCTTTTGCCAATTGTGCCGAAATAGATTTGACCGGTAATTGCCAGATTTTCATCTGCATATTCAATTCTTCCAGGGCGGATTCCAAAGGCCGAACTTGCCTTGCAACCTTAGTTTCCCTTGGATTTGCAAGTATACCCTGAATCCAGGTATCAGGCATATCTCCCTTCACAACAGGCAATTGCGGATTTTCCGCGAGTACTGCTTTTGCAAAATCATCCAATGTTCCTAAATGTACCCTCACTCCGGGTAGGTCTGTGGCCGTCTTTGCCAGCAATTCATTGAGGTGCTTTTGAGTAGGCGGCCCCTCATTATCATTGGTCATGATCATACCCAGATAATTCCGGCTCGGCCAGTTTGCCGGGGGCTTTATTTCAGAACCATATAAGGAAGTATATTGGCAAAGTATCTTCGAACCGTCGGCGCCTTCCCACCAAAACAATGGTGGAACGCGGGGATATTGGCTCGCCGGGTTGCAGCCTAGTTGAAGAAACTTGATACCCGCATGGTTTAGCAAGGTCGGCAACACCCACGAATGACTTGGAACATCGGTCATTTTTGCGCTGATAGGCATCGGTATCCCGTATTTACGGGCAATGCTTGAAGAAAAACCCAATCCACGAACAAGATCCTCATAGTCCAGAGACTCCGTGTGAGTCGTCAATGGAAATGCATGTGGGGCAATCGCTCCTTCCCTGATCGCTTTTTCGATTCTTAATTTTCGCTCGGGCGTTTGTAATGGCCCCAGGATCTGCGCGCTGAGCGGCCAGCCGGGCACAGTCCATGAAAAATGTTTTTCCGCTGGAAGTTTCGCATTCTCGTCGATGATCTTTAATGCATTATCCATCATTTCACCCCGATATCTGGCAAAAACATTTTCAGGCAGGTCGGTAAAACCGAGGTCGAAATGGGTTTTGAAAACCAGCCAAACGTCCGTGACTTTCGGCTGATCGGTCGTCACCTGCTTTTGCGCAGTTGCCGTTAAAGCAAGAAGCATCAAAAAAGATAGCTTTATTATCTTCATAAATATCAATCAGTTTACTTCAAATGGGCCTATATCCGCACGTAGGCTTTCAGGGTTGCGCATTTTTTCCCGACGGACATCCCGAACGGGGTAATCATATAAGAAGGTACATGTGCAGGAACAATAAATGTTTCGGCATAGTGAATCACATAAGGCTCGAAAAGACCATCAGGGCTTTCCACGATTACTTCATCACCTTCCACCAGATTGACTACATGCAGGTTTCCGCCGGTATAATGCGTTACTTTTCCATCAAACCAATGTCTTCTGGTTTCAATAAACTGGGTTGCGTACAGGCCTGTGGATTCTTCCTTCGAATGACCATTGACCGAGATTTCGGTGATATTATTAAAGAGGTTCTTTTTTACCCAATCCTCATCCCGGGTCCAGTCGATCACTTTTTTACCATGTTCAATATTGATTGGCCGGGGCCTGCCATCCAGTCCCAACCTCCCCCAATCCCACAATTTGAAAGTGAAAATGTATGGGGTCGCTGAAATCTCCAGCACAACGGCATTCTTGCCCGAACAATGGATCGTTCCGGCCGGGATCAGGATATGGTCGTGCTTTTTGACGGGCATTTTATTTACATATTTTTCCGCGTCGAAATCAGCCAGGCCACTTTGCGCCCTTTCCAGGTCTGCAATCATATCGCCTGCATTCACATTTTTGTGCGTACCGAGGTATACGCAGGCATCCTCCTCTGCTTCCAGGAAGTAATAGCTTTCGTCCTGGGTGTAATCCATACCGAACTCCTCCCGAATGTAAGCACGTGTGGGGTGCACCTGCAAACTCAGATTGCCACCGTCCATCGTGTCCAGAAAATCAAAACGGATCGGGAATTCCGCTCCGAATTTGCCATAAACCGACTGTCCCAATAATTGCTTTGGTCTGGTCAGTACGAGATTAATAGAAGGCAGCTCAAAAATATTTTCGCCAAACTTGAAAAGCAGGCTGTTTTCCTCAGGAACACAATCGAAACCCCAGGCGTAGTTAACCTGCTCACGGTCGAGATCAACGACTTCTTTCAGCCATTGACCGCCCCATGGTCCCGGATCAAAAAAGGGAACGACTCTGAATGGCCGGCGTACTGCCTCGTCCAGCCCTTTACAGTACATTTCGGCACCAATCATTTTGGGTTCGCCAACGTTATTGGCATCAATAAAATAATCGATCTGGTCAAAAAACCTTAGCTTATGCCGGTCTAACAGGCGCCAGTCGAGAAAATAACCTTGCTTGTATTTCAATGAAAAACTCTCGTCGAGGTTGTCCATCCCAAAGTTGCCTACCTCGTTCCGCTTCATCCTTTTCTGAATTTCCCAACGCGCCAGATCCATGTAAATCAGGACATCAGCATCAGCAAAAAGGGCAGCTCCTTCACCGCAAACAACCACGGTCCCGGATTCAATGCTGCGGATTGCTTCTCGCTCTTTATCAAGTGCTTGTATTTCAAAGAAGTCGGATATTTCCAAACTGTTCATCTTCCCGAACACCTGATCGTCCGTCACGAACGGATATACCATTTCGCTGATCTCACCGGCACTTTTTAGAAAATCGTTCGTCTGGATCACGGCAACGGTTTCCAGATTTTCCTTTATCGCATCAAGTACTTCGCTTGCATGAACGCCATGGTAGAGATCAATGCAGATTACCGTTTTTGTTTGGTTTTTGGTATGGACGAAATGCTTTATTTCCGAGAAAATACTTTCCCAGCCAACAAAGCATACGTCTGAGGATTTGCTTACTTCTATATACGGATACTTATCGTAACTGGAGCGCATTATCAGTTATTTTTTAGGGCTGTGACTAAATTTGATCCGCACAAATCGCGGACGGTACAGATTGGGTTGTTTTTCCAGGACTTCGAAAAACTTAAATGTGTTGACATTATAGGAAATCAGGAGTTCACCCGGCTCCGACAATGCGGGATGGGCTTTTGCATTATATGTAAACAAGTCAGGGTCAGTGATGTCGTTCGATGTTTTGTACAGTACAATCCTCGGACCAAAAGGCCCCACAGGAGTAGGCCCTACCTGCATGCAAATCTCAGGAAAAAGGCTGCCTAGCTGGTAAACCAGCGCATATTTTCCTGGCGACAGCAAGCTCACACTCAGTTCATTGGAAACAGAATCACTTAGGGCAGCCACCGACTTCACGTCTTTTGACCAGCCCTTACCATTCCAGAACTCCCATTGATCAAAAGCTGTGACCTGGGTAGGTTTCACCCGCGCTGAAACAAGTTTTTTGGTAACGCCTTTTGTTCCATACACATACACAAAGCCGTCTGGCTCTGCTTCTCCTGCTGATTTACTATTGTTGAACACGGCTGATCCAAAGGAAATCGTTTCCTCGCCGGTTTTGTAATTATTGAATGGTAATGCTAGTTCCTGTTGGTTAGCGTATGGAAAATGGCTTCCTGCCGGAACACGGATCAGTGAATTGCCCGTCTCTTTGAATGGAAAAGCCGAACCATCGTGGGTATTGGTGATTTTGTACGCAAAAATAAAAAGGTCCTTGTCTGCATCGGGATTGGCAAATCCATCACCGAGCCAAAAATATGTGTCCTTGTCGGGCTTATCTGATTTGGGCGTAAAAATAGCGCGGGGAGTACCATTTTCATCGGCGATCCTGAATGCAATACCCACAGAATCAGGTGCTTTACCTTTCATTAACGCCACCGAATTGTTTACCAGCTTTAAGCCCGGTTTGAGTTTGCCACCTTCAATTTCCCCGACCATTGTATCACTGAACAGAAAAAGTATACTGTCACTTTTTTCAGAATCTTTACCTGAAAACGGAATGGCAAATATGCCGTCACCACCAAGCCAGCCCGACTTTCTCAGAAACAAATTCGACCATTCCGGTGTCGGAGTTGCCGTAAATTCCCTTTCATTGACCTCCGGCATCGCCACAGCCTGCTTATTATCATGCCATTGCGTGTTGCATGAAAAAATGGTGATCCCCAAAAACAGAATGCTATGATTCATCGCAAGGTCTAATTTTTTATAAATATACTTAAATATGTATATATGTATGAACATTAAACAATTGTTTCATGCAAATTTCTCTATCAATGAAAATCTACGCATTGACAAGATAATGACATTCAGCCAGCGCACACCTTTTGCGATTATAACGTCCGTATTTTTAGCTTTTTGTAATCGTTTCTTCCATGTTGTACAGCGCATTGATCACCCGCATCAGCGCAGCTGCCTGTACCTCGTTCGTTTTCGTTTCGTGCGGATACTCACCCACATTCAACACTTTGAGCGCGTGCTTTCTATCTTTCGAAAACATCGATAGCTCGCTGTTATAGTAGTCGGTGAGCAATTTCATCTCCTTGTCGGTCGGCTGCCTGCAAACAATCCGTTGAAACGAGGTTTTAATGTTAGTTTCCACGTCGGTGGATTTTATTACCAGCCGTTCGGCGAGCACACGTGACGCTTCCAGTACCGTCGGGTCATTGAGCATGACCAATGCTTGCAAAGGCGTGTTGGTTTTAGAGCGTTTGATCTCGCAATGATCACGGTTACTGGCATCAAAAATGATCATCGAAGGCGGTGGTACTGTCAGTTTGATAAATGTGTACATGCCCCGGCGGTACACTGCTTCACCCCTATCCTGCTGATAACTCCGCAATGAGCCACGGCCGGAAGTTGCTGCTTCCCAGAGTCCTTTGGGCTGGTAGGGTTTTACACTGGGGCCGCCTATTTTCAGGTTCAGCAGTCCGCTTGTCGATAATACCATATCCCTAACCAATTCCGCAGGCAACCGGTAACGCGGGCCGTGGGATAGGTAAATATTGTCAGGATCGGCTTTGAGCTTTTCATCCGTAACCTTGGCCGATTGTTGGTAAGTAGCCGACGTCACGATTTGTTTTACCAATCTTTTTATATCCCAGCCATGGTTCATAAAATCCACTGCCAGCCAGTCGAGTAGTGCCGGGTTCGTCGGTAGCTCACCCTGCATTCCGAAATCGCCACTGCTCTTTACAATACCCCGCCCGAAAAATTCCTGCCAGATTTGGTTCACAAATACCCGTGCCGTCAATGGATTGCTTTTACTGGTCGTCCATTTGGCAAGGCCGAGCCTGTTTTGCGGAAGTTTAATGGTATCAAATTTCATCACCGCGGGCAATGCCACGGCAGTCACCATGCGTCCCGGCGCATCATACACGCCACGGTTCAATATATACGTGGACCTGAGCGTGTCGCGATCGCCCAGCACAGAAACCATTAATCCACTGGTATCCGGCTTGTTGATAAACGACAGCAATGTCTTCGCTTCCGTATCCGAAATTCTCATAACCGGCTGTTTTGCAGGCTTCGTCATCTCGCTATACCCCTCATAACCAACCTCTTTCGAGTTGTTAAAGAATGCATACAGGCGGTAATAATCTTCCTGCGAAATAGGGTCATACTTGTGATCGTGACATTGCGCACATTCTACGGTCAACCCCAAAACCCCTGTACTGAAAGTTTTGGTCTTATCAATATTGTATTCAACCCGGTATTCCTCCAATATCACGCCTGCTTCCTCTGTATACTTATGGTTCCGAAAAAATGCGGTGGCCAAAATCTGTTCCTTGCTCGCATTCGGCAGCAAATCCCCCGCTATCTGCCAGGACAGAAACTGGTCATAACGCATATTTCTGTTAAAGACGCTCACTAACCAGTCGCGCCACGGCCATTGTGTACGGTACTCATCGTCCTGGTAACCATAGGAATCAGCATACCTCGCTACGTCCAGCCAATGAACCGCCATTTTCTCGCCATATGCTTTCTGGTTAAGCAACTCATCCACCATCTTTTCGTATGCCTTATCACCTCCATCGGTCTCAAATTTCTTTTGCATTTCCAGCGTCGGTGGCAGACCAGTCAGATCCAGCGAAACCCTTTTTAGCAAATGGCTTTTACCGGCCTCCTCGTTAGGTGCCAATCCGGTGCCTTCCATTTTCTGTAACACAAAATGGTCAATTTCGTTTTTGGGCCAATTTTTGTCGGACACCTCAGGGACTATGGGCAACACCGGCGCAGTAAACGCCCAATGCTTTTCGTACTTAGCGCCCTGTTCGATCCATTTTTTTACCAGGCCGATTTCATTTTCATTTAAAAGTCCCAAATGCGACTCAGGAGTCGGCATCTGATATTCCGGGTCTACGGACGTAATCCTTTTATATACTTCCGACTGCTCGGGCTTGCCGGGAAAAATAGCGAACCCTTTGCCATCCTTCAATTTCGCATAGGCACTTTCTGCAACGTCGAGCCTGAGCCCTGCCTCCCGCTTCTTCGCGTCGGGCCCGTGGCATGCATAGCATTTGTCGGACAAGATTGGACGGATGTCAAAATTATAGCTCACAGGATCATTGCCCGATTTGGTTTGCAATGTCCCGTTCTTTTGAAAACAGGAGGCCACCAGAAACGCTACCGCCCCAGACAATGCGACGAGAAGTAAAATATGCTTTTTCATTTGTAAGTCACACTAAATTGATCATTGCGCAGATGGAGGAGGCGCGGATGTCCCCCAATTTTTGTTCGGTTCACTTCCCATTGTAAAGACAAGCTTGCCTCCTTTCATCAACTCATCACGGTACAGCCAGCAGTTTTGAATGTTCCGCCCATTGAATGTCAGGTTCTGAACATATACATGCTCCTTTGAATTATTTTTTGTCTCAATAACCAGTATCTTTTTGTTGCCAAGCGTTATGCTTGCTTTGTCAAATGCAGGACTACCAAATTCAATGATCGGGCGAAGGTCGGTAAAGCCTTTGACATCAAATAGCCCCAGACTCGTCAGCACATACCAGGAACCTAATTGACCCTGATCCTCATCCTGGCCATATCCATAACCGTGAATAGGTTCAGTTCCGTAAAACTGATCGCAGATCATCCGTGTCCATTTTTGTGTCAGCCAGGGTTGTCGCGAAAAATTAAACAACCAGCTAATGTGCAGGCTGGGCTGGTTTCCGTGGTTATACACTGCATTGATCCCGGCAAATGCGTCGATCGTCTTTCCACCGCCAAAGCCTTTTTTCTCCGCATCTTTAAAAATGCCGTCGAGCGTTTCATTAAACTGCCCATTGCCTACCTCACCAATTAGCGCAGCCGGATTGTGCGGAACATAGTAGGTGTATTGCTTGGCATTACCTTCCTGAAAACCCCGCCACGCCTCGTAGGGATCGAAATCCTTGATGAACTCGCCGGTTGCCGTCTTTGGCTGGATCAGTTTGTTAGCTGGATTAAACAATTTTCGCCACCCGTTGGAATAGCCCATGAACATTTTATAATCTGCGTCATTCCCCAGGGATTTGGCCATTTGAGCGGCAGCGAAAGCGCTAAAACTATATTCGAGCGTATGCGAGGCAGAAAAGCTGGATCCGGTTGAATCAGAGATGAAATTTTTTCCATCTCCCACCTGTGGCACGTAATTGAATTTCAGAAATGCCCTCGTATCCATTTTCCCGGATCCTTTCGGGCGATTTTGCCAGCCCAGTTCGTTTTTTCGGATAGCTTCGTAGGCTAATTTTACATCATAGTCGCGCAGGCCCAGCTGATAGGCTGCTGCTATGGTAAGACCAATAAAATTAGTACCGACCCCCGAAACGAACTGACTGTTGGCAATCCCATCCCCAAACCATCCCCGGTCCTTATAAATGCGTAAATGTGTATTGACAAATCTTTGGTACCAGTCAGGATAAGAGAGTGACCATAGTTGGGTTACATTCCAGAAAGCACCCCAAATGGCATCTGTGTTCATAAAACCATACTTGTTTTCCTGTTCGGAAAGCTGACCCGACAAACCGCCGTGTTTGGGATAGGCACCATTGACATCACTCGCGGTACCTCTTCCCAGCAAGGCGTGAAACAGTCCCGTATAGAATTTGATCTTGTCATTTACATTCAGGCTTTCTACGTAGATCTTACCCAGTTCTTGTTGCCAGGTTTTGCTCGCCAATGACTTAGCCTCGTCAAATGTAAGTTCTGCTGCCTCTGCCAGAAGATTAGCTTTGGCGTTCGCCGTGGAAGTATAGCTTAACCCCACTTTGATCTCCAAAATATCGTCGGCCGAAGTATTGTAATTCAAAGCAAACCCAGCGCCTTTACCACTTACATTAATGCTACCTGCCTGAATGCCGCCAGCATTGAATGCCGTAATGGTCTCCGGTTTCCTGCTGAGCTGTCCGTACACGAACATCGCAACTTTACCTTCCGGGTCGTACTGGGCCACATATTTGGGATAAGTAATCACGTAACCCTCAAAGTGGGTATCATCAACCATGTGAATTCCACTATCGACAACCTTACCGCTTTCGCCCTGCGTTTGTCCTATGTCGAGGATAATGTGGGCTTGGTCTGTTTTTGGAAATGTGTACCGATGGAATCCGACCCTTTTAGTTGCCGTAAGCTCCGCCGTGATCTGATAATCATTCAGCAGTACCTTATAATAACCCGGCTGCGCAACTTCGTTTTGACGCGAAAATGCCGACCGATAACCACTTCCCGGCTTATCCAGCTCCCCGGGATTCAATTTCAACGAACCGGTTGTAGGCATAAAGCTGACGCCTCCCACCTGCCATTCGTGAAAGTGTACAAATCCTTCAATTGAATTTTGTCTTACATCGTAACCTACTGCTTCCCAGCCACTCGCATTGCCATAATGACCATTGGTTGACGGGGCAAGCTTAGCCATACCGCCAGGTACTGCCGCGGGTGTGAAGTAAAACCATCTGCTATGGGCGGTACCGATATTGGGATCCACGTATTTTAAAACATCCTGCGCCTTCACATGAAACGAGACGAGCGCGGCAAATAAAAAGGTAGTTATTTCTCTAAATTTCATATACCAATGTGCTGATCGTATAATTCGGTCTGATTCACCATTGGAATTCTTTTGCCCAGTTCCTTCAACTCCTTGTCACCATCAAACAACAACGGAAAGAAATTGCTATCAAGAACCTTGTCCTGATCCATGGCAGGAAAGTCTTTCAAAGCGTCGAGCCGTTCATAGCCCGCTGTGTTCCCGACAGTCTGAGCACTCATTACATTGAGCACTACTGCTCTTCTGGAACGATCGGACACATTTTCATACGAGCCATGCATGGTCAGCGGGTGGTGCAAGCTGGCATATCCTCTCTTCAATTCATTGGCGACGCGGTTATCGAAGCTCCTGTTTTGCTCTTCGTTTAATATTCCCCGCACTGCCTCCATCCCGCCCGTCAGCCCGGTAATAGGAAGCAAGCCCCATTTATGGCTACCCGGTACAAAGTACAGACAACCGTTTTCTTTGTTTGCGTCGTCGAGACCGATCCAGCAGGTAAGATGATGCATTGGCTTGGTAAATGTCCAATAGGAATAATCCTGATGCCATGCTACCACGCCTCCATGCCTGGCCGGTTTGCAAAATAACTGATCATGGAAAAGCCTGAAAGACTGCCCCAGCAACTGATAGGCAGCCATCCGGTAAGCTGGCGACCAGAACAGATCGTGAAAACCGGGCGTGATACGCCACGCACCGATCGCGTGAAAGAGCACCCGGTTCACGTCTTCGGATTCATTGCTTTCATAATGGTAAAACAATTTCCGCTCCTCGTCGGACAGGGATTGCAGCCTTACAAGCTCCTCGTTCAGCACATCCACCTGCTCGTCAGACATTACTTTGATACCGCTAACGAAGCCGTCCCTTTCAAAATCAGCGATCTGCTGTTCGGACAGCATGTACTGTTCCCAGTCTTTCGCAGTTTTGGGCTGCTCGAAAAGATTCGTGAGCGGGTGGCTATAATTTGCGAGATCCATCGATAATCCGTCATTTTGAACTAGCATAAGTATTGCTTACTGGTTAAAGTGAGTTATTTTCTTGCTTCAAAAACTACTATTTCACCTGAAATTCAATGAGTTCACCCGCATTAGTGTTAAGGCTAAATCGCGCACCGGAAACCGACTCCGCGCTCTTTCCATTTCGTATTACACGCACAGTTTTTTCAGGCCAGGGGTTGACAATGGTGCATACCTTCCCCTTTTCACTTTTGATCCGGACATCAGAAATGCGTCCGCCGACCTGTCGCGCTGAAACCAGGAAGGCACCCCAGGTTCTTAGGTTTTTAAATTCTGCGTCCTGCCCCTCAGGCATTCCGGCAAACAGGCGGATTACATTGCCCGCACTCATACAAAGCATTTCGTCCAAAGCATTAGCCACTGTGCAGCTATTCTCTATCCCGTGCGGATTATCCAGCTGAAAACCATTCGGATAGGTATGTAAAGCATACTTACGCAGTTCGTTAAAGACAATCTGAGGATCATAACCTACCCTGATCGCAGCCATAAAAAAACTGTTACCGGTATTGTAGTCCTGAAACCTATTCATATCTGCGATGGTATTCCGTGACAATGCCAATAACTCCTCGCCACTGTCCAGCGTGATTCCATTCGCAGGGTAAATGTGCTGGATGCCCAAACCATTATTGACCCACCAGTCCACCCCTTTCTCCGTATAACGGAATACCTTTTTCCCCTTCCGCACCTGAACCGGGAACTGACTTAGCTTATCCAAAATATCCCTCCATTTTGCCTGCCTGTCCTGATCTACTTTCAAAGTGGAACTTAGGTCAAGCATCAGACTAAAAGCGTTGCGGATCAGCCCCAATGAAAGAATGGAATTCTTGTCCGCACCGGATCCTTCGTGCACTGCATCATCGTAAATGACATACCGGCCATCTTCATATTTCAAAAAGTCTTCCCAAAAACTAGCTACCGCCAATGCATATGGGTAGATCTTTTTGCCATAAGCCTCGTCATAAGTACTGCGCCAGTATTGCGCTATATTCAGCAAGCCATACGCTGCATTGGAGCGCTGCCCGAAGAACAAACCGCCCTGCTGCTGGTTGGTTGTGTTATGAAACCTCGGGTGATTTCTGGTTACTTCAACTCCCAAAGGCCCGATACCCACCGGATACAGAATTCCCCTGGTGTGGGTCACATTTTTAGCATACCACTCGCCTCTTGGAATAAAATCGATCAATGGTGCGTCATGAGGCATACCCTGCTCCAAACGGTTGGCAGAATAAAGCGAATAAAACGGTGCCTGAAAGTTATAGTTCAAATGATAATCTCCGGCCCAGTTCGGATCGTCATTGGTGACCCACCCAAAAATCCCGGGAGGGAATTTGGGGTCCCGGCTGCATGCTGCCATCGTGTACAGCCCCTGGTAGTACGCCTTCATTAAAACTGTGTCCGCAATGCTAACCGATGATTTCCCCCAATAAGCCTGCCACCACGCTTCATGTTTTGTCAGCTGCTTGTCGGCAGTCGTTTTATTTACCTTTTTAATTTGGGCCAATACATATTTCAATGGCTCCGGCTGTTTAAATCTGCTCGCGACGGTGATAGCGACGACAACTTTTTTGCCCGCCTCTACTGTAAATGTGTTACTGTTATGGTCAATTGTGAGCATGGCAACGGCTACCTCGGTGGCAATGTCAACGCTGTCGGCAAATGCGCGGGTAAGCCACTGAGCATTCCCTTCCGAACCCTTTGTTAATTTCGCCTGCCTGTTATCCGGTGCTGCAAGGCTTACCGTTACCTTAGCTGCTTTATCAATTGCTTGTACTTCAAGAAAAATAAGGTTGTCAGTAGCTGCTACCCATGATTTCACTTCCACTTTTCGACCATTGGATGTGAGAGAAGCTATTGTAGTGCCATCGAAAAGCTGTTGGTCAGCCGCTAAGCTGGCATGACCGAAACCTTCAATTTGAATGTCGACAGAACCCACCGGCCTGGGGCCTGATACATCATCCTTGCGGAACACACTTTCCGGTGAAATCAGCTGCCAGAAATCATTTTTAGAGAGGTAGTATCGCAGAACATCCCCTTTGTAGCCGACACACATGGTTACGTCGCCATTACCCATCAGGGGAGCATCTACTTTGTTATTACTTGGCGTGGAAACCAGTTCTTTCATCCAAATATTATGATAAGAGGACACCGCTGGCGCAGCTACCTTTGAACTTTGGCCAAAGCCTCCAAAAGAACTCAGGAGTAGAAGAAGAACTAAATGGGTTTGTTTCATGAATCCTTGTAAAATCTCAGTATAGTCAATGGTTTGTTTAATGGGTATTGGTCATATCACACAAACTCAATAAAGTTCATTTATATTTAATATGTACAAACATATGAACATATAAGTATATTTGCAAGCATCAATAATCCAATTCCTGAAATGCGATATCGGCTATTCCAAATCCTTACCCTTCACATTTTTACCCTTTTCTTTGTCCATTGTGCTTTTTCCCAGCATGATTTCAGTACCGATTACTTCAAGATCCATATCGACAAAAAGGGCTGGATCACGAGTATGAAGAACATTACTAAAACGGGCCAGCAACGCGAATTCAGTCCCGCAGACAAGCCCTCGCCGCTGCTATCTCTATTTGACAGTAAAAAACAACAATACCACCAGCCGACGAAAGCCATTTTTGATAAGACTAAACATACTTTCACATTACATTACCCCAATGGCTCTGTCGCCATCGTATCGCTAGAAACCCGGAAGAAGTACTTTAAACTAACCTTGCAATCGCTGAATCCGCGAAAAGATATCGACAATGTCCAATGGGGGGCATATCATACCAATATCACGAACCTTTTTGGCGAAATCATCGGTGTGGCCCGCGATACCAGCGAGGCGGTTAACTATGCCATCGGCATGCTCGCGCTCAACGACAATACGCTGGGTGGCACATCGGAAACGATTGCCGATGCTGCCCCGTTTCAATACATTATCCATAGTCCTGATAAAAATCGCTTCCCGCTTCCTGCACATCTGCACGAAGGCCAGGTGTTCCCGATTGGAGGCGATGGCATTAGTGATGTCGCATTTTATGCACATAAAGAGCCTTATTACAGGATTTTGTACGGTAATGCAGCCCTGATCGATGGTCAGGGCAGGATATCCATTGCTTACAATTCAAGGGACAGGGGCCCCAAACGTAAGGCATTCTTTTCACTGATACCCAACATGACGGCCAATGTGCCCAACCACCTGGAAATTCAGCCATTGCCGGGAGTGGACTATCGCGGCTCCTCGGTTGCGTTATGGGGAGGTCCCGATAGTACTGCGCTGTTGGACGTAGTTCAGAACATTGTAAAATCAGAAGGCCTTCCCTACCCGACCATCAACGGAAAATGGATCAAAGACCCGTCCGCTTTCGTTCCGGATGCTATTACCAGTGGAAACGTGTACGACAGCATTGTGCCATACACCCATCAGTTGGGTTTCAAGGCGATCAGCCTCTACGATCAGGGATTTATCAGGCCCGACCGGGGAAATGAAGGATACATAGATGGCAGGAAGTTTGAAAACAAACCCTTGAAAATGGCCTCGGGAAACAAATCGCACCGGGAGTTTTCCGAAATCGCGGCGGGGTCCGGGATCATGATCGGCCGCACGCCCATCACGACTGCACTGGCACCAGGTACCAAAGATGCAAGCCCCTTTCCGAGCGACAGTCTGTGCTATCAGCAAAAACGCCTGCTAGTCAAGAGTATCGGCCCTATGGACACGATCATCATCGTCAACGACCCCAAATACCTTGACGAAATAGCCAGCTGGGAAGGTCATTGTGCTAACCTTAATATGATTAAAATAGGTAAGGAACTCATTCATTATCTGGGAGTTTCGGACAAAGCACCCTACCGGCTCCTGAATGTCAAACGCGGCTATTGGAACACCCGTACAGCGGCCCACAACGCCCGTGATACGATTTACAAATTACAAGTAACGATCAACTACGGCTACGATGGCCTGATCCCCAACGTGCAACTGCAGGACCAGATCGCCGAATACTATGCGGCCGTGTGTAAGATCAATGGTCTGGCCTACTATGACTTCGACGGCCAGGAGTTTTTGTTCAACAATGGTCATGGCTACTATTCCGTGAAGCGCTTTTTTCGCAAGATGTTTGAAAAAGGCAAAGAACTGGGTGTGCCCTACATTCGGTTCACCGGTTCGACATTATCGGAAGGTTCGTGGCATTACCAGAGCGTGTGGAATGTGGGTGGTGGCAAGAACCTGTACGACGCTGAAACACGCGAATGGGGCAGTACTACCAGCCAGGGAAAAGATTTGAGGAATGTTACCTATGCCAATTTCTTTCCTTCGGGAATGGGCGGAAACTTCCCCATCAAAGCCACCTCCACCGTCGCACAATATGAGCATGTACAGGCCATTTCGGTGGGTATAGGTACAACTTACAGCCTCCAACTGAACCAAAAGGACGTTGAAAGCTGCCCACAGAAATACGACATTTTCAAGGCGATCAGAACCTGGGAAAATGCCCGTGCTGCCAATGCATTCCCAAGGTGGGTGAAAAAGCAACTCGCCGACCCCGTCAACCAGTTTCATTTAGACGAACTGAATAAGGACACCTGGCAGCTCTACAAAACAGATCCCGACGGTAAAAATGCAAGGCTATTCTGTGTTTTGAAAAGACAGAATGGGTAAGCTTCAAATGTCACCAAGCCTGACCATTCTGGCCATTGCTTCTACGATGGGCTGCCGGGATTTGTGAATAAGCATGTGTTGGATCACAACCTGCTTAAAGGGACTTCCATCGAGGTTCATGATCGGTTTGGAAATCAAATGAGGTTCCTGCGACAAATCGAGCGTTGCAGGAATGAATGCAATGCCTTTTCCCAGTCGTACCATACTTTTGAGAAGATCAAAAGAAGGCACAAAATGAATGATATTATTTTCCCGGTTGAAGTTGGCCTGCTGGCAGGCTTCCCCGAGCTGTTCGAAATAAAGTCCGGTTTCACGTCCGTGATCAATCCATTTGTCAAGTTTTAACTGTTCCAATCGCACAGCTTCCTGCCCGGCAAGCGGGTGGTCGCGGTTCATCAGAATGGTATAGTCGGCTTCGGCGTACTGAGTAGCTGACAATCCTTTAAAAGTCAATGGAAATACGGTCATACCCAGGTCAAGTTGGTCCCCGGCAACATGCTTCTGCACCTGAACCGGATTGGGAAGCTCTACCAAATTGACTTCTACTGCGGGAAAATGGGTAGAGAAAAGTTCTAACATGCCCATCACACGCTCTGGCAGGATGAGTTTGAAAACTCCCAAGGTAACAACCTGCTGCTTTGCACTGATTTGTCTGACATTAAAGATGGCATTTTCGCTCAATTGTAAAATGTGTCTGGCGTCGGCTAAGAACGACTTCCCCGCTTCCGTCAGCACTACCTGATGCAACTGAATACGCTTCGAACGTATAAACAACTCGGTGCCAAGTTCGTCCTCCAACTGCTTGATCTGCTGGCTTAATGCAGGCTGGGAAACAAATAACGTTTTTGCTGCCCGGCCAAAATGCAAATGCTCTGCTACCCCCACAAAGTATTTTAGCTGTCGAAGTTCCATTATGTTTTATTATTGGAACAAAAGAGCGGCAGGTGATAAGAAATACTTATCAGCAGGTAAGAATTTACGATTAGACTTTACCCACATTGTTTTGTATTGTTGCACGAATTGATCTGCAAATAGAAACTAACCCAGCCCTGTTCATCTGCATATGGAACCCATTCACCGTAGAGATTTTTTATCCAAACTATCACTGGCCACAGCAGCCATTTCGCTTCCCCAATTCAGTTTTTTACAGCCTGGCAGGGCCGACGAGTTTGTCGAAACTGAAATCACCCACGGAAAAATAAAAGGCGCGCGCAGGGATGGTGTCAATATTTTCAAGGGCATTCCTTATGGTGGCCGAATTTCCGGGGACAGAAGATTCCGTCGTCCGGCAGCGTTGGCAAAATGGACTGGTGTTCGCGACGCATTGGAATTCGGCGCACCTGCCATACAATCGCCTCGCCGCGGTGAGCCTGCGCCTTCGGAGGACTGTCTGTTCTTGAATGTATGGACACCTGCGAACGATAACAAGAAGCGGCCGGTCATGTTTTATAGCCATGGAGGCGGTTTCGTGGGCGGTTCGGGAGCAGCGGCCGGGCAAGATGGTGGCAACCTGGCCCGGAATTTCGATGTGGTAGTCGTCCAGACCAATCACAGGCTGGGCTTGCTGGGATTTCTCTACCTGGATGAAATTGCGGGTAAGGAGTATGCCGGATCAGGAAATATGGGTGTGCTGGACATTGCGGCAGGCTTGAAATGGGTGCATGAGAACATTGCGCAATTCGGCGGAGATCCTGGCAATGTTATGATCTTTGGCGAGTCTGGTGGTGGGGCGAAAACTTCCTGCTTGTATGCTATGCCAGAGGCCGCACCGTATTTCAATAAAGCTTCCATAGAAAGTGGGCCCGGCGTACGAATGCTTTCTAAGGAAACTGCCGCGGAAACGACGGCGATGCTTTTAAAAGAACTGAATATTTCGCCAAATAACTGGCAAAAGTTACTGGATGTACCAGCTTCCGACCTGCTGGTCATGCAAGGCAAACTACCCTTCGTACCACCATTTCAGGAAAGAAACAGCAAACGCGCCACCATGCAGGGCCGTTTGGGTGGTTTCGGGCCGGTAGTGGACGGGATTGTGCTCCCACATCACCCTTTTGACCCGACCGCTCCCGAAATATCGAAGGACAAGCCGCTCTTAGTGGGCTGGAATGAGGATGAGTACACCTTCTTTGCATGGGAGCGAAAAGACACTGAATCGTTCAAAATAGATTTTGATGGTTTGGAAAAGAAATTGCAACCACAATATGGTGAGGATACCCAAAAAGTGATCGAAGCCTATCGAAAAGCCAGTCCGAATGCTACTGCACCTGATATTTTCGTAGCCGTTTCTTCTATTACCATGATGGGTCTGGGGTCGATTGACATTGCTGAAAAGAAGGCAAAGCAGCATGGAGCGCCGGTTTATCTGTACAATTTTGGGTATAAGTCGGAGAAAAAGATCCCGGGAACGGAGTATGCCATGGGCACGCCGCATGCTATGGATATCTCTTTCAAATTCAACAATGAAATTCCGCCGCGAGACGGCTCTGCACCAAAGGAAAGTTTCTTCGGCGGCAACCGGCCGGAGCGCTTCGTGGCCTCTCATCATTTTGCTGAGCTTTGGACCACATTCGCCCGTACGGGCAAGCCTGCGGCCAAAGATGTGCCTGCGTGGCCAGCCTACAACCTGAAAGACCGGCCAATGATGCGGATCGCTGAAAAATGTGAGGTCATCAACGATAGGCTCTCCGGGGAGCTCGCCATGTGGCGGTCGATCGGTAAATTGTAGCCGGCATTCTGCTTTTTATAAAAATCATTTTCCTGAACTTCCCATGCGATCGAAGATATACGCCATTGCCCTGGCTTTCCTGTTGACAGCTATCTGCCTGTTCCCACAAACGGCCGGTGGACAGCAGCTCAACACTGAGCTTTTGCAGAAACCGTGGAAAGCACAATGGATCACAGGCCCTGGCATTCCGATCAACCGGTTCACGGCATCGTCCGATCTTTCCTTGAAAGATTATGGTGTATTCAAATTCAGAAAGTCGATCGAACTGACCGCAAAACCGACCTCATTTATCATCCACGTTTCCGGCGACAACCGTTACAAACTCTTTGTTAATGGCAAGCACGTTTCCCAGGGCCCGGCGCGGGGAGACCTGTATTTCTGGAATTTTGAAACCGTGGACATTGCTCCTTATTTGCAGGCCGGTAGCAATCTGATTTCGGCGTTAGTCTGGAATGAAGGCAGAGTAAAACCCGAATCACAGATCTCCTATCTGACTGGCTTTATTCTTCAGGGAAATACGGCAGCGGAAGAAGTCCTGAATACCAATGATTCGTGGAAAACCATTAAGGATGAAAGCTATCAGCCCAAATCGGTACGCGCTCTGGGCTACTATGTGGCTGGACCTGCTGAGCTCGTGAATATGAATACCCACGTGAGCGGCTGGGAAAAAGCAGATTATGACGATAGCAAATGGGTAAAGGCGCGCCTGATCGGGCCGGGACTGACCAAAGACGCGGCTGTAAATTCATCGGGATGGATGCTGGTACAATCTGAAATCCCGCAAATGGAAATGAATGTGCAGCGACTTTCGGCAACGAGAAAGGCAGAAGGCTTGCAGGTACCCAATACATTTCCCGCTACCAAAACCAATGTGACGATCCCTGCCAATTCAATGGCGACGATCCTGGTTGATCAGGGCTTTTTAACGAACGCCTACCCTACCCTGGAATTCAGCGGCGGGAAGGAGGCTGGCATATCAATGGGCTACTCAGAAGGACTGTATGTTGGTAAAAAAGAAATATTAAAAAGCCCCAGGCTGCCAATGCTAGCCAAAGGCAATCGTAATGAAATAGATGACAAGCTCTTTATCGGCCGTACCGACAGCCTGCGTTCCAGTGGCGCCGCTAACCAGCAGTACACCCCGCTGAGCTGGCGCACCTACCGTTACATTCAGCTCGTTATTGAAACAAAAGCAGATCCACTGGTCATTAATGACCTTTACGGCACATTTACGGGCTATCCTTTTACCCAAAAGGCAAAGCTGCAAACTCAAAATCCTGAATTGGCCAAAATGCTGGACATCGGTTGGCGTACAGCCCGGCTCTGTGCCTTTGAAACCTATATGGACTGCCCCTACTACGAGCAATTGCAATACATTGGCGACGCCCGGATACAAGCACTGGTTTCGATGTACAATGCTGGCGACGACCGGCTTGTCCGCAATGCACTCACCTTAATGGACCATTCAAGGATTGCCGAAGGCATTACATTAAGCCGCTACCCCACCGACCTGCACCAGCAGATACCGACATTTTCGCTATGGTGGGTGGCCATGCTGCATGATTATTATATGTACCGCCCTGATCGTATTTTTATCAAAAATAAGCTGCCCGGTACAAGGCAGGTGATCTCTTTTTTTGAACGCTATCAGCAGGCCGACGGCTCATTGAAAAATGTTCCGTACTGGGTTTTCACAGATTGGAGCCAGGGCAAAGGCTGGGACTTCGGAATGGCACCGATCGGTCAGGATGGAGAATCAGCGGTGCTGGATATGCAGCTGCTTTGGACCTACCAGCTTGCGGCTGAATTGGAAAATGATTTAGGACTCAAAGAATTGGCAGGCCGCTACAAAGCCCGCGCTGAACAGCTCAAAAAAACAATTCAGAGCAAATACTGGGACGCTGGCAGGGGTCTTTTTGCTGACACGAAGGAAAAGAATACTTATTCCCAGCACGCCAATTCGCTGGCTATTCTTTCAGGAATTGTAGCACCAGCCAATGCAAAGCCCTTGGCCAATAAAATGATGAGCGATACTACATTGGCACCCGCTTCCATTTACTTTAAATTCTACCTGCATCAGGCTTATACCAAGGCGGGATTAGGAGATAATTATCTGAGCTGGCTCGACAAATGGCGTGAAAATATGGCATTAGGACTCACTACCTGGGCAGAAACCTCGGATGTAAACACCTCACGCTCGGATTGCCACGCATGGGGATCAAGCCCAAATATTGAGTTCTTCCGCACTATTCTCGGTATTAACAGCGGAGCAGCAGGTTTTTCCAAAATCCTGATCACGCCACATTTGGGTACCATTAATAAAATCAGCGGTGAAATGCCCCACCCCAATGGCAAGATCACGGTTAGCTATAAAGTAAACCAAGGCGTGTTGCAGGCTGAAATTGAAATACCTGCCAAAACAACAGGTAATTTCGTCTGGAAAGACAAATCACTCGCATTAAGGGCCGGGAAAAATTCATTGAAATTGTAAGTTAGCTAACTGCTCACACGATCCTCAGATTCTTGATAATTTCAAGGTGAAGTCTTGTGCCTGCGTGCGAACAATCCAATGCCAATAGCTGCCTGAAAAAATCCTCTGCTTTTTGATAGTCTTCCAATCCGAGTAGTCCGAGGGCTATCACGTACAAGCAATGGATCCGGTTGAGCATATTCAGGTCCGAATCAAAGATCAGCAGATCGGGAAGTGATACTGCGAAATAATCCAGTGTCACGTCATCATTCATGTGCATTTGCCCGTACGCGACCAGCTTATGAAAGATCTGGTCAGCCTTTTCGTGCTCATTTAGTTTTTTCCAGGCGAGTCCCTGATAAAAAATTTTATCAGGCTGCTGATCATTATAAAAGATCGCTGCCGAGGGCTCGCTATTGCCTTTGGTTGCCTTCAAAAACCATTCATTTGCCTTTTCAATGACATTCAACCCTTCATACGCGCAGCCAAGCCAGTAAGAAATGTCATTTTCCTGTGCATCGGGCAGTTTACCTTCTCCCAGGTTATGCGGAAATACCTGAGCCGCCGTAAGCTGTTCAATGGCCTCCTGGAAGTCACCGTTGGCAATGTTTTCTCTCGACAGACCAATTAATGCCAGTACATATTGTCCAGAGACTTTCCCCTCCCCGCCTTCCCAGGGATGAAATTTTCGATTTTCGATTAATTCCAATGCTTGGCCATGCTGTCCTACCAGGTTACAAAGCGCAGCTATTTCAAGAAACAGATCATCTCTCCTATCCGCGGTTTCCTGGTGTTCTAGCAAAAAAGCCAATCGCTCTGTCACCGGCTTGTTCAACCGGAAGTAAAGCTGATTAACCTCCATCAATATACGCGCATCATCAGGATTGAGTTGGTATGCTTTTTCGAAATATTCCAGGGCGCGTTGCGTATCCTGTAACTTGTTAAAAACAGCGATACCCAAATTCCGCAAAGCAGTTGGAAAATCAGGATTTAACTTGATCGCCTGTTCCCACAAATGAATGGCTTCCTGATACTGGCGCTTATCGTAAAACAGGTTTCCCAGGTAGTATGATGCAAATCCGTCGGATGGATTATTTGCTATCGCTGTTCGCAAGGCTCCTATGTCTTCCAGTCTGTTGGGAAAACAGTAGTCGGTTATTTGGCCGCCAGCTATATGCAGATAGGCTGTCATTTCAGCCACATTGCCCATGCGTCGATAAACATCGGCAATGTGATAGTATACCATCGGGTTGCCGGAGCCTGCCCGTTCAGCGAGCTTTAAAAAATCCAATGCTTCCTCGTAAAGGCCGCACCAGACGTAATCCAGCGCATATTCGATGAAGTTATGGTCATCACTCCGTGCCAATTTTTGGAGTTTAGACAGGTCACCATCACCGGTACTATTTGCCTGCTCGATTTTGGCCAGCTCATAAAAGGCTCCCAGATTAAACCCGTCCCGACGTAATGCTTCGTTGCACACGGCGACAGCTTCTTCAAAGCGGCCAAGCACTCTTAAAACCGATGATTTAATGACATAAGCTTTGCTGCTTTTTGCATTGCGATCCAGTGAGTAGTTGATATGCCCCAAGGCCAGATTGTAATCTGTACGTTTCAGATCAATTTGTGCCAATGCTAAATACGCCACATCCTGCCAGGCCGACGACCAGGCAGCCTTATAAAACGCCCGATAAGCATCTTCCGTTTTTTCCTGAAACAACAGACTTAGCCCCAAATTATAATAGGGTTCTCCATCGTAGGGATTGGGATTTCGCCCGGTGGATGTTTCAATTGCTTTTTGAAAATACGTTTCTGATTTGTCAAACTGCCCTCTGCGAAGGTACCAGGTGCCCAGGGCATTGTTGTTACGGATATCTTTCGGGTCGCGGTGCAATGCTTCTTCATAGTACGGAACGGGGCTGTATGTGGCATGCCTGTATTGTTCCAAATGCTGACCAATCAAAAAAAGCTGCTCATTGTTCTCTACATCCGCAGGGGCAGCAGGTGCCAGTGCAGGAGTTGGAATGTCATTGGCACTGTTGGATGACGGATCGAAGCGGATTATTTCCTTGCCGGCACTATCCCAAATGATCAGCGCCAGTGCGTCTGCTTTTGCGTCCGCAGGCAAAACAATTTGTTGTTCGAAGATTTTTTCGGGTACAATGTCAACATTTGTTTCAAATAAAAGCGCTTCTTTCTGTTTTAAAGCAATCGTCAGGTTAAGATGCACGGACGTCACCAGGACCTGAATCTTCGCTGATCCAGCCAGCGTTTCCAGATTGAGCAACACATCTTTGGTCGCGTTTTTGACCACTCCTAATGCGTGGTAGGGCAGAAAATATTGGGTGAAAGATTTTTCTTCGTTCGGCATCAGCCAGGTAAAATCAGGTTGATTATCAGTGAACATACCGGTCATGAGCTCAATGTACGGGCCATCCTCGTCTGTCAGGTTACGGTCCCACGCCTGACCAAAATCACCATGCCCCCAGGTCCATTGTTTCTTGCCGGGCGATACGTGGTGATTGGCTACATGGAGCAACCCGCCTTTGCTATCATGCTCATAGCCACCAACAAAATCATATTCTGAATTAATGGCCATGTAAGAGGTAGGCACGGGAATATTGCGGTAGCGGCTTATATCCGTACCCGGCGAGTAATCCACTTTGTAATAGGTTCCGGTCGCGATAGGGAACGTCGATACATCTCTTTTACCGTGATCAAAAACCGCATTAACGTCCGAAGGGAACACCGATTGATAATCATCATTGACTTTTACCGCAGGATTGGCCCACCATAGGAAAGTCTGAGGAAGTGCGGTACGATTGTAAAGCTGTGCCTTAATTTCCAGATAGGCGCGGTTCGGGTACAGTGTAAAACCGGCCATTCCCTTGGTATGGAACATTTTTTCAATTTCGTTTACCCAAACTGTTTTACTCCCATCCGCATTTTCCTCGATCCGGTAATCGACATGCTCGAAGGTGGAAGGACGGTGATGCTGCGGCCAGTTGAACTCAATACCGCCCGAGATCCAGGGACCGGTCAAACCAACCAATGCAGGTTTGATCACCTGATTGTAATACACAAAATGCCGCTGTCTGAGTTTGTCGTATGCCAGTTGCACACGTCCTCCTATCTCAGGCAATATCATAATTTTCAAATACTTATTTTCCAGAAACAGTCCGGTATATTCTTTATCGATCCTGGTATCAAAGATCTTTTCAATAACGGGGTTGGGATAAACGACGCCGCTACTACCCTGATAAACCCTTTTTTCAAAAAACATGGGATTCCGCTCCTTTTCGCCCACTTCATAAGTAGGGATAGTCACTTTTGCTTCCCAGATTTGAACATGATCCATGCGATTATGCTTTTAATTAATGTCTGACGTAACTTTCTTCCAAATTTTCGAGTGTGCGCCCTTTCGTCTCGCTAACCCGTTTTTTGATAAATAAAAACCCTAACAGGCAAATGGCTGCGTAGAGATAGAATGGGCCATAGGTGCCCAATACCTTAGCAAGCACCGGAAATGTAAAAACAAGGATAAAATACGCGCCCCACAGCGAGACGGTCGCCACGGAAGTAGCTATACCCCGAATGTTGTTTGGAAAAATTTCGGTGATCAGTACCCACGTCACCGGGGCGAGCGAAGTGGCATACATAGCGATAGCGGCCAGTACCAGGAGCGATACCACCCACGGAGCGGCGCCATTCTGAAGTACAAAGGCCAGGGCAAGGTAAGTCACAGAAAGCCCCAGGGAGCCAATGAGCATAAGGGGCCTTCTGCCGAGCTTATCGACCTGCCACATGGCCACAATGGTAAAAATGAGGTTCACAATGCCTATCGTGACGGTTTCCATAAGCTGGCGATCCAGATCTGCACCAATGGATTCGAATATGGTAGATGTATAATTGAAGACTACATTGATCCCGCAAAGCTGTTGAAACACGGCCAATGTGATGCCCACAATAAGCGCAGGCCTGACCCCTTTTTGGAATAAGTCAGTAAACGACGCTTTGGGTGCGTTTTTCAACGAATGCTCAATGGCATGCTGTGTAACAGCTACAAAATGCTCATTCCCGATCTTGGACAGGATTTTGCGGGCTTTATCAGTTTGTCCTACCGTAATAAGCCACCGGGGACTTTCAGGAAGCCATATCACGCCTATCAGAAACAACGCTGCCGGTACGGTCCCAAGACCAAACATCCACCGCCACGCCTCAGGCCCTTCATCAGCCAGAAAATAGTTGACAAGATTAGTGACCAGGATACCAACCACAATGGTCAACTGATTGATAGACACGTTACGCCCGCGTATTTCCGCAGGAGAGATTTCTGCAATGTACATCGGGCTCAGCATGGATGCCATCCCCACTCCTATACCGGCCGCAAACCGCATGGCAACAAAAATCTGCAAACTATTGGAGAAGGCCATACCAAGAGAAGAAACTGCAAAAACGGATGCTGCTACAACCAGCCCATACTTTCGGCCATAACTGTCGGCAAGCTTCCCGGCAAACAGGCAACCGGCCATGCAGCCAAGCGCCAGTGAACCTGTCAGAAAACCCTCCCACCAAACGTCCAGCTGGAACTCGTTTCTTAAAAATGGCAGCGCACCCGATATCACTGCAAAGTCGAAACCAAACAGATAGCCACCCAAGGCGGAAATTAAAGAAATACCTACAATATACCCGCCATTGTAACGAACAGTCTGCTGGCTCACATCATCTATTTTTATCATATTCGGGAAAGTACTTTTGGGTTTGCAAAAATGCACAATAGAGATGCGCAGGAGAATGGATCAAAGCATTAAAAAAATGCATAATCTTCTGATCACACCAATTCAGAGGGTTGCTTAACAATAGGAATTTTATCCAGCTTTTCAATAAAATATGCTATGTAAATGTACGCGTGTGAATGGTATTTTTGCAGCCCATTACTGAATAATCCATGAGGCGAAACCTACTTCTTCTATTACTTGCAATTATTTTTCCAGTTTTATCCTACGCTCAAACCACCCTGTCACTGGCAGGCGAATGGGAAGTGGCATTTGATGCCGATGATGCGGGTTCACATCGCCAGGTCAGTCGTCCATTTCCTTATAAGATCCATTTGCCAGGTACTACGGACGAGCAAGGGTTGGGTGATTCACTTGCGATCACGCCTTCTCTCACCCGCGAGTCGCTTTATCAGCTGGCAAGACGTCATAAATTCATTGGTACGGCATGGTACCGGCGCAGCATTACTATCCCGCAGAACTGGCAAGGCAAGCAAATAGAGCTCATGTTGGAACGGGTACTATGGCAAAGCCGTGTTTTTGTGGATGGAAAGGCAGTGGACGGGCAACAGGAAAGTTTAACCGCACCCCACCGCTACGACCTCAAGGCGTTGATGATTCCCGGCAATCACAGCATTCTGGTGCGCATTGATAATAAAAAACAATACGATATCAGCTATCAAAATTTGGCTCACGCTTATACGGATGGCACGCAAACGATATGGAATGGCGCGATTGGCAAATTAGAATTGACTGCCTATGATCCCGTCAGCATTCGCCACGTCCGCACGGATCCGGACCAGGCGACGAGGTCGGTCAGGGTTAGGATGGAGATTTGTAACAAATCCGGCCGCGTTGTGGATGGGAATTTTCTGTTAAAAGCGCAGATCAATGGAAAGAGCATTCCCTCCAAAAATCAAACCATGCGGATAGATACCGGTCGGGCAATTGTTGAAACCATGTATGACCTCTCAGAAAACTTTCAGAAATGGGACGAGTTTTCGCCGGCAGTTTACCAATTGGATGCGTCACTCACCGCCGAGGGCAATGTCAGCAAATACCAGACCACATTTGGAATTCGGGCTTTGTCAGGAGAAAACAGTCAATTGCATATCAATGGTCGCCGGATATTTCTTCGTGGCACCCTGGAAAGCGCTATTTTTCCACTAACCGGCCATCCGCCTACCGATAAGGCTGGTTGGTTGAAAGTTTTCAGTACTGCCAAACTTTACGGTTTGAACCACATTCGTTTTCATTCATGGTGCCCGCCGGGTGCCGCATTTGATGTAGCAGATTCGCTGGGCTTTTATCTCCAGGTAGAGCTTCCGATGTGGAGCCTGCAGGTCGGCGAAGATCCCAAAGCCAACCGTTTCATCACCGACGAAGCATACCGGATTAGTCGTGAGTATGGAAATCATCCTTCCTTTTGTTTCTGGTCAATGGGAAATGAGCTGGAAGGAAATTTTGAATTTTTGAATAACCTGGTGGCAGGGCTGAAAAAATCCGACGCGCGTCATCTTTACACCACCACCACGTACAGTTTCCAGCCGCCTCACGGCGCTTGGCCAGAGCCTACGGACGACTTTTTCGTCACGCAGCAAACCAAACTCGGCTGGGTGCGGGGACAGGGAATTTTTAATCAACAAGCCCCTTCTTTTGTAGGCGACTACACCAGTTCGCTGACGGGCATGCCGGTACCCGTCGTTACCCATGAGGTAGGCCAGTACGCGATGTACCCAAATGTCGCCGAAATTAAGAAGTATACCGGCGTGCTAGCACCTCTGAATCTGATTGCAATCCGAAATGATCTTGACAAAAAGGGAATGCTGGCACTGGCAGATTCCTTTCTGAAATCAAGCGGAAAACTGGCTGTTTTGCTCTATAAAGAGGAAATGGAGCGGATTTTGCGAACGAAAGGTGCCAGCGGGATCCAGCTGCTGGACTTGCACGATTTCCCCGGCCAGGGCACCGCCGACATTGGTTTGCTTGATGCCTTTTGGGAAAGTAAAGGAATATTGTCCCCGAGCGAGTTCAGACAATTTTGCTCGCCTGTGGTCCCGCTGCTCCGTTTTGAAAAGGCCACATTTACTAACCTGGAAACCTTTCGGGCTACGGCTGAAATCGCCAATTTCAGTGCAGGACCATTGGCCAATGTGACGCCCGAATGGACATTAGCCGACGAGCAGGGCAAACCAATCGCCAAAGGAAAACTTCCTGCACAGACTGTGGGCGTTGGTAACGGATTGGATCTTGGTAAGATTGAGGTAAAGTTAAATGCGGTGAAGTCCGCCAGTCGCCTGACGCTGACATTAGCTTTGAAAAACACCGCATTTGTAAATTCTTGGCACTTATGGGTTTATCCCGCCAATGTACCCAATGAACCTGCTGACGTCATGATCACGCAGTCGGTGGACGAAGCACTGAAAGCATTGTCGCAGGGTCAAAAAGTCCTTTTCAATCCTGACTATCACCAACTGAAAGGTGTCCAGGGCAAATTCGTACCCGTGTTCTGGAGCCCGGTGCACTTTCCCAGCCAGGCGGGCACCATGGGAATCCTCTGCGATCCAAAACACCCGGCGCTGCGTTACTTTCCTACCGACTCTTTTTCCGACTGGCAGTGGTGGGACCTCTGCACCAGATCCACCGCGATGATTTTACCGGACAACAGCTTATCACCCATTGTGAGATACATAGACAATTTCGCCAACAACCGCCAGTTAGCAGGCATTTTTGAAGCAAATGTAGGCCAGGGTAAGCTTATCGTGTGCAGCTTCGACATTAGCAATGATGTAGGAAATCGCCCGGTTGCCCGCCAACTTCGTCATAGCTTGCTCCAATATATGAGCTCGGCCAGTTTCAACCCATCCGTAGAGCTTGCGAACACGGCGATAACATCTTTGATCAAATAAATAACCGCTTAGACAGCTTTTATATCCGCGCCTGCGGGAACGGTGTACTTTTTGTATACGTGGCTTTTTGGGATCCATAGCACTTCCATTTCTAACTTTGCATTCGTTAGAAAACGAGAACTTACATTCCTCCGCGATTATGCTTACTACATTCAAAATAATAAAATGGCTGCTTAAAACCTTCTTTTGGATTGTAAAGTCTTTGATTATGTCTGCATTTGGCTGGGATAGCGAAGAAAAGAACATCAAATTCAATGGTAAGGTTGTCACTGATAAAAGCTTACAGGTTTTAAACCGAAGATTTGCAAAAGACGCAACTCATGCCTACTACAAAGACCGGGCGTTCAGCTATGCCGATGTGCCCACATTTGAAGCACTGGACGAGCATTACGCTAAGGACAAAAACAGGGCCTATTACTGTAATGAATACCGGGAGGGCCAGAATTACTATCTGACCAAAAAACAGACGATCCTCACGATCGACAATGCGGATATTCCAACTTTGAGCAGCCTGGGCAACGGGTATGCAAAAGACAGCACGCAGGCATGGTTCCAGGGAATCGCTTTTCAGGTACAGCAGGTGTCGTCATTGGTGAGTATCAATACGCATTTTAGCAAAGATGATGTAGCGGCCTATTTAAATCAGCTCCCGATTGCTGGCAGTCAGGGGAAAACTTTTGAGCTTTTGGAAGATAATTTTGCCCGTGATGCTGTCAACATTTATTATTATGGGTATACCGGTGAGAGGCAGCACAATATCTGCATTCTGCCTTGCCAGAGAGCTTCGTTCCAGATTCTCGATTATCGCTACTCCAAAGATGATCACCACGTGTTCTTTCTCGGGTTTACATTGAAAGACGCTGACAGTAAATCGTTCGAAATACTGCCCGAAGGCTATGCAAAAGATAAAAGCTCGGTCTTTTTCCGGGAAAGGAAAGTGGCGGCCGCTGATCCGGAGACATGGGTAGTTTACAAAGAAAATGGGATGTACGGACATGATTTCAACTACGCCAGGGACAAATCTGCGGTTTTCATGGATGACCAGAAAATGAAAGATGCGGATGTAGCAACTTTCAAAGTGCTGGGAGAAAATTACGGCAGCGATAGTCAATATGTCTTTTACAAAACCAAAATTGTAAAAGGCGCCGATCCCGCCACTTTTAAAGTTTATCCCCACGATTTCGGGAACGCCGATTCCGAAGATGCCGGGCATCAGTTTCACGAAGGTGTAAAGGTAAAAACAAGCAAACAGTCCGCATAAATTCACGATAAAGGCACTAATTAGCCCAAAAACCCAGTTTGTATACATTTTGTGCACTTTCTGGCAGCAGGCGATCCATCTTTTGTATACCTGAAAAAATTGATGCAGGTCTCAATCCCACCTACGTTTGTATCGTCAATCGGAGCAGTATCAACGACACCGGTTTGACAGAAACAAATCATCATTTTATTTACAAAAATCGCTTAGTTATTGCCATGAAAAATTCAATGAAATACCTCGCCAAATGCGCCGGTGGGATCCTGCTCTTCGCTATTGCACTTACATCATGCCAGCAGGAAAATCTGGTAGCGCCGGACGAACCATCCATGGTCTCCTCCCCGAACATGCGGGAAGCAATGTCGCCAACAAAACCTAAGTTCTACCAACTGACCAAACGCGGGACTTCTACCTTATCCTATTACGACGATGGAAAATTGAAAAGAGTCACTTTCGGACCTGCTTATCACGGTACTTACGCGAGCTATATCGCGTACACTTATTCGGCCAACACAGTGGTGACGAAATTATATGGAAATAACAAGTTGCAGGAACAAACAACTTATTTGCTACAACCAGCCACAGGAAATTGCTTCGAGTCCCAGCATAAGGAATATGTGACATCCGGCCCCGTTCCAAATCTTGCAAAAGAAAGCAGTTACATCTATCAATATTCGCCAAAAGGGCAGTTGATGACCCGTAAAAACAAAAATTCTGCAAATGACTACACGGATTTCTTTTACGATACGGACGGCAAACTGAACAAAGTATCGCAGTATGGTGATTCGGGCAAAGGAAATGGTTCGGCTCCGATGTTGATAGTGGAATCCAACCTGATCTACACCCAATCTTCCGGTCAACCGCTTTTGGATGACCATTATCCCATCAATTGCGAATTCGCCAACATGCCTGATCCTTACCTGCGGGTTTTTGGAAAGCCTACCAAATATCTGGTAAAGCTCGTTACAGAAAAGGGCTCACTGGGTGGTAGATACTTCTCTTACACCCTTAATGCCGATGGCTATCCCGTTTCCAGACAAATGTATAATATATCCGGAGGCGCATTAATGCAAACCATCGACTACGACTATGTGACCACCGGCCTGTTCACTGGGATGTAATCGAGTATAGCGGCACACACTAAAAAGGAGGGCAACCAAAAATTGTCCTCCTTTGCTGTTTTCGTGGGGCTGGGTAGCGCTATATCACTCAACAAAGCTATCATTGAAAACAATGTGCTTGGTTCTGCCCAAGTGCCTTATTCGTCGATTCAATATGAAATAGTCACATTCCGACGGATTTTTTCCGTGCTGGATCACAATATTGTGTTTCTTGCTCCAAATCCTTCCACTATGATCAAATGCGTCATTTTCGACTTCGATGGAACCATAGCCGACTCCCAAGCAGTCTTTATTTCGGTCTACAATCAGATTGCCAAAAAATACAACTACCGACACATTGAACTAGAAAAGCTTCAACACCTGCGAATGCTGACTTTCAATGAGCGGTGCCGTTATCTTCGGATACCTATATACCGCATTCCATTTCTTGCAGGGGAGTTTTTAGCAACTTATAAAAAAGAGTTGCGGCAAGTAAAGCTGTTTGATGGAATGAAGGAGTTATTAGCAGACCTGGACGCCTCAGGTTTTGAAACTGCGATTATTTCATCAAATGACAAAAACAATATTTCAGAATTTTTGACGGACAATGGTATCCATTCACTAGATAAGGTTTACTGCAGTACCAGCCTATTTGGAAAACATAAACTGATCAAGGGATTTCTTAGAAAATACAAGCTAATGCCTGACAACATCTTATATGTGGGTGACGAAGTGCGGGACATCGTTGCATGCAAAAAAGCCGGGGTCAAAATCGCCTGGGTGGATTGGGGCTATGATTTAAAAGAAGCGGTAATGGATGCAGCACCTGACTACCTGATTTCAGATCCAGGTGAAATTATCACCCTGGTACGCGCTAAGTAATCAGCCACTTGTAGCAAAAAAAACCTTTCCGAACACTGTACCCAGCGTAATGCTCGAAACTGTGTCTTTATACAAAAGGAAAGCCTCACTATGTTTGCGAATAGCATCTGATCTTCATTGTTAAATCTTGTAAAATGGTAGCCAGTAAGCACGTCGGCATTGAAAACGATATATTCATTATCGGTAATGGAGTGATCGCGAAGGCGCTCGCGGTTGCGCTGGCTTTAAATGGGAAGAATGTGACCATTATTCGTGGCTCAGTTGATGAACCGGGCATTTCCCGTGAACACATTCAGGTAGAAACAGGCGGCGAAACATTGCAGGCCGATGTCACAATCAGCTCTTTGAGCAACTACGAGAAACTGGAAGGCATCATTCTACTGACTAATAAATCATTTGGAAACCCTCAGCTGGCTCTTAAATTACAGCTGAAAGCTAAATCCGCTCCGATTGTATTCCTTCAAAATGGCCTGCATATTGAAAAATGCTTTATTGATCTGGGTTTTGACAACCTCTACCGCTGTGTATTATTTACAACCAGCGAATCAACTGGCAAAAATAGCGTGAGATTTAAGCCCGTTGCTGTCTCGCCCATCGGGTCTATCAACGGCTCACAGGAAATACTGGTACGGGTTGTTCAACAGATAAATACCACCATTTTCGCTTTCAGGGCTGAGCCGGATATACAACCGATCATTTGGAAAAAGGTCATCAGTAACTGCGTGTTTAATTCGATATGTCCCCTATTGGAAACCGATAACGGCATATTCCAGCGAGATGATTCCGTGATGGAAATTGGGAAAAAAGTGATTCGTGAATGTCTCGCCGTCGCAGCGCATGATGGTATCCATTTGACGGAAGAAGAAGTAATTCAAAACGTGCTGATGATTAGCAAATTTTCAAATGGTCAGAGAATATCTACCTATCAGGACATTCTGAATAAACGGCAAACGGAAATAGGATCATTGAATTTTGCGATTGCAGACGCGGCCAGCCTCTTAGAAAATACGCCTGTTCCAATCACAAAGCTGTTAGGCGAGCTGACTAAAATCAAATCCGAACTTTCCCTGACAGCTGCTAACGTTCCTGATGATCTAACATTAAAATAAGGTGATTGCGGTTGGCCGGATTGAATTTCACCAATACCTTGGTACCTGTGACGGGGGGATCCTGGGTTGTTGACACGTCAAAGTTCAGTTCAGAGATAAAATTCCTTCCTTGCTTGGGTTTAACATGAATGTAGAGCTTGACCCGGCTTTCATCTTCCAACGCAGCATCTGCGGGGCCTGTACTGATGACGATCCCCTCTGCTAAAACTTCCCTTGCACCGCTACGGCTAGCGGCGCATTTGCCCGATTGCCATTTTTTAAATATATATATTACAACCACTGCAGCTACGGTGGCCACAATCAGCCATTCGCCAAAATCCGTTATCTCCACGCCGAGTACCTTCATAAAAGCATTTTCTTTTACACAAAGAACATAAGCTTTCATAGGGGCTTCACCATGAAAATAACCCTACGGCTGATTTCGTTTACCAACCGGTTAATTTCTGACAGGCAATTGACGGATCACTTCTTCTTTTTTGCGGCGGGATATTTCCACCCTTGCCCCGTCGAGCAATTCAAGCACATCATGGTCAGCCATTAATTTGCTGACGAATTTAGGGTTCACCAAATGGGACTTGTGGGTGCGTATAAAACCAAATTCATCGAGCATTTCTTCATAGTATTTCAAGGTCCTGCTCGATAAAACAGCATTTTGGCCTTTGATGAATATATTGGTGTAATTGCCCTCTCCCTGCAACCTGATGATCTCATTCAACGACAGAAATGCTACTCCATCCTGGTAGGGAATGGCCAGCCGGAATTCATTGGCTTTTTTGTGGGCAATATTTTGGATCAGGTTATTATACAATACCCCATTTTGTTCGCTACCCTGCTTTTTCAAATACCTGTTGACGGACGCCCGCAGCTCGTCGGGATCCACGGGTTTGAGCAGGTAGTCCAATGCGCTGAAACGGATTGCCTGAATGGCGTACTGGTTATAAGCAGTCGTAAAAATAACTTCAAACTGGGGCCGGTCCAGCGAACGGAGCAGATCAAAACCATTTTTCCCAGGCATCTGCACGTCCAAAAATACAATGTCTGCTTTAAAGGTTTTCAGCATCAACAACGCCTGATCAACGGATTCTGCCTCCCGGATTTGTGTAATTTCTTCAATTTTGTTTTCAAGATAAAAAGCCAAAACGCTCCTTGCCTTGGGCTCATCGTCAACAATAAGGGCCTTGATCATGGTCTAGTTATTATTTAAATAGGTTGAAAGCTCGATCCTGACCAATGTGCCTGAAGGCTCCCCTTGCGGACCATAATTATCAATGATTTCAATTCTTGCATGATTCCCCTGCCGGGCCAAAAGGTCTATCCGGTCCTGGCAAATCTTTAGGCCTTTGGATTCGTGGCCACTCGTGTTGCTGGACTCCTCCTTGAACTGCATGGACCTCTCCCTTCCAATTCCATTATCTTCCACTTCACAGACAAAAACCTCCTCACTGATCTTAGAAAACCCCACCCGCATCTGCCGCTGGCCTTTTTTATGCATCAGCCCGTGCCAGATGGCATTCTCGACATAGGGCTGCAAAAGCATGGAAGGGAGCAGAATATTGTCGTCCGATAGAGCAGGATCGATCTGTATTTCGTAGGAAAAACTATCTTCAAACCGCATCAGCTCCAGTTGAAGGTAAAGTTCCAGCACCTGGTGTTCTTCCTCTACCGATACCAGGCTCTTACCGGAATTGTTGAGCACCAGGCGGAAGAGTTTGGCGAACTTATTGAGGTAAGTACTTGCCTCATTAAATTTCTGCCGGACGATACATTCCTGGATACTGTTCAGGCAATTAAAGACAAAATGCGGGTTCATTTGCGCCCGCAATGCCATCAACTGGCTCTCTGCTAACATCTTATTGATTTGCAGCAGCACAATTTCCTGCTGCTGGCTTTGCGCACGCGCCATGGCTTCTGCAATTTTATTGGCGCTAATGGCCGCAATCATCGAGACCACCCTCAGGTGCTCAGGCGTATAAAAATGCTTTTCCGGGTGCTCCGAGTCAATCACTCCGATTACCTGTCCTTCATGGATAATGGGTACTGCCAACTCCGATGATCGCTGCTCGTCGTCGACAATATACCGGGAGTCTTTGCGGGTATCCCCGATCAGTAATGGAAGCCCGCTGGCGGCCACAGCCCCGACGATGCCTTCTCCCACCTGTAATTCAATGGGATTGATAATTTCGTAGTCTTTGGGGCTTTTAGGGCCGTATGCGGCCATTTGTAGCAGTTTACCCGTTTTTTTATCGAGCAAATACACCACGCAGTCTTCAAAATGAAGTTTGGAAATACAATTCCGTGCAATGTCCCAGCAGATCTCATTGACCGTATTTTCGCCATAAACACTATTGGCAAAATAATCGAGGGTTTCGTCCAGAAGCATTTTTTGCTTCCTTTTAAGGTATAACAGCCAGATCCAGTAAAGCCCGCCGGCTACCAATAAGCAGCAGCAGACGATAAACCACCAGGTCTGCCACCAGAATGGCAGTACATGCAGGGTTAATGCAGCGGCCTTAGTCATCCACCGGTCATTTTCATCGGTACTACGCACCATGAAACGGTAAGTCCCCGGTTTCAAATTGGTATAGGTAGCAGTAATACTTCTTCCCACATACACCCAATCCTCGTCGATCCCTTCCAACTGGTAGCTGTATTGGAGCGAGGGAATATCACGATGTCCCTGTGAGCCAAATTGAATGGTAACAAAATCCTCGTCAGGGTTAAGTTCGAGCCTGCCCTGCCGGGCGAGGTTTAACTTCTCCTGCCCAAAGACCTTCACCGAAGTAATCGCCGGTGGGTTCGTGACCGGGACACCTGCAAAGCGTAATGGATTGATCACGACGACATGGTCGAGCATCACCGCATAGACTTTACCTTTTACCACGGTAATGTCGTTCCAGTAATCTTGCAGGGTCTTACCCAGGTCAATATCGATCTTGGAAAGGTTTTTAGCCACCGGATCATAGCTGATCAGCCCCTCACGCGTTGCTGCCCATACAAAACCCTTGGCGTCGATGTCCATGGAAGATACCTGGTCATGGGGCAAACCCATTCCGGAATTCAGGCTATCAAGCAGCTTGCCTTGCTGATCGATTTTCACCAGGCCATCGGTACCCACCGCAGCCCATATATCTCCTTCTTTGTCAGCGATCATTTTGTAAACTTGCTGCCCTTTGAGTGCAGGGCTGGCTACAACAGAAAATCGCTGTGAAGATGCACTGAACCGCAACAACCCCTGTGTTGAGTTGGCAAACATTACATCATTATTTTCCAGAGCCAGGAAACCGTAGGAGTTGGTAAAGTCAAACAACCCATAAGCAGGGTCTTTCCCGTCGAAACGGGTACAAATTTTCCTGGTAATGTCGTAGCGGTAAATCGCATCATCGAGTATTTTGAACCAGATATTTCCCTGGCGATCCGTAAAAACGAAACTTGCCAAACGGTTGGCAAGGCCACTTCTGGCTTGTTCAAATCTTTTCAGTTTAGATGCCCCCGCGGCAAGGGTGTAAATTCCGTCGTGGCCAGCGAACCACCAACCGTCTGTCGCTTTTGCGGCCATCACAAACCGGTTATCGCGCATGCTTCGGCTGGTTGTAATATACCGCTGGAACGACCGGTCGGTAGTATGAAAAACGACAATGCCATCTTCCTTGCACGCGACGATATCCTGGCCGTCTACTGTGATCGAATTGGCGTGCGAAAAGCCCGTTTCCAGAAAAAACGGAAAACTTGGCAATTTATAAATTGCTTCAATGGGGCTCTGTGAAAGGGTTTTGCTGACACCGTTGATAGTAGCAAGCCAAACATTGCCTTGCGGGTCTGAGATGACATCCCTAAAATGTCCGTAGGCAATAGTATAGGCCTGGTCCTGGCTATATTCCAATTTTTTTATAGCTTTTCCAGGTTCTTTTAAAAATGCCGCAAAAAGCCAGGTGGAGATCCAAAGACGATCCTGATGGTCTACAAAAATGTAATTGCAGCCTTCCCCGATGGCCTTACCATCCAGTTCGAGATACGTATCCGTCTTCCCGGAACGAAAGTCCCAATAATTCAGCGACGGATCAGAATCGCATCCGTACCAGACATTGCCCCGTTTGTCCACTGCAATAGCCTGTACCAATTCCCTTTCCAAAATCGGGATTTTCAATGGGTTATAACCTTTGAAATACACCTGCCCTTTTTTGCAGTCCACAAATGATGGTCTATCTCCCGCAATCCAAAATCCGTTGCGCGTCGTGTCCCATACCATCGTCGAAAAACCGTTTTGGCTCGCTTCAAAACCGGCAGGGAACCGCAGAACCGACGATGCCGGCAAAAGCTTTCCTTTGTCAAAAATGAAAATATTCGATTGTGTTAAGATCCAGATCCTGTTTTGATTATCTGATTCGATACTCAACACGGCTTTGCGGGAGAGCAGGGCAAATCTGGGATCGGTCAAGAAATGCCCGGATCTTTTATCAAAGAGTAGCACTCCGTCTCTCAGGCCAAGCAGCAGCGTGTCATGACCGGTAAATTCATGGATCGCGTTTACATCGTTACTTCTTTGCTTACTGGCCTGCGGATATTGTTTGACCACCGCGCCATCGTACCGGTTCAAGCCATTGGCAGTACCAATCCAGAGCATTCCCTGTGCATCTTTGTACAAACAGCGCACATTTTTGGCACTCAGGCCATCCTGGCGTCCTATATTCTGAAAGACGGTTTGTGCGTCGGCAACCCTGGAAAGACAGGCCAGCTGCCAGGCAAAAAAAAGCAACAAATACGTTTTTCGGCACGCCATAAACATTGAAATAAACCTGATACTGACCAGCTATACGGATCGCAGGGTTTTTATCAACAATTACCAAATAAATTTTCACTTGTGCCGTCTCACTTATTTAACGGTAGCGAATGGAGATTTACCGGTATGGCACTAGCGTATTTTTCTCCACCACTGGCAACAGGCGTCCTTTGCTTCTGCTTGTACGCCGTTAAATAGTTGAAAGTTACCACTGCATCAATGTTTTTGGCGGATAAGCCATTATGGTTGAAGATTTGTAGAACGCCATGAAAAATAATAAGTCACCCCTTGAATGTAATCCTAAACATTACTTATCTCCAATGAAAACGGTCCTGATCATACTGCCCCTGGTCGGGCTGTTTTTTTTAGTCTCTGGCTTTCTCCCCCTTCTTTTCGCCCCACCATCCCAGCTCGCTATATCATCCATTTCCTATGAAAACTACTTTATCCGGCACAAAGAGGTTTACTACTGCGGCGATCTGGGAACCCCAAAACTGATCCGTGAAGCCAGTTCCAAAACCTTTCAGGTACTGACAGCACGATTTGGGCACCAGGAACTCTCTTCACTATACGCACGAGATTCCGAAAGGGTCTATTTTAAAGGGAAACCAGTTCCAAGTGCCGATCCTGTCAGTTTCAAAGTCCTGGGCTATGATTTGGGCTGCGATAAAAAAAGTGTTTACAAAAAATACCAGATCCTTACCACAGACGTCAAAAATTTCAAATGCCTGGATGAGTACCTGAGCAAAGACAGTAAAAACGTATTTCTTAATGAGGAAATCATTTCTGGCGATGCCTCCCATTTTCAATTCATTTGCCAGTTGCAAGATCTATCCTGCTATAAAGATCGATTCGCGGTGTACGTCGGCGGCAAAAGCTACAAAGTGAAGGACATTGAGGGCTTTCTTCACCTCGAAGGCCGCTGTTTTAAAGACCGCTTGGCCTTTTATACCTTGGACAAAAACGGTATGCGTGAATCGGATTTAACATTACTTTCCGAAAATCTCAAATAGCTTCGACATAGTAGCGTAATTTCTCAGTGACTTCGTAGTGCTGCTTTGGGCATCGTCGAGCACAATTTTTCCGTTTTCGTCGGTAACGTATTCGTAAATCGAGCCGTCCCCATGTGCGTGAACGCGATACTTCCGAAGAAAAATCCAACACAAGCTTCCGATCAGAAACAGCAGGCCCGGAAAAAAAAGAATGTAAATGTTGTCGCTTAACTGGCGCTGGTAGCTGCTTTTTAAAAAGACAACATCAGAATGCGGACTGTATAAAACTGCCGCCGGTTTCCCCTCAGAGACCGACGCGAACTCGTCAACCGAAACGCCTCCCATTTGCCTTCTGACAATCATTTTACCGTTTTGGTCCTTGAAACGAAATTCAATGTCATCGGCAGTTTTTTTAAGAACAACCGCCTCAGTCGCCGCACCATTTTTTTCAACATCTTTCAGGTCGGCATAATCAATGTACCACCAATAAAATACTGCCAGGCTGGTGAAGAAAAACAGCGAGAAAAGTCGGAACCCAAGCGTATTATATTTTCGCAGCACGAAAAAATAATACGCCATCAAAAAGATTCCGGCACAGAGGGTTTGAAAAGTTGTCATGGTGTTAGTTTGACCAATTCGGGAACTGTGCTTTCAGCTGATCGTCCAATTCGTCGGCCCAAAGTTCGAGATCGATAATGCAAGTCGTAAGTTCCTGGTAATCCATTCCTCTGACGTCCCGCTCGTACGTCGCATAAACGGTCTGCGTATTGGGCGCTATGCATAACTTCACACCAAGCCTTTTGTCGTTCAATTCCAGTAAATGACGATAGAAATTAAGCAGATTATTGGTCGGAATTTCCAGGAGCGGAGAGAAAATACGCAGGTAATCGCGGCGATTACCATTGTCAAAATTGATGGTTTGAATAAATACTTCTATCGTCGCCGAGCCGTTTTTCCAGATCCAGTTGTTGTTTTTGGGATTGAAGGTTTTTTCTTTGGTCAATCCAATCGACTCAACATAGTTTTGAATCATAAAAGTGACGCGGTTGTACTGCTCGTTCTGCAACGCAGCCTGAGCTTCACTGGGTTTGGCTGGCGTCGGGTTTTTGATAGGCTCCATGGAACGTGATGCTTTTTATGAAATGGTTGAGTTTGATGAATTAAAGGTAAGGTCGCCGGCATGTCGAAATGAAGCAACTACACTGATTACCACTTTGGCTTTATAGCTGGCGGAAAGCACCTTAAAAACGGCTATCAACCTCCGTAGTGGCGCTCCACATTGGTAGATCCTGCGAATTCATCTTTTACAGACAGATTGTAAAGCTTTTTGAACTTGCTGCGTGCCGCCAGCACATCGGGACGGATGGTATCCAGCGCTTTTTTCATTGCGAACCGTCCATTCACATTGTCAGCCCAGAAGCCATCCCCCAGGCCCAGGCTACTATTAATGACGAGCGTCAGCAATCCGTTATCCTTCGTGGCGCGGTCCGACAAATCAGCAATCTCCCATGCAATTGACATGTATTTCAACGATTTGATCCGATCCTGTTTGATATTAAATGCAGGGTTGTCCTGTGCGTAAATGACTGCCAATTTTACATAAGCCAACGGGTCCATGTATAGACTTAGTGATGCTTCAAGTGCGTCAACAGCCTTTTTTCCGGCCGCAGGATTGTTTTCTGGAAGTGGCACTTTGAGGAAAGTATAATAGGACGCAAGGCCCTTTTTAACCGTTATTTCAGTTGGCGATGCGGTAATCTTTTGCACGGCATTGAAGTCTAGCGCCTTGATCTGATCTCTGGTAGCCGGATAATTTTTAAGATCCAGAGCTGAATTGGGTGCTACTGCAGGGTTTCCAAAAAGGCTGAACATAGTGCTGAGTGTAAACATTAAAGTTGTCATTAGTCAAGTAATTATAGATTTATGAATGGAATTAAACTGGTAATTGATTCGCTGTGAAAATGCGTTCGCGACAGGGCGCTCCGGGTTTGGGGGTCATAATGTACCCAGTAATCATAGAGTAGCTTCCCTGGCTTCTTCGAATCGGCTTCTTTAAAATGAAGGAACACTCGGTTATCAGCGGTAATAAAAGCGCCATTAATGACTGTTTCCTTAAAGAATGGCAGATCGAATTCTTTGATCGGTTTACCGGTAACGCTGTTCACAATACGCACGCTATTTTGGGAGCCGTCCGCATGCCTCGAAATAATTGTCAACTGGTCACCCATTTCAGAAAGCTGGCCAAACAGGAAATGACCATCAATGCGCCAGATTTCTTTTTGCGTGAATGGATCAATGCGCCGTACAAATGCGTTGGTCCTTTCAAAAAACCGCTCTTTGCCCAGTGGAAAATAAGTACCTTCGGTCACGCCTCGATACAGTTCCTGTCCGGTTTTGAGCGAAACGATCTGATATGAATGGCCTTCTCTTATTTTTTGTTCCGGGTTAATTACCATCACTTTATCACCGGAAACGACAGGTCTGTGTTCAATGGTCACAATCTGTTTGACGGGTGGTAAAAACCATACTGTTTCATTCGTGAGCCAGTTTTTGGCTGTGATACCAATGTGCAGTGTTGTGTCTATAACGCCTTCTTTGTCTGTGATAACACTTCCATAAAGCGGCTTGGTGGTAATGTAAACGAGGTCCGTGAACGCCATTCCCACGTAAAGGCTCGACGGGTGGGTTAAAGCATCGGGTTGGGGCGAAACTTTCCGGGTGGTCCTGCCAGTAACCGGATTGATAAAATATACCGTCGATTCACCGGGTTCATACATGAGTATCTCCTTGTCTGTCTGGCCGATGAGCTCACCGGAAAAGTTGATGCTCCATAGCATCTTTGCAGTCTTGCGGTCAAATCCGGTCACCTCCGACCTACCAGAACCTTTTCTTCGCAGCCCGGTGATGATTGATGGATCCGGGGAAGCCTCGTAGATCAGTCCGTTTGAATACGGCAGCGGAATATCTATCGGTTTGATTGTTAGGTTGGTCCCGAAATATGGTTTTGGAGCCGAATCTGGGATGTATTCGCGAAAAAAACCTATTCCTCCAATCAACAGAGCGATTAGCACCACCAACCCGGCGATCAATTTAATCATCATTTTTATTTTGTGTCAAAATGTATTGTTCGATAATCCAGTTTTCCGCCACTTCTCCTGTCACCTGACCCAGCCCGCGTATGTAAGCTTTTTCAAAATCAGGTTCACTTTTCAAAAAAACGTCATAACCCGTGCCCTGAAAGCAGCCTACCTCAAAAGGCGATTCCATTAGAATGCGTGCTCGTTCGGTTTCCGACAGATTTTTAATTTGTTTCTGCACAGACTGGTTTTTAAAATATTTCCCAAACCACATATTGTACTACCAGCTGCTACCGGCGCCACCGCCACCAGAACTTCCGCCTCCCCAGCTGCTGCTGCTGGATGAACTGCTAGAAGAACCGCTCCATGAGCTGCTGCCCGATGAAGAATAAGTGTGGGACGAATTAACGTTTGAGGGAGTCGCGGCAACGATCATGGCAATGACGTATTCGGTTTCGCGGTGATGGCCGCAGGCTTTACAGGTGTATTCTTTCAAGCCGCTTCCTTCCTGATCCTTTGTTGCTTCCTTCACAATCCGGTCACCCGTAAAGTACATGGCTTTTGAATTACACTTGCTGCAATATTCGTACTTTGTTCCGGCCATGTTATCATACCCGACTAGTTGCATGATATGATGCTTTTCATTGCGCCATAGGTCATAGTCGACGGTTTCCAGCTCTTGCTCTACTTTCTGATAGTCTGATAGAAAAGCATCCCGTTCATTTTTTTGTGCTTTGGTAAGCACAAAGCCTTCCGATGTCTGGCGGGAATGATTCCGCAAGTGATTCAATGCCTTGTTATCCTGAATTTTTAACCAGACAAAAGGGATTGGAAAAACAATGATATTCAGCCAGTTATTAAAGCCCGATGCCTTTTCGCGAGCGTAACGTTCGGGTTCAGTTGAGTTCGAAAAAAGCTGTTCAAATGCATTTTTTCTTCTCCTGCGACCGTCCCACGCAACCGCACCTGCATATATATACATGATGGTTAACATTTGCCAGCCCTGCAAGGACAATGGCGCACGCAATTCGATCACAATCCAGCCCAGAATGAGCGGCACTACCATACGTAGCCCAAAACCCCAGGCCCATCGCCCTTTGGCTTGCGATACAGCTTTTTCGATCTGATCCGCAACCGGGTTTCTTTTCTTTGCTAAAAACAAAATCCCTCTATACACAAACAAACAGGGCACGAATAGCAGGAAAACCACAAATATGCCCGAATCTTCAAGCGGTTTGCCTGGATCATACTTTGAGTTGTCGTATACCTCTGCTTTCGCCTCTGGTTGGCTGATCAGCCGCGCGATCTCTCTGGATGCATCGATTACCGCACCATCAAAATTCCCAGTCTTAGCCTGCGGGACCATTTTTTCAACCTGTATCCTTTTGCATACTGCGTCGGGAAGAATTCCTTCCAGGCCATAACCCGTTTCCATCTCGATCCGGTGCTGATCATTGACGAGCAGTACCAAAAGACCATTATTTTTCTGCTGATAACCCAGGCCCCATTTTCTGAACAATGCAGTGGCAAAGTCCTTGGGAACCGCGTCGCCTATCGAATTGACACATACGACGGCCACTTGCGCTGTCGTGGAATCTTCCAGCATCCTGAGTATCGAGTTGATCTGCTGCACCGCTTCGGCACTTAGTATTTTGTCAGGATTGCTGACGTAATCCGGACTGCTGCTTTTCTTCGGGTTGGGGACTGTTTCAATCGTGTATGCCTGTGCATAGCCGCGAATTCCCGACAGCAAGAGCAGAAAAAACAAACAAATCCGGGTCAATGTAATGTTTTGATTCATGGCAGATTATTTTTTTGCAGTGGCGGGGCGGCCGGATGAATAGATTCCATTTTTATCACTGGCTAGCAGGTATCCCGTTTCCTTAAATGTAGCGACATCAGCACCCTTTACAATGAAAGCACTGTAATAGACGTGGTTCTTATCTTTCGCATAATTTTTGTCAATGCCTTTAAAGGTAGCGAGGTCAACATTTTCAATTATGCTCCAATGTGTGTATTGGCCCATTTCCAGGCCCCATGCCGCATTTTTGTCAGCAAAGTTAAAATCCGATACTTTTCGGAATGTACCGCCATCGGCACCTTCCATCGGCTTATCCTGAAAGTACACACGATAGCGGTCATACGTCAGGTACTGGCCATTAAACATGGGGACAAAAGTGAATGTAGCCGGATCTGCACCTTCCAGCACGAATACATCTTTGAAAACCTGTTTGCTATCATGCGCATAGGGACTGCCTTCCATTGTAATATCTGGCCTGATTTCATTGGGATCAGGTACGATTTTGAAATTTAAGCCGTCGCGGCTGATCAGCTGGTCTCTCGAATATCCGTGCGTTTTGTCTTTTGAGTATCCTCCCGACAGGTACATGAATGTGGCTGGGTCGGCTTCGGGGATGATGCCCGTAAGGTAAAAAGCGTGGTTTTTGTCTTTGCCAAATTCGTCGTTTATCGCTGTGAATGACTTCGCATCCGCTTCGTATATGATAGTCCGGGATGCCGGAAAACCTCTGTAAATGACGACTTCACCTTTTTCAACCCGGTAGCCTTTCCAGCTGCTTGGCCCGCAGCTCAGCAGGTAGACTCCTACGAAGATGAGTGAAATGTAAATGAAAATCGAGGCCATTTTTTTCATGATACAAAGAGCGAAGCAGCAGTAATTAAAAAATAACCAGTATAGAAAATGTAACTAAGGTAATGACGATCAATGCAATCCAGTCAAACTGCGTTTCCAGGAAATGACGACATCGCCGGGAAAATTTCCGCATTTTTATTTCTCTATTTCTTCTGTTCCGCTCCATGGCTTTAATACTGTGTGGTTTGTAAATCAAAATTGGCATAAAAAGCGAGGCTGATTATGCAGGGTTGATAAACGGAGCGAATCGATTGAAAACTGGCGGAATTGGGTTTATATGGGGTAGAAGCCGAAGGGTTGGAGGGCGAAAGACCAGCATTTCGGCTGTCTATCAAATCTTCTTATTTTGCTTTCAAATAGGAGTCAATAAAATCATTCAGTAGATGACCATGTAAATTCACTGCGATTACAACACCCATTTCATCCAGGATTACATTAAACGGCAATGCTTCGATTTGATAATCCTTTGCGACTGGTGAAGTCCAGAATTTGAGGTCGCTGACCTGGATCCAGGGAATATTGTATTTTCGGACCGCCTTATTCCATGCCTCTTTTTTACTATCCAGAGACACACCAAAGATCCTCAGTCCCTTACCCTTACCATTGGAGTCGGCGTACTTAAAATACAATTGTTTCAATTCCGGCTGCTCTTCGACACAAGGGGCACACCAGCTCGCCCAGAAATCAATCAGTACCAAATTTCCGCGAAGAGACGACAGTGCAATCGTGTCTCCTTTCAAATTTGGCAACCTGATTTCCGGTGCCACATTACCTTCCTTTATCTCAATAAACTGGGCCCTGACGCTGCTGCATCCGATCAGTAAGATGCAAATGATGAAGAATTTACATTGGTTTTTAAACATCATCAGGCGAATTAATTATTCACCGGATAGCCCTTATCTATCCAGTCGGTCTTGATATTTTTAGGAATGTTTAACAATCTGGCCTGCGTAAATCCCTTTTCCTGAATCAGCTTGAAAGCCGGTCGGATGTTGGGGCATTTTGCAAATGGGCAACAGCCGCAATAGAGTACCACTTCATGATTTTTGTCGTGCTTCGACAAGATTTTTTCCAATTTTTTCAGATTCTCTTTTTCACTACCCGGGCCGGCATCCAGAGAACCTTTAATCACCGCCTGCGGACCAATGTTAATGACCGTCGGTTTGACTTTGCCGGACCCGTTGATCTGATCAGCCAGTTCCTGGGTCGGTTTTAATTGTGCCTCCGTCCATGGTTCGGTTACTTCCTGGGCCTGACTAGCCATCGTTGAGCATATTGTAAAAATAAAGCCTAAAACCTTTGTTAAGTTTTTCATACCATTTAGTTTTTTTAAGTTTTAAAATCTCTAAAACATTGATTCAAATTATAAAAGCCCCTATTCGACAACGATAAGTGGGCCTGCATCCTTAGGCCTTAGTGTGCCCAATGATACGAAATAATGGTTAAGAGCTGCAAGCTCATTTTCAAAAGCGCTGGCCTGCTCCGCTAACACGGCAACCAGCAATCCCCCACTGGTCTGAGGATCAGCCAGTACATATTTTTGATAATCTGTCAGGCTGCCTACTTTGTGGCCATAGCTGCTCCAATTTCTGGTTGTCCCACCCGGAAAGCATCCTTTGGCAATATAAAAAGGAAGCGATTCAATAACGGGCACTTTTTCAAACTCAATCACCGCCGATAACCCACTTCCTTCACACATTTCAGACAAATGGCCCAGTAACCCAAATCCTGTCACATCTGTCATCGCCTTCACTGCATCCATCTTGCCAAAAAGTTCTCCCAGCTTATTGAGCGTGGTCATACTCCTCAATGCTAACGCTGCGTCTTCTTCCAGCAATATACCGCGTTTTTGCGCAGTTGAAAGTATCCCTACGCCCAATGGTTTGGTGAGGTACAACTTGCACCCTTCTGTCGCAGTTGAGTTTTGTTTCAATTGAGCAATATCTACGAGTCCGGTAACGGCCAGTCCAAAAACAGGCTCGGGGCAATCAATACTGTGCCCACCGGCCAGCGTAATACCTGCCTCAGCACACACTGCCCGAGACCCTTCGAGTACCTTTTGCGCTACCTCGGGAGGTAATTTGTCAATGGGCCAGCCCAAAATTGCGATAGCGAGAACGGGCTTACCACCCATAGCATACACATCACTGATCGCATTTGCAGAAGCAATACGCCCAAAGTCGTAAGCATCATCGACGATTGGCATGAAAAAATCAGTCGTTGAAATCAATGCTGTCCCATTGCCCAGATCAAGCACTGCGGCATCGTCCCGTTTGTCGTTTCCTACTAAAAGCCTCGGATCCGCCTGGTGGCTTATCGGGCTGTGCAATATTTTGTCCAGGATCGCCGGGCTTATCTTACAGCCACAGCCTGCTCCATGGGAATATTGCGTCAGTTTTATATCAGTGCTCTCCATGATTACGCTATGCTTGGAATGGTTTTTCTAAAATCTAATATGCTCAGCGCATTCTCTGCATGTTGGTCGGTATCGATCAAGAAGGAAAACAGCTTAGCATCCTCTTTTTTGCTCAAACTTTTAAGATAGGTTTTGTCATAATAAACCAAAACAAGCCTGATAAAGTCAGCCATCCTGTTTTGTCTGATTGCAGCAACGGCTTGTTTGGTCTGAACAGGCCCAAGCCGCTTGTGGATACGCTCCGTGCAGGTAACCAGAAAATCTTTGTCCAGCGATCCATAAACTTTCACCAATTCTTCGATACGCTGCTCCAACCCTACTTCCAGATTAATCTGTACCGCATTTGCCATCTGATGCCAAAAAGGCCTGGGAACCGAAACCTTACCAATGTTCAAACTTTCGTCTTCCACCCATACCGGAACGGCCCTATCCAGATCTTTGAGCTGCTCAGCCAGATTGTTTTCAAATTGCTCCTGGGTTGGCTGGATCATTTTGTTCATCGTCCCATACGATGAACCATTATGCTGGGCAAGGTCTTCGAGATCGATTACCTGCTCGCCCAGTTTTCTAAGCTCGTGCAGGATCTTCGTTTTGGCTGAACCTGTCATACCTCCCAACAGGCAGAGCCGGTGGTTGGCCTCGAACTGTTGGTGTGCCCACCTCCGATAGCTTTTGTATCCGCCCTCAATTAAATATACTTCGAAACCGTACAGATCAAGTGCCCAGGCCATGGCGCCACTCCGCATGCCGCCACGCCAGCAATGCACAGCAATTTTTTTATCCGGTGCTTTTTCAATGGCCTCTCTGATAAATCCCGACCACTTAGAGCCAGTAAGATCAAAACCCAGCAGAATTGCCTGCTCACGACCGACGTGTTTATAAGTCGTTCCCACGAGAACTCTCTCCTGATTGCTGAACAATGGAAGATTAAACGCGCCGGGTATATGCCCGTGCTCAAATTCAGCCGGTGTGCGTACATCGGCCAAAGTAACCGTGCCTCCAAGGTCCAGGAAATCGCTTATCGCTACATTTTTGATCATGATTCAATTTCTTGGCCGAAATATTGCTGAAACTTATCTTCAAACTATCAAATCTTCCTAACATCTTCAGTTTATTTCAGCTTTTTCTATTTCAGCCAAGCGATATGACTTCGGCAAAGCTTTCCCGTGGTACTCAGCCGTGCAACGGTTGTCGCCGTCGGCTTTGACTCATTCTAATGTCAGTTGTATAGGGCAGGCGCACACTACAAGGCCATAGATGTGGGCCACAGCTTTGAGTGCGGGTAAACGCTTTTGCAAACATTGGCTCATCCTACTGGCTTTCGTCAGGTCACAATTTAAGCATTAGCTGTACATGAAGACCCAATTGATAGGCGTTAATGTCGAGACGCGAGGGAGGGATAGCATAGCTGAAAGTTGGTTGGGTGATCAGCGATAATCGTTGCGCAAAATGATAGATTACGCCTGCACCTACCATGGGAGATATCTTTGCAGTGTTACGATCGGATTTGAAAATCACAGTTCCCACATCAGGAATTTTCACACGGCTGGTCGTACCGAAATTCCATAATGCCCCCGCCGAAAAATAGGGTGACAACTTCCTTTCTGATGCCTGAAAATTAGCTATAAAAGGAATAGAAAATTGATAGGAACGGCTATTGCCGGTGGACGTTTTAAATACAGAATTCCTAAACCATAAACCGGTTGACGCGGACCATTTCTGTGAAAAAGAATATCTGCCGCCCAAACCGATCCAATATCCCTTTGGGGACGATTCCGATCTTAGCACTTGCAAAGCAGGTGTTCCGCTACCATTTGGATCAGGTAACATGGCCTCTACTCTGGATTTGGTATGTCCAAAAAAAGGGGCCGCGGTAACAGATAATGCAAACTTGCTCTGGCCGAAAGCATCTGAGCAAGGCAACAAAAACCCAGCCAAGATTAATGAAGCGCCAATTGCTGATTTCATTGCTGATCATCTTTAATAACCACTAATATACTAATAAGATATATCAAAAAAAGATCAATAAATAAAAGTATTCTAAGCGACTAGTAAAAGTGGGTCCTCCCCGATGATGGTAAGGCCAGTACATTCAAAACCGTCAGCTACCGGGATTGGCTACTGACGGTTTTGAGTTGAAAAAGCAGAGTTGTTATTCGGAGACAATCTTTCGTACCCGGTTGTTGATCTTATCGAGCACATATACCGTTCCGCTTTTGTCAACAGCGACGCCGGTAGGGGCGCTGAACGCGGCCGACTCGCCTACGGAATCCGCAAAGCCTGCTACGCCTGAGCCCGCGAATGTGCTTACGAGCCAGCTTTCCGACTGGATCATGCGAATGCTTTGATCCGCATTGTAAGCACCACCGTCCCAGGTACCATTGCCAGCCACATATATGTTACCCTTGGCGTCCACTGCCAAACCCCACGGAGAAGAAAATCGGGCAGCGGTAGGTGCCCCATTCACGTAACCAGGCGTTCCTACCTGGCCGGCAAGGACTTTGTTTTGCCAGGTTCCAGCCGAAAAGTTGCGGATCACCTGTTCGCCATTCATCGAAGCATATAAGTTTCCATCAGTATCAAATGCGATTCCGGCTGGGTACAGAAGCCCTGAAACGATCGGATCGCCGCTGACATTTTGCTGCTTGATCGGGTAAATATTGCCGGATGCATTACAGCTGGTGTAATAAACCATGCCCGTTTTCTTGTCAAAAGCGACACTCCACGGCTCCTGCTTAGCCATGGCCCACGTTACCGCCGTGCCGTCCGGTGAGATGCGGCGAATATCACCATTGCCCGGATCTGCCGTGTACAGGTTGCCGCTTGGATCAATGGCCAATGAATAAGGCAGTGAAAAACGTGCCTTACTTCCTTTCCCATCCGCAAAACCGGATTGGCCCGGATCTCCGGCCAGCGTGGTTACATTGCCGGCGCTATCGATTTTGCGGATGCAATGATTCCCCGGATCAGCCACAAACACATTGAGCTGGTCATCTACGACAATGCCGGAGCTCCTGTACCAGTTTTGACCGGAAAAGTTGAAGGAAGCTTCACTGCCCTTTCCATTCGCAAAACCTGCCTCACCCGAACCCGCAAGGGTGGTAACGGTGCGGGTGTAGCTGTAATTAAAAACCGCCTCACTCTGCACCTGATTCTCACCAATTTGAATGGTAACAGGCCCTGTCCCAACGCCTTTCGGAACAACCGCCATGAGCTGGTCCGACTTGACACCGATGATCCGTAACGGAACGCCATTGATCATTACCTTGATCCGTGAAGTATCCCCTGCAAAATTGGCGCCGTTGATCAGAATTTCGGTACCGCCGCTACCCTGTGCAGGTAAAAAACTGTTGATTACAATCGGCGATGAAGGATTATGTTCGAAGGTATCGTCCTTACAGCTGGCCGCGAGCAACAGCAATGCCAGCAGCAGCTTTCCTACTTTATAATTTACCATGATTTGAATGCTTTAAAATGGATTATGAACATCATACACGCTTACCAGCCCGGATTTTGCACCAGCGCCCTGTCTCTTTCAATGTCGGATTGCTGAATCGGGAACAGGTACATTTTGTCGTTCCAGGTACGCTTCTGAACGAGCGTTCGCTTGTAAAAACCGGTGAAAGAAAAGCCTTGGCCACCGTCGTCAGCATTCACATTTAACCCGTAAACCGTCTGATTTTCGGTTTTGCCCAGCAGCAGCCTTCTTACCAATGTATTGTAGCGGTCATCCTCGAAGCATAGCTCCACCTGCCGTTCGTTGAGGATCAATGCGCGCATCCGTTCCTTATTACCGACTGCTTCTGGGTATACTTTTTCGATCCCAGGAAGTCCGGCGCGTTCCCGCACGAGGTTAAGATAGCGTACTACGTCTGCGTTCGCGGGGTCGGATTCGTTCAATGCTTCTACATAATTCAACAGGATCTCCGCGTAACGTAACAGTATATACGGCCCTTGATGTGAAGTGGCGTCGTAGCGAATATTGTCGCTTGGGCTGATCCTTTTCAGGACATTGTAACCTGTAATGTTGTTACTTCCTGCTGACTTCTGGCCTGATTTGCCAGTATAGTAGAACTCGGACCGACCGGTACCGTCCACATTAGCGGGCGATGAGTAATAGTTTTTGTCGTCCGTTGTCGGTGCAGGTAGCACCGGTCTGCCATTGTAGAGGACGTAAGCGTAAAAACGCGGCTCCCGGTTCGCATACATGTTCCACTGGCCCTTCTTGTGTTCCCAGTATTTGGCCCCATCGGTGCTCGAAAACCCAGATTCGAGGTAGCCCGACTTCGCGTCAGTGATCGTACGGCCATTTTTGGTATAAAAAGCATCAACCAGATTCTGCGTCACATTGTACATGTTATACCCGCCCGGCCCTGGTGAGGCGCATTTAGTAAAGCCCCAGCGCGACCATGTGGCCTTCCCGAATATGATCTCATTATTCCAGGTAGTCAGGAAAATGTTACGTACAGAAAGGTAGGGATCAAAAGTATCGTCCCCCGAATCCAGATTGGTGTAGAGGTGATAAGCTCCCGCGTCGATCACCGCTTTTGCGGCATCGGCAGCGATTTTCCATTTGGCTGCGTCGTATTGCAGAGGTGCCAGTGCAGCGCCGTCTTTGTTTTTGAAGCTCGCGAAGGAGGCATTTCCATTCCATAGGGGGCTGGCGGCCAGCAGGGCAAGCTGTGATTTCACAGCCAGGCAAGCGCCTTTGGTAGGCCGGCCATAGTTGCTTGATGAGCTCCATTGCAGCGGCAGGTCCGGGACAGCGGAATCCATTAGCTCGTTGATATGGCTTACGCATTCTTCAAATGAGCTTCGGGCATATTGGTTAAAGTCCTCGTCCTGGCCAAGTACGGCAGTCAGCTTCACAAAAGGCCCGTACTGTTGCAGGATTTTCCAGTAAAACCATCCTCTCAAAAACCGCACTTCTGACTTATACTGTACTTTCAGTTCGTTGCTCAGCAGGTCGGAGGGTACCTTATCTATATTTTCCTCAAAAATAAATGACTTTCGGATGGCGGTATAGTAGTCGCCCCAGGTGTAGTAATAGAAGCTTGCCGCACTCCAGTTACCGCTTACCATTTGCCGTGCATTCACACCCGGAATGCTTATCGAAGATTCGTCCGAGGTACCCATCGCACGGTAATCGCCACCATCGGAGGAAGCCTGTACATACGAGTAAATGTTGTACAGGTATGCTTCCGCATTGGCGCGTGTCTGCCAGATCTGATCGCCGGTCAGCAGGTTGTCGGGCTGCTGGTCCAGGTACTCGCAGGAGGCCATGATCAGGGGAAGTAAAAACAGGGCTAATAGATGGACAATGCGTATATTGATTTTCATCTGTTCTGACGTAAAGGTGTTAGAAATGTGTTCTGATACCGAGGGTAAATGTGCGGGCATAAGGGTATTTTGCACCATTATCTCCCAGTTCAGGATCCCAAAGCTTGAATTTTGAAAAGGTGAGCAGGTTGGTAGCGGCCAGATAAAGCTGCAAGTTCGCAAATCCAGCCTTTTTCAGTCCCGTGGAAGAGATCGTGTATCCCAGGCTCGCTTGTTTGAGCCTGCAAAAGCTGCCGTCTTTGAGCCACCACGTACTACCTCTGTAATTGTTATCGCTCAGGTTGGTAATGTTCAGGCGGGGATAATCCACATCCTGGCTGGGATTATCGGTTGTCCAGCGGCTTTCCACATTGGCGAGCACATTGGCCGGGTACTGTCCCATCCCGGCAAAAGGCACCACGCCCACCCCGGACGCCCCATTATTGCCTCCATTGACTCCGCCACCATTGGCCATGATCGCCACATCGGCCACACCCTGGAAAAGTACCGAAATGTCAAATTTTTTGTAGCCCGAAGAAAACCCGAAACCGTAGGACCATTTCGGAAACGAAGATTTGTTCAGGTATTGCCAGTCATTATCATTGATCAGGCCATCCCCGCTCAGGTCCTGGTACTTCATGTCGCCCGGTGCAACGGTACGGAACTGTGGTGCACTGGCATCTATGTCATCCTGGCTTGTAAATAGTCCCTGGGAGATAAAGCCCGTTTTGTCGGTTGCCGAATGTCCCGCCCACTGCTGGTACGCATACATACGGGTAGGTTCGTCGGCAAAAAGTACCGTGTTTTTAGCATAGGTAAGATTTCCAAAAACCCTCAGCGTGAGATCTTTTCCGAAACGGTCGTTGTACTCTACACTTCCGTCAATGCCCTTGTTGATCATCTCGCCCATGTTGGCATAAATCTGCAAACCGCTGTATCCGGCAATGGGTGAAATAGAATTTCGGTTAATAAGAATGTCTTTGCGCTGGTCCCTGAAAGCATCGACTACGATATTGATTTTATTAAAAAGTCCGATTTCAAGACCGAGATTGTCTTTCAGTGATTTCTCCCAGCGCAGGTTCTTTGCCCCGATCACACTTTCAGAAATCCCGCCGTAACTGGTTGGCCCCAGTCCGAAGGATGTACCATTTGCTCCATCAATGTAGGTCAGGTAGCCAAAGCGATCGCCGGCACCGATCTGGTCGTTACCCGTGGCTCCCCTCGAAACCCGGAGCTTTAACAATGGTATGGCTGATTTTAATGGCTGGAAAAAGTCTTCGTTGGAAACTACCCAACCCAAAGACGCAGCCGGGAAAAATCCGAACCGGTTTCCTTTCTGGAAATTCTCGGAGCCTGTGTAGCCCAGGTTCACTTCGGCGAGGTACTTGTCCTTAAATGCGTAAGTCGCTCTCCCAGCCATGCTTTGCGAACGGTATGGAATCGACCGCTTCAAATTATCGGCCGTGCCGATCACCCGGTTACGCATGTTGTAGACTAGCAAACCGCCAAAGTTATGCGCCCCGAATGTGCGGTCGTACGCAACGTTCCCTTCCAGGTACATGATGCGTTCTCCAGCCGAGTAGGTGGAGTAGCCCAGGTAGGTTGCACCTGTGCGTACCTGCTCTATCACCAGGTTACCTTGCGGGTTCCGCGAGCCTGCATACCAAAGATCGTTGGTACCACTCCTGTTGGTACCAAACTCGCCGTAAGTATCAAATGCAAACCGGCCCGTGGCGCTCAGGCCGTTGGTAATGCTGTTCAGGTTTTGGCTTAATGTAATCACCGACTGTATCGAAGGCTTAAACTCAGTGCTGTAACCGGCATTCTGCACGAGGTTATAGGGGTTACTTCCACCATTGTTTCTTGGCCCGGCAAATTTTCCATCCGGATAGGAAACCGGAAAAGAAATCGGGTTGGTTGCAAATGCGGCGTACCAGATATTGCCCGCCGAGTTGCCGGGATATTTACTATTCACCAGCATGGCAGCCAGATTGAGCGACAAAACCGTTGTTTTACTGACATTCACATCCACATTGCTCCTGAAATCATAACGTTTGAAGTTCAGGTTTGGATTGTAATTGTTCAGTTCCTTGACCTTATATTGCCCGTCCTGATCGTAAAACGAAAGCGAAACGTAGTATTTCATCGCATCGCCGCCACCGCTCACATTCACATTGGCATTGTACATCGTCGCCAGGTTTTTGTAGATCGTCTTCGTCCAGTTCACATCGGGATATAGGTACGGATCAAGGCCGCTGGCGGTTTTTTGAATGGTTTCGTCCGAATAGATAGGCGCTTCTCCCCCATTGATCTTGGCTTCATTGTAAAGCTGCATGTATCGCACACCGCTCAGCATTTTGGGGATTTGAGTGAGCCCCGTTACACCGGATTCTATTTTCACAGAGATTTTCGGCTTGCCCGATGCGCCTCGTTTGGTAGTGATAATAAGTACACCATTGGCTCCCTTCGCTCCGTAAACGGCTGTGGCAGAAGCATCTTTCAGTAGGGAAATACTGGCAACGTCTTCCGGATCAATGTTGTTGAATGCGCCTCCGTAGGTACTGTTCACATCTTCGCGCTGCACCCCGTCGACTATAATCAGCGGAGAGGTACTGCCGGTAAACGTCCCAATGCCGCGTATCGTAAAATTCGGATTATCGTAACCTGGCTCACCACCGCCACTTTGCATGGAAATGACCCCGGCCACTTTGCCCGCCAGCGCATTGCTCAGCGAACGAACGGGTGTTTTCATGTCCTCCATATTCACAGATGAGACCGAGCCGGTAATGCTCACTTTGCGCTGCGTGCCATAGCCCACGACGACAGCCTCTTCCAGGTTTTTGGAATCCGTTTTCATTGTTATATCAATCACGGACCGATTGGAAACAGCAATTTCCTGCGACGAAAAACCTACATACGAAAAAACCAGGATCGCATTTTCGGGCGCGGCAATGCTGTATTTTCCGCTCAGATCCGTGGTAGTACCCGTAGAAGTTCCTTTGATCACAATGCTTACGCCGGGTAGCGCCAGGCCGGTTTCATCCTGGATCTTGCCTGCCACCGTGTTCGCACTAGCGGCAGGCATAACGGGAGCGATCTTCATGTCTGAAAAGGAAGAAAACCTTGCATTTCTTTTCAGGACAATGTGCTGGCCTAACACTTCATAATGGAGTTTGAGCGGCGTCAGCAATGCATCCAGCACTTTGGAAAGCGGCTCATTGGTGGCCTGGTAGGTGACTTTCCGTTGGGAAGAGACAATTTCGCGGCTGTACAGGAACTGAACTTCGGCTGATTTGCCCAGCTCATCCACAATCGCGCCTATCTCCTGGTTCTGCACGGAAATACTGATCTTCCGTTTCAGGATCTCCTGTGCTTTCCCATCATGCGCCCAGCTCAGGTTCATGAGTAAAATGGCGATTAAACTTTGCAGGAACGTGAACTTCATAATCCTTCGTATGACCTCTCGGTTGGATCGTTTTATTTGCATATTTTTGACTGTTTTGAAAGTTCTTTGGAATTGGCAAAATAAATCCAGCTCCCTCGCAAGAGGGATTTTGTGACGACAATCTCAAAATCTGGAAACCAGGCGGTAGTGTTGGTAGCACTATCGCCTTTTTTAATGTAGGTACTTCGTGGAGTTGAATTTTACCATATCGTAGTTTTTTGGTGAGTCAGAATCGGTATTAAAGGCAGCCTTTGCTATGGATAGTCACTTGATTGTCCGTCATTTCAAAAGTGGATTCGGTACCCAGGCAAACGAGCCGGAGCTTATCCAGAAACGGCTCATCGGTAAGCGTGGCCGTCAGGGTGCAATTGCGCATCTTCTCTATATCGTATGCAATGGGAACGCCATAGGCTTTTTCGAGGCGGTTGAAAACCTCTGCAACCGGCGTGTTCCGAAAATCCAACACCGGCATCGCGTCCAAAGTCTTTGCCGAACGAACTTCCGGCGCGGTTTCTATTTGCTTTTCAACAAACGCCTCCTGCGCCTTATTGAGCCTGATTTCTTGCAGCGGTAAAAGTGTCACCCCTTTCTCCGATTCACCGGTTTCACTTTCCGGGCCGGGTGTAACTATCACCTTACCCGTTTTTACCACCACCAGTATTTCAGCCTCCCCGGCAAATGCCCTAACTCTGAAACTGGTCCCAAGTACCTTGGTAGTAAGCCCATTGGTATAGACGAAAAACGGCCAGCTCGCATTTTTTGCCACCTCAAAAAAACCTTCACCTTCCAGGAATACTCTACGGCTTGTATTATTCATCTTAGTTTCAAAACGAACACTGCTCCCCTTGCTCAACAGCACCGAGGAGCCGTCGGGAAAGTTGACGAGCAGCGGCCGGGCATTCTTGTTTTCTCTGGTTTGCCATGGATCACCCTTATTTTCCTGACCAGCGATGTTGGGTTTTTGTTCGGTACGGGACGAATAGGCCAGGTATCCGAGCCATCCCAATCCGAGCAGCAACATGGCTGCTGCCACCATTCTCCAGGGGCGGATGCTCATGATCCTGCCCGCCTTCCGGGGCTGGCTTACCTGTGACACAATGTCCCTTACTTTTTCGCTGATGTACTCCCCTGAAACCTCATCGCTTTTTCCATTCATTCTCAGAAGGATCACTGTTGCGGTTTCATAAAGGGTTACCTTTTCCGGATAGGCACTGAGCATTCCTTCCCAAAATGCACGGTCTGCGGGGTTTTCCCCTTTGATCCAGGCGTGAAAACGGTCACTTTCCAAAAAGTCGTCCAGGCTTTGGAAACGGTCGTAGGCATTGTCCATTTGCGGCAGTAAAATTGATTGCACGCCTAATATGAACTCGCCGGGCAGATATACCCTTCCGTTTTGAAAAAAATTAAAACAAATTTAAAATGAGCATCATCGCGGTCACCCATTTGGCCCGGATCTTGGATAATGCCTTTTGAAGGAAGTTGGAAACGGATTGCCGGTTGACATCCATGATGCCGGCGATTTCGGCGACGGAAAGGTTTTCGTAATAACGCAGGTAAAGGGCTTCCCGCTCTCTTTTTGGAAGGGATTCCAGGACTAGATCCAGCTGTGCGCTGATGTCTGAAATGCGTTCTTTTTCGATGAGCAGCGCTTCCGCATTGAAGTCGTCAGGGAGGCTCAGCTCCCAATCAGGAGAGGGATTTTGAAAGCGCTGCCGGTACCGGAGGTGCAGGAAGATATTATTCCTCAGCGCTTTCATTAAATAATATTTCAGCGAGCCATTCACATTCAGCTTGTAAGGATCCTGGCCAAGTTCAAGGAACACATCCTGAATGCAATCCTCAACGACTGCCACTTCCTGGATAAATTTCAAGCCGTATTTGCGCAGCGAACGATAGTAGCGTTCAGCCAGAATGCCCAGCGCAGCGCTGTCACCCTGTTGGAAGGCTTGCCAGAGTTTTGGATCATCATCGCTGCACGCAGACATATTTCAGAGTTTAACCAATGCAAAATACCACAAAATAGCGGCCGAGCCATGAAGAAACACAAAACACAGCTAATTTTTACCGCTATTTAAGCAACAGAGATTATATTGTTCTGAAAATCACGCGATCTGCCCAATAACAATGAGTGTCATTTCTGTTTGCTCTCAGAGTGGCTTCATAATGCCCAGTGCGCGCTTTTCGTTCCACCGGCCGCGCGTAAAGTCCGGGAATTTCACTGCCGAACTGCCCTTACTCACCGACACTTCCGAAAGCGGGATCACCGAGCACCAGGTAGCAGCATCATACACGTCCATATCCATCGGGACACCCTTATTGAGGCAATCGATGATCCGGTAAACGAGCACGAAATCCATTCCGCCATGTCCGCCGTTCAGCTCAATCTCTTTCTTTAATTTATCCCAGATCGGGTGCTTGTACTTGCTTTTGTATTCGTTATAATCTGCTTCTTTCAGAAAATCATGGCCTTTGTCCAGCAACGAAAGACGGCTCGGGTATCCCTGGTGAAAGGCATGCGTGCCTGCCAGTGCATTGATCCGGTCGTAAGGCCGGGGCGTTACCACATCGTGCTTCAAAGTGATCATTCTGCCTTTGTTGGTTTTGATCAAAGACGTATTCATGTCGCCGTGATTGATTTTTCCTTTGAAAGATGCATAAGGATGATCACCAGGCAGGCCTTTGATCTTTTCCGAAAGGCTGGCTTCCAGGCTGCTCATGGATACAATCTGCTCAAACCGGTCGCCTCGTAAAATGTCGAGATATTGTGCTACCGGGCCAAGGCCGTGCATCGGGTATAAGTTGCCGTCGTGGGCGATGTTTTCTTTCAGGCGCCAAAATTCATAGTAGCCATTTTTATCCAGCAATGCATCGGCCAGGTTGTGAATGTAAGCGGCTTCGGCATAGGTTAATGTACCAAAAACGTTATTCTGAACCATATTAAGCAGCCAGAGTTCTTCATCGCCATAGCATACATTCTCCATCATCATGCAATTCCGTTGTGTTTCCTCAGCGGTATCGACAAGCTGCCAGCATTCAGCAAGGGTCATGGCCGCTGGTACTTCAATCACGACGTGCTTGCCTTGCTGCATGGCGTAAACGGCCATCGGCACATGGTCGCGCCAGGGTGTGGCGATCACCACCAGATCGATGTCGTCGCGCTTGACCATTTCTTTCCATGAATCGATTTTCCCGAAGTAAGGAGTTGCTTTTTGTCCCTTTTTCTCCAAAATGGAAACTCCTTTTTCAGCACGCTCTTTTTGAATGTCGCACACAGCTACTACTGCCGCTTTATCAGGAAATAAGGATGCAAACTGGCTCACGTGGCCCGTCCCTCTCGATCCAATGCCGATCAATGCTACTTTCACCTGTTTAATCGGGTCTACTTTCAGATCAATGACCGATTTGCCCTTGGCAGCAGAGCCCGCAAAGCCAGGTATAGCATCATATTCTACGCCTCCGGCCGAGTCTGCGCCTGAGGATACGCCGTAAAAGCCCAGGCCACCAAGTAGGCCTTTTTTGAGAAAACTCCTGCGTTTTTGATCTGATTTCATCGGATGTAGGTTTTTGGATAAAGGCAGCTGGCATACATTGCGGTATGCCGGGCTGCTCCAATTTATATTAAAGGTTTAGAAATAATGCGTATCAGGTACTAATATAATGTTGTCAGTTTACCAAGTCAGCGGTCGTGCCCTCGTCGATGCGGATCAGGTACGCGGTACCCCCCGCCCGCTCAATGGCTCCGGCGATTGCTTCCGGCTGCTCGGGCGCATAGGCGAACATGCACCCGCCCCCTCCCGAACCGTTAATTTTCGCTCCCAGTGCACCTGCTTTTAAGGCTCCATCTATCATGGCATCGATTTTTGGCGTGGATACTTTCTTCGCATCCCGCAGGCTTTCCTGGTGGATCGTTAAGAGCTCGCCCAGCCGAACATGATCCATCCGGTCGCTCCGGAACATTTTCAATGCTTCTTTCAGCACCTCGCGATCGGACAGGTTACTCACAAACAGCTGGTATTGGGTGTCTGTTAGGATGTTTTTGTATTCACCGGCACGTTCTTGCGGAAAATCATGGAGCGAAAATGTGGCATCAACTGCTCTGATCTTCGCGATCGCATCCAGCATTCCAAATTTGACGTGTTGCAGAATGCGCAACGTGTCTTTTGGCTGCCTCGAATCACCCAAAACGAAGGTACCCAGGGCAGGCTGAAAAACTTCCAGTCGGACCGTTGGCTGCGATTCCAGATAAATTACCTTCCCGATTGAAGTGGAATAATGGTCCATCATGCCACCCGGTTCGCCAAATTCCAGCACTTCGGCCCGGTAGGCCAGCTCGCCGATTTCAGCTTTCGTACGCTTCTGGCCACTATCCGACATGCGGATCAGCCAGTTGATCCACGCAACCAGTAATGCAGAAGAGCTGGAAGTCCCCGAATTGATCGGAATGTTACCATGAACGCTTACCTCCATCCCCTTCGAAAACGTATAGCCGCTCCGCATCAAGACATTTATTGCACTTTTGAAGTAATCTCTGGCACTGGTGTAGGCAATGTCGGTGGATAGGTAAAATGATTCGATTTGATCAATGTCCGGCATGTGGATCACCACCTTATTATCAATCCTGTGTGCTCCTGTGACAGCAATTTGTCTGGAAATAGCGGCCGCAATCACCGGCAGGCCGAGATAATCCTGGTGTTCGCCAAAGAGACAAATCCTGCCCGGAGCAGAAGTGGTAAGTACAGAAGACATGCAAGGATCGCTTTTGGACAAATGTAGACTTCGCTGGCACCGATAAAAAGCATTCTTTACCGACGCTTACCGAATAAATCCGCGCAACCGATTGTTCAGAATGCGCAACCGATTGCGCAAATTTTGACCAATGAAAGCCTTAATGAGCTATCTGCTTTAATAATATGCTGCCAGGCATTTCAAATAGACAATAATGCTTGGCATAATTTACAAATCGCGAAAGAAGAAGCAGGTAGGCGCAAACGACTTAACGGACAATGAGTTCCGGTGCAATCACGATCTCAGAAGGCTCGTAGCTATCCGGGTGCTGCATGGCATTCAGCAGCAATCCCGACGCCCTGATCCCAAGCTCGGTCGGAAACTGTTCTACGGTCGCAATGGGCGGATTATCCAGGTAGGAGCAAAATGAGAGGTTCGAAAAAGTAACGAAGTAAATATCCTGGTTGATTTTGAGTCCGCGCTGCTTGCAAACCTGCATCGCATCCAGCGCAATGTAGTCGTGAAAGGCCATAATGACCTTTGGCGGCCTCGGCAGGTCCAGCAGGTCCGTTACTTTCTGCACGGTATCCTCCATGGACAGGTCTACATTCTTAATGTACTCCATCGCGACCGGGACATCGTGTTCTTTGAGCGCCCTGACGTACCCGGTCAGTCTGTCGTCGGTGGCCTGCAGCGAATTCGGGCCGTTTATCAATGCAATGTTGGTCAATCCTTTGGCGATCAGAAAAGCTGTCATATCCCGGGCGGCTTTGGAAAGATCCACGTACACACTGCTATACCTCGGATGCTTTAATATGCGGTCAAAAAAAACGATCGGAACCTGATGGGTGGCATTGTAAAAGTGACTCTTATTGTATGTTTCGGCAGCCAGAGAAACCAGGATCCCGTCCACGCCATGTTTGATCAGCGAAGCAATGGCGGCGGTTTCGCGGGCATACTCATTTTTGGATTGCATCACTACCATGCTGTATCCCTCGGCCATCAATGTCTCTTCTATTCCCGACAGTGCCAATGAAAAAAACTGCTCGGTAAGGCTTGGCAAAACCACTCCTACATGGAACGACTTCTTGTTTTTAAAATTAATCGCCCTGCTATCAGGCTCATAATGCAGCTCACTGACCAGCTTTTTAACACGTTCCTTCGTGCGCGACCCAATGCGCGGGTGGTTCTGCAATGCCCGGGAAACAGTCGATACGGAAACGCCCAGGATCTTGGCGATTTCCTTCATAGTAGGCGTGTTTTGTAACATTTGGCCGTTAAATTAACATACTGGGGAGGCAGTCACTGATGCGATCCACTTCATTTAATATTCCCAAAATAAACTTTCTCATAGGTGTTGTCGGGATCGTTAAGTAATTGAAAAGTGGTCGACGGGCCCAAATTTGGAGATGTCCAGGAGCGCAGTGCCCATACGACTTTTTTATCCGGCGTCACTTCAATGGCTTGTACAGGTGCATTGTTGAGATCCAACTTCGTACTCCATTGATTAAACCAGTTATTAATAAGCGTATTTCCGTTCGGCAGACGCAATGCAATCTGCGGGCTCGTGATATGGTAGCCGGGAACGTCGGATAACGGATAGTCCCACACGACTTTACCGGTACGGGTTATTTCCTTAACAATGTTCTGATTGCTTGCCACAAGCAGATTGCCATTCTTCAACGGTACTGCCGACCACACGCTCGGAACGTCCAGGGATGAAAGCTGTTTTCCATTGATATCATATTCGATCACTTTACCCAGATCCATATGCGCTACCAGCAATGTGCCTTCTGCTGTTAATCTTGCATGTCTTATTTGCCCATGGGTACCGCTTTTAAAAGGCAGCACAAATTCTTTTACAATCTGGTCTGTTTTAATATTCACTACAAATACCTTGGCGGGATTGCCATTCTGAACAAATACCACATGTTCTTTACCAATCGGCTGAGCGGTATGCGTTTCGAATCCGTCGGGTGTATTGTATTTCCAAAGTACCTTTTTGTCCTGGTCAATTAGCGTCACACCAAACTGATGCGCAAACAGTACATTGCCATTCTGCATTAAAATAGCGTCGCTGATCTCACCTTTGCCCACCGTGTCGATGTAAGACCATGCGATCTGCCCGTCGCGGACGATATACATATTGCGCGCTTTGGCCTCACCCGCATAAAAGAAGTCGAATTGTTTTAAGCCATTTCCGGGCAATACAGCCGGTGCGGCGGGTCTATCAGCAGCAGCCGTTTGTGCCACTGCCAATTTGCTAAGACAGGTCATGAGCACGATCAGCAATAGTACCGGGACACCTGGCCATCCGCCTGTTTTTGTAACTTTCATTTCGTAGTAAGTTTTAGAACCAATAAGGGCAAATACTATCCTTGTTACTTAGTGACACGGCATATTTCTATTGGCAAGATCATACGTAACTACGTGCTTCCAAACCCATTTCCACGTCTTTTCCAGAAAGCCGAGTTTTCCCACCGTCGCTCCTGCTGGTATTGCTGTGCATGCATTTTCAGGTAAATATGAAAAGCCTGACTAATGATCCCGTCATAAACCAGCAGCGCATCTTTTTCGCCGGACAATGCATCGGCGATGGCATGGCCGGCATAATACCCTCCCTCCAGTGCCGACACAATGCCATAAGAAGATAACGGATCAAAGGCATAGGCGGCGTCTCCCACAGCCAGCCAGGAATTCCCAAATCGCTTCGTCAGCAGAGACGTAGAGGCGGGATGAAGCGCTGTGCGGCTATTTTCATCGCCTATTCTGTTTTTCAATAAGTTACCGATCAATGTAGTTTTCGCAGCATTTTCCAGAAAATGATCCGTTTCCTGCATTTGCTTGTCCATCAGGTCGGCATCGGTCATGAATGCAAGTGATAACTTTTTATCTGATAAAGGCGCGGCATACCACCAACCTTCTGCCGTGGCCTCGATAAATGTGTGGTAGGGTTGTATTTTTTCAGCGGTTGTTACCATGGCCGAAATACCTGTCAGCGTATCCATACGCGTACGCTGCAAACCCAGCGAGCGGGCTACCCGACAGCTTCTGCCCGTGGCGTCAACCAGAAAATCACAGGAAACAGACATGCTATTCTCCTGGTTTTCTAACGTTACATGCCAGCCATTATGCTCCTTTTTACATTGCATTACCCGTTGCCCTTCCAACCACACAACTCCCCTGGATAAGGCCAGCTGTCGCAGTTGCTGTTCAAGGAAAGTCCGGTTAATGTGCCAGCCCTGCTGATCAGTTTGGTTGAAAAAATGGGTCTCCGTTGCGACGTTGCTCCCCCAGATAAAGCTATTACCATAACAAGGCAAATGTGCAGGATCGGCCAGCAAATGGTCGATCCCGGATCTGATCAGCATGGGTTTTGCATTCGGAGGGATAGTCTCTCCTATTTTATGAAGCGCCGGCACTCCGGGCTCCACAATCATACATGGTATGCCTCTGTTCAAAAGGCTCAATGCGGTAGCGATACCCGCGGGGCCCCCACCGGCAATCAGTACAGAAATATCGCTTTTCATTTATCTTTCGTCCCTGCGGAAGCTGCGTCGTTTACGTTCTGGCCGCGCCGGGTTTTCTATATCTCCGGCAACTGTTTTCAACAATACAACTGCTTCGTGCACCACTCGCGGTGTTGCATTTTCAGCTTCCAGTACCTGTTTGTAAGTCGGATCATCTGCTGTGAAACCTACGCGGTCGGATTCCACCCATAATTTTCCGGGCAGCCATTTGGTCGTGCCGGTCTGCGGCAATGGATGTTGCACAATGATGCCCAGTTCGTGCCAGCGTTTGACCATTTTATTGATCTTGGACTGATATTGAGACCCGAAATCACGCAGCCAGTCCTGGCGATAATCCAGGTGTTTTAAACGTTGCGCGTCGTTCATACCCGCGTCCGAGAGCCGGGTAAAACTGTCTTTCGACAATACCTGATTCGGAACCCGTGCCGCCCAGAACGAAGGTATCGTGAGGTATAGCGACGGATCATAGCCCGAAAGACAACTTGCCTCATCGGTTTGCCAGGGTACACCCATCCATCGGGTTAATGAACCGGGGCCACTTCCGTCGAGCGGACCATTGGGCGCCAGCGCAATGGCAGGAGACAGCAGCGGACCATAATCATCCGCAGGTGTTTCATTCTCCGGGAGTATTTTTATCCTGAATGGCTGATCCCAGAAAATCAGGTTACGAAAAGGCCAGGTAATCTCAATCCCGGGGTGAAAAGGTCCGCCCAGACATTCTTCCAGCGGCGCCTTGTTCAGCGCTGCCGTCTGTTCAGCCGGGCTAAGATCGTCAAAAGGAATGATCCCCAATGGTTTACCAGTTGTAAAATCACCTTTCGCCCAACGTTCCATGCATTCATATTGTGTGACCGTCAGCGGCAGATCCACATTGGGTAAAGCCTCGTAGTCGCCGAAAGCATCGCCGTAAAATGGTGGAATCTTTTCCGGCTCATACTGGTCCCCATCGGGCTTCCGGTACCAGTTGAATACCTTCTCACGGATCTCCCGGGAGCTGTCGGACGGGTCCGATAATTTTCTCAGTAAGTCATCTGCGGTAAAATCACTCGGTGAGTTTTGTCCGAAAAGAATATAAAAACCCTCGTTCACCCATTGCGTCTGCACCGTGCGTTCGAGAATTGGATAAATGTGTTCATAAAAAACAATATCAGCGGGCTTTTCCAACCATCCGTTGCGCATGTAGAGGTCGCTGACAACGTCGTACATGGTCACTACTGAATATAATCCCTGCCCGAAATTGGGAGGCGTTACCACCACCATAGCAGGAGTAGCCTCCAAAGTTTCCCCTTCAAATTCAACCGTAGCCCGTATGGTGCCGTCGGAAACGTCGTCATGCCAGCCGTCGTTATTAGCGAAGGTGGTGGCGGCAGCATTGGTATAGGATGCGGATTTACCATCACCACCCAGCAGGATCAGCCGCCCTTTTTCATCTGTCTGCACCTCCCCCAGCGGCACTTCCAGCTCGTAAAACTTGCCGCCTGCGAATTGATATTCAGGACCTGACACATTTGTTCCGCTGATGGTTCTGGGGCCGGGATCAATGATCAGTTTCGAGCGGTCACTGCCGGTAACCGTGCCATTGCGAAAAGCCGAAGATATACCTAACCCAGGCAGATCGAGCGCATTCAAAAACTGGTACCAGCCGGCTTTGCGGTTGGCAATGTGCGCCCGCCAGCTGATCGTTGCGTCATCCGCAGTGATTTCCTTTACAATATTCCCATCCGCATCCAACCCGTAAATGCGGAAACGTACTGCTTGTTTTTTCACCCGCCCAAGGTCGTCTTTATAACCGTTTTCCGGAATGGCGGGATGCCCGGGTATTTCCGAAGCAAAGAAAAACGCATTGGAATTACCAACCCTGGCAACGCCTAGCGGAGGGTAAATGGCAACTGATTTGATGGTGGAGCTCATTGTATGTGTTAAAGAGGTGGTAAAGTTTCATTTAATCAGAAATAAAAATAGCGTGGCTCCAAAGGAAGGTGACTATCTTTTTTGTGTCTTCCATAGCAAGCGATTGATTCCAATTTTCAATCAATCCCCCGTAAGTTATCCCTTCCGGCAACTGGCTCAAAAGCGGGTTCAGTTCTATTTCATTCAGGTATATGACCGGTTTTTCCAAATTCGGATGGTTCACAGCCTGCTTCATCTCGACCCGGTCGCCGGTCACCGCAAACTCGTTGCTGTAAACCAAACGAGGCGACAATCTGACGGGCTTATTCCATAAATAATCCATCAACGGATTGACCGGAATCGCAGGCGGCTTCTTCGCTTCATATACCGGAGGTTGCTGGTTAAATTTTCGATGAAAGCATTGTGTAAATTCATTGGCCACTTTCAAATCATTTAACTGAAAATTGATTCGCTTGTCCCAAAACGAACAATGCTCTTTTGAAAACCGGGAACTCGAATAGTAGGCAGCCGTCCAATGTGCATGATTGACTGCGGATTCTATTAATTTTTCTTCATAAAACGCCTGTGCAACAACAGATTCCCCATACCGGAGCAAAGTATGGACCGCAACCGCCGTTTGCATGGCGAAACGCATTGCTTTTTCCACCCCGGTAGACGACAATGGATCCAGTGTAAATGCCGCCTCGCCGATTTTGATAAACTGCCTGTCCCAGGGCTGCGTGTGAACAAAAGAAGTAACCGGGCAGGTTTGCAGCCCATTCCCTTCCAATGGACCATTGACCGGCCCAAAAAGTCCGGCTTTGCCAAGCATTTTTGAAAAATGGGATGAAAGGTTTTTTCCTTTGACCGCGTCAGCATCCGTGAACGCCATCACCCGGTACTGATTGCCCGCCACAGGGGATCCCCAGAACCAGCCATCGCCGATCGCCTCGATACGGCTTTCCTTTGGCATTATTTCAGCCGGAACCTGGGTCCAGATAGCTACCGAGGCCGGTGCAGTTTCCAGGCGTTCGTGCAGTTGAGACCCTTTTCGGCCACGCGCATCGAGCACGACATTGCTGTAAATCGTTCGAAGAAATGGCCCGGTTTTCATGTTCAGCTTCCATACGCCTTCGTCATAAAACGAGGACACTAATTTTGCAGGCTGAAAAACGTGCAGCCCTTTTCCCTGTGCAAATGCCAGTAACTGCTGATCCAGGAGACCTCTGTCTACGATAATGCCCGGCCCTCGCTGCTCAGCGCCAATGTAGGCCGGTGCTTCAGTGTCCCAATGTACCCTGGCCGGAATGTGATTGAGATAGCTGTCATCATTCAAAAGTTCGTCAGCGCCCAGGTAAGCAAAGATGTTTCGTATTCCCGGAGATAGTGATTCTCCGATTTGCTGCCGGGGAAAAACGGCCTGTTCTATCAGGCCCACCGTATGCCCCAGTTCCAGCAAACGAATCGCTGCAGTGATACCGGCAGGTCCGGCACCGACGATCAGTATATCAAAACGTTCCGGTAACGATTTCATGCTGTTTAATTGTACCAATCTGGTCTTAGACGTGTCAACCGTTCGTTGGCCTGTATCGTATAATATAGCCACGAACGAATGTAGTCGCAGGCGAGTCGGCCTTTTTCGATCACTTCATGATGGCAACCTCCCCCGCACAGGTAGCGCGCCCAGCATTGTGTACACGGGCTTTGTGTGTGCACATGCCGCGAGGATAGCCAGTTGTTCTGCACCGCTGTATCGATGCCATTTTTAAGGTCTCCCATTTTGCCAACCTCCTCATTCACAAAGCGGTGGCAGGCAAATAGCTCAGCATCTGCCGAAACTCCCATGTAGCCCGCGCCAGCACCGCAGGGATACGGCCGATGGGTACCTTTGGAAATTTCCTTCAATGCATTGATCATGTTCAGAAAGGGGTACCGGTTGCCAGCCAGTACATTCTTCTCAAAATTCAATCCGCAGGCGATCATATTTTCCAGCAGTACGGACAAATCCTCCTTTCCCATTTCATTCTGCCCGTTCGGCGATCGCAGCAGCGGTGAAAATCCAATGCTATGGAAGCCCATGCTCACAAACTCATCCAGCATTCCGGGCAAGTTCAGGTTCTTGGGCGTAACTGTCACACGGGCCGATACCTGCATCTTTTTTTGAATGGATAAAAGCGGGCCCAGATTTTTCAATATTGTATCAAAACTTCCTCTGCCACCTTTCATAGGCCGTTGCCGGTCATGGCTCTCCCCCAGGCCATCCAGACTTACGGTAACTGCAAAGCCGTACTGCTCGAAGAATATCGCATCGGCTTCGGTTACCAATGTTCCATTGGTTGTAATCGAAAAATTAACCTGGATGTTTTTTCTTTCGGCTTTCGCAACCGCGTATTCAGTGGCTGCGACAATGGCCTTACGGTTTATCAAAGGTTCGCCTCCAAGAAACGTCAGCTGTACTTTTTCACCTTCCGGACAATCTTTCAGCAATAAATCAATGGCATCATAGGCTGTTTCCAGCGACATATTTTTTGTGGCGCCGCCAAAACTTCCCTGATCCGCATAGCAATACGTACAGCCCATATTGCATTTTTGCGCAATGGCCAATGAGAGCGCATACAACCGCGGGCTTTGCAAGGGAGCGTCATCGATATAATCAGGGGCCGCCAGTCCCAGCCGGACCAGTTCGTCTTGCAGCCTTGCCTCGTCCCTGGTCTGTATTAATGCCGAAATGCGTTGTTCAACCTCATCCGAAACGGTGTAAAGCCTGCTTCCGTTGGGTACAAAGAGCTGTGTTTGCCGTCCGCCTTTGATCAAATGTATGAATGGAGAAGCCGGCCTTGACTGCTCTGCGACCAACCTGGCCATTTTGGGGGCCATGGAAATTACATTTCCACCAGCTCCTTCGTTTACATGCGCTTCCCTGATCATTGGACGCTATCCGTTTCTTCACTTTCCAGCGCATCCTTTCCTTCGATGATGAAATTCAGTTCGCCCTGCCAGTTTTTAAAAAGATCATCATACGAGAGCAATCTTGAATTCACACGATCGTCGGGAATGTAGGTCCCGGTACGTTTTTTCGCCATCCAGCTATCACCGGTGCTCAATCCATTTTCATCGGGTACCACATTAACATAATCCGGTCGGCTTGCCGCCCAGTAATAGCAGGCACATTCACGGTAATCGTTTTGCCATGGTGCGCACAAGCCCTGCGTCAACTCGCCAGGCCTGAGAATGGTTTCTGAAAATGCCGCGCTATTCCCGTCAAAAATGTGATTGACTTTCAATAAAAAACTAATGTATTTCTCCTTATTATCAAGATCGCCAAGGTCCACTACCACCTCCACTTTGGACGGCTCGGCGGTAAAATGGCACAAAACTTCTTGTCCTTGTTTCTGCAAGACGTTCACCATCGAGTTGGACCATTCCATAAATGAAACGCCGTTGGGATTTGCAAACGTTTTTAACGGCACGCTGTCACCATCCGGAAACACAGGTCCCGATGTAGAAACCATTGTCGGTCTGCTTTCTATCGCCACCAGCCGGTGCCCGACCAGGTTTTTCAGCTCCGGATCTTCGGCTTCTATCACATAATTGTTATTTTCAATCAGGACAATACCCTGAAAAGCCCGTCTCCAGAGATTTCTAAAATCCAGTTCCAAACCCGGAAAACAGTTTGAAATGGCTGTACGAGGCAAAACCGCGATCGGGTTACCTTTTCCGCGGTAATGCAGCTGGGCGGTCAGATTGGAAGCCTTTAATGGCGAACCATAGGCTGTATACGGTCCATCGGGTTCGGTACTTCTAAACAAGGAACTCGACGCCGCTTTGACGATCATATTGATTTGACGATAAGTAAATGTCAATGACCGTCCGTCCGCTCCTCTCATTAGAGCAGGCATTTTACGAAGTGCCTTTGCCGACAAATCGCCTATTTCCGTTGGTCTGCGGAGTACATCTGCAAACCAGGGCGAGGCTCCCGTGCTCAATCCTGTAAACACCCGCTCGTGCAGCACCTGCAAGGCAAGATTATCGACAATGGAAGTAGCCATGATGGGCTCGTACAACCGGCCGAAATCGTTGGTATTCTGTCGTAACATGGTACTTGCCACGTTCAGTTTGCCTTCATAGCTGTTGCCGTTCATGATCGTCGTGTTCATGAGGCGTATGGTTTCAAAAGCGCGGCGCACAATTTCCTCCGCCTCATCCATCGTGACTTCCCCATCAATATCCGTGCTCAGCAGTATTTGTTCCAATTCATCGGAAACCACCCGGATAGGCAGCGTGTCGGGTGCATAGGCAGGCGGCCCGGCACTGATATGGGCTTTGGCGGAAAGCGTTTCACTTGCCGAAATCCTTAGTTTAACATTTACAAATCCATCACATTCATCATCCAGATATCCCCAGCTCACCTGGCTTCCATCGGCGGTGGCATACCCGGCAAATATCTGCGCAGGATTGGTATAGAGCGGATTGGGACTACTTCCTTCTGAATAACCATGCCATTTACCTTTATGAATGTCGTACAAAATAGCATCTGGCCTGTCCTTGAAAATAGGGTCTACTACTTCTTTGGTACCATCAAATCTGGTTAAACTAGAACCATATACTTTACCGGCAGCAGGTGTAAAGCGAAGCCGCAACTCGGGAAAATCTGATGTAGGTTTGACAAATTGAATGGTACCCAGCGGCAGCGTTTTTCCGTCAAGGAAATTGTTACACTGGCCGAGCAGCGGTTTCAGTTCATGCGATTTGATATCGTTGATGATCGCGAACATTTTGTCGTCCTTATCGGCAGTTCTCCTGAATATTTTGATGTTGCCTACTTGCACATCCCAGCTAATATCATCCAGACTGCACCCGGCTTTTTTGAGGAGTTCTTCGGTGACCGGTACCAGTTCGTCCGGTTTCTTATCGGTCATGGCAAACACTTCGAGAAACGGTGCGACCGGATGTGCCTTCCCGGTTTTATCTGCCAGCGTTTTAGCATCTTTGAACCTGATTTTGGAAGGTATATGTACCTGAATTTCTCCCGTGACCGGATCAACCTCGAAGGTTTCCTGCGGTACTATTTTCCGGAAATCCAGCGGTTTTTCTTTTGATAATTCCAGGTCGTAAGCGGCCAAAGGTTTATTGGATTCCCCCAAACGCCCTATTGCAATGGGTGGAAGTATGCGTAGTTCTAGTATTTTCATAAAGTGGAGAGACAATTTTCTCTTTGAGACAGATGAAGGTTATACTGGATTTGCTTCCATAAGCTGCGCGATCGTTTGTAACAGCTTACGGTCTATTTCCTGCAAAGCATTGAGGTACTGGCTATGCGGCTGCGGAGTAATGGCTTTGAGATCCTCGATCAAATTAGCGGACGAAACAAGCAGATCTTTATGCAGCCGCCATCGGTTGTGTTCTCCAAAAGGCAAATCGAAACTATAAGGAGAGGTGAATGGGGGTCCTGCCATAAATCGACTACCGGTCGACAGTGGCGTCTGCACCAGAATGGTCGACAAACTCCTGAGGTTGTACATTTCGCCGAATGTCGAATTAATGATCAGCCCGCGTGGGGTGTAGCCACCGTTATTGTTGTTGCCATTATCCAATAAAAAACTATGGTTCAGGAAATTAAGCAATAATCGATAACGGATATCGAACAGATTTGCCCACAATATGCCCTCGGGATTGGTGATCGGATTCTGCTCCGGATCCAATGCGGGCTCATCCGATTCAGGCGAGTTCCCGCTATCCGGCTCACCTACATAAGGGTTGGTAGCGACCGGATAGGAAGGATCAAAACCGCCGGTTTCTTCCAAAATGCGTTTAAAATCTTTGTAGATATATAAAAAGCGCTCGAAATGCGAAGGCGTATCCGTATCGATTTCCTCGCCTTCACCTTGCTCTGAAATTTCAGATAAGGCATTGTAGGCATCGTCACGGGAAAGCAAAGGTGCCACCAACACGTCCGGACTGTTTGTAAAAACATTGTGGCCGGCACTGCCGCGGTCGCCTCCGGTATATCCCCGGCCCCATTCATCGAATTTGGCCTGGTATGGATAGGTTGCTGGTTGAAAGGCCGCATCAGGTATCACATCAGGATTTTTGATCAACTGAAGCAGCACTTTAAAAAGAGCGCCTACGGTATGCGGATCCGAAGCCTGTGCGTGAACGGACTTGTTGATCTCTATGGCGAGCGGGTCTTTACTATCCAGCCAGTCGGAGGGCGCTTCTGCATATACGTACTTGGCCAGCGACTTCAATGTAAACTTTTCGAGCGTAAACGGGAAGGGATAAAAAGGAATATCCCAGGGATAACTTTCACGACCAAAGTTCAGTGGCGCGCCAATGATTTTCAGCACATTCTGCACCGAAATGAAGTGCCCCATTTCTTCCTTGGCAATACCGAGGATGATATTCTTCCAGTTATGCACCGCTTCCTTATGTACATCAGGAACTTCCGGACCACCGATGCTATAAGCAGAATAAAGGTATTGCAGCATCAATCCATGCTCTATTTCCGCATCAATGTGCAGTAACATGGTAATGTAGTCCTTCCCATTAAACTGTGCGGGAACCTTGAAAAGCGTCTCTTTTGGCTCATCAGAAGGAGGCTCGGCGAGGCTGAAGGATTTTTCGGCAAACAATTTCGTCTCCCGATGCTTCGCGCTCTTTTGGTTGGATCTGGCCCATTCCAAAATCGGATTGATCAGAGATTTCCTCAAATTTTTCTCGTCCATGGTGTTGAAATTTTGATAAAAGAAGGTAAGCTTCACTTAAAAAATGAATTGCATTTACAAGTACATCGGAATCGGTACTATTCGAGAATGGGGTTATCTATAGCCAAAAGTAACCAGTAGTATAAACTACTCGTGAAGTCAAAATATTTTATCCTATTTGTAGAAAAATTGTAATTTTGAAGTAAGAGATTCAATGACATAAGCACGTTAACCTTGCTAAATCTCCCCTCACAGTTTTTCCGGTAAACTATAACTTCTGCCGGCATTTTGCTTTTTCAGATAGGCCATTAATGGCGCAAAATAATCGACCATCGGTTTCGCACTCATCTCACTACCAATCGATTTTTTTAAATGGTCTCTCCATTCAACGGTGGCTCCCGGACGCATTAGTCCACGTAAAAAGTCACCTGTGGGTTTGCTGCCCCAATAGTTGGTCGCATGAGGGTCCTGTTTCAGGATATTCTTGGCAATGTAATCGTGTACCTGAAATAACAGGATATTGCTTATCGAGTAGTCGTAATATTGTGCAGGATCATCATTAATGTGCGTTTTGGTAGCGGCATCACAGTACCCGGCAGCATCTTTTCGCTCGTGAGGAGGCACAATACCCTGGTATTTTTTCACCAATTCCCACCATTTCGAATTGTATTGGTCTTTGGGTAAATGATTGGCATAGAGCTCATACTCGAAACCAGTCATCACACCGCTGCCCCATGGAATGTTTACGACATAACTGAGGGCCTCACTCAAAAGCTTCAAAGTATCGTTAGTCACGACCCCACTTGCAATCAATTTCTGGTTTTCCAATAGCGGTTTTTGCAACGAAGCCAGCCCAATCATACTTCCAAATGCTTCATGAAACCCACGATTGGCGCCACCTCGGAGTACAATCGGAACATCGGGATTGGAATATTCCATATAGTAATAAATATGCCCAAGTTCATGCAAAACGGTGGTCCACCACTCCGTATTCGGCTCTACACTCATAAGTGACCGTACGTCTTTGTCATAGTCTATATGCCATGCCGACGCGTGATTGTTTTTTGAAAATTTAGCATTGGCCGGCAACGGATATAGTGAAGATTTATCCCAGAACGATTGTGGCAGTTTAGCAAACCCCAGGCTAGTCCAGAAGTCCTCTCCTTTCTTCGTAATCCATTCTGCGCCATTTTTTTTCAAGACCGGATCTATATTCAACCCTTCCACATTGACCAGCGCGCTCCAATCCTGTCCCCAACGGTTAGGTAACCAATCCGCCGGTAAGTATTGCGGAACGGGCTGATGGTATTTATTCGCCAGCTCATATCGGGCCCAGGTGTGTAGTTCCCGGTATAACGGCCAAACGTCGGCTATAAAATTTTGTGTCAAATCGACCATCTCTTTCGAGCTCATTCCATACTCACTGGTCTGGTAGGCGAAATAATCCGTATAGCCCAATGGCGTTACGCAGCCGTTGCGAAGTGTTTGTAATTTAACCAAACCATCTTTCAGAGTTTTACCTACTTCTTTACTAGCCGTCCAAGCTTCCGAATGTTCGCTTAATGGCCCGGCGCCTTTCAAAATAGCATCCAGATCATTAGTTGATACTTTTTTTCCTTTCAATGTATAATTAAAGCCATACAGTCTTTCCAATTGTGCATTAGTGGCATCAATTCTATCCTTTACCAATCGGCCAGCGGTTTCAGGATTGTTGCCTGCCAGAAATAGTATGTACTCAAATTGCTTTACCTGAAGAGGGTTAAGCTCGCCCTTCAATGCGAGGTATTTTTTGGCACTGTCTATATTCGCTGTGCTACCGGTGTATTTCGCGATTGCCTCATCAAAAGCTGCTGCTGCTTTGGAATCAGTAGAATCACCCACGACGATGTGCGTGTTAAGCCGCCATTGGCCTTCATTGGAGGCGGTACTTAATTTTTTGTAAGTGCTGTTATAGGTATCCAGGTACGCCTGCGCTTGCGATTGCAGTAATTCATTACCGGCAGGCTTGTCCTTCGAATTATTGCACGCAGCCAAAACAAAGATCAGCGAAAAAGCATGTATCAATTTCATAGTCAAATCGTTTGATTTTTAGTATACCTTCTTTATTCGACACCTCCTATTGGTGAATAACAACACCAAACTTTAAGCGCTTGTAACTAAAAGACTTAACTGAATCAATTTTCACTAATGCGATTGATAAATCTTTTGGAAGGACCGGCAAGATCTACAAATCGGTCACGATGTTACTTGCACAACACATAAGTCGACCACTCGTCTTTGCTCCAACCCATGCCCAATGGATCTGGGATTTTGCTCACGCAAATGGTTTTCAGGGCCTTATTGAGGAGACTTCCGAAGAATGTCAGATCAACTGCGCGACTGAGATCCAGCGCTTTTAAATTGGGCAGCGTGTATAATGATAGCTCTTTTAGTTTGGTATTATTGGCCAGGTTCAACTCGTTGAATGCACATTCATAAAGCAAAATTGTTTCCAGGTTTTTATTACCCGACAAGTCGATAGCGGTCGCTTTGATATTGTACAAATTCAGAATCCTAAGCTCAGGCAGGGACGAAAGATTGGTTGAAAACTGCCCGGACCCAAAATGAAGCGTATGTATTTTTGAGAATACGGCCGGATCGGCAAAAGTGACCTTTGACCCTGTAATTAAAAGCTCTTCCAGTAAGCCTGCGTTTTTGAATTTGATCTCAGAAACACTCGAAGACCGCACATCCAAGGCTTTTAAGTCAGGTAACATACTAAAATCCAGCGAATTGATTGAAACGCTCTGACAATTGATACTGCGCAGTCTGACGTTTTTGCTAACATCCAGCTTTGTAAGATTATACACCGCGCATTCCAGCGTATCCAAAGCCACATTGGCCGACAGATCAATTTCTTTGATATTTCGGTTAGTTGAAAATGCAAGATAGGTCAGGGCTGGATTGCCGCTTACATCAAGCTCAGAAAGAAGGTTATCGCTACAATTCAGAAACTTTAATGCCCTGCAGTTCTTTACATTCAGATAAACCAGTGAAGACGTCCCGCCTTCCGCTCCGATAGTCTTACAAAATAGATATTCAAGCTTTGTATTTTTGCTCAGATCCAGTGAATCAATTTTAACATCAAAAATGGTAAGTGATGTAAGGTTCTCAAAATGTTCAATGCCTTTCAGACTTTTTATTGCGCTAATTCCCTGCAAGCTCAGTTCCTTAATATTTTTAACATCCGCATCGCGGATTACTCCGTTTAATATATTATCGATGTGTCTTCGAAACAGCTCCTTTTCAAACTCGGGGTCAACCGCAAAAGTCTTATCCGCCACAGCTGGTATCTCCTGGTCTTTTTTGCAGGCATTGAAGGCCATTGCAAGCATTAAAACAATAATCAGGCGCGTAAATGAATGTAGCATGGGAGACGAAGTTATTTTTGTAACCAATATATACAAAAGTAGAGATATAGTCTGCCAATTTTTTTTGCGGGATCATTTTTAGCATTGGAAGTGGAAGAGGAGATCAGTTATCAGATTCCCGCATTTAAAATCGGCAAAAAGTTTTTGATCTACTACGCGGGATTTGCAAAGCACATTACCGTTTCCAATCCGTGGAGCGAGGTGTTTCTGACAGCATTTGCGAAGGAATTAAAAGGCCTGAAAGTTTCAAAATCTGTGATCCAATTCCCTTTGGACAAGCCTTTACCCGTAGCGTTCATAGAAGGACTATTGCAATTCAGAAAAGAAGAAACCGAGGCCATAAAATAAGAAGGAAGGGGTGGCCCCTTCCTTCTTCAATCATTAGTAGCTTCCTGAAATGAGGTCACATTTACCCTGATCGGCGCTTTTTATCGGAGCAACTTCGTTTCCGCTTCGGTAAGCTCGTCGACCAATGCATAGCGGGTGGTCTTTGTGATGGCCATTTCGTCCATGGTGTCCACCATGTTTTTGTAACTGGAACCGGCCGTAGGTTTGATCACTACCATGAACAGGTTACCATTCTCACCATCGTCCCGGCGCATTGAATTGACGCGGCGCTGAGCCGCAAAAATGACATTTCTTAGTTCATAACCCGAATGTGTTGTTTTCAAGGCTGATGGGGCCTTATCGTCATTGGCGGCAAGTCCATCCAGATAGCGTATTTCATCATGTTCACCAAGAAAAATAGTGAGCACATGAGATGCTTTAATCGGCATGGTGCCAATGTCCGTCTTTTTCGGGAAGAATACCGACATGGCTGTTGGCGTGGATAACGTAGTTGTGAGCATGAAAAATGTAATCAGCAGAAAACCGAGGTCTACCATGGGCGTCATGTCGACGGTTGTTGATAATCTGCTGGTTCGTACCTTGCCGTGACCCGCGCTGTGGCCTTGATCGGAAATTTCAATTGCTGCCATAATATTACCAGGCTAGTTAAAAAATGGAAGATGAGACATGGCTAATAGATTGATCAAATATATAATTTATTTATATATAAAATATAATTGATATTAATTTTTTAAAAGCGAGCTTTTATTGTTTCATAAATTTCTTGGAATACTGTTTTGACTGGCCTTTGATCATGAGAAAATAGGTACCTGGCGAGAGCGTTTGTACATCGACGGATTGATTTTCAGACAATGCTCCTGACTTGACAAGGCGGCCGGACTGGTTGTAAATTTCCACACCCGCATTAGTCGTAGCATCATCTGCCTGGATATATAACTTGTCCGTCGCCGGGTTCGGGAAAAGCCTTAGTGTGTTGTTGGTCAGCGCTTTGGCAGCGACAATACGACTATAATCAAACCGGCCGTCCAGATCGACTTGTTTCAGCCGATAGTAGAGGTTTCCCGGATTTTTGAAAATGTCATCATAGCTGTATTTCAGGACATGGCTACTTTCACCACCAGCCTGGATCGTGCTAACGGAATCAAAACCAAATGTGGGGTTAGCGGACCGTTCTACTACAAAATATGCCGAATTTAGTTCGGACGAAGTAGCCCATTCCAGCGTCGTTCCATGGTCGTTCGCTTTGGCGGTAAAGGAAATCCAGGTAACCGGCAACCCTCCGGTGGTTTTGGCTTTTCCAGATACCGCTTTCGAAGAGCTATAAACCGGTGCACTACTGCCATTGAATTCAAAAATAGCATAGTAGTATTCAGTATCTGGCTTTAATCCGTTGATTGATACCGAATTGCCATTGCTGCCATACACTACATATTCTTCATTGGTGATCTGCTCGCCTGATTTGAAATTGTTATTGGCGGGATATACGCTCAGGTTGGAGGGTGATCCTGTCAATGCACCCGCTTCTTTGACCACCACGATCCTTCCCATTCCGTCTCCGACAGTCCAGCTCAGTGCAATCGAATTAAGTGAGGTTACAGAAGTAACTTCTTTGCTGCCGGTCGTTGGTTCGTACAGCGTTGACCCGTTGGTAGCCAGAAAGTCACTGACCAGGTATTTCCTGTTGGCACCAGCACCATTGTATTCAAAAACCGCAAAATGATAACCCGAAGCTGGAAGAAGATTGATCGTCGTCACGAAATTCAAGCCGCCGTCGAAAATGGCGAATTGTCCGTTTCCTAAATCCAGCCCATTCCCAAACTGCGGGTCTGTTGCATACACGATGCCGTCTGTGGGCCTGAAATCCACCGTGCTGCCTTTTCTGGCAATGATCAGTCTGCCGGTGCCATTTCCATTTTTCCAGCCCAATTTAAATTGGTTACCGTCTGCAGCAGTCACGCCTGGCTCCGAAGCGGGCGTGGTAGGTGCGACAACGGGGCCGGTATTTTCCAATGTTGTGAAACTAAAAACATTGCCTGGCCGGAGATACACGGGGTTCAATGAGCCGTTAAACTCAAATCCTGTGATGTGATATAGTGTGTTAGGTTTGAGATTTGAAACGATAAACGGGGCTTCGACAGTAGCTAATTGCACTACATAATTACCTGTTCCAATGGGCGAAGAGCCGTAGTTGCTGTTTGCTTCATAGCGTTTCAAATCCTCTGGCTCTGCATTTACCGGAGAACCTTCACGGATCACAAAAAGCCTCCTTGCACCGCTGCCACTTTTAAAAGTCAGCGTAGCCTGCGTTGCTTTGATGTCGCTGGTTCCAATATTGTAAACCTGGCTCCCGGGCGCGGAAACCGTGGCTACCTGCCCCTGCAAAAACGATGATAGTCGATAATCCGGGCCAGCAGACGTTGGATTGTATTCGAAAATCGCTAGGTGGTATGACGAAGCCTTCTCTAATCCTGTCAACATAAAACTGTTGGCAGTACCATCGTAAACCACAAATTGTCCACTTTCCATTTCAACCCCTTTTGAAAATTCTGAATTTGCAGCATAAGTTTGACCATCAGTTGGCTTGGCAGTAACGGCAGCGCCTTTTTGCGCGATCACGATTCTTCTGGCCCCATCCCCGGCTTTCCAGGTTGGCTTCAAACTATTGCCTTCTGCAAGTTGTACTTCGAACTGCGTTGACGGAGCCGAAGGCTCACCAGAAATCGTAAAGCTGCCCTTTGCACCGGGTGTAAGGTAAACCGGACCTTTATTTCCGTTTGATTCAATGACCTCGATGTGGTAAGTGACGCCTGCTTTGAGGCTGGTGACATTAAGACTGTAACCATTCATATTGGAAGCCATGATATAATTTCCGGCACCCAGCATCGCACCCGATCCGAACGTCGTATTGCCGCCGGTGTAATAGGTAAGGTCTGTTGGGTTTGCAGTTACTGCAGATCCTTCCCGCATGACCACCATCCGGTATTTTCCATTTCCGTTTGGAAAGCTTAATGAGGCAGTAGAACCGGTCGTTGCGGTGATCTGGAGCGTGCTGTTGGCTGTTGGTTTTTGCTCCGTGCTGGTTTCGCCGGTCCGGGAAGATGTTGTCAGATAGTAGGTGTAGCCGCTCAGATTAACGTCGTATTCGTAAACCCGGAAAAAGTAGGGCGTGGCAGGTTCAAGATTGCTAACGATGATCAAAGAGGCTTCGGAACTGCTTAGTACAAATTCATCCGGTGCGATCTGAAAACCGGATCCAAAACTCGTACTCCCGTTATAGGTCTCTCCATTTTGAGGAATGCCTTGGGGCGCGCTACCTTTTTTTGCTATGATCAGCCTTCTTGTGCCATTTCCGATTGCAAAGTATAATTTTAGTCCATTACCTTCTTTTTCGGTAAATGTGATCACGCCCGGGCTGCTTGTCGGGCCAGTGTTGGTGGTAAGGGAGTTCGTGGCGGCTGTTTTGATGTAAACCGGCGAATGGTTGCTGCTGCCATTGTATTCGAAACACGCAAAATGATAGGTCGCATTGGGTTCCAGATTCCCGATAATCACACTAGAACTGCTTAATCCGCTTGCAACTAGATAGTTATCGCCATTTAGCACAGCACCCTCCCCGAAATTGTTATTGTTGGGATAAGCCTTCAAATCTTCCGGCGTGGCGTTGACCGGGCTGGCTTTCCTAGCCAGAATGATCCGACGTTCACCATCACCGGCTGTGATCGTCAACTTGACAGAATTTCCTGTAACATTACTCAAAGCCAGACCTTTCGTTGCGATCAGGGGAGTAGAGGCCGTTGACATGCTGGCTGTGAAGGCAGTGGTACCATATTCAATGCCAGCTCCGGTTCCATTGTATTCAAAGATTTTGAGAAAATAAGTGGTACCTGGTTTTAATTTGTCGATGGAAAAACTGTTTGAGGTTCCCCGGTAGACCACGAACTCGCCCGGCGCAGGAAATTCGCTTCCGGCACTTCCAAATCCTGCATTAAAGCTGTACTCCGTTCCATTAACGGGAGTACCGGTAACCTGGCTGGCTTCTTTGAGCACGAGAATGCGGGAGGTACCATTTCCTTTTGTAAAATAACCCGAAATCCGGGACCCGTCAGCGGGATTTAAGTTGATGTTGCTGGCCGGGACTGTCGGCGCGGAGGCATAAGAAAAGCTGCATACGCTCACAAGAACGCACATCACAAACATTGAAAGCTTGTTCATTTTAAGTTAAATAAAAGTATGGCTAATAGGACATTGTTTAATTGGGCACCGATCGGAGATACAAAACTTGTTCACGAAACGATGTGAACCCAGCGCAACCCGGGTGAATTGCGAATTCATACTAATGAAGCGACAGAAACCGGTGATAGCGCGGCTAGGAGGAAAACATGTCAGTAAACACTTGTAAAAAATAAATGCTTATCTCGGTAACCTTTTGAGATTTAACTGGTCTTCACAACGATTTTATAATCTGACGTACTGTAAACTTGAATTCACTAGCCGATAATGTTCTGATGCTCCGGGTAAAAGAGGGCGATTTATATTCAATGGGTGTGCTGTTTACACGCTTTCATCGCGAGCTATTTGGCTTTTTCTACCATATGTATGGAAACGCGGATGCTTGTGAGGATATGGTGCAGACGGCCTTTTACAGAATGATCAAATACAAAAATTCATTTACTGGCGAAGGGCCTTTCAGGAGCTGGATGTATCAACTGGCACGTAACGTGTTGCGGGATCATGTGCAGCAAAATAAAAGATCAAATCACTCTCAAAACCTTGATCATTATTCGGATCAAATTGGAGGTGGTACGCTCGCAGATGAATCCTTACAAAAATCAGAAATAGCTCAACAGCTCCGAAATGCCCTTGCCCGATTAAGTGATGCACATCGGGAGGTATTAGTGATGAGTGAGTACCAGGAATTAAAGTATAAAGAGATAGCAGAAATTCTGGATATAACAGAAGGAGCTGTTAAAACCCGGGTTCACCGGGCAATCAATGAGTTAAAAATCACCTATCTAAAAAGCGAACATGAGCGATAGACCTATCAATTGTGACCAGGCAAAGGACTGGATATCGGATGGACCGAAAGGACGTTTGTCGGATGCCGAACAGGCTGCCATGGATACGCATATGTCGATTTGCACGCAATGTCGGCAGGATTTGGAAGACACCCGGCAGCTTAGGCAATGGTTACAAACCGATCAGGCCCCTGCACCAAGTCTGCGGATGCAAACTCAATTTTACGATATGCTTTACTCGCTTGAAGAAGTTAAATCGGAACAGCGGCCAACCAAGTCTGCTTTCCCATTCAATGCCATCAAGTTTAAAAGTAATTCAGCTGTTTGGTTTCAAGTTGCTGCCACTATCCTTTTGGTGAGTTCCGGAATAATCACAGGATACTGGTTGCGAAGTCAGGCTCCCAGCGTTCAATTTGCCCAGAAACAGATTGATACAATGGCTGTGCAGATTCAACAAATGCGGCAGATGATGATGCTAACCTTACTGGAAAACCCGTCCGCAGCTGAGCGGCTCCAGGCGGTCAGTCTTTCCAATGAACTTGATCATCCGGACGAACAGGTGATTGACGCATTACTGACTACGCTCAGCTACGATACCAACGTGAATGTACGCCTGGTAACACTTGATGCGCTTCTGAAGTATACCGATAGGCCCCATGTCCGGGAAGGGCTTATTGAATCATTGGCTTACCAGGATTCGCCGGTTGTTCAAATGGCACTGGCTGACCTGATGGTTAAACTTCAGGAAAAACGTTCGGTTAAGGCGCTCCGCGGCTTACTTCTGCAGAAAGGAATCCGAAGTCCTGTGAAAGCCAAAATCGAGCACTCCATTATGAAACTTTCCTAAAACCTTGCAAAACAGCTTTGTATAAACCATTTAATTTTTTATATATGAACAGATACGTCAAAATCGGCCTAATGTTGCTGATATCCGCTAGCGCCATGAAAGCACAAAATGTTATCAAAAACCAGCTGACAGTTAGTCTATCAAATCCTGCCAGACCCGGAATGTTGGATTTAAATCTGGTTTTTGGAAAAATTCACATTCAGGGTTATGCGGGCAAAGACATAATCATTGATGCTGCGTCGAGCGGTGAGCCGCAGAGTGAAAGCAATGATGGCTTAAAACGAATTTCGAAGGGTAATCCTCTGGGACTTTCTGCGGAAGAGAGCAACAACAACATTACCATAAGCACAAACAGTAACGCATTTCCGATCGATGTGATTATCAAGGTTCCCTGGCGGACCGCACTAAAATTAAGAACTTACGATAAAGGTGATATTGTCGTGGAAAATGTAATTGGTGATATGGAAGTGGATAACGTAAATGGGGGCATCAGCTTAAAAAATGTAAGCGGATCGATCGTGGCCAATACCTATAAGGGAGAGCTGAAAGCATCGTTTCAGGATACCAAGTTCGACAAACCTATGGCTTTTTCGTCGATGGGTGGGCGAATTGAAGTTTCGTACCCTTCATCACTGAAAGCCAATGTGAAAGTAAAGTCCGAGAATGGGGAAGTGTTTAGCGATTTTAACATTGCCAGAAATCCGGCTGCAATTGTCAAAACCAGCATTTCGGGCGTAAACAAATCAACACTGGATGACTGGCTATATGGCAAGATCGATGGTGGTGGGCCGGAGATCATGATCAGCAATTACTACGGAAATATATACCTGAAAAAACTTAAATGATTCAGGTATATATGAATGGTTTAGGAATCTGTGCATGCTCCAACGTTTTTCTTACTCCCTGGTCTTTAAGCAGTTGGCTTATCTTGCTCGCTATCTCCACCGAAGCTTCGATCTCCGCCTTGCGAATGGCAACGCTCTCGATATTGAAGCCAAAAGGAATAGATTGCCTTATACAAAACGCTGTTAGTTCCGAGGCGATTTCCAGACACAGTTTTACCGATTTTTCCAGCACATCGCCATCTCGTTTTAGGTCTTCCTTCAATTCATCCGGGATATGAATCCCCAGCCATTCCATAAAGTCCAATGTTTTGGCAGACCCGCAGGCGGTGATCGTAAATATGATAGTCGGAGGATCTATCTGCTTGCTTTTACAACTGAGTGCAACATCTTCGACGACCTTCTTAGCATAGTCGACATTGAAAACACATTGGGAGATGAAATAGGATACACCACTATTCATCTTGTCCAGCATCCTGACGTCTTCGTCCTTCAGCACCTGGTGCCTCTCCGGAATGGTTACCGCACCGATAACGGACGTCTCTTCGTGCTTCTCCCAGATTTTGTACGCTTCCGCAAGGCTGGTTTTCACCGGGAAATCCGGTGCAGGCACACCTACAAAAACCGGATAGAATTTATTCGCATGCAGCTTTTCGAGCCACTCGGCTAGCTCATTCTCTGAAAATTTACCCGCGGGGCGGTATATGATTTTGGGAACATCTAACCCACCCATATATTCCGATGCAAAAGCGAGCGGATCAAGGGCATTTAAAAACGGGAAGGGCCTTTCCTCTTTGGTCCGGGCCGACTCATCCTGCACATCGTATACGACGAGTGCATCTATGTCCAGGGAAGACAAGCGGGCGATTGTTTTTTCTGCAATTTCTGCAATGCGTTCCGGAGTAGTACCGGCTTTGGGCGGGGTGATTCCGTAAAGCACCACCCCTGATTCCCTGGATTTGATTTTTTGTAGAAACATGATATAATCTGAATTGCGACTTCTGGCCCCCTCCTCATTCATTAGCCAATATAATGGGTTTTCTAACATCAGTAAAGACGACTCATCTTTAAATTTACCCCGGGCCCTTAGATTCTGAAACCTCACTCTGACCTCCTGAAACTATTCAATGCTATATTTCTAATCTGTTCTCAAATATTGAGGATCAAACAAGTTGACACACCGTGTGCATATAATTTACCTTTTTCATCTTTAAGGTCGGCTTCTATCAATGCCGTGCTTTTGCCTAAATGAATCAGCCGTCCCTCAGCTTTCATTTTTCCGCTCTTGTATGTTACCGCTTTGATGAAATTTATTTTTAACTCCAAGGTGGTGTAAGCAACACCCTGCGGTAATTTGGATTGTAAGGCACAACCCATCACAGTGTCTAATACCGTGGAGATCACACCGCCGTGCACACCTCCTATCGGATTGTAATGAAATTCCCGAGGTTCGAATTCAAAGATTACTTTTCCTTCTTCTAGGCTCAATGGGTGAAAGTCCAACGTTGCTGCAATTGGCGGTGGCGGTATTTCGCCTTTTAAAATGCCATTCAAAAAATCGTATCCTGACATTGTTTTTCCTTTTTCCGCAGTTTCCAAAGGATCAACCCATTCGTAAGTTCTTGTTCTTATTGTTTCACTCATAGCTTTAATAGATTTTGTTGTTGGATCGAATGTTCACACCAAAAGTTCTTGTAATTTGCAAGGTCAAATCTAGAATATCTTATTGCACTTTGCAATAACTATATAAATTTATTTAGGATGAAACCCATTGCTACAAGATCCGATTGCCCTATCAGTTTTTCACTGGATATCTTTGGTGATAAATGGACATTGCTGATCCTTCGGGACATGATACTGCATGAGAAGAATTCTTTCAGCGAATTTATGAACTCAGCGGAGGGGATTGCTTCTAACATTCTCATTGATCGTCTGAACACACTTCATAGCCAAGGATTTGTGACAAAAAAGGCGTCCGAGCTAAACAAATCTAAATTTCTTTACACCATGACTGAAAAGGCTATTGACCTGGTACCGGTCTTAGTTGACCTGATGGAGTGGGGAGAAAAATACAATAAAAAGGGAGAGCCAAAGGCATTACTTGCTAAGATACTCAAAAACAGAGACAAGACGATTCGGGAAATTCAGGAAAAGCTCAGAGAAAAACGATACCAACCATCGGCTGGATAAACTCAGTAAGCTGGTTGCTTATAACAGATGTACAACTTAGTTTAACAGAAAATTAATTATAGCCTCACAATATGAAATCAATCCTTATATATGCTATCCTTTTATTCTCTGCATTGCAGGCATCAGCACAGGCCGAGCGAGAGATTTTCTTTGCGGATGTAACCATATATATGGAGGGAGGCAAGTATTATCTTACAGGGTCGAAGGGCGTGAGCGACGGACCGCAGGGATTTGCCTTTTTAGAGTCAAAAGACCTGAAAACATGGGCAGTACCTTCTGAGTCAATAGATTCGTTGGGTACGATCCTGGCAAAAGGCGACCACACTTTCGGCACCAAGGGCTTCTGGGCACCACAAATATTCAAGGATAAGGGCACTTACTATATTACCTATACAGCCGATGAACAAACCGTATTGGCTGAGTCGAAATCGTTATTGGGTCCGTACAAACAAAAAGAAGTTGGGCCTATTGATGGCTCTGAGAAAAATATCGATTCCTATATTTTCAAGGATACCGATGGTAAATATTACCTCTACAGTGTACGTTTTAATAAAGGCAACTACCTGTATGCAGCCGAGTTTGACATGAAAGCCGGAAAGATAAAATCCGGGACCCTGAAAAGATGTTTTGACCAAACAGAACCTTGGGAGGCTACGCCCAATTTTAAATCCTCACCCATTATGGAGGGCCCTACCGTTATAAAACTGAAAAATAAATATTATCTGTTTTATTCGGCCAACCATTTCCAGAACATCGATTATGCTATTGGCTATGCCGTGGCCGATTCACCATACGGGCCTTGGGTAAAGAATAAGAATAACCCTATCGTTCATCGCTCTATTGTTGGCGAGAATGGATCAGGACATGGTGATTTGTTTGAAGGGCTGGACAAGCAATTGTATTATTTATACCACATTCACAACTCGTCAGACCAAGTAAGCCCGCGCAGGACACGCATCGTGCCGATAGTAAAACAGTGGGATAAAAAAGCTGGTGTTTATACTTTTAGTGCGAAAGGGAAAGAGGTAATTGTACCTGTGTATCGCTAGTCGACTTTACGATTTCGTGCGTTTTCCGTCGATCAATTCTTTAAAACTGCCCGATTTCATTCAATCCTCCTGCCAAATTCCTTCACATAACTTTCACCAACAGGAATAACGTGTTTCCCAATAAAAACACGCTGTCTTTCAATGGATTCGATTTTGTCCATAGCCACAATGTAGGATTTATGAACGCGCATGAACCGCGGACCTGGCAGTACCTCTTCCATTTTTTTCATAGTCTGCAAACTCAGGATACGGCTTGTCGTCGAGTACGGGCATCAGACAACTAAAAAGGTTATCGGTCACATAATAGCCAAAAAAAAATTGTCCCTACCAATCGACTAGGGTGCCGACCGACGGGTTTGTCGGTCATTGCGGGGTAGTATGCAGCGTGATCTTTGCCCAAAGCATTGCTGGTTCCGCTGGAAGCAGTGTTTAAATAATACACATCAATCAACAGCACAAGCAAGTCGAAAATTCTCTTCTAAAAGAATTCCAAATCATCGCTGTAAATTGCCTGGATGAAAATCCTGATTATAGAAGATGAGCCCGAACTTGCTGCCGACATTGGCGCCTACCTATCCGCGCAGGACTACCTGTGCGAATATGCGAGCAACTGGGCGCAGGCACGGGAAAAAGTCGAGCTGTACCGCTATGAATGCATCTTACTGGATTTAATGCTGCCGGGTGGCGATGGGCTTGACATGCTCGGCATCCTGAAAGAACAGGGTCAGCAAGATGGCGTGATCATTATTTCTGCAAAAAGCGACTACGAAAACAAGATCAGGGGTTTGCACGCGGGTGCGGACGACTACCTGGCCAAGCCATTTCATTTGCCCGAACTGGCAGCACGCATTTACTCGGTTATCCGTCGCAGAAGCTTTGGCAATCAGAATCATGTGGTGCAAAATGAGCTGAAAGTGGATCTGTCATCAAGGACAGTCACGGTTAATGGCTCGCCGGTTGCACTGACGCGCAAGGAGCTTGACCTGCTACTGTTTTTTATTGGCAACAAAAACCGCGTTATCGGCAAAAGTGCATTGGCCGAGCATTTGTCGGGCGACATTGCCGATATGTTCGATAACCACGACTTTGTGTATGCGCATGTTAAAAACCTGAAAAAAAAGTTGACAGAGGCGGGTTACGGTAATTATCTCAAAACGATCTACGCAACGGGTTACAAATGGGAAGGATGAAAAAATTGCTCGATCAAAGCCTTCGCCCGCTGGTGATTTACACATTGATTGTGCTGATAGTCAGCATTCCTGTCTATTTTTTAATCATCAATTGGATTTGGGAAAATGAACTGGACAAACACCATTACGCGATCCGGGAAAAACTCGAAAAACGGTTGACGAGCCTGGACCTCCCCGACAGCGCAGTGGGCGATATGATCACGGTGTTGGACAAAGTGCAGCCCGGCTTTTCCTTCAATGAGGCCGTGGCGCCAAGTCCGGACAGTACCTACACGCTCATCCGGTTCGATACTTTCATGAATGACCGGGAGCAGTTTCGTTGCCTGATGACCGACATTCGGGTGAATGGCAAGCTTTTACGGGTTTTGATTGAAACCAATATGGAAGAAATCGACGAAACGATCCTGGCCATCGCGGCAGTGACCATTTTCTTTTTTATTCTGCTGCTGGCCGGCTTCGTTTACCTGAACCGTAGGACGGCGATTCGTGTCTGGCAGCCATTCTATGAAACACTCGCCGGTTTGCATGCCTTCAGGCTGGAAGGCGGTAAAACGATGAAATTGCCTGTTTCAAAAGTTACCGAATTTACTGATCTTAATCAAAGCCTTGATAGGTTGATGGAGGCTAGTCTTGCCTCATACAAACAGCAAAAAGAATTTACCGAAAATGCTTCCCACGAGCTGCAAACACCATTAGCGATCGTTAAATCCAAACTTGACCTACTTTTACAAAGCCGCTCTCTGGACCAGTCGCAAATGCAGATCCTCGATGATGCCTATCAAGCCATCAACCGTGTCACAAGGATTAACAAAAATTTACTGCTTCTTGCAAAGATCGAGCATGCACAGTTTGACGAACAGCAGAACATTTCTATAAGCGGATTACTGGCTGAGCTGACCACGCAATTTGCCGATCGATTCGAAAGCGGTGGCATTCATTATAAGGAACATGTGGGCGAAATAATTGTGCCATCCAATCCAATGTTGTTGGAAATCCTGCTAACAAACCTGCTCGTAAATGCTGTGCGCTACACCCCGGGAGGCGGTAGTGTATCTGTACATCTGGACCAGCGCGAGCTGACTTTTTCAAACACTGGCGCATCGCCGCTTCATGAGCAAAATCTTTTCAGGCGGTTCGCGCAGGCATCACCGGAGCACGCTGGCAGCGGCCTCGGACTGGCTATTGCCCATGAGATTTGCGAACGGTACGGCTGGCAGATCCATTATCGTTTCGAAGGCGGGTTTCATCATTTTACCGTCAGCTTCTGAAATTCTAAATTTCTTCTAAATCATTCCTGACTTTCACCATCAGATACACCAAAAGGAATCTGAATGGCTTTCAAAAAATCATTATTTCTGCTCGCGTTCATTGCAGCGTTCCACAGCGTCCATGCGCAGGTAAGCAAGGTGACCCTGTCAGGCCAGGTTGCTTCGCAGTCTAAAAAGGAAATGCTCCCGTTCGTCAATGTCATTTTAAAAACTGAAAAAGACAGTGCGTTCGCGACGGGCACCATTACCGCAGCGGATGGCCGGTTTACACTGACCGACATTGCACCCGGAAATTACCTGCTGGAATGTAGTTTACTGGGCTTTCAAACACTTAAAACACCTGTGACAGTCGGTGCATTAAGCGCATTCCTTGACCTCGGCGTGCTTCTAATGAACGAAGACGCGCAGATATTACAAGAGGTAACCGTCACCGGATCTCAGGCTGATGGAGTAGATTCCCGGCTGGACCGGAAAGTATTTGATATTAGCAAAAACCTGAGTCAAAGCGGTGGGTCTGTATTGCAGGCACTTAAAAACTTGCCGGGTGTTACAGCTGGTGAAGATGGCAAGGTTATGCTGCGTGGAAGTGATAAGGTAGCCGTGCTGGTGGACGGACGTCAGACCGCATTAACAGGGTTTGGAAACCAGACGAGCCTGGACAATATCCCCGCATCTGCGATCGAAAGGATAGAGATCATCAATAACCCTTCGGCCCGGTACGATGCCAATGGAAATGCGGGCATCATTAATATTATTTACAAAAAGAACAAACAAGAAGGCTTCAACGGAAAGATCGGCATGACCACAGGATTGGGCGCATTGTGGGTACGAAAAGAGAATTTCCCGGACATCCGCCCGCAGTCCAGAAACACGCTGAAACTAAATCCTTCCGTGGCCCTTAATTACAAAAAAGAGAAACTGAACATCTTTTTCCAGGGCGATTACCTGCACACGCCGACGCTCAACAAGAACGAATTTACAGACCGTTACTACGATTCGGGAGACACGATCAGGCAGCAATTAAAGCGTAACCGCAGCACTAATGTGGTAACATCCAAGGCGGGTGTTGACTGGAATTGGAATCAGCAAAATTCATTATCAGTTTCAGCGCTATTCAGCAGCGAGAAAATCCTGGACAGAGGAGATCAGCCGTTTTTCAATGCAGATCTTACCCAGCGTAGGCGCTTATGGCAGTTTTTGGAAGATGAATTAAAAACAACTGTGACTGCGACAGCCTCCTATCAGCACAAATATGCACAGCCAGGCCGCATGCTCAATGTCGGCTTCAACTATACATTCCACCGGGAAGATGAAAAGTATTTTTTCACAAACATCATGCCCGATTTCACCGGTAAGGATGCATTCAAGCTGCTATCGGATGAGAATGTTTTCGATTTGACGGCAGACTACATCCGGCCCTTACGATATGGCCGTTTTGAGGGTGGCTTCAAGCTGCGCAGGCGATTTATTCCGACGAATATGCAGTTCTTTCCGGGCCTGAATTCACCCATTGACAGTCTTGCAGGTGGCTGGGCAGATTATAAGGAAACGATTCCGGCATTGTACGGCAATTACGTATTTGAGAACAGGAAGTTTGAGCTGGAAGCAGGGCTTCGCGTAGAATATATCAACCTGCGTTACACCGTCAACCCCACGCATCCCACTTATAAAAGCGATGGATATTCCTATGCCAAACCGTTTCCTAATGTGCGCCTGGCTTACAAGTTTGATGAGCATAACAAGATTTCTCTTTTCTACAACCGTCGTGTTGACCGCCCCAATGAGGTGGACATCCGTATTTTCCCCAAATATGATGATGCCGAAATCATTAAGATCGGCAACCCTGCACTGAAACCGCAATTTACCACCTCATTGGAGGCTGGTTACAAAACAAGCTGGTCCAGCGGTTCGCTGTATGCAGCAGCTTATTACAAGCAGACCAATGGCACCATTATACGGATCGGAACGACAGTGGCAGGCAGCACATTGATCTACAATATTTTTCAAAATGCAGGCAAGAGTAGCAATGCGGGTGGTGAACTGGTGTGGCAGCAGGACCTGGCGTCGTGGTTTTCGCTCAATGTGAATGGTAACCTTTACCACAACAGCATTGATGCATTTTCGGTGGCAAACCTTTATCCGGTACGCTCAGTGTATAGCGCCGGGAAACAGCAACTGACTTCCGGCAGTGCGAAAATCAATGCATTGCTAAAAGGCAAGAAAACGGAATTGCAGGTGGCGGTCATTTACCAGGCACCCGATATTGTTCCGCAAGGCCGCACCGGCTACCGCTTTTCGGTCGATGCAGGCGCGAAACGCCAGCTGCGTAAAGGAGAGTTGTTTGTGAATGCAACAGATCTTTTCGGCACGCTGGTTGTCCGTAAAACAGTTTTTGGCGATGGTTTTCACTACACCAGTCGCGATTACTACGAAACTCAGCTAGTCCGTGCTGGTTATAGTTTCAAATTTTAACCGTGATTCACCCTCATAACGCTGACCATGCGCTTGCTGCTAATCCTCCTCTTATTTTCACCTTGGGCTTTGGCCTACCCCATTTTTCCGGAAGACACAATCCCCGTCCGGAGGCCCATTACACTCCGCGCGTTTTACCCACCCGCTTCGCTGATCATCGGAGGACTGCTTTCCACCGGACATTCAGAAGAGTCCATTAAAAACGAAGTGGCCGAAGAGCGAGGCCACCTTCTACCCCATTTTCATACCAAAATCGACGATTATCTGCAATTCTCGCCTCTGGTAGTCGCTTATGGCCTTGATGCCTTTGGCGTTCATTCCAAAACCGATATCATCAATCGCACTGTGATCCTTATCAAAGGAGAAGCAATGGCGTTGACGACAACCACCCTTTTGAAATACGCCACGCACACACTCCGGCCCGACGGCAGCAGTTACAATTCGTTCCCATCGGGCCATACCACGCAAGCTTTTGCGGCAGCTACCTTCCTAAATGAAGAGTACAAGGACCGCTATCCATGGATGCCTTATGCCTCTTACACCGTCGCTTCATCCGTAGGGCTGCTACGTGTGGCAAACAACCGGCACTATATCAGCGACGTGCTTGTGGGCGCCGGTATTGGATATTTATCCATGAAAGTGGCGTATTGGACACACCGGTACAAGTGGGGGAAGGCAGTAAGTAAACACCATTTAACGTATTAAGTATGTGGAAATACTACGCCTTGCTTTCCGCCCTGTTTGCGGCCGCAACGTCCATCTTAGCAAAAGTGGGAGTCAAAGGTATCAGCGGTAATGTCGCAACGGCCGTTCGGACAGTCGTAATCCTGTTTATTGCCTGGGGTATTGTTCTTTTTAGCGGACAAATGAAGGAAGTGAAAGATGTGAGCCGGACGAACCTGATTTTTCTTGTCCTCTCAGGAATCGCCACAGGCCTTTCGTGGATATTTTATTTCAAAGCTTTGGAAACAGGCGATGTTTCAAAGGTCGCACCGATTGACAAGCTAAGTGTTGCAATCGCCATTGGATTATCAATACTAATCCTGAAAGAGCCGGTTGATTTGAAAACCATTTTGGGTGCTTTGATGATTGTTGGCGGGACTATTGTGATAATTTGGTAGTGTTTATCTTTTCTCAAAAACCACTAACTTACCACACTAAAAACCCTGACCAAGATAGTCCTGGACAAAGTCCCAGCTGAAATGATCATCCTATTCGGTAGCTATGCGCCCGGTGATTGGGTGGAGGATTACCAGAAGAAATACGAATATGTGAGTGATTTTGACATTCTGATCGTCACCAAATACAGGGATACTTCGTTACGTACTGTATGAAAGCCAGCCCGACCAGGTACTCCTTGCCAGGGAAATAGACGTGATTGATAACTACATTTTTCAGCAGCAAATTTACTCAAACCCATTCCATTAGACGATTTTTAAGAGCCGTAGGCAAAGTTTTGAAAAAAACCTACAATTCGGCTGGCATCTCTATTTCTGAAAAAGAGCCTCCCCGGCATAGAGAAGCAGGCTTCCTCTTTTTCCGGGCCGACCGCAAATTAGTGAAGGTAATGACAAGCGACATCTTATATATCGAAAGCCTGAAAGACTACATTCAGATTATATCAACCAACAGCAAGCCATTGGTTGTTAAGCATACCATTAGTACCGTCGAAGCCATGTTGCCAGCTGATCAGTTTGTACGGATACATCGATCCTACATCGCTGCAATATCTCGCGTCACCACGTATACGCCGCGTCACGTTGATGTCGCCGGGCAACAATTACCGATCGGTAGACTGTATCAAAAAGAAGTGGAACGGGTACTGAACGTTTCCTGGTGACCCGAAAATATAGTTGGACTCAACGCTGTTTTTGCATAGCCAAATCAAGAATTTGGTGTTCGTAAATCAGTTTATCCTCTTGTAATTGTTGCTGAAATTTCGCAAACTTGTTTCTTAATGATCTGCCGAAGTTACAAAGACCACCTCTATCTAACGAACTATGGTACATGACAGCTCACTGTTCGATAAACTACCAAACCCTTGCCTTCTTTTAGAGGCAGATTCTTCGAAACTTTGCGTTATCCGGGCGAATGAAGCTTTTATTTCTATTGTCAACCTGCCACAAAGTTTGCTGGCTGGTAAAGACTTTTTAGAGATTTTCATAGCTGATACTGATTTGGCCCAAATTGACTTGAAAGGCTTAATTGAGAAGGTAATTGTGGAAGGCGTCTCTGTCAAAATACCCATTTTTAAATATCAGATAAGCACGCTCAGCGAGGCGTCCCCATCCCACCCAATCTATTTTACAGGATCTATTAGCCCCTTGCCGGACAAGGATGGGCTCGTCTATCAGCTGATGTGCTCATTGACAGACATAACTCAACTGAATGTAGCGTCGCCTAACCAGAAAGAACCCGGCGAAAATCAAAATACCAGGCTGGCTGAAGAAATTCGCCGCTTTGACAAAACTGGTAGCTGGGAGGCAGACTTGACGAGTAATACAATCGTATGGTCCGATTTGACAAAAGAAATTTATGAGGTTGCAGATGATTTTAACCCCTCCTTTGAGAAGGTAGTCAGTTTCTTTGTCAATGAATCAGAGAGTAAATCATTTATTCGGCTTGTCGAAGAAGCTATGTTAAGCGGCAATTTTTTTGACACTGAATTGAAAATAACAACCGGAAAGGGAAATATCCGGTCCATACGGCTTAGCGGCCAGGCGGGCTATACAGCTGGGTTATGCGATAGGATTTATGGCGCAGTTCAGGATGTTACCGAAAAAAAGAATGCGAAATATTTACTCTCACAATACCAAGAGCAGCTGGCACTGCTGATTCAATCAGTAAATGGAATATTTTGGGAAGCCGATGCAGACACATTCAAGTTCTCCTTTGTGAGCCACCATGTGAAGGATATCTTAGGCTATACCTCGAATGAATGGCTGGAAGAACCGTTTTTCTGGGAAAATCATATTCATCCAGACGACCTATTACGTGCAATATCTTATCGCAAAGCGCACAGCAATAACCTTAAAGATTATACTCTTGACTACCGGATGATCAAAGCAGATGGTAGTTTGATATGGATCAAAGATATTGTATCTGTGGTGGTTACAGACGGCAGGGCATCACGCTTAAGAGGTTTGATGGTAGATGTTACGGCGACCAAAAGGATCGAAGAAGTGGCTTTTTTGGAAAAGTCAATACTGGAACTGAACACAACGAACGATACGACACTCAATGAATTGCTGATGATCTACTTGAAAGGGATTGAAAACATATTCCCTGGGTTACTCTGCTCGTTGCACAGGATAAAGGATGATCGCCTGGAACTGGGGCTAGCTCCATCCCTTCCGACCAACTATCTTAGTCAAATATATCATCTGCCGATAGGGCCTTTTGCAGGTTCATGCGGTTCGGCAGCGTTTCTGAAAGAACGAGTAGTTGTATCGGACATTGCCAATGATCTCAGATGGGAAGAGTATGCTGAGCTTGCATTAGAAAATAATCTCCGGGCGTGCTGGTCGCAGCCGATTATCAGTTCCGAAAATGTGGTGTTGGCAACGCTCGGCTTTTACTATAAAGAAGTGAGGCTCCCAGAGGAAGATGAATTAATTTTTATCGAGAGATGTGCATCTATTTTGAGGATAATACTGGAAAACAGACAAAAGGCAGTTCTCTTGGAAGAGGCGTCTATGGTGATGAAGCAAGGACAAGAACTGGCAGGGTTTGGCAACTGGCAATGGAACATCTTAACCAACGTGGTTGAATGGTCCGATGAGCTATACACCATATACGGTCTCAGAAAAGCCGCTTTTAATGCAACGTTTGAAGGGTATCAGGAATTGCTTCACCCCGACGACCGGGAGCGTGTAGTGGAATCCATTATGAGAATATTGCGTGATAAGACAGATATCGTCTTTGAGGAGCGGATCATACGGCCTGACGGCGAAATTCGGCATCTCAAATCCTGGGGCCGCCTGAAATTGGACGAAAAAGGAGCACCGGTAAAAATGATTGGAGCATGTTTGGATGTGAGCGAAAGCAGGCGGCATACGTTGGCAATCGAGCAACAAAATGAAAATATGAAGAACATTGCTTTTATGCAATCTCATGTAGTAAGGGCACCACTTGCACGTTTAATGGGTGCGGTTAGTTTGATTAAAAACTTCAAAAACACGGAGCAGGAAAACACAGAAATACTAGAATATATTTTAGTGGCGGCCAATGAACTGGACGAGATAGTCAAAGACATCTCAAAAAAGACCAAGACAAAGCTCGCCTAGTTTGACCGCGTTTTTTCTGTTCTCAGATTGCATCTGAATCCTGGGCATACTGGACGCCCATTCCATAGACCCCTCGGTATTTCTTAATCAGATCATTTACCACAATGATACCAAGCCGAAATCCAAAGGATCAATGCACATTAATTCTCTTACCAGCACGTAAAGACCCTTTTCGACTGCGACAAACAGAAAGTCGAGACGCCTATCAAAACGCAACCGGCTAATACCAGCACAATCACCTGTTCGTATCTTTCAATATTACATCGTGTGCACCGCCTTCAACAATGCTGACGGAAGATACTAGTGTGATTTTGGCTTTATCTTTAAGCTCGGTGATGGAAGTAGTTCCGCAACTACACATGGTTGACTTAATTTTTCCAAGCGTTACGGCCAGGTTATCCTTCAATCTACCCGCATAAGGCACATAGCTGTCCACACCTTCCTCGAATTTCAGGCCGTCTTCGCCACCCATATCGTAACGTTGCCAATTGCGCGCCCTGTTGGATCCTTCTCCCCAATATTCTTTTACGTAGTTGCCGTTGACCAGTAATTTTCTGGTAGGGCTTTCGTCAAACCTGGCGAAATACCTTCCCATCATTAAAAAATCTGCACCCATTGCGAGAGCCAGCACCATGTGGTAATCCTGAGCAATCCCCCCGTCCGAACATATAGGTATATACGTACCGGTAGCATTATAGTACTCATCCCTGGCCTGCGCAACCTCAATGAGAGCTGTTGCCTGTCCGCGGCCAATTCCTTTTTGTTCTCTGGTGATGCATATTGAACCGCCTCCCACGCCAACCTTCACAAAATCGGCTCCTGCTTCCACTAAGTAGAGAAAACCCTCTTTATCAACAACATTACCCGCGCCGACTTTGACACCGTCACCGTACTCCTTCTTAATGTACTCAAGAGTTTCTTTTTGCCATTCCGAGAACCCGTCCGACGAATCAATACAAAGGACATCAGCACCGGCTTCGATCAAGGCAGGTACTCTTTCTTGATAGTCTCGCGTGTTAATGCCAGCGCCCACCAGCAACTTCTTTTGCTCATCAGACAACTCGGAGGGATTTTCCTTATGATGATCGTAATCTTTTCTGAAAACAAAAAATTTGAACTTGCCGTCCTCATCAATCACGGGCAAGCTATTAAGCTTATGTTCCCAGATGATATCATTGGCTTGATTCAATGTCACACCCAGTTTAGCAGTAACTAACTCGGATAACGGCGTCATGAATGAATGGACTTTCTTGTCTAAACCATCTGTTGTAACTCTATAATCCCGTCCGGTAACTATGCCTAGCAGCTTGCCGTTTGCCGTTCCGTCACTGGTTATGGCAATTGTGGAATGTCCTTTTTTCGCTTTGAGTGAAAGTACGTCCGCCAGGGTATTATCCGGAGTCAAATTCGCCGTACTTACTACAAATCCTGCCTTATAATTTTTAACCTTACGGATCATTTCAACCTGATCTTCAATAGATTGGGATCCAAAAATGAATGATAAGCCGCCATTTTTTGCCAAAGCAATGGCCATCTGGTCATCAGACACCGACTGCATAATGGCGGACACAAAGGGGATATTTAATTCGATTTCGGATTTTCCATGACCATCGAATTTTGTAAGTGGGGTTGCCAGCGATACTTTGTTAGGAACGCATTCCTTCGTTGTCAATCCTGGAATTAAGAGATACTCACTAAATGTTCTTGACGTCTCGTTTAGATACTGTGCCATATGTTGATTTGCCTTCAATGCTTACGTGCAATCAGTTTGCGTATAATAATAACAATAAGCAAAAGTATGAGAAATAGTTCCAAGTTTTAGCTGACTACTGCTTGATCTCCTTGGCAGGTCGGGTAATGTGTCATCAGGGGAACCACTTCTCTATCCTTCATTTTGCAAAATGTATACGCAAGCTGCAGCCGCCTTTTCATTGCCAGGCATTGTTAATACATTAGCCTGCCCGTTTGGCGCCGAGGGATTGCCCTTAGACTACACAAATTGACTAGTACACATCTCCATATCATGAACGCAAAATTTCTTTATTCTAAACGTCTTCTTTTTATTGCAAGCACTCCCGATCTGTTAAAAGTAGAATTAACCGGAAACGATAACCTTGCGAAACTTCTGAATGCAAATATTCCGACCGACTGGCCGGCAGGAGATTATGATCACGATGCCATACTATTTTTTCTTGATCAGCTTGAAGCGGGCGGTACAGAAGCAGCGGGATGGTATGGTTGGCACGTTATTGCACTGCCCACAGAAGACTTTCCCGCAACGCTGGTGGCAGGTGGTGGCTACTTTGGCCCGCCGAATGAAAATGGACTGCTGGAAATTGGCTATTCGGTTTCGGAGCAGTGGCGGAACAGGGGAATAGCAACAGAAATAGTTGCAACTCTGGTTAGCCATGCGTGGAAGCAACTAAATGTTACGAAAATCATAGCCCACTCTTTACGACAAAATGAAGCTTCAAAGAATGTGCTACTTAAAACCGGTTTTATCGAAACAGAAAGTGACGACCCTGAAAAATTGTGTTTTGAAACGATCCGCCCATTCTAATTCGGATCTTTAACCGTTTCCTGTTAGCGATTTAACGGAGATTAACGTTATAGGATGCCTGTTTACTAGACGATATCGCGCCTGGGCATTTTAATGCTGCGTGGGTCGCTGCTGTCCGTCACAACGAGTTTCACTCGCTAGCCGTGGCAGGGATGCTATGAGAAATTTTTTGCTCACTGTTAATTACGCAATTGGCGAGAATTGAACGATTAGGCGTATTTATAGAACTTATCCCTAACCAAGTGTCAACCAAAAGGGCATCCTGCATGCGTAGCATAGATTTTGTAACCATCGCTGGGACAATGAGTCTAAAAACCATCATAATAATCTTCACATGAAAAAGTTTCTTTATGCCGTTATCATAGCGGCTATCACAAATTCCGCTTTTGCGCAATCATTTAGCATCGGCCCAAAAGCGGGTTTGAACCTGAGTAATTACACAGGCGGCAATATTGATTCGGACGGCTTAGTTGGCTATCACCTGGGCGGGATACTCAATTACGGCTTTGGAAATGTTTTTTCGATCCAACCCGAGGTCCTGTTTTCAACACAAGGGGCAAAAGTTCAAAATAACGGAACCCGTTCGGATTTCAAGATCAGTTATGTTACAATCCCTGTGATGCTGAAATTCAAAACCAGCGGCGGCTTCTACGTCGAATTCGGTCCTCAGGCAGGGTTCCGCTCTTCTTCAAAAATTCCGGATCAAACCATTAATAATTTTGCAAAAAATCTTGACCTCGCAGCTGCTGGCGGGATCGGCTATCAATCTCCAATTGGCCTTGGAGTGGGCGTACGCTATATTGCAGGTCTTAGTAAGGTCGGTGATTTTACAGGAAGTGCCATTGATCCAGACTTCAAAAACAGCGTAATCCAGGCGAGCTTATTCTGGGCTATTCCATTGGTTAAGAAGTGATACTTTTTTAAACGAAAAGTCATTGAAAGCAAAAACCCAGAAAGGCTATCTTTGCCAATCTGGGTTTTTGCTTTTCTTACCCGGCATGATTATACATACTAATTTATTATAACAAAAAGTGTCAGTGCATATGGCTATCTCTACCCCCTTTTACACCCGGCTTGCGCATGTATTAATCAGCATTATCTGCCTGGTTTATATCGCTATCATTGGTCAGACGCTTCTGGCCCCATTGATTTTTGCAATGCTGTTTTCACTGTTGCTCCTACCATTCGCAGGATTTTTGGAATACCGGTTTCATTTCCCCAGGGCATTGTCCTCCATGGTTTCACTTATCACCCTGATCTGTGCCATTGCAGCAATATTTGTACTGCTGGGCTCGCAGCTTACCGCACTGGCACAAGACTGGCCAGCTTTCAAGCAGCAGGTTCTGGACACAACCATTGATCTGCAAAAATGGATTGAGGTGACCTTTCACGTGGACAGCCAGGAACAAATGAACTACCTTAATGACTCTGCTTCCAAAGCAGTAAATACTGGCACTACGCTATTAGGACACACAATCCTGTCTGTTTCCTCCATTCTGCTGCTTCTGCTCTTTACTTTCCTTTATACATTTTTCCTGCTCTTGCACAGGCGGCTGCTACTCCGTTTCATTGTCTCGGTATTTGACCAGGAGCATAGTGTGATCGTCTATGACATCGTAAGCCAGATCCAATACATTGTCAAAAAGTACATTTTCGGCCTTTTCTTGCAAATGCTACTGGTGACAGGCCTTTCCTGCATTGCATTTTGGTTACTTGGTGTCAAATACGGTCTGTTGCTTGGCCTGATAACCGGGATTTTAAACCTCATCCCCTACATCGGCATTCTTACCGCCCTGCTTTTAGCCAGCCTGATCACCTTCGCAACAGCCGGTACCAGCCAGTTGATATTCGTGGCAACGGCCATTGTGGCTATTCACCTGGTCGACAGCAATTATATCATGCCAAAAATTGTAGGCTCCAAAGTAAAAATCAATACGCTTGTCGCGCTGATTGGCCTTGTAGTTGGGGAAATGATCTGGGGAATTACCGGTATGTTTTTGTCTATCCCGGTCATTGCTATTTTCAAGGTCATCTTCGACAGGGTAAACGGTCTAAATCCCTGGGGAATTCTGCTGGGCGAAGAGGATATTGAACCCAGGTCAAAACCTGCCATCAAGGAAGTGATAGAGGATGAGACTAATCAGGGTCATATACCCCAAGTTTAAAATTATCATTGGTAGGCTATTGAATTTTCAAAACATGCAAGAAAATAAGAGTTTCAGTTCAGATGATGTTGACCGCATTATCGAAATGGCCTGGGAAGACAGGACGCCTTTTGACGCAATCGAGGTTCAGTTCGGCATTCGTGAACAACAGGTAATTGCCTTAATGCGTCAGGAAATGAAGCCGAGCAGTTTCAGGATGTGGAGAAAGCGTGTGCAAGGACGCGCAACTAAGCATCTGAAATTGGCGGGCAGCCAGGATCACCGGTTCAAATCCAGCCTGCAAAAACAAATCAGCAATAACAATATTAGCAAACGTGCGTAAAAAATGGCGAGATGTAAAACATCGACGCAAGAAAAGTAAGGCTTGAAGGATGCTATTTTTGCATTTTGTTTTTCTTCAACCATCGTATATATGCAGGCGACACATAACTTTGTGTGAAGTCATTCCTTAGCAAATAATGCACGAAAGCCTTTTTTCCTACATAAACCAAAATGCTGCCTCGCCGCTTACCAGTGACGAAGAAGCCTTGATCATGGCGTCATTTCAGCCTAAAAAATATAGAAAAAAGCAATACTTTTTGCAGGAAGGAGATGTGTGCAAATACGTTGGTTTTATAGTAAAAGGTGCCATGAGGCAATACAGCGTTGACGATAAGGGCGCCGAACACATCGTAAATCTGTTCCTTGAAAATTGGTGGGTAAGTGACCGTGAAAGTGCTGTCATGCTAACGCCGTCGAGATACAACATTGATACCTGGGAAGATACAGAGCTGCTCGTCGCAACAGTAGCAGACATGGTGGACTTGATAGGGAAAATACCGTTGTTCGGGCAAATGACAAGATTAATGGACCAGAGAAGCTTCATCGCTTCACAAAGAAGATTAAATTCAACCATCAGTAATACGGCAGATAAACGCTACGAAGAGTTCGCCGACAATCATCCCAAATTCATTCAAAGATTTCCTCAGCACATCATTGCCTCCTACCTGGGTATTACAAAAGACACATTAAGCCGTGTTAGAAAACAGGCCATGAAAAAATAAGGCTTTCCACTCATCGACATTTGTCTACGTTTTTTTTCGCCATTTATCATCGTTGCGCGGCCTGCTTTCGATGCAATTTTGTATTGTTAATTCAGTGAGAGATTAGCATTATAACAGAACTTTTTAGCGAACATTCAAATGGAACAAAAATCAATAGTAGTACTTGGCGCAACTGGAGCGCAAGGTAAGCGGGTTGTAAATGCACTTGTGGATGATGGCTCTTTTCATGTAAAAGCAGTGACCCGTAATCCCGAAAAGTATTCTGGCAATGCGCAGGAAGCGGTTTTTGCCGATCTAAATAATCTACAATCTTTGAAGGATGCCTTTAAAGATGCTTACGGGGTGTTTGTAGTCACTAACTTTTGGGAAAACGAAGACGAAATTTCTCAGGCCAAAAATGCCATTGAAGCCGCAAAACTGGTGGGTATACAGCATTTCATCTGGTCTACACTTCCTGATGTAAAAGGTATCAGCCAAGCAGAATTTGAAGTCCCCCATTTTAGCGGGAAAGCCCAGGCGGATGAATTGGTGAAAGGTGCGGGATTTAAGTATGTCACATTTGTACAGCCACCCTTTTATTATCAGAACTTCGTCGGAATGCTTGGTCCACAACCGAAACAGGATGGTACTACCGGATGGACTTTGCCAATTGACCCGGCGAAAAAAGCGATCCACATGTCAGATATCAATGACTTTGGAAAGGTAGTTGCAGGCGCATTTTTGCAACCGGAGAAAGTCGGAAGTGGCGAATATCTTGCATTGGCAACAGCATTATATAGTTTCAATGATGTCATTGAAGCCTACCAAGCCAATGGTGAAGAACATACTTTTACACAAGTACCGGCCGAATTGTTTTCAACGTTTTTCGAAGGAGCAGGTGAACTTGCAGAGATGTTCGGATACTTTGAAAAGTACACCTACATGGGCCCAAATTCAGAACCAAGGATTGACCTGGCAAAAGAAATTGCCAGCGGCCAGTTCGTATCACTCCACGAATGGTTGAGTCAAAATAAAAAGGTGTGAAAAAGGAGACGAGATTGATATCCCCTTAGTCCGTGCCGGGCATATTGGAACCATACCCATGCAAATCTACTTATAACAGTTATAGATGTTGACGTATAATCCTCTGATCTGAGAAAACTCAAAGCCAAAGAAGCAATTGTTTTGATTGAATTTTAATGAAACATCTGTTCGGAAACGTATTCAGATTTGCAGGTTACAGCATTGCTTTTTTTGCTATCATTTTGCTATGCTTTCATTTCTGGTTTAAATACAATTCCGAAAGAACCATTGAACAGCTGGTGTCATGGAGTTCGAACGGAAAATTGAAATGCTCCATTGAATCCATTCAATCCGATTATTTCAATAATTCTGTCCATATTCAAGGGATTAGTATTTTCACCGTTGATACTTCCAGGCAGTCGACCAATTTTAAATTTAATGTGAAGGATTTCCATTTTCGAACGCGTTCGAGATGGAGTCTTTTTGTTGAGAAACAACTTCTCATTGATTCAATTGTTTTTAATAATCCGGAAGTTGTTATCAGGAACAGAAATTCGACGCAAGAGAATCTGGATCAAAGACTCGTTTTGATAGAGGATCTGGAAAAGTTGTATCGCTCAATCCAAAAATCGCTGAATGTACTCAACCTTCAATTATTCAAGATCAATGAAGGAAAACTCGTTGTGCAGAATGAAGACGAACCCTCACGCCAACCCCTCACCATAAACCATATTCAATTTTCAATCAATAAATTAAATATTGATTCGGCCAGTGTAAAGGATACGACACGATTCATTTATTCCGAACGGGTAGTGTTCCGTATCAAGGATCAAAATCTCAAACTTCCTGACAATAAAAGCAATATTGCTTTTAAAGAACTGCTTATTGATTCAAAAGAAAAACTGGTCAGATTTAACGGTGCCGCCATTCACCTATACCCTACCAACGGCCGTAAAAGCAGTCTTGATATCAAAGCAAAAAAGCTCAGTATGATCGGTCTGGATTTTAATGCCTTATATCAGAAAAGATTAGTTAAAGCTGATTCTGTATACCTCGAACACCCCGATGCTATTGCCAATTTCTTCATTGGCGGGAATTCCAAAAAGAATCGAATAAATCAAAAACGAGCGCTGTATGACAGCACGCTGAACCAGTTACCTGTTGGTTTTGATGTAGGACATGTGGTGATGCAAAATGGGGTAGCATCGGTAAATGTTCACCTGGGAGGAAAAACGACGAAGTTGTCGGCGAATAACGACAATATCAACATTTCCGGCCTGCGTCTGAACGATTCTGGCAAAAGACAATTAAGTATTGGCGGCTTCCGCTATACGCTGCGAAATTACAATGGTTTCCTGCGTGACAGCACACTGCGTTTTAGTTTTGACAGCTTACAATTTATCAACGACAAAGTGGTGCTGCACAATTTGCTGGCCTCCACACCCCGGAACCAACGAAACAGGGTGATAAGGGATTATGCAATACCACGTTTGGAAATTACCGGGATGGACTGGCTTTCCGTTATTTTTCAAAATAATTTTAAAGCCCGACAAGCCGTGTTGTACCATCCGGTTGTAAAGGTTGAGAAAAACGATCCTTTGCGGACCGGGTTTTCCGAGAAGTCCAAAAAATCCATCTACCAGAATCTATCACTAATGGATCAGATCATCGATCTTGAACAACTGCGTATTATCGGTGGTGATATCAGTCTGCAGCAGGCTGACACTCTGGAATTACAACTCAAAAACTTCGACCTGAACATTAACATTGAAAAGCTGGGAAAGGCCCGGTCGCCGGATGAATTGATCGGATCTTTGAAACAATTAACATTCGGAAAAGCGACGGTCCTCACACCGTCTGTTTTTGTTAATACGGGCCAGTCTGGTTTTTATGAAAATGGGAAAAAACTGGTGTTTGATATAGTCCGCGTGAATACAAAAAACGGTGATATTGACGGAGCATTCAGAAAGGTGGAAGTGCAGGATTTTTCTTTCGAAAATAACCAGCTTGACATAAGTAATTTATCCTGGCAGGAAGGCGACGTTTATATTGACACACAAAACAGAAACACAGAAACAGCCAATAAATCGGATCGGACAGTTTGGTTTTTTATCAAAAACATGGGCGGTCACAATACATGGCTAACCATTGCAGGAAACGCACTAACAGGCAAAGTGTTTTTGAAAAATATTTCTACAAACAAAATTTCGAGAGAATATAACAGTCCTTTACATGCCGATGGATTCATCGTGACGGGAGGCGATGCAAAAATAAACTTACCAACCGGAGTTTTGCAGCTCGGTGACTTCGACATCAGAGACCAGGCAAATTCACTGGTTCAAAATATATTGTTTCGTACTCAAAACCAGCAAGATAGCACACTTTTACAGATTCCGTCGCTCAGTTTTGTACCCCATATAGAACAATCGCTTCTTACTAAAAAACTTACCCTCGATTCCGTCAGCCTGAACCTGCCGCGAATGATCGTCTCCGCTGATAGCACCAGTGCAAAATCTCCCAAATCATTGTCTTTACCAGGTTTTAATATTCATGGATTCGGAATCAATGATGCTTATTTAGAAATTAAAAAATCAGCCGTAGCGACTTCCGTAATGCATACATCGGTGCGGATCAAACAAATTGAAACATTAGCTGACACCGCTTTGCTGGCCGACAAGATCATTGTAAAAGCCGGTAATATTGTGTCCGCTAAAACGAACGGATTTACGGCAAATATACATGGCAACCTAGCAGCAGAACTGGATCATTTTCGCTATCATCTGCCCTCCTCAGGCTGGGATCTGCAAATGAACAAATTTGAAACAGACCATATTGATTTCAAAAACAAAACACCGGATAAGCACATAGCATTGTCTGTGGACAGGTTGAAGGTCGAAAATCTGAAAGGCGATCATTCAGATCTTGATTCAGCAGTTTCGTGGTTTGTTAACCGCTCTGGAGCGCACGTTCAGTTTGACTCGTTGCGATTGCAAACAAAAAATAGCAATCTAGCAATGACCCAGCTGCGTTTTGACGGAAAACAGCAAAGGGCAATGGTTGGTTCTTTCGCATTAAATCCGATTGAAAGCAGGTCAGAATTTGACGACCGCCTAGCATACCGTAAAGTCTATATGACAACAAAGACACAGGAAATTGAAGTGACCGGTTTGGCCATTCAAGACGAAAGCCTTCATATATCCAATGTCACGATCGATGATGGCGCATTGAATATTTATGCCAATAAACTAAAAAAAACGCCATTGCCTTTCCGGCAACCTTTACCGGTCATGGCTTTGACAAAAATAGGTTTACCTTTTCAAATCGGTGAAATAGCGCTTCACAATGCGCATGTGGATTATACAGAAGTCAGTCCTGTTACAAAAGACACCGGCAGAGTTCATTTTTCCTCTGTCAATGCCCGGATAAGCAATTTGTCTTCCAGGCCACAAACTTCTAATGATAGTTTGTCTACCAATATCTCGGCTTTATTTTTAGACAAAATTCAGTTGCAACTGGCCATGAGCCAATCTTATCGGGACACATTAAGCGGATTGCGTTTGGATATAAAATTGGGGTCGGGTGAACTGACAGATCTGAATCCTTTTCTTACCCCATTGATTTCCGCCCGTGTCAAATCAGGGCATCTGGACTCAATGAGCATGATGGCTGTTGGTAACGAATACATCTCGCAAGGCGTAATGGACTTGCACTACCGTGATCTTAAAGCCGACCTGTTGGATTCAGGCAATGTCAACAGGCAAAAATTCCGGACAAAACTGAAAGTCTTTTTTGCCAATACCGTTGCTATAAAAAACAACAGCTCAAATAAGAAAGCTTCGTTTATATTTGTTCGCAACAGGCAAAAACCGGCCATCGTTTATTTCCTGCGAATGGTCGTGGGTGGTTTGGCCGGAAGTATTGCTCCTGCCTCTAATAGGCTGTTTAAAAAACAATACAAAAAGTCACTGCAACAGGTACCGGATCATGCAAGACCTGTTTTGTAGTACAGATTAAAACATCATTTGAGGTTAATCCTTACCGTGATCGACTTGGAAACATCTCAGACAAAATATTCCTGAAAAACATCGTAGCCGTATCGAAGGATCATCAAAGAAACGACCAGTAAAAATATGGAGCGCACAAATCCGTTTCCTCTGCTTAAAGCCATCCGGCTACCGACCATATTGCCGGCAATGTTGAATGCAGCCATCAGTAATCCAATGCCCAAAAGGAAATAGCCTTGCCGGATAAACACGAACAGCGCGGAAATATTGGTAACGCAATTGACAATTTTAGCATAAGCCGAGGCCGTTACAAATTCGAAACCCAGAAATACGACGAAGCCAACGATCAGAAAGCTGCCCGTTCCCGGCCCGAAAAAACCATCGTAAAACCCGACTACCAAACCGATAATGGCCCCCAAAATCATTTGTTCGCCAAATGGAAGACTTTTGCTTTGAACGGCCCCCAGGTTTTTGTTCATATAAATGTACACGGCCATCACAATCAGGATGATCAGAATAACAGGTTTAAGGACGTCGGCACGCACCATACTTACCACTTTGGCTCCTAAAAATGAAGCAATGCAAGCCGCCAGGCAAACAACTACGAGTAGCCTGCAATCGAACCTGATCCGTCTGGCATATTGATAGGCAGCAACGGATGTCCCGGAAATAGCGGCAATTTTATTGGTCCCAAAGAGTGTTGCCACAGGCTTGTCGGGAAACGCAATGAGGAGGGCCGGGATCTGGATCAGCCCTCCACCACCGACCACCGAATCGATAAAACCAGCAATAAAAGCGAGCGTGCTTAGAGATAGTATCAGTGTAAGCGAATAATCGGCTGTGAGGGTGCTCCAATTCATTCAGCAAAAATGAAGGATTACCATTTAAAATTCAAGTGCTCGCCGATCAGGCTTCCAATTGTATGTTATTTCTGATTGACCAAAGGAATTACCTTTTGCCCGATCAGTTCAATGGAAGACATCAGTTGCTGATGCGTTAGCCCTGCGTTATCCATCTGGAACGTAAACCTGTCCACACCACCCAAAGCTTCACTGTGACGTAGTAATTTCTCAGCAACCTGCTCAGGCCCACCAACTACCAACACCCCTTTTGGTGCTATCAGGCCATCAAACTGTGATTTTGTAACAGGTGGCCACCCACGTTCCCTACCCAATTTGGTCCATAGCTCAGCATATCCCGGGTAATAATCTGCAACCGCATTTTCATGGGTCGCGGCAACATAACCCGGTGAATGCAGTCCGACTTTCAACTGATCCGGTGTAAAACCTGCCCTTTTTCCAGCCTCACGGTACAGGTCAATCAATGGACGGAAACGATGTGTTTCACCACCGATGACGGCCACCATCAACGGCAAGCCCAATGTCCCTGCGCGTACGAATGACTCGGGTGTGCCACCAACGCCAAGCCAAACGGGCAATTTTTCCTGCAAAGGTCTTGGGTAAACCGGCTGATTGTTCAAGGCCGGTCTGAATTTACCAGACCAGGTAACAAATTCCTGATCCCTGATAAGCAGCAGTAACTCCAATTTTTCCTTGAATAACGCGTCGTAATTTTTCAAATCAAAGCCGAACAATGGGTATGCGTCAATAGCAGAACCACGACCAACGACCAGTTCTGCGCGACCTTTCGAAATCAAATCCAGCGTTGCAAAACTTTGAAAAACGCGTACCGGGTCAGAAGTACTCAGCACCGTTACGGCACTAGACAGCAAAATCCTTTTGGTACGGGCAGCCGCAGCAGCCAGAATAACCGCCGGGGCAGAATCTAAAAACTCTTTTTTATGATGCTCACCAATTCCAAAATTATCCAATCCAGCCTGATCTGCTACTGTAATCCTGTCCAGCAATTGTTCCATCGCATCCACACTGCTCAGTGCGTTACTACCATACATCGCCGAAGCGAAACTATCTATTCCTATTTCCATTCTATTCTTATTTAAATCACTAAATCAATATTGTCAGACATAAACGGAATGTCACTAAACTGCTCCGTTTTAACCATTTTAAATTTAACTTTTCAGGAAAGTGCTTCTGGTGCCGGACCACCGAAGGCCGGACCACCGGGAGGCGGGCCTCCTGCGGGCCTTGATTTGTCTACCGGCAGCGGAACAAACTCTGCATTATCCGTTGGTGGCAAGAGAATACGTCCCTGCTTCCAGTCTTCTTTGGCCTGCTCTATCCGTTCCTTGCGGCTTGATACAAAGTTCCACCAGATATAGCGATCCCCTAAATGCTCTCCGCCCAGCATCATCAGGGTAGTGGCTTCTTTTGCGATCATTACCGGATCAACACCTCTTGAAAAAACCAGCAACTTCCCTTCCGTATATGACCCACCGTTCAATTCAACACTTCCCTTCACAATATATACGCCGCGCTCGCTATGTTCTTTTGGAAGGCCAAACCTTGCGCCCTGATCAAGGACGACATGCAGATAAAACAACGGTGAGTTTGTCTTGACATGGCTTGTGAGCCCGAAAGCGTTACCTGCAATCAATCGCATCCAAACGCCCTTTTCTGTGAAAATTGGCAATTCTTCCGCTGTATAGTTTTTAAAAGAAGGATCTGATTCTTCATCTTTTTCAGGCAATGCTACCCATGTCTGGATCATTTCAAGTCCACCTGCGGCCAGTATGGCCGGATCTTCAAAACGTTCGCTGTGCGCTATGCCCTTTCCAGCATTCATCCAGTTTGCTTCGCCGGGTTTGATGATCTGCTCCACGCCGAGACTATCCCGGTGTGTAACATTTCCTTTCAGCAAATAACTTACCGTCGACAACCCAATGTGCGGATGCGGCAATACATCCAGGTTGGTCGTTGCGGGCACACTGATCGGACCGCCGTGATCCATGAATATAAATGGGCCAACCATTCTTCTGAGTTGGAACGGAAGAATACGCTTTACCGAAAATCCAGGAGAAATTACCGCCTGGCGGGATTCTATGACAATATCAAGCATACTGTTCAATGTTTAATTTCAAAAAGTAACCGGATCCAGTGTAAATTGAGATTCTTTTCTCTGATGGTATCATGAGGCTACAGTTATTTTCACATCCCAAAATTACTCCTTATAACCGTTGGGATAGAAGATAAAAGACATTAAATTCCATCGACTTTTATCTATCGCTTTTGAACTGCACACACTCGATTTGTCCGACCGTATGCTCAAATCAGGCGGCACCCCATTGCAATCTTTTAGTAAAGTCATAATAACTCAATACCGCAAGTAAGACCGTATACACGGCATTTAACAAATTAAGACCCTGGTGGCTGGCTGCATATGCTTCCGTATAATTCAACATCTGAAAAGGGGCAGCGTATGGCATGTAAATGATATATTCCCAGCTTTTTAACAGTAAGCCAATCATTAGGCCACCCAAACCAATGCTCAGCGAAGTGATGAGATTTCTGAACCGGAACGACAGCCAGAACTGCAAGAAAACCATTGGCAGGATAGCAATCAGGAACTCGGTTACAAACCTTAAAAGATGTAGGCCTGGCACCGGAAATTTCGAAAACCCGAGATCTTGTACTGCATAGCCAAGGGTGATACCTACCACAACACTCAAAGACAGATACAAAATAAAGAAGCCAATCACCATGGCGAAAATGACCGCCAGCTTACCCAGGTAGATCTTGCCCCTGCTGATAGGTAATGTAAATAAGTGCTTCCATGCATTTGCCTTATGCTCGACGTGGACGATCAGGCCGATAATCAAAAGAATAAAGCCGACCGAAAAGAAGCAGCACCCGTTTAGTATCCGAACCAGGAAATCGTCCCAGGGATTTACTCCATGCCCGGGCACAAAGGCTCTGACATCAGATAAATAGGTTGCGAATAAAATGAATGGGACGAAAAGTGCGCCCAATATCGTCAGCCAGAGCGCGAATGTATTTTTTAGCTTAATGAACTCGGTGTAAATCAGACTCATAAGTGATCATCTTTTATAATGGAGAGAAAGGTTTCTTCGAGACTGCTTTCAACAAGCTGGGCGCGGTTGATACGCAAGCCTGCCGCAGTCAACAACGTGATCAGCTGGGCGACGCGATCACCCTCCACATATTGTACTTCCAGAAACTGAGCGACTTTCACGACGGGCTGATGATCTCCGAGTAGGATTTCCAGGGCGCGGCTGTTGTCGTCTGTATCAATTTCAATGATCGCTTTGTCTCGGCTGATCTGCTGCAATGCTTTCAACGGCCCTTGAAATAGCATTTTCCCCTGACCAATGATACCAACATGGGAAACCAACCTTTCAACTTCGGAAAGTAAATGACTAGACACGAGGATCGTGACATGGTGCTTCACATTCAGCTCCCGCAACAACTCACGGATTTCTATGATGCCGTTCGGGTCCAAACCATTCGTAGGCTCATCAAGGATCAATAAATCGGGACGGGAAAGCAAAGCCGTCGCCAAGCCAAGGCGCTGTTTCATCCCTAGTGAGTAATTTTTAACATACTTTGCAGCCTCCGTGCCTAGCCCTACCATTTCCAGTACTTCCCATACCCCGTCGTGGCCGATGCTTCTTAGCTTTGCGGTAATTTTAAGGTTGTCGAGCCCGGTCAGATGCTCGTACAGTGATGGAGTTTCAATGAGTGCACCGGTCCGGGCTAGTATGTGGCTGCGCTGATCGCGAAGGAATTTTCCAAAAACTTTTATCACTCCTGAGTTGGCTGGAAGCAGGTCAAGCAGCAGCCTGATTGTAGTGGTTTTTCCTGCCCCATTCGGGCCCAAAAAACCATATATGCTTCCTTTCGGTATTTGCAGATTAAGCCCGCTAACGACAGGCCGGTCTTTTGAAAAACTAAAAGACAAATCGCTTGTTTCAATTGCAAGTTCATTCTCATCAATCATATCTCTGTGTTTAAATGACTGCAAATGTTTTTTGCTTTGTTCAAAATGAAAAATCATCCGGACATAACCGGACACCTGCCTGCCCTAATGGTCATTTGATATGCCGAATCTTTTTAGGGACATATCAGTGAATTGGGCATTCAAAAATGGGTTTTCGGCACGAAATATTTTGAAAGCGGCATTGATTGTCCATATTTGAATGATGAAACACCTGGAATCTTTTATCGGAAAAGTAATGGCTTCCAGGATGCTGGTGCACCTTTCGTTCTGCCTGGCGTTTGTGGGTGTCTTTTCATTCGCCGTCATTTTGAGTGGTAACCACGACGTGGCGGTTGCCGCCATGGTAAGTTGTCTGTACATTTTGACCTGCACCTATGTGGGCAGGTGGTATGGCAAGTCGTGGCTAAACCGGTCGGCTGTGCCAGTATCCGTCCCGAAGTCGGTTTTAGTCTTCCTGGTGCTGGTACTGGGTGGTGCTGCCGGTGCTGCCTATATGTTCAAAGGTGATGTTGCCAAATATTTCCTGCAGAACTTGTTTATCTGCTTTCCTATTTCGGTACTGTTCGTGTTTCTTGGTATCGCAATAGCCCTGGCGCGGCATGTCGTATGGATGCAAGTTTCAGACGCCAAAATTGCACAAGAGCATAAGGAAAGTGAATTGCGGCTGCTGCTATCACAACTGAGCCCGCATTTTTTGTTTAATACCCTCAATAACATGTATGGAATATCACTCTCGCAACAGCAAAGGGTCCCGAAATTGCTGCTTAAACTTTCAGAATTGCTCAGATATAGTATTTATGAAACCAGAGAGGAATTTATTCCGCTTCAAAATGAGCTGCTGTATTTAAAGAATTACATTGACTTTGAGAAAATACAAAACGGTGAAAGGCTAGTTCTGGACCTTGCGATCGACGAATTTCCGGACGACAGGATGCGTATTGCTCCTATGCTTTTGATTGTTTTTATTGAAAACGCATTCAAATATTCCAAAGCCACCCGCAAGCCTAAGATGTGGATTGCCATTACATTACAAGTTAAAGAGGACTGGATCATTTTTACGATTAAAAATTCGTTCGAACCTGGCCGCAGGGAGCAATCAGGTTTGGAGGACCCGTCGGGCATTGGCTTGCACCATACATTGAAGAGATTAAACCTGATTTATGGAAACGAATATTTTTACAATGCACAGGAAGAAAATGATACATATCATGTTAAACTACGGCTGAAAGCAAAATATTAATGATCAATTGTCTAATCGTTGATGACGCCCCGGTAGCACGTGAAATTTTGGTGGGGTACTGCCGACTGCTTCCTGTGCTGCGGGTTGTGGGCCAATGTAGTGATGCCTTTGAAGCCCGGGAGAAGATACAGCAGCTGCCGGTTGACCTGCTTTTAATGGATATCAATATGCCAATGCTGTCTGGGATTGAACTCCTGAAGACATTGAAAAACCCTCCATTGGTCGTTTTCACTACTGCTTATAAGGAGTTTGCGACCGATGCATTTGATTTGGCTGCCTGCGATTATCTGCTAAAACCCTTTTCCATCGAACGCTTCATTATCGCCATTGATCGAGTAGTCGAAAAAATGCCTCACAAAACGAGTACCATAGCTGAAATCCCCCCCGCTGTTCCAAGCCATCATTTACTATTACGGACAGAAGGCAGGATTAATAAATTGAACTATGACCAAATTGTGTATCTGGAAGCCAGCAGGAACAATACCAAGGTCATCACTTCCAGCGAGCATTTCATAAGCACCACGCCATTGTCGTCTATTGAAACCCAGCTGCCAGCAGAACTGTTTTTCAGAGTTCACCGGTCCTTTATTATCAACCTTTCAAAAGTCACCAGTTTGCACGGTAACCGGATCATGCTAGGTAAATCTGAGGTTCCGCTGGGAGGTAATTATAGGATTGAATTTCTGAAATTACTTGGCCTGTAAATTCCTGCTTGCCTTTTGGAAAAATGGGTTACCGGGTATGCTCATTGGATTTGAGCTTATTCCGCTGTGAAATTTGGCCGGGCAAAGATGGCTCTCATCTCTGTCCGGCCATTGGCACTTTATTGAGGGATTACGTAAAACTTTACAAGTGACCAAACTACCTTCCTATTACGAACCGGTCCAGAAATTTCAGTCCGTCCTTCGTGAAAATGCGAAGAATGTAATGCCCGCTTGGAATATTTTTGACCGAAAGACCCTTTTCAAATTGGCTGTCAATGCGTGATACCACCTTCCCCGCATCGTTCACCACTTCTGCTTTCAAGATTTCCTGAAAATTGACATTTCTGATTTGTATATGTTCTGAAACGGGATTGGGATACAAAAAGGCATTACCCCCAGTATTCATCCGGAGCGACCGGACGCGGCTGAATGCGAATGTCCCATCCTGATCGACCATTTTCAATCTGTAATAGTTGATGCCTTCTGCCGGAAACGAGTGGGTGTATGTATAGTGCTGCATATCCCGGCTCTCCCCAGCGGCTTTCACGTCGCCGATTACGGACCATGCTTTACTATCTGTGCTGTATTGAATTTCAAAATTTCGGCTATTTTCCTCTTCGGACGTTTTCCAGGCTAGTAAAGCAGACCTATCCTCATTCTTGACATCAAAATCAACAAGGGTGACCGGCAATGTGGTCTCCGAATCAAAAACCCCCCAGGCTGAAAATTGCGTGACATTTTCTACTGTAATGCCATACCCTGCGGGTTGGTAAGTTTCGTAATACTTTGAGCCAGTCTTATTCTCCCAATCCGTGCCTCCCCAGCGTTTCACGTAAATATTGGTTACATCAAAACCAACGGGCATTAAAGGGTTTAGCCCAGGCCACCCAAACTTCAAACTGAATGCCTGTTCCAGCGAAATATGGTCTGAGGTGATATACCATTCAGCATCAAGACTTTGCGTATTTTCGGGATCCGGATGTGTAGAGTTGCGGCTGGCAACTCTTACCGAGATCGTGACGGGTGCAGAAGACGAGCTGTTTGCCGTACCGATAATGGTTACCGGTGTGAAATTTTCGCTTGCAAAGCCATACTGACCAAGTAAGGCCTTTCCAATGATAAACTCTTTGTTGATGGCACCGCCTGGCAGTACGTATTTCAAGCTTCCCGTACCGCTTGTTACGATCCGTTGGTAAATTTTGGTAGAATAAAAACCTACGATGTTCACGCCATGGCAGGTCAGATCGAAATTTCCAATATCGATAAATCCCGAAACCAGATGAACGTTGTTAGCGGACGAAATCGGGGACTTCAAAACCGATAGGTTGCCTGTTAATGTAACACCTGCCTTGTTGTCAATGGTCAAGGATCTTGTATTGAGTTTTGTACCGTCGAGCGTTTGCGGAATGTTATAACCTCCCAATGTAAACGCCGCCACTTCGAGAAGACCATCGTTCACGAATTTACCCATTACATTAAATGACCGGTCGCCCGTGTCATCCAGCGATTTGCCGGAACTGATCGTCAAGTTCAGGCAGGAGGCATCGGTATCGAGGAGAACATTTCCATTGATTACGACATGGTCGGTTGTAGATGGTACCACGCCGCCTTCCCAGGTAGCAGGATCGTTCCAGGAACAACCAGTGCAATTTTTGGAGCTAGCCGTGCCCGGATATCGAATGGTTGGTGCTGCCGCGCATGGCGAATAGCTAGCCTTTACCCAACCTGTGGTCGGTGGATCTGGCGTCGAAGTCGCGTCATTAGACGCAAGAGATAAAACTCCTGCCCTGATCACCCACTGGTTATAATTATATTGGATATACTGCGGATTACAGTATCCCATGCAGCTCGACGAGACGGAATAGTTTGCTTCGTAGATGTTTCTGCCACCTGCATCGGTACCGGACAGATAGTACGGACCGTTGACGTTGTATTCCGAAGAGGTACAGCCTTCCAGGATCACAATTTGCGAATAGGTTTGAAAGGAAAGGAATACAAAAAAAAGTAAAAGTAATTGCTTCATAAGCAGAATGTTTTTGGCGAAATACAAAAGAATTGATGACTAAAATTATTTATATAGGAAGCTCATAATTTTCCGGGCATCACTGCCGAATTTATTCCCAAACACCTTCTTTTTCTTCCGAAACGGGCATTATTTCAAACAAAGAAATCGCTGATTAATCTTCCCGTAAAGACGCGTTTTTTGTTGTCGAGATTACCTAAATTTACAATTAGCCTTGCTTCTCAGCCCCTGCCATTATGTATCGTCTCAAAGAACTGCTCTTACTGCTTGCACTCGCTTGCATCGTCGTATCTGCACCTGACAGCCACGCTCAATATCAAAGTAAAACCGCCTACTCACGATTGATCGAAACACAGCAGGATTACAAAATAGCAGTGGAAAGTGGCGACTCGCTCGAAATTGCCGAGATGTGCTACCGGCTGGGTAAGCGATATATTGGATTAAACGACTTTTATCAGGCAACGAAATGGTTGCAGCGTTCCTTAAAGATCCGGAAGCCAATGGGCCCATCCGAAGATCTGGGTAAGGTTTACTCGATCATGAGCGAATGTGAGGGCTATCAGAACAACATGGCTGGCCACCTTGAATATGTCAAACTGGCCATTGAAAATCTTAGTCAGTCGGGGTCCAAAAGAGGTATGATGATCAGTTACCGTTTATCGGGCGGAATTTACTCCAGGACACCCGAAGAACTCGGGCAATCCCCGTTGACACTTTTTATCAAGCCCTCGCCCGACAGCGCAATTTACTTTTTTACGCGATCGCTTGAAATTGCCAGAGAACTTGACCTTCCCACCGATGTAGCACTGCTGTACCAAAGTATGGCGAGCTCCTGGCTTATGAAAGGAGATTTTAAAAGAGGTGCAGATTATTTCCAAAAGGCTGCCATGATTTTTGATTCCATCCAAAAGCCAGCGGGCGCGTGTGAAGTATACCTGACTGCGGCGTCGTCGTTTTTAGACCAACGACGTCCCGCGGACGCCAAACCCTGGATCGACAGGGCAAAAAAATGGAGTGATTCGCTGCAAAAATCCGGCGTGGTCAGTCAGTCGTTTAAATTGCAACTGGACCTATCCAGGTATTTCCAGCAAACCGGCGACTACAAACGGGCATTTTATTACCGGGAAAAATACAGTGAATACGTTCTTTTCCAGCGCGATGCGTACAAAAAAAGCGCTGTGGACGGGCTCACGTTACTGTTTGAAAATGAAAAAAAGGAGCTCAGTATCCAGCATCAAAAAAAGGAACTGGCATTGCTACGGAAAAATGAAAATTATCAGCAGCGGATTACTTTGGGCATTCTGACTGCGTGCGTTATCTTCATGGTGACGGGTTACTTCTTTTTCCATTTGTACCAGAAATACCGTCGCCTGAGCCACCTGAACAAAGAACTCGTCAAGGAACAAAGTCATCGTATCAGGAACGACCTGCAATCCGTTGCCGATTTGATCGAATTACAAATTTTTCAGTTATCTGATCCCGCGTCGATCTATGTTTTGAAAGAAAGTTTGTCCAGAGTAGAAACAATATCCCTTATTCACCGGGATCTTTACAACACCGACTATCAGGATGCCATTGAGATACATACGTTTATTCCGGCTCTCGTCCGCAAAAGCCTTCATCAGCTTCCGAACAGGATAGATGTTAATTTTGACATCCAGGATTTTCTATTGCACGTGGAGCAGGCGATCCCGGTTTGCCTCATTATCAACGAACTCACTACGAATGCTTCAAAACACGCATTTAATCACAACGCAGACCCGGAGCTTCACTTATCGCTTACTTTAAACGACGGTTGGATAAATCTTACTTTCAGGGACAACGGTCCCGGGTTTGATAAAGGTGCGCATAAAAACACATTCGGGGTCAGGATCATTGAGCTGCTGACGAAGAAGCTGAAAGGAAAACAGGCATTTAAAAATGAGGCAGGATGCGAGTTTACGCTTTCATTTCCATTGTCCAGAAAATCAAAACTCAGTAAGATCTTCAACAGTAAAGAGTTAAATACAGAGAGTTATGTTTAATGTGATCATCATCGAAGACGATACGCTTTTGGCCGAAAGAATTTCGCATCACCTCATGCTGGAAGGGTTTCAGGTTTGCGGTATCGCCGACAATCAGCACAGTACCAATGAAATTCTGTCAAAAAATGCTGTGGATATTGCGCTTGTCGATATCAATCTGAACGGGCCTGAAAATGGGATTGTGATTGCCAACGAACTTGTGAGGAACAATTCGATAGCGGTTATTTACATATCAGGCGAATCGTCGGATGAAATTATTGAAAAAAGCAAAAAAACCCACCCCACTTCTTTCCTAATTAAGCCACTGGATATGAGAGAAGTAGTTACCCAGGTAAAGATCGTGGCGCATAATCTTGAACAAGGCAACTACCTCTTCCCTGGCTCCGGAAAAGCCCTTGAAAGCATTCATATCCCGGGGAATAAAGGACTTATGCGTTTTAAAAAACAGGAAATAGCTTACATTCTCGCTGATCGGGCACATTCCAAGCTATTTCTTACACGTGACGCCCACCAGCGAATGTTCCCCAATCATCTCTATTCTTATATTCAGGTCTGGATCCACATGGGGAAGATCGCCGAACAATTGCCCTGGTATTTTTATCGCCTATCCCGCTCCATGACGGTCAATCTGAACCAGATCGATTTGATCGGCCAGGACAGTATTACCATTCAACAAAATGAGCTTCCATTACCTGACGGCGCTCGTTCGACCTTGCTCAACCGACTTAATATTGTCAAGGCAAAATAGTGTAGGCCGACGTCAATGTGAAAAACCTACTACTTGATGGAATGCCTCCTTGGGCTGCAAATTCTGGTCAAACAAGAGCGGATAATCCTTTCGGTTTGGCACCGGGAAGTTATCCAGCCAGGTCGATTTGTCTGAAACATTCCAGAATGTGACGCCGGTGATCGTGCCTTTGTGTTTTCGGAATGTATCAAATATCATCTTGTATTGGGCAGTCTGCCGGGTAACCATTTCGGCTGTCAGCGTACTATTGTCTGTCGGGCGGTGCTCGCGCCGCTCGTGCTCCTTGGGATGGACCGAAACATCCAGTTCCGTGATCTGCACCGCCAAACCCAGGCTCGCAAACTGGGTAATGGATTTTTCAAGTTCGGCAGCAGTAGGTTCATATATTGACCAATGACCTTGCAGGCCCACCCCGTCAATGGGGACATTCTTTTCTTTTAGTTTTTTCAAAAGTTGAAAGATCTTCTCCCTTTTGGAAGCACTTTCTGTATTATAATCATTATAAAAAAGCTTCGCAGTTGGATCGGCGGCGTGGGCATATTCAAATGCTTTCGCGATATAATCCTCCCCGATGATCTCATAGAATTTTGAGCGGCGGTAAATGCTGGTACCTGTATCCGTGACCGCTTCGTTGACCACATCCCAGGCGTATATCTTCCCTTTGTAACGGCCGACCACATCATTGATATGCTGCTTCAATCGCGCCAGCAGTACTTCACGGGTTACCTGCTTTCCCAAGGAATCGGTAAAAAACCATTTCGGTGTCTGGTTATGCCAGCATAGCGTATGCCCGCGCACCTTCATACCATTCTTTTCGGCAAATGCGACGATAGCGTCGGGACCCTGCCACGCATACAGGTTGGGTTCGGGGTGAATAGGGCCCATTTTCATGGCATTTTCCGGCGTAACGCTGTTAAATTGGCGCGTGATCAGATCTGCGTCAGGGCCTGTAAGACCTCTTACCGAAACTGCCACCCCAATCGGAAAGAAATCCTTATAAGCTTCCTTTAAAGTTTTTTGTGCCAGAAGATTATGTGAAGCCAGCAGTATAGAACACAATCCAAAACTGCTTATTATCCCCATGAATGAATTTTTCATCAATTCTGAATTGGTAATGATTTGAGAAACAACACTTATTTAAACAGCAGCTGCGAAAACGAGAACAAGTCGTGCCGCCACACCGGCCAGGTATGGCCCCCCGGGTATTCGCTGTATTTGTATTTAATGCCCAGCTCATCATACTTCGAAAGCATGATCTTGCAGTTTTTGTAGGCAATGTCTTCCTCTCCGCCCATCGATATCCAGAAGTTTTTCAGGTTGCTGTTGATCGTCGTAGCATTGGCTTTGGCAAATTCATAATGCGTGCCTGACAATGCTGCATTGTTGGCAAACCAGCCCGAACTGAATACGCCCAGCGACGAAAACAGGTCGGTGTTTTTCACACCTGCATACAATGTCTGTATCCCACCCATGGAAAGGCCTGCCAGCGCCCGGTGCGCGGCATCGGCTTGCACCCGGAAGCTACTTTCAACGAAGGGTATCGCACCCAGCTTCAATTCACTTTCAAAGATTTTCAGGAAACTATCACCGGCTGTTGCCATACTACCCGGCCCCATCGGACTACCCAGATTTCCGTCCAGCATGACGATCAGCATGGGTTTGGCCTTTCCTTCTGCGATCAGATTATCGAGGATCAGGTTCGTTTTCCCCTGGGTCGACCAGCCTCGCTGATCCTCGCCGCCGCCATGTAAAAGATAGAGTACCGGGTACTTTTCCGTTGACTGGTCGTAGCCCGGAGGTGTGTAAACATACATTTCGCGCCAGGTGTTACTGGCTTTGGACAGGTAGCTCTTGATCCTGATCTCTCCGTGGGGCACCTCGCGCATCGCATAGTAGGCGCCGTCGCGGTATGGAATTTCAATTCCGCTGGCCATCCGCCCCATACCGTAAAAGGTTTCGCTGGCCGGATCGGCCAATGCAACCCCATCGATCAGTAATGAATAGTAATGAAATCCTTTGCCAATGGAATCGGTCGTTGCCGACCATACTCCGGCGGTGTCTTTGACCATATCATACTTTTTCCCCAGATCAACCTGTACCTTCTGCGCCTGCGGTGCTTTTACCTTAAATATGACGCGGTTATCGGGCAAGATCTGCGGGTATTTCGCTGAGCGAATGTTGGTCGCCGCAGGTGTTCCCAGAATGGTATATTTAGGCAAGGAGGCCACATCAACGGGTTTGAACAGAAATTGGGAAAACATATACAATCCATTCTTCCATACCTTGAAGTCATGTACGCCCGGCTCAATGTAGTACACGTGAGGTACCTGATGCTCAAACAGGTAGTCGTGCGTGCGTTTGCTGAATGTAATGAGCCTGTCGTTATCACCACAGGAGATCCAGAGCAGTTTCAGCTTCTTTTTCGCTTCCTCTGGGTTCGGCATAAGTTCTTCGGGTTTTTTCGTATTGGGGGCCGATGAAAAACCTCCCACCCAGGCAAACTGATCCAGGTTACCCAGCCCGAAGTTGAGCGACTGCCCGCCTCCCATTGAAAGGCCTGCTATTGCCCGGTGTTCGCGGTCGCTGAGTACAGGGTATTTCTTTTCAATAAATGGGATCAAATCCGTCAGCAGGTCTTTCTCAAAGGTCGCAAATGCTGCCACCTTATCCGGGGCCATGATATTACCGGTCGCCTGGTCGTCTTTCATTGCCCTTCCGTTGGGCATGACCACGATCATTGGCTCTATTTTCTTTTCCGCGTATAAATTGTCCAGTATCAGCTGCGGATTTCCGCCTTTGAGCCATTCTTTTTCATCCCCTCCAATGCCATGCAATAAATACAGGACCGGGTACTTTTTCTTTTTGTTGTAACCTGGCGGGGTGTAAACCAATGCTTTTCGGGCATTGCCTACTGTTTTGGACTGGTACTGCACCGTATCGATTTTTCCAGCAACCGAACCTGGTCTGGCCGAGTCGAACCCGGTTGGCATTTCAAGCGGGACATTTTGAGCAGAGGCGATGATGGTCATCGCTGTCAGCAGCAGGCAGAAAATTATTCGCATCATGAATGAGTTATAAAGTTTAGTCGGGCCTTGCATAACAATAGTGCACGTTCGGCATTACTTTCAAAAACAGGGTGTTCTGATTCAAACCTAAGCAACATGTCGTAAAACGCGGGTAGATTTCGTTCCTTACTTATCCAGCCCTCGATAATTTCCTTCGTTTGCTGATCAGCCTTACCGAACATATATGTGGCCAGTGACAACTCGATTTGCGTTTTATTCATTTCCATCAGTTCGGCAGTTTAGATTTTGACCGTTTGGCCTGAGGCTACGGATTTGTAAATCGCTTCTACGACTCGGATATCCCGCAGCCCCTCCTCACCCGGCGCAATCAGGTCGGTGTTGTTGATAAGCGCCATACAATCCTCGTCCAATTGTTTGGCCTGCTGGTTTTTAATTGGAAACTGAATGAGGGTACCATCCGACATGCTCCCTTTATTCCCGTTGTAGCCTGACTGTGGTTCCAGCTTTGCCCAACCTTTTTCATAATTGACCTGCAAATAATTCATATTGATTCCAAAGCTGGTCTGGCAGGCCGCCCGTGCACCGCTGGGAAAGTCCAGCATAAACATCATTGTTTCCTCCACCTCCTTATAAATCTCAGGACGGGTAGTTGAGGCTTGCGCAAACACACTGACAGGCTCCTCGCCCGTCGCCAACCTCGCTCCTTGCAATGCATACACACCCATATCTCCCATTACTCCGCCTCCCAGTGCTTTCTTTTGTTTCCAATGGTCGGTCCGCGCATCGAAATATCCTGCCGCGCTGTTTACCATTTTTACTTTGCCGAATTTTTGTTCTTTGGCGACTTTCATCACCGCCTGAATGTTCGGATCGTGCTGGCAGCGGTAACCGATAGCAAGCTTTACTTTATTGCTTTTACAAGCGCTGATCATTGCTTCACAGTCCGCCACGGAAGGTGCCATGGGCTTTTCGCAAAAAACATGTTTCCCTGCTTTCGCTGCACGCACTACATATTCCCGGTGCATGGACGGGGGCAAAACCACATACACAATGTCGATATCAGGATTATTGGCAATCTGGTCGAAATTCTGGTAGTTGTAAATGTTTTTGTCGGGAATGTTGTACTTCGCTTTCCAGGTCTCAGCTTTGGACGGTGTGCCAGTCACAATCCCTGCGAGGTAACATTTTTCGGTCATTTGGAGCGCCGGTGCAAGCAAATCAGTGCTGTAATAACCCAACCCGACCAGCGCAATACCGAGCTTATCCTTGGCTGGCAATGTTGACGCTAACAGCGAATTGCCGGAAAATAAAGTAGCGGCCCCGGCCAGGGTTAAGGTTGACAAGAATTCGCGTCTTTCTAAATTCATAACGATGATAATGATGTTATTAATGATGATTTCAATAGGGCTGTTGCTATTGCAAATGGGTTCAAGGATTAATGGTTTTGATACTTCCGTCCTTTTCGCGAGCGAGTTCTCTTACTTTGATGTTCCTCAAATGCGTTTTGCCGGATAGCTCCACATCGTGGTAAAAGATGTACCATTTTCCTTTAAACTCAATGATCGAATGATGGGTAGTCCAGCCTGTAACGGGTTTCATGATCACGCCTTTGTAAGTAAAAGGCCCATAAGGTGAGCTGCTGACGGCATACGCAAGCAAATGCGTGTCGCCGGTTGAGTAGGAAAAATAGTATTTGTCTCCAAATCTGTGCATCCAGGCTCCTTCGAAGAAACGGCGGTCGGTATCTTTGGCTAGCAGTGGTTTACCATTTTCGTCCAGAATGACAACGTTTTTAGGTGATTCGTCAAATACCAGCATGTTATCCTTCATCCGGGCAACCTTTGCGGTGAGTGCAGGCTCGTTTTCACGCCCTTTTCCCAGATCGGTTTTCAGGCTTGCATCATATTTCCCCGTGTGCCAGCGCTGCAATTGCCCGCCCCAGATGCCTCCGAAATACATATAAGTTTTTCCATCTTTGTCCGTAAAAACTGCGGGATCAATGCTGTAACTACCGGGAATGGGATTTGCCTCAGATTTGAACGGCCCGGTTGGCGATTTGCTGGTTGCAACACCAATGCGGAAAACATCCTTTTTATCCTTGACGGGAAAATAGAGATAGTAAGTGCCATTTTTAAAAGCCGCATCGGGCGCCCAAAGCTGCCTTCCTGCCCAGGGAATATCTTTGACATCCAGCGCCACACCATTGTCTTTGGCCGGACCATTGATATCGTCCATTGAAAAAATATGGTAGTCGCGCATGTTAAAATGCCCCCCTTCATCATCCTGCGGCACATTTGATTCTACATCATGCGACGGATAAATGTAAATCTTGCCGTTAAAAACATGCGCGGAAGGATCTGCCGTATAAATATCCTTCACGAGCGGCTTAGGTTTCGCCGCATTGGATTGGGCAGCCACATTTTCAGAAGCGCAATAAAAAATACTCAGAATAATTGCTAATCGGTAAGGTATGGTCATGAAATAGATCGTTATTTAAATTTGACAATGTTTAATTTATTGATTTGAATGGGACCGGAATTGATAGCAGTCAGCAGCCATTGTTCCTGGTTGGCCCCTTTGAAAAAATTGCTTTTCCTGGCATCTCCATGGATCATTAATCCGCTTTCCGCACAGTGGGAAGTTCTGAAATTTCCTTTACCATTTCCCAGCAGCAGCAGCCCGGTCGATGCGTCCTGCCTGCCCATATTGACTTCATTGGGATAAAAATTACCAGTCAGTACCACGTCCTCGTGCCCGTCGGCATTCACGTCCGCGGTCACAATCCCGAACACGGGTGACTTCTGCGCTTCTACCGGCAATGCGTGGATTTTGAAATTTCCGCCACCGGTGTTTTCGATGTAGGCACTTTGCAGGTAAGTCGCTTCGGCGCTGAATGCATCCTTAATTTCCTCACTGGTAACTAGTTCGTCGAAGGTTACTTTGGCATAATCCGCATAATGCGGGAATTTCCGGCGAAACTGGATCACCTGCTGGTTCAATGCGTCGCGGGGAACACTTGGGTAGCGCTTACCTTGAATAAAGTATCCCATCAGCGGGTCGAAAGTGCCGTCGCCATTGAAATCCTTTGCTACCATTTTGATCGGCTCTTTTTCTGATGCGCGGTAAAAAGTGTTCAACCCCTCGTTGCCGGCAATGAAATCAATGTCCCCGTCATGGTCAAAATCACTGGCGGCCAAACTGTTCCACCAACCCGTATACTGATTTAAGCCATTGGGGGCTGTTTGGGGTTTCAATGATCTGCCTTTTTTGTTTTCAAAAATCCTGATAGGCATCCATTCCCCGGCAAGCACGAGATCATCAAATCCGTCCAGGTTGGTATCAGCCCACAAAGCGCCGCAAACCATGCCAATATTTAGTAGCGCCGGGCAAAATTCCGAGGTTACATTCGTAAAATGCGGCTGGCCCATTTTGGAATCGTTCCTCAGCAGATAACTGCTGGCTGGGAGGGGATATTTACCCGGAATGCTGCGGCCTCCAATGAAAATATCAAGATCGCCGTCTTTGTCAAAATCATTGGTGACAATGCAGGAAGCACTTAATGAGAGTTCAGGCAAGGCAGTACTCAGTGCAGGCTGAAAGTTTCCGGTACCACTATTCAAATACAATTGCACTTTGTAAAATGCCTTCTCAACGGCCGGCAGCTCATTCCCTCCGTTTGTGATCAGCAAGTCCTGGTCACCGTCCTGATCTGCATCCAGAAAAACTGCGGCGGTGTTTTCATGCAAAGAATCCTGAGAAACAATGCGTTTCTCAAAATGCCCGCCCGCCTTTTGCAGAAAAACAGTGGGCTTGCCTGCGCCGTAACTCCCCCCGGCAAAAATATCCTCCAAACCATCACCGTTTACATCGCCTGTCGCCATTGCAAAGCCACTTTTCGATAGCATCTTATGCATCGTCGCCGTCTGCTTGAAATCGACAAAATTCGCTTCTGAATGCTGAAAGTCGAGATTTAATTGATTAGTTATATTCGTAAAATAGGATTGCTGGGGTTTCGGCATAACAAGCTTCCTTGAATCTATTGCATTCTTCTGGCTCAAAACCAGCCGTTTGTTTGCCGTGATTTTGTAGAGTTTTTGAGATTTTCCTCCCGGCCATACTACTTCCAGGCTGTCGATCTGTTTTTTATCCCCAATACCAAAATGCAGTACCGGATCCACAGACGACTGGAATCCTCGCACGACACTCAATTCAGCATATTGCGGATCTTTACCAGTCCAGATCGTGACCTTACCACCGATTCCGGACAGGTTACCTTTTACACCTTCCAATGCAATGTTCAGAAAATTCGAGTTACCTTTTTCCCGGCTGCTATTCTGATAAATAAAAGCTTCTGAATCAATGTTGTTAACCACCAAATCCAGGTCTCCGTCACCGTCCAGGTCCGCGTAGGCTGCTCCATTGGAATAGGAAAGCTTGTCGAGTCCCCAATTTTTGGAGGTATTGGAAAAAGTAAGGTTACCTGTGTTTTGATAGGCATAGTTGGCAATCTGCACCTCGGGTACTTTTTTGATTAGTTCCAATGCATTTTGCTGCTTGAAATCGTTAGTACCAAAATTGGAAAAATCTTCCTTGAACTGTATAAAATCGCGGTCGGTCACGTCGCGACGGTAGCCGTTGGTGATGAAAATGTCTTTCTTTCCGTCATTGTCAAAATCGGCGATCAGCGGCGCCCAGCTCCAATCGGTCTTTGCAACACCTGCCAGCAAACCTACCTCACTAAACATGGGTACCTGGCCCTGACTTTCACTGGGAGCTGCGCCGAGGTTGAGCTGCAACACATTCCGCATGTATTGGAGCTGGTAGCCGTATTGAGCAGAAATACTCATTTCCTTACGGTCATAATCCTGCCCTGCAAGCATCTTTTTTTGACGAAAATTGTCTTCCGGAAGCATATCCAATTGAAAAATGTCCGGGTAAGTATCATTGTTGATGTCGGCTACATCCAGCCCCATGCCATACAAACTGGTGTGCGAGGTGGCTTCCCGTATTACATTGCTAAAACCTGGCAGTCCGGCATTGGTAAACCCATTATTAAGATAAAGAATATCGCTGCTGATGAAGTCATTGGAACAATAAATGTCCGGGTAACCATCTTTATTTAAGTCACTTACGGCCAATCCAAGTCCGAGTCCTTCGTATCGTACACCTGCTTCCTTTGAAATATTGGTAAAAGTCGGAATCCCATTTTCGCGAATGCCTTCGTTCCGGTACAGCTTGCCCGTGCTAGGGTAAGACCCGTCGTTATAAGTTTGGCGCAAGTAATTTGGATTTTGAAGATCGGGCGCAGAATTCAACATGTATGCATCCAGGTCACCGTCAAGGTCAGCATCGAAGAAGGCGGTCTGAACAGTGAATGACGGGTCATTCAAACCATATTCCTTTGCCAGTTCCTTAAACCTGGGCTGTTTGTTCTGACCTAAACCCTGGTTTACAAAAAGTAAGTTTTCCGAGGCGGCAGGATCAGCGGACGAGTTCATTTTGGGATGTCGGGCAACACTTACATAAATATCCAGTAAGCCATCCTGATTGATATCCACCATGGAAACACCTGTACACCAGCGTATTGTTTTCACGCCGGCCACTTCTGTAATGTCTTCAAATGCCCATTTCTTCGCGAGCGTATCGATTTTGCTGAGGTATAACCGGCAACTGACCTGGTTTCCGCCAAAGAAAATATCAGGCTTGCCATCGTTATTCACATCCCCGATCCCTACGCCCCCACCATTGTAAAAGTTGGTGAATGTGAATGGATTAATGGAATCGTTGGGATTCAATGCATTGGAAAACGTAATGCCGGTTTCTTCCGAATTGTGGGCAATGAAAAGGGTCTCCTGCTTCTTTTTGCAAGAAAGAAGCAGGAGGAAAAAGATGAATGAATAAACTGAAAACGAATACTTTTGCATGAATTGAAATACACTTAATACCCAGGATTCTGGTCTGTCGGCTCGATTTTGGCGTTGTTATCTACTTCTTGCTGCGGGATCGGCAGTAATTCGATCTTATTCGCCTGGAAGTATGAAATAGGCTCTGCTTTCAGCTTACCTAGTTTCCGCCATCTCAGAATATCACGGTTCCGGATCTGTTCACCGCTTTGCTCCACACGTCTCTCATGTACGATCGCTGCGAAGACCTGGTCTTTGGTCGAAACAGGGAACTTGGTAGTTGGATAGGCGGGCATACTTACGCTTTTACGTGCTCGGATCATGTTCAGGTATTTGACGGCCTCGGCAATATTTCCTGCCTCATTTTCCACTTCGGCCAGTGAGAGGATCGTTTCCGCAAATCGCATAATACGCTGATTGATGGCTCCGGTCAAAAATGATTCGTTCATTTTATACATAAGCGAATATTTCTGCCAGCTTACTTTCTGGGTTACCCCATCTACCACCGATGAATTCCCGTTTTGTTGTCCGTCGGTCAGCGTGTTAGCACCCTTATTGTATTTTTCACCGGTAAAATAAAAGGAGTCGTCATAGCGCGGGTCTGTCTTGGCATCGCCTTTTGCGGTTTTTTCAAACTCGCCAAGCAATCCATTGGAGGGGATCACGTTCCGCCATCCTATGGCCGAATACTCCTGCGTGCGAACCGTTTCGGTACCGGCAGTGGCGCCGTTTCCATCTCCGTCCCAATTATAAACCCCGCCAGAAGGGAAGAAATTAACCTCGAAAATAGACTCTTTGTTAAACTCGGTTTCTTCCAGGAAGTTGTCGTTATAGTTATCCACCAAAGCATACAGCCCGGAACTATACACTTTCAGCAACTCAGTTTTTGCATTGGCATAGTCTCCTTTTTGCAAATGAACCCTGGCCAGCAACATTTGTGCAGCTCCTTTGGTAACACGGCCCTGGTTAGCGGCGTCGTAAGTAGCCGGCAGATCGGCTTGGATCGCCTGCAGTTCGGCGATGACGTAAGCGTACACATCCTCAGCAGGGGATCTTGGTAAGCTCCCATCTAACGTGAGCACATAATTTTTATAAAGCGGTACTGCGCCCCAAAGACTAACGAGCTCATAATAAGCATAAGCTCTCAAAAAACGGGCTTCTCCCAGCAACCTCTTTTTGTCCGCATCGGCAAGGTCGGTCACTTTTTCGGAGTTGTCCACCACCGCATTGGCGCGGTGGATCATCCGGTAGTAAGCAAGCCACACCGTGCCCATCACCGAGTTTCCGGTATCGTGCGTACCAAGCAGCAACTGGTTACGCGGTGTTTCCAGCTGGCCTCCACCTGCCGATACATCATCGCTGCGCAGATCGTGGAGGAAAAACCATTCCCTGGCAACCAGGTTATTGGATTTCAGCATCGAATACGCGCTGGTGACGCCGCTGCTCAGCTCTGCCCCGTTTTTGTAATAACCATCCACGGTCACTCCATTGGGGTTGGTCTTTTCAAGCGTATCATCTTTACAGGCAAATACGATCCCGAACAATAGGGCATAAATAGTAATCAGTCTCTTTTTCATATCAGTTTCTTTGATAAAAGATTCAATGTCAAAATCCTACACTCAAACCCACTTGCAAGGTCCTGGGCTGTGGATACATTCCATAGTCAATCCCATTGATCAGTTGCGTTCCCGAATCGGTAGAGGATCCGTTCACCCCGATTTCAGGATCCAGTCCTGTGTACTTGGTGAAAGTCAGCAGGTTAGTCGCAGATATATAAAACCGCGCTTTCGTGATAGTTTCCTTGGTCAATGCCGAAAGGATCGTAGCTGGTATGGTGTAGCCGATGCTGATATTTTTAATCCGCATATAAGATCCGCTTTCAATAAAGCGATCGCTCGAACGACTGTTGTTGTTTGGATCGCCGCTTATTGCTCTTGGCACGTCTGTGCTGGTATTACTTGGCGTCCAAGCATTTAGCACATCCGTACCTGCATTGAACAGTCTCAACATACCTTGCTCGATCACTTTGGTTCCGTTATAGATCTTGTTGCCTTGAACGCCTTGCAGATATAACGTAAAATCGAGTCCTTTATAGTTTCCTCCCAGATTGGCCCCGTAGCTGAACTTTGGAATAAAGCTGCCGTTGTAAGCCCGGTCGGAAGCATCAATTTTACCATCGCCATTCAAATCCTTGAACTTAATATCACCTGGCGCGGCCTGATCCTGATATTTGGTTTTGTCATTCCCGTCTAATGCATTGGCCGCGTTGATCTCGGCCTGATTTTGGAAAATACCATCCACCTGCCATCCAAAGAAGGATTGAATCGGCTGCCCTGCTTCGGTTTTAGTTATATCAAAGCCTCCGAAATCCGAATTGGAACCTGAAAAGAGCGTAGCGCTCGGCGTAGCAAGGCTCAGGACTTTGTTTCTGGTTATATCCAGATTAGCAGATGCATTCCACTTGAAATCACCATCATTTTTGCTGTAACCCAGTTGGAATTCATACCCCCAGTTTTTCATGCTTCCAATGTTGGACAATGGTGAGGAGGAATAACCTACAGAATTGGGGATCGGTACCTGAAGTAATAGCCCGTCGGTATTTCTCTTATAGGTTTCGGCGGTGAATGTGACACTGTTATTGAATAAGGCCAGGTCGATTCCGAGGTTAGTCATGGTGGTACTTTCCCATTTCAGCTGTGTATTGGCCAGGGAACTGAAATACGAGCCAAGTACTTTGTTTCCGCCAAATACGTAGTTGCTGTTATCGGCCGAAACCAGTGACTGCCAGGCATAGCTTCCGATTCCATTGAAACCAGTTTGCCCGTAGCTGGCGCGGATTTTCAGTTCTGAGATCTGTGGAATCGATTTCAGGAATTCTTCCTCGCTAATTCGCCATCCCACCGACAGCGATGGAAAAGTCCCCCATTTGTTCCCTGGCGCAAAACGGGACGAACCGTCTCGGCGAATGGAGCCACTCAACAGGTATTTTCCTGCATATTCATAGTTCAAACGTCCTACATACGAAATCAGTGAGCTTTCGTCCAGTGAGCTCGTAGCGCTCGGGTTGGATACGCCTTGCAACTCATCGATGTCATTATTTGGCCTGTACCCTGACCCGTTCAGTGTATTGGCGCGGAAAGTTTGCTTGTCCACAATCGCCGTGACATTGAGCAGGTGCTTACCGAAAGTCTTTTCAAAAGTAAGTTGATTGGTCAGTACCGGCGAGAAATACGTGGTACGGCTGTCGCGGATCTCATATTGTGTGCGCGATTTGAAACCATCATTATAAATAGGGAACTGATTGGTGGTAGTGGCCGAAACTACATCCGCCCCAAAGCTGAACCGGTATTTCAGAAAGCTGGTGATTTTCACCTCGGCAAAAATAGATCCCAGCAATTTCAACCTTTGGTTTCGGGTAACATCCATCAGCGCAATACGGACCGGGTTGTCAGGATCACTTCCGTCGGCGGCTGTCGGAGAGCTGTAACCACCCGGTCTGGTTGGGTCGGTAACAGGCCAGTAAGGAAGGTTCCGGATCATTTGCATCACAGCCGTGCGGCCTCCGCCAAAACCCTGTTCTCCCCGAGATTTATCGTAAGATACTGTTAGGGTCTGGCCAATGCTCAGGAACTTGGTAACCTGGTGGTCGGAATTGAGGCGAACATTGGCGCGTTTGTAATTTGTCCCGATCATGATCCCTTCCTGGTCAAAATAACCGGCAGAAGTAAAGAAACGGGAAACAGTGTTGCCTCCGGAAACGGAGATCTGATGCTGTTGAATTGGCGCGCTGCGGAACATGACATCCTGCCAGTTGGTCTGTGTTTGCGCAAAAGTTTGTGCAGCTCCCTGATAAACAGGCTGGTTCAGGTCAGAAAGCCTGCCAGGCATTGCAATACCGGCATTTCCAAGCAAAGCAGTTGCATATTGAATGTATTGATCCGTGTTAAGGACATCGAGTTTTTTCCAGGCGGATTGTGTACCAAAATAGGTGTCCAGGTTAACATGCAGCTTACCGTCTTTCGATCCTTTTTTGGTTGTAATAATGATCACACCATTGGACGCCCTGGAACCGTAAATCGCTGCCGAGCTCGCATCCTTCAATACTTCCAGTGATTCAATGTCCTTCGGATCCAGGTTGTTCAGATCGCCTGCCGGGATCCCGTCGATCACATAAAGAGGCCCGGAAGCGTAGTTGATAGAACCTATACCCCTTATACGTACAATGGGGGTTTGGCCGGGGCTGCCATTATTGACTACCCGAACGCCAGGCACACGACCTTGCAGAGCCTGCTCCGCGCTGATGACGGGCAAGGCAGTGAGCTCCTTGGGTGAGACCGAAGAAACGGCCCCCGTCAGTGAGGACTTTTTCTGGGTACCGTAGCCGATGACGACTATTTCTTCCAAAGCCTGGTTCTCGGCGGCCAGTGCGATATCAATCCTGGTTTTTGTGCCCACGATGACCTCCTGCTTTTTGTAACCAATAAAGCTAAACACAAGCACACTGCTTTCAGAAGGGACACTCAGCGAATACTCCCCCTTGGTGTCAGTGGTGGTTCCAATACTGCTCCCTTTTAAAGTGACATTCACACCTGGCAGAACCTCTCCGTTATCAGCAGAAACCTTCCCTATTACCTGTTGGTCTGCCTTTTTACCGGCATGGACAACCTGTAATGGCAGCACCAGCAGCAAGCCGAGCGACCAGCTCAGCCAACTTTCCCTGAAAAGAGAAAGTACTTGTAGACAATTCTTCATAGATTCATAGTTAAATGTTAAAAAGACACTTATTAAAAAACTCAAAAAAAATTCATCCAATCCGATACGCATTTTACTGAATCGGTCCGCTCCTATTTAAATCGTCGCGAAACCTTTTCAGGCATATTCTGACAAACTTTTCAACGATTATTGTCAAAATGACAATATATTTTTCGACTGTGATGCTTCAGTAAGGTAATTGACATAAGCCCATCATTTTTCCGATAATATATTTAACTAATCGCCGAACAAATGTAGGTCAACCAGGGAGTTTGAAGTGAGAACATTTGTAAAAACTAATGTAACAAATGTTCAAAATGCGCTTGTTTCATAAAAAATTAAGTATAAAATTGGACAGTGCCATGCCAATCCCTCCCAAAATAATATTTTCTGCCCTAGTCATTCTGGTGTTTTGCTGGATCGCCCCTACTAGCCCGATCAGTGCCAAAGACGACTTGCTTAAGTTCACTTCGCTTACCTCCATGGATGGGTTATCGTCCAATACAGTGCACACCATTTTGAAAGACCGATACGGTTTACTTTGGTTTGGTACTGATGATGGGCTCAATAAGTATGATGGAACGGAATTCACGATTTATAAACACGACCAGGCAGATCCGTCAAGTCTACGGTCAAACGATATTTCCGCACTTCATGAAGACAAATTGGGGCAGATTTGGGTCGGTACAGTTCAGGGGTCTCTTCATTTATACAACCGCCGGAAAGACACCTTCATCCCTATTAATGCCAACGAAATTGTTTCAGCGATCACCAGTGATCACAAGGGTGAAATATGGGTTGCAGGCAATTCGGGGATGCTTATTGTGAATCCGGTAACACACAGGATAACGCGGTTCGACAAGCGTGCGGGCGTTCCCGCCCAGATTGCAAACGGACAGATCCTTAGTTTGTATGCAGACTCAAAGAAGCAAATGTGGATTGGTACCGAGAAAGGGCTGTACCGGTTTGATTTCAAAACCGGCCGCTTTTTGCATATCAACTATGAGCATGGTGCGCCAAACAGCGGTAGTTTTGTAAAAACCATCTCAGGTGACCAGCTCGGCCATATTTGGGTAGGCACATCCGACGGCCTGTATAAGCTTGCAGCAGACGGAAGCTGGATCCAGACCTACAGATATCAAGTAAACAATCAGAAAACAATCAGCAGCAATATGATTTATGCGATTGCCGCAGAAAATCATCAAAGACTCTGGATCTGCACAGATGGCGGACTGAACCTGATGGATATCAGTACCGGAAACGTGACCAGGTATGCTCCCGATGCACGAACCCCATTCAGCGTGACAAATAAATCAGTCCGTAGTATTCTTATCGACAAGCAGGGAATTTTCTGGCTGGGCACTTATAAGGGTGGGATCAATAAGTATGACAAAAACTTTACGATTTTCGGCCTCTATCGCTCGGATCCGCATGATCCACATAGTTTAAGCGCTCCATTTGTGACATCATTTGCAGAAAAAAAAGATGGAGACGTTTTTGTGGGCACCGACGGTGGCGGGTTAAACCTCTACCACAGGCAAACAAACCTGTTTACTCAAATTCCGGTTTATCCCAGAAACAAACTCGCCTCTTCCGGTCTGGCGATCATGTCGCTGGAAATGTCCTCTCCTGACCGGCTGTGGATAGGGACTTTTCAGGATGGGCTCTTTGCACTCAATCCAGCGAACGGTCATTATCAGCAGTTTACACAAGGCAATGCTGCATCCTCGTTGAATAACAACGACATTTTCTGTATGACAACCGATACGCAGGGAAGGTTATGGATTGGCACAAACGGAGGAGGGGTCAACCTGTTCGATCCGCGGACACAACAGTTTTCCAACTACTTCGACCCTACCATTCCCCTCCCACAGCGTGAGATTCCGCTCAATGGTTATATCAGGGCTATTCATCAGGATAAGAGCGGTAATATTTGGATCGCTTCGCATGGTACTGGCCTGGCGATCTATAATCCTGAGCTAAAAAAATCAATTCTGCTAGATAAGCAGAGCAGCAACCTGCCCGGCGGCGTTGTACTTTCTATTCATGAGGACAGCAATGGCAATATCTGGGTTGGTACCGGCGGGGAAGGACTGGCCAAGTTCAATAAAAAAACGCGCCGGTTCTCAGTTTTTAACCATAAGGAAGGCCTTGCTAACGGTGTCGTCCATCAAATTCTGGAAGATGCCCAGGGGCGTATTTGGGTCAGTACTAATCAGGGGATCAGTTATCTTGATCAGGCAACAAAAAGCTTCGTCAACTTTACGCAGCACAATGGGCTTCAAAACTACACTTTTGTGCTCGGGGCCGGCATCCGTACTCGGGACAATTTGTTGTTGTTTGGAGGCATTCAGGGTTTCAATTACCTGGACACCGGTACGCTCAGGCAGAATAATAATGATATGCCTGTCATTTTAAAGGAATTAAGAGCTGGCAATAAAATCATAACGCCGTCTGATTCTTTGATTATCAGCGAACACATCTCCATTGCAAAATCCATTCATCTGGATTACAAACAGAATTTCTCGATCTCCTACGCGGAGCTCAATTACTCTGATCCGATGCAGACGGTGTTTCGCTACCGTCTGGAAGGTCTGGACGGTGAATGGCACCAGGCTGGTTTTTCCAAAACCGCCAGCTACACCAACCTGAGTCCGGGCACCTACACATTCCAAGTCCAGGCCAGAAATTACAAAGGGATCTGGAATGAACCTGGTACGACAATTCAGGTTGTGGTTAGACCACCATTTTACATGACGATGTATGCGTACTTTTTTTATTTTTCGGCCTTTTTTGGCTTGTTATTCCTGAGCAGGCACAAGGGTATACAAAAACTTAAAAATAAATTCAGGCAGGAGCAACATGATAGGGAAATAGAGCGCCAACGGGAAGTAGATGAAATGAAGATCAAATTTCTCACCAACCTAAGCCACGAGCTCAGAACGCCTATTTCGCTGATCCTTGCGCCGCTGGATCATCTGCTGAACAGAACCTCAGTCGATAAAACCCAATATGTGGAGGGAATCAAGCGCAATGCAAAACGCCTGCTCAATCTGGTAGACCAATTGCTGGATTTCAAAAGCCTGCAAGAGCACGAATCGAAACTTGACAGTCAACCCGGTGAAATCGTCTCATTCATCAAGGAAACGGCTGAATCCTTCCGTTATCTGTCTCAAACCAACGGCATTGAATTCACAGTCGATAGCCAGCTTGATATCCTTTACATGGATTTCGATGCCAATAAGATCGAACGTGTCATCCTGAACTTGCTTTCCAATGCCTTTAAGCATACGCCCAAAGAAGGCCGGATCATGCTCTCCATATTTAAATCCGAAGAAAGCGATGCACAGCGTTGCGTTTACATACAGATATCGGATACCGGCATTGGAATCCCTTCTGACAAATATGAACTGATTTTTGAACGCTTTTTCCAGCATGACTCCCCGCCTGCTACATTGAACCAGGGAAGCGGGATCGGTCTGTCCATCGTAAAAGAATTTGTTCAGATGCACCACGGATACATCCGCGTCGAGAGCGAGCCGGGAAATGGAAGCATATTTACGGTCTGTCTGCCGTATCACAGCGCCGAAACTGCCGCTCCTTCACCCTCGACTATGCCCATGCGCGCGAATGTTACCGAATCCTCTGAACCCATAGCAAGCCAGCCATCAATTCCTGCGTTTCAATTGCAAAGCAACGGAACAGCTGACATCCTTATTATTGAAGACAATGAGGAATTCCGCTCGTATCTGAAAGAGAATCTGCAACCCTTCTACCGGGTCATTGAGGCATCAAATGGATTGGAAGGCTGGCAAAAAGCGCTCAGTCAACATCCTGAAATAGTTATCAGTGATATCACAATGCCTGAAATGGATGGCATCATGCTTAGTCAGAAAATCAAGTCTGATAAGCGTACTGCTCATATACCGGTGATACTGCTGACCGCATCGACGGGTGAGGAACAGGAACTTCGCGGCTTAAATTCAGGCGCCAACGACTATCTGACCAAGCCATTCAACTTTGACATTCTCAAAGCCAAAATCAATAATCTGCTTTTGCTGAACCGGCTTCTAAAAAACACATACACCAGGCACATTGATGTTACCCGACCCGAACCGCAAGTATTGTCTGGTAATCAGCAGTTGCTGACAAATATCCTGGCCTATATTGACAACAATATCGATAACAGCCCACAATTGGGTGTTGAAAAATTAAGTAAGCAACTGGGTATGAGCCGGGGAACGCTCTATAACAAGCTCCTTGAGATAACAGGGCAAACTCCTGTCGAATTTATCAGGACCATCAAGCTGGAAAAGGCAGCTATACTATTGGAAAAAAGTGACCTGAATGTCTCCCAGATTTCTTACTCCACGGGATTTGCCACGCCCAACTATTTTGCTAAATCGTTTAAAGCGAAGTTCAACATGCTTCCGTCGGAATATATGAATGCAAAGCGTAAATTGTCTATTTGAGTAGGCCATTGAAACGATCAAAGCGGGGTGACATTCACGGCAGATGACATTACATTCCATTCCTGAGGCAGACATGATCGCTGCAAGTACTTGATATCCAATCTTTGGAACTGATCTTGGCTGCCGGGATCTTTCCCATTATGGTGATACAAAAGGTTCGCATATTTTTCCCGGTCAAATAATACAGGTACTCCTTAACCTGTGATTGATGCAACTTGTAGCAGCGCATTTGTAACATTCTGCGCGCAAAATAGCCCCACCTTTATAGCTACTGTTTGCTGATGCTCATCGCTCATTACTTGAAAACATCAACAAAGCAATTACTAACGATCTCTCGTCATGAATAGCAGGCACAGAAAGGAAAATGAACCCGAAATCATCATCCCTGCACAGGCAAGGAATTCATTTTGTGCCAAAGAGCCATTCAAAATGATCTACACTGTGATAAAAAGCGGTTATGAGTGATTCCAATAACTGTATACTAACTATCAATGGCGGCTCATCAAGCATCCGGTTTGCTTTTTATCAGATAAATGCGGCTTTTACATTAATACTTACCGGAAAGCTTGCCAATATTGGCAGCAATACCACTAAACCGGTTCTGACCAATAATGTCTCAAAGGAACCAGAAACTGTTGAAGTTTATCAAAATACCTACGAGCACGCCGCTAACTTTTTGATTGAACGGCTGGAAGAGCGGCAGGAATTTTCGAACATTCTGGCCATTGGTCACAGGATTGTTCACGGCATGCAACATACAGAGCCGCAAGAAATAACCCCCGAATTACTCGTCTACCTCAAAGAGATCAGCCCGTATGATCCGGAGCATTTACCGGAAGAAATTAAACTGATCGAGCTTTTTAGTAAGCGTCATCCGGCATTAAAGCAGGTCGCCTGTTTTGATACATCGTTCCATGCCAGCATGCCCGCCGTCGCAAAACGATTGACCATTCCCCGTCAGTTTTACGAAAAAGGACTTCAACGTTATGGTTTTCATGGGCTTTCATACGCTTATCTCATGCAGGAACTTGAACGTTTGGCCGGTAAAGAAGCTGCAAATGGAAGAATCATTCTGGCACATCTTGGCAATGGAGCAAGTTTGGCGGCCGTGAGTAACGGGAAAAGTGTCGATACCAGTATGGGTTTCACTCCGGCGTCAGGCGTCATGATGGGAAGCCGCAGCGGAGACCTGGATCCGGGTGTGGCCTGGTATATGATGCGGTTTGAAAAGCTTAGTCCCAGGCAGTTTAGCCATCTGATCAACCACGAGTCCGGGCTTTTGGGTTTCTCTGAAACAAGTTCAGACATGCAGGAATTAATGACTATCGAGGACTCTGATGACCGTGCCGCCGAAGCGATCGAACTGTTCTGTTATCAGATCAAAAAATCGATTGGCTCATTTGCTGCCGTGCTGGGTGGAATTGATTTGCTCGTTTTTTCAGGAGGTATCGGAGAAAACATTCCACAGATCCGCAGCCGGATATGCCAGCATCTTGGCTTTCTAGGAATTGAATTGGATGATCATCGAAATCAGAAAAATGATCCCGTTATCTCATCAGAAATTGGCAAGGTGACCGTCCGGGTCATTGCTACCAACGAAGAATTAATGATTGCCAGGCTCGTAAGCCAGGTTATAAATCTCGCCATTTAACAATAAAAATGATGGAAATCGAAGAAACCGTTCTCGAAGTGAAAACTTTAACGCCTCAATTACTCCGAAAAATGAACGCCTATTGGGAGGCAGCCAACTATTTGTCAGTCGGCCAGATATACCTGTATGGCAATCCATTGCTGAAAGCAAAATTAACGTTAGACCACATTAAGCCACGCCTGCTGGGGCACTGGGGTACCACGCCGGGGCTAAATTTTATTTATGTTCATCTTAATCGTATCATTAAACAGTACGATCTGAATATCATTTACGTGGCCGGCCCGGGGCACGGTGGCCCCGGTCTGGTGGCTAATACTTATCTGGAAGGAACTTACAGTGAAGTTTACCCTAACATTTCAGAAGATGAAAACGGAATGCAGAAACTGTTTAAGCAGTTTTCATTTCCCGGTGGCATTCCCAGTCACGTAGCACCGGAAACACCGGGCTCCATTAACGAAGGTGGTGAACTTGGTTATTCACTTGTCCATGCATTTGGGGCAGTTTTTGATAATCCTTACCTGATCGCAGCATGTGTCATCGGAGATGGCGAAGCTGAAACCGGGGCACTGGCAGCCAGCTGGCATTCCAACAAATTCCTGAACCCTGTTCATGATGGGGCGGTACTCCCAATCCTGCACTTAAATGGTTATAAAATTGCCAATCCCACGATTTTGGCAAGGATACCAAAAGAAGAATTGGAACAGCTTTTCCGTGGATATGGGTACAAACCTTATTTTGTAGAAGGTGACGATCCGGATACCATGCACGAATTGCTGGCTTCAACATTGGATATCGTAATAGAAGAAATCCGCGAGATACAAAGTGAGGCGCGGGTTTATGGATATAAAAAACGCCCGGTTTGGCCGATGATTATTTTTCGCTCGCCAAAAGGATGGACGGGTCCTAAATTAGTCGACGGGCTTCCAATTGAAGGAACCTGGCGTGCGCATCAGGTTCCACTGGCAGAGCTGGCCACCAAGCCGGAACATGTTCAAATGCTCGAAGCCTGGATGAAAAGTTATAAACCCGAACTGCTTTTTGACGAGAACGGAAAACTAATCGCTGAACTCGCTGAACTGGCACCAAAAGGAAACAGGCGAATGGGCGCCAATCCAAGCGCCAACGGTGGCTCGCTCCTGGTGGACCTAAAAATGCCCGATTTCAGAGATCATGCAGTGGCAGTCCCTACCCCTGGAAATATCACGGCAGAAGCGACATTGGTCTTGGGTGGATTTCTCAGGGATGTGATGAAAACCAACTGGCATGAACGGAATTTCAGGATTTTCGGACCGGACGAAACGGCCTCCAACCGCCTTTCTCATCTGTTTGAGGTAACCGAAAGAACATCCACCGCTGAGATCGTTCCGGGTGATAATCATATTTCCCCTGATGGCCGGGTGATGGAAGTATTGAGTGAACATCTTTGTCAGGGATGGCTGGAAGGTTATTTGTTAACGGGTAGGCACGGACTATTTTCCTGCTACGAAGCCTTCATTCACATTGTAGATTCGATGTTCAATCAGCACGCAAAGTGGCTTCAAGTTACCCGGAACCTGCCATGGCGTAAGCCCATCGCATCGTTGAATTACCTGCTAACCTCGCATGTTTGGCGACAGGACCACAATGGAAACAGTCATCAGGATCCTGGTTTCCTGGATGTTGCGGCCAATAAAACAGCCGACATTGTCCGCATTTATCTGCCGCCGGATGCCAATACACTGCTTTCGGTAACAGACCATTGCCTGAGAAGCAGGGACTATATCAATGTGATCGTCGCCGGGAAGCAGCCCGAAATGCAGTGGCTGGATATGGATGCAGCGATCAAACATTGCACGGCCGGCCTGGGGATCTGGAAGTGGGCCAGTAATGATGAAGGCTTTGAACCCGATGTGGTGATGGCTTGCGCGGGAGATGTGCCCACGCTTGAAACGATTGCAGCCGTTCAAATTCTAAGGGAACATTTACCGGAATTGAAGGTGCGTGTGATTAATGTGGTGGATCTGATGAGCCTCCAACCTGAAAGCGAACATCCTCATGGATTGAATGATAAGGATTTCGACATTCTTTTCACCAAAGACAAACCCATCATCTTCGCATTCCACGGGTATCCCCTGCTGATCCACCGCCTCACCTACCGCCGTACCAATCACAAGAACCTGCATGTGCGCGGATATAAGGGCGAAGGGACAACCACGACACCTTTCGATATGGTTGTTCTTAATGATCTGGACCGGTTTCATCTGGTCAGCGATGTAATTGACCGGCTGCCAAACTTAGGCGCGAAAGGTGCTTATCTCAAACAATATCTCCGCGACAAGCTACTCGATCACAAAGCTTACATCAACATTCACGGCGAAGACATGCCCGAAATTTTGAATTGGACATGGAATTTGGATCAATCAACTTATCTGATTTAAAATGGGATCATGAGGAAAATACTTGTTGCGACCGTTTTCTAATGTACTTATTACATTGATGGCTGGCTATCCCTGACACTTGGAATGTACAGGATGTTCTTTCCTTCCGCCAAACAAGTCAGAAGAAATTTCTTCGCCAATATCATCTTTGGGGCATTATTTGTCGCTGTGTTTTTTTAACGGTCAAAGCTTATTTCTGATTGAAATGCATAGTTGCTACCTATTTAGCTGCCTTGGATGATCAGTATGGAAAAGCGGGGACGACACAGAGAGAGCAGTACGAAGAATTTGAAGCCTCCAATTTGGGAGATTTGAAACTGAGTGTGACGGTATGACAAAGAATGTTCTAAATGTTGCCCCTTTATTAGCTGACCATTTTGTGGATATCGAAATTGACGCAAATGCTTTTGAGGAAAATGAAAAATTGGTTACCGAGAATGCACATAGACTGGGATTCTATGCAACTGGGCGATATTTATCCGATCAATCACTCCGCTATGATTTATATGAGGAATATGAACAGCAAATCTTCACACAAGATTAATTCACTACCCGATGAGATAATTCGCCCTAGTCTTGTTTTGCTGGGACGGCACCCCTTTTTTCAGATCCTCCGGATGGCGTTCCCATATATATAAATGATTATGGTCTCTCTGCAGAAGATACAAGGCAATAGCCATAAACAGGGTCGCAGGAAATGCAGCATAAGATCCAATTGGCGATACGGCAAGGCAAAAAACAATTCCACCCCAACAACCTATTTTAAATAACTTGCCTTTTAAGGTCATCAATATTGCCAGCAACGCCTGGCCAGCTGCTATGATCAAAACCATAGGTGTCATGATAGCTTCAAAAGTGCCTAAAATGAATTTCTTATAGAGTGGAATCGAACTGTCTGCATAGTCCTGGTATACCCATGGTGAGTCAATGGCCATAGATGAATTGATCCAAAATGCCCACCCGAAGAGCAAAAGAAAAAATAGTCGCGTAAGCTTAGGATACCTCGTGCTTGCGAAAATCAAAAGAAATGCTAAAATATTAGCAATGATGTAAACACCCACTAGGAAATAGGGGCTGAAAGGGTAGAAATTCATAAAAATCTGTGTTGAAGTGTTATTCAAAGATCAAGTAGTCTGATTTTTGAATTGTGGTGCATGATCAGGACATAAAGGTCGGTAAACCAAAGGCCTAGTTACTTACACCAAAACAGATATTATTTATATCAATCACTGATTTTTCACGCATTCACAACAGAGCTTGCCTGTGATTCATGCAACTATTTGACTGCCTCTTGTAAAGTTCTGGTGTGGTTCCTTTTCACTTTTGGTGCATGATTTAGGCAAAACAGCTCAACAAATGAATAATCCATTCAACCCATTATTCGATGTGCCAGCCGCTTCTGATTTCACGGCTACACTGGCACAGGAAATACCTAAGCCATTGGCCAGTATCGATCTATTTCTCGAACTGCTAATTGCCGAGCCTATAGATGAAATCCCGCTTCCGCTCTACTTAAACACCTAACCAAAGGAATAACAGGTGCCCCCTCCCGCAAATAACCCCTGTTCAAGCATTCTGGTACACATTGTACACCAAATCAAGGGAGCACCCCATTGATTGCAGGTAAGGCTGGGACATCATTGAATTACCTTCGCAAAAATTGGAGTGCTAATGGTTACCTTTTGTATTCATTGCTAATTTGCCGGTGATATTTTGAATGCAATTTCACAGCGGTTGCTACGCTGTTTCCTTTTTCTAAAACCGGAAAAGATTTTTGCTCATTGACCCATGTCCACTCCCATTCAGAAATATTTTTTTCAAATGATTTGAAATCAGGTTCAGATCCACTCTCAAGTGACGAATCCAGCATGACAAAAAACTTCTCCCAGCGAACTTTATAGAAATCGCTCAATAATCCGCTCCATTGACGGTTCGAATATTCGTGCAAAGGACTGTCAGCACCTCCCCAAAGCGTAATCAAATCTCTCGCATTTCGTTCATACAAAGCCTTTTCCTCTGCATTTGTCCCCCATTTTCGCGCATCAGCTAGCCATGGCCCGAGCAAGAAATCTTTTCTGGTCGCCAACAATAAGTCCATGTCGTTGATCAGGTCAATAAATTCTTTGCAATGCTTTTTGAAAGCCATTTTGTCACCTTTTTTAAAAGCATCAACCCATTTCTCTTGGACAACCATAGCATAATTGGCAAGAACCTGCCGGGAAACATCCACGAGATCGTATCGAAACCCATCTGCTTTACTTCCTTTTTTAGCAGATTTAACAAACAACTCCCAGGCTGGCAAAAGCGCTTCCGGTGCGTAGTTCAGCTTCGTTCTCGTCCAGATCGTTGTTGAATACAGCGTTGGTCTACCGGTCACAATGGATTCCGCACCATCCCGAATTTCTTTGCCGTTATAAACTGTTTGTCTTAAAACCTGCCAAGCTTGATTAAGATCCGAATCGTCTTTTCCGTACCTGTTTCTTGCATACTTTTTAAGCCAGTCGTCCAGATCAATCGGTGTTGTCCGCCAGGTGTGATCCATCATCAGCTCATAGATGATAGGATTTTGCTCGATGGCTTCCATCGTTAAACCAATTCCTTCGAGTCGCTTTTTATGAGGATCGTTCCATGCCTGCGCAGGACCACTAGCAACGCCTTCCATCCTGCCAAACAGATTGACATTACCCCCAAAATTATTGAGCATGTTCCAAATCCATGGTTTGCCATAAAATGCACCGGTTCTTTTCCAAACAGGTTCAATTTCTGCTGCTAGGTCAAGCAAGATCATTTTATCATCAGGAACTGCTTTTAGCAAAGCTTCAATCTGAGGCGATTTCCAGAATTTCCGGTCACTGTAAAACAACCAACCCTGCATCACCCAAATTGCATCAGCATCAGCCAGCTTCATTCCGTCATAAATCCTTTCGCTCAGTTTTGACAAATATGCGGGGTCATCGGTTGGTGGCTCGTTTTCGTTAAAAGTATCAGCAGAATATAAATGGTCGGTACCGTAAAGTTCAGTTTGTTTATCTAGGAATTTCTTCCCAATTTCTGCAAAAAGCGGATCTTGCGAATCCAGAATGTAAGTATCACCAAAGCCGTTTGTCCAGTTCGTTGCTTTCAATTGTGCTTTTGGAAATTTCTTTTTGAACGCGGCCGGAACGTGGCCCGTAAAAGCCGGCAGCACCGGCTTCATCCCCAACTCACGTTCTCTTTTGACAATTTGTTGCTGTAATGTTTTATGACTTTCCATCCATGTCAAAGGCAACGGACCACCCCAGCCATCCAGATTTCCCATCCAGAACCAGCCAAAATAGGCAGGGCCACTGAAAAAATCTTTCAGATCATTTTCACTGAAACCCATGTCTCTATATACTTCCAGCCAGGTATATTCTTCGCCGGTAATGGCCAGTGGCATGTTGATCCCATGCAAAGCCATCCAGTCAATTTCCTTTTGCCAGCGCTCCCAGTCCCACCAGCTCATGCTGTAATTGAACGTACAGTAATTCAGGTTATAACGATAATTATATATCGTCGCTTTGCTGATTTTTAACGGAACGATTGGTAGTTTTTCAGGAAGAGATAAGTTTGTCCCGTTCCAGGTAATCTGGCAGTGCGCATATTCGGTCAGGTAATGGTAGAGCGCCGAAGCTACTGCAACACCACTCGACCCCCGAAGTACGACTTTACCATTTTTACTTTCAATCTCAAATTCGTCTTTCCCGGATTTTGAAGTTAATTCCTCTACTTCAAAACGTGATGCGTGGGCGGGAACGACCCTGCTTATCAGCGATTTTCCGGAACTAATGATGACCTGTGCTTTTGTTGTTTGCGACAGAACAATGAGGCAAAGAACAAGACAAAGCCGGTCGGCTTTCCCCAAAAATCGGAGGAATGAACAACCTTTTTGGGAGTTTCTCATTTTAAAATTATGGAATTAATGCCGCTCCGTTTAAATGGACGTGGAATGGAAAGCTGGTGTGAAGAAAAATATCTCCGTATCCGAAGTGAATACGGAGAACATGATTAGATCAATAACCTGGATTTTGCGCCAGTGCAGGATTCAAAAGCATTGCAGAATTCGGGATAGGGAAAATGCGTTTGTTAATGTCAGCATCTGTTTTATATCCCCATTTATTTTCAAATTTCCCGAAGCGGATCATATCGTTCCGATGCCACATTTCGGAAGCGAATTCGCGCGCTCTTTCTTCATAAATGGATTCAAGTGTTACACTTGCAAAGACTGTTGCCTGTCTGGCAGTTCTGATCGAGTTTACAAGAGATAATGCCGTTGCGCCCGAAGTACCAGATCCACCTCTTTGAATGGCCTCTGCTTTCATCAGAACTGCATCGGAATAGCGGAAAATAGGTACGTCGTTATTCTGGTTTCTGTTCAGAGAAGAAGCGTCCGGATGAAATTTGATATTGCGGTAACCCATGTTCCAGGCAAGCTCGTCATTGCCCACATCGAAAGATGCAACATCTTGTCTCAAAGTAACTTGCGGAGTAATATTGATCTGATATGTATATGGAGCGGAAGGATCCGAGCCTGTGTAAAACTGGTCATATCCTTTTTTAGTAGTCGTCACAGTTACTGGTTTCCCGTCATCATAGTACTGCAAACCTGTCAGCCATTCTTTGTTTCTGATGTCTTTCGCATCGTCGAAATATTTGTAAAATTCCGGTAAAGTACTCACCGCGGCGTCTGGCGTAAACGGCATCTTGAATTTCCCAACCATACCTCTTGGAATATCATAACGTGAATGCAGATTAGTTGCCCGGAAAGGAAAACTATTGGTTGCTGTCGCGTCGAAGGGAATGGCGAAAATGAATTCTTTCATGGCCGGACCATTATCCGGGTAAAACATTTTCAGATAGGAATTGGCTGGTTCAAGAGCAAATTTACCAGAATTGATGATTTCATCACATGCCGCAATACAATCTGCATAACGCGCGGTTCCCGTGTATACCTCAGCATTCAGGTACATCTTGGCAAGTAATGCATTTGCAAGATATTTTGTCGGACGGCCGTAGGTTGAAATGTCCACCACATCACTCAAATCCGGAAGTGCGGCTTTGATTTCTGTTTCAAGAAATGTGAAAACTTCCGCACGTTTAGCGTTTGGATGCGCACTGTAATCGCCGTAGGTGGTAATAATAGGCACATTACCAAAGCTATCCATCATCCAGAAGTAGGCAAGCGCACGAACCATTTTAAGTTCCGCCAGGCTCTGACTTTTAGACGTTCCGTCCGGCATATTGGCTTCCAGGATAGCAAGCGACTGGTTAACTGTGCCAATGATGGTGCTCAGCCAGGTCCAATTCCCTGTTACCGTGCTATGGTCTTTTGTCCAGGTATGTAAATGCAAATCTTTGAATTCAGCACCGTTATACCAGTTACCACCTTTGGCCGGAAAAATCGCCTCGTCAGTACTTAAAGTTTGTAAGTGAAAAAATTCAACAGAAATATTTCCGCGGAGTGCTACATAAGCAGGACCGGCCGCACTGACAAATTGTGACGCATCAGTAGGAAAAACATCCGGAGTCAGCTCAGAAGTTACGGGTACATCGAGGTCGTGACAGGAAACCATTGTTCCCATCAAAACTGCCGAAAAGATTGTTTTTATATATGACTTTTTCATGATATCTAAATTTTAAAAATCAGAATGATACATTCACTCCCAAAAGGAAAGTTCTTGTTTTAGGATAGAAATTGTTCGAATCCACACCAGGCGCAAGGCCTCCCTGATTTATTTCAGGATCCACACCCGTGTATTTGGTGATCACAAAAAGATTGTTGACCGAAGTATATACACGCAGGCTTTTCATACCGGAACCGATATTTTTGAAATTATAACCCAAAGTAGCATTATCAAATCTCAGATAACTTCCGCTTTCTACAAATCTGGAAGAGTACTGATATGAGTTGTAATCGGCCATGGATTCGCCTCCTGCATCAGCCAATATATTGGTGTATTGCGCAGTATTGGGTCTGAAAAGATCGGCGCGGGTTGCATTGAAAATCTTATTTCCAAAGGCACCACGAAGGAAAACATTCAGATCAAAGTTTTTGTAACGAAAGTTGTTCGACCAGCCCGCCAGCAATTTAGGCTGTGCATTTCCAATGTATTTGTAGTCAACACCGATTGAAGGAGTTGTGGTTAACTGCCCGTCCCCACCGACAAACTGTGAAACACCGTCTGCATTTTTTCCGGCATATTGCAGGGAGAAAAACTGACCAAGCGGTTTTCCGGCTTTCAGAATTTCCAGCGAATGACTAGACTGTCCCAAACCCTCAGGATAAGCAAGCAAAACGGAGTCACCACCTGCAAAAAGCGGATTGGAAAGACTAGTTACGGTGTTTTTGTTATGCGCAAGATTCAACCCTGTCGACCATTTGAAAGGCCCTTTATCAAAAACAATCGCATTTAAACTCAACTCAATACCTTTATTATTGATACTTCCACCATTGGTCGTGATTTTGCCGGTTGGTACCAGAATCGGGTCTACACTGTATGAATAAATCATACCGGTTGTGTTTTTATTGTACAATTCCAGCGTACCGCTCAGTCTTCCGTCTAACACGGCAAAGTCAATTCCCAGGTTACTGGTTGCTGTTTTTTCCCATTTCAAATCTGCATTAGCTGCCTGTGTCGGTCCAAGGGCGGCGGTAAGTGTTCCATTATAGTAGTAGGTACCTAAGCTTCCCGACAAAAACTGGGTCGTATAAGCCCCGAAACCAGTGGCGTTGCCAGTCACACCGTAGCTTCCACGCAGTTTAAGTTCATTGAACACTTTCTGACCAGCCATGAATCCTTCTTCGGTAATTCTCCATGCTGCTCCCACAGAAGGAAAATAGCCCCATTGATTATTTTTACCAAAAACGGAACTTCCATCTCTTCTCACAGAACCCTGCAAAAGATATTTGTTTTTGAAGTTGTAATTGAACCTTGCAAAATCAGATATCAAACGTGTTTGCTGATAAATTCCGTCCGCACCAAAACCAATCTGAAAACCTGAAACACCATAAGGATTGCTCAATGCCAGATTGTTATAGCTGATATTGTCCACCGGCAAATTGCTTGTCGTTACCTGAAAACCTTCGCCGATGATGTAATCCTGCCACGAATAACCCACCACCGCATTGAGCGAATGATCACCAAATTCCTTGTTCCAGGTCAGGAATGTTTCAAGAATTTTGCTTGAATTTCGGTATGAACTTCTGTTTGCCTGGCCGTTGGCGCCAAACGATTGTTGGGTATGGTATCCTAATCCAGGTTCTGGATTATCATACATATTGTTGTAATGGTCAGTAAAGTATTTGTTATAGTAAGTGCCTCCAAGTGAGGTCGTATTAAGATAAGATAAATTTAGATTATAAATAAAACCAAACGGCAACTTCACTTCGGTCGTAAAACTTCCTGTCAGGTTGTTTGTTTTTGTGCTGTTCTCACTGTTATTGATCATCGAAACCGGGTTATAATAATCGGTATGATCAAGATTTTCAAAGTAACTGCCATCGCCATTTCTAACGGGAGACACCGGCAAATAAAGAGCGGATTGAAGCAGAACAGTGTTACGAAAAGGGATATCCTTGGCTATACTATTTGAGTTGGTAACCGTCAATCCGAACTTAATTTTATCCTTGAATGCGTATTGCTGAAGAGATAAACGCCCAATGAAACGTTTCAAAGCGCTGTTCAGCAAAATACCTTCCTTGTTCACATAATTCAAACTTGCGCTATAAGTGCTATGATCGGTTCCGCCACTGAATGAAATGTTGTGATTTGTAGAAATCGCAGTTTTCCTTTGAACCTCAGACTGCCAGTCCGTATCAGCTCCAAGGTCGTCCTTAGGAGCCAGACCAACGCCATTGTTGTCCAAAAACGTGCGCAGCTGAGCACCAGACATCATATCTAGTTTGTTGGAAACCTTTTCGATTCCGACAAAGCCGTTGTAAGTAATTTTCGACTCTCCCTTTTTACCTTTTTTAGTCGTCACCATAATGACTCCATTCGCTGCACGATTCCCATAAATTGCTGTGGCGGCTGCGTCTTTTAGAATGTCGATCGAAGCGATATCATCTGGTGCAATGGTTGCAATGTCAGCGCCCGGCACATTGTCGATCACGTAAAATGGCCCCTGTGAACTGTTGATAGTAGACGCTCCGCGAAGCACAACTGCGGCTGGTTTATTTGGATCGCCACTGGCTGTAATATTTAAACCTGGGACTTTTCCCTGCAGAAGCTGCCCCACATCAGTGATCGCTCCTTTGTTCATTTCTTCCGCCTTTACCGTGCTTACAGCACTTGTAAGCGTTTTCCGTGATTGCGTTCCGTAACCGATAACCGCAACTTCGCCCAAAGTTGTATTACTTTCTGAGAGAGAAACTGAAATGTTACTTTGCTTCCCTACGATCACTTCTTTTGTATTGAACCCGATGTAGGAAAAAACGAGCACGTCAGTATCATTTGCGTTCACTGAGAAGTTCCCGTCCGTGTCGGTTGTGGTTCCCAGCTTACTTGCTTTCACGATAACCGTCACACCGATGAGCGGTTTTCCATCTGCCCCAAGCACCTGACCTTTAATGATTTCAAGTATCTGTTTAATAGGAGCAATGATCTTGTATTGCTTCTTGGCTTTCAATACCACCGTTTGATCTACAATGGAATAATCAACCTGCTGATTTTGCAAAACTTTTGAAAGAGCATCTTCCAGATTGCTGTCTTTGATGGAAACAGTAATCTTTTCGGCTTTCGAGATCAACTCCGTTTTATACCAAAAAGAATAACCGCTTTGCCTTTCAATATCTTTAAGGACTCTTTCCAGAGATGCATTTTGGGCAACCAGCGTAATTTTTTGCGCTGAACTGTTCGCGCTAACCTGCATACAAAAAGCCAGGCAAAAAATAAAGATCAGTTTCATTACCAAAAATGTTTTGGTGGTCAGAAGGTTTCGGTACCTGTCGCCTATATACGACAGCCCTCCCCTCTTTTGGATAAAAGAGTTGTGATTCATACTTTTGTTTTGAGTTGGTACTAAACGATTCGAGATAATTGTTAAGTAATGCTGGCTCTTCCGGGCGGGAGCGGTTGCAACGTTCCCGTTCTTTTTTGTTTTAGAGACAACACCTGTTTTTGAAATTTGTCTGGTGTTTATTTGGTCATAAGCGCTGGCTTGGTTTACGGGGTTACAATGATTGACTTTCCTTCTATTCTAAATTTGACGCCGCTAAGCGACAGTATTTTAAAAACTTTTGAAACATTGCCGTTGCGTGGCAGCCTTCCGGTAAAAGTTTCTTTCCCAGGATTTCCTTCATAAATCACTTCCACATCGTACCATCTCGAAATCTGCCGCATAATATTTCCCAGATTGTCATCCTGAAACTGAAAGTATCCGTTTTTCCAGGCCATTTCTTTATCTGTATCCACATCGTCGATTACACGAATGTTATCTGATGCCGTCTTGATACGCGCCTGTTGTCCTGGGGTTAACATGGCCGATTTTCCCGCCCTGCTCACTTTCACAGAACCTTCCAGCAAAGTCGTTTTCAGTACTTTTTCATCCGAATAGGCCATTACATTAAAGTGCGTTCCTAATACTGCAATGTCAGTATCATTGGCTTTCACTATAAATGGCATCTTCTCATTGTGGGCTACTTCAAAATAAACCTCACCAGTAATTTCCACTTTTCTTTCCTTTCCTTTAAACGCAGTTGGAAATCGCAGACTGGAAGCAGCATTAAGCCATACTTTGGAGCCATCAGGCAAAACAATGTGATATTGTCCTCCCTTGGGCGTAGCAACAGTATTGAATACGATCGCCTCGTCCGTGTTTCCAGAAGCATTGTAAACCAGTTCTCCCTTTTTAGATTTAGTAACATTCGTACTTCCCTGGCTAACCAGATTGCCATTTTTCGCACTATCAAGAACAATGCTGGAACCATCGCCAAGCGTAAGTATTGCCTTATTTCCGCCAGGAGGAATGTCCGCAAGGTGCACTTCCGGTACAGATTGTTGTGCAATCGGACTGTCATCCTTTCCATACCACCAGTATAAACCCAGCGATAGGATCAAAACTGCGGCTGCTGCAATCCTTGGCCAGAGATAGCGTGTGGATCTATCTTCTTCAAATGTTTCTTCGCTCAGCGTGTCATGGGTTGAAGGAATGATTACGTTCAAAATCCTGTCCGCCATCTGGGCAGGCATTTGCGTATCGCTTTCAAAATTCTCCCATTCTTTTTCCAGCGCCTCTGACAATGCTTGGTCCGGATTTTGGTCTATCCATAGCGCAAGTTCTTGCCTTTCAGCTTTGCTGCATTTTCCCTCGAAATACTTGGCTGTCAGATATTTTACTCTTTCTGTATACATATTAAATACTTGACATCTTCCTTTGCACTTATTTTCTGTTCTGCTATCCAGGAATTTGGCAGATGTTTTTGACATCAAATCCGCCTTTCACCAAATAAAAGACAAATGGGAATCGCTCAGGAACTAGTCGAACTCACAAAAAATGAATTTTTTTTTGAGAAAGTCCTCAAACGGGCTGTAATGGGTGTTTTCTCACCATAAAATATTTTCAAAAATTGCACTTCGAAAAAATTCTATTTTTTAAAGCTGGCTGTCAGTGCCAAAATGAGAAAGATTTCGGAATGACGAATGAGGTGCGTACGTATCGTCGACATTGCCTGAACAATGTGATTTCTGACGGTATGAGGGGAAATTTTAAGCAAAGCCGCAATCTCTTCATGACTCCTGCCCTCATGGCGGCTAAGATGGTATATTGCTTTTTGCTGCGCAGGCAGTTTGTCAATAATCTCAGCTAGTATTTTTTCGGTCTCTTGCAGCGCGATGAAATCCTCTGTTTGATTATGGGTCGGATCCGCCTGAAACATTTCAGAAATGATCAGCGTTTCATGTGCCATTCGCCGGAAATGATTGATCGCATGATTTTTTGACATTCGAAAAATATAGTTTCCAAAATTTTCAATGCCGGTAAGAGACTCATGTTCATTCCACAACTTCAAAAAAACATCCTGCACAATATCTTCTGCAAGCATTTGCGATTCTGTCAGAGCTAATAAGTATGAGAAAAGCTTGTGCTTGTGTAAATGGAAAAGCGAAGAAAAAGCAACTACGTCGCCCGCAGATGCAAGTACTAACAATGCTTTCTCAGTATTTCCTGTTGGCTCTACCACGGCAAGGAGAGAATATAGAACTAACGTTCAGTCAAAAAAACAATATTTTATTTTAAATAATCATCAAAACTAGAAATAAAATTTTATAAAAGCCTAGTTCCAAAACAACAATATTCCTTTGAGAACATTTGACATGGATGGTTAAAATTCGCCATTCAATCGCCGGAGATGCTACCGGAAGTTTCCCTTCCGAAAATATCTTTTCCTAAGACCTGTATTGAAATGCTCTCATTATTTTAAAGTTTTAAGTCGATAATCAATGTAGCATTGCTTGCCCGGAGCATGTAACGTGCAGCAGTCAGCATTGAACTGGCAATTCTACACGGCCAAACGGAAACGAATAGCCCTATACGTCTTACTGACAACGATCAGCTTAGCGAAAAAGCGAATGTTAAGTCTTTGAGAAGTCACTGACGCAGATACCACATACCCCGGGCAAAGGGCCACGAACTGGACGCCGGTTTAATGTCTTCCAATCTGTACAAGGAGAAAGAACTCGAAGTAGGCAATATTTTTTAAAAATATCAGAATGGCAGGTGCGCTCTATCGGTCTCTGCAAGCTATCCTGCCATGTTTACCTTTTGTATACCCTCATTTCAAGGTCATTGACCTTTTGTGTACCCCCAAAAATTGTTGCCTCCATTTATCCGCCCTAGGTTTGCATTGCCTTCCTGAACAGACATTTCATTTTGTTCCGGGAGAGCAGTTCAGCCATTATTTCAAATTACTATTAGTCATGAAAAGAATCATTACCACCAGACCATTCCATTATTTCATTCACACACTGACATTTGTTTTCTTATTATTAAAAATCCTCACTGCGGATGCTCAAACTCAATGGGCGGGCCTGACGCTGAGCCCTGAGCAACAGCTTAATGATGTGGCATTTGGAGGGGGCATATATGTTTCAGTGGGTGAAAATAGTATCATCCGCACTTCAAAAGACGGTGCAACCTGGAAAACGGCTATATCCGGCCTGCCCGTCGGTGTCACATTATACAGTGTTGTTTTTGCCAATAACCTGTTTGTTGCGGTCGGCAGTAAGGGTTCGATCGTCACTTCACCGGATGGGATTTGGTGGACCGAAAAAAAGCTGTTTACAGCACAGATACTCAAAGGTATAGCCTATGGTTACGGAACATTCGTAATCGTAGGCTCAGAAGGCGCATTACTGACATCGCCAGACGGCCTAAACTGGACAAAGCGCCCAAATGGCCTGGATAATCTGAATGATGTTGCCTATGTGAATTACGGTTTTATTGCTGTGGGATCGAATGGATTGATCAAAACATCTTCTGGACCTGGCGTAGACTGGTCAGTGCGGGGATCGGGCACCCTTAACGAATTGCGGGCCGTGAAAGGTGGGCTTAACGGAAGTTCTGTGATCGTAGGTGACAAGGGAACCATCTTGCATTCAAAGAACAGTACCTACTGGACATCCATTCCAAACCAGGACAAAACATTATCGCTGAGTGGTATCGAATGCAATCCGTCGAACGGCCGTTTCGTGGCCGTTTGCTCTAACAAAACTGTGGCGTTAGTATCGCCCGATGGACTTAGCTGGGGTGACGCACCCAAGCCAACCGGATCGGCCTGGTATTTCAACCGCATCCGATATTTACAAAATTCATTTCTGGCCGTCGGAGGCAAGGGAACGTTGCGTTCATCGTATAACAACGGCTATTCCTGGTCTTCAACAACCACCAATTTCAGGACTATACAGCTGAACGGCCTGGCCTATGGAAACGGGACTTATGTAGCGGTTGGAAATGCGGCGCTGGACAATGGAGACACGGGGCTGGGAAATACAAACCTCGCTATTGCTTCCAGAGACGGGGTGAATTATTCGGTCGGGGAAACGGTCAAGCTGGTGGGTGGCGCAAAATCCATTCATGATGTTGCTTTCGGAAACGATTTATTTGTAGCCGTTGGGGCCGATGCATTGATCCAGACTTCGACGGATGGGAAAGACTGGACTTATCGCCAGGTCGAATTTGGACAACAACTTAACGGCGTCACATTTGGCAATGGAAGGTTCGTGGCAGTGGGCCTTCATGGCCGTATTCTCTGGTCTTATGATGGAAAGGATTGGCATAAATCAACCAACACGGCCCTTTACTCATTCGATAAGGTGGCCTATGCCAACGGATTGTTCGTGGTCGTCGGAAACTACGGTCTTCTTGGAACTTCGCCCGATGGCAGTACCTGGACGTACCAGTATAGCGGCACAACGAATCACCTCAGAGGAGCGGCATATGGAAACGGTAAATGGATTTTGGTTGGATACAACAATACCATGCTCACTTCTACCAACGGCATCAAGTGGACACCGCTAACCCCGAATATCAGCATAGGCAACAGTGATTATACAGATATCATTTTCGCCCACAATCAGTTTGTGACAACGGGAACCAACGGTAAGATAGTCAGGTATATATCAAACTCAACGTGGTCAAATCCATCATCATCCACTTATAAACACCTTAATACCATTCTTTGCGCGCAGGGACGGTATGTCGCGGGTGGAAATGGCGGAACTTTGCTGATATCGAATGACTATCTTTTTGAACCTGATATGCCGGTTACGGGATGGGAGGAAGCAGCACCTTGCGGCGGCTGCCGCACGGCCTTGCAGGAAGGTGTAGCGGAGGAAGATGAAACCCCGAAAGTTGCATTCGGTGCTACTACCTACCCTAAT
>NZ_JBDSFX010000046.1:0-123644 GCF_039919315.1 Dyadobacter sp. | reverse complement strand
ACGAGTACCTGATGTACCGCAAAATGCTGGACGAAAACGGGTTGAAATTAAAAAGCCAGACTTACAACTTCGGCGAATATGCGGTAAAATCCGGATTTTACTCATTCCGCGACCCGAAGAATTTGATATCCAACCCATTAGAATTGACAGAAGAGTTGGCCCCGCGAGATTTTATCATTAAATCCGAAGTTATCCTGACCGATATCCTGAATGTTCTGCTAGATCCAGATGTTCCTTTCCGTAAAACTGACGACCTGAACACCTGCAAATATTGCGACTTCAAAGGCATCTGCGGGCGCTGACTAAAACGTTGAAAAAATAACGTAACACCCTTGCAACCAAACATTCAGGAAAGTAATCTTTCTAATAAAAAATAGGAAGCAATGATCGTTCTGGCAAAATTAACCCTCTTTATTCTCTGGCTCGCGGCGTTCTGTATTACATGTCTGGTAATGGGAATAGCATTCCCGCTGATCACCATTTTTGAAAGGCTACAAAGTATGTCCAAAGACCCTTCGGTTGCATAAACCGTCGTACATCAAAAAAGCGATTGAGGATATCAATCGCTTTTTTGATGTATATTTCAGCTCTATTTCTTCTTGAATTCCAAATACTCCTCAGTAGCTACCGAACCAGTACCCGGGTCGCTCATCTTGATCGTAATGTTGATCTGAGGAACACCGGCTGCATTTGTCGTTTTGGTAGCAATTCCCTCCACTTTCTGCTGCAATGCTTTCCCGTTGCTCTGCTTCACATCCACTACCTCGTTGATTTCGAAAACCTCCTTAGAAGTGGTTTTCACATTGACCAGCGAATACTCCTGATCCAACGTAACACTACTACCGGCAACTTTCACCTCTGAACTTTTATTGTACAAAATGTTCAGCTGATTTTTTTCCTTCACCGTTACATCCCAGGCTTGTTTTGCCACGGTACCGGGTGCGATAGTTGTAGTCTCATATTTTCCCACAAATTCCGGAGCAAAATCAGTTTCAGGTTCTACATCCTTACTTTTATCCTTGCAGGAACCCATCAAAACGACCAGGCAACAAAAAATCAACTTTTTCATACTTCAACTTTAAGTGTAAACGATTTACTATTTCAATAAAAAATACGCTCCAGACAATTTCTACTATAACGGCAATGAAAGGCGAAGCGCATATTAAATGCCCTGAATTTTGTCTGAGCGCAAGAATTTGCTTGCACTACCTTGCCACTCAGAACGGCAATTTCCCCAAATCCACATTGCCCCCGGAAATGATAATACCTACTTTTTGGCCGGCAAAATGTTCTTTATGTTTCAAAACAGCAGCCAGCGAGACCGCTCCCGAAGGCTCCACCACCAATTTCATCCTTTCCCACAAATACCGCATTGCTGCTATGATCTCTTCATCTGAAACCACCAGAATATCTGTCACATGCGACTTAATGATCGGGAAGGTTTTGTCACCCAGGTAGGTAAGCAGCCCATCGGCGATGGTATTAATGTAAGGTGCTTTTTCAATTTTATCACTCCTGAATGACAGTACCGCGTCCGCAGCGCCTTCGGGCTCGCCTGCATACACTTTTGTTCCCGGCGAAAAGTAGTGGGCGGTGAGCGCAGTACCACTCAGCAGTCCCCCACCTCCTACCGGCGCTATGATCACGTCCAGGTGCGTACCCACGTCTTCAATCAGTTCTTTGGACGCAGTGGCCTGGCCGGCAATGACTTGGTAATTATTGAAGGGATGAATAAATGTAGCTCCGGTTTGCGCAATGATCTGATCGACAGCCTCCTGCCGGGCTTCCGGTGTATTTTTACAAAAAGTTACCTCGGCACCATAATCCTCCACTGCGCTGACCTTCACCCGCGGTGAGTTTTCAGGCATTACGATGTAGGCCTTAGCTCCTACCTTGGCGGCAGCAAACGCAATAGACTGGGCATGGTTGCCGGAGGAATGCGTGACAACACCGTTTTTGAGCTTCTCGTCGGGTAGCATCAGGATGGAATTAAGGCCACCCCGGGCTTTGAACGCACCGATTTTCTGCAAATTCTCGCATTTAAAAAACAGCTCTGCTCCGGTCAGATGATTCAAAAAACGGGAGGTAACGATGGGCGTCCGGTGAATAAACGGCGCCACAAGCTGATGCGCAGCTTCAATTGTCTCTTTAACAGGTGCCGTATCTGACATTTTACCCAATTTATTTGTAATTATTTCCTTCAATTTTATAATAATGTGCCAAAAAGCATAAGGTTCCACCGCAAAGGTAATACCCTAAAACCACATCATCATGCGATTGATATGAGCTCAGCAAAGCGCCAACTTTGTCCTGGTCTTAAAACACAATCCCAATGAAAACATTATTTACATTTTTGTTCCTTACCGTCTACTCGCTAACCTGCGTCGCAGGTCCGGTCATCGCTGATGTTGCAGTGGAAGGTTATCCTGGTGCTAATAACATTATCAATGGCCGTTACAAATATTACAAAACGTCCACCACGGGGCATTTGCTATTCCAGTCGGACAGGACCGACGGTGTTTTCTTAAAACCACTCATAATCAGCTGGAATAGTCTGGCTGCGCGCTGGGAAATCAGTGTTACAAAGATAGTTTCCGGGGCTTCGACGCGGGTAACCGTTGCAACCAGCAGTTTTACAGGTACTTATCCACCAGGCAAAGGGTGGTCTGTACTATACCCTTATGGAAATCCGCTGGGGTTGTACACGCCCATGAGTGTATACGAAACGATTGAACAGACCTCCACCTGTGACCGCTGCCGGTGGAGTAGCCCCACAACCTGGTCTTCGGGAATTCTCCCACGCGCCTACGATAATGTAACGATCAATAGCGACGTCCAGCTGGACATGGAGGCAATTTGCCATACTTTAAAGGTTAACTCGGTGGCTACATTTCCATACGACGGGCACAGCCTTACCGGTTCCACATCCGTTGCCCGGCTGAAATTGAATGGAAATCTGGATGTAGGTGTTTCAGGACGAATTGAGATATATTCCCTGGAAATGGCTGGGAACGCGCGTCAAACTTTGCAGTCAAACAGCGAGCGAGGTGTTTGGATTAGAATGCAGCGTGCCATTATCAACAATCCTTATGGTGTAAGCCTTCTTTCACCTTTTGGTTTTTTCTCGATCCCGTCGGCAGCTGCTTGTGAAACCCAGTTTGTAAAAGGAAAAATCGTCCTGGACAACTATATTTTATCCTGCCAAACGATATTGGGTGCCGCTGTGGATCGCTACGTCGTAACAAATGGCACTGGTTATTTGGTTTTGCCGGCCAATAATGTCGGGAGCACCTATAATAGATACTTTCCAATCGGATCCTCTGAAAACTCTTACACTCCTTTAAGAATATCCAATACTACTACCAGCTGGAGTGTACAGCTCATGGCTCGCGCAGAATACAATGCTTCGCTATTTTCCGCGACGCCACATGTGAACGTATTATATCAAACCAGGAGCCTTAGCGTGGTTCGTGGGCCAGACACGCCGCGCTGGCTTCATCAGGCTTATTGGTATGCTGCTGATGAATCAGCAGGATTTAATCATTCCGCCAGGGTCCGTGTAGACCGTAGAACCGAAACCGCATGGGCCATGACCGGATCAGAAGGCATACCAACTGCAACAGTACCATACAGCTACGTTTACAATGCCAGTACCTGGGAAAGCTTCGGAATATTTCAGGCCACCACCGGTTCAAGCAGACTTTCCGCCGAAGAAAAAGTGTCGAACCTGGGCGGCAATCAAGATCAGGGGGAGTATGGCACTTACCCCAATCCAGCCACGGCAGCAGGATTCAAAATACGGGTGGATGATGCAGACGCTGCCAAAATCAAGTTGATCAGCATATCCGGTTCCAGCATTCGATTTAAGACCGAAAAAGAGTCGCCAAATACGATTTCATTACAACCTCTGGATATAATGCCAGCCGGGATTTACATTTTGCAGGTTCAGGATAAAAATTTGATTCGAACCCACAAAGTCATCATAAAATAAACCTAGCTTTATGAATAACCCATTCTTTTATCCGCTAATTGATCTGCCTGATATGCAAACTGCCAATATCCTGATCTATGATGACAATGAGGCACTGAGGATCAGTATGGAAGCATTGATCACCGACCATGAGGACCTGAACTTGCTTGCCGCAAAATCGTCTGCCAAAAAAGTGATAGAGGACATTCGGGAGTTCGAGCCGGATGTAATCCTGATGGACATTGATATGCCTGAAATCAATGGCGTCGAGGCCGTAAAATTGATCCGGAAGGTGAATGAGCATCTCCCGGTGATCATGCTGACTGTTTTTGACGATAACGAAAACATTTTTAATGCGATATGTGCCGGAGCGTCGGGTTACATTTTGAAACGTTACGCCAGTGACGAAATCCCCACGGCCATCCGTGACGTCATGAGCGGGGGGGCACCGATGACGGGTTCCGTAGCGCGAAAAGTGTTGCAGATGGTACCTGTCGCCAAAAACGAGGAGCAAGAGAATTACGACCTTTCCAAAAGGGAAACTGAGCTTTTGCAGCTTCTGGTCAATGGTTTTAGTTACAAAATGATCGGTTTTGAAATGAATATCAGCATTGACACGGTTCGGTCACACATTAAGAAAATCTACGACAAGCTGCACGTCCATTCTGCCACGGAGGCCGTGTCGTTAGCCATCAAAAAGCGGATTGTCTGACATAAAAAAAGCCCATCATTGCTGACGGGCCTTCACTTGATATTTACTCAATCAACCTTATTTACCAGCGTTTGGCGTGTAAAGGTTGAAGAACTGATCCAATTTCGGAGTAATGATGATCTCGGTACGACGGTTCAGGCTGCGATTAGGAGCTGAATCGTTTGCCACTTTGGGTAAATATTCACCACGGCCACCAGCGATCATACGAACTGGCTCAACACCATATTTCTTTTGCAATGTACGCGCAACGGAAGTGGCACGCAAAACGCTCAAATCCCAGTTATCAGACACTTTATCAGTAGCAATAGGCACATTATCCGTGTGACCTTCGATCAAAATTTCGATCTCTTTGTAGTCATTCAAGATCTTAGCAACCTTGCCCAATACGATCTCAGCTTGTGTGTTAATCACAGAGCTTCCCGATTTGAACAACATTTTATCAGAAAGGGATACATATACAACACCCTTTTTCACTTCAATTTGAACATCTTCGTCGCTAACATCTGCCAATGAACGTTTCAGGTTCAATACGAGCGCCATGTTCAAAGAATCTTTTTTCTGAATGCTTGAATTCAAATCACGGATCTGGGTGCCTTGTGCATCCATCATAGCCAATGATTTTTTGATACTTTCCGAACCTTCTTTACTGATCACAGAAAGATCAGACATACGATCCAACAGGTTGTTATTATTTTTCTTCAAAAATTCAACCTGATCTTCCAGCTCCTTCATTTTGGCGTTTTTGCTGGTAAGCTCATCGTTTTTGGCCTTCAAATCATTATTTAAACTAGCAGTTCTGCTATCACAATCATTCAGGTCAGCTCTTGCTTTGTCCAGTTGGATCTGGATTTCATTGGCTTGTTTCTGCGCGGTAAGCAACTTTTTCTTGCTCGCGCATGAGCCCAAGATAAAGAGCATTGCAACGGCTAAAAGCGTTTTTTTCATAATAAAGGGTGGTTAATTAAAATCAACAGAGTTAAGTTATAGAAATTGGTAAGTAAAAGAAAAGTTAAAAATATCGAGCCAAACCTCAACGGGCACGCCCCCATTCAAGTCGCAAAGGTACAAAAAAAGGGAAGATTGTTCCAGACAATCCTCCCTTAAAAAATTAGAAAAGCATTAGAAATGCAAGTTTAGACCCTGATTAGTAGGGCATAGACCAATATGGATTGCGATGCGCCTTAATGCTATCGCGCATGTGCGCCTCAATCAGTTCCACATATTTCTGGTTATTGATTTTTTTTCCTTTCATTTTTTTGGGCAGGGCCAGTTCCTCTTCTGTAACCGGTCTCAGCTTGATCACTTTGGCTGTTGTAACTACTGCTCCATTATTTATGTCGAGTTCCAGGATCATTCCAGGCAACCCGGAATAGAACTCCGGGCCTCCTGAAACCGCAATATTATCTGCAAACCAGGCTGTGATTGTATGCTTTTTCAGCGTATCCTCAGTGACTGCCATCATGCACATGTAGCCTGCAACTTCTTTAATTTTGTTCATCACTTTCCATTTCGGCGCTTTCAACGAATCCTCGATGATGTAAACTTTGCCCAGCATTTCAATGATGTCAGTCATCTTCTCGTTCTCGAAATTCCTGTAACTTTTGAACTCCTGTTTGCGCCAGGAATAACCGCCTTCTGATAACTCATCGACTTTCGGATAACTGTAATAACTCTGCTTGTCATTGAACAGAAGAGTCATTTCCTGCTTGTTTTCATCATTATTTGCCCAGGTTGTGCTCGCCCGGTCCTTTTCCTCCTTGCTTAGATAGGTCATTTCGTCATTGATGCGTGACCAATGGGAAACCTTTTCGTAGGTGATCTCTCCCTCCATTTTCTGGCCCAGCGCAGCAAAACTTAGAAACGTGAATATTAATAAGGCAACTGATTTCATAGGTTCTTTTTCGAATGTTAGAAGTTGTTGTTGCGTTTTACAGAAGCAGTTACACCGCGCATATTGTAAGTGAAGCTCAGCATAAAATACCTGGATAATGTGGCCACCTTTCGCTCTGTGTAAAAGTTTTGATTAACGTTCTGCGTGATTCCAAGATTTTTCTTGAATACATCGTTAGCAGTCAGGCGAATTTCCCCTTTTTTACTTTTCAGCACAATTTTATAGACGGATAGATTCAGGATCGGCAATTTCTGATCGAAGCCAAACTGGTCGTTTTTATAAATCCTGTAATTAAATCGTGCATTGAAATAAATGTCCTTTGGACCTTTCGCATTTACATCAGCGCCATAAGTCGCATTGAAGATCTTCTGGTTTTGATTTGTATTGATGGAATACTCTGTGTTGCTAAAATTCCAGTTCGCATTACCATAGAAAGTAAAGGCATCACTAGGCGTCAGATCGAGGCGTGTTCCAAAATTGTAACTGTCCGTGTTCGTTTCGTTCTTAACATCATTGATATACGTAAGATTGTTCCCGAAATTCACACTTGTGTTAAGATTCAGCGTAGCCTTCGTTTTTTTCAACGGAAAGCCAAATCCGGCATAAGTCCCATAATTACTCCCACCCGTAACATTGATTGGCTTGGTGGTAGTGATCAAATTTTCAACATTAACGGTTCGGTTGTAGACAATCTGATTCACATTATAATTATACGATATGCCTATGTACAAATTTGTAAAACTGGCGGGATTGAACATCTGGTAACCTCCATAGATGTTGTGCGTCGATGACGGGATCAGGTCCGGATTTCCTTCCGTAATGTAGAGCGGGTTGCTATTGTCTACTATTGGCTGCAAATCCGTAATCGAAGGCTCACGTACGTTCAGGCCATATTCTGCATACAGGAAGCGGTTGTTTTTTAGATCATAATTAAGCGAAGCATTTGGCACAAGAGAAAAGTAGCTCTTATTGACCCGCATAAAGTCAGTTGAATTTTTATCCGCCGCAAACTTTCCCCTCAGCTCGAACTGGACCGCAGCAAGACCGGCAGCGATATTAAACCCTTTATTTGAATAGCGTAATTGAGTTCCCAGGCGATTGTAAGTAAAATCATTGGAATAATAGCGGGTCAGGAATGGATTCACCTCCCGTTCGGTCCCGGTAACATCAAACACATCGCGGTCCACTTTATCTTTCCGCATGCTATAATTGAAGAAGGATTCCCAGGTAAATTTCTTGGCAAAAGGTTCAATGTAAGACAAGCTGCCCTTGAAATTCCCTCGGGTACTTTCCGTTTCGTTGCGTTGGCTAATAGAGCTGTTTTTTGTTGAATCCTGGAAGAATACGTTAACCGAGTTCAGGCGTTTGTCTTCATCCGCGTTGTTAATGTTGTAACCGACGCTAGCTGCAAAATTCCTTCCCTTTTTCTTAAACTTATGCCTGTATAACAACAGGTTCGCCATCGCGAAAGAGTTGTATTCGCTCTGGTTATGAACGGTTGACTGGTTGGTAACTACACCTTCTGTCCGAGAGGACTGCTGGAAGTTGTCAAAACTTTCGTCACCAGTATTGATCCTTGAATTACTGATCAGGATAAGCGTATTCAGAGAATCGATGGTTTTTTCAAAACGGAAGCTTGGTCGGTGATTGCCGGTAAATCCAATGGATTTGGAATTGGCAAGAGAGCTGTAAGAATCATTTGTCAGGAAGTTCTCTGTACGCGCTCTCACATCATTGATCGCCTTGGTTTGGTTATAAAAATAGCTTGTGCTCAGCTTCGTTTTTTTGTTATCGTAATTGTAATTGGCACCACCTGCGTAGTTTTTCGTAAAACCTTCGGATCCGCCGCCATTCCACGAAGGCTGGATCGTAATGTCGTCCCCGCCATAGTACCTGCCGCTGCTGAAACCAAAATCACCATCGTCGCCCCAGTTGAAAGACTGACTGCCTTTGAAATCCTGGTAGTCGTTCCGCGCAATGCCCGATTGGTTAGTGTTGTTTCCAAAACCGAGTACTGCAAACTGCTGCTTGTCGTCGAAACGATTGTAGCTGATCTTGCCTTCCATCCGCTTATCTGTACCGACACCGGCTACTGCTTTTCCAAAACCACCCTTTTTGTGGCTGTCTTTCAGTTCCAGATTCAATGTCTTCTCCCTCTTGCCATCATCTACTCCCGTCGCCTTGGCCTGTTCCGTCTTCCCATTAAATACCTGGACCTTATTAATAGCTTCTGCCGGCAAATTCTTCGTAGCCATTTTGGGATCATCACCAAAAAACCGCTTACCGTCCACCGTTACACGTTTGATCTCCTCGCCTTGCGCGCGAATGTTTCCGTCTCCATCCACCTGCACACCAGGCAGCTTACGCAGCAGATCTTCCACCGAAGACCCCGGCGGCACTTTAAATGCTTTCGCATCAAACTCGATCGTATCGCCGCGGATACTCAGCGGGGCGCGTGCCGTTTTGATCACGACCTCATACAATTCCTTTTGAAGAACCTTCATTTTGGCCTTTCCAATATCTACAACATCCTGATCCTTAGGATTAATATTTTCCTGATACGGAATGAAGCCTACGTATGAAATCTTAAAAATGTACTGCGCCCGTTTCAGGTTTTTCATTTCGAAGACCCCATCCTTATTTGCCCGTCCAAAGTTTACCAAAGTAGAATCTTTCGGTAAAAGAAGCATAATCGTTGCTTCCGGCAACACAACGCCAGCCGTGTCCGTAACAACCCCTTTTAACGTGAAGCGTCCTCCGGTTTGCGCCTGGGCGGCCAGGATGGGAAGACATAAAAAGAACAGAAGTAAGATTTTTTTCAAGGCTGGTCTGGTGGTTAAGTGAGTAGAGTTTGTAACTGTTAAACTACATTTTTGCAATAATATGCAAACCGTTTAAACTTTACAACTATAAATTTAGTTTAAAGAGGCTTTTATATCGTTTAAAGAATAATTTAACTTTTATTAAGTTTTGTAACCGTTAAAGTGCAACTTTTAGTATATATAAGTTACTTTTATCTCATAAATTTTTCAATTATTTATTTTGCGGTAAAAATCATTGCAGATATTTGTAGGCTGAGGCGGACTGTTTTGACTTTAAAATGAAGAGTATAGGATTATTATCGGACACACACGGGTATTTGGACGAGCGGGTATTCGATCATTTTGCCAATTGCGACGAAGTGTGGCACGCAGGCGACATTGGCTCCACAACCATTATTGATCAATTAGAGGCATTTAAGCCTTCCCGGATTGTTTTTGGGAACATTGATAACAATCCGATCAGGGTAAGAACGGCGGAAAATCTCCATTTTGAACTGGAAGGGTTCCGAGTCTGGATCACGCATATTGGCGGAGCACCTCCGCGTTATAATCCGCAGGTATATCCTGAATTAAAATCGCAAACGCCGGACATTTTTATATGCGGGCACTCACATATACTGCGGGTGATACGCGACAAGTCACTAAACAACATGTTGTACATCAACCCGGGCGCTGCCGGACGCGAGGGATTTCATAAATTCAGGACGTTACTTCGCTTCAACCTGCACGAAGGACTGATCAGTCAGATGGAGGTCATTGAACTGGGGAAACGAGGTGCTATTATTTAAGAATTAGAAGGTGACCTTGACGATCTTGGTTTCACTGCCACGGAGCAGCTCGGCTTCCACCTGCTCCCCTTTTTCGTGCTGTCCCAGGATTTCCATGTAATCATAAATCGTCCCGATCTCCTTCCCTGCCAGCTTCTTAATGATATCACCGGCCAGTATTCCAGCCTTATCACCTGGTCGCGCTTTGGAAACACCATCTATTTTCAGGCCTTTCCCGCTGTAACTGTAATCCGGCATCACACCCAAGGTTACCTTGAAATCAGTCGTAGTAGCACCGGTATGCGGATTGCCCGCCGTCAGAAAATCGGGGTCATTGCTCTGTTTATCAACTTCACGAAGTAACCCGGCAATCAGCGAGAGGATTTGAGATTCTCCTTCAAAATTGATTTTGTCAATATCATCGCTCACCTTATGATAGTCCATATGCGTTCCTGTGAAAAACTGCAGTACCGGAATATTCTTCAAATAAAATGAGGTATGGTCGGACGCTCCCACTCCTGCGGAATCCACTGTGTATTTAAGCTTCGCCTTTTTGGCCAGATCCGGTATCATCTTTCCCCACATCGAACTCGTACCCCAGCCGGATACAATCACTCCTTTGTCCGGATTCAGTCGCCCGATCATGTCCATGTTGATCATACACGCCACGGAAGTCAATGGAATGGAAGGCTTTTCTGTAAAATATTTAGAACCGATCAATCCCAGCTCTTCTCCCGAAAATGCGATGAATAGAAAGTTATGCTTCTCAGTCACGCTGTTTCCGGCAAAGTATCTCGCCAGTTCGAGCAGTCCGGCAGTTCCTGAGGCATTGTCGTCGGCACCATTATGAATCTGATTTTTACTGTTCGGAGACAAAGAGCTTCCCTGAAATCCCTTACCCAAATGATCGTAATGTGCGCCGATCACGATGGTTTTATTGGCGCCATTATCCAAAAATCCGACCACATTCCTGGCGGTCAATTTGTGCGCATTACCCTCAATCCCAATGGATACTTCAAACGGTTGAAAATAACTACCATCAGTCCCGGCAGGTCTTAATGACGCATTTTTGAACACACTGGCAATGTAATTCGCCGCCCTGATCTCTCCCAAACTGGCAGTACCACGGCCTTCAAGCTCGTCGGAGGCAAGAAATTCAATGTGGGAACGAATGGGCGCCGTGAGGAATGTTTGCGAAAAACCCTTAAAATGGAATGAGAGCACGAACAGCGCGACCATGATCTGTTTCATAACTTCTCCTGGATTTCGACCAAAAATTTACGAACACGCACCAGTCGCTGGATCAGCAGTTGTGCTTCTTCCTTCCTGCGTAGCTGCTCCCGGGTTCCTTTAATCGTCCGCCCCTGCTTGTCGCGCTGGTGCATGATCTTACGGATAATTTCAATGTCTCTTTCGGTATAACGCCGACGGTTACGGCCATCGCGTTTGGGATTGAGCTGCGGAAATTTCTTTTCCCAGAAACGCAATGCGGATGGCTCGCAGCCTACCATTTCGGCTACTTCGTTGGTGTCGTAGTAAAGTTTTGTGTTGGATTCCATAGTGATCAGAAGCGATATTACAAATATAATCAGCGACTGAATCAAACCCTGTTTTCCGACAAATTTTTGATTTTTTCCGCGGCCTTTGCAGCAAAGTCAACTGATGCATTGTAATAATCTTCCCCGTCTGGTAGCTCCGAAAAATCTCCTATTTCAATGGAAAGCACCGTGTCCGTACCCCCATTGCCCAGCCTGTAAGTGTAAGCAATGTCGTATGCGGCAGGTGGCTGTTCCCATTTCGAAACATACAGCGACATTTTCAATATTTCATTAGGCTGGCAGATCGTGAAGGTGATTTTAGACCTTCCGGACCATTCGATCGTCCGCCCGTATTCGAGGTAGTAATCTTCAAAATCGGAGGGAAGGTCGTCCCATTGCCTGATGTATTTTGGTGCAATTAAAACTTCCCATACTTTGGAAACCGGGGCTTCAATAACTATTTCAGATCTTACTACAAGCTGTCGATTCATAACTGCGGGACTTAAAAGAATAGGTGTATAATCCGTGACTTTAAAAACTATGCCGCCTTAAATTTTAGACATCAAACTGCACCAGAGTTCTGGGTAAAATACCACTATTTTCAAATTTTGACTACTTTTACAACCATTACCATCCACTCAACCTAGCAAATGAACCACACTAAGTTAAATTTCTGCCTCTTCCGGCCAACGAAAAAATTGAACATTCTCTTGTAGCAAATTTTGTCCTTACGGCACGCAACACTTCTACTGCTTTGCTGTGTCCCATCAATAGGCAACTGCTAACAACACCAAACACCCCACACATCATATGGAACAGGAGAAAAACCTGGGCTATAATCCTCATGACTCAAAAATCAACAGTATTCAGGTACTGAGAGGCATTGCAGCTTTAATTGTAACTATATACCACTTAAAGGACGTAGTCAAAAAAAGTGATCCGTTTGCGCAGGAACTCGACTTTTTGTTCAATTCCGGGCCTGCAGGAGTTGCTCTTTTCTTCGTAATCAGTGGTTTCATCATGGTGTACATCACCCGTAATACGCGGGGATCCTTGACGGGTGTCTACCAATTCATCGTCAAGAGATTCATCCGGATCTGGCCGGCATATGTCGTGATCACTGTCTTTTACTATTTGTTACAGCACCGCATCGAACCGGACCAAGCATCCCTGACAGAGCTGGCACTAAGCATATTCTTTATCCCAGCCTCAGCCACAGAACCGCCGTTTTACGGTTATGCTACCCTTCCTGTGGGGTGGAGCCTGAATTATGAGATTTATTTCTACCTGCTGATCGCCATATCGCTCTGTTTTGCAAAATACCGATGGTATGTATTCTTCCTACTCATCATTGTTGCAATGGTAGTGGTACCATCCATTTTTGGGAATTTTACATTAAAGCCAAACGAGGCCAGAGATTACGGTTCGGCCTATCTCAACATGATCACCAATCCGATCGTCTGGAATTTCGTATACGGTGTCCTGCTCGGCCTGATCTATAACAATCCCGCATTATCCCGTGGATTTTCAGCATTCTTTTCTAAAAAATGGCTGGCTGCGACTTGCATCGCGCTGGCTGGCTGGCAGTACGTATCGGGCTTTTTCGGAGGGCTCGGACCGTTGCAATGGGGAGTTGGCTCGACACTCTTGTTCGCCGCTTTTATTTTTTATACCAAAGGCAGGACCATTATATTTCCGGCTTGGCTCGTGCGGCTCGGTGATATCTCGTTCTCCATTTACCTGATTCATCTACCAGTCGTGGTAGCGGTATCCTACGTATTCAGCAGGATCGGGTATCCGGTATATAGCACCGGAACGGCGATGTTTTGTTTCTCCCTGTCGCTGACACTCATCTTCTCACATATCTCTTACGAGTATCTCGAGATACGACTATCTAATCATTTAAAGGGCTATTTCTCTTTGAATGGACGTTCTAAAATGAAGGTAAAGGATCGCGCGAAGGTTATTTGAGCTGAATGTCTTCGATCACTTTATATTTCTCATTCGTGATCTGGTGCCTATTCCCCGACCAGAGTCGCTTCATAAACTGTGCGTAACGATCAGTAATGTATTCTTGCGGGTAGCTAAGCTGATGTCCGCTTGCGGTTTCGAAGTTAAGCTCATACGGAACTTTCAATTTTCTCAATTGATCCGAAACGGGCTTGGCCCCCTCCGAACTCAGGTAAAATGGACAAGATAGGAAGGTACCTTTCAGGAATGGCAGCACATTGTCCCCGGTCCTTTGAAAAAACACCGTGGGTTTTGCATTGGCAGTCGTCAGATAGCTGCTCTTGAACACACCATAACCCAGCGAAGAAAGCAGCGCTGTAACTTTAAATGGCGCCCCTTTCGGGTTTGGGTCGAGCCTGCCAAGTGTTTTGACGATACCGGGCTGTAAAGCCTCAAAGTCCTGCTCGGTCATGTATACGGTCGCGGATATCGTGATCGCACCTGCGCTGCTACCAGCGAGCACCATCTGCCCCGGATCGATGCCAAATTCATCGGCCTTGCCAGCAAAGTAATGCAGGGCAACGTAGGTATCCTGCACAGCACGGTACACGGCCTGAACTACTTCCAGATTGTTCCCGCCACAAGCGTTGGCCTGGCTTCCGCCATTGAACCCTAACCGGTAATTGATAGACGCGGCTGCGTAACCTCTCCGGGCGAGCAATCGCGCCTTACCCAGCTCATTGCCCAGATCGCCAAACAAAAAAGCTCCCTCATGCACCATGAGCACGAAAGGCCGGTATTTCAGCGTGTCCTTGGCAGGCGCGGCAAATGAATAATTCAGGTTGACAGGCCTTCCGATAAAATCATTGGCCTTATAATAGATCCCGGTCTTACCTTCAAGGTCATTTTCACTGAAAATAAGCTCGGTACCAAATCGTCGTGAAGACGCGAGCGTCGAGTCCGAGGTCCGGGCGCGAACGGTGTCACTGATGTGGGTAGTATCAGGTCTGTTGATAATGGCAGTGTCAATGTGAGAGGTGTCGGTGCCAGTCGTGTCCTCTTTATCGATCGGTTTCGGCGGGAGCGAGGGTGTTTTGCAGTGAGTACAAAACCCAATGAGCACAAATAAACCAAACTTCAGCCAAAAATTCCTCAACATGCTCACGCGGTGGTAATGCTTCCTAGTTGTTTATGTTCTTCTTGATTTTAGTTGAGTCTGTGGTGCGGTCCTGTTCACTCTGGTGATAAAAATACCCTTCAGTTTTATTCTTATCTGCAATTTCCCCTTCTTTTTTTGACATATTTTTCTTTCCGCCCATTTGTTTGACACAAGATGTGAAGAAAACGAAAACTACTACACCTGTTAAAACGCCGACTGCGATGATCTTTTTCATGATTAGCTGGTTTCTGTTGATGATCTTTTCTTTCGTTACTGGCCAAAAGCCAGGAGACACATCACAAAAACGATACCAGAAAGCAGCTGCACTCGATTGTCGGTATCTGATTACGGAATTGTACCGGAGCTGGTACGATTTTTAAAGATCAGACAACAGACATACACGACTTAAAAATGGACATCATCATCTTTTTCAAAGCCATTGGCAATTTGCTGTTCGCAGCGATACTTTTTCTGGCAGTACTGATCACCTCCGCGTTTTCCGCGCTGGTTTATCTTTTGAAGGGAATAAGGCCCGCTTTACATTACCGTAAAGCGCTGCTTTTCAGAAGAAAATAAACTTTTTAAAGCAGTAGTCTATTCATCACACTAAGATAAGAGATTCTGCCTCAGCAGGAATTCCAGTTGTCCATTCACATCAATCAACTTCTCGATCAACTCCTTATTTTCCTCTCGTAAATGGAAGATTTCGTATGCATTTTTGATGATAATTCGGAGTTGCTGCTCATCCCAGGGTTTATTGAGATAATAATAGATATGTCCCTTATTCACAGCATCAATGACGGCAGTAATATCTGTATAACCAGTCAGTAATATCCTGACAGGGTCGGAGTAACCCTTCAACACCTCGATTAAAAAATCGACGCCGGTCATTTCAGGCATTCTCTGGTCCGTGATGATCACGTGTACCACATTATGCTTCAGCAATTCCAGTCCTTCGCGCCCCGAAGTAGCGATTAATATGTTAAAATCCCTTCTAAAAGCAGCTTTAAATGAATTGAGATTGTTGATCTCATCATCCACGTAGAGGACGCTTATCTTGCCTTTGCTTTCCATTCCTAATATGTTTCTTGTGCTTAGAGGCGGTTTAAATACACTGGATTCGTTCGGTCAAACGAGCTGATAATATTATAATATTAATTCTATATTCACATCAATGCCGCATCCACTTTTTCCTTTTTTTTCGTAGAAAACATTGTTTAATTCCGCATGTGCTCCCATTTTTGATTCTATTCAATCAAAAATTTTGTCCACCATTTTATCAGTGGTTAGTTTTACAAAAATAAATTCAGCAATTTGGGTAATTATTATCGCAAGTATAACAGGCGACATAACTAAATTCAAATAGCAGGTACCGTCAGGCCATTTTTTTACGAAGATCAATAACAATTTTGTGATTTGTCAAATTTCAGCCTGAGTTCTTTACGGAACCGCACCACAATAACTTAAAAATGTATCAGGACGCAAGTAACAATACTGTTTACAAACCAGTTTTTATACCCAAAGAGCTTTACGCTGACAAGCAAAAATTCATCTCATTTATTGATGATTACACTGAAAAGGTCGTAATAGATTTATTCGCATCTCAAAAGAACGAGCTGATCAAAATACGGCACCCCAGGAAACGCCTGACAGCAGTTGAAACAGACCATATCTACCAAGAATGGCTGGCCGGAAAGGACCCGGAAACACAAGGTAGATGGGTATATTACCCCTGGTCGGGACGCCTGCTTCACATTTTGGATGAGAACGAGTTTGTTGAGCTCAGGACCAGCCGCAATCAGTACAAAATTACCCCACAAGAACAGGAAACATTATCACATCGCAAAATTGGCATCATTGGCTTGTCAGTAGGGCACGCTGTGGCTGTAAGTATTGCCACAGAAAGGACGTGCGGCATACTTAAACTGGCCGATTTCGATACCATTGAGCTAAGCAACCTGAACCGGATCAAAACCGGGCTCCATAATATTGGCGTTAATAAGTGCATTGTTACAGCAAGAGAAATTGCTGAGATAGACCCATACCTCGAAATCCAGTGCTTTACCGAAGGAGTAAACAAGGAAAACATGGATCCCTTTCTGCTGGAAGGGGGAAAGCTTGATATTTTAATCGATGAATGCGATGACATTGGGATCAAAATTGCTTGTCGTATTGCGGCCGGCAAATACCGGATCCCGGTGATCATGGAAACAAGCGACAGGGGTATGCTGGACGTAGAAAGATATGATCTTGAACCTGATAGGCCCATTTTCCATGGACTGTTAAAAGACATTCCGGCCGAAAGACTAAACCATATCTCAGAAGAAGACCGGCTTCCGATGGTACTCAAAATCGTCAATGCGATGAATGGGTCCAAGCGCGGCAAAGTCTCACTGGTGGAGATCGGGCAGACGATCAGTACGTGGCCGCAGCTTGCCAGCGCAGTAACGCTGGGTGCGGGTGTGGTGACGGATGTATGCAGGCGCCTGCTACTCAATCAATATCATGAGTCGGGAAGATACTATATAGATCTGGAAGAGCTCGTTGGCAACAAAACTCCCCGCGAGCAGGTCCCCGCCCCGGAAAATCCACATCAACCATTCAACCTGGAAGAAGCCGTTCGTATAGCTGATTCGTTACCTTACCAAAACCCAGCCCAGGGTATCGATGAAAATACTTTGCAGGAGCTTGTAAAAGCGGCCTGCCAGGCACCTTCTACCGGCAACGACCAACCCTGGAAATGGCTGTACCGTAACGGACGGCTGCATCTTTTTCACGACCGGCACCGGTCCTACTCATTCGGCGATTTCGATCATATCGCTTCCAATATTTCATTTGGCGCGTCCTATGAGAATCTGCTTCTGAAAAGTAATGAAGCTGGCCTGCGAATAAAGGGCGACATATTCCCGCTTGGTAAAAGATCTACGCTGATCGCAGCCATTGATTTTTATAAAGAACCGGGCAATGAAGTGGTAGAGCCTGTTTATTCGCCTCAGTCCGTACGGGTCATTTACGACCGCACCACCAACCGCAATCCTTCCACCCCCGTTGAAATCAGTGAAAACCAGCTGGAAGCTCTTAAAAAAGCAGCTGAAAGCGTTGAAGGAGCAGTATTTCACTATTTTTCCGAAAAAACACAAGTCAAGGCCATCGGTCAGATCATCGGCGAATGCGACCGCGTCAGGCTATTAAATGTGAACGGGCACAGGGATTTTGTACAGCGAGAAATGAAATGGTCACCCCAGGAGGCTGAGCGCACCAGAGATGGTATTGACATTCGCACACTGGGAATGAATACAGCCCAAATGGCAGCATTGGCCATTATCCGGGATGAAGAGATCACAAAATCATTAAAAAACATTAACGGCGGAAATGCGCTGATCGATGCGGCGCTGAAAACGGTAAGTACCGCATCAGGCCTCGGAGTGATCACATTGCCCCGCTACAATTACAAGAACTTCTTTCTGGGAGGCATGGCCATGCAGCGGTTATGGCTGAAAGCCGAAGAATTGGAATTTGCCATACATCCGCTAATTTCCCCTTTTTATCTCTTTCCAAGGATAACAAAAGGGAATGGAGCGGGCCTGGATAGCGAAGAAGCGGACAGATTGGGAGATTTGCGCAAAAAATTCCTTTCATTGGTACCGCTCACCGAAGACATGGCCGAGGTGTTTTTATTCAAGATAGCAAAAGCCGAAAAACCAAAGATCCCAAGCTACCGGTTATCGCTGGATGAAACATTATTTATTGTTAACCGTCAATTTTAATGGTAGCACAGATTAAAGCATACCGTGCGCCCGACGATGTGGAGACCAGCCTGAGATACGCAGACGGACATAGAAAAGTTTTGGAAGCATACGGAGTTAAACAAGTCACCTCAGCAAATCATGACTGGCTCCACGATCCCAATACCTACGTCATTATCGTGGAATCGGAAGACGGTAGCCAAATTTACGGTGGTACCAGGGTACAGGTGAGATCTCCGAACCTGAAAATGCCGATGGAAGATGCTATTGCTAAAATTGACAAGAGTATCTATAAGTATGTGGATAACATCGGTGATTATCATGTAGCCGAATTCTGCGGATTGTTCAATTCAAAGGAAGTGGCGGGTTACGGGATTGGAAGCGTGTATCTGGGACGCACCGCGATGGCTATTTCTTCCATGGTAGGGATCAAATATTTGATGGGCCTGTGCTCTCCTATTACATTGGTCATCAGTCAGCGTATTGGCTTTGAAGTACTGACCGATCTTGGAAACAATGGTACATTTTACTATCCCAAAGAAGGACTGATCGCAACTTCATTGATCGCAAGGGATTTAATAAACCTGCCTTTTGCAGCCGACGACGAAAGAGAGAAAATTTTCAGCCTGAGAGAAAACCCAAAGCAAACCGTAGTCGAAAGTGGACGAAGAGGAGATCTGGAAATAATTTACGACATCAAGAAATGGAATTGAACCTCTACAAAAAGAATTTTTTGACATTTCTGCTCTTGCTTGTTACGTTCACAGCTCATGCCAGTGAGGTGACATTCACCGGAACCGATGTGACCATTGGCAAAAACGTGGAAGTATATGAGGATACTCTGGGAACGAGTACGATTTCCGAAGTGATGGCCAGTGCAAAATTCGTGAAGAGCTATGAGGACACCCCTAATTTTGGACTTAGTAAATCTACATTCTGGATCAAATTTAAAATCCGCAACAAAACGAATGACAACAATGTGTTTCTCGAACTGGCGTATCCCAGAATAGAGTCGTGCTACCTTTATACGAAGGAAAAGAACAAGGTCCTTGAAGAATCCATTTCGTGGAACGATCCGTTTAAAAAACGGTCCGTGAAGCACCAGAACATTGTATTTAAACTCAATATCCCCCAAAATCAGTTCCGCGAATATTACCTCAAGATCAAAGGTAACGAGCAGATTGTGGTTCCGCTGATCGTACGGAGCGAAATGGGTTTCTTCCAGTTTACTTTTACCAATGAGATCATTTCGGGCATCCATATGGGTGTTTTGATGGTCATGATGCTCTACAACTTTTTCGTTTTCTTCTCCATTCGCGAGAGGAGCTACCTTTATTACGTCTTTTACATACTTTTCATCGGCCTGAACCAGGTGACCATTACCGGTTATACCTTTAAATTTCTATGGCCCAACACGCCGGAACTGAACAAGTATTTCAGCATTTTTCCAGCATTAGGCGGAATCTTCGCAATCCTGTTTTTCCAGAATTTCTTGCATTCCAAAGAGAAATCTCCGTCGATCCACCGCATCCTGTCCGCATTGATCGTAGCCTTTTCGTTATCGATGATTTTCAATCTGTTGGGTATGGACAGTGTAAGCTACCGGATCATTGACGTCACGGGACCCGCAGCGGCGCTGTTGGCACTAGTGGTTGCGTTCCAGCTGTCAATTGAGGGATATCGCCCAGCCAAATTCTATCTGGTGGCATGGTTGATCTTTTTAATTGGAATTGTACTATATACGCTAAGAAATCTTAATATATTACCATACAATAGTTTTACCAACTATACCATGCAGGCGGGTACCGCAATAGAAGTGATTTTGCTTTCCTTTGCATTGGCCGATAAAATCAACATTTTAAAGAGAGAAAAAGAGATTTCACAAGCGCAGGCGCTGCGCATTTCTATGGAGAATGAAAAAATCATTCTGGAACAAAATGCATTCCTGGAAAAAAGTGTCAACGAAAGGACTTCTGAACTGCAGTTTGCAAACAAAGAACTCAACATTACGCTGACAAAATTGAAAGACACGCAGACCCAGCTGATCGATTCTGAAAAAATGGCTTCATTGGGTCAGCTGACGGCGGGTATTGCACACGAGATCAATAATCCTATCAATTTCGTCAGCTCCAATATACGGCCCCTGCGACGCGACATTGACGATATACTGGAAATTCTGGACACCTACGATGAAGTACAGCATGTGGACAGCATGGAGAGTCTTAAAATCAAAATCAGAGACATCGAACAGCTCAAAGAAGACCTGGATCTGGACTATGTAAAAACCGAGCTGAATACGCTGCTCAAAGGAATGGAGGATGGTGCGCACCGTACCGTCGAGATCGTTAAAGGGCTAAAAATATTCTCCCGCGTGGACGAATCCGACCTGAATCTGGTCAATATTAACGAAGGCGTAGAATCGACGCTAATTATTTTGAACTATCAAATGGGGAATTCTATACATTTGGTGAAAGAATTGGGGAATATCCCTAGCATAGAATGCTACGCAGGAAAGCTAAATCAGGTTTTCATGAACATTCTGACCAATTCTATTTATGCATTACTGAAAGATAATCAAGCAAATAAGACACCTACGATATGGGTAAAATCCTGGTTGAAAGACCCTGAAAATATTGCGATTTCCATGAAAGACAACGGGCCGGGAATGACTCCGGAAGTACGTGCTAAAATATTTGAACCGTTTTTCACAACAAAACAAGTGGGAGATGGCACAGGCCTGGGTCTTTCAATTGTTTTTAAGATTATTGAAGTACATAACGGAAACATTCAAGTGAATACGGAAGTCGGACAAGGAACAGAATTTATAATTACACTTCCGGTTAAGAGAGCAACACGTCCTATCCCTGATTTTCAATGATTGACAAGGCAATAACCATTCTGTACATCGACGACGAGGAGCATAATCTGCATTCGTTCAAGGCTTCATTTCGTAAACAATACGACATTACCATTACTTCATCGGTAGTGGAGGCCGAGCATATTCTGACGACCAAGGACTTCTGTATCATCCTTGCCGATCAACGGATGCCGATCATGACTGGTGTTCAATTCTTTGAAAAGATCAGGCTGGATTATCCCAAACCGATCCGTATACTGATTACTGGGCATACAGACATCACTGCCGCCATTGATGCGATCAATAAAGGCGAGGTTTTCCGGTTCATTGACAAACCGTGGGACTACAAATACGTGGAAAATGCCATCACGAACGCCTACGAAATTTACAAAACACGCGAAGATCTCAAACAGCGGAATATTGAGCTGCAAAAAGCCAACGAAGAACTCGACAAGTTTGTTTACAGTGCGTCTCACGATCTCAGGGCGCCGCTCATGTCGGTACTGGGCATTGTGAACCTGGCACTGCTGGAAGAGGACCTCAAATCACAAAATGAATATCTGGAACTGATCCGGCAGTCGGTGAAGAAGCTGGATACATTCATTATCAACATTATTGATTATTACAAAAATGCACGTGGTGTGCCGGTGGTTACTGATATTAGTTTCGAAGAACTGGTAACCGAAGTACAGGCCACCATCCAATACCTTCCTGAATATGGTAACCTAAAAATGACTACGGATATTGATCAGTCAGGCATATTCCGCTCCGACGTGATGAAGCTCCGGATTATTTTTAATAACCTGATCAATAACGCGATCAAATTTCAGGATAAGAACAAGTCAAACCCTTTCGTTCATCTGACTGTAAAATCAACCGAGACAGATGCTACCATTATTGTTGAAGATAATGGCTCGGGAATCAAAGAATCAGATCAGGATAAAATCTTCAAAATGTTTTATCGCGCAGGCGCAACCAACAGCGGTTCCGGAATTGGACTTTACATTGTACACGAAGCCATATCGAAATTAGGGGGAGACATTAGTGTCAATTCAAAAATAGGTCAAGGCAGCATTTTTGAAATCAACATTCCTTCTATACTTAACTGACCCGTGTCATGACGTCACTGCTTAACTTTTTCTTGATAGATGACAGCGCATTTGATTTATTCATTTATGAAAAACTCCTAAAAAAAAGCGGGATTACTGATTCGGTGAAGACTTTCAATTCGGCACGCGATGCTCTGAAATTTTTATTAGGAGAAGGCCCCGCACTTCCTGAAACAGTTATACTGCTTGATCTGCAAATGCCGGATATGAACGGTTTTGAGTTTATTGACGAATTCGATCACCTCCCCGATTTTCTGAAATCAAGGATCAGGATCTTTATGCTTTCCTCAACGATCGATACCCGGGACATTGAAAAAGCAAAAGCAAGTCCACACATTATCGATCTGTTGCCCAAACCGTTAGAAATAGCCTTCCTCAAAAAGAAACTGTCTCTTTGAAAAATTATATTTGATACTGCTGATTACATCCATTTTGTAACCGACTGCATAGCTAATGTGTCAGTTTCACAGGTCTACAATTTGCCCTATAATGTAACAGTTTAATGATGCCCCACATCAATCCAATCCTATTTCATGGTAGTTTGGCATAGTCAAATATAACTATTTAAAATATTTTCATAATTTTTCAAATAATACAAAGCAAAATTAAAATGTAGGTATGTCTTTATACAACAAAGTATCAATAGCTTGTAAACCTTAACATACCACATTGAATGAAAACTGATAGCAAGACCCTGTCTGAGATTTTAAAGTTGCATGCGCAGTACGTTAAAGAAGTAGAGTTCAGTGGCATTAAACCATTATCGATGGAGATTTACAAAACTAACTCCAACAATTTTGTTCGATGGATCAAAGATGAATTCAATCCTGGAAGTAAGCTTCGCAAAGAGGCAATGAGCTGATTCATCTACACACCGTCATTAATACTCAACGTTTGATAAAATACTAACTACCGGCCGATATCATCAGCCGGTAGTTTTTTTATAGCCATATCTTTCCTATGTTTGGATATGCGTTACTAATATTCCTTCGTTAGTTAAGAAAACCTACTTATGCTTTTTTCCTTATTAAATATGTTCAAAGGGCGCTTTTCGAAAGAGGCTATCGAAGAAGCCAAATCAAGTGAGAAGCGTATGTCCCGCCAGGAAGCTTTGCAGCAAATGCGTAACATTGCCAGCAAGCGTTCGGAGAAAAAATAGGCTTAGCAGCCTTGTCCGTAGTAAGCATCCTTCCCGTGCTTCCTAAAAAAATGCTTGTCGCAAAGGCTTTGCTTAATCGCGACAGCAGCTGGATTGATCTGCAATGTCAGGTAAGCCATTTTAGCGATCTCTTCCAGTACAATTGAATTATAAACTGCCTTTGCGGGATCTTTCCCCCAGGTAAATGGGCCATGACAGGCTACCAACACCATTTCGACCTCTTCCGGGCTCAAATTCTCTTTCCGAAAAATATCCATGATCTGATTGCCGGTTTCCAGTTCATAATCGCGTTGAATCATATCATCGGACATTACCTCCGTAACCGGTATCGATACCGTAAGATGGTCGGCGTGCGTAGTACCGAGGTTAGGGATAGGTGTAATGGCCTGCGCCCAGGCTACCGCGTACGTGGAATGTGTGTGGCAAACGCCGCCAATTGATGGAAAATTTTTGTACAACAATGTATGTGTTCTGGTATCAGAAGAGGGCCGCATATTGCCCTCCACCAGTACATTATCCAGATCCACGATCACTATATCTTCCACTTTCAGGCGATGATAAGGAACACCGCTAGGCTTGATCGCCACCACGCCCGCAGCCCTGTCGACTCCGCTCACATTACCAAATGTGACGATAGCGAGCTCCTCCTTCGGGATTTCCATGTTGGCTTCGTAGACCAACTCTTTCAAATAGGTATATTTCGACATTTGTATCGTCGTTATCTGTAATAAGCCTCACTCCACCGCAGCTCGTTTTTCAGCTGCCTCAACGAAGTATTTTTATCGATCACAACCAGTTCCACACCGGTCATTTCGGCAAATGTCTCAATGTGGTCCGTAGTCAGGTTTTGGCTAAAAACCGTGTGATGCGCGCCTCCTGCATATAGCCACGCAGCGCAGCCCGTATGCATGTCGGGTGCGGGTTTCCATAAAACCCTGGCAACCGGTAAGTTAGGAAGTGCTTCCTGTGCCGCTACCGCCTCCACTTCATTTACCAGTAACCGGAAACGATTACCCATATCCACCAGAGAAACATTAATAGCAGGTCCGGCAGGTGCATTGAAAACCAGACGGACAGGATCTTCCTTCCCTCCTATCCCAAGCGGATGGATTTCACAAGATGGTTGTCCTGCCGCGATCGACGGGCAGATTTCCAGCATGTGCGAACCCAGTACAAGGTTGTTAGCCGGGTTGAAATGGTAGGTGTAGTCTTCCATAAATGAATTTCCGCCATCCAGCCCGCTGGCCATTACTTTCAGTGCACGCACCATTGCCGACGTTTTCCAGTCTCCTTCTCCCGCGTATCCATAGCCAGCAGCCATCATACGCTGCGAGCCGATACCGGGCAATTGTTTCATGCCGTGCAGGTCTTCAAATGTATTGGTATAACCCTTAAAATTACCGTCTTCCAGAAAGTACTTCATCCCCAGCTCAATACGCGCCGCATCCCGCAATGCATTGTACCTGTCTCCGCCTTTGCCGAGTCCGGCCGCCAGCTTGTACATTGACTCATATTCGTCCGTCAGGCGACTTACGTCTTCGTCTGATACCTGGTTGATCACCGCTACCAGATCGCCCACAGCGTGGGTATTGACCGAAAAGCCAAAGGTCATTTCTGCCGCAACTTTGTCTCCGTCAGTAACCGCTACCTGCCGCATATTATCTCCAAACCGCACGAGTTTCGCGCCTTTCAGATCATACCTGCCTGCTGCCACGCGCATCCACTGGCTTAGTCCGTCTACCACGTGTTCCTGTTGCCAATGCCCCACGATCACTTTTCTGTTCAGCCGCATTCTGGTCATAATAAACCCAAACTCCCGGTCGCCATGCGCGGACTGGTTCAAGTTCATAAAATCCATATCGATGTCCGCCCAGGGAATGTCTCGGTTGTACTGGGTATGCAAATGCAGCAATGGTTTTTGCAGGATCTGCAATCCCCTGATCCACATTTTGGCAGGAGAAAAAGTATGCATCCAGGCCACAATACCAATGCAATGAGGCGCACAATTAGCTTCCTGGATAATGTTGAAGATCTCGTCCGGCGTTTTAACCACCGGCTTAAATACGACCCTGACCGGAATTTTCGACGACTGATCGAAGTACTGAGTGATAATCTGAGAATGCTCGTCTACCTGGCGGAGGGTTTCTTCTCCGTACAAATGCTGACTACCTGTTACAAACCAAACTTCAAATTGTTTTAAATCAAGCATTATATTGTGAAAAGACAGTTGTTAAAAAGTATCAGAGTAGGAATTGGCCGGAACTATTGTTGTTTTTTGGAAAAATTCGTTTTCCAGGAAAGCACCGGATTGTAAATATTTCTGGTAAAGCGTTTGGTACACAGCTGACTGAGCAAGTCTGGGCTGATATACGGCGTCAAATCCCGAATTCATAGCTTCCTGCGCTTCCGGCAATGTCTCGTACACGCCCGCAGCCACCGCCGCAAACATAGCCGCACCCAACGCGCAAGCCTGTTCGGAAGCAGCCACCTTGATCGGCATGTTCAGTACATCAGCCAGCGTTTGCATCACGAATGACGACTTTTTGGCAACGCCGCCAATCGCAATCACCTGGTGGATAGGCACACCTTCATTGCGAAAACGCTCCACAATGCTTTTGGAACCGTAAGCAGTCGCCTCCACCAGCGCCTTGAATATCCGAGCAGGATCACTAGCCAGGTTCAACCCGAGGATCGCTCCTTTTAATGTATGTTTCGCATCCGGCGTACGGCGACCATTCAGCCAGTCTACGGCGATAATATCTTTTTCAGTAACAGGCAATTGCGCTGCCTGAGCAGCCAAATGCGGAATTAGCTTTTTCGATAGTTCCTGAGCAGCCTCTTCTCCCAGCAAGGTCCTTACGGGCTCCACTACGAGCTTGGCAAACCATGCATAAATGTCGCCAAATGCCGATTGTCCGGCCTCCATCCCCAGCATACCGGGAACGATAGAGCCATCCACCTGCCCGCAAATTCCTTTGATTAGCAAGTGCCCCACTTCGTCATTGGGGGCCACCAGCATGTCGCAAGTTGAGGTACCGATCACCTTACACAATGAGTACGGTTCAATCAATGCACCCACGGCACCCATGTGCGCATCAAACGCCCCTACCCCAATCACCACATCAGCCGGTATGCCGAGCTTTGTAGCCCAGGCCTGTGAAATGGTGCCCATTACCTGGTCGGATGTAGCTGTGTCCGTAAAAAGTCGGTCGCGCAGCCCATCCAGTAGTGGGTCCAGCTCTGTAAAAAACGCATTGGACGGCAATCCTTCGAATTCCTGGTGCCACAATGCCTTATGCCCGGCTGCGCAGCGTGACCTTTTCAATGTTAACGGATCAGTGACTCCCGTCAGCTCAGCAGAAATCCAGTCGCAATGCTCTACCCAGGAGTAAGCATGGTCGCGCACCGACTCGTCCACCCGTAATGTGCGCAGGATCTTGGCCCAAAACCATTCGGATGAATAAATTCCTCCCACATACTTGGTGTAATCCGTCGGCCAGCTGTGCGCGAGTTGGTTGATTTCGTCAGCCTCCGCATTGGCAGTATGATCTTTCCAGAGAATGAACATTCCATTCGGATTTTCAGCAAATTCAGGTAACAGCGATAATGGAGTGCCATTTTTATCAACCGCAACCGGGGTAGAACCTGTGGTATCGACTGAAATCCCCTTTATATTTTCACGGACATGTGCCGGTGATTGGTTTAATGCTCCCAACACAGCGCTTTCCAGCCCTTCCAGATAATCCAATGGATGCTGGCGGAATTGCGAAACCGATGCGTCACAAAACTTCCCCTCTTTCCAGCGCGAGTACTCTGCCACCGCAGTACCTGCCTGGTAGCCAGTGTTCGCGTTAACAACCAATGCACGTACCGAATCGGTACCAAAATCAATTCCGATAACATAATTTTCTTTCATATTGCGGCTTAGGATAAGGTAAGATTCCTGCTTTTTCCTTGAATTTAACTAATCAACTAACAAATATAATTAAATTTGATTATAGTGTATATTTGACACAATTAAATTATGAATTTTCTAGCTGTAAAATCCTACCGGTTGATCATTCGAAGAGGAAAGACTACAAACCTTCTCATCACCCTTATGATTGCTTCATGGAGTCGGGCATAAAATTCCAGAACGAGTGAAATTTCTCCTTGTACTTCACTGCATCCAGCTTGTATAATGCGGCCTTTTTGGTGGTACTGTTGCTGTTTTTGTAACCAGTATCGATCAGCAGGCCTGTGGAAAGCAGCTTTCGGCTGAAATTCCGTCTGTCGATAGGAATATTGTAGATAGCCTCGTAAAGCTTTTGTAATTGCGGAATAGTAAATCGTTCGGGTAGCAGTTCAAAACCGATCGGGTGCAATGCGGCTTTGTATTTCAGATGTTCAATCGCACGGTTTACCATTTGCTCGTGGTCAAATATCAGCTCAGGACGGGCTTCCAGCGTGATCCAGGAAGCATTGTGACTTCTAACTGCCTCGGCATCATGATCATCGATTTCGATCAATGCAAAAAATACTACTGAAACCGTCCTTTCACCCGGATCACGATTGACCTTCCCAAATGTTTCAAGCTGCTCTACATAAATGTCTTTCAGTCCTGTTAAATTGTATAATATCCTCGCGGCGCCGTCTGAAAGATCTTCATCTTGATTTAAGAATCCTCCCATTAATGACCATTTCCCCTTTTCGGGTTCAAAATTCCTTTTGACGAGCAAAAGTTTAATATCCTTGCCGTCAAATCCGAAAATGATACAGTCAATAGCTACTAGTATGCGTGAAGCCTGGGGATAATTGTTCATTCATCAAGTGATTGTGGAGGTATGATCAGGTTAAATTTTTGTTAAGAAAGTAAAAAAAAGAACGAGATTACTTAATCTGTTTAAAGAGCTTAACATAAATTTAAGTGCGAATTTTGTAAATCTTTTCGAAGAAAATAAATCTGATTTTAAGGCCATCTTCATTATGAACTCCATGTACTCAACCTGTTCCGATGAAAATATCCTGACCCTGATCAGCGGACAAAGTGACGAACTCGCTTTTGAAGAGCTTTATAACCGCTATTTCAAAACCTTATTCAATTACAGTTACAGCAAGGTCAATGACCGGTTTGTGGCCCAGGAGATCATTCAGGAGCTTTTTGTGAGCCTCTGGCAGCAACGGGACCGTCACCACGACATCCAATGCTGCAAGTCATTCCTGTTTGCCGTTGCCAAGAAAAAAATCATTTCATTTTACCGGAAAGAATTCACCCGTCAGCATCATTACGACCAATGGGAACTGATGCGAAATGATTCAACGGAGCTACCTGATCAGCATACCCTGGCCTCCGACCTGCAAAACAGGTATGAGGAAGGCCTTCACCTGCTTTCACCGAAATGCCAGGAAGTATTTATCCTAAGTCGGCAAGGCATATCCAACAAGCACATCGGCGAGCAGCTGACCATCTCCGAAAAAACCGTTGAACAGCACATTACCAAGGCATTACGGATCCTGAGGGAGCATTTGAAAGAACATATGATCTGCGCTTTGCTCCTTTTTCCTCTTTGTTAAAAAAAATCTGACCCGGACTAAGGGTTAGGCTCCCGGCAAGCGACTTGAAGTTTGTAACAGACTTTAAGCAATGAAGGCCCCCGATATATCGCCCCTTTTACTCGAAAAATATTTACTGGATCAATGCACCCAAGAGGAAAAAGCATTGGTAGAAGCGTGGTACGCCTCATTGAAGGGAGAAACCCGCTACCTGGACCACCTGCCCGATGCCGAGTCCCACGAAATCCGCGATGATACTTTCCGGAATATCCATGCCGAACTGAAACCGGTGGGTGAACAGCCGGTGAGAATGCTGCATTGGCGATGGATCACGGGACTGGCGGCGTCGGTACTGCTGGTTTTGGGACTTTATTTTATCAACCCTTTTAAGAAGATATCGCAGCTCACGGTTACCGAACAACTGGAAGAAAAAGCAGATACTGACCTTACTCGCTTTGCCAATGAAGGACATCGAATCGTCATTCACCGCCTGCCCGACGGCAGCTCAGTTTCAATGCACCCGGACGCGGTCATTACCTATCCGAAAAACTTTGATGACGACAAAAGGCTGGTTGCATTTACAGGAGAAGGTTTTTTTGATATTACCAAAGACAAAACCCGCCCATTCATGATCCAGAGCGGCGAAATGGTGATCAGGGTGTTAGGTACCAGTTTCAATGTCAAAGCACCAGTCGCGCAAAAGGTTTTTCAGGTGGATGTAGTCACTGGTACTGTGGAGGTTACCACGCCAGGTACCGAGAAAAAACCACAGCAGGTGATACTCAAACCCAAACAGCAGGCTTTATTCGAAATAGCTTCCAGAAAGCTCATATCTCAGCACATACCCGAACAGGTGCGCAAGGAAATATATGAACCCGTTAGCGTTGTATTTGAAGAAACGCCGCTTAACAACGCCATTCAGCAGCTGGAAAAGCGGTTTAATGTCAGTATCAGCCTCTCCGATCCGGAAATTTCCCGGTGCAGCGTAACCGCCAATTTTGAATCGCAACCTTTGGCCGGTATCCTGGAAATGCTTTGTACCACCCTGGAAGCATCCTATACCATATCCGGCAAGAACATCATCATCAGCGGAACACCATGTGAATAACCTCTATAACCTCATTATGACTTACCTATCTATTCCGCCATGAAAAAAACCGGGAGTGTACCACCACCCCCGGTCCAAGATTTCACCCCTTTCAGATCGTACCACCGAAAAAAAGGGATGCTTTTACCCAACAGTGCTTAACCATCAGACAATCAAAATTATGCAAAAATCAGTACGTAACAAGCCGGTCGACTGGCGAAAAATTATGCGCATTGGACTGCTTCAATGGATTCTAGTCGCCACACTGGCAGGTGCCAGCTACGCAAAAGACACTTCCGCTCAATCGGTATTGAGTAAAGACATGACGCTGAGCCTGAAAAATGTTTCGCTTAAAGAGGCATTGAACCAGATTCAGCAGAAAGTAAATACTCAGTTTGTTTACAGCAGCCGGGTTTCGGTGAGGGAAAATGTAAGTATTGATGTAAAAAATCAAAAATTGTCCAAAGTCCTGGATCAGCTTCTGGTATCCAGGGGGATCACGTACCAGGTGATCAATGATCAGATCGTATTGGCAAAAAGTAAGGTCAGTAAAGAAGAATCCATGATTCCTGAGCTGGAAGAAAGGCTGCAAAACTATGTCCTGCCGCTGCAAATCAACGTGACCGGTACCATTACTTCATCGGACGGCCTGGGTACGTTACCGGGTGTGAGCGTGGTTTTGAAAGGAAGTTCACAAGGAACGACCACCGACAGTCAGGGGAAATTTGAAATGGTGGTACCTAATGTGGAATCAGTGCTTGTTTTCAGTTTTGTCGGCTATATCTCACAGGAAATTGTGGTAGGAAACCGTACGTCGATCAATGTTACACTGGAAACAGACAACAAGGCATTATCTGAAGTAGTCGTGGTAGGATATGGTACCCAGAAAAGGGTAAACCTCACGGGAGCGGTGACGCAGGTACAAGCCAAAGATCTGGAAAACAGACCTTTGAACAATATGTCACAAATTCTGCAAGGTATGGTGCCCAACCTGAACATCGCCTTCGGTACTGGTGCTCCGGGATCCGGCGGAAGCCTGAATGTACGCGGCGAAACGTCCATTAACGGTGGTGGCCCATTGGTACTTGTCGACGGAATTCCCGGAGATATCAACCGGATCAATCCCAATGACGTTGAAACCGTTTCCGTACTGAAAGACGCAGCCGCATCGGCTATTTATGGGGCACGTGGTGCTTTTGGAGTTATTTTGGTCACGACCAAAACGGCGAAAAGCGGCAAAACGAGTGTTACTTACAGCAACAACTTCGGCTGGTCGACACCTACTGTCAGCACCGACTTTCTTACCAACGGTTATGACCACGCCAAATTGAATGATGAGGCATTTAAGCGGGCAACAGGAAATACCTACACCCGATATTCGGATGAAGACTATGCCGAACTGGAAGCTCGCAGATTTGACAAAACAGAAAATCCGGCGCGGCCCTGGACAGTGGTCAAGAATGTAAACGGAAAGGACATTTACAATTACTACGGCAATTACGACTGGTGGAATACCATCTTTAAGATGACCGAGCCATCGATGCAGCATAACCTGAACCTGTCTGGCGGTACTGAAAAAATCAACTACTTCATTTCAGGATCGGCTTTTCAGAAGGATGGTATTATGAGGATCAATACGGACCGGTTCAATTCGTACACATTCAGAAGCAAGGTGAATGCGCAGCTAACCCCCTGGCTGAAAGTGAGCAATAACACCCAGTATTTTGATTCCAAATACAAATATCCTGGTCTCGAAGGTGGGGCCAATTCCAATTTCGTAGCCATTACCGTGCACGCGCTACCGGCCTACGCGCCCCAAAACCCGGACGGGACTGCAACTTATAATACATTAAAAAACAACTATTCGATCGGGGACGGATTATTTGCCAACCTTTTGAAAGGTGCGGCAGGTGGAGAAAAGAAGATCCATGAGCTTACCACCATTAACTCGGTCACCATTGATTTTACCAAGACCTGGAACCTGGTTGCCAACCACTCCTATTCATTCTACATTGCCGACGACTGGTACCGCTCAGCTGTTGCGCAGTATTCCATTCAGCCTGGTATCATGGCGGCTGTACCAAACTACAATACCGATCAGTTAAAAAAGACATTATGGTTTGATCCCGCCCATGTTACCAATGTGTTTTCTTCTTTTAACCAAAATTTCGGAAAGCATTTTCTGGGCGCCACCGTGGGAATGAACTACGAAACGCGCAAACATCAGGCGCTGACCGGTGCCCGTAAAAACCTTTTGTCGGAAAGCCTGAATGACCTCAATCTGGGAACAGGTGAGCAACTGGTGTATGGCGGGTCTTACCAATACTCTCTTTTCGGAGCATTCTTTCGTGTGAATTATGATTTCAGCGGCAAATATCTGCTGGAAGTGAATGGTCGCTACGATGGTACCTCCCGATTTGGTGCAGGCAGGAGATATGGTTTCTTCCCCTCGATATCCGCAGGTTACCGGATCAGTGAAGAAAACTTCTTTGAACCATTGCGCGGCGTGGTGAACAACCTGAAAATCAGGGCATCTTATGGAACGCTCGGTAATCAGCTGCCTCCTAAATTCAACGACAACCCAAGTTCGGCCAGCTTCTATCCTTACATTTCGACGATGCCGGTGGCATTATCAAGCTGGATCACTAATGGTCAAAAACTATCTTATGTAGACAGTCCAAACCCTATTTCCGCCGGACTGACCTGGGAATCGGCTACTACTTCCAACATTGGTCTGGACGCCGATTTGTTGAAAAACAGACTGACTATCGCCATTGACGCTTACATCAGAGAGACTAGGGATATGCTGATTCCGGGCAAAGTTTTGCCGCTGGTTTACGGAGCGGCCGTTCCCACGGAAAATGCGGGAGACCTTAAAACCAAAGGATATGAAATCTCTATCGCATGGAAAGACCAGTTTAAGCTGGCAGGTAAGTCATTCTCTTACAATGCATCATTTATGCTTTCGGATTATGTTTCAACCATTACGAAATACGATAACCCGAACAAGATTCTGTCGAGCCGTTACGTGGGACAAAAAATTGGAGAAATGTGGGGTTACTCCCTTGATGGCTACTTTAAAACCAATGAAGAAGCACAAGCCTACAAAGTGGATCAGACACTGGTGAACAAGCAGCGGCTGAGCGCCCCGGGTGAGTGGAGCAAGTTACAGGCCGGTGATCTGAAATTCCTTGACCTCAATGGCGATGGCAAAATTTCGGAAGGCGCCAACACATTGGCCGATCATGGCGATCTCAAAATCATCGGTAATGCCAATCCGAGATTCAGGTATGGTATGAACATCGGCGCATCGTGGGGAGGTTTCGATATGTCTGCACTGGCGCAGGGTATCATTCGCAGAAACTGGTATCCTGGTGCTAATGCAGATAAATTCTGGGGACCTTACTCACGACCTTACTACTCTTTCATTCCTGAAAAATTTGAAGAAGATGTCTGGACTCCTGAAAACACCGACGCTTACTTTCCGATCCTGAGAGGTTATACGGCATTAAACGGTGGTGGAGACCTGAATGCGCGCAACGACCGCTACATTCAAAACATTGGTTACCTGCGACTTAAAAACGTGGTGCTAGGATACACGATTCCCGAGCGGATCAGCAAATTGGTACGCATTCCGAGGGCGCGTATTTATGTGAGTGGCGAAAACCTGCTTACCTACACGCCTTTGCGCAGCAAATACATTGATCCTGAACAATTTGATGGTGACGTCGTAAATGGACGCTCATATCCTTTGGCCAAAACATATTCAGTCGGTTTAAACCTCAATTTCTAATCTGACGAACTCAAATTTTTGAATGATGAAAAAGCTCATATATATCATGCTGCTGACAGCCGGGCTCACCGCCTGCGATCTGGACCAGCTACCCAAAGAAGCCATTTCTCCGGAGACATTTTTTAATACCGAAAATGACCTTTTGCTTTATACCAATTCATTTTACAATGCCCTGCCAAGTGCCGAGGATGTTTATAATGAAGATGTGGACAATGTTGTCAAAAACAGTTTGCGGGACGAGTTACAGGGAACCAGGATCGTTCCTACCAGCGGAGGCGGCTGGACCTGGACCAACCTCCGGAATATCAATTATTTTCTTGCCAATTCAGGTAAATGCACCGACAAAAAAGCGGTTGCCAAATACAACGGGGTAGCGCGTTTTTTCCGCGCCTACTTTTACTTCGGAATGGTGAAACGCTTTGGCGACGTTCCCTGGTATTCTTCCACCATCGAAGTGGAAGACGAAGATCTGCTGACCAAAGCAAGAGACCCGAGAACGCTCGTGATGGATTCAGTAATGGCCGACATTGACTTTGCGATTGCTAATCTCGAAGGCGCACGCCAGGTAAATACGATCACCAAATGGACTGCCCTCGCATTGAAATCACGCATGGCATTGAATGAAGGAACGTACCGTAAATACCATCCGGAGTTTAACCTTCCCGATGCCGACAAATTCCTCGATGAATGTATCGAAGCTTCGCAAGACCTTATGAAAAATAGCGGCTACGGCATTTACAAAGACACGCCGGCAACTGCTTACCTTAAGTTATTTTCTGCGGACAATTCCATCGTTGACGAAATCATTCTGGGCCGTGATTTTAGCGATCAGTTACAGGTTTACCATAACCTCAATTATTACACGATGACAGCGTCCTATGGTAAACCGGGGCTTGAAAAGAAACTGGTTAATAGCTATCTGATGGCCGACGGAACGCGTTTTACCGACATTAAGGGATACGAAACCATGCAGTTTTATGATGAGGTTCAAAAACGTGATCCGCGTCTGTCGCAGTCGATCCGCACACCGGGCTACACGCGCATCGGGGAATCTACACCATTGGTACCAGAGTTTGGCGCAACGGTGACGGGTTATCAGCTGATCAAATTCGTTTCCGAACCCAAATGGGATACTTTCGGAAAGGACATTACCGATATGCCGATCTTCCGTTATGCAGAGGTTTTGCTGAACTATGCCGAAGCAAAAGCTGAAAAAGGTACATTAACACAGGAAGATCTTGACATTTCAACCAAACTCATTCGCGACCGCGTGAAAATGCCTAACATTAGCCTCGCCGATGCGAATGCGAAACCGGATCCTTACCAGGCACAGATGTACACCAAATTATCCGGCAAAAATGCGGGTGTGATCCTTGAAATCCGCAGAGAACGTCGCGTTGAACTTGTCATGGAAAACTTCTTCCGCTGGGACGACATTATCCGGTGGAAAGAAGGACAGTTACTGACCAAACAATTCAAAGGCATGTACTTCCCGGGCCCAGGCAGCTACGATCTGGACAAAAATGGCAAAGTTGACCTCGTGATTTACGAAGGTACCAAACCGACCGTTCCGGGCGCGCAGTTACTAAAATTAGGTAGCGAGATTCTGCTCGAAAATGGCGCCAAAGGTGGTAACATTGTCATTAACGGACACATTACCAAGAAGTTTGATGAAAACAAAGATTACCTCTACCCTATTCCTAAACAAGAAAGACTGCTGAACACCAATCTCTCCCAAAACCCGAACTGGGAGTAAAAATATTACCTTGCTATTCCTAACCCTTAATTAATATGCTTTCAGACAGAAGGTCGTTTCTTGAAAAAATGTCGCAGATAGGGGCTTTGAGTTTGCTGCCCCTATCCGCATCCCAGGCCGGAGAAGCGTTGCCGCTTGAAGAAAAAAATCATTTTGTTGCCGGGCCTTATCTGCAAAATATGGGTACCAATGAGGTGACCATTATGTGGATCACGCACAAAAACGCTTTCAGCTGGGTGGAATACGGCGCTGGTACTTACACCAGCAAGCGGGAATTCGGCTATAATAATGGTTTGATCGAAGCCAATAACCGCATTAACAAGGTCACATTGACCGGACTGAATGCAGGAACAGATCATAAATACAAAATTGTTTCCACAGAAATTACCGGCTATAAAGGCTCCAAGGTAGAGTTCGGAGAAACCATTGCCAGTCCGTTGTATGGTTTCAAAACCTGGCCTGATAATGAGGAAGAATTCAAAATGGTGATCTTCAATGACATTCACGACCGGCCGCAGATCATCCCGCAGCTGCTTTACCGGCACGGGTACACGGGCAATACGCGCGATTATGATTTTGTAGTTTTCAATGGTGACTGTTTTGACTGGGTTACCGAAGAGCAGCAGATGGTGGACCACCTGATCAAACCTTCGGTGGACATTTTTGCGAGCGAGTTCCCATTCCTGCTCACCCAGGGTAACCACGAATGCCGGGGAAGCTTTTCAAGGCATATTCCTGAATACTATGCTTATCCCGATCAGAAATACTATTTCGCATTCACCCGCGGTCCGGTCAGGTTTGTAGTACTGGATTCGGGTGAGGACAAAACGGATGACAGTGTCGAATACGGCGGTTTATCAGCATTTGACCGGTACCGCGAGGTTCAGAAAAAGTGGCTTGAAAAAGAGGTGGAATCCACAGATTTCAAAAAAGCAGACTTTCGCATTGTCTTGATCCACATTTCGCCCTACCATTCCGGTGACTGGCACGGCACATTGCATTGCCGGGAAATGTTCGGGCCGATTTTGAACAAATCTAAAATTGACCTGCAAATTTCCGGTCACACACACCGGTACATGACGCACGAGCCGGACGCCACACACAACTATCCGATCGTGATCGGAGGCGGGCCGCTGGAAGGCAAACGGACATTGATTAAACTTCACGTCACTAAAAAGCAGCTGGATTTGAAAATGATCCGCGACGACGGCGAGGTAGTAGGGAAATTTTTGATCCCGAAGAAAGGAAAATAGTTTTACCAGATTACAGGAGACCCCGGTGGGGTCTTTCTTTTATTTTAAATAGTCCGCAACCATTTTAATTAACAATGAAAAAAATTACCTTTTTTCTGGCAGTGCTTCTCGCATTGGCTGAAACATCATTTGCACAAAAGAATACCATCAATCTTGCTACCTATAACCTCCGCTACAACACGGCAAATGATGGCGTGAATGCGTGGCCCAATCGTAAGGAAAACGTGAAGGGCCTCATTCAGTTTCACGAGTTTGACCTCTTTGGTGTGCAAGAAGCACTGATCGGCCAGCTGAGAGATGTGGCTGAGCTGAAAGACTTTGCATTTATTGGAAAAGGGCGTGACGATGGCCAGGAAGGTGGTGAGCATTCCGCGATCTTTTATAGAAAAGACCGTTTTAAATTGCTCAGTTCGGGTGATTTCTGGTTAAGCGAAACACCCGACAAGCCGGGCAAAGGATGGGATGCCGTATGCTGCAACCGGATAGCTTCATGGGGCAAGTTTCAGGATTTGAAAAGTAAAAAAGAATTTTTCTTCTTTAATGTACATTTCGATCACCAGGGCGTGGAAGCGCGTCGCCAGTCGGGGCATTTGATGGTGAAAAAGATCAATGAAATAGCGGGCAAGGCAACGATCTTGTTAACCGGTGATTTCAATTCTACTCCTGACACCGAGCAGATCAAAACGATCAGTAACCTGCTGAATGACGCACATAATGTTACCAAACAATCACCATACGGTCCGGAGGGAACATTTAACAGTTTCAAATTCGATGCGCCGATGGACAAACGGATCGATTATATCTTTGTAAGCAAGAATATTGATGTACTAAAATATGGTGTTTTAACGGATGCCAAAGAACAGCGCTATCCATCGGATCATCAGCCTGTTGTGACAAAGATTGAGATTAAGTAGCCTTCGACGGTCGGCTTTCGGCCGTCGGTTTTTTTGCTTATTTTTCGAAAGCCGATTGCCGACAGCCGACAGCACATGTATAAACTCCTCTTTCTTCTCGCATTCGTTACCAACGCATTTTCCCAAAATGTAAAGATCAGCATTGCCGCTCCTGCCGTACTGAGTGGCCGCAAGGCTATTTTATTGACTCGTGAGAAAGGATTTGCAGCTGTGGTCCATTCCATTAAGCTAGGCTTCGACACCACCCACCTTCAAATGGACCGCAATCTGGTTCCCGACCTGTACCAATTGCAGGTATCGCAAATGAAGGGTTCATTGACATTCTTTTTCGACTCGGGAACTCAGGTAAGGCTGGACACGACCGATGTTTCTAAATCCGTGGTGACGCATTCGAAAAGTAACCCCGAATGGCGCATGTACTGGGATAGTATCCAGCAACCTTCCGACGCGCGGTTGAATGCTTATGCAGTGAAGGAAGTCCGCGCCCGCAGGAAAAACCAGACGGATAGTTTGAACTACTGGGTTGCACAGCAGGACTTCGAAAGACAAGAGGTGCTATCCAAAACCGGTAAATTCATCTTTGACCATCCCCATTCTTATGTAAGTCTGTATTTGCTGAAAAACAACTGGTATGCCTTCAAGAACCAGGGATTATTCGAACGGCTGGATCCTGCATTGGCCCATCATAAAAACTACAAGTTATTAAAAGAGAAAAAGCGGGTTGCCAAAACATCGCTTTATTGATATAGCCTACCTAGCCCATCGCTTCATGAATTTTCTTCAAAAGATTAACACTTTCGTTGCTTTTAGCGGCATAGCAATGGTACTAAGTTGTGGTAGTCCCAAAACCACTGATGCTAGTAAGCCGCATATCGTCAAAGAGATTAATTACAAAGAAATTCCGGCAGGAAAAGGCCTAATTGCCATTACCGGAGCGACTATTTTCGACGGAACCGGCGCGGAACCTGTTCTGAATGGTTGCGTGATTGTGCAGGACGGGATCATCAAAGAAGTTGGAAAACAAGGCGAAATAACTATCCCGGATGGAGCAGAAATCGTGGGCGCCAAAGGAATGACGTTGCTACCAGGCTTTATCGATTCGCATTTTCATCTGGACGGGGTGAAAGATCTTCCCGCGATGTTTCTTCAAAACGGCGTCACCTCCGTCCGCGACCCCGGCGCGTGGATCGAGGCTTACGATGGTGAACGGAAATCCGGCAAGCCCATCCCCAGATTATTTCTCGCCGACCCACACATTGATATGTTCCCTCCCGCCTACCCAAAAGACGCGTATGTGGTGAGGGATGCGGAAGAGGCCGTGAATCAGGTTAATAAAATGGCTGACCGGGGCGCGTCCGTGATCAAGGTGTATTTCCGGCTTCCTGCGGGCATTATCCGTGAAGTATGCAAGGCAGCGCACAGCCGCGGGCTTCCGGTAACGGGCCATTTAGAAACTACGGAAGCCATGGAAGCGATTAATGCAGGCCTGGACGGAATTGAACACATTACCTCTTTTGGATTATCGCTGCAACCACAGATTGAGGGAGAGAAATACCGCCAAATGGTACTGGCCGATAATAATGCCCGGAAACAGGGACGGTATGACTTTTGGAAAAAAATAAATATCAATAGCGCGCTGGCTGATACATTAAGTCATTTTTTGGTCAAAAAAGGCACATTTGTCAGCCCTACATTGGGTGCTTTTGAATACCAGGCGTTACCGGGCCTACCGGTTGACACCACCAGGCTCACCGCATTTGGAAATATGAAGGCATTAACCGGAAAGCTAAAAAAAGCAGGGGTACACCTAGTAGTAGGCTCTCATTCCATGATCACTTATGCCGAAATGGGCTGGGCGTATCAGCGTGAGATGGAATTGTTTGTAGAGAGCGGTATCAGTCCGAAAGAAGTAATTATGGCCGCTACCATGGAGAACGCCCGTTTTTTCAGAATTGAAGACAGGCTAGGCAGCATTGAAAAAGGAAAAATCGCGGATCTTGTATTGGTACGCGGCAATCCGTTGCAAGATATCAGTGCTACCAGAAATGTGACAAAAGTGATGCTAAATGGTGTATGGGTGAAATAACGTCGGCCGTTTCCCTCGTTGAAAGTATTTCCTTACATTGCCTCAAACTTCCTGTTATGAAAAATCTCGCTTCATTCGTCATCATTATCGCATGCATGCTCAGCGGCCTGACCGTGAAAGCGCAGGCAGAAGAGGAAAAACTGGACCTGCCCGGCGATAACCTGAACCTTTACGCTGTATTGAAATTGTTTCAGGAGTCGGAAACATTGGAAGGTTTTGAAAGAAAATTGAACGACGAGGAAACCGAGATCAATAATCTGGACCTGGATGGCGACAATAACATTGACTATATCCGGGTTTCGGACGATGTGGATGGAAATCTGCACACCATTACCCTGCGCGTGGCGGTAAGCGATCGCGAAGACCAGGATGTGGCTGTATTTTTTGTGGAGAAAAAAGACGACGGACAGGTACTGATCCAGCTCATCGGGGATGAAGACCTTTACGGAAAAGACTACATCATTGAACCCAATGAGCTGTCTGACAATGGCGAAACGCCCAACCCGGGCTACAATGGCAACCGGGAGCGTCGCGATGAACCTGTCGAGGTCCGCAACAATACGACCTATGTCATTGCATCCTGGCCACTGGTCAGGTACATATATGTGCCCAATTATGTGATTTGGCATTCTCCATGGCGTTGGCACTACTACCCTAACTACTGGCGCCCGTGGAGGCCGCGCTACTGGCATTACTATTACGGTTACCATTACCATTGGCATTCATACTACAACGGGCATTTCCGTCGCTGGAATCAGTATCGCAACCCCGTTTGGTACAATCATTATTACGGCGGAGGTTACCGCTCCCGTTCGGTGGTGGTGAGGACGAGATATACCCGTGGAGATTATCGAAAAACTTATTCAAGGCCGTCATCGGCCAGGGATGGATCCGCATTATTTGCAAGAAGAAACCCAAAAGCACCTTCTGCCAAAGACAGGCTGCCTTCATTTGATAAGACCGGCAGGCCTGTTGTAAGCCGTCCGGTAACAACGCGACCGGGAACGTCAAGACCAGGAAACGGGGATGAAAATGCGCGTCCGGGAACCGCCGTTCCAGGAACATCCCGTCCAGGAACTTCGAGGCCATCGGTAACAAGACCAGGAAATGGTAATGAAAATGCTCGTCCGGGAGCCTCTCGGCCCGATGTCACCAGGCCAGGAACGAGCAGGCCTGAGGTAACAAAACCCGAAACACAAAGACCGGTCACCAGGCCAGTCACGCCAAGACCAGAAACGCAAAGGCCAGCACCCAGACCCGAAACACAAAGGCCGGTAACCAGGCCTGAAACACAGAGGCCATCGACCAGGCCAGCCCCATCTCGGCAAGCGCCCGCCGCGCGACCTGAGTCACGTCCGGCAACGAGGCCGTCGAGTCGGGAGCGTGGGTGAGATATGACATGACTTCGCTTTTGGTCCAACCCAGGGTTTAAACCCTGGGTTAATGGTCGTCCGGTTGTGGATCCTGGGTTGATGAGAGCGCTGCAACGTCGGCTATGTCCTGAGCTCGGTTGCTTGCGAGTTTATTTTGAATTAATTGGGTAAGGCCAATGAATTTGACCTCTAAGTCTTCGATCAAAAGTAACCTCCTCTGAGAATACGTCCATGAAAAGCCATCGCATATCCTCCAACTACCAGATAATCAACTTCATGTTTATTAAGAAGTATAATAAAGTCGGTAAAGTCGGGTTCAAGAGTCATTTGACCTTCTTTTGAGATGTCGCGCTTTTATCCATTCTCTGGGATGGCCGGAGGTTTTGGTTAACTAGAAATGTTACAGCTGCCAGCCTTTCTTGTGGCGTTTTTGTCAGCCAATACCTGAGATCCTCGTTCGCCTGAATACCTGCATTAAGGTCGGTCAGATGTGAAACCATTGCTATTTTTCTGGTCATTGCGATGCTCGGTGGTTACACAAATATACTCAATACATAGCCGATCTCTAACCCAGGGTTTAAACCCTGGGTTAGAGATCGGCTATGTATTTCTGCCCGCCCAGGTAGCGCATTTGTCGCACGATCTGGTTGGTGCGTTTATTGACGTATGCGGATGGATTTTTAATCGAAAAGCGGACCGGATTCGGTAACACGGCTGCAATGCGTGCCGACTCGTAGCGACTCAGTTTCTTGGCGGATTTGTCGTAGTAACGCAATGATGCAGCTTCGACACCAAAAGTCATCTTGCCCATTTCGGCCACATTGAGATATACTTCCAGTATCCTTTCTTTATCCCAGATCAACTCGATCAAAATTGTAAAATAGGCTTCCAGTCCCTTGCGGATAAAGCTGCGTCCGTGCCATAGGAAAACGTTTTTGGCAACCTGCTGTGAAATCGTGCTGGCACCCCGAGCGCGTTTCCTCTTCTCTGTCACCGCATTATAAATCTGGTCAAAGTCAAAACCCCAGTGATTGGGGAAATTCTGATCTTCCGACGCTACCACAGCAAGTGCCGCTTCCTTCGAAATATTTTCGTAAGGCTCCCAGTCATGAAAAAGCTCCGTGTCCTCATCTGCCCTGAAAGCTTCCATTTTTCTGGATAGCATATAAGGCGTAACCCAGACCGGCAAAAACCGCAACAGGATCACCCAAACAATGGAAATAACGAAAAAGGCAATGAGAAATCTTAACGCAATAAATTGCAAACGGCGGAGCATAAAACTTTTTTACTTCTAAAACAGAAACCAAACAACAAAACCTGCGTACAAATAACAGAAACTAATCAGGTTTAGACAAAGAAAACAAAGAGCATTATTCATCAAATATTTGAACACATACTATTACCGAAACAATGAATGAAGATATACTGAGTTTTATATGGCGATTCCAATATTTCGACACTGCGGACTTGCATACGGATGAAAATTTAAACCTTTCCATTATCCGGACGGGTTACAAAAATGTCAATGCAGGTCCCGATTTTTCAGAGGCACGGGTGATCATTGATGGTGTTCAATGGATTGGCAGCGTGGAGATCCATGTCAAATCTTCGGACTGGTTCCTGCATACGCATGAGACGAATGATGCCTACGAGGGCGTGATCCTCCACATTGTCTGGGAAAATGACCGGCCTGTGGTTCGCAAAGATGGCACCAGCATTCCCACCTTATCATTGAAAGGGCTGGTCAAAACAGCGGTGCTTGAACGATATAGCCAATTACAGGATGAAAAAGAGGGTATCCCATGTGCTGCCATGTTTCATGAAGTGGCCGAAATTCAAAAATATGCGATGCTGGACAGGGTACTGCTTGAAAGGCTCGATCGGAAGGCCAACGACGTGAACAGGCTTTTGGAAATCAATAAGAATGATTGGGAAGAAACTGCTTACCAATGGCTTACCAAACATTTCGGCTTCAAATTAAATGATCATTCATTTCTCAGACTGGCGCAGATTGCCAATTGGAAAATGATTCAGAAACACCGTGACCGGCCTATGCAGATCGAAGCATTACTATTCGGCTGTGCAGGCTTGCTACCCGACGCTGATGAAACGGTTGAAGTATATGTGAGACAATTACGAAATGAATTTCAATTTCTCAGCGGTAAATACAATTTAGCGGACAAGGCTATGGAGCCTCGTGAATGGAAATTTTCGCGCCTCCGTCCCGCTGGCTTTCCCACCGTTCGCATTGCCCAGCTTGCGCGACTTTTGAGTGCGCATGGAAGCCTGTTTTCAATGATCATTACAGCGACTAATTTTCAGGATTTGCAAAGCAGGTTTCAGACCGGGCAGTCGGAATACTGGACGGAGCATTACATATTCGGTAAAAAGGCAAAGACCAAAGTGCCGGCAATGGGTAACGATTCATCAGCCTTACTGATCATTAATGCAGTGGTACCGTTATTGGTTGCTTACTCGAAACAACGTCAGCTACCGGAGTTACTGGATAAAGCCATTTACTGGCTGTCGGAGATCCCGGCTGAAAACAACCGGATTACGAGAGATTGGAACGGCCTGGGAATGCGGGTAAGTACCGCCGCTGACTCCCAGGCATTAATTGAATGGTTTAACCAATATTGCACACCCCGAAAATGCCTCGAATGTACGATAGGGGCCGCACTGGTGCGGGCTGTTTAGCCTTTTACCAGATTGACGCCGGTAAGCAGGAAAACGGTCCCTACCAAAAAAGGAACTACCGACTCCCATTTGGAAACAGTCAGGCCGAGAACGGGTTTTTCAGACAAGAAAGCCACGCATGAAAATAAAAGAACAGCTATGCCCAAAATGGTCAGTAGCGCACCGAAGAAGCGTTTAAACTGGGTATTTTCCATTGATTGTTATGAGGAGACAAAAATTAAGGTTCGCAAAAATATTAAATTAAAGGCCGCTTTTCGTGAGTACATCAAAATTATACCTGCTACTGCACAGTAAGGCCCATTTTCTCTCCCTCTTTTACCATAAAATCGTAAGCAGGCTGGTATTCATTTGGAATAATGCCTTCCAGAATCGCCTCTCTGATTGCTTCTTTGATGATGCCCACTTCCTTCGCTGGCTTTAACCCGAATGTTTCCATAATCATTTCTCCCGTGATCACCGGCTGGAAATTGCGCAGCTTGTCGCGCTCTTCCAGATCTTTCAATTTCTGTTCTACCAAGTCGAAATTGCCTAAAAAGCGTTTCACTTTTTCGGGATTTTTAGAAGTAATATCAGCGCGGCAAAGCTTCATTAATGCTTCAATATCCTCTCCTGCTTCCACCAACAAACGCCGCATAGCTGAGTCCGTGATTTGCTCTTTGGACAAAACAATGGGTCGTAAATGCAGCCTGACCAGCTTTTTCACGAACCGCATCTTTTCATTCAGTGGCAGTTTCATCCTTCTAAAAATAACAGGGACCATTCGGGCCCCTACTTCTTCGTGGTTATGAAATGACCAGCCGATTCGTTTATCAAATTTCTTAGTAGCCGGCTTGGCAATATCATGCAGGATAGCCGCCCAGCGCAGCCAGAGGTCGTCGGTGTTCTGGGAAACATTGTCCAGTACTTGCAACGTATGGTAAAAATTATCCTTGTGACCTTTCCCTTCAATGTTCTCCACGCCCTGCAATTCTATCATTTCAGGAAAAATGATGGCCAAAATACCAGCGTGAAAAAGCAATTTGAAACCATAGGAAGGCACTGGCGAGAGAATGATCTTGTTCAGTTCATCCGAAATACGCTCCATGGAAACAATTTCAATTCGCTCCTTCATTTTGACGATCGCATCGAAAGTATCAGGTTCAATGTCAAAGTTAAGTTGGCTCGCAAACCGGATCGCCCTCATCATTCGAAGCGGGTCGTCGGAGAATGTGATCTCGGGTTCCAGGGGCGTGCGGATTATCTTTTTCCGCAGATCTCTCATACCTTCAAACGGATCGATGAGGTCGCCAAATGTGCCATGGTTCAGGCTGATGCCCATAGCATTGATCGTAAAATCACGTCTATTCTGATCGTCACTTAGTGTACCGTCTTCCACGGCAGGTTTGCGGGAATCGGCACGGTAAGATTCTTTTCTCGCACCGACAAACTCTATTTCTAGGCCCCCCTGGCGTATTTGAGCAGTACCGAAACTTTTATATACACTCACAAAAACATCCGGCCCTAACCGGCTGGCTACCAACTCTGCAAGTTCAATTCCGCTGCCAATGGATACAATGTCAATATCCTTGCTGTTCCTTTTGAGGATCAGGTCTCTAACAAATCCGCCAATGATATATGATTCCACACCCAGCTCTTTCGAAGCCGCCGCCACGATATCAAGAACCGGGTACTGGGTTAAATGCTCTTTAAAATTCATGCCGCAAATGTAGGGAATTCTTGTTCTCCGACTTTCCACCGACGCAAAATGGTGTTTTTTAAACGAGGCAGCGGGCTTCGGATACTTGTATGCTATCTCAGAATGATTAAATTTGTTTTACAAACAATCGGAAAAATACCGTGCTCACAATTTCCAAAAAACAAATCGGCAACTGGGTATTATTGGATTATTTATCCCAAAAACAACTCTTTCAGGAAAAAGTAAACCTTCTTGAAAAGAAATACAATCTTGATTTCAAAACTTTCGAAAATCAGGTTGAAAATTCATTGATTGAAAATTTTGAAGCTTGGGACGATCTGATTGAATGGAAAGCTTACAACCATTTCCTGTCAGAAATAAATTCTAAAATTACTGACATCCGGAATGGAGATTTTCAAATGGCTGGATGACAGCAGCTTTGTCAGCAAATACATTATTAATGACTTTCGCGAGTCTTCCACCGCTTTCTATCTAAACCTGGAAGTTCATTTTATCGATCATAGCATTCTTTATGTAAGAGAATTCGTCGAACCAGAAAGGAGAAAGTACTCTTTCCACTGGCAAAAAAACTCCGGCGAAGTCATTACCCGATGGGACAACGCGCCACATTTTCCCAAAATATCAACTTTTCCACATCACAAACACTTAGGAGATGAATCTGTGGAACAAAGTTTTGACATATCTCTTGAAGCTGTGTTAGCCCACATTAAGGTTAGCCTACTACCAATGGAATGAACATTAACTAATAAAATAAGTACACCTATCATCACATTTCCTCCATTCTGATCTTAATCGCTTCGATCGGATCCGGTGGCTCTATTGGATAATGTTCATCTTCATATGCCCCGACCAGTAATGCCAGTACGTCGCATTCGTCGCTCTCCGGCGTGCCGATTGGTGCATCAAAAACTTCCCCAAGTCGCTTCAATGCGATGTCATACTCTTCCTTTGTCTTGATCAATTTCAACATGGTTAAAATACAATGTTCCCAAATATGGAACACCATTTAGACGAAAGAATACTAAAAAGGTAACGATGTGTAGAATGAAATTTTAGCTATTCACCATAAAAAATGCCGTCCGCGGAAACCGGTCAAATAACTCATCCTTCAACTCTTTGCTGATCGGTAATACTCCCACCGCCTGTGACATGCATTGCAGCCAGGCGACTGCGTCATCTTCGGTAATGGTATGCGGCATGTGGCGGGCGCGCATCATTGGGTGCCCGTGAACGTCGGAGTAAAGCTGCGGCCCGCCCAGAAATTGCGTTAGAAAAAGCCTTTGTTTTTCCTTAATGATGTCTTTATCGCTTTTGAAAAGCCTGGAAATCAATTCGTGTTCAAAAACCAGGTCGTAAAATTTGTCAGTAAGCAATTGAAGCGCCTCATCACCTCCTATGCGCTCGTAAAGTGTTCGATTTTCCATTAAATATGATACTAGTTTTCAAACCGCATATGTTTCACCGACGCGCCGGATCTGGCCAGCTCTGTCAATGATTCAATACCGATTTCAAGATGCATTTTCACGTAATTGGTTGTTACTTTTTTGTCGCTCTCTTCCGTTTTCACACCTTCCGGAACCAGCGGATTATCGGATACCAGCAGCAATGCACCGTGTGGGATAGAATTGGCAAAACCTACAATAAAAATAGTGGCCGTTTCCATATCAATCGCCATCGCACGGATTTCACGCAAGTACTCTTTGAATGTATCATCATGCTCCCAGATCCTCCGATTGGTCGTGTAAACCGTTCCTGTCCAGTAATCCATTTTGTGCTTTGCAATGCTGGCTGAAACCGTACTTTGCAGTCGGAACGATGGCAGCGCAGGAATTTCGGAGGGCATATAGTCATCGCTGGTACCTTCGCCGCGAATGGCAGCGATCGGCAAGATCAGATCCCCGACCTGCGTCTTTTTCAGACCACCACATTTACCCAAAAACAATACTGCTTTTGGATTAATAGCCGACAAAAGATCCATCACAGTAGCAGCCATCGGACTACCCATTCCAAAATTAATGATCGTAATATCCTTTGCAGTAGCCGTTTGCATGGCCCTGCCCTGGCCTCTCACTTCCACCCCGAACTTCTCGGCAAACATCGTCACGTAGTTGCCAAAATTGGTCAGTAATATATAGCTTCCAAATTCCTCTACGGGCGTTCCCGTATACCGCGGTAGCCAATTTTCAACGATTTGTTCTTTGGTCGTCATGATTTCAGCACGTTAATTGGTCAGGTTTGTTGTGATGTGTATCTTCGTTTATGGAATCTTTAAATCTTCCCGAGTTTGCCTACAAAGTTAAGCAGGTTAACGGGAAACCTCATATTTTCGACATTATACGCAGGAAATTCGTGTCGCTGACACCGGAAGAATGGGTACGACAGCACTTCATTCATTTGCTGATCACGCAGTATGGTTACCCCAAATCATTGTTCGCCGTAGAAACCGGAATGCAATACAACACGCTGGCCAAGCGGACTGATATTATGATCCTGTCGGGTGACTCTCTTCCTTTTTTATTGGTAGAATGTAAAGCGCCATTCATTTCCGTAAATGATGCTACATTCGCTCAGATCAGCCGGTATAACTTCACATTACAACCTCAATACCTGGCTGTTACCAATGGCATGAGCCACTATTGCTTTAAAGCCGTCAATGGACAGATCCATTTTATGGACGATTTCCCCCTCTACCGCGACTGGAACTCCTGATTTTTGATAAAATATAAAAAAAATAAAGCCTGCCACAAATGGACAGGCTCTAAAATATTCAGGTCATACAATGCAGATGGCCGATACCAGGCGACCGTCCGCAATCAATTATTTCGCAGCAACCAATTTCACGTCGATTGAGAAATCGTCATTGATCATTTTGTCACCAAGGTTTTCGAAGAATGACTTCGAGTTATACTTAATATCATATTTAGAACGGTCAACAACCAATGTGCCAGCGACTTCTGCACCAGTAGCAGTGGTTTTAATAGTTACAGGGAACGTAGCTGGTTTGGTAATTCCTTTGATAGTAAGGTCACCAGTTACTTCGTAAACACCAGCAGACTTTGGAGTAGCTTTGGTCACTACAAAAGTTGCAGTAGGATGTTTTTCAACCGCAAAGAAATCATCAGATTTCAAGTGGCCGATCAATTTACCATTGTATTCCTTGTCAGTAAGGTCAGTATTGGTAATGCTCGTCAGGTCGGCAACAAATTTACCACCCGTCAATTTTGCTCCATCAAGTGTAATAGTTCCTTCTTTCAACGCGATTTTGCCAGTATGCTCGCCGGTTACTTTTTTGCCTAACCAGGTAAGTTCACTTTTAGAAGTATTCACTTTCAGGTTGGTAGCTTTTTTACCAGGAACTTCTGCAGAAACTGATGCAGAAACAAATAAACCAACTGCTAAAGAGGCAACGAATAATTTCACGGATTTCATTGTAGTTTTCATTTTGAATTGAATTGATTGTTTATTGAGATTATTGAGTTATTCCAGTTCAGATTCCCGAAGCTTATCCAGCAGCGCACTAATGTGGTCCGCCTCCTCGGGGGTAATAATGTTAAAGCGGTTTTCCCACTCTTCTACATGAGGATCAAGTTCTTCGAGGAGTTTTAATCCCTCTTCCGTGATCACCACATCCACCGCGCGCCTGTCATTAGGACAGGATGTACGCTTTGCCAGATTTTTAATCAGCAACTTATCAACCAGCCTCGATGTGTTTGAATTTTTATCGAGCATCCTTTCGGTAATATCACTTACCTTGATCGGATTGGATTGTTGACCACGCAAAATCCGCAGGACATTGTACTGTTGAGCTGAAATATCATGCTCTTTGAAAAACTCGTGCTGCTTATATTCCAGCCAGTTGGTGGTATAAACCAGGTTTAAAGCTAACCGCTGGTAAGGGCTCCGAAATTTTTTTTGCTTAATATCAGTTTCAATAGACATAGCCGATTCAGTTAAATGTAAAAATAGTGTTTATACATTTAATGTAGTAACATCTATTAGTGTCGCAGTAGTTCCTCAGTCGAAAAAATATTTCTAAAAAACTTCTTCTAAAATTTCTTTAATCGCCGATAAAAATATTTAATATATTGATTACCAATAATATAAATCTTTCGTCTTGCATGATTTCTTTACAAAAAAAACTAATACTCGCTTCCAATTCACCAAGAAGAAAACAACTTTTAACAGACGCAGGCTTTGAATTTACGGTCGAAGCATTGCCTACCGACGAAACATTCCCCTCCAAATTGCCGACCGAAGAGGTGGCAGGCTACATCGCAAAGGAAAAAGCAGAAGTCTTTCGAGGCGCCCGCCCTGAGCATCTTATTCTGACTGCCGACACGGTAGTAATCGCTGACCATCACATTCTTGCAAAACCTGCTGATGAGTCTGATGCATTCAGGATGCTGCAAATGCTGTCTGGCCGAAGCCACCAGGTAGTGACGGCGGTGAGTCTTTTGTCGGACGATTCCATTCAAACAGTTTCAGATAGTGCCACCGTTTACTTCCGGGAATTGGAAGATTCAGAAATAACCTATTATATTGAGCAGTATAAGCCTTTCGACAAGGCAGGTTCGTACGGAATACAAGAGTGGATCGGGATGGTAGGAATCGAAAAAATCGAAGGATCGTTTTACACCATCATGGGTCTGCCAGTACATATTGTTTACCAGTTGCTAAGGCCTCATTTCAAATAGCGGACAGACCAATAATCCGGCCGCCCCAATCAAATGCTTGCAGATAAGTCAAAATTTGTTCCAAGAGTTTGCTATGAAATCTTCGTGCGCTCTTTCTGTGATTCAAACGGGGACGGGATCGGCGACCTGAACGGCATCATTTCCAAACTGGGTTATTTACAGGAATTGGGCATTGAGGCGATCTGGCTTACACCTGTTCATCCCTCACCCAGCTACCACAAATACGACGTCACCGATTACTGCGACATTGAACCGGAGTTTGGTACGATGGACGACTTTAAAAGACTGCTCGCCTGCGCACATTCCCGCGGCATTCAGATTTTTCTCGACCTTATTATCAACCACACCAGCACATTGCATCCCTGGTTTTCGGAAGCGCGAAAAGATCACGAAAATCAGTACCGTGATTTTTATTGGTGGATGACCCCGCCTCAGATAGAGGAACTTGGCATCTCCGAACGAGAAACCTCCGACGATTCGCAGGTGGTGTACCCTTGGCATGAAAACCTGCCGGATACTGAAAAATATTACGGGCTGTTTTACAAAGGCATGCCCGACCTCAACTACCATTCCGAAACGCTTCGGCGCGAAATTGAGAAAATTGTCAACTTCTGGCTCATTGAGGTCGGCGTAGACGGTTTCAGGCTGGACGCGGCGAGGCATATTTATCCGGAATGGGAAAAAGAGCTGAGCATTGAGTTCTGGGATTTCTTTTCAAAAGCCGTCGAAAAAGCGAAACCGGAAGCATTCACCGTAGCCGAAGTGTGGGCCGAAACAGAAGAAGTAGCGCCCTATTTCAAATATCTTAATGCTACATTTCACTTTGACCTGAGTTTCGCGCTGCAACGGATACTCGTGCAGGAACATGATGAAGAGATCATTGAAAAATTGCTCGCCAGCTATTCGCTTTTTGAAAAATATAACCCGCTTTTTATCGACGCAATCATGCTCACCAACCATGATCAGGACCGGATAGGCAGCGTAGTGGGCAACTATACCACCAAAATAAAGCTGGCAGCCAGTATCCTCCTCACATTGCCGGGCCAGCCTTACATTTACTACGGCGAGGAGATCGGCATGCTAGGTACCAAGCCTGACCCTTACATTCGAGAACCGTTTCTCTGGTCTGAAAATCAAGAAGATGTAGAACATACTTACTGGATCAATGCGCAGTTTTCGACTCGCAAGCAAGTAATTCCATTATCGGCTCAGCAGGACGATGGCAATTCAGTTTTCAATCATTACAAAACCTTAATTAGCCTACGGAAGAGCGAACCGGCATTGGGACAACTTTTCGCGCCTAACCTGCATCGGGTTTGCCTGCACGACGACCAGCTACTCGCCTACTTCCGGCCACACATTGATAAGTCTGTCATTATCATTCACAATTTAAGTTCGGTCACAAAAGAAATACGTTTGCCGGATGACAAATCTGACTTCCATAAAATTCTCTTTTCTAGTGACCCTTCTCATTCAGAAATCTTCTCGCAAATGGAGCTCGCGCCTTATTCCAGCTTGATCCTTTCTGCTATTTAGTTCGCAACATCTTCCTGGTTTCAACAAAACAGTAGGTACCCCGCCGATCTTTCTTTAAAGCTTAGTCTTCCTTCCGTTTTCACTAAACTTTCGCCTCATGAAGTGTGGTTTACTTTTCCTGATTTCTATTTTTGCAAATATGGCAATAGCGCAAAAATCCTATCCAACGATGGGAAAGATCATTTACGAAGATCCTGCATTTGAAAAAATGCTTCCCAAGGATTCTAAAATTGAAGTACTGGCATCCGGTTTCGAATGGTCGGAAGGACCGGTCTGGGTGAAGGATGGCGGGTACCTTTTATTTTCTGATGTTCCCAAAAACAAAGTTTATAAATGGGAAGAAAAAATGGGCCTCTCCGTTTTTCTTGAACCATCAGGCTACACCGGGCGGGGCGTGTACAGTGACGAACCGGGAAGCAATGGGCTCATTATAGATAGCAAAGGACGGCTGGTTTCCTGTGAGCATGGCGACCGCCGCATTTCCGCGATGCCGTTAACTGTTGGAGGCAAAATCACATTGGCCGATAACTACCAGGGCAAACGTTTCAACAGTCCCAATGACGTGGTGGAACATGCCAATGGTAGCTACTACTTTACCGATCCGCCCTATGGCATGATGAAAAAGCACGAAGACCCAAGCCGCGAGCTTCCATATTTCGGTGTGTACCGGATTGCAAAAGACGGAAAAGTGAGTTTACAGATCGATAACCTGACGCGGCCGAATGGTCTGGCTTTTTCTCCTGATGGCAAAATTTTATACGTAGCCCAATCCGATCCTGAAAAAGCAATATGGATGTCCTACCCGATCGACGCCAATGGAAATGCAGGAAAAGGGACACTTTTATATGATGCCACTTCCATGGTAAAAAAAGAAATGAATGGGTTACCCGACGGATTAAAGGTTGATAAAGACGGAAACCTCTGGTCATCAGGGCCAGGCGGAATGATCATACTCAGCCCGACCGGCAAACTGCTCGGAAGGATTGAAATGGGTGAATTGACTGCCAATTGCGCCTGGGGGGACGATGGGACAACGCTTTACATCACTGCCGACGGCTACGTTTGCCGGGTCAAAACCAGTACGAAAGGAGCGGGTTGGTAACCCATTATTTCTCGCCAACCCTGCGAACCGATCTTAATGTGCTTTCGACATCCCTTTTCACGACCGTCCAGTTCGTTTTTCCATTCCTGTAAATGTTGGTATATGCCTTATAAAGTACGATCCTGTCATCACTAACCCTGTCGAGTTCATTGGAAATGACCTGTTTACCGGAATTTTTAGACGTTTTGTATTCTTCCAGCAACACATTCCAGCGGCTTTCCAGAATGTCCAGTTCGTATAGTACTACTTCGCCAAGCTTGTCCATTTCAGCGTACTGCGAGAGTAATTTGTAATTATAGTCCGCATTGTCTGACACATTGCCTGTGCTACCGGAATTATCGTCTGCGATTTTGCCATAATCTTTCTTGTATGTGCTTTGCGACGGCTGTGTATTGCCATATCGCGTATCTCCATACCGGGTATCGTTATTTTCATCAGTGGTAGTAGTAGTACCATGCCTTTGATCATACCTTTTTTGCAATGTCGCCGAGCATGACATGCCCATTAGTGCGATCGCGGTTATGCAGCCAATTACATATATTTTTTTCACAGTGTGGTCTGGTTAGAAATGGTGTCTCAGCACCATGCCGAGATTATGGTTAAAGTAAAAGAATTTAGGTAGTAATTCAAGATAACCGTCGGAAATGCGGTCGCATAACTGCCTTCCCAACTGCTTTTCCATTCAATCAAATTAACATTGCGGTTTTGTTTCAGTACCATTTTCTTTCTAATATTGGGCCTCATTTGACTTAACAGCCGTTTCAAATTAATTATCACGCACGTGTCCGAACAAAAAACAGGTACCTTCTTTAATGCCAAAGATTTAATCGCTTATTTTCTTGTTGCAGGCACAGGCGCAGTCATTCAATTAGTTTCCAGCAGTTTAATTCAGGATTGGTTCGGTATTACGTGGAGTGCTTCCATCGTTCCGTCGTATCTCGTAGGTTTGGTTTGGGGATTTATTCTGACCAAACTTTTCGCTTTCAATGCGCGTCAAAGTAATCAGACGAGACGCGAAATGGTCAAGTTTTTTATGGTAGCGACCGTTTCCATGTTTGTTACCAAAATCGGCGCTGATGTTGCCTATGAAGTCGCCATCAATTACCTCGGTTTCGACATTTACGAGGCCAAATTACCTTTTGGGAAAAAAGATGTGAACATTACCGAAATGGTTTGTTACATATTCGGCCAGGGTTGCAGCTTTGTGAGCAACTACATTCTACACAAATCATTCACATTCAAAAGCACCGGTTTTTACGACAGGTTGAAGGAACTGATCAAAGAATCTTAAAGTCTTTCAATGATAATCGCCGAAGCACCACCGCCCCCATTACAAATCGCGGCCAGGCCATATTTTCCTTTGTTTTTTTCCAAAACAGAAAGTAATGTCGTGATAATGCGCGCGCCGGATGCACCAAGTGGATGCCCAAGTGAAACCGCCCCGCCAAACACATTTACCTGCTCCACATTGAGGTTAAAAGCTTTGATATAAGCCAGTACTACCACTGCGAATGCCTCATTCACTTCGAAATAATCAATATCCGCAATCGTTAAGCCCGCTATTTGAAGCACTTTTTCAGTTGCAATGATGGGTGTAGTCGTAAACCAGGACGGTTCCTGTTCTGCATCGGCATAGGCGACGATTCTCGCTACCGGTTTGAGTGAAGCATTGTTCACAAACGCTGAACTCGCCAGTAACAGCGCCGCAGCCCCATCATTAATAGTCGAAGCATTGGCAGCGGTAACGGTGCCATCCTTTGAAAAAGCAGGTTTTAAAGAAGGGATCTTTTCGAATTTGACTTTTTTGTATTCCTCGTCTTCTGTCACCCAGGTTGAGTCACCACCTTTCGGCGACGGGACTTCAACATGCACCAGCTCATTTGTAAAAAATCCATTGGCAGTAGATGCGGCACTTCTCTGGTAGGACAGTATCGCAAATTCATCTTGCTCCTCCCGTGAAATGGAATACTTCGCGGCCGTTCTGTCACCACAAACGCCCATGCCGATCTGGTCATACACGTCAGTTAGCCCGTCTTTCAGCAGTCCGTCGATAATCTCGCCATTTCCGTAACCGTAGCCATTTCTTGCTTTGGGTAAATAATAAGGAATCTGCGACATACTCTCCATTCCACCCGCTACCACCACATCAGCATCGCCCAGCTGAATAGCCTGCGCGCCGAAAACAACGGCTTTCATGCCGGAAGCACAAACTTTATTAACGGTAGTACAGATCACAGAAGCTGGCAGACCGGCATATATCGCAGCCTGACGCGCAGGTGCCTGGCCGACATTGGCAGAAACAACATTGCCCATTAAAATCTCCTGCACCTGTTCCTTGTCAATCCCGCTTTTATCCAAAGTACCTTGAATGGCAGTAGCGCCCAACCGGGCAGGATGTATCGAAGCAAGACTTCCGCCAAAACTTCCGATGGGCGTCCGGGCTGCAGATAATATAAAAACTTCGTCTTTCATGATTTTGACCATTCCAATGAGATAGTCAAAAATAGAAACTATCCTTACAATTCCGAGGAACTTTCAGGTAGATGTTCATATTCACCTTTCATGGCATAGTAACCGAATGTTACCAAACCGGCACATATCGGTATGAAAATCAGGATGATAATCGACCATTGAAGTGTCGTATTAGTCCGCGCGATGCCCTCAGCCGAATCAGCGATTTTATCGGCCGCCTGCAAGAATAAAAACAAGATGATGACCGGCCCCAAAACCATCCAGAGCACGCCTAATATTTTCTTTATACTGTTCATATTTTTGAATTTTTAAGATCTGAAACAATTAGTCCATTACATTGTTATCCACCCTGTTATCAATGTAAACCGCACCGATAATAAATGAAAGTGCTGCAATTCCAATCGGATACCATAACCCCGAAAGCGGCGTAGAGCCTGGAAAAGAAGCTACCAGCGTGGCGATAAACGGCACCAACCCACCAAACACCCCATTTCCAATGTGATAGGGCAGCGACATGGAAGTGTACCGGATCTGAGTCGGGAAAAGTTCTACCAAAAACGCGGCGATCGGCCCGTAAACCATCGTAACGAGCAATACCTGAAAGAATACCAGGAAAATGATCATGATATAGCCACTTCCCGCAAGCGTCACGTCTTTGATCACCGTTTGTGGTTCAGGCATCGGCGCCAGCACATCTTCCGGAATGATTACCACATGCGACTCCTTGAATGTGATACCATTGTTCAGCGTTTTTGAAACGGTGGTCGTGATGAGCGAATCGAGCTTGCCCTTCACGAGCCCTCGTTCTATCACCGGTTCGGAAGCTGTTTTTAATTCCGTCTTTTGAAACTCCATCACATTGGTCGCATCAATAAAATATTGATAAATAGGCCGATAGCACACCACACCGAGCAGCATTCCCGTCAGCATAATCCATTTTCGGCCCACCTTGTCGCTCCAGGATCCAAAGATCACGAAGAATGGCGTCGCAAATAAGATCGCCCAAAGCAGAATATAGCGCGACTCGTTGAAATCAAGTTTACAGGTATTTTCTAAAAAAGATTGCGCATAAAACTGACCGGTATACCACACGACGCCCTGCCCCATCGTCGCTCCGAACAATGCAAGCAGCACCATTTTGAAATTGGCTTTCTTCTGAAAACTTTCCTTCAATGGGTTGGTTGACACCTTACCCTCTGCTTTCAGCTTGGTAAAAACCGGCGACTCATGCATTTTCATACGAATGTAAATGGACACCCCTACCAGTAAAATCGATACCAGAAAAGGGATACGCCAGCCCCAGTCGGCAAACTTGTCGGCACCCAGGAGATTTTTGGTCAATACGATCACGCCGAGTGAAAGAAAAAGTCCCAATGTAGCGGTAGTTTGTATCCAGCTGGTAAAAAAACCGCGCTTTCCTACGGGTGCGTGTTCCGCCACGTACGTAGCCGCGCCTCCATATTCGCCACCGAGCGCGAGCCCCTGAACGAGACGCAGGATCAAAACGAGGATCGGTGCCGCGTAGCCAATACTGGAATAAGAAGGGATCAGACCGATCAGAAATGTGGAACCACCCATGAGCACCAGGGTGAGCAAAAATGTATATTTCCGGCCAATAAGGTCACCCAGGCGACCGAATACCAATGCACCAAAAGGACGCACGATAAAGCCCGCCGCAAAGATCGCTAATGTGTTAATAAGCGCCGATGCGCCCGCATCGCTGGGGAAAAGCTGCTGGCCAATAATGACGGCTAAGCTGCCGAAAATGTAGAAATCATACCATTCAATTAAAGTACCAAGGGAAGAAGCAGCGATAACCTGCGTAATGCTTTGGGTAACATTTTTGTCGGTGGAACGCATGGGTTTAAGAAAAGTGAGGAATAGACAATTTAGCTGAATAAGACACAACTAGCATTTCATTACTCATTTCAAAAAATAAAAAGCCCTCAGATTTTGTTCCTGAGGGCTTTTTGTCGGCTGTTAAACCACATTCTATAAATCGTCATCATCATCATCCGTGTCGATGATCTCATCGCCGTCTTCGATTACTACCTCTCTGTCCTGGGCATCCTCATCGAATTCGTCTACGACGGTATCATCAGTATCGTCGATCAGGTCTTCATCCGTTTCGTCGTCGTCGTCACCGCCAACCAGGTCGGGGTCCTGTGCCACGGGACGGGTATTTGGTGTATTTTGCGGATAATCCGGAAATACGGGCGCTTCTAAAATGGGTTTGCTGGTATCAGCGATTGCTGGTTCTCCTCTTTCTCGTATCATGACATTCAAAGTTAAATGGTTTGTCAAAAAAGTGTTTGTAGCGCATTGGTTAAATAATTATTCCAATGGCCCGATTTCCCATCATTCGAAATGATTCCGTCGATAATCGGTAACACATCCATAATCATTTGGTAAAATGTAAAAACCTAATGAAATTGCCTGCCCATCCGCGACCACACCTGACTACAAATGACCACACTTTACCTGACCTGATTTTTTTCCTATCCTAACCCTTTCATTCATGTTACAAAAAATTGCGCTCCTGTTCCTGGTGACAGCCGGAATCATGAACAGCTTTTATGCGTCAGCGACTATCCCGGATTCTTCCCTAGTGATCAAAAAAACGACAGATTTCAAAGTAAACGGCGAAGGCAATGCAGCCAACTGGTCAGCAGCGCAATGGTTTGACATTACCGTTCAGAAGGGCCCGAACCAACCCGGGCCGGGCAAAGCATTCCCGACCAAAGTAAAGATCATGTATTCCGAGAAAGGCATCTACTTTCTGTTTGACTGTACCGACCAGCGGCTTACTGCTACCATTATGGAAGATTTCGGCGCATTGTTCAAGGAAGACGTCGTAGAAGTATTCCTCTGGCCGGATACTGCAGTCCCTATTTATCTAGAATACGAAGTTTCACCGCTTAATTACGAGCTACCAATACTGGTACCGAACATGAATGGCAAGGCACAAGGCTGGAAACCATGGCATTATGACGATCGTAACCGGGTCCAACATGCGACGAGCGCGCAAGGTGGGCAAAAGAAAAGCATGGCGGCAGTGGAAGGCTGGAAGGCCGAGTTTTTCATTCCATATGTGCTAATGAACCCCATAGTGCCCTCCATTCCCAAATCGGGCACGAAATGGCGGGGTAATTTTTACCGCATTGATTACGATTCCGAAACCGCATACTACTCCTGGCAAAAAACCGGCGGCAGTTTCCACGAATTCAAAAAATTCGGCACATTGATTTTTGAATAAAACAGGATATGAGCAAAAAGGTAGCCCCTACGGGGTAATGAACAATGTGCCATAAAAAAATATAACTCATTGCAATTCAATTAACAGGTAGCCCCTACGGGGCATGTTGCCGGATACTATGCGCCGGGGCTACAAACAGGGTGCCTCTCTGAGGCATTAATTTGCGATAAGGCACCTAGGTGCTACCTATTTGTGAAAAGGCGCTATGCAACCGCGAAGCGGCCACCTATTTGTAGAAAAGATCATGCTGACCGTACAATGCTTGCCCCCGAGGGGCTACCTAACTATAAAAAAGATCATCACGACCGCACAATATATGCCGCAGAGTGGCTACCTGTTTGTAAAAGACAATGATAACCGTACGATGCATGCCCCCGAGGGGCTACCTAATTATAAAAAAGATCACGACCGCGCAATATATGCCGCGGAGCGGCTACCTGTTTGTAAAAGACCATGATAACGGTACGATGCATGCCCCGTTGGGGCTACCTGTTTATCCGAAATGTTTATTACATGAACACAAAACATATCAAATGCCTGCAAACCACCCATATCATATAAACATTCCAAACAATTCAATAAACAACCATTTCACTGACTAAACCATGAAACAAACCATTCTTACATTCGTCTGTTTACTGACCGCAATGATAACTTTTGCACAAACTTCCAAAACCAAAGAGATCCTGTACATAGGTACCTACACGCAAAAAGGCGAGGGCATATATGTGTACGAGTTCGACCGCAGCGACTACTCTTTCAAGGAGTTACAGGTGATTACGAGCAAAACCAGCCCGTCATTCCTGGAATTCCATCCCAATAAAAAGTACCTATACGCGGCTAATGAGGGCAATAACACCGTGTCATCCTACGCCATCGACCAGGCTACTGCGAAACTGACCGCATTGAATGCACAGCCATCATTAGGCAAAGGTCCTTGCCACGTCGCCGTGGACCCGAAAGGCCGGTTTTTATATGTTTCCAATTACGGCAGCGGGCAGCTGGGCGTATATCTGCTGAACCCCGACGGTACGATCGGCGCAGTGGCAGACACGATCCAGGACAAAGGAAATCCTTCCCAAAAGCCTCATATGCACTCCGTTATCCCCTCGGCAGATGGTAAATTCATTTATGCATCCGACCTCGGTATTGACAAGATCATGGTGTATTCGGTGGACCAGAAGACTGGACAACTGACTCCTGGCGCAGTACCTTATGCGGAAGTAAAAGCAGGCGACGGCCCGCGCCATTTTGCGATCCATCCCAATGGAAACTTCGGCTATTCCGCCTGCGAGCTTGCGTCGGTTGTCAATTCATTTTCAATTGTGAAAGGTTCCGGTGCATTGGTTCCTTTGGAGCGCGTTACCATGCTTCCGGGTGATTTTACAGGAAAAAGTTATGCGGCAGACATTCATTTTTCACCCGACGGTAAGTTCCTTTACGCTTCCAATCGCGGTCACGAAAGCCTTGCTATTTACGGAGTTAACGCAAAAACCGGCAAGCTAACTGTCGCCGGACATGCTGAAACGCACGGAAAACATCCACGTAATTTCCTGGTGGATCAAAAAGGTGAATTTGTGATCGCTACCAACCGTGATAATGATACTGTCGTGTTTTTCAAGAGAAATAGTTCGACAGGCCAATTGACTTATACCGGGAAAGAAATTAGCATCCCTACCCCGGTTTGCGTAAAGCAGCTTTTCCTGAACTGATCCAAGTCCAGTGTCACCAGTACACATTCCCCGCGATAAGCATTGAAATGACTGCCTGAGAACCTCATTTCAATGCTTATCGCTTCCATCTGATCGGCTTTTTTCTCGCCGTAACCGATTACGTGATTCTTCTTCGTATTTAAAACAACACCAAATAAAATATTACTATTTTAATTTTTCGCGAAAAATTAGTCTGCATTCAAATCAAAATCGTAATATTGCCAATTCACTCCCGGCATCTGAAAGCAAAGAATAAATCACAGGAATTACCGATACCTTTTTAGCAATTGCAGTTTATGATTAACGGCCAGGATGACTTACTTCTCATTTCGCTGATCAAACAGGGAAACAACCGTGCGCTAGACAGTCTTTTCCGAAAATACTATCATTCACTCTGCCGTTTTGCCACCTACCTCAGCAATCGTACCGACCTCGCGGAGGAAATCGTAGCCGATGTATTTTTCAGGATCTGGGAAAAAAGGGAAAGCATTACCGTTGAAAAAAACGTTCGCTCCTACCTGTTCACCGCCACGCGGCATACCTGTATCAACTACATGAAGCAGGAAAAGCACATTATGGTGGAACTGAGCGAAGATTTGATAGAAAACACGCCCGGCCCGGACGACGAACTGATGTACCACGAGCTGGAATCCCGCATTACTGACCTGATCAATTATCTCCCCCAAAAAAGAAAAGCAATTTTTCAGCTGAACCGCTTCGAAGGCTTCACCTACAATGAAATTGCAGAAATCCTTTCCCTTTCGTCCAAAACGATAGAAAATCAAATGGGTAAGGCTATCAAGCAATTGAAACTTCTGCAAAAAACTTATCAGATATAAAAAATATTCTGACAGGATGGGGGTACTCCCATTTTTTATTTGTCCTAACATTAGAAAGCACCCAATTTGATGTCTGACCACACACCATGGCCTTTGATTGCCAAATATTTAGCTGGCGAATGTAGCCCGAAAGAAAAACTGGCTATGGAATGGTGGCTTGAAGATTATGATAACCACCAACTGTTTAACCAGATACAGTCTGCCTGGCAAAATGAACAAGAACCGGCACCCGAACCTGAATTCAATGCAGAAAGCGGGCTGGCACGGCTTAATTCAATGATTTCAGAGGCCGACAGCAGTATCGACGAACCTGTTGAAAAACGCTTTAACTATTTCAAAATCAGCTCCTGGGTGGCCGCAGCCAGCGTGGCTGTACTGATAGGGCTGGGTTATTTTTTTGTTGGTAAAAACAATGAAAAGAAAACCCATACCCGACTGGTTTACACTGAAAAAGTAAGTGGAAAAGACCAAATCGTAAACCTGACGCTACCAGACGGATCCCAGGTATGGTTGAACAAAAGCAGTAAAATCGCATTCCCGAAAGCATTTGAAGCAGACCAAAGAGAGGTTTATTTGGAAGGAGAGGCATTTTTTGAAGTAGTACCCAACCCCTCCAAGCCATTTATCGTGCACAGCGACAAAGTTTCGACGAGAGTACTGGGCACCTCATTCAATGTGAAAGCTTATAAAGGACAGGAACTGGCATCCGTGTCGGTAGCGACGGGGAAAGTGGAGGTGAGTAAAGAAATTGAAAGGGGAACACCCATCAAGGTCACACAACTCACACCGCAGCAGGAGCTGGTCATTAACACTGAAAAAGACGAAACGTATATTGATATCGTTAGCACGTTTGACATTGGCAGCTGGCGGAGAGAGCAACTGGTGTTCAGGAACAACACCTATACCGAAGTAATCGCCAGTCTGGAAAAGCAGTATAACGTGACTATTGAGGTAAAAAACAAAGATCTCAATCATTGTAGGGTAATGGCCAGCTTCAATGAGGGTGCGAACCTGAAAAGTGTTTTAGAATTGTTAAGTATCTCCAACTCATTCCGTTACAAGATTGACGGAACCCAGGTTACCATCCTGGGCGGTGTTTGCAGATAGTATAGAAATCATCAAAGTATCCTATAACAGGCCAGGCGGCTGGCACGCGTAAATGGCTATTTACCGATCAGAATTTGTGTGTAAAATTCCTAAATCCCTCAGTTCAATTTAACCTTTTATCATTACCCAATCGTATGAGACAAATGTTACCCGCACAACCGCCACATGTCGTCAGCCGACAGTGGCAATTTATTACGCTAATGATCGCATTACTGCTGATCGTGAGGCCCGTATTCGCCATGGGGCCTGGTTCGACACAGAGCATTGAGGAAGTAAAGATTTCACTTTTCCTGAAAGATGCCAGCCTGCAAAAAGCATTTATTAGCATTGAAAAAAAGAGTGATTTCAAATTTGTAACGAGCATTGAACGCATTGACAAAAAGAAAAGAGTATCGGTTTCCATTGAAAATAAAACGGTAAAAGAGGTACTGGAAACCATACTGGCGGGTACCGGATTGGGATACACGCAGATCAATAATAACATCATCATCAACAACAAACCCGTTTCCCGGGCAGCTTCCGTAGAAAAAGTCGAGGCACCTGCTACTGCCCAGACATTGGATAAGGAAGTTGCCGGTACCGTTAAGGATACAAAAGGTGCGGGCATTCCCGGTACCAATATCCTGGTGAAAGGTAGTACCGTTGGCACCAGCACCAATACCGACGGAAAGTTCTCTATCAATGTTGTTGATGACAATTCGGTGCTGATATTTTCTTCAATCGGCTACATCAGCCAGGAGATTACCGTGGGGGGCCGCACATCGATCGACATTGTTTTGCAGGAAGATGTTAAAATATTGGGTGAAGTGGTGGTCACCGCTCTTGGTATCGAAAAAGATGCAAAAAGTGTAACCTACGCGCAACAGAATGTGGGCGGCGAAGAACTTACACGGGTGAAAGATCCTAACATGATCAACTCGCTGGCGGGTAAGGCTGCGGGTGTGGTGATTACCAAAGGTACCGGCGGCCCTGGTTCGTCTTCCAAGGTGCTTTTGCGTGGTAACAAATCTATTACCGGCAATAACCAGCCATTATATGTGATTGACGGTATCCCGATGAATGCTGCCAACAGCGCACAGGGAACGTCATTATTCGACACCCGGGATGCCGGTGACGCGATCTCGAACCTGAATCCGGAAGACATTGAGAACATTAGTATCCTCAAAGGTGCTTCTGCTGCTGCATTGTATGGAAGCCAGGCGGCGAATGGTGTGATCCTGGTTACTACCAAAAAAGGCCGCAAAGGATTTTCATCGATCAATTTCTCCTCAACCGCCAACTTCGAGAACCCGATTGCGCTGCCACAGGTGCAAACTACCTACGGACAAGGGTACGGCGGCGTGGCTAACACGGCTGTCAATGATAGCTGGGGGCCCAAGATCACCAATGGTAGCGACAAACATTTGAAAGACTTTTTCCAAACGGGCAAGACCTTCGTAAACAGTCTTTCGATTACAAATGGGAATGATATCGGCCAGTTTTACGTGTCCTACGCCAATACCAAGGCCAATGGTATCGTGCCTGAGAATGATTACAAAAGACATAACATTAACCTGCGCGGCACGACTCAGTTGTTCAACAACAGACTTTCGCTCGACGCTTCTGTGAATTATATCGAACAAAAAGTTTACAATCGTCCGCAAGCCGGATTCTATTTCAGCCCTATTTTCAGCCTTTATCTGTTCCCTACCGGCGATGACTTCTCCAAATACAGTGGTAACAATTACCAGAAATGGGACCCTTCCCGATTGATGAACGTGCAGAACTGGCCTTACATTAAAAACGAAGCGAGTTCCAATCAAAACCCATACTGGCTTGCCAACAAAAACCAGACAGATCAGTTCAGAAGCAGGACAATCTATGCAATGTCAGCCAAATGGGCAATCACTGATTGGCTGAATGTACAGGGACGGGCAACTTACGACAAGGTTCAGGACAGCTTTGAACTTCGCCAGTATGCTTCCTCCGATGCTACATTGGTGGGTAGTAATGGTGGTTACCGCAAAAATCTGACCAATACGGATCAGTTGTATTCTGACATTTTGCTGAGCGGGACCAAAACATTTGGTAAAGACCTGTTTTTGTCTGCTACCCTCGGTTTCAGCAACACGCAAAACACTTTTTACGATCTGAATCTGGGAAACAATGGCGCTACCAACACATTGTCCTATCCTAATTATTTCTCGGTGTACGCTTTGCAAAGCCAGACTGGTCAGGGATTTTTCAATGCAACTGAAAGTCTTCAAAAGAGACTATCGCAAGCATTTTTCGGAACTGCAACGGTTGGCTACAAAGAAACGGTGTTCCTGGATGTGACTGCCAGAAAAGAATGGTCTTCCACGGTGAACCAGTCGTTCTTCTATCCATCCGTCGGCGTGTCTTACGTTTTGACTGAAAATCTGAAACCCAGCGACATCCTGTCATTTGCCAAAATAAGGGCTTCGTATGCAGAGGTAGGTAATGCGTTACCATTTGGTTTTGCCAACTGGACCCCACCCTATTCACTTTCCAATGATGAAAATGTGAACGGACGCAGCAACCTGCCTTTCTTCAATGGAAATGATACATTGAATCTGAAACCGGAAAGGACCCGTTCCTACGAGATCGGTACTGAGTTGAAATTGTTCAAAAATAGGCTGAATGTGAATTTCACTTATTACAATGCAACTACTTACGACCAGGTTTTCCAGATCCTTGCCCCTCCCGGTTCAGGCGCAACCAACTTCTATATCAATGGTGGTACGATCCGCAACAAAGGATTTGAGTCAACGATCAGCTACAATGCTGATTTGGGCGGAGGTCTCAGCTGGACACCGGGAGTTAACTTTTCAAGAAACATCAATCAGATCAGAGAACTCAGCAACTTACTGACTGCGAACTGGTTCGTTTTACAAGCGAGTGGAAGTACCAGAATGCTGCAACTGTTTTTGACCAAACCAGGCATTCCTAATCTGGGCGGCCGCGAGTATGGTTCTTATGGTGATATGTTTGGTAAAACCTACCAGCGAGACGATAACGGCAACATTAAGTACAATGAAACCACTGGCCTGCCATTGCTTTCCGCCGGAACCGACCAGTACCTGGGCAATGCTAACCCTAAATTTCTGATGGGTTTCACGAACCAGTTCAAATACAAAAATGCAACCCTTTCGTTCCTGGTTGACGGACGTTTCGGAGGTAAAATAGCTTCGATGACCGAGCAGTGGCTGGATTTCAAAGGTATATCCAAGAGATCAGGCGATGCCCGCGACGCTGGTGGCGTGATGGTGAACGGCAAACAGATCCCTGCTGAAACCTACTACAACTTCATCTCAGGTAAAGGTGATGTTGCCGCGGCGGCAGAAGAGTACATGTTCAGCGCTACCAATGTTCGTCTGAGAGAACTGGCGCTGGGTTATACATTCCCGAAAGTATCGAAAGCGATTAAAGATATCAGCGTTTCCTTCATTAGCAGAAACCTCTTCTTCTTCTACAAAGACGCACCGTTTGATCCCGAAGTGAGCATTACCACTGCCAACAGCATGCAGGGAATGGAAGGATTCAGCATTCCTGCGACCCGTTCCTATGGTTTTACCGTTCGTGCAACCTTCTAACTATCATTCCAATGAAATTTTTCCTCGATAAACATAAATTCAGTGTTCTGGCCATGGGCTGCCTGCTTTCCGTAGCGACCTCTTGTACAGACTATATGCAGACCCTGAACCAGGACGACAAACTGATCACGGACGAAGACCTGGTGCAGGATGCAAATGAAGGCGGGATTTTGCTTCCGCTGATGATGAACCGCATCGTGGCTACGACTACGGCCGTTCAAACCCAGCAAAACCTGCAGGCAGAATCATTTGCGGGTTACCTGGAAACGCCTACCCCGTTCCTGAACAATGAAAACACGACCACGTATTTCATGGTAGACGGCTGGAACAACACGGCATGGAATACATCCACCCAGAACGTGATGGACCAATGGCTGCAAATGTGGAAGAAAGGTTACGAAACCAAGTACCCCGACTTGTACGCCATTGCCCTGATCATTAAAGTAACAGCCGCGCATCGCCTGGTGGATACATTCGGGCCTTATCCCTATACCAAATACGGGACTTCCGCGCAGGTAACATTTGACTCAGAGGAAGAGGCCTACACCGCTTTTTTTGCAGATCTCGACAAAGCCGTGATTGCATTGAAAGCCGCAGAAGCTGCCAACCCGAATGCAGATAAAGCACGTTTCTTGAAATGGGACAAATCATCATTATTGGGTGAATATACCAGCTGGATCAAGCTGGCCAATACTATAAAACTGCGTCTGGCGATGCGGATATCGAAAGTAAAACCTGCTCTGGCGAAAACAGAGGCAGAAAAAGCGGTGGATCCGGCGAATGGTGGTTTGCTGACGGACGTTGGCTTTTCGATCGTTCCGACGACCACCAATCCATATTATACGATGGCCAATGCATGGTCTGACACGCGCATGTCGGCAGCGGTTGAGACTTTCCTCAAAGGATTTGCAGATCCTCGCTTGCCGGTATATGCCGTGGCAGCTACCGATAAGGCAGTAGCGGGGCAGATCAAAGGCATCCGTGCAGGTTCTGAACGTCCGGATAAGACAAGGTACCAGTTTTATTCTCTTCCCAATGTGTCTACCACTGCGCCTGTAAAACAGGTAGACGTTGCGGAAAGCTATTTTCTGAAAGCCGAAGGTGCGCTCAGAGGATGGAATATGGGTGGAACCACACAGTTTTTCTATGAAGAAGGCATCAAAGCCTCGTTCAAAGCGAATGGTGCGAGCGGTGTGGAGGGATACCTCACCGGGAACACTACCCAGATTCCCTACATTGACCCGAAAAATACGGCCAACAATTCGCCAGCCATGACCAAGATCACCGTAAAATGGAACGAGGCCGATAACTTCGAAACCAAGCTGGAACGCATCATTACCCAGAAATGGATCGCACTATACCCGGAAGGGACCGAAGCCTGGTCGGAGTTCAGACGAACGGGTTACCCGAAACTGTATCCGGTGGCGGTGACCAAAAATCCTGACCTGCCGACGGGTACATTCATCAAACGTTTGACCTACCCTTCCGCCGTGACGAACTCGGGTGGCGACGCAGTGAAAGCCGCAGTAGCTGCTTATCTGGGCGGAAAAGACAGCGCAGCAACACCGATTTGGTGGGACGTAGAGTAATTCGGAATAAAAAGCCTTCAAAATCAACAATGACCAAACTTTATTTTTTAAATTTCCAGTATTAAAAAAAATAATCTTAGCAAACAGAGTATTACCAGATATTTCCTGCATCCTTTCTCTGTTAGTATGTCAAAGTTGTTTTGAAAAGCCATTATCACATTTATTCAGCCCTTTAACCGTTATGATAAACCGTAGAGATTTAATCAAGCATTTATCCACTTTTCCGCTTCTCGGTGGATTTTTGGGACAAAACAGCCTGGAACCCGCCAGCTTTGTCGCCAAACTACCCGTGAGGAACCTGGCCAAAGAACTAGGCATCCGTACTTTTATTAATGCTGCGGGTACCTACACGATGATGACCGGATCACTGATGCAGGATGAGGTGGTCGAAACCATTCAGGGGGCCGCTAAGGATTTTATGATGCTGGATGAAGTCCAGACTAAGGTAGGCGAAAAAATTGCTGCGCTTACCCACGCAGAGGCTGCCGTTGTTACAGCAGGTTGCTTTTCAGCATTGACGCTGGGGCTTGCTGGTGTACTGACTGGCATGGACCAGAAAAAAGTAGAAGCATTGCCGCACCTGGAAGGTACCGGAATGAAATCAGAGGTTATTATTCAGAAAGGACATAACATTGGTTACTCGCATGCATTGACTAACACGGGCTGCAAGATCATACAGGTGGAAACATTGGAAGAGCTTGAAAAAGCGATCAATGAAAAAACTGCTATGCTTTGGTTCCTGAACATTCAGGCTGACAAAGGGCAGGTAATGCATGAAAAGTTTATTGAAATTGGCAAAAAGAATGGCATACCTACCATGATCGACATGGCAGCTGACGTTCCGCCGGTGGAAAATCTCTGGAAATTCAACGACATGGGTTTCGACCTGGTTTGCGTTTCAGGAGGAAAAGCAATGCGCGGACCTCAGAGTGCCGGAATATTAATGGGTAAAAAACACCTAATCGACGCAGCAAGACTGAGCATGCCGCCGCGCGGATCGACGATCGGACGTGGTATGAAGGTGAATAAAGAAGAAATCCTGGGCATGTACGTGGCGCTGGATAACTTCGTCAAAATGGATCATAAGAAAGAATGGAAAATGTGGGAAGACCGCATTGCCCACATTGCCAATGCCGCCAAAAGCGTGAATGGTGTCACCACTGACGTAACCGTTCCTGAACTCGGCAACCATACCCCTACCTTGAAAGTATCGTGGGACCCTGCGAAAGTGAGTCTGGCAGTGAAAGTGCTGCAAGAGAGCCTGCGCAAAGGAAACCCTTCGATCGAAATTATGCCGGCGGAAAACAATTCGCTGACAATCACTGCCTGGATGCTCAAATCGGGCGAGGAGAAAATCGTAGCGTCCAGATTAAAAGAAGAACTGTCGAAAGCAGTAGTTTAAATATGTACAGTAGAATGCTATTCCTAAGCCCTACTTTTTCTTAAAAAATGAAGCACAAGTCCATCGCTATCCTTCTTCTGGTGTGTTTGCAAAGTTTTGTTTCAAATGCACAAACTTATAGTGTACTGATCAAAGGCGGAACGGTCATTGATCCCAAGAATAACCTCAACCAGGTCATGGATGTGGGTATTTTCGAAGGGAAGATCAAAAAGGTTGCCAAGGACATTGATCCGAAGGAAGCCCGTCAAGTCGTTGACGCAAAAGGAATGTACGTCACTCCCGGACTGATCGATATCCATGGACATGTGTTTTTCGGCACCGAGCCAAACCATTATCTCAGTAATGGTTTGGTCGCGCTGCCGCCCGACGGTTTCACTTTCCGCGTAGGCGTTACCACCATCGTGGATGCAGGCGGCGCTGGCTGGGATTCTTTCTCTGAATTCAAAAAGAATGTTATTTTCAGTTCAAAAACGCGGGTACTATCATTCCTCAACATTGTGGGTGAAGGTATGCGCGGCGGTAATTACGAGCAGGACACTGCGGATATGGACCCGAACCTGGCCGCAGGAGTTGCCATTAAAAACAGGAATGACGTGGTCGGTTTTAAAGTTGCACACTTTATAGGCGGTGACTGGAAACCGGTCGACAATGCTGTAAAAGCAGGTAAGCTGGCTAATATGCCGGTTATGATTGATTTTGGAGGGAATAACCCTCCGCTTCCGCTCGAAGAACTGTTCATGAAACACCTTCGTCCGGGCGACATTTTTACACACGCATATACATTACTCGAAGGCAATGTGCGGGAAACGATCGTGGACGAATCGGCCCAGAAAGTAAAACCATTCGTTTACGAAGCACGCAAGAAGGGGATCATTTTTGACGTCGGCTACGGCGGCGCTAGCTTCAATTATTCACAGGCCATTCCAGCGGTCAAAGCAGGATTTTATCCCAATACCATCAGTACCGACCTGCATACGGGCAGTATGAATGGTTCGATGAAGGATATGCTGAGCATTATGTCCAAATTCTATGTCATGGGAATGGACCTGCCAGCGGTGATCAAAGCCAGTACCTGGGCACCGGCGCAGGTTATTCACCGCGAAAACCTGGGCCATATCTCTGAAAATGCGATCGCAGATGTTGCTATCTTCTCCATGAGAAAAGGCAATTTCGGTTTTTATGACAAAACCGGTTATAAAATGGAAGGCAAAGAAAAACTGGAATGTGAGATGACAATCATGGGAGGTAAGATTGTGTATGATTTAAATGGAATTGCCAAGCCGATATATTTGAAATGAGTTATTAGCTGTTAGCCATTAGCTCTTTTATTTTTTGGCGAAAAAGCTAAAAAACTAAAAGCTAACAGCTAACAGCTAAAAGCCAATAAACCCTAACCCCTATGAACAATAAACGCTTAAAATGGTCCGCCTCGCTACTGGTGCTGTTTGCATTGGGATTTACGCAGCGTTCTGATCAGCAGGAATTGCCTGTTAATACCAAGAACGGCGGTTTGTTTTTGCCGGATGGATTTGAAGCCACCGTCGTAGTCGACAGCTTGCCAGGTCGCGCGCGGCATCTTGCGATCAATGATAATGGTGATATTTATGTAAAAGCGCGATTTGCCGACAAAGGCGAATCCGTCATTGCATTACGCGATACCAACAATGATGGCCGTGCCGATATCATCAAGCGTTTCGGCGGCGCTGCCAAGGAGCGGGCATATGGTACTGCCATGCGTATTTACAAGGGATATTTGTATTTCAGTTCCGAACTGGTGGTGTACCGTTACAAACTGACACCAGGCCAGCTCGTACCTGAAAGTGAGGAAGAAGTGATCCTGACCGACGACCACCCGCACGGTATGCATGAGCACATTGCGAAGCCATTGACATTCGATAACAATGGTTTCATGTATGTTCCTTTTGGTGCCAATTCCAATGCGTGTCAGGTAGATAACCGTACGCCGGGCTCGCCGGGGATGACTCCTTGCCCTATCCTGGAAGATCACGGCGGTATCTGGAAATTTGATGCTAACAAAGTCGGCCAACATCAGAAAGACGGCGTGAAATATGCTACCGGCCTCCGCAGCGTGGTCGCCCTTGACTGGAATTTTAAAGACAATAATCTATACGCCGTACAACATGGCCGTGACGACCTGCTTCGCTTGTGGCCACAGATTTACAATGGCTGGCAAAGCGCAATGCTGCCGTCCGAAGAATTTTTACGGATCAAAGAAGGAACGCACGCGGGCTGGCCTTACTGCTACTGGGACCAGATGCAAGGCAAAAAGGTACTAAACCCGGAATATGGCGGCGACGGTAAAATTGTTGGCGATTGCGATCAGTACGAAAAACCATTGATTGGTTTCCCCGGCCACTGGGCGCCGAATGACCTTCTTTTTTATCAGGGAAATCAGTTACCGGATCGTTATAAAGACGGTTCATTCATTGCATTCCATGGTTCTACCAACCGCGCTCCGTACCCGCAGTCGAGCTACTTCATTGGTTTTGTTCCATTCAAAAATGGTGCGCCATCCGGCCCATACGAAGTTTTCGCAGACGGTTTCGCAGGAATTGACCCGATCGTGAATGTCAGCGACGCAGTTTATCGCCCGATGGGGATTGCCATGGGGCCGGACGGTTCTATTTACATTGCTGAGACTGAAAAAGGAAAGATCTGGAAAATCACTTATAAAGGCGATAAGAAGAAGTTTGCAAAAACTGCGCTTGCCAAAATGGAAAAGAGAAAATCACTGGCACATATACGCACACCCGATTTTGTGAATGACAATCTGGATAAGGACAAGCCGGTAGCGGGCGGCAAAGTGTATAGCGTTTATTGCGGTGCTTGCCACCAGCGCAACGGCATGGGCGATTCGCAGCGTTTTCCTCCACTAGGCGGTTCTGAATGGGTAACCGGCGGTAAGGAAAGGCTGATCAAGGTAGTGCTGAAAGGATTGGATGGCCCCATTGACGTTAAGGGCCAGTCGTATAACAATGTGATGCCGCAGCACAGCTTTTTGAAAGACGAGGAAATTTCGGAGGTACTGACCCACATCCGTAGCAATTTTGGAAATACGGCCGATGCTGTCACCATTGAAGAAGTTAGTAAAGTACGGGCGTCGCTCGATAGTTTGAAATAATGCTTTTCTCCTTCCAACCTGTTTAAGCGGATATTACTCTCCGGCAATTGAGTGTTCCTTTAAGAGGTTGGAGGGAGAATGGCATACATCATTTTTCAGTACATTGAATGTCTAAAAATAAAATCTTAGCCGCAAGCTTGATCATTATTTCCGGGGTAGGCCTTGCAGGGTTTTCTGCTGAGAACAAGCATGATTACCATTTCAATAGTCAGGATCCCTGGAAGGCTCCGGCCTGGGTCGACACTTTGAAAAGTCCTTACCACGACGAACCCCTCACCCTCGCGCAGGGCGAAGAGCTGTTTACACTTTATTGCGCATCTTGCCACGGCGATGGCGGTTATGGGGACGGGGCAGCCGGTGGCGCATTGGGACAAAAACCCGCCAACTTTCACGATACGCTCGTAAAAGCGCAAAGTGACGGCTCTGTTTTCTGGAAAATCTCGACCGGAAGGGGTAATATGCCGCCTTTCAAAGACGTTTTCACCGACGAACAAAGATGGCAGCTCGTTGCTTACATTCGCCATCTGGGCAAAACTGAGTAATCCTGAATCCTAAACCATACCATGTTACATTTTAGCCGCATTTTAAAATCAGGGATTACTGCCGCGCTTGCCCTGGGCATTTCACTTCATGTTTCCGGACAAACGAAAGAAGCCGTCGTCACTACACCCAAAGCGCTCCGCGACGACATTACCATCGAGTACTACATGAAAGTAGAACCCGAGGCAGTCCGTATCATTCAGCATCCATTGACCGGAGAAATTTACTACACGACATTCTTTGGTGACGTTTTAAAAATCGTAACCGTTGACGGAAAACCGGAAAGCAAGAAGATTTTTTCGGTGGAAGATCACAGCATCCCCCGTTTACAAGGCGCTGCGTTTCATGGCAATACCCTCTTTCTCGCCGGAAATGTCAGCGTCAATAATAATAAGGGAAATAAGGGCCGTATGGTACGCTATGAAATGAAACCCGGCGTTGAGAAGCCCGAAATGACCGTGGTTTTCAATACTGTTGAATATGGTGCCAATAAAACCACTTTCGATCATGGCTGGAATGCATTGGAGATCAGCCCCGACGGGAAGTACATTTTCGTCAATACCGGCGCCCGTACCGATCATGGCGAGGTGCAGGACAATGGCGGTGAATATCCAAATGCGCGTGATAATGCATTGACTGCGAACATCTTCCGCTTCCCGATCAATGCAAAAGACTTGTTGCTGTCTACCGATGTGCCCAAATTGAAAGCAGAGGGTTATCTGTACGCGGAAGGTATCCGCAATGCTTATGACATGGCCTTTGATCCAAAAGGAAATTTGTTTGCAGTTTCAAACTCAGGCGATTACGACCATCCCGAAGATATGTTCTGGGTGAGACAAGGTCATCATTACGGCTTTCCCTGGATTATGGGTGGTATAGAAAACCCGCAGCAGTTCCCCGATTTCCAGGCTGATCCTGAAAAAGATCCTTTTCTGAGCAAATTTGCATTTGCATACCTGATGAAGTATTTTCACAATGATCCTGAATTTCCTAAAAAACCAGCTGGCGTTACATTCACCCCGTCCGTTCAGAATATGGGCCCGGATGCCAACGAGTACCGTGACAGAAAAACAGGCGTAGTCATGGATGGCGACACAACCGGTGCGACAGTGGGAACATTCAACGCACATTCATCGCCCCTCGCTTTGTTTTTTGATACTGAAAAAACATTGGGCAAAGACCTGGCCGGGGACGGGTTTGTGATACGGTACACCGGAGGGGCAAGAAACGGGGTTGTCAACCCGAACCCGCTGAGAAGACAAGGCAAAGACCTGCTTCATCTGGATATGATCTACGACAAAGCGACTGATAATTATAAAGTCAAAACAACCCGGATCGTGGAAGGCTTCACGGCTCCTACCGACGCATTATTGGTTGGAAGTACCTTATATATCATTGAATACGGAGGGAAACAGGGTGGTAACAAAGCCGGCGGTGGTATATGGAAAGTCAACCTGCCTGCTAATGAAAAAATGGCAAAAAAGAGCAAGAAAAAAAGAGCATAAATGTACATATTTCAATAACTTAATTATACCAACATGAAATCCGAAAGAAGATCGATTCTTAAATCATTGTTCGCCTCCGTTGCAGGTGTAGTAGGCATTGGAGCAGCTTCCAAAGTAGTAGCAGCAGAAGCTCCCGCAGCTGCGGCTCCTGTAAAAGAAGTGGGTGAGGTGGTAATGTACCAGGATGTGCCTTTGTTTTCTGGCCATACCAAATTCAACAACATGGTTTTCGTAGCTGGAAAAGGCGCCCACTTTGAGGGAGACATTACTGCCCATACCAAACACGTATTGGACGAACTTGAAAAAGAGTTGATCAAAGCGGGTTCATCGATGGAAAAGGTATTGAAATGCAGCGTATTCCTGCACGATCTGAACGATTACAAAGCCATGAACGAAGCGTACAAAGGTCGTTTCGGCAGCAAGCCCCCTTGCCGTACCACGGTAGCGGTCTACGGCGGCGTACCGGGTGATTCATTGGTGGAGATCGATTGCATTGCTTATATCTAGGAAATTAAGACTTGCCAAGTCTTGAAGACTTGCCAAGTCTTGAAGACTTGGTAAGTCTCACCCTAAATCACAAACTAATATTCTGGAATAATACAATTTCCCAGCATTAAATTCTTTCAAAAAAAATAAAGTCATACTTATATTTTATTTTGCAACGATTTAACAGTTACTTTGTTATCTGACCTGACCGCCCTTGAACAAGAGACAACGCATAGCTGAGGAGAATACAATTCTTTTAAATCTCTGGCAACAATCGCAAGCCGGTGATAGCCTGGCTTTTTGCCAACTCGCTGACAAGCAATACCGTACTCTTTTCAACTACGCCTGTAACTTTACTACCGACAAAGAGTTCATTAAAGATTCCATTCAGGAATTGCTTATCCACATCTGGGAAAAGCGTCAGAACATCAATATTCAATTTGTTACCATTTACTTTCTGAAAGCGCTGCGCAATCAGCTTCTTCAGGAATTCCGTCGTAACGCTCCCCACTCTCTGCTCGACATTGACGAGATAGGCCAGCTTTCGGATTATCAGACCATTGAAACCGAAATTGAGCAAAATGAACTGTACAGCGAAAATCAGGTGAAAGTCCGCGCAGCATTGAATGAGCTGCCACGCCGCCAGAAAGAAGCCGTTTTCCTCAAATATTTCGAAGGCATGGACAATGAACAGATCGCCGATCTCATGCAGGTGAACCGCCAATCTGTCGCTAATCTGCTCTTCAAAGCCATTTCCTCCCTGAAACATCAGATGCATACCGTAAGTCATTTGCTGGTACTGATCATTCCCTTTTACTGGTAAGGTTTTTCCCAAAATAAATAATGGACTGGATGCAACGGAGGCGCTATCTTGCGTCACTTTATTGCATACCAAAATACCCTTCTGATGGACAAAGTCGTGAGCAGAACTCTATGGATTGACTATTTACGCTCTTTTATTACCGTTCTCGTCGTTGCCCATCACTCCTCCCTCGCCTACACCACTTTTGCGAGTTTCAACAAAACAGCCTACATTAATTCCACCAATCCTATTGTGGACAGCCAGCGATGGGTTGGTCTTGATATTTTCGAAAATTTCAATGACGTATTCTTCATGTCACTGATGTTCTTTATCGCCGGTCTGTTTCTTTTCAAAAGCATTCAGAAAAAAGGCGCGATGGCATTCACTCGGGACCGGGTTTACCGCCTTCTGATTCCCTTTCTGCTCGGCGGAACACTGATGAACCTGTTGGCTTACTTTCCTGCTTACAAGGTTGCCCACGATAGTAATGATGTAGTTGCCTACGTCAAAGACTTTTTCTTTGTGGAACAATGGCCGGTGGGTCCGCCTTGGTTTATCTGGGTGTTATTTGTATTCAATATACTTTTTGCGTTGATTTATTTAACACGCAAAAAGTGGCGAAGCAAGGAGTTGCTTTTCAATGTAGATTGGGGCAAAAAACCATTTGCATTCATCATAGGCTGGTTTTTGTTCACCTTCATTCTGTATGTACCCTTCGCATTCTGGCTGGGAACGGGTAACTGGACGGGTTTCGGACCATTTGATTTTCAGCTGAACAGGATCCTGTTGTATTTTGGCTATTTTATATTGGGTACCGCCATCGGCAACACTGCATTCAATGATAGCATTTTCAACCCTGCCTCACCGCTGGTTAGAAATTGGAAATGGTGGCTATTCCTTTGCGCATTAACTTATACGATTCTCACGATCTTCCCCGCTACATTGACCGAAATGGTGAAGCACCAGCAAATCACGGAATTAGTCGGATACCTGATCTACTTCTCCATTTATGTGGCCTCCTGCACATGCAGCTGCATTGCATTCATTACGATGTTCCGCGCTACGGTACATACGCCCAAAAGTTGGTGGGATTCTCTTTCCGACAATGCTTACCTGATCTACCTGGTGCATTATGCTTTCGTGATCTGGTGCCAGTATTTGCTACTGGAAGCTCCTTTACCGGCATTTGTCAAATTTTCGATCACGTTTATTGTATCCGTTTCAGCGAGCTGGGCGGTGAGTATTGCGATCAGGAAGAATGCATTTTTCAGAAGATACCTGTAAAATCGCTGTCCTCAATGACGATTTTTGTCAAAATTAACTGATTTCAGACATCTGCTGAATGTAGCTGCCGTGGTACCCAGGTAAGTGGCGATATAATGATCCGGAATGCGGCGAAAGAGTGACGAAGGTTGATTAACATAATATGCAATGCGCTCTTCCACAGACAAGTACTTGAAGACTTTGACACGGTCGGTGAAATTGATAAGGTGTTGTTCTAAAAGCTTGACAGCCAATGTCGCCATGTAAGAATCCTGCTCCACCAGTTTGCGATAAGCGTCATAGGAGATCGCGTAGACGATGGTATCTTCCAGTGTTTCCAGTACTTCACTGGACAGCTTTTGCAAAAGAAAGCTCTCGGCAATGCACACAATGTCGCCGTCCGAAACCAGCAGGGACGTAATATCCTCGGATCCTCTGAGATAGTAAGTGCGCATCACGCCTTTTTCGATAAAGTACAGGCTGGGGCTCACCTGTCCGAGATCGACCAAAACCCGGCCTTTTGGAATCACAAACCTTTTCAGGTTCTGTTGAAACCGCTCTTTCACCTCTTCCGACAACATAAATTGCGACGCCTCTAACAGTCTTTGCAAAGGTTTGATCTCCTCGGTGACCTTCATTTGATTTCCGGGTCTTGTTCTACAACAAGGTATAAATTAATGGTGTATAAGTTAGTTCTGAAAAATAATTTTCAGAAAAAGAGTATTGGCCTAATGATTCTGCATCCTTATTAAAATTAGCCATACTATTATTTGCCTGATATGCAGAATTACCGCAATTTTCTTCCGGAGGAGCTAGCAGCCGATCCATCATTCAGACGCTGGGCCTTGTACAACGACCCCGCAGAAGGAACTGTGTGGGAGGAATGGCTCGAACTCAATCCTGATAAGCAGGAACTGGTGACCCGCGCGCAAAACTTTCTAGCTGCGACGGAAACCACATTTGACCAGATCACTGACGAAGAAGTTGCCAACGAAATGTACCGCTTGTCTCACGCGATAGGCGAAAAAACGGCCAAGAAATCATCGATATGGCTGCGTTTCCGACCTAACTGGTATCACATGGCCGCTTCCGTGCTGATACTGATGTTTGCAGGATGGTTGTTCAACAAACAAACAGCTACCCAACAGCAATCGGATCAGTACAAAGTGATCCTCAGCCAGATCACCGAGCCATTGGTGGAAGAAAATAACACTTCCGACAAAGCGCGCCTGGTGCTGCTGGAAGACGGAAGCTCGATCCTCCTGCAACCCAACAGCCGCATAACTTACCCGAGGAACTTTGCCGGTAATAAACGGGAAGTGTTTTTAAATGGTGAAGCCTTTTTTGAAGTCGCCAAAAACCCTGACAAACCCTTCTATGTATACGCACATACGCTGGCGACGAAGGTGCTGGGTACCAGCTTTAAAGTGAGTGCATTTGACGATGACCGTGAGGTGAAAGTGGTGGTAAAAACGGGAAGGGTTTCTGTTTTCCCGATGACTAAGGAAGCGCTGGCTTCGCAACATGCTGACGACAAGCTGGGCGGAATGGTATTGACTCCAAACCAGCAGATTGTATTCGCTGCCAAGGAGTTACGCCTGACGCGCAGCCTGGTACCAAACCCAAAATTGCTGGAATTGCCTATTCAGCGCCAATCTTTTGAATTCAAGGGAACGCCTATTACCGAAGTATTTGCAGCACTGGAAAAGTCCTATGGTGTGAAGATTATTTTCGATGCCGAGGTGATGCAAAACTGCTATCTGACGGCCTCACTTTCTGACGAGCCACTGTTTGAAAAAATCAACCTGATCTGTAAGACGATCGGCGCGCAGTATGAACAGCTCGATGCCAGTATCATTATTAACAGCAAGGGTTGTTAAACGTTAATACCTCTTCTCTCATACTTAAAGCAAAAATTCAAAGGAAGCCTATGAATAGAATCTATTACTAATTGCCTAAGAAAAGTCGATGATGCTGCAACACCACCGACCTCCAATTTAATCCCCCGCTTGTTCACGCTTAACGGCACCCATAGAGGCTGCCGTGGGAATCATTTATGCCGAATTTTAACCCGACAAAAATCAAAATTATGTCAAAAAGAGTACAATTTCACCATGCTTTACAGAAAATCATGCGCATTACGCTGTATCAAGCCCTACTCTCCATCGCAGTCAGCACTTTTGTGCATGCAAACGATGTGCGTGGTCAAAGAATTTTAGAACAAAAAGTGACGTTGCGTTTGTCCAACTCCGAAATTGACAAGGCTTTGGAGAAGATTGAAAGTACTACGAAGGTTAAGTTTATGTACAACCCTCAGATTTTCAATAACCAAAAATCGACTTATAAATTCCAGGAAGAAGCGCTGTCGGAAGTACTCAATAAGATCCTCACACCACATAAGGTTACTTATGAAGTGGTGCAGGACCGCATTATCCTCAAACGGGAGCAGGCACCGGTAGTGGAAGACGTACCTGCCAGTAAAATTGCGCCTAAACGTAATGTAACTGGTAAGGTAACTGACGAAACAGGCACTGGTTTGCCTGGTGTGAGCATTTTGATCAAAGGTACCCAGCGTGGTACATCTTCTGACACGGATGGAAAATATGCACTGGACATTGCTGATGCAGATGTTGCATCCACTGTTCTGGTATTCAGCTTTGTAGGTTATACATCCAAGGAAATTACAGTTGGCTCACAATCAGACCTGAATGTGCAGCTGGAACCTGAAGCAAAAGCATTGAACGAGATCGTGGTGACTGCTTTGGGTATTTCCAAAGAAAAGAAAGCACTTGCTTATGCGGTGACAGAGGTAAAAGGAAGCGAGTTTACACAAGCACGTGAAAACAACGTCGCGAATGCATTGACAGGTAAAATTGCAGGGGTTAACGCAACCGGTATGTCAACAGGCCCGGGTGGATCCAGCCGTATCATTATCCGCGGTAACGGATCTTTGAGCGGAAACAACCAGCCTTTGTATGTGATCAATGGTATGCCGATGGACAATAGCGTTCCGGGTGGCGGCAATGCATCGGATGGTAATGGTAACAATACTGACCGTGGTGACGGTATCGGCGGTATCAACCCGGACGACATTGAATCGATCAGTGTTTTGAAAGGTGGACCCGCCGCTGCACTTTATGGCGCCCGTGCTTCCAATGGTGTTATTTTGATCACTACCAAAAAAGGACGTGCGCAAAAAGGCATTGGCGTGGAGTACAATGGCAACTTCAGTGTCGATAACCTTTCTATCATTCCTGATTGGCAATACGAATACGGACAGGGCGTGGACGGTGTTAAACCTACTACGCAAACCCAGGCAAAAAGCTCAGGCCGCTTGTCATATGGAGCGAAAATGGACGGTACCGATGTGATCCAGTTTGATGGCCAGATGCGTCCCTATTCCCCGCAGAAGGATAATCTTAAAAATTTCTATCGTACAGGAAAAAACTACATCAATTCTATCTCATTCACAGGTGGTAACGAGGTTATTAACTTTCGTTTTGGCCTGAACAACACCAGTGCGACCAGCATTGTACCCAATTCTTCATTCAACAGAAGAATTGCCAACCTCAATCTGAACGCACAATTGGGCAAAAAACTGAGCATTGAAACGGTTGTTCAATACAACATTGAAAATGGACACAACCGTCCAAAAGTAGGTTACGCGGATTACAACCCACACTGGGCAACCTATCTGATCGCTAATACGGTTGACATCAGAAGCCTTTCACCAGGTTACGATGCTACAACGGGCAAGGAAGTGGAATGGAACCCGGTACCTGCGGCTCCCAACCCCTATTTTGTAATAAATAAATTCAAAAACGAAGACCGTAAAAATCGTTTTCTAGGACAGGCCAACATTAAATATGACATTCTGGACAACCTGTTTATCAAAGGAAGTGTGAGCCAGGACTACTATAATTTCAATTATGAATTCGTAGTACCTACTGCCAATGCCTACGAACCTTTGGGAAAATACGAAGCTAAGAAAATCACATCGTCTGAAACCAACGGAATGCTTACGCTGAATTACAGCAAGGATTTCTCCGAAGACTTTAATTTCTCAGCGCTGGCTGGGGGCAACATGCAGCGAAGCATTTACGACCAAACTGCATTCAACGGAACTGAGTTTACCATTCCTGGTTTTTACAGCTTTACCAACCTGGCTACTTCAACGACCGTTCCTACGTATACCAAGAGCGGTATCAACTCGCTTTTTGGTTCTGTTGATTTAGGTTACAAAGGATTTGCCTATATCACGATGTCAGGTCGCCAGGACTGGTTCTCGGTGCTGAACACGGCTAGCAACAGCATTTTCTACCCTGCAATCGGCGGGTCGCTGATCCTTTCCGAGGCATTTAAGCTGCCATCGGCGGTAAGCTTCGCGAAACTGCGCGGATCATGGGCGCAGGTAGGTGGTGCGAACGTAGCAGCTTACCAGATCTACCAAAGTTACAGCATGGCGCAAGGTGGCCACAATGGTCGTCCGGTGCAGCAATTGGGATCAGCATTGGTACCTAACCCGAACCTGAGACCATTGACTTCCACAACCTATGAAGTGGGTATCGAAGCTAAATTCCTGCACAACCGCGTAGGTCTTGATCTGACATTGTACAATCGTAAAACAACCAATGATATCGTACAGAGCAACATTGCATCCTCTTCTGGCTACACATCTGCTTTGCTAAACCTGGGTGAGCTGAGTAACAAGGGTGTCGAGATCTTGCTGACTGCAACACCGGTAAAATCTGCGGATTTCACATGGGATATCAGCTACAATATGGCTTACAACAAAAGCGATATCATTAAGCTGGACGACAAGCTTCCAAGTCTTACCATTGGTAATGGCGTAGGTGGTGGTATCATCAATAACTACGTGGGCGGTACCTACGGCGAGGTTTGGGGTTATAACAAAAAGAAAGACGCCAACGGCAATACCGTATTCAACACAGCCAGCGGCTATGCGGTAAGAGGTGACCTTGCGAAACTGGGCAATGGTATTCCACCTTGGACAATGGGTATCACCAATAACTTCAAATACAAAAATTTCTCTTTGAATATCCTTGTGGATGGCAAGTTCGGAAGTGTGGTTTACTCCAACATGTACCAGTACGCCTATCGCTTCGGTTTGCCGAAAGAAACGCTTCCCGGTCGTGAAACCGGTGTAACTGTAACGGGTGTAACGCCTGAGGGAGCTCCTTTTACCAAAACATGGGAGAAAAAGGATGTGGATACCTACTATGACAATGACAAGAACTACACGGGTATTTTCGTGTTCAACAATGATTTCATCAAGCTGCGCCAGGTAATCATCAGCTACAATTTGCCTGTTGCCAAAATGTCGATACTGGGAGGCAAGATACAATCCGCTTCGCTTTCGCTTGTGGGACGTAATCTTTTGCTACTCTACAAAGACAAGAGAAACAACTATTTCGATCCTGAGTCTAGCTATACCAATGGTAATGCACAGGGCCTTGAAGCGTTCGGTGTACCACGGACCAGAAACATCGGTGTGAACCTGCAAGTGAAATTTTAATCATTAAAATATTTAGTGAAGATGAAAAAATACTTAAAGCTACTATATCTGGCCCCGATGGCCTTCTTCATTGCCTCCTGCGATAATGGGTTCGAGGAAATGAATGTCAACCCCAATGCTTCCACGGAAGTAGTGCCAGGATTCCTTTTCACCAGGGCACAGCTTACAACCGTGGCCAACAACTATACCGGCGCTGCCTACCTGACGATTGGCCAATCCATGCAGCACTTTGCGACCTATAAAGAGGTTCCTGCTGCTGGTGACAAGTATTTCAATTACGGCTATTCCAACGGAAGCTGGGCATTGTATGGCGGTGACCCCGCGTCAGCCGGTGCGGTGATCGACGTGGAGCAGGTGATTGGGGCGGTGAAAACTGCTCCGGAAGATGTTAATAAGTTGTCGGTAGCACGTATCTGGAGAGCATATCTGTACCACAGATTGACAGACCTATACGGTGACATTCCTTACTCAGAAGCAGGAAAAGCGCTCACTGACAAGAATTTCACACCGAAATATGATACGCAGGCTGCTATCTACGCGGATATGCTGAAAGAGATCGACGAATCCATCACAGCATTCGATGCGGCCAAAGCCACTTTCGGTAACTCCGACCTGATCTATGGCGGCGATGTGCCTAAATGGAAGAAATTCGGTTATTCAATGATGCTGCGTTTAGGCATGCGTCTGACTGAAATCGATCCTGCAATGGCAGAAACCTGGGTGAAGAAAGCGATCGCAGGCGGTGTGATCACCAGCGACTCGGACATGGCGACCATTGCTTATGTGGACGGATCCATCACAGCCAGCCGTAATTTCATTGCCAGCGGACTGATGAGCACGGATTATGTAAATCCAGGTGGTGACAATGTGGAAGGTGGTAAATTGGCCAAAACGCTGGTGGACCATTTCAAAGACACCAAAGATCCACGTTTGAATGTGATCTCGATCGTATGGGTACCGTCTGCCGATGGCAAAACATTTACCGCAGATACGACTACCACATTGCAGAAAGGAATGCCGAATGCAGCATTCAACAGCTTACCGGGTGATTTCAACACTTATTCGGAGCCTAACCCTGCGACTATCCTGAAATACAACGCGCCATTATTGGTTTTCACAACCGCCGAAGCGCATCTTTTGCTGGCAGAAGCCGCATTGAGGGGCTGGTACAGCGGTACCACAGCAGAAGCTGAGTATACCGCAGCTGTTACTTCTGCGATGAAGCAATGGACATTGTTTGGCAGCGCGGGTATCATTTCAGATGCTAAAATTACGGCTTACCTGAAAGCCAATCCGTTCAAAGCAGCCGGAACATTGGCTGAAAAAATGGAGCAGATCGGTACACAGAAATGGGCGAGCCTGTTCCTGGAAGACGAGTATGAGATCTTCTCTAACTGGAGACGCACCGGATATCCCAAGTTGACGCCCACTAACTATCCTGGTAACCTTACCGGCGGCAAGATTCCAACCCGTTTTGTTATACCAGATTCAGAAGAACAATACAACAAAGCCAACTTCATCGAAGCACGTACCCGCCAGGGCGGAACGAATACGCTTTCGAGCATGGTATGGTGGGATAAGTAAGGGTAACCTTTGTATCGCTTTTGTTTAAATTGAATTGACCCGATACGGATTGCCCAAAACAGCAATCCGTATCATTTTTTTGAAAAAGTATAAAAAAATAAAGACCGGAGTGAGGTGAATGCATTGTAATTCCTGTCTTATCATCAGTGCTGGTAATCATCAGCAAATTGTCTTGCCCAAATACCTCAGAACCTAATCCCGTACCATGATCAGAAAATTATTATTCGCAGCCACCATTTTCTGCAGCGTTACCATTGCCAATGCTCAGAAATACAGTGTCGTCATCAAAGGCGGACACGTTATTGACCCCAAAAACAATATCAACCAGATTATGGATGTCGCCCTGAAAGGCGATACCGTGATGCTGGTTGCCAAAAACATTGATCCCAAAGAGGGCCGGCAGGTCGTGAATGCCAAAGGATTATTCGTAACACCGGGCTTGATCGACATGCATTCGCACAACTTTTACGGCACCAAAATGGACCAGACTTACAGCAATGGTCCCAATGCATTACCCCCCGACGGATTTACATTCCGCACCGGGGTTACTACTGTGGTGGATGCAGGCTGCGCTGGCTGGAAGTCATTTGCTGATTTCAAAAAACAAACCATTGATGTTTCCAAAACACGGGTACTCTCTTTCCTCAACATTGTGGGCGAAGGCATGCGCGGTGGCACATTTGAACAAAATGTAGAGGATATGGATCCCGCGGCCACTGCCAAAGTCGCGAAGGAAAATCCTGAATATATAGTTGGAATAAAACTGGCCCACTTCAATGGCTACAACTGGACTCCAACCGAACGTGCCGTAGAAGCCGGCAAGCTCGCCAACATTCCGGTCATGGTCGATTTCGGCGGAAGCTCGCCCGTGTTACCCATCGAAGAGCTTTTCATGAAACATTTACGTCCGGGCGACATCTTCACACATTGCTTTGGCCAGCTCAACAGCCGCGAACCGATCCTGGACGTAGCGACGGGCAAGATCAAACCGTTCGTTTATGAGGCACGAAAAAAAGGCATTCTTTTCGACGTAGGTTACGGCGGGATCAGCTTTGCATTTTCTCAGGCCATACCAGCCGTGAAAAGTGGTTTTTATCCCAATACGATCAGTACCGACATCCACACCGGCAGTATGAACAATGCGATGAAAGACATGCTGAATGTCATGTCCAAATTCCTGGCAATGGGTATGGACCTGCCAGCCGTGATCAAAGCCAGCACCTGGGCACCTGCACAGGCCATTCATCGCGAAGAGCTGGGAAACCTGTCTGTGGGTTCACGCGCCGATGTGACCGTTTTGAGGGTTTTGGACGGCAAATTCCAGCTGAATGATACCGGTACTTTTGGTTTTTGGGACTATACCGGCACCAAAATCCAGGGGAAGCAAAAACTGGAAGCAGAACTGACCATTCGCGGTGGGAAAGTGGTGTACGACCTCAATGGTATCACCAATCCACTCGTACTTTCGAGAAGGTAGTCCGATCCATTGTTTACCTAAATGTGTGATGCAATGATTTTGAAAATATCCCGCAGCATCTGGCTGTCCGCCCTCGTCATTTTTTGTTTTGTCAATCATTCAAATGCAGGTTATCCACTCAATGAAATTCGCATTGAGCGGCATAAGGCAGTACCTATGCGCGATGGGGTGATCCTGTATGCGGATGTGTATATGCCCGCTACGCCTGGAAAATACCCGACCATTATCACCCGCACGCCGTATGGTTCGCAGCGCGACGCGGTGCATCAGGGAATGATCAAGTTTGCGCAGCGCGGGTACGCCGTAGTAGTGCAGGATGTGCGTGGTCGCTACGAAAGTGACGGCAAATGGGAGCCATTTCGCGATGAAGCCAAAGATGGTTACGACACCATTGAATGGGCCGCGACCCAACCTTTTTCAAATGGCAAGGTGGCGACGCAGGGCGGAAGTTATCTGGGGCATAATCAATGGCAGGCGGCCAGCTTGAATCCGCCGCATTTGGTAGCCGCATTTCCTTCACTCGCGTCCACTAACATTTACGCCAACTGGATCACGATGGGAGGGGCATTCCGGCTCAGTTTCAATTACGGCTGGGGAGTGGTGAGGATGCCCAACCGTATTATGCTGCCGCAATATTTTCATACTGAAAATTATACACCCGAAGAGCTCAAATACGCCAACATTCTCATGCATTTGCCATTGAATGATGGCGATCTGCAAAGTGCCGGGGCCGTGGTACCCCATTACCGCGACTGGATCAAGCATGAAAGCTACGACGATTACTGGAAATCCATCAGTGACGAAGAACGCTTTGATAAAATAGACGTTCCGACTTATGTATCAGGCGGTTGGTTTGACATTTTCGTGATGGGCACCATCAATGGCTATGTAGGCATGAAGAATAAAGGCGCCACATCAGAAGCCAGAAAAGGAGCGAGAATGATCATCGGGCCGTGGGGTCACGGACCGAGCCAGTCATACGGCGACGTGGATTTTACTCCTGCGGCTTTGGTAGAACAATTTGAAACCGAGCTCAGCTTCTTTGACTATCATTTAAAAGGCATCAAAAACCTAATCGAGACTGATAAGCCCGTGCGGTTATTCTATATGGGTGCCAATCAATGGCGCAGCGAAACCGACTGGCCCATTCCGGGGACGAAGTATCAGGAGTTATATCTGGGTAGCAATGGAAATGCCAATTCTGTGCGCGGAAAAGGCACATTATCATTTACCAAACCTACTAAAATTGGCACGGACACTTATCGCTACGACCCGCAAAGCCCCGTACCTACCACCGGCGGCAATAACTGCTGCGGCACTCCTACCCCAGCGGGCCCCCGCGACCAGCGGCCGTTGGAACAGCGCGAAGACGTGTTGGTATACACAAGTGAATTTCTCGAAAAGCCATTAACGATCGCCGGCCCTGTCAAAATGAAACTGCATGCCGCTACCGACGGCCCGGATACAGACTGGATGATCAAACTCGTCGACGTACATCCAAACGGGTTCGCTATGCCGGTTTCGGAAGGTATTTTGAGGGCCAAATTCAGGGAGGGATTGGATAAAATCAAGCTGCTGACACCGGATAAGGTTTATGAATATGAGATTGAAATGACAGGTACGGCCAATGTGTTTCAACCAGGACACCGCATCCGCGTTGACATTACGTCCAGCAACTTTCCACAGTTCGACAGAAACCCGAACACCGGTGAACCATTGGGAACAAGTACCAAAACACGCATCGCTAAACAGACCATTTATTTCGGCGGTCCGGAGTTAAGTCATATCTTGCTGCCTGTTGTTTCCGGACTGCCCAATAATTGATCGGTCTCGAAAATTTATAACATTCAAATCCATGATAATCAATCCATTTTTGACTTATATAAAAGCCGCTAAATTTATCCTGAGTTTATGAGAGTACAGTTTCTTGGCCTCATCGCCATCGCTGCCCTAGCCCTGGGCGCTCCAAGTACCGCCAGATCGCAGACCATGCCCAAGGAAGAATTGATCTTCTTGACCTCCGAATGGAAAGGTGAACGCTTCCCGGACGGCCGCCCCAAAGTACCCGACGCACTCATTGCACGCGCAAAAAATATTTCGATTGAAGAAGCGTGGGTGGTATTGCAAAATGAAGGCTACAACTGCCAGTTCGACGGAAATTGGAAAATCCTGAAAGATGACATTGTGATCGCAGGACGTGCATTAACAGCTCAGTTTATGCCTTCCCGCCCGGATGTCGAAAAGTTGGTGAAAGACCGTGGAAACAAAAATGGCAGATTGGGAAACACCAACTCCTGGCCGATTGATATGCTTTCCAAAGGTGATGTTTACGTGGCCGATGGCTTTGGGAAAATCGCCAGCGGAACATTGATCGGAGATAATTTAGGAACCTCTATTTTTGCCAAATCAGGGAATGGAGTCGTGTTTGACGCTGCTGTTAGGGACTTGGAGGGGCTTTCCAAAATTGAGGGTTTCAATGCTTTTGTAAGAGATTTTGATCCGTCTTTCCTGAAAGATGTTTTCCTGACGGGCATCAACACGCCTATCCGCATTGGCCGCGCTATTGTGTTGCCTGGTGATGTGGTTTTGGCCAAAAAAGAAGGTGTGATTTTCATCCCTGCGCACATGGCCGAAAAAGTGATCCTGACCGCCGAATTCCTCACATTAAGGGACAAATTTGCCTTGCAAATGCTAAGAGAAGGCAAATTCACGCCAGGCCAGATCGATAACCAATGGACGGATCAGCTGAAAGAAGCATTCCTGAAATGGCTCGACGGAAATCCGAAGGAAATCCCGATGAAGCGCGCCGAACTGGACGAATATATGAAGAAAAGAACCTGGTAACCAGGTAGTTCCCCTAAACCAAATGACAGAGTTCCTGTATGATCATTCAGCAGGAATTTTCTTTCCCCTTTTTTTGAATAGTATTATAAATACAATTATATGAACATTTACAAGCTCCTCTCTGGTGTCGCCGCATTATGCCTCCTGGTAGCGTTATATTTTGCATTGAGTGGTAATCTGGCGCAGGCAGGTCCATTCTTTATCGGTTTTTTTCTGGCATTGGCCATCAGTTTCAGAGGTTATGAAAAGCTGAAAGGTTTTACATATACCACGGTTATTTTCGCGGCAGTGACTACCGCATTGTACTACCCGCAGCATTTCCAGACCGTTGGCGATTTTAAACTGGCCATATTGATCACCCCGCTGATCCAGATCATCATGTTCGGGATGGGAACTTCGATGAGTTTCGGAGATTTTGTTGGTGTGGTGAAAATGCCAAAAGGGGTGCTGATCGGCGTGGTTAGCCACTTTATTATTATGCCTACCATTGGTTATACACTTGCCAGTCTCAGTGGTTTTCCTCCTGAAATTGCAGCAGGAATTATCCTGATCGGTTGCTCGCCCAATGGTATGGCTTCTAACGTAATTTCCTATCTGGCCAAAGCAAACCTCGCATTGTCGATCACCATTACAGCGGTCTCGACAATGCTTGCTCCGATCGTTACACCGTTGCTGATGAGCCTGTTGGCAGGTGCATTTGTACAAATTGACACATTGCACATGATGTGGGATATCATTAAAATGGTGATTATTCCAATCGGCGCAGGTCTGTTGTTTAATAGATTTTTCAGTGGCAAAGCCAAATGGCTCGACGACGCCATGCCGCTGGTCTCAATGGCTGGTATCGCGTTTATCATTGTGATCATTACCGCCGCCGGTCGTGATAGTTTGCTTACCATCGGACCTACATTACTTTTAATCGTACTGATCCACAATCTTTCGGGATATACGCTGGGTTACTGGTCGGGCAGGTTGTTCAAAATGACTGAGCGGGACTGCCGGACTATCGCTATCGAAGTAGGGATGCAAAATGGAGGCCTAGCTTCCGGTATCGCCAAAGAAATGGGTAAAATGGCCACTGTCGGGTTAGCCCCCGCGATTTTCGGGCCGCTTATGAATATTACAGGATCGATTCTGGCCTCGTGGTGGCAGGGTAAGCCTACCGGCGATGAGGAGACGTATGTGGAAACGGGGCGGGCGCATTGAAAGTTGGGCGTAGTCTCCGACTACGTCCGAGTGTCTACGGTCTCCGACCGGGCCCCAAATGAGCATTCACTATCCGTCAGAACCAAAAACTCAATGGTAACAAGGCATCAGACAATCGAAGACCACGATCAACGCAATCTATACGGAAACCGGCTTGCCCATTAGACTGTTTTAAAAGTCGCCAAGTTGAGAGCAACTTGGCGTTGAGAATTGGCAAGTTAATCGTAATGCACCGTTATTTTTAACAGCTGCTCGTTTCTAAATATCAACAAGCTTTGATTCAGGAATAGCGTATCTCCCGAAATATTTTCGTCGTCAATCAATTTATTTTTAACTAACATCTCGATAATACGCCTCTTTTGTACATTGCTGTCACTAATAATCTTCGACAGTATCGTTATGTCCTTTTTTAATTCGTAATAGCTATGATTATCATGAGCAATCGTTAAAGATTGAACGACAATTATATAGCCCACCAAGGTCAATATAATTATCGAAATCGTCAGTGTCCCGAAGAAAGCCATTTTCCAACCATTCATTTTAGACAATAATTTCAAATGTGAGGTAACTAAATGATAATAATAAAGTTACACTGCACAATAACAGTCCAAAACGATTGATTTCTTTGCTTTACCTATCCAGGGGTTAAAATGAGTTTTCAAACGGAGTAAGCCTACGGATGATAAAGAGACTTATGTAGAGACCGGGCGAGCGCATTGAAAGTTGGGCATAGTCTCTGACTACGTCCGAGTGTCTACGGTCTCCGACCGTTAACGTATCACAAACCGGTCAGAGACCGGTTTTCACCCGACTGTTGTCAGAGACTACGGTCAACGTTTTTCAATCCTCTTCCAGCAACAGCTGCATAAAAACCAAATCCAACCACTGGTCAAATTTATAGCCTACCTCTTTCAGGTAGCCTTTTTCTACAAAGCCATATTTTTTGTGAAATTCGATGCTGCCGCGGTTGGCAGCGTCGATGCCGGCGATCATGGTATGCAGGCCGGATTCGCGTGCGCGCTGGATGAGGCTTCCCAGTAACTTCCCTCCCACACCCATTCCCCGTGATTTTTCATCAAGATAAATGGAATGTTCTACACTGAATTTGTACCCGATCTTAGGCCGGAAAATATTATAGGAACCGTATCCGATCACTTCTCCTTCCACTTCCGCCACGATCACAGGCATACCGTCATTGAACATCTGTTCAAACCAGGCTTTTTGTTGCTCCATTGTTCGCGGCTCATAATCGTAAATAGCTGTGGTGTTGAGTATAGCGTGGTTGATAATTTCTAACAGGGAAGGCAGATCCTTGGGAGCTGCGCTTCTGATAATAAGATCCATCAAAATAAATAGGGTCGTTGTCAGGTTGAAATATTGGGCTTAAAGTTACCCGATAATTTTAAAAAATTGAATGTAAGATCAACCATTAGCGCAACGTTTTCAGCGTTTTTTTTTGAAAATCGCGATTTTAGAATAGCTTTGTCCTGACTTTAGGGGTGTCCCGACATGCGGACTGAGATAATACCCTTTGAACCTGATGCAGTTAGTACTGCCGAAGGGAAAAGTAAGAGATACTACTATTGTATCTCAATGTATCTTTCCAAAAAGGTCCATTCCTGAAGTTTTATTACAAAACAAAATTCGGAATGGAAATCATCATTAACGGTCAATCCAAAGAAATCCCTGAACAGTTTTCAGTTCAGCTTCTCCTGTCTTCTTTATTTCCCGGGCCTCAGGTCAAAGGGATCGCGGTCGCTATTAATCAATCTGTTATTCCTGGATCCGAATGGGCAACCCGTCTGCTTCATTCCAATGATCAGGTTATGCTGATCAAAGCCACCCAAGGCGGCTGATCCTGTCTATTCATCCATTCAATTACTCATCATTTTTTATGAAAACTGAAAAAACACCCGAGGCCGGAGCGATCACCCGCACCCCTTTCCCCAATTCCAGAAAGATTTATGTGAAAGGTCAGATTCATGACATTTCCGTGGCGATGCGTGAAATTTTGCTTACCGACACCCGCCAGCATGGACGGCTCGGTGCAGCAGAGAAAAACGCGCCTGTCACAGTGTACGATACCAGCGGCCCTTTCACCGACCCAAACATTGACATTGATGTAAAGAAAGGACTGCCTGCATTGAGAGCTAAGTGGATTCGCGACCGGCAGGATGTGGAAGAATTGCCTGGTATTTCTTCTGCCTATGGACAGCAGCGGCTAACCGATGCTACGCTCGATCATTTGCGTTTCGTCCATATCAGCAAGCCGCTCCGAGCATTGCCAGGCCAGAATGTTTCGCAACTACATTACGCCAAAAAAGGGATCATTACCGCGGAAATGGAATACATCGCGATCCGCGAAAATCAGCGCATTGATCAGCAACTGAAAGAATTGAATGGTAAGGCTGGTACACTCGGCCACCAGCACGCGGGGCATAGCTTTGGTGCCAATACGCCGAAAGGGCACATTACTGCGGAATTTGTAAGACAGGAAGTAGCATCCGGCAGAGCTGTGATACCCAATAATATCAATCACCCCGAAAGCGAACCGATGATCATCGGAAGAAATTTTCTGGTGAAAATTAATGCTAACATTGGGAACTCGGCTGTGTCTTCGTCCATTGAAGAGGAAGTTGAAAAAGCCGTGTGGGCATGTCGCTGGGGTGCAGATACCATTATGGACCTTTCGACCGGTAAAAACATCCATGAAACCCGCGAATGGATCATCCGAAATTCTCCCGTTCCAATCGGTACTGTGCCTATTTACCAGGCATTGGAGAAAGTAAATGGTAAAGCCGAAGACCTGACCTGGGAGCTCTTTCGCGATACATTGATCGAGCAGGCCGAGCAAGGAGTCGACTACTTTACGATCCATGCCGGGGTATTGCTGCGCTACATTCCGCTTACTGCCAAACGCATTACCGGAATCGTGTCGCGGGGTGGCTCTATTATGGCCAAATGGTGTCTCGCGCATCACAAGGAAAACTTCCTTTACACGCATTTTGAAGACATTTGCGAGATCATGAAAGCCTATGATGTGGCATTTTCACTGGGCGATGGCCTGCGCCCGGGCAGTATCGCGGATGCCAATGATGCCGCCCAATTTGCAGAGCTGGAAACGTTAGGAGAACTGACCAAAATCGCCTGGAAACACGACATTCAGACCATTATCGAAGGTCCCGGCCACGTGCCGATGCACCTGATCAAGGAGAATATGGAAAAGCAGCTGGAACATTGCCAGGAAGCCCCATTTTACACATTAGGCCCATTAACCACCGACATTGCGCCTGGTTATGACCACATTACCTCGGCCATTGGTGCGGCCATGATCGGCTGGTTCGGTACTGCGATGCTGTGTTACGTCACACCGAAGGAGCATTTGGGTTTACCAAACAAAAAAGATGTAAAGGACGGCGTGATCACTTACAAGATCGCCGCCCACGCCGCAGACCTTGCCAAAGGCCACCCCGGTGCCCAGTACCGCGACAATGCATTGAGTAAAGCCCGCTTTGAATTCCGCTGGGAAGACCAGTTCAATTTGTCGCTTGACCCGGATACTGCCAAAGAATTCCACGACGAGACATTACCGGCGGAAGGAGCTAAAATCGCCCATTTCTGTTCGATGTGCGGCCCGAATTTCTGCTCGATGAAAATCACACAGGACGTACGGGAGTATGCTGAATCGAATGGTTTTGGAGAGGAAGAAGCCATTTCAGAAGGTATGCTGGCGAAGTCGAGAGAGTTTGCGAGTAAGGGTAGTGAAATTTATTTATAGCTATGAAATTGATTGTGATATCGCACCCGGGTGGAACCCCCGGTGGAACCCCCGGTGGAACCCCGGGGTCATTGCGGGATGAAGCTGGCCTGATCAATAAGCTATTTGAAAATGGCTTGCAGGTTCTGCATTTGCGGAAGCCGGACAGTACCAGGGAGCAAGTAAAAGTGCTGCTTAGCGAAATAAACCAAAAGTACCTCGGTCGCATTGCTTTGCATCAGCACCACTGCCTCGCGGAGGAATTTGGTATTTTCAGGCTGCATTTCACAGAAAAAGAGCGGGCTGCTACATCGTGGGAGGCTTTTCAGGAGATGCGAAAAAAAGGTATCACACTGAGTACCTCAATCCACCAAGTTGAACAACATGACACGCTGCCAACTTGCTTTTCCTATGCCTTTTTCGGACCTGTATTTGATAGCATTTCAAAAAAAGGGTATCACGGTGTAGTGAAGGGCAATTTCAGACTAATCAAAAAACCAGTCAGTTTGATCGCCCTCGGAGGCATCGGAGCTTCTAATCTGAAAGACATTCAGGCAATGAACTTTGACGGGGCCGCCATACTTGGGTCACTTTGGGAACAGCCGGAAGATGCTATCATGAACTTCCGGAGGCTATGCCATCACCTTGTCCCCAGGTTGAAACCTGGGGCTGGAGAGAGACATATCGGAATCTTCGCCCGAGGCCCGGAACAGGATGATACCTATGATGAACCAAATTGCACCGGTGCGCCAGCCATCAACCCCAGGTTTCAACCTGGGGTTCTCGACCAAGTCCCAGCCCATGGACAGGGCTTTAGCCCAAGCCGAATCACTCAAAAAATAGCGAAGCTCCACTTCATATCCAGCAAGACAACCGGTCGCACCCACTTGAAAAGCATTCAAAAAGCGCTCGACGGGGGCTGTAAATGGATACAATTGCGGGTGAAAGACCAGCCGCAGGAAGATGTGCTGCCACTGGCTATGAAAGCTAAAATATTTTGTGATAGATACAACGCCAAACTGATCATCAATGATTTTCCAATGATAGCAAAAGAAGTGCGTGCATACGGATTGCATCTGGGGTTGTCGGACATGAAGATACCGCAAGCCAGGGAAATCGTGGGCAGCGAAATGATCATAGGAGGAACTGCCAATACCTATGAGGACATTGTTTTGAGAATTAATGAAGGCGCGGATTACGTAGGTCTCGGCCCATACCGGTTCACTACTACCAAGCAGAACCTTAGCCCGATACTGGGTTTGGAAGGGTATCAAAAACTAATGGACAGGCTTGCAAAAGCGGGTCATTACATTCCAATTATAGCGATTGGAGGTATTTTACCAGATGACATTGCCGCTTTGAAAAACACAGGCCTGCATGGAATAGCGATGTCGTCGGCTTTGTTACAAGCTGCTGATATCCAAGAAACTGTTAGTAAAATCAAGACAACATTATGCTGAAAATTGCAGACAAAGAATTTCAGTCCCGGTTATTTACAGGTACTGGCAAGTTCAGTTCCTCGGAAATGATGGAAGAAGCGTTACTAGCTTCCGGCTCCGAGCTGGTCACCGTGGCATTGCGCCGCGTGGACATGAACAATACGCAAGACGACATTCTGACGCATTTGAAACATGCACATATTCATTTGCTACCCAATACTTCGGGCGTTAGGAATGCAAAAGAAGCCGTATTCGCGGCGCAACTCGCGCGGGAAGCTTTGGAAAGCAACTGGCTCAAACTGGAAATTCATCCTGACCCCAAGTACCTCATGCCCGACGCCATTGAAACGCTGAAAGCCACTGAGGAACTGGCCAAACTAGGTTTCGTGATCCTGCCTTACATTCACGCCGACCCGGTACTGTGCAAGCATCTGGAAAATGCAGGTGCCGCTGCGGTAATGCCATTGGGATCGCCTATTGGAAGTAATAAGGGATTAAAAACCATTGATTTTCTGGAAATTATCATCGAGCAAAGCAAGGTACCGGTGGTCGTAGATGCGGGAATCGGCTCACCTTCTGATGCTGCACTGGCCATGGAGATCGGTGCGGATGCGGTACTGGTAAACACGGCCATTGCAGTCGCCGGTGATCCTGTGACGATGGCCGCTGCATTTAAACTGGCCGTACAAGCCGGGCGAATGGCCTTCGAAGCCCGATTAGGGAACAAAGGAAACTTTGCCGCCGCTACCAGCCCTTTAACTGCCTTTTTAGATGAGTTTTAGAGAACAATTTGAACGCCATGACTGGAATGAGGTGAAGGATAGTATTTATTCCAAAACCGAAACCGACGTCGAAACCGCGCTGCACGCCTCCAAAAGGACTTTGGACGATTTCAAAGCGCTAATATCTCCAGCGGCGGCACGATATCTGGAACCGATGGCCAGGCTAAGCCGCGAGCTCACGCAAAAGAGGTTTGGCAAAACCATCCAGATGTACATTCCGCTGTATCTCTCGAATGAATGTACCAATATTTGCACCTACTGCGGGTTCAGTCTGGATAACAAAGTGCGACGGCGGACATTGAATGCGGACGAGATTTTGAAGGAGGTGGAAGTCATTAAAAGCCTTGGCTACGAGCATGTTCTGTTGGTTACCGGCGAAGCAAACCAGACTGTCCATGTCGATTATTTCAAAAAAGCATTGGATCTGATCCGGCCGCATTTTGCTCAGGTTTCGATGGAAGTGCAGCCATTGGACCAGGATGAATATGAGCAACTTATTCCGCTGGGCTTACATTCGGTATTGATCTACCAGGAAACTTACCACCAGGAAGACTATCGAAAACATCATCCAAAAGGCAAAAAGTCGAATTTCAATTATCGGCTGGAAACCCCGGACCGGCTGGGTCGTGCGGGAATTTACAAAATGGGCCTCGGCGTACTGATCGGATTGGAAGACTGGCGTACCGACAGCTTTTTCACGGCTTTACATTTAAATTATCTCGAACGAACCTACTGGCAAACGCGTTACAGTTTATCATTCCCAAGGCTCAGACCGTTTTCCGGCGGACTGGAACCGAAGGTAGAAATGACGGATAAGGAACTCGTGCAACTGATATGCGCCTACAGGATTATGAATGAGGAAGTTGAGATTTCACTGTCGACACGGGAATCTGAAAAATTCCGCAACCATTGCATTCAGCTGGGCGTGACTTCGATCAGTGCGGGTTCCAAAACAAATCCCGGCGGCTATGCGGTAGAACCTGGTTCATTGGAACAATTTGAGATTTCGGATGACCGCAGTCCGGCCCAAATTGCCGACATGATCAGAGCGGGCGGTTACGAACCGGTCTGGAAAGATTGGGACAATGTTTTTGTTTGAAAAGAAATTGATAGATTCGCTAACAGATATTTCAAAACCATGTTGGAGCCACAGGAACGCAAACGATACAGCCGGCAAATCCTGCTTCCCGAGGTCGGTTTGCTCGGTCAGGAGAAATTGAAGGCTGCCAAAGTGCTGGTGATCGGCGCGGGCGGGCTGGGCTGTCCGGTGCTGCAATACCTGGCCGCGGCGGGAGTTGGCCACATCGGAATTGTGGATGATGATACCGTGGATGTTACTAATCTGCATCGTCAGATCCTGTACAACCACAATGATATTGGTAAAAACAAGGCTGTTACCGCTGCTGAAAAGCTTTCGCTGCTGAATCCTTTCATCAGTATTGTTCCATACCCGATAAGACTTAGTGAAAGCAATGCTTCCGAAATAATTTCAGCATACGATTTGGTGATCGACGGATCCGACAACTTCCCGACACGCTACCTGGTCAGTGATTTTTGTGTGACATTAAACAAACCGTTGGTATTCGGCTCCATATTGCGTTTTGAAGGCCAGGTTTCGGTATTTAATTACAATGGAGGACCTGACTACCGGAGTCTTTTTCCTGATGCGGAAGAGGGTGATAACTGCGCTGAGGCCGGAGTGATAGGGATACTGCCCGGAATCGTGGGCACTTATATGACGAATGAGGCGATCAAGATTATTTGCGAGATCGGCGAGACGCTTTCTGGTAAGTTAATGGTGATCAATGCATTGACCAATGCAACCTCGGTCTTTCAGTTTTCACATGCAACTGCGGTAGCTCCAAAGCCGGAACTAAAAAAAGAGCAACCTGCCGTTCAGGAATTAGAGGAGATTTCTTACGAAGAATTTGAAAATATTCAGCAAACTTTCCCTGAGCAAATTCACCTGATTGATGTTCGGGAAGACAATGAGTTTGAAGCAGATAATTTCGGTGGCATCAACATTCCGCTTTCCGAAATTCCCGAAAGCATTGCCACTTTCCCCAAAGACAAGATCATTGTATTCTATTGTCAAAGTGGAAAAAGAAGCATGCAGGCTGCAAAATTACTTTTGCAAAGTGGCTTCAATGGACGTAGTTTTTGGGCGCAACACTGGTAAGTTTTAAGTTTAAATAAGGGTTATGCAAGTAAAACCGTCCCCTGGCCTTTCCGGAATTGTCAAACATTTTCTGATCCTGGAAAATGACAGCAGCCTGATGTTGCGCATCTTTTCGGATGGAAATACAGGAATGGTTTTCAATGGCGGGGATTCACTTTACCGGCATGAATGCAATGCTCCAAGCCATGAAGCATTACCGCAAAGCTTTATTTACGGCCAGCTTGACATATTTCAAAATGTGATTGCCTCCGGGAAAATCAAACTATTAATTGCAGTTCTCCACCCGTACGGAGCATCTGCATTACTTCGAATACCCGCTTTCCAGCTCAAAAACCAAATTATTGACACGATCACATTTCCATTTCTAAGAACGGAAACGGTTTTAGATCAACTGGATAATGCTCCACATATGCTGGACAAAATCAGGATCATTGAAAATGCTCTGCTGTCGGCATTACGTCAGCCGGTTACAAGCAATGTGTTGGCGACCAACGCAGTACATTTGATTGACCAATGCCATGGCGGTATCACGGTTACCCACCTCGCCTCTGCATTGAATGTGCATGATAGACAGCTTCAAAGGGCTTTTGAGGAGCATATAGGCATTACGCCCAAGAGGTACTCGGGCATTGCGCGGATTCAGTATTTTCTAAAATTACTTCGCAACAGGTCTTTGGAAACGACGCTCACCGATGTGCTTTACGAAAGCGGATTTTACGATCCTGCCCATCTTAACCGGGAGTTGAAAAACCTTTCAGGCTTGACGCCAGGCCAGTATATGAATGGCGGTAACCTTCTCGCTGCTAATCTGATACGGTTACCATAGTTCGAGTTCTTTCAACTTAGATTACCGAAGTAATCAGCTGCCCGCATTTTGTCGGGTTTGTACAATAGCAATGGGTTGCATCCGCCTAATTTTGACCTAACAAAGGACAAAAACAAAGCTATGGAAAACATCAAAATTGCAACTGCCCAGTTCGAAAACCGGAGCGGAGACAAAGCTTACAACCTACAAATTATTGATCAGCTAGCCGGAGAGGCTGCATTGAAAGGCGCGCAAGCGATTGCATTTCACGAATGCTCGATTACCGGATACACATTCGCCCGAAACCTTTCAAAGGAGCAAATGCTTGACATTGCAGAGTTCATTCCTGACGGACCGAGCATTCAGAAACTTCAAAAGATCGCCACAAAACATGACATCGCCATTCTCGCAGGACTGTTTGAAAAAGACGCAAACGACAAATTGTATAAGGCTTACGTCTGTGTTGACAAAACCGGACTGATAGCCAAGTACCGCAAGCTGCATCCGTTCATTAATCCACACCTTACGCCGGGCAATGAATACGTCACTTTTGACCTATACGGCTGGAAATGCGGCATTCTGATCTGCTACGATAACAATATCATCGAGAATGTGCGCGCGACCAAACTGCTTGGCGCCGACATTATTTTTATGCCTCACGTAACCATGTGTACACCTTCCACGCGGCCGGGCGCGGGTTTCGTAGATCCCGCACTATGGCATAACCGTGCCGCCGATCCTACTTCGCTCCGCCAGGAATTTGATGGTTTGAAAGGTCGCGCGTGGCTGATGAAATGGTTGCCTGCCCGGGCTTATGACAATTCTGTGTATGCGGTTTTCTCCAACCCGATTGGCATGGATGATGATCAATTGAAAAACGGCTGCTCCATGATCCTCGACCCTTTTGGAGACATTATCGCAGAATGCCGGGAGCTGGACAATGACATTGCCATAGCCACGTTCACTCCTGAAAAACTTCAACAAGCCGGTGGTTACCGCTACATCCAGGCCCGCAGGCCCGGGTTATACGGGACTATTATTGGAAAGGAACATGTTTCGGAGCAGCGGGTTGTTTGGTTGTAAAGGTGCTAAAAACCTAAATTCGTTGAGTCCATTCAATGAATTTAGCTAAATTGGTTGAATTAACTCAATAAATTTAGCTAAATTTGTTGAATAGAATCAACGAATTTAGCTATGGAGTTCTCCCGATACATTTATTCAGCTGTGAAAGATAACTTGAAATCAAACAAAGTTTTGATTTTGGCAGGGGCAAGAAGAGTGGGTAAAACACATCTGATCAAAACGATACAGGCTGAATTCACAGGGAAATCAATGTTTCTCAATGGTGAGGATCTGGATACCGTATCGCTTTTGTCGGATCGGAGAGTTGCTTCTTTCCAACGCTGGGTTTCCAATATAGATCTTTTGATTGTGGATGAAGCGCAAATGGTCCCTGAAATTGGTAAATCACTTAAATTGCTAATTGATTCATTTCCCACGTTGACGATTCTTGCCAGCGGCTCCTCCGCTTTCGAATTATCCAACAAAACCGGTGAACCGCTGGTGGGAAGGCAAATCAGCTACCAATTATTTCCATTGGCCCAAATCGAACTTTCAAAACATGAAAACTATTTGGAAACGAAACAACGGCTCAATGACAGATTAGTTTTTGGCAGCTATCCGGACGTACTCCAGATGGCAAATGCAGACGACAAAATTGAGTATTTGAAAAGTTTAGTAAGTGCCTATCTGCTGAAAGATATACTGATGTTTGAACAGGTTCGCTACTCACACAAAATGTTACAGTTGTTGCAATTGGTAGCTTATCAAACCGGCCAGGAGGTTTCGTATGACGAATTATCAAAATCACTTCAAATCGACAGAAATACGGTGGAGCGGTATCTTGACTTGTTTTCCAAAGTTTTCATCATTTTCCGCATCGGTGGGTTTAGTAGGAATCTGAGAAAAGAGGTGACCAAATCCTCGAAATGGTATTTCTTCGACAATGGGATTAGAAATGCTTTGATCAATAACTTCCTGCCTGTACCTCAGAGGCAGGATATTGGTTCATTGTGGGAAAATTATCTTGCTGCCGAAAGAGCGAAATGCAATTCCTACACCAGAACAAACCCACTCACCTACTTCTGGCGAACATATGACCAGCAGGAATTGGACTGGCTGGAAGTTGAAAACGAACAACTGAGCGGCTACGAGTTTAAATGGAGCAATGATAAGGTCAAATTCCCCAAAGCTTTTGTGGAAGGATACCCCGAAGCAAAAACAAGCTGGATCACACAGGAAAACTACATTGATTTTGTAAGTGGCGAGATATAAATCGTACACAAAATTTTAAGTAAAATTTAATAATCTATCAATTTGGTAGATTAAATAGTTTGTGTACTTTTGTAAACTGTCGTCAGATTATTATTCCAAAATCAATAATGCAATGCTTGCAAAAGTTCTTTCACTCAAACTTCCCTCTTCTCGAGCCTGGTACATTGTGCCTGCCACAATCCTGATTTTGCTGTTTGGGATTCTTTTGTCGAATGGAACAATTCATATTGATAGCCAGGAGGTTACTACATTTCTAACAGGAGATTTTTTCTTATACCTGCTTGTCGGCCTCGGCGCACAGCTGGTGGATGGAGCTTTGGGAATGGCTTATGGGGTTACTTCCAATTCCTTTTTGCTAAGCCTCGGCGTTACACCGGCAGTAAGTAGCGCAAGCGTTCACTTCGCCGAAATGTTCACAACGGGTGCATCGGCAATCTCGCATTTCCGGTTTAAAAACATCAACAAAAAGTTATTCAAAAGTTTGCTGATACCTGGCGTTGCCGGTGCGGTAGTGGGCGCATACTTGCTTTCTGACATCATTGATAGCAACATGATCAAACCCTACATCGCATTTTACATGCTTATTCTCGGTGTAATTATCATCAGGAAGGCATTGAAAAAAACATTGGTCAAAAACAAGACGAAACGGATCGGTGTACTGGCGGCAACCGGTGGTTTTCTGGACTCGATTGGCGGCGGTGGCTGGGGACCGATCGTTACTTCTACATTACTCGGACAGGGTCGCGATCCGAGATATACCATCGGGTCAGTGAATGCTGCAGAGTTTGTTATTGCCTTTGCCAGTGGGATTACCTTTCTTCTTTTTAACGGCATTAACAACTGGCAGGTTGTATTAGGCCTGATCGTAGGTGGGGTTATCGCTGCTCCATTTGGCGCAATGCTAGTTGGAAAAATCAACCGCAAGCCATTGATGCTGATCGTTGGCTGCCTGGTCATCGCGCTAAGTGTCCGTACCATTTACCTGAGCATTTAAACATTCCTGCGCTGCCAATTCTCTTCTTTTTATTCCTGTTAGGATTGTGTTTACGCAAAATCAGTAGTTTTGCAGAAACAAGTTTCTGATCATGCTCACCGATTTTGGTTACATATTACTGTTCATCATCGCCGGACTCGCCCTGCTGGGAGTAATGTTAACGATCGCCAAAGTGCTTCGTCCCAGCCGTCCCAATGAAGAAAAACTGACTACTTACGAATCTGGGGAAGATCCGATGGGAAACGCTAACATTCAGTTCAATGTCCGGTTTTACGTCATTGCATTGATTTTCGTGCTGTTCGAAGTCGAGCTGTTGTTTTTATTCCCCTGGTCAGTAGTATTCGGCAATGAAGAACTGATTCGCCAGACGAACGGACAATGGGGCTGGTTTGCAATGGCGGAAATGACCGTCTTCATTGGCATACTCATCTTCGGGCTCGCCTACGCCTGGGCAAAAGGTTACCTCGACTGGGTACGGCCAAAACCGCAGGTACCGCACATTCAATCTCCGGTACCCGCTGATTTGTACCAAAAGGTGAATGCGAAATACGCCAAAAAGGCGGAGTAAGCTTTGTTAGAATCTCCCTTAAATATATTTTACAGAATCCGCCTCACTTCCAACCTCTTTTAGGTAAGCTGAGGCTTCGAGCTTCGTCACATAGTCATTTAGAATAACTTTTTGAAACCGCTGCAAGCCTCCCTCATAGTAGATCAGTACGTTCATACTATCGTTGTTTAAAACGGGATTCATATTTTGAAGCCTGACATGAACTGCAAAAAGCGTATCATTCCTGAAAATACTATCGAGTCCTATTTTAGAGTCATGGGTATAGCTCAAAACCTCATTATAGCCGATTTGCGAGCCAATTAAAGTATCTGTCGGTGTAACGACCTGTTCCAGTCTCCACTTCCCTGCCAAATATGGCCTCATCGGACCGCTATAAAACCAACCGTCCGGTGGTTCGCAACGACCTGCTGCTAGTAGTATGGATACAAGTATGATCAGTGGCTCAGCTAAATTTTTCATATTAATTACGGTCTGATCCCGCTAATTACATGTAGATTTCCATTATAGTTATTCCCGTTCGGATTGTACTGGCCAAATGCATAGTAGTCGTTCCATTTGCCATATTTTTTTCAATGTTATAGCATGTTACAATCCCTCCCTACCTCCGATATTTTGTGGTAGTCGGATGTTTTGCAAAAATGCCCTGATGACAAACTTATAAACAAGTCGACTTGCTTATAACATCATAACCATTCCTTATAAAATGATAGTCTAGCCTTATAATTTCAGGATTAGCTTGACCGATGTTCAAAAAATATAGACTTTGCGTGCGGTATTGATTGTCACACAAATTCATAACACACTATCATGAACATTTTTGCAAGCAACCTGCTCGCCAGAAGGGAAGAGAAAAGATTGACACAGGCATTTATGGCCATCCATTGCGGGATGTCCCAGCCTAACTACTCTGACATTGAAAGAGGCAAAACGAACCCTTCCATTGAACAGCTGAAAAAATTCGCGAAAATCCTGGAAATAACAGTAGACGAGTTGATCTCAGAACAGCAAATGAGCCATTCTGAGACTCCAATAACTCCGCCTGTCTTACAACGTACCGAAGCAGATAAGGACACTTACATTAAGATATTAGAAAATCGCCTCCGTGCTTTGCTGCTGGAAAAGGAGAGCACTCGATAAACGAGATCAATGCATTTTACCCCACTTTTTCATGCCGGGTTTTGGAAAGAAAACCAACCCCAGCTGCAAATAGATCTGGTTCAGTTTAAGCGACGACAGGTCACTGATCGTGACGTCTTCACCTTTCCATTTCCTTTTACCTAGTATTGGCAAATGATAGGTCGCTTTCCCGCTTAGATAAACTTTGTCGTAAAATTTGGGCATGACATTCATTTTGTAATCCGCTCCAACACCAGCGTGGAGATTGATATTACCTGTAAAAAGCTTGACAGGCTGAAAAGATGACGGATTTTGAACTACCTGCGAAATGGTTGCCGAACTGTTGTTTTTGATTTTTAAACGGTACAACATCAGGTCTGCCCCAATCGGTATCAGCACATTCCAACGCGTGGTATTGACGAGTTTCGGCCCGCCATCGGTTCCTATTCCAATTCCGTTGAGGTATGCCTTCTTATCATCCTTGTCCTTGGTATAGTTGGTGCTGTTCATGAGAATGAGCCTGCCTTCCGAAAACCACCGCTCTGATTCCATTCTTTTCGCCAGAACAATAGACCCCATAAAAGAAGTAAATGGCTTGATGTTCAGCCTGGAAAGTTGGTCACGGATATCCTTATTATTGGGAAGTAGCCCGAATTCTGCATAAATGGCCATTCCGCTCTTAAACATTCTTGCGGTTGAGTCTGTCTGAGCTTGTGCGCAGGTGATGAAGTTTACCGCTAATATTACGGCTGAAAGTATTTTGTTTCTCATATAGTTATGGTTAATGTGTTTGGTTTGTAACGCCTCCCGGGACAGTTTCTTGCTAATTATGGTTACTTTTGTACATACAGTTCAGAGGTATGTTAAGCAATATCCGTACCACTGAAAATTCCCCTGCAATAACGAATGAGTGAGCGAATCAAAACCGGTGACGGTGGTATCATACTAACCAGCGCAGAAGACCTGATGAACTGGGCACGGCTGTCGTCATTGTGGCCTATGGGCTTTGGGTTGGCATGCTGTGCGATTGAAATGATGGCGTCCTATGCGTCTAACTATGATCTGGAACGTTTCGGTATATTTCCGCGACCGTCTCCGAGGCAATCGGACGTGATGATTGTGGCGGGTACCGTTACATTCAAAATGGCTGACCGGATACGCAGATTATACGAACAAATGCCTGAGCCACGCTATGTTATCTCCATGGGAAGTTGCTCAAACTGTGGAGGGCCATACTGGGAACATGGCTACCATGTGGTGAAAGGTGTGGACAGAATTATACCGGTGGATGTATACGTTCCTGGTTGTCCTCCGCGCCCGGAAGCCCTGATCGGTGGTTTTATGAAGTTGCAGGAGAAGATCAGGGGTGAACATCCTCTGGCACCCGAATTGTTCCTGGAAATGGAAGCTGCCGAAATCGCCACTACTTAACATTAATGTAACCTCATGAATTTTCAGGAAATAACTGCATTGATCGTAGCCGCATTCCCGGATGCTACCATTGATGCGGATACCAGAAGCCCGCAGCCTGTTTTGATCATTCCGGTTGACAGTGTGCAGGATATCTGTCGGTTTTTACACGCCGATGAAAGACTGTATTTCGACTACCTGGCGTGCATTACCGCGATTGACAATGGCCCGGGCCTGGCGACTATGGAAGTGATCTACAACCTTACTTCCATTCCCTATGGGCATGACCTGACCCTCAAAACGATTTTTCCAAGAAATTTACCGGGTACTCCCCTACCCGTCGTACCCACCGTCAGTACGATTTGGCGTACGGCCGATTGGCACGAACGCGAGGCCTTTGACCTGATGGGTATCCATTTTGAAGGACATCCGGACCTGAGACGGATCCTGTTACCCGAAGATTGGGAAGGACATCCGTTGCGAAAGGACTACCAGCTACAAGACCGTTACCACGGAATTTATGTGCGTTATCAAGATGGCAATTCCGAGCAACAGCCGACTGATACAGACCGGGCCTGATATCGACAATTGGAGCAACCGGCAATGCCCTGAAATAAACACGACAAATTTGGTAGCGTGAAAAAGGCTCACTATTTTTCGTTACAAATTTTTAATATGTACGTGCATGCGCTTCATACTTTTGACCGTCCTCTTCTCAGGTTTTTTCACAGCATCATTTGCTTCATCTGATTCTCTGATCATTAAAGGGCGCATACTCAATTTAAATGGAAGACTTTACCGTCAGGCCCCCTCGATCACTTTTTCCCGAAACAACATTCTGCAACCGCAGTCGGAGCTGAGCAAGCAGGCTCCTTTGCAGCCCGACGGCAGTTTTCGCGTGTCGCTACCCATTCTTTTTCCTCAGGAAGAATTTTATCTGGACTACGGCGGTAAAGCTTTTACCACGTTTCTCGGCTCTCCCGGTACGGTAGAGGTCACTTTCAATGGTGACTCACTGGCCAAGGCGAAAAAGCTTTTTTACTTCGCAGGAGTTAATGCGGATGCCAACAATCAGTACGGACAATACCTGGCAGCAGAAAATCAGGCGTTGACTTCCAATAGAGTCCTGGGCGCCGATTTCTTCAAATCCTTTTGGGAAAGAAGTCCTTCGGACGCCAAATCCCTGGCCTCGCAACGTGCGCAACTACGACTTTCGGCTGTTCAGGCTGCTACCAGGAACAATGTTCAGTCGCCGCTTTTATATCAATGGGTCAAATCCATTACCGACGAAGAACAACTTCAAATCCTGTTCGAACATGCATTAAGCGGACAATATGAGGTTGGTAAAGGTTTGCTGGACAGCTTGAAGCGCCTTGGTGATCCTCCATTGACCGGGCAGCGCGTGATTTGGGCCAACCGTTTTGGCAACTATTCCGACCTGCTAGTCGAAGAGCGGAAATATAACAATCCGAGCCGTACCAATTCCCTACCGGTGAGGTTAATGGCCTCTCTGATCAGAAACAATGCTACCAAGCTGACTGCCGAAGAAAAAGAGCGTCTCGACCAGGTCACATTAAATGGATTGGCGGAAAAGTCAGAGCTGGATTTCCTGAACAAGCTTTTTGCAAAAAATGAAATGGTACTCAACCTGCTTTTCAACTATGAAAGAGAAAGCCGGATCTACAATGACCTTTTCGACAGTACCGCTACCGAATTTCTAAAAGCACGCTACCTGGCCAAAAATCTTTACAAATTTACTTACAAACAACAATTATTACTGAGCCAACACATTCAATCCAAGACTGGTATCCCTCAGTTTCGGGAGTCGCTCGACGAGATTGTGAACCTGGAAGTAAAAGACAGCACGGATATCAACAAGCTGATCAATTTCAAGGACCTGAGAACCGATCCTGTGGAAGTATTGCCTGGCTATTTACTAGCGGCTTCCAATGACCGGGGAACTGCCTGGGTCAACCGGATCATTGAAATTAACAAAGGGAAAACCATTTACCTCGTTAAATGGAATATGGAAGATGCCAAAAGCCGCGAAGAAATGGACTATATCCCCGCACTGCAGGCGAGTCTTCCCGAAGACATTGTATTTCTCTACATTCACTTACCCGGTGAAGAATATGTAGCCTCCGATGCACTTCTCAAACAATATATTGTACGCCACAAACTCCGAGGAACGCATTTGTTACTGAACAGCAGTCAGATGATGGACCTTTTGTTCAGGCTCAATCCCCTGGACGCGGCAACATTTTCCATCATCAGGCCGAATGGAAAATTCGCCTTAAAAAACGCTCCTGCACCCAGCGCGACGGAGAAAACGGCTACGGCAATTTTAGAAGCGGATAAACAATAGCATCGTCGTACTTTTCCGTAAATACCCGTAAATCGTTCGCAATCTTACTATATCTGACATTCGTACATTTACGTTAAGTGTGTTGATTTGGAATTGAAAGTGCCATGTATAGATATTTATTGCTGTTTTTACTGCTAGCTGCCACCGCTTCGGCCCAAAATCCCGACAGCCTGGAAGCTCACAGCCGCGACAGCATAAGGTATACAAACCTGAAAGCGCGGATGTCGAAAACAAAATTTTCACGCGCCGTTTACAGGCTTTTATTCAGGGATGTTTACAACCAGGGCAAGGTTACGGAGGTTAAGAAAATCGAGACAAATCCATTCACTCCGTACGAGGGAATGGTTATCCGCAAAATTTACATTCGTCAGCTGGACATTCTTGGCGAGTCGGTTTATGATACCACCCGGAAAGGTAACCAGCTCGAACGTTTCCTGAGTAAAAGCGTGCATACCAACACCCGCGAAGGCATCATCCGAAAATCATTCCTGCTTTTTTCGGAAGGGGACGACATTGAGGCGCAAAAGCTGAAAGACAATGAACGTCTACTCCGAAGTAACCGCACCATTGTCGATGCGCGGATCATTGTGGTACCGAGGACGGACGTAACCTGGATGGCCGACGTGGTGATCCTGATCCAGGATGCGTGGTCGCTGAATTTCTCTGGCGGTTTCAGCTCATTCAAGAAATTCAATGCCGGTATTGAAAATATTAACGTCAGGGGTACGACACATTCCCAGCGAACGGCCATCCGCTGGGATGCGAAGGATACTGCCGATAACGCTCAAAAATTTCAGTTCAGGACCATTTACACGGTCCCATATATTGGTAAAACCTTCATCACAGGGCAGGCCAGTTTTATTTTCGAAAAAGACCTAAAAGAACAATCGATCCGTTTCTTCCGACGGTTTCTTACCAATGAAACCAAGTATGCTGGGGCTGTGGAAATTGGTCATTACAACACGCAGCAATACAGGCGGGATCTGGACAATCCTGATGTTTCCCTGCCCGTGTATCCAACCGAATACAAATATTACGACTTATGGCTCGGAAGAGCATTTAAATTCCCGTTCCCGAACAGCCGACTGAGCAAGAACTCACGGATCGTGACGGCTATCAGGCATAATAAATACGATTTTGAAAAGCGTCCAAACGTAGCAGCAGACACCAATAAGATCTATTGGAACAGGACCGCGACATTGGTCAGTATTGGTTTCTCTAACCGTAATTACCGGCGGGATGTCTTGATCTACGGTTTTGGTAGAACGGAGGACGTTCCGATCGGTAGCTTGTTTGCACTCACGATCGGACAGGAAAATACTGAGTTTGGAGCACGGGGATATGGAGGTATTCAATATGCCACGGGCAAATACCTGCCTCACAATCTGGGCTATATGTATGGGATTGTGAACATGGGCAGTTATTCCAAAAATGGCCGCGCGCAACAGGGTGTGATCAACGGGCAGCTCAATTACATTAGCAACCTGATTCCATTCCGATACAGCTTTTTCCGCCAGTTCCTCGTATTCCGCTACACGCACGGCATCCGCCGCGACCCACTGGATTACTTGAATATCAGTGGAGAGCAAGGCATTAGAGGTATTAATAATGATCAGTTAATTGGCACAAAAAGGCTGACTTTAGGTACCGAAACCGTATTCTTTTCTGACAAAAGTTTGCTAGGGTTTCGTATTGCCTACTTTGTTTTTGCAGACATTGGTTTGGTCAAGGGTGGGGCATCGATCTGGAAAAGTCCTTTATATCAAGGTTACGGGCTCGGCCTGAGGCTGAGAAATGAAAACCTTACATTTAACACCTTACAACTCCGTGTGGGTTATTACCCTAATATCCCAGGCAATTCAGCGGATTTCCGTTTTGGCGCCAGCGGAAACGTACCGCTCCGATTGAGAGATTTTGACATCTCCGCTCCTTCCATTGTCCCACTTCAATGACATTGATGAATTTTAATCTGCTTAATGAGCTGATAAAAAGGTAGTTAATGTCCAATACACAAAAAATCACAGTAATTTCCAGCTACCTACCCTTCATTTTCGGATATGTGAATTAACTTTGTGGAATTTTTGGACGTACCCCTGCTCAGATATTAACAGGCAACCCCAAAAGTTGTTAAAAAGTATTTCGTCATTTCTACAAATTACCATTTACTGTGCCCAAAAATACGAATATCAATTCCGTTCTAATTATCGGTTCAGGTCCAATTATCATCGGTCAGGCGTGCGAGTTTGACTATGCCGGTTCTCAGGCAGCCCGTTCTCTACGTGAAGAAGGAATAGAGGTGGTCTTGATCAACTCGAATCCTGCAACAATTATGACAGATCCGATCAGCGCAGATCACGTCTATCTGTTGCCGTTGGAAAAGAAGTATATCGTTGAAATTCTGGAAAAGCATAAGGCAATGGGCAAGCCCATTGATGCCGTACTTCCTACCATGGGTGGGCAAACTGCGTTGAACCTTGCCATTGACTGCGACAAAGCAGGTATCTGGAAGAAATATGATATTGAGATCATCGGTGTGGACATCAAAGCGATCGAAACTACTGAGGATAGGGAGAAATTCCGTCTGAAAATGCTTGAACTCAATGTGAATGTCTGCAAAGGCCGTACAGCGAGGTCGTTTTTGGAAGGAAAAGAAATTGCGCAGGAAATTGGTTTCCCCCTTGTGATCCGCCCTTCCTATACATTGGGAGGAACAGGAGGAGGTTTTGTTGAAAGGGAAGAGGATTTCGACAAAGCATTGAATAATGGCTTGCACGCTTCACCCGTACACGAAGTATTGGTAGAGCAAAGTGCAATGGGCTGGAAAGAATACGAACTGGAACTGCTTCGCGACGGCAAAGGTAACTTCATCATTATCTGCTCGATCGAGAACTTTGACCCGATGGGTGTACATACAGGAGACAGCATCACGGTTGCGCCCGCAATGACATTACCTGATACGCTTTATCAGCAAATGCGCGATCTGGCCATCAAAATGATGGATGGTATCGGCAAATTTGCGGGTGGCTGTAATGTTCAGTTCTCGGTAAATCCGGCTGATGATCAAATCATTGCGATTGAAATTAACCCACGTGTTTCCCGCTCTTCGGCACTGGCATCCAAAGCGACTGGTTACCCTATTGCGAAAATCGCTGCGAAAATGGCGATCGGATACAACCTCGACGAGCTGATCAACCCGATCACCGGAAGCACTTCGGCCTTCTTCGAGCCTTCTATTGACTATGTCATTGTAAAAGTCCCTCGCTGGAATTTTGATAAATTTAAAGGAGCTGACCGCTCACTGGGTCTACAAATGAAGTCCGTAGGTGAAGCCATGGGTATCGGACGTAATTTCCAGGAAGCATTGCAAAAAGCTTGTCAGTCACTGGAAATTCGTAGAAACGGTTTGGGAGCAGATGGACGTGAGCTACGCGATCAGGAAGCGATTAAATACAGCTTGAAACATCCAAGCTGGGACCGTCTTTTCCATATATATGATGCATTCAAGATCGGTTTGTCATTCAAAACCATCCAAAACCTGACCAAAATTGATGCATGGTTCCTGCGCCAGATCGAAGAACTGATCGAGCTGGAACATGAAATCGAAAAATTTGACCTCAACGATCTTCCAAAAGATCTGTTATTGACTGCAAAACAAAAAGGTTACGCTGACCGCCAGATCGCCCATTTGTTGAATACCAAGGAAAGTAAGGTATACGATAAGAGAAAGGAAATGGGTATCAAGCGTGTATATAAATGTGTGGATACCTGCGCGGCGGAGTTTGAGGCGAAGACACCCTATTACTACTCTACATTCAATACGTCACAGGAATTCCCTGACAATGAATCCATCGTGAGCGACCGCAAAAAAGTGGTGGTACTCGGTTCAGGTCCTAACCGGATCGGGCAGGGAATTGAATTTGACTACTCCTGTGTCCATGGCGTTTTGGCTGCAAAAGAAGCAGGTTATGAAACGATCATGGTAAACTGTAACCCTGAGACGGTTTCAACTGACCCTGACATTTCGGACAAATTGTACTTTGAACCGGTTTTCTGGGAGCACGTTTTTGACATCATTGAGCACGAAAAACCGGAAGGCGTAATCGTTCAGCTTGGTGGCCAGACCGCTCTCAAAATGGCAGAGAAACTGGAAAAATACGGTATTAAAATTATCGGTACCAGCTACCAGTCGTTAGACTTAGCCGAAGACCGTGGTCGATTCTCTGCCCTGCTTGAAGAACTGGAAATTCCTTTTCCTCAATTCGGAACAGTAAGAACTTCCGATGCGGCCGTGGAACTGTCACGCACCCTGGGCTTCCCGCTTCTGGTACGTCCAAGCTACGTATTGGGTGGACAAAATATGAAGATTGTGATCAATGAGAAGGAATTGGAGCAGCATGTTGTGAAGATCCTCCACGACATTCCCGATAACAACATTCTTCTTGACCACTTCCTGGAAGGCGCGCTGGAAGCAGAAGCGGATGCAATCTGCGACGGCGAAGACGCGTACATTATCGGTGTGATGGAGCATATCGAGCCAGCCGGAATTCACTCCGGTGACTCCCATGCCGCATTACCTCCATTTGATCTTTCAGCAGACGAAATCCGTCAGATTGAAGAGCATACCCGTAAAATTGCATTGGCGATGAACGTCAAAGGATTGATCAATGTGCAATTCGCGATTAAAAATGGCGTGGTGTACGTGATCGAGGCCAACCCAAGGGCTTCCCGGACGGTGCCGTTTATTTGCAAGGCATACCAGGAGCCTTACGTCAATTACGCTACCAAATTGATGCTGGGTGATAAAAAAGTGAAGGATTTCGACTTCAAACCTGTGAAAAAAGGCTGGGCAATTAAAATCCCTGTGTTCTCATTCAACAAGTTCCCAAATGTCAATAAGGAACTGGGGCCTGAAATGAAGTCAACCGGTGAAGCCATTTACTTCATTGATGATTTGCAGGATGATTTCTTTCAGAAAATATATGGCGAACGCAATCTTTACCTGAGCCGGTAGTGCTCATTCAGCCAACCTCGTCTGCTAATCAGGCCGATGGTTTGATTTAATAATGGAAGCCTTGGAGTTTATTTCCAAGGCTTTTTTCATTTATTTAATGCAAAATAACCTTTTGAAAATTAAATTTTGAAAACCCGGAAACTATTCTACTTTTGGACTGATTTGCTTCTCTCCAGTATCTAAAAATTAGTAAAATGGCGTCCAATTCCCCCTCCGTAAGTGAAGCATCAGATACCAAGCCTTTACTTCCGTTTTGGGATATCTGGAATATGAGTTTCGGCTTCCTGGGTATTCAGTTTGGGTTTGCATTACAGAATGCGAATGTGAGCCGCATCTTTGAAACACTCGGCGCAAAAGTAGACGACATTCCCATTCTCTGGGTAGCTGCTCCATTAACCGGCCTCATCATACAACCCATCATCGGCTATTTTAGTGACCATACCTGGACGCGCCTGGGCAGGCGGCGACCTTACTTCCTTGCCGGTGCCATTCTTGCCTCGCTTTCGTTATTTGTCATGCCAAATTCTCCCGGGCTTTGGTTTGCAGCTGGCACATTGTGGATACTGGATGCATCCATTAACATTACAATGGAGCCATTCAGGGCTTTTGTGGGTGACAATCTGCCATCCCGGCAACGGACTTCCGGTTTCGCGATGCAGAGCTTTTTTATCGGTACCGGTGCCATTGTAGCTTCTTCGCTGCCTTATATTTTTACGAATTGGTTTGATATTTCCAATCAGGCGCCGCAAGGCATTGTCCCCGATTCAGTCAAGTGGTCGTTCTACCTCGGAGGGTTTATCTTTTTGCTGGCAGTGATTTGGACCGTCGCCAAATCGAGGGAATATTCGCCGGAACAGTTGCACGCGTTTTCCAAGCAGCAGGCCGAAACACCGCTGCTTCACCCCGCGGTAATCGCTACGGGCAAGCAACAGAAGCTTTTACGACAAGGTTATATATTTTCCGCCATCGGAGTCGCATTTACGCTATGGTTCATCAGCCGCGATCTAAACAAAGAACTCTACATATTTTCCCTGGGTGTTCTGGTCATGGGCCTCCTTTTTGTCGCCGCCGGAATAGCTGCCAGAGATAAAAGTGAAGGCTCTGCTTTTGTCATGATCATGAGCGACCTGCAAAATATGCCAGCTACCATGAAGCAACTAGCTGTCGTACAGTTTTTTTCATGGTTCGCCCTTTTTGCCATGTGGATTTACATGACCCCGGCGGTAACAAGTCACTTATACGGCACTTCCGATCCTACCAGCAAATTGTACAACGACGGCGCCGACTGGGTAGGGCTGTGTATGGGTGTTTACAATGGAATTTCAGCATTGGTAGCATTCATAATTCCGGTTATCGCCATCAAAACTGGCAGAAAAGTGACGCATATGATATGCTTGCTGGCAGGTGGAATCGCCTTGTTATCAGTATACTTACTACCAGACGCTAAGTATCTAATGCTGTCCATGATCGGAATCGGAGTGGCGTGGGCTTCTATTTTATCTATTCCTTATGCAATGCTCGCTGGCTCGTTGCCGCCCAAGAAAATGGGTTATTTTATGGGATTGTTCAATTTCTTCATTGTCATTCCGCAAATCGTCGCTGCCGCCTTACTTGGCTTTCTGATCAAGCAATTCTTTCACGGCGAACCGATTTATGCATTGGTCGTCGGCGGATTTTCAATGATCCTGGCTGCTCTGCTATCGCTCCGGGTCGAAGACCAGGATGATCATTGAAGCAAGTCAGGGTCATGGAAAAAGCAAAAGAGCCGGTACTTTTGAAATACCGGCTCTTCCTATTTATTCAATTTTTTCTATTTCACTTCTTCGTAGTCAACATACTCACCACCTCCAAACCTCGACGACTGATTAGGGTCAGCCTGCTGCACATTGTCAACCCGGACACCTTGTTTTGCGCTCTGGCGTTGCTGTTGCTGCTGAGCCCTGTATTGTCTTTCCTGCTCTTTGATAAGCTGACGTCCTACCAGCAAATGAAAAATAAATCTCCTGAAAAAAGGCACAAAGGCTATCAGAAGCAAGAATATGAGAATTATATTAAATACCAGTTTCATCTGTCAAAAGTTTATTACTTCAATCTATAACGTAAACCTAGCATAAATAGCACACGAATATAATGAAAACCTAATGAATGATGCAATCCGGCTGTGAACGGCGAAGTGAAATTACGAGCGGTTTGGGTGCCTAAATTTCAACAGCTTTGCTGCTTTCCAGCACACGTTCGTAATATGACTCGTAATGCGGCAGAATTTTGGCAACATCAAATTCCTTCGCACGTGCCAGTGCATTGACCTTGAATGTAGGCAGATTTTCGTCAGCCAGAATGAATGCTGCATTTTTGACCATGTCCTCCACATCGCCCACATCACTCAAAAACCCGGTTACTCCGTGAATATTCAACTCCGGTAAGCCTCCTGCATTGGACGTGATCAAAGGAACTTCACAAGCAAGCGCTTCCAGCGCAGCAAGCCCGAAACTTTCCGATTCAGAAGGCATCAGGAATAGGTCCGCAACCGAAAGAACTTCTTCAATAGCATCCAATTTACCCAAAAACCGCACGTCCGAAAGCATATCCAGCTCTTTACAAAGGCGTTCAATGCGCGCACGGTCAGGGCCGTCCCCTACCAATAACAATTTACTCGGCAGCAGTTTCCGCAATTTTTCAAAAATCATGATCACATCATCGATCCGCTTCACCTTCCTGAAATTGGAGGTATGGACGATCAGCTTTTCATTATTAGGGCAGATCGCCAACTTGAAATGATCCTTTTTCTGGCGGTTAAAACGATCCAGGTCAATGAAGTTTGGTATTACCTCAATGTCCCTGGTGATCTTGAAATGACTGTAAGTATCTTTTTTCAACGATTCTGAAACTGCCGTAACGCCGTCAGACTGGTTGATACTGAATGTCACTACCGGCTCATAGGATGGTTCTTTACCTACCAGCGTGATATCGGTGCCATGCAATGTCGTGATGATGGGAATGTTGATGCCCTGCTGCGCCAGAATTTGTTTGGCCAAATAAGCCGAAGAAGCGTGCGGGATAGCATAGTGAACATGTAAAAGATCCAGACCTGCATTGGTCACAACATGCACCATTTCACTGGATAATGCGGACTCGTAAGGGGGGTATTGAAATAATGGATAAGCAGGTATATTTACTTCATGGTAGTAAAGGTTCTCATTAAAAAAATCAAGTCTTTGTGGTTGAGAATATGTAATAAAATGAACCTGATGCCCGGCCTTGGCTAGTGCTTTTCCAAGTTCAGTAGCTACCACTCCACTTCCTCCGAAGGTAGGATAGCATACAATACCAATTTTCATAATTTTCATTAAATAGTTGAAAGTCCCATGATAAAATCGTCAGAATGACATATTTTAAACAACTAACAACAAATGCTCTCTTTTTATCTCAACAAATGGATAAAGATGTGAAGAATTGTCGTTAATGGTATAAAATGAATAATTTTAGTGCCTAAACCTTCATTTCCTGATATTAGCCTCCATGAATGTGTCTGCAAGACCGAAAATCAGATTATGGGATTACGTTACCGGAAGTGCCCGTCTGGTCCGCATGACCAACCTGGTGATTGTTGTGCTTACCCAATACTTCACACGAATTCTTTTAATAGGACCCCGAGACGAATGGCGTAGCATCGTCGGTAATGTCGATATGTTTGTGCTTTCATTGTCAACGGTTTGCATAGCCGCAGCAGGCTATATTATCAATGATTATTTTGACATTAAAATTGATATTGTCAATAAGCCCGAGCGCGTAGTTGTTGGCCGTTACCTCAAAAGAAGGTGGGCCATGGGCGCGCACCAGATACTGAATGTAATGGGTGCCGTTCTCGGGCTGGTCGTCAGTCCCTATATATTTTTGATCAATGTATTTTCAATAACCCTGTTATGGTTTTACTCCGAGCGATACAAGCGACTGCCTTTCATTGGTAACTTTATCGTGTCGCTGCTGACCGGATTTACACTATTGATATTGACTGTACATTATCCGGCCAACCGGCATCTGGTTTTCATCTACGCCGTATTTTCTTTTTTCATATCACTGATCCGTGAAATTGTGAAAGATATGGAAGACATTAAAGGCGATGAGGCCCATGGTTGTCGTACATTACCTATTATCTGGGGTATTCGCCGGACCAAAAACTTTCTTTATCTGGTAGTGACGTTCTTTGTCCTTACATTATTCGTAATGGCACACGCGCTGGACAACAACTTGCTGGTGTTGCTATTCTTTTTGCTACTCTTTCCCGTTTCCTGGCTTACATTCAAACTTTCAAAGGCCGATACCCGACGTGACTTCCGGGAAATCAGCAGTTTATGTAAGATCATTATGCTTCTCGGATTGATCACCATGGTGTGGGCCTGATTTGCCATTTTTCCTTTAAATCAATTTAAAAAAAATCAGGTGCGAAAACAGAATTCAAAAAGTATATTTACTCGGGTGTTAAACCAGTAACTCACTAATCCTACATTTATGAAAAAGCTTGTTTTATGGAGCATACTATGCCTCCTCATGCTTTGCGGGCAGGTTTTCGCCCAGGAATGCGCAGGCCTGACGATGAAAGAAGGCGGCGGATTCGAAATGAATAATTATGACGGAAAAGCCAAATCGATCGGTAAAATCGTCTACAAAATTGTCAAAGTTACTAAGGAAGGTGCCAACACCGTTTTTGTAATTGACATGGAATCCTTCAATAACAAAGGAAAATCCGAGTTGAAGAACACCTACAAAATGATGTGCGACGGCAATGTACTGACACTGGACGCCAGTTCTTTGATCAGCCAGGAGCAAATGAAGTCGTTCCAAAACATGGAAATGAAATTCACCTACGACAACATTGAGTATCCTGCCAAATACAATGTCGGCGACAAATTAAAGGACGCTTCGGTAAAAGGTGAAGGGAAGTCCGGACCGATGGCCATCAACTTTAATATGCTCATCAAAAACCGCGTCATAGTTGGTCAGGAAAAACTGACCATCCCTGCCGGCACTTACGACGCATACAAGCTTACTTCCGACATGAATATGGAAATGGTGATGGGTTTCCCCGTCAAAATGGACATGCAAAGTATCTCCTATCGTGCCCCCGGCATAGTCTGGGACCTCAAAACTGAGACTTATCGCAAAGGAAAGCTCATGGGTTACAGTGAACTCACTAAAATCTACTGAGCTTTGGTGTCTTTATGTTAATAATTATACCAAAGAACGGCTCCCGGTGACTCTGTGAGCCGTTCTTTGCTTAGCTTTGTCAAATAAGTATTACGAATACCTCCGATCGATTCCAATTTTAACTACAAAAAATGAAAAGACTTGCCATTTTCGCCTCCGGTTCTGGATCTAACGCTGAAAAAATCTGTGAATATTTCCTGCAAAGAGAAGACGTGGACGTTTCGCTGATCTTTACAAATAATCCGATGGCGGGTGTGATTAAAAGAGCTTGCAAATTACAGATACCCGTCGTCTTTTTTGATAAGAAAACCTTTTACCATACCGGCAAAATCCCGCAAATATTACAGAATGAGGGAATTGACCTTGTCATTCTTGCCGGGTTTATGATGCTGGTACCGCCTATGCTAGTCGATGCTTTCCCTAATCGGATGATCAACATTCACCCCGCGCTACTACCCAAATACGGCGGTAAGGGTATGTACGGGCATTACGTACACGAGGCTGTGGTCAATGCGAAGGAAACCCAATCCGGTATTACCATCCATTATGTCAACCACCATTACGACGAAGGGAATATCATTTTCCAGGCAACTTGTGACGTTGAACCTACCGATACAGCTGATGACGTTGCGCATAAAATCCATGCGCTGGAACACGAACATTATCCGCGTGTGATAGACGAAATTCTTTACAAACGGTAGCACATTTGTATGCTTTACTTTCTGCTGGCCGTTTTGTTTACAGTAGCGCTGTACCTCATTATGCGCGCTTATCCGCGCTACAAGGTGGATTCCTTTCATGCTATTGTTTTCAATTATTACGCTTGTGTTCTGACCGGGCTCGTCCTTACTCCCGATCTCTCCGTATTCCGGGAGGTGCAAACTGATTCGCAAGGCACATTGCTCACTTTGGCGCTGGGTTCCATGTTCGTCACAGCCTTCATGTTGATCGGCCTTACCGCTCAAAAAGTAAGCGTGACCGCTACCTCCCTGGCGGGCAATATGTCACTGGTTATCCCGGTGCTTTTCGGATTATTTGTGTTCAGGAACAATAACAAGGAATTCACTACATTAAACTACGCAGGGTTGGTGGTTGCATTGGTAGCCCTTGGGCTGGGCGCTATTCAGAAATCAGGCGAGAAAAAAGATAAGAACGTTGAACCTGCGTTGGTCTCAGACAATGCACTTTGGCTACTGCCGATCCTGACATTTTTTGCAGCCGGCACCAATAATACGCTCATCAACTACCTGTCGGTCAGGTATTACCTTCCAGGCCAGACCACGATCTTCATGATCATCGCATGCACCGGCGCAATCATTATTGGTACAGTGATACTAATATATAAGATCATCATTGGAAAAGAAAAGCTTCTGCTCCGGAGTGTACTGGGCGGCTTCATTCTGGGTGTACCTAATTTTTTGTCTCTCTACTTTTTGCTTCTTGCGCTTGGTTCATTTAGCAACAGCGCCGCATTTGTGTTTCCTATTTACAATATCCTGACCATGCTGGTCTCTTCCTTCGCCGCATGGGCTATTTATAAGGAACATTTGAACCTTCTTAACAAATGGGGACTTGTATTAGCAGTTCTGGCCATTATTCTGATTTCATATCAGGAATTGTCAATGCAACCCTAACTTTATCCATTTTCAATACCCCATGTCAGAAACGTCGGTTTTACGCATACACGAGAAAAAAGAGAGTCTTAATAAAAGACAAAAGGAATTCAATCAGTTATCCGAGAAAATTGAAGACTTGGACCGGCTCATTCCAGAGCTCCGGGCTGCCTATGAGCAGATGATCCAGAGAATACCGACGGATCTTGACCCGCTGGTTCGCGAATATCAGGGTTTTCGTGCCGAAATTGTGCATCTGATGGACCGAACTTATTCCAATGATCTTTTCAGAAAGGCATACCAGACCAAACTTTCTTACCTGATCACCGAAAGCGCATTCGACCTCATTGCCCATTTTGGATATGACGATCTGAAACCGGTTTTCAACAAATACAGCGAAACGGACATTGAAGTTTTATTAGAGGAAAAACGAGAAAAGGACGCTACCAAAATAACAGACCCTGCATTTCTTCTTGATAGTGAAAATGGGCAAGAGGAAACTCACTCAGCCGCATTTCACGACTTACCAGAAGAGGAACAGCAGCGTATCAAAGCCGAGCAACGGGAACAGCGGCTTCAACAGCGTATCCAGGAGGCCAAGCTGCATGCAGAGAAGCAGAAAACAACCAAATCCGTAAGAACTGTTTACATGGATCTGGTAAAAGCATTCCATCCTGACCGTGAAACTGATGAGGCGGAAAAGCTGCGGAAGACGGAAACCATGCAGCGCATTACGCAGGCCTACCAGGAAAACAACCTGCTTCAACTGTTAAAACTGCAAATCGAGTTTGAACGGATTGACCAGGACAATTTGGAAAATCTGACCAAAAACCAGCTGAACTACTATAATAAGGTGCTCAAACAGCAGGTAGAAGAATTAGAACTCGAAAAAGAAGTCATTCAGAAACAAATTTCGGCGGTGTGCGGCCTTCCTTACCAGCACGCCAACTCGCTTACTACGGTTATTGTGAAATTCAATACCAATGTGAATGAGTTAAAAAGCGAGATCAAGAACATTAAAGTGCTGCTCAAACACTGGGCAGTTCCTTCACAACTTAAAGCATATCTCAAAACTTACCAGATCCCCGATCAGCCTTATCTGGAAGATGATGAGTTCTGATCCGAACTATTCAGATACGCCAAGTTTTGCGGCAAACGTATACAATTGTGGAGGCATTTCTACGCTTTTCCCTATTTATAACAAATATAAATATCCAAATACAGCCCTTAACTGGATTGGCAGCGAACCCGTTAGCATAAATATCCATCAGACACATATCTGGTACATCTTTTGTAATTCTGGTATGATTAAAAACAAATCATACTTACATGAAGAATTGTATTATTTTGTTGTTTGCGCTGACACTATGTATCTCGCAGGCACAAGCACAAGAGAATGTTTCTATAGGCCCGCTTGTTGGAATTTCCATTGCTAATTTCAGGGGAGATGTATCCAACACCAACTGGAAACCCGGTTTGACGATCGGTGGTTTCTATAATTACAGTAGTGAATCGGGATTTGGTTTCAGCGGTCAATTGTTATTTACCCAGCTGGGCGCGCAGACCAACAATAAGACTAACGAGATTAACCTCAACTACATTCAGGCCCCATTGCTGGCTACATTCTTTTTCGGCAAATATGGACAGCGCATGCGTCCGAAAATATTCCTTGGTCCAAACCTGAACTTTCTGGTAGGTGCAAGGGATAAAGATGGAAATAATATTAACGGTGATTCCAACAACCGCGTTTTCAGCCCATTTGACCTGGGACTTACATTTGGCGGCGGCTTCAATTATCGCTTGCAGGAGAAAATCTGGTTCAATTTTGATGCCCGTTATGGTCTTGGTCTGCTGGACGTAACGCGGCTTGAGAGCTCCAACATTAAAAATAACAACTGGGGCATCAATGTTGGTTTGAGTTTCCCGCTAGGCACATACAATAAAAACACCGGACGACTTCGGACGCGTTAACACACTATTACTTCACGATCAGGAGGGCATTCATTTTGAGTGCCCTTTTTTACTTAAGGACATGTTTTCATGGCTTGTGGAAGATTAAGAAGTACCTTTGCACATTATTTTCGACCAATGCTATGACTTTTGAAGAATTAAATCTCACCAAACCATTACTGAAAGCGCTTTCCGAAGCAGGATACACCAAGCCGACCACGATTCAGGAAAAAGTATTTTCTGTGACCATGTCGGGCAAGGATGTTTGTGGAATTGCGCAAACGGGAACCGGTAAAACATTTGCCTACCTGCTTCCTACGCTGCGTCTCCTTGAATTTTCAAAGGACCGTTTGCCTCAGCTTCTCATTCTGGTACCTACCAGGGAATTGGTGGTACAAGTAGTGGAAGAAGTCCGGAAGCTCAGTGCCTATCTGACGCTTCAGGTCGTTGGCGTATATGGTGGAGGTAATATCAAAGTCCAGATGGCCGAACTGAAAATGGGCGCTGATGTAGTTGTGGCGACCCCGGGACGATTGGTGGACCTCGCATTGAATGGTTCGCTTAAAACAAAGGGAATCAAGAAACTGGTGATTGATGAAGTGGATGAAATGTTGAATCTTGGATTCAGGACTCAGCTGAAAAATATACTGGACACGCTTCCGCAAAAACGCCAAAACCTACTATTTTCCGCAACCATTACCCAGGATGTGGAAACGCTGATGCAAACTTATTTCAATAATCCGGTTCGCATTGAAGCTGCGCCGGTTGGAACACCCCTGGAAAACATTGAGCAGAAGGCCTACGAAGTTCCAAATTTTTATACCAAAGTAAACCTGCTTGACATGTTACTGGAGCAGAATGAGGACATGAGCAAGGTCCTGATTTTTGTAGCCACTAAAAAACTGGCCGATCAGCTTTACGGTCAGCTCGAATTGGGTTATCTCAACAAAATTGGGGTAATACATTCTAATAAAGAGCAAAACCACCGTTTCAACACGATCAGGCAGTTCCACGATGGCACCTATCGCATTCTGATCGCTACGGACATCATCGCGAGAGGACTGGACGTGGCCGAAGTGTCGCACGTATTCAAATTTGATATTCCAGAAGTACCCGAAAACTACATTCATAGGATCGGCAGGACGGGCCGGGCTGATAAAAAAGGGGTAGCCATTTCCTTCATTGCAGAGAGAGAAAAGGAGTTGCAGGCATTGATTGAAGAATTAATGGACTACGAGATCCCCATCATCCCTTTACCCGAAACACTCAAAATTTCGGATATTCTGACGCCCGATGAAGAACCGAAGATCTTCATGAAAAGCATTGATATGAAGCTACCAAAGCGGGATTCCGTCGGGGCGGCATTTCACGAAAAGGCTGCGAAAAATCAAAAAGTGAATGTCAGACGAAACCATGCACAAGAAAAAATGCAGAAGTACGGCAGACCGATCAAGCGTTCCGCCAAAAAGTAGGGCATAGTAATTGAGAACAGTCATTGCAATTATTTCCGAGCAACATCTGTTTCAATTCATATATGAGTATTTGGCAAATATTCCAGCGCCTTCAGCCTTACGTTAAACCTTACTACCGGCAAATCAGCTTTGCCTTGTTCCTGACGTTACTCGGTGCCGTCACTGCGCAGGTTAACCCCTGGGTTTTGCGCTACACCGTAGATACCGTTCAAAGCATTCTCGACAAACATTGGGGCATTATCCAGGGGAAAGAATTACTGATCCGCATTTCTGTCATTCTTTTTATCAAAGAGATCGTCAACTCGCTGATCGTATTTGGTCAGCGTTATTTTGGTGAAAAAATCAGGATCAAAGTGTCGAGCGACCTTGCCCAGGAAGCGGTAAGCCGTATCCTCACTTACAATCTCGCTTTTTACAGTGATAATGACAATCAAAAAGGCAAGCTGCAAACCCGCATTGACCGCGGCGTGGAGAGCCTTACCAAACTGATACAGAACTTCTTCATTGATATCCTGCCTCTTTTCGCGAATGCACTAGTGGCCCTGGGGATTATGTTTTCCGCCAATTTCTATGTGGGAAGCATTGCTTTGGCTATCCTTCCGATCTATTTCTGGATCAGTTTTAAACAGGCAGGAGAACTGCAGGGTGTGAGGCGGAAACTGAAAAGACAGCGTGAGAACAAGAGTAGCGGCCTGATCAACCTGATCGAATCCATTATCGTCATCAAATCCTTTGTGAGGGAAAAATTTGAGGGTGAGAAACAGTACCAGACGCAAATGGAACTGATGGAATCACAGCTCAAAACCAGACGTACCAACTTTGCCTACGACGGTATCAAAAGTTTCATCGAGCAACTTGGCGTCGTTCTCATCATCATCCTTACCGCGTACTTGGTTTTGGACCAGCAAATGTCGATCGGCGCGATCATGTTCCACATTTTGCTGTTCAATAATGTGTCCGCTCCTATCCGGCAGCTACACCGTATTTATGACGAGATGAATGATGCGCTGACGTATTCCGAAGGATTCTTCGACATTCTGGATGCTGATAATGCGGTAGAGGAAAGTGGCGAAACAGTTCCTCCCAGCCT
>NZ_JBDSFX010000045.1:0-22181 GCF_039919315.1 Dyadobacter sp. | reverse complement strand
TCCATCGTGAGCAGCATTTTTTGCCCCACCTTTATTCTTGTAATATCATATTCGTCGATCTGCAATTCCAATAAAAAATCATTTGCATCTCCTACCAGCGCAACGGGGTTTAAAGTATTGACCATCTCGCCTGCTTCTTTCAAAATATCATACACCTTTCCGTCCCGCTGGCTTCTGACGGTATAATCTCCTGATGTAGTTTTTGATATTTCCAGTGTCTTACGTGATTGTTTCTGCTGGAAACGGATTTGCTTTTGCAGCTCTGCAAAGCGGAGTTTTGCGGTTTGCAGTGCGTTTGCCGAACTGGTATAAGCAAGCTGTCGCGCATCCAGGTCATTGCGCGTGCCCACTCTTTGAGCCCAGAGGTTTCTCTGCCTTTGCATTAGGGAAAGGTCGTTGTCCAGCTTTGTTTTGGCAAGTCCGATCGCTATCGACAATTCATCAAACTTTTCTTTGTTGGCAACGGATGAGGAATACTGCGCATTCAGTAATGCATTTTCGGTGTTTAATTTGGCCGTAGTATTTGTGATAAGCATCAACGGCGTTCCTTTGGAAACGATGTCTCCTTTGCTGACTAAAACCCTGCTCAGAATGCCAGAGGTAGCAGCGTAAACCTGATACTGATTTTTACTTTTTACGATACCCGAGGCATACACCGATTCAGTGACAGGTTCCAGGGAAGGTTTTAGCTTTTGCGGATCTTTTTTACAACTTGTCAATATAACTACAATGCAAAAGAGCGCATGATGTATGCTTATGCCTTGTCTGGCGTGTGCAGTATGATTTTTGGTTTTAAGCCGCATCCTGAATTTTTCTTAATACTGCGCTACCTATGTCGGTTTGAGAAAAGAAACCACAGTTTCCTAAGCAGTATGATATGTTTGGCTAAATGATGATTTCATTTTTTTGGTCCGTATCTGCCCATTGGTGCGTACCATCAGGAGCTTTGATGGATACCCCAGTCAAAATTTCATCAAGTTTTGTTTTCACATTACAGACAATACGGTTATAACCAATAATTTCCTCTTCAAGGAAGTCTTCTGCTTTCTGTTGTATTCTTTTTCTGGTCTGCAAACCTTTGTCAGGGGCACATAATAACCCGATTGCAAGCCCAGCTGAGCTGGCAAGCAGCATGCCGAATAATACTTTTCCGATTCCCATAATATTTAGATTTTAAGAAGATGTGCGATGGAAAGACAACTAACTATTGTCTATAAACGTAAATCCTGATTTTGCTCGAACCTATGTTTAGTCTTTGTAAGACGCATAAAGTTGCGATGACTTTACGCCGGAAGTCTTATACATAAAATGTCAGAAGTTACACTTTTCACGTGTTTTCCAAATTATTCCACCTTTTTTGACTTTGATGCATGTAGGTGGATGGAGATAGGCCTGTTACTTTCTTAAATTGGTTCGAAAGATGGGAGACGCTGCTGTAATGTAGTTTGTAGGAGATTTCTGTCAGGTTAAGTTCCTTGTATTGAAGTAGTTCCTTGACCCTCTCGATTTTGTGGTTGATTATAAAATGCTGTATATCAATTCCCTTAACCTCGGAAAATAAATTTGATAAATAGGTATAGTCATAACCGACCTTATTGCTGATGTAGTCGGAATAGTTGTTCTTGGGGAGATGATCGGTGTAATGAACGAGTTCAATGATCACATTTTTTATTTTTTCGATTAAGATGCTTCGTTTATCTTCCAGCAGTTCCAGTCCGGAGCCATGCAAGTTATCCATCAGGCATTTACGCTGGGTTACTGTTATTTTTTTTGACAATTGGACCACACCCAGGTCAATTTTTTTGAACTCCAGTCCCAGGTTTGCAAGTTCTGCCTGAACCCTGTTTTTACAGCGCAAACTGACCATGTTTTTAATGTAGAGTACCATAATATTCAAATTCAGAAGGTGGTTGTAAATTACTATGTCGGGTGCTTCCGGCCGCTTGAACCGGAGATTTTGAACTTATACGAAAGGTAAGTGCATATACGGCCCTAAAAGCTGACTTTCGTCATACTCCATTGTGATCGTAGTTACAATGCGGGTTTTGGATACTGATAGTAATTGTTTTGTTCTTCTCTTGGGCTATTTAATGCAAAAAAAGGAAGTAATAATAATTACCTCCTTTTCCTGAACAGGATTTTAAGAATGTATTTCAGGCAAAAAATATCCGGCGGGTTTTCATTATTGAGCGTTTTCATTGTGATAAGTGAGGTAGTTGATCACCGCCCTGATGCCGAAAATATCCCTGATGCACTGCTGGGCAGCAATTCTTTCGTGTTGCAGATGCACAGTTCCTTCTAAGAATACGAGGCGATCGGCTACGCGGACACTGATTTTTTCGCAGTTAATAAATGCGTTGGCTTGCAGGGCATTTATTACTTTTTCTTTCAGGTTGTTATCCGTTTCAAGTCTGGCAGCTTCGGAATCATAGTCGGGCTGCAAGGATTTTTTGGCTTCTTTGGGTTTTGTCATGATTCAGCACGTCGGGTGGGTGAGGTGTTTGAAGCGTAGAATCGCACCGGCCCGTCTGTCAGTGGCAATCAGGTCGGGATCAAGAAACCGGACAGCCTTTCGGTCAGGCCAGTTCGACGTTGTTTTTAAGCAGCGTGGCAACGGTAAGTGATCTTTCGGCACGTCTGGCCTCTTTGAGCTGCTTTTTCATTTCAAATGCAAACAACTTATTTTCTTTCGACAGCTTCTTTTTCGCTATGTGCATGAAATCTTCATAGAGCTTTTTTGCCGCTTTCCTGATCACATTTTCCTGTTTTGAAGTGTCGGCGTTATTTTCATCGATTTTCAAATTTGCATTAAGTGCCTGGATGATTTTAGTAACACGCTGCAGTTTTTCTGGTTTCATGATGTTTTAAATCTAAGATGGTCCGGTTTCATAAGAATCTGGTTTGCAAAGGTCTGTTTAATAGGGGCTTTAAAACTTACACAAGTGCCAGAAGTTCTTACACATCTTACATATTTTCCAGATTGTCGTTTCTTTTCATTTTAAGCTTTTTAAAGTAGGACGGTGACAAACCGGTAATTTTTTTGAATTGGTTAGACAAATGCGATACGCTGCTGTAATGCAGTCTGTAAGCTATCTCAGTTAAATTGAGCTCTTCATATAGCAACAATTCCTTTACCTTTTCAATTTTGTGAAGGATGATGAACTGTTGAATGTTTATTCCTTTTACCTCCGAAAAAGTGTTTGAAAGGTATGTGTAGTCATAGCCTAGTTTTTCACTGATGTAATCCGAGTAGTTGGTTACAGGCAGTTCTTCGGCATAATGGACCATTTCTATGATTACCGACTTTATTTTTTCTATCAGAATGCCTCTTTTGTCATCCAGTAGTTCAAGCCCAGACCTGAGCAGGTTTTTTTTGAGTTCGTCATGCTGCTCTTGGGTAATATCTTCAAGTATCTCAACGGTTCCCAGATCAACGATAACGTAGTGAAGTCCTAATTTGACCAATTCTTCTTTCACCAGCATTTTGCATCGCAAGCTGACCATGTATTTGATGTACAGTATCATAGTGATATGTGGAGGTAATTTTATTAGTGAAAAATTGCAAAAATCCATTTGCCAATCTGTGATCGATGCAACTAATGAAAATTTATGTATAACACTTACCAGGTTTAAACCCGCAAGCTTTGTGATAGTACAACATTAGCCACCACAACCGTGCCAATTGCTGTTTTCTAACTCGTAAATGTTTTTTATTCAATGAATTACGAGTCGTCAACGCGGCAGGCAGTAGACAGCCAGGTGGAGCGAAGTTCTTACTTGACCGTTACACGTGTAAGGGCAAATCAATTTTTATTAAACCGAATAACAAGATGAAAAAATTACTATTTACCGTGGTGCTGTTCACATTGGGCACATTCTCTTTTGCCCAGACATTTAGTTTTGGACCGAAGGCCGGCATCAATGTCAGCAATTACTCAGGTGGAGATATTAACTCAGATGCAAAAGTGGGTTACCACTTAGGAGGCATGTTGAATTTCGGTTTCGGAGCAATTTTCTCGATTCAACCCGAGGTGCTATTTTCTACCCAGGGAGCCAAGGTTGAAAGCGCTGGAAGCAAGAAGGATTTTAAGATCAATTATCTGAATATTCCGATCATGCTAAAATTCAGGATAGCCAATGGATTTTATATTGAAGCTGGGCCTCAGGCTGGTTTCAGGCTCTCCGAAAGTATACCGGACCAGCCAATTAACAACTTTGCAAAGAACCTGGATGTATCTGCAGGTGCAGGGCTGGGGTACCAATCCGATGCAGGGATTGGGGTAGGGGTTCGTTACATGGCGGGATTGTCGAAGGTAGGAGACTTTTCAGGAGGAGAAATTAGCCCGGACTTCAAAAACAGTGTTATTCAGGCCAGCGTGTTTTGGGTGATACCGATTATTAAGTAGCAGACGCATTTTGGGGAAAATTGGGGTAAGCCTGATTTTCCCCTTTGACCTGTTTATTGGATTCCGCAACCTCATTGCAGTGCGCTGCGCCTGATACTACCTGCTATCCCGTCTAAGAACTTTTGAAGTTGTTCGATAGTAGCGCTTTACATTAATTCTGAATATATCGTATAGTAGCGCAAATGTCAAAATTGCAACCGGAGCAAAAAACGATTTAAATCCAATGCTATCAAACAGATAAGCACCGGCTACCGCTCCTGACATGAAGGAGCAGATGATAAAGAGCCTGAGTTTTATCTTCGAAAGAATACCTTTACGGTCATTAATTTTGGTGTTTACCAGTTGCGCCAGTTCAATGCCCAGATCCGTAAATGTACCCGTAAGATGCGTGGTTCTTACCACTGAACCAGAAACCATTGAAACCAGTGCATTTTGCAGCCCCATTGCAAAGAGCAGGCTGCCTGCAAAGACCATTTTGGATAGGATGGTCCCATCATATTGGGATCCATGGACTGCAGAATAGAAAAGGATGGTAGTTTCGATCAGGATCGGGATGGAATACGAGAAACGTGGATAAGCGCCCAAAAGAGACAGGAATATTCCGGATGTAAAAGCACCGGCAAGAAATAGCAGCATCCATAAAAAGATGACCTGTGCATTTTGCCAGTTTTGTTGCGCAATACCTTCTGCCAGCAGTGCAGCATGGCCAGTGATGTTTGTAGTAAGGACAGAGAATCCTAAAAACCCTTCGGCATTAACAAACCCGGCCGTAAGACCGAGCAGGGTGGCCAATTTCAGATCATGATTTGGCGTACGATGCGATCCGGAATGCCTGAACATGATTCACTTACGGTAAATGGCCTTAATAATTCTTTAGTTGCGTTTTTTAAGAATTTCTTCTGAGGCGGGATGAGATTTTTAACTTCTATCAAATAGCAGGAAAAACTGGGTACCCGATCCTAGCTGTGATTCTACATGCACTTTCACATCATTGGATTCAAGAATATTGTAGGTTGCAGCCAATCCGATTCCCATGCCACCGGGCTTATTCGTAAAACCGCTTTGAAAGATGTTTTTCAGGGTTTTTTCGCTGATGCCACATCCGTTATCCTCAATCTTAACAATGTATTTTCCTGCAATCGGCATTGTAATTAGTTTCAATTCTCCCAGTTGTGAGTCCATTGCTTCAATGGCATTAACAATGATATTGGTGAGGGCAATCTTCATTTTCGGGCGGTTTAAAGCGATAATATAGTCAACTGGATCGTATTCTTTGTACACCTTGACATTTTTCAGCGAAATCCTGTCCTTCGCCATTTCTACCACTTCATCAAGCAGGTGATGCACAGACTGGTTCGCCACTTGCGTTTCATCCACGCTGCGGTTTTTGATCATATCGTTGACCAGATTGTTAATTCTGTCCGTGCTGCGTTTGATGATATCGACATAAACTTTCAGGTCATCACCTTTACAATCCGCGAGCATCAGCTCCAAAGACAGATCGATTGTGGCCAATGGATTACGTATTTCATGTGCCAGCGTGGCTGTGAAATCGCAAACTGATGGAGCGTCGAATAATGGATTAAATGGATTATTCATTTGATGAGCATTTTTAGCCTGATCCTATCATCAAAGTTGAGAGATCTGGAAGCGGAAAATTTACATGGGAGTAGCTAATAGTTGCATGAATCACAGGTTTGACAACCACAGGCTAGCGCCGGGTTTTTTCCTCACGTTTTCCCTGTCCCTCAGGCAGGTAAAGCGTGAAATGTGTAAGAATAAGGCAGCAGCATACAACACTTAGCCTTTCGGTAACTGCAACTTTTGCAACCTGTGACAGCATTGGTTCACAGTTAACAACCTGTTATGCGAAAAATATTGATGAACCGAAAGAAATTCATATCCCTTGCAGCAGGAACCGTTGCGTTGGCAGGGGTTACCGGTTATTCTCTCAGTGATAAAAGCAATTATATCAGGTCTGATCGTACTGACCAGCCGGGAGGAACGGCGTTGACCCTGGATGAAAGAGCGATATTATACCTGGCTTCGCTGGCCCCAAGCGGACACAATACGCAGCCTTGGTTTGTGAAGTATATCGAACCTTATCACTGGATCATTGGCAACGATAAAACCAAATGGCTCAATGGTGTTGACCCAACGCAACGCGAAACCATGTTATCCATTGGGGCTTTTTTGCAAAATCTGGAATATGCAGCCGGAAACCTGGGTTATGATTGTGATTTTGTTTTATTGGCTGCAACCAACGAGGAAGAAAGTGTGGTGGAGGTCAGGTTGGCAAAATCAACGGTCCAGGTGTATGATATTGAGAAAATAAAGCAGCGCAGGACCGTACGGTCGCACTATGGTAATGAGGTATTAAAAAATGACGACGTCAAATTCCTGATCGGTACCGATGCAGAATATATTCATTTTATACCCAATACCTCCAAACAGTGCCACTGGCTCAGTGAACAAACCATTGAAGCCAACCGGATACAATCTTACCGCGATGAAGCGCAGAAGGAATTATCGGAATGGATCCGTTTTTCAAGTAGAGATGCAGAAAAATACCGCGACGGACTTACCACGGCAGGGATGGAAATTGAAGGGATCGCTGGCTGGTTTCTACGGAACTTCTATGACAAAGCAGATGTGATGAAAAAGACATTCCGCGAGCAGAGCATCGACAAAGTCAGAAATCAGGTGGCCCACGCTGCCGGATGGCTATTGATCACCAGTAATGACGATTCTGTTGCTTCGCTGCTTGAAGCGGGCAGGCGGATGGAGCGGCTATTTCTGAATGTCAGGGAAAAAAACATCGCCCTGCATCCGATGACTCAGCTATTGGAAGAAGCTGTCACGCGTCAAAAACTTGTCAGTTCCATGGGAATGGGCCAGCCGGTCCAGTTTATTTTAAGGACCGGCTATTTGAAGGCTTATCCTGAGCCGGTATCGCTCAGGCGTCCGGTCGAGCGCTTTTTCCGCGGTTAACCAGATAGCTCAACGACTTTTCATGCACTTACAACCAAAACAATGAAGCCATTAACTACACGAAATATTATTATTTCACTCTTGGGTTTCCTTGGCCTGGGAGCAATATTTGGCGGAGGCGTATTGATCCTTTCTCCAACTGGTGCGCTAATTGGGATGCCGTTATCAATGCTGGCATCATCTGGGTTTCAAACCTTTCTGATTCCCGGAATTCTCTTGTTTTTTGTACTTGGCGTATTTCCGTTTTTATTGATTTATGCCTTACTACAAAAGGTGAACAGCCCGTTTGCTGACCGGTTAAATATCTTCGAAGATATGAGCTGGCAGTGGAGCTTTGTTATCTATCAGGCGTTTGCGGTAATTATCTGGATCCAGGTTGAAATGGTCCTGCTTCATGCCGTGCATTGGCTGCATACCTTTTACATGTGTTTTGCAATCGTGATTCTAATTGTGGCGCTGTTGCCGCAGAGCAGAGATTTGTACAAAAAGCACAACTAGGTCAAAATGAAAAAAGGGCCTTTCCACAGTATAGTAAGCCAACTTGATGTACGCCAGCATAGGATTAATATGTGATTGATGCAACTCTTGCTAGCTGATGTATAACTTTTTGTTGGGCCAAATCGCTCCCTTTGTGCAGTTAATTTATAACCATAAATACGCAAATTATGAAAACCAATGAAGAATTGCAGAAGGATGTACAGTATGCCATTAAATGGGAACCTTTACTTCATGCAGCGGAAATAGGTGTGATGGCGGAAGACGGGATCATCACGCTAACAGGATCGGTCGACAACTACGCCAAAAAATCCGAAGCGGAGAAAGCAGCAAAAAACGTAGCGGGTGTGAAAGCGGTTATTGAAAAAATTGAAATCAAATATGGCAACTTCGGTAAAAAAGATGACAGCGACGTGGCCAGAGAGATTATCAACGCTTTCCAATGGAACTGGGAGATTCCTGACGAAAAAGTAAAGGTTAAAGTGGAAGACGGATGGGTGACCCTGGATGGAGAGGTTGAGTGGAACTATCAAAAAGTAGCGGCAAAAAAAGCTGTTACAGGTCTTTTGGGCGTTCTTGGCGTAACAGATAGCCTGATTGTTAAGTCAGAAATCAAAGACAGCATCGAAAAAAGAGACATAGAAAAGGCGATTGAAAGAAATGCTTCGATTGATGACGATGAGGTAAAGATTAAAGTTTCGGGAAGCATGGTCACTTTAAGCGGGACCGTTCATTCACTGTACCAGAAGGATGAGTGCGGCCGTATCGCCTGGAATGCGCCGGGCGTGGAAGCCGTTAAAAACGAACTGGAAATCGACTATGCTTATTAAGTGATAGGGAAAGAAGCGGGCTGTATTTTATAGCGCGCTTCTTATTTCTGGTACATTAACTTCATAAGGTGATGAAAACACGCATTATCATTATTTTAATCTTCATTGGTTTTTTTATGGCGTTTCAACTGTACCTGGGCATTTTTCGTAGTAGCCCGGTACAATCAAACTACAAGGTTGTCCGTGCCTATGACGAATTTGAAATCAGGTCTTATACACCACTTACAGGTTCCGTAAATAACTTGGTTGCGGTATTGAAATTTGGCGGATACGCATCTCCGCGGGTCGTCCAATTTTACAACGATAAATTGGAAACCATCCTGTTTCAAAACGCAATCTCGCAATCGGGTGATTTTCATTGTTTGCAATATAACTCTCCATATCAGATCGTTGGAAGAAGCAATGAGATTCTGGTTGGTATTGGAGCAATGCACAATTTAGTAGCTGGATCGACCACCAATTCTGCGATTGATGTCACTTTTTGACAGGCCTGTTTAACACTTGACATCAAGGATAAACCAATCTCTAAATGGTTGTGAAAACGAGCCATGGAAAATAAAATTTCAGGAAAACTATGGAGAAAAAAGCGCTGTATGGTTTTGCGTATAGGGAATATAGTGATGTATTCATTGGAAGAGAAAAGGGGCCATCCGCAAAACAATAATTGAAAGCAGTGATTGATGCAACTCTTAGCCTTAAGAATGTAAGTTATCAGCCGCGCGTTGACTGACCTTTACCCTGGTAATAACACTATTGCCAATAAAATGAAGAAATGATGAAAACCAATGAAGATTTGCAGAAAGACGTTCAGGATGCTATCAAATGGGAACCGTTGTTGAGGGCTGCCGAAATAGGAGTTACAGCCAAAGACGGCATTGTTACACTTTCCGGAACCGTTGATAGTTACGCCAAAAAATCGGAAGCGGAGGCAGCTGCAAAAAAGGTTACGGGCGTAAAAGTTGTGGTTGAAGAAATTGAGATCAAAACATATAGCAACCTTTATAACCGGGACGATAACGATCTGGCCAATGAAGTTTTAAATGCTTATAAATGGAACTGGGAAATCCCCAACGACAAAGTGACTGTAAAAGTTGAAAATGGCTGGATTACGCTTGAAGGTGAATTTAACTGGAATTACCAGCGAGAAGCAGCTGAAAGGATCGTTAAAAAACTGGCAGGCGTGAAAGGCATATCCAACCTGATCTCAATCAAATCTGAAACACATGATGAGATTGAGAAAATGGGAATAGAAAGTGCATTGGCAAGGAACTGGTCTATTAAAGAACAGGATATTCATGTCAAGGTGGATGGCACAAAGGTGACCCTAACGGGCGATGTTGATTCCTGGTATCAGAAAGAAGAGGCAGGTCGTGTCGCCTGGAATGCTCCCGGGGTTGTGACAGTAAACAATGAGCTTGTAGTGGAATACGATTATTCGCTTGTAGACTAAACTGAAGGCGGGAGGGGAAACCCTCTCGCTTTAAAAATGAAAGACCTCTGCCCTTTAACATCAGCCGTTATATTTTACAATAAATATAGTTTCTGGGGATGCACATCTTCCGGAGGATTATTGCCAGGTTCATAGCAGATAGTACTGCATCGGAAGGTAGGGTATCCCAACTTACATGACGCCCGGCACTGTTTTAGTTCATTCATACCCGCTTTTGATCACCGTCGAAATCATTTTGAATTGTTCTTCTGCGGAAATAGAACTTGATTTATGAGCAGGAATAATGATCCCTTCACCGAGTTTGAGTTTGTGGATTTTTCCGTCTATAGTTATATCGGCTGCCCCGTCGATAATCTGAATATAGGTGTCAAACGCGGAATACTTTTGGGCCAATTCTTCGCCGGCTGCAAAGGACGACACGGTAATGTTTCCGGTTGACTTTTTTATGATGGTGCGACTTACCACGGCGTGGGGGATATATTCGATGATTTCAACAATGATATGTGCCTTTTCTTTCTCCATTTCCGAGCCACGCTCCCGATCACTTTTGTCTTTGCTATTCATGAGTTTGAATTAAGCTGGAATATTGATTATCCATCCTGACATATCGAAGCCTGCGAGGTTTAATCCGGTCAAGCTATTAGTTCAATTCAGGTTTTAATAAAGGTCAGATTGTTTTTGTGGGCATTGTTGCGAAAGCGCTAAGGAAAGTTGCATATATCACTGATCTGCATTTGACGGGGACCATTTCAAGACAAGGATTTTTGAAATAAACCCCGCAACATCTGTCCGGCGGATGCCATTTGAAAAACCGTGATTCATGCAACTTTTATTCTGTTTGGTATAAGACATAAGGCCATTTATATATCGTCTTTTACAATAAGGTAATGAACCGAAAGGGCTGCTGTCCTAATGCCGAAGAAAACAACGGTCACCAAGCAGAGGTCGTGAGATTGACAAAGTGACCAAAACAGAACAACACAAGATGGAACATTCCATGCATCAAATGCACGACATGGGCGGAGCGGATCACCATAGGATGATGATTGCGGATTTTAAAAAGCGCTTTTATGTCATTTTGGCACTTACGGTACCCATAGCAGCGCTCTCTTCAATGATTCAGCAGTTTTTGGGAGTAAATTGGCAGTTTGCGGGTTCATCTTATATCCTGTGCGGATTGTCAACCGTGGTCTTTTTTTACGGAGGCTGGCCATTTTTAAAAGGACTGGTCACTGAGCTGAAAGCAAAAAATCCGGGCATGATGACCCTGATCGGGTTTGCGATTACGGTGTCATATCTGTACAGTACGGCCACGGTATTTGGCCTAAATGGTATGGACTTTTACTGGGAGCTGGCAACGCTGATATTAGTGATGCTGCTGGGTCATTGGATTGAAATGAAGTCCATTGCCGGTGCCTCAAAAGAGCTCGAATTACTGGTACGGCTGATGCCCTCCGATGCCCATAAGGTAGTCGGCTATAGGGTGGAGGAAGTAAAAACGGATACCCTTAAGCAGTACGATATTATTCTTGTAAAGCCCGGTGAAAGGATCGCGGCCGATGGTTTGGTTTCAGAAGGTGAAAGTTATCTGAACGAATCCATGCTGACCGGGGAATCGAAACCGGTCAAAAGGATAAGTGGGGATAAGGTGATCGCAGGTTCTATCAACGGGAATGGTGCAATCAAAGTAACGGTGTCCCATGCAGCCAAAGATTCGTATCTGTCCAAGGTGATCAAGCTCGTCCATGATGCGCAAAAAGCCAAATCACAGACGCAGCTGCTTGCCGACAACAGATCGGCATTTGAAAATGCGCGGAAAATTACAACCGTTGTATTTGATAAGACAGGCACGCTCACGATTGGCAAATTCGAGGTTTCAAAAGTGGTTTCACTCAAAAAGGAAATAGTTGAAAATGAGATCATTAGATTGTCCGCATCATTGGAGCAAAAATCCGAGCATCCCATTGCCACCGGTATTTTACAAAAAGCAAAAGATCTTTCCCTTAACATGCCGGCTGCCGAGAATTTCAACGCTATTACCGGACAGGGAATTCAGGCAATGGTCGAGGGCAAAAGCGTGCAGGTTGTTAGTCCGGGGTATCTCAGAGAACATAACATGACGGTGAAAGACCTGGAAACCAACGATACCGAAACCGTTGTGTATCTGATAATCGACAACGAATTAACAGGATATATTGCTCTTTCTGATCAGATCAGGCCGGAATCAGCAGCCGCTATCCGAACATTGAAAGCAAATAATATCAGGTCTGTTTTATTGACTGGTGATAATGAGAAGGTTGCCAAAAGTGTGAGCGAGACCCTGGTTATGGACAGCTTCACAGCCGAAGTATTGCCCGAGCAGAAGCTTGAAAAAATAAAGGAACTGCAAAAAAGCGGTGCGTTTGTTGCCATGACAGGGGATGGTGTAAATGATGCGCCCGCTTTGGCACAGGCCAATATTGGTATTGCCGTAGGAAGCGGCAGTGATATTGCCGCAGAAACTGCTGGCATTGTGTTGGTAAACAGTAATCCGAAAGACATTGTCAGCCTTATTTTATTTGGTAAAGCAACGCACCGCAAAATGATCCAGAATTTAATCTGGGCCACGGCATACAACATTGTTGCCTTGCCTTTGGCTGCCGGCGTGCTCTACCGCTGGGGAATTTTGTTAAATCCTGCGGTCGGTGCTGCGTTGATGGCTGTCAGTACCATTATAGTTGCAATAAATGCAAGTATGTTAAAAGTAAAATAGGCTGGTTGGTCTGATTTTGATCATCATCATTTAAAATGAAAAATACAGGTAGCGAAAATAGGGAGGTTGCGTTCTGGTCAATGGATCCGAACACGGCGTTCAAACAGGTCAACTCCACACCGACCGGGCTGGGGGAGAAAGACATTGACCAGCGCAAAAGACAATACGGAGCCAATAGCATCGCATCGGCAGACCATCAAACCGATTTTTTGCTGTTTCTCAACCAGTTCAAAAGTCCGATCACCATTATCCTGCTGCTTGCCGCTGCATTATCCTATTTTTTGCGTGATCAAACCAATGCGGTAATCATTTTTGTCATTGTACTGATCAGTAGCAGTCTGGGTTTTTGGCAGGAAAGGGCTGCCGGAAGCGCGGTTGCCCGGCTTTTGGCCATGGTGCGGATTACAGCGGCTGTGGTACGAGATCAGATCGAAAAGGAAATCCCGATAGAAGATATCGTTCCGGGTGATGTGGTGAAACTTGATGCAGGAGACGTGGTACCTGCAGACTGCCTGATTATTGAGTCAAATGAATTATTTGTAGATGAAGCGGCTTTTACCGGCGAGACTTTTCCGGTTGATAAGATGCCGGGAATTTTACCTGCTGAAACAGTTTTGGCAAAACGTTCGAATGCAGTTTTTATGGGCACTCATGTCGTAAGTGGCTCGGCTCGTGTACTGGTGATGTTTACCGGAAGCTCCACTGGGTTTGGACACATTAGCCAGAGCTTGAAAAGTAGGGATCCTTTGACAGAGTTTGAAATCGGTATTAAGAAGTTTGGTTACCTGCTGATGCAGATTACCATGTTCTTGGTCATTGTGATTTTTGGAATCAATGTTTTCCTTCACAAACCTGTACTGGATTCATTTTTGTTTACCCTGGCCATTGCTGTTGGACTTACACCGCAGCTGCTGCCTGCGATCATTACGGTAAACTTGTCGCAGGGTGCCAGGAAAATGGCAAAGAAAAACGTCATTGTCAAAAGGTTGAGCTCCATCGAGAATTTTGGCAGTATGGATGTTTTGTGCTCAGATAAGACGGGAACACTAACAGAAGGTAAGGTCAAAGTTTATCAGGCAACGGACTGTTTTGGCGTGGGGAGCCTGAAAATCATGATGCTTGCCAAAGTGAATGCTGGGTTACAGCAGGGATTTAAAAATCCAGTCGATGAAGCGATTTCCGGAGTTGATATTCCCGGTTTCAAGCTGGCGCAGCGGCTGGATGAAATTCCATACGATTTCAACAGGAAAAGACTGACTTTGCTGGTAGCGATGGCGGGTTTCGTTCAGATGGTGACAAAAGGTGCTGTAAACCAGGTGCTTGCGGTTTGCAGCCAGGCTGAGAACGAAAAGGGAGAAAAAGTACCATTAGCATCCCTTATGGAAGAAATTAATAAGCATTACCAAAGTTTTAGTGCATTAGGTTACCGCACGCTTGGCGTTGCATACAGGAACTGGGAAAACAACGGCCCGATTCATAAGGCGGATGAAAATAACATGGTTTTTGCCGGCTTTGTGACCTTGTTCGACCCACCAAAAGCAGGAATTAGTGAAACGATTACAAATCTTTCTAACCTTGGCATACGCCTGAAAGTCATTACCGGGGATAATTTGCTTGTGGCCAAAAGTATGGCTGATAAAATTGGAATCAAGGATGCGATCCTGCTTTCGGGCGAGAATCTCAGGCACATGAGTGACGATGCTTTACGGCATCAGGTACTGAAAACGGATATTTTTGCGGAAGCAGAACCAAATCAGAAAGAACGTATTATTCTTGCTTTGAAGAAAGCTGGGAAAGTGGTCGGTTACATGGGCGATGGTATTAACGACGCGTCGGCATTACATGCCGCGGATGTGGGGATTTCTGTCAATAGCGCAGTGGATGTTGCCAAAGAGGCGGCTGATATCGTGCTGTTAGATCAGGACTTAAACGTTCTTATCGAAGGCATAAAAGAGGGCCGTCGCACCTTTGCCAATACCCAGAAATATATTTTCATGGCCACCAGTGCCAACTTTGGCAATATGTTCAGCATGGCTGGCGCGTCATTGTTTTTATCATTTTTACCACTCCTGCCAAAGCAAATATTGCTGACGAATCTGATCACCGATTTTCCGGCTATGACGATCGCCTCCGACACTGTAGATGAGGAATGGATCAAGAAGCCAAGGAAGTGGGATATCGCATTCATCAAGCGGTTTATGATTGTTTTTGGTATTTTAAGCTCAGTTTTTGATTATCTGACGTTCGGTGTTCTTCTCTACTATTTCAAAGCAGGGGAGACCGAATTCCAAACCGGCTGGTTTATCGAATCAGTCGTATCTGCCTCTCTGATTGTTTTGGTGGTACGATCACGGAAGCCATTTTTTAAGAGCCAACCCGGAAAATATCTATTAGGTGCAACAGTACTGGTTGCTTTGGTCGCCCTTATTATTCCATGGCTCCCCATCGCAGCCAACCTGGGATTCGCGCCAGTGCCATTCAGGTTCTACATCGTTTTATTGGGTATTGTTACCGTGTATTTATTTAGTGCTGAAATACTGAAACATTGGTTTTATAAAAGGCTGGGAGAGGGAAAGGTCAGATGAAGTACATACCTTATGAGCCAAATCGCTGCTAACAAATCAGAGACCGATCTGCGCCCCGGGCAATTGAATTACAGCTTTTCAGAGACCGGTAGGAGCTAAGGTGATTTTGCGAGGAATAGGTGTTAGCCATTCCAAACGTCCGGTACCTAGAGAATTGATTACCAATCAAGGCTGTAATACTTATCTGATATTAAATGCAAGATGACTATCAGATATATGGAAAACATTTTTTAAGACAATCTTAAGAAATCTTTAAGATTGTTTATAGACTTGTGCCCCTTATTTTGCAGCTATGGTTAGTGTCAATTCACTTACATTTACGTCTGGCGAAAAAAGTAAATTAGGTCCTATGAGAATCCTGATAATCGAAGATGAAAAAGGTATACTGAGTTTTCTTCAGCAGGGGTTAGAGGAAGAATCGTATGCAGTGGATTCTGCATTGGAAGGAAAAAAAGGCCTGGATATGGCGCTTACCGGAGATTATGACCTGCTGTTGATAGACTGGATGCTTCCTGGCAAAAGCGGTGTAGAGATCTGTCGGGAATTCAGAAAACATTTTGCCAAGACACCGGTGATATTTCTTACTGCCCGCGATACCGTTCAGGATACTATTTTCGGGCTGCAAGCCGGAGCCAATGATTACATCAAAAAGCCTTTCAGTTTTGATGAGCTTCTCGAGAGGATCAAAGTACAGCTGCGGCCTGCCAGCGGCGAACAGGCGGAATTTACACTTGGCCCCATCCGCATCGATACACAGTCGCACCAGGTATTTAAAGGAGAGGAAGAAATAAAGCTTACGCAAAAGGAATTTGGCTTGCTTGAATTTTTATTAAGAAACAAAGGGAAAGTTTGTCGCCGGACACGAATCATTGAAAGCGTTTGGGACATTCATTTTGAGTATAATACAGGCGTAATTGATGTGTATATCAACTCATTGAGAAAAAAGCTCAAACTGGCCAAAGAGGAAGATTACATTCAGACAGTCCGCGGGATGGGCTACATCGCAAAAGAGATCGCGCAACCCATATCATGATCAGTTCCTATAAAAATAAGATCGCTTCCAACTTCACGCTAAGCACGGCGCTTTTGGTGGCCGTCATTTTTTTTGTGATTTATTACGTCGTCAGTCTTGCGGTTTTTAATGGTCTGCGAAAAGATATCACATTCGAAGCTGACAAACATTTTTATGAGGTCGGTATCAAGGATAGTGCACCCTACATTGCTGATAAGGCCGAGTGGTTTGAAAGAGAGCATCGGGAGCTGGAAGTCAATCCGGTATTTGTACAAATTACAGATCAAAACGGGGTTGTCATTGAGAAATCCCCTAACCTGAAACAAGATGCGTTGACGGCGGATCTATCTCAAAAAGACAAAGTTTTTTTTCGAAGTAAATTGAAAGGGCTTTCTATTGCGCAAATTCAGGTAGCACTGAAAGAAAGCGATAAACTGGCTGGTTATCTGGTCGTTGCCATTCCAATAGCAGAGTCGGAGCGGGTTTTGGGCACGCTTAAAAATGTGCTGCTGATTGCTTTTCCGATCGTGCTGCTGGTGTTGTTTTTTGTGACAAGGCTCATTGCGGGCAAAAGCATACAGCCCGTACTGAGCGTCATTGACACTGCCGGAAAAATAACCAATCAAAACCTGACAGCCCGCATACCACTGCCGCCGGGCAAAGACGAACTTGGTAAGTTGGTGGTCACCATCAATGACCTGCTGGACCGGATCGCAAATGCAGTGGCGCGTGAAAAGCAATTTACTTCAGATGCGTCGCATGAATTGCGGACCCCGCTCGCAGTGATTAAAGGAACACTGGAAGTATTGATACGTAAGCCGCGGTCGGCTCAGGAGTATGTTGACAAGGTCGCTTACTGTATCAAAGAAATCGACAGGATCAGCTACCTGGTGGATCAGCTACTGCTTCTGGCCAGATTTGAAAGCCAGAAAAAGGCATTGGACGCTCAGATCATTGATCTTTCAGAATTGTCAGCAACAATCCTGCAAAGACAACAGGTCCACATTCTCAACAAAGGACTTTCCGTCGAGATGAAAAGCGGAGAGCACTGTGACGTATATAGTGATCCGTATATGGTCGATATTATTGTAGAGAATTTGATTTCAAATGCCATCAAATACTCTACCCCAAACGAAAGCATTACGATACAGATCACAAAGCTGAATACAGAAATTGTTTATTCTGTCATCGATCAGGGCATCGGGATCGCCGTAGATGAGATCCCGAAAATCCAAGAACCGTTTTATCGCTCCAATCCCTTGGAACACCCGCACATTAAAGGAAACGGGCTTGGACTTTCTATTGTCAAGAGAATGTGCCAGCTACTGGGGATCGGGTTCAGCATAAATAGTCAGCCCGGGGCAGGGACGACAGCTTCGTTGTCTTTTTGATCTTGTTGGTTTAAAGTGAATTGTGCTGCTCAGCGGGATAACTGTGATCTATACAACTTAACATCCATCACGTGCAACTTTTTTTTAGCGTTCACAGGTAGCTTTGCACAGGTACAAAATCGGGTCCAGAATTGACTACCACGGAATTGGTATCATGGTTTGTCACAGGAAAATGGGTCCGGATTATCAAATCTTAAGCGAACCTTAAGAAAATCTTGAGGAAACGCTAAGGCAGCAAAACCTAAATTTGTGATGTCTTTCAGACAATAAATTAATGATCCAAAGTTATGAGCCTCGTAAAGAACGCTGACAATATTAACCGCCACGAGTTTTTAAAGAAACTGGGCTTTGCAGGATCGGCACTGGCAGCCGTCTATTTTGCAGGCCACCTTCAATCCTGCACCAATGACCGGGTGAGCCCGGAGCCTACCAACCTGACCCTGGACCTGACAGATCCGGCCAATTCGGCCCTGAAATCCAACGGGGGGTATGTAATCAAAGACGGCGTCGTGATCGCCAGAAGCAATACAGGCGCATACATTGCTGCTACGCTTACATGCAGCCATGAGGGCAAAAACGAAATCATGTATCAGACAGATCATTTTTACTGCACCGCACACGGCGCCAAATATGACAATGCGGGAAAAGGGTTGAACAGCGAAGGGAAAAAAGGGATCAGGGTGTACACTACAAGCCTGATAGACAGTATTTTGACCATCACGGCCTAACCATTGATCAGGATGAAAATATACTTAGCTATCGCATTAGCCATGATCAGTTCATGCGCCTTCGCACAGGAGGATCTGTTAAAAGAGCTCGACCAGGTCCAGGATTCAGCAACCAATTACAGCGCGGCCACCTTCAAAGGCACCCGGATCATCAACGGGCATTCTGTGGAGACGGTCGGGAAAAACAATATGGACTTTATCATTTCTCACCGGTTTGGCGCAGTCAACTCGGGAGCGAATAATTTCTTCGGGCTGGACGAATCTCAGATCCGGCTGGCTTTGGAATATGGCTTAACGGACCGTCTGATGGTCGGTATCGGCAGGAGCAGTTACCAGAAAACCATTGATGTCTTTGCCAAATACCGCTTGTTAAGACAGTCTTCGGGATTCAAAAACGTGCCGGTGTCTGTTACCCTGTTTGCCAGCGATGCAAATAATTCCAGTACTTCCTCGACAGACCTTCCATTTTACACGATTGCTCAGCGGCAGACTTACACTTTTCAGGCGTTGATTGCCCGCAAGTTTAGCGAAAAACTTTCCCTGCAATTGACACCCACGGTCATGCACCGGAACCTTGCAGAGAACCAGATAGACGCCAATAACCTTTACGCATTGGGAATGGGCGGCCGCTATAAGCTGACCAAACGGACTTCGTTTAATGTCGAATACTGGTACACGCCGAAAACCGTCACTGGTACCACCCAAAGAGACCCGAAGTTCACCAATACGCTCTCACTTGGTTTTGATATTGAGACCGGCGGCCACGTGTTCCAGCTGCACCTGACGAATTCAAGGGGGATGATCGAAAAACAGTTTATCGGACAAACAACCGGAAAATGGAGCAGCGGCGATATTTTCTATGGCTTTAATGTGTCGCGGACATTCAGTTTTGACAAAAGCAAAAAAAGCAAACCCAGTGGATACTAAAACATTTAAAATCATGCTGGCGCTAATGATCAGCCAGCTCTTAGCCATTACCTGCTACGGTCAATTGTATATGACCAAGGCGGGTGAAACGAGTTTTTTCTCGGAAACGCCACTCGAAAATATTGCGGCAGTCAACAAACAGGTTTTGGTGATGCTGAACACAGCAAACGGTGAAATTGCCATTAAAATACAGCAGCGAAATTTTCATTTCCCAAACAAACTCATGGAAGAACACTTCAATGAAAATTACATGGAAACCGAGCAATATCCGGCAGCAGTTTTTACGGGAAAAATTAAAGAAGCGGTTGATTACAGCAAAGACGGGATTTACCCTGTCCATGCAGATGGCTCGCTGGATATGCATGGTGTAAAGCAAAACCGCAGTATCAAAGGTCAGATGTTGATCAGCGGTGGACAAATTACGCTGACATCAGATTTCGAGGTGAAGCTTGCAGACCACAAAATTGAAGTGCCGACCCTGGTGATCGCCAAGATCGCAGAGGCTATTGCGGTTAAAAACAAGTTTGTGTTGGTGCCCAAAAAGACCTGATAAAAATACTGAACCTTAACCCATGGTCGAAACGGATTGTTATGCTCAATAAAATCATTGCGTTTTCTGTAAAAAACAAGCTCATTGTGGGCTTGTTTGTATTGGCACTGGTAGGCTACGGAAGCTACGAGCTGACCCGGCTCCCTATCGATGCCGTACCGGATATTACCAACAATCAGGTGCAGGTGATCACGATTGCGCCTTCCTTTGGCGCTACCGACATCGAAAGACTGGTTACTTTTCCTATTGAGCAGGCCAATAACAATATTTCAGGTTTGAAGGAGATCCGAAGCTTTTCAAGATTCGGATTATCCCTCGTAACCATTGTTTTTGATGACAATGTTGATATTTATTGGGCAAGGCAGCAGGTTTCCGAGCGACTTTTAAAGGTACAGACTGAAATCCCGAAAGGGATCGGTACGCCGGAGCTTGGGCCGATCAGTACCGGGCTGGGCGAGATCTATCAGTATGTGGTTCGACCGAAAGAAGGGTTTGAGCACCGTTACAATGAAACTGACCTCCGTACAATTCAGGACTGGATTGTGCGCAGGCAGCTACTGGGCGTGAAGGGAGTGGCGGAAGTAAGCAGCTTCGGAGGGAAATTAAAGCAGTTTTCAATCGAGATCGACCCGCAAAAACTTTTATCATACGGCATCACGATCAATGATGTTTTTACGGCGTTAGAGAACAATAACCAGAACACCGGGGGCGCGTACATTGAAAAAGGGGCGACTGTGCTCTACATTCGCAGCGAAGGTTTGGTAGAAAACCTGGAAGACATTAAAAATATATCAGTCAAATCCTTGGCGGATGGGCAGCCCCTGTTTATCAGGGACGTAGCCGAAGTGAAAACTAGCTTTGCGACGCGTTATGGCGCAATGACCTATAATGACAAAGGGGAGGTTTCCGGTGCGGTGGTGATGATGCTGAAAGGCGCCAACAGCAGTGAAGTAATTAGAAACGTAAAAGAGCGAGTTGTCCAGATTCAGAAAACGCTGCCGGAAGGTGTTGTCATCGAACCGTTTCTGGACCGGACCAAGATGGTCAATAATGCGATTGGCACGGTTGAGAAAAACCTGCTGGAAGGCGCATTGATCGTAGTTTTTGTGCTGGTATTGTTTCTGGGGAATTTTCGGGCGGGTTTACTGGTGGCTTCGGTAATTCCGCTCGCAATGCTTTTCGCGGTGATCATGATGAACACATTTGGCGTAAGCGGAAATCTGATGAGCCTCGGCGCGCTGGATTTTGGGTTGATCGTGGATGGGGCTGTCATCATTGTGGAGGCGGTCATGCATCAAGTCACACACAATAAGAAATTTGCTGGTTTACCGCGCATTACCCAGCAGCAAATGGACGGCGAGGTCAATGGATCTGCTGATCGTATGATGAACAGCGCGGTTTTTGGCCAGGTAATTATTCTGATTGTATATTTGCCCATTTTTACACTGGAAGGAATTGAGGGGAAAATGTTCAAGCCCATGGCGCAAACCGTCGCCTTCGCATTGCTGGGCGCGTTCATTTTATCATTGACCTACATTCCGATGATGAGCACGGTCTTTCTAAGCAAGAAAATTACAACCCAGCCTGGATTTTCTGACAGGATCATGGAAAGGCTGGCAAGAAAATACCGCTACGCACTCGAAGGTGTAATCCGCCATCCCAAAATGATCCTCCTATCGGTACTGGTCCTGTTTGCATCGGCTGTTTACTTGCTGACTACGCTCGGTGGAGAATTTATTCCGGCTTTGGAAGAAGGTGATTTTGCCGTTGATACCCGCGTGCTCACCGGGAGCAGCCTGACGACGACCATTGAAAACACGCAAAAGGCAGCGCATATCCTAAAAACTCAGTTTCCGGAGGTTCTAAAAGTAGTCACCAAGATAGGAAGCGGCGAGGTACCCACCGATCCGATGCCGATGGAGGCCAGTGATATGATGGTGATTTTGAAAGATAAAAAGGACTGGACGTCCGCTAAAACTTTCCCTGAACTATCTGAAAAAATGGGGGAAGCGCTCAAAGAAGTGCCCGGCATTACGGCAGGGTTCCAGTTTCCGGTACAGATGC
>NZ_JBDSFX010000044.1:0-15502 GCF_039919315.1 Dyadobacter sp. | reverse complement strand
AGGATAAGGTAAAAATTGTTGAAAAACTGAAAGCGGAGGGAAAACACATTGCTTTCGCAGGCGACGGCGTGAATGATGCGCCGGTGATTGCGCTCGCGGATGTGGGTATTGCGATGGGCGCATTGGGTTCCGATGCGACGATCGAGACGGCCGACATTGTCATTCAAAACGACCAGCCATTCAAAATTGTGTCCGCCATTAAAGTCGGAAAAATCACAAAATCGGTTGTTTATCAGAACATTTCGTTGGCGATGAGCGTCAAAGTGTTGGTGATGATACTAGGAGCCGGTGGCATTGCGACACTTTGGGAAGCTGTCTTCGCAGACGTTGGTGTGGCATTACTTGCGATTTTGAATGCTTACAGAATCCAGGGCAAGAATCTCAATGCGTGAGTGTGTAATTTTAACTAGATACTGAACAACGATCGACCGAATGGGTAAAAAACTGGAATTAATTACACCCGAGTTACAGGCCTTCATAGAGACTCAGAAAATATTTTTTGTGGCCACAGCCATGCGGGAAGGCAGTGTTAACTTGTCTCCCAAAGGAATGGATTCCTTCCGCATATTGAGTCCTAATCGGGTGATGTGGCTCAATGTTACCGGTAGCGGAAACGAAACAGCGACACATTTGCTTGAAAGCGACAGGATTACCGTCATGTTTTGTGCATTTGAAGGTAAACCGCTGATATTAAGACTTTATGGCACCGGAAAAACGTACCATCAGCGGGATACTGAGTGGGATGAATACATTTCGCTTTTCCCTAAACTGGAAGGGGCCAGGCAACTCATTGACATACAAATAAATATTGTTCAAACATCCTGCGGCATGGCCGTTCCGTTCATGGATTACAACCGGGAACGGGAAGAACTGACTGCCTGGGCGAAGAAAAAAGGGGAAGACGGAATAGCAGATTATTGGCAGCAAAAAAACACTAAAAGTTTTGACGGGTATGACACGGGAATATTTAACTGATTGACAAATCAGAGAAATCGGGGCTCATACACACAAAACACTATCCCAACAGTAACTATTGGTTTGCTTTTTCTTTATTAATTTCAAAATTGCAAAAGCCAAAGTTCAACGAGTCCAATAAAACATCAATACAATGTCCAGAACTGAATCATTATCCTCAGAACAGCTCCACGAAGAGTTGGTCGAAAACAACGAAAACCAGAATGTCGGTGACACCTTGCTTTTTGAAAATGATAAGGTAAAAGTCTGGCACATCAGTTTACAGCCAGGCGAGCGAATTCACTACCACCGCCATAATTATGACTATTTCTGGACTGTTCTACAAGATGGCCAAGGCATTTCTAACCAGGAAGATGGTAGCCAGGTAAGCTTTACGTTCAAGAAGGGACAAACCTCTTTTCAAAATATTATTGAAAATGGCAGCTCCATTCATGACCTTCAGAATACCGGCTCCAACATCCTTGAATTCATCACGACAGAATTAAAGTAAGCCTTTTGTTACTCCTGGTACATGAATCTGATCAGACCGTAGATCATAAATAGTACCAGGAGCAATAACAAAAAGTTACCAAAAGTTTCGACAATGCGCACGGCTCCGTCACCCGTCAGGAACAGTGCAAGTGTAGTTAAGTAGCCCATAATCACACGATGGGTCTGAAAGGAATACCTGCGGCTTTTTCCAATGCAATGGTGACGCGCTCGATGCGGTCCACATTACCCCGGCTGCTATCTGAAACCGCCTGTGCGACGGAAGTCAGATAATCCCCTCCAAGCTTGGTGTTGAAGAATGGGTCCTGGGCAGCCAGTACGCCGCGCCAATTTTTCCCTACAATGTTTCGTGATTTAATAAACCTCTTCAATAGGCGCTCCTTAATGGACAAACCTCCATATTCGGACACTCTGGCTTGCAGCTCTTCCATAGATATAGTTTGTGTGTGTAAATTTTGTAATTTGCGTATTACGATAACTGATATATACAAAAGTACATTTTTACAATATCAATGTCAAGTATCTTTATACTTTATGTTAGAATTAATGACTACCGGAGATCGATTAAAACAGTGCAGGGAATTAATGAGGTTCAGTCAGGAGCGCGTAGCGCTGCATATGGACAAGAAAGGCAGGGCAACCATATCCAATTGGGAAAATAATAAAAATGAACCCAGCCTCACCGAACTGAAAAAATTAGCGGCATTTCTGAACACCACAGTAGCCTACCTGATGGGGGAAGCACCTCAGTTTCAAGAACCGAGAGAGAACTATGTGATGGTCAGGAAAGATGACCTGATCGACCTTCAAAAAAAGGCACTTGAACGGGAGGAGGACAAAAATAAAGAGCTGCTGGAACAACTCGGAAAGCCAAAACCGCAAGAATAAGTACTTCGTTAGCTATTGCCCAAATGCATTTTGCGTTGAAATAACGCATTGAAACCAATTGCGCAGGCAAAACTGATCATGACCAGCACAAACCATAATGCATTGTAGCCCCATTCCGCCGCGATAAGACCGCCAGCCGCAGGTCCAAAGATCTGGGCGGCGGATTGTGACACGGAATATGCGGCGGAATACTTACCCCTGTTTTCCTCCGACGAACGGCTCATTACAAACGTGCTGATGTAAGGCAATGCGAGCAGTTCGCCCGTGGTGAACAGCAGTACCGTAGCTGTGGCCAGCACGATAGGCGCAACCGCCGGTATCAGCAACATGACAAAGGCAAAACCACTGAATACCGTTCCGGCGATGATATAGTAAAAATCTGGCCTTCGGTCGCGCAGGTTCTGTATCAGCAACATTTCAAAAAGGGCGATCACCAGCCCATTCATTCCCAGCAAAATACCTATAGTGGATTCTCCAATGTGCATTTGCTCTTTCCAATACACTGGTACGAACCTGAATAGCAGGGAGAAACAGATCATATACAAGGAAACCATGATCAAAAATCGGACAAAAAAAGCATCGCGCCATGGCGATTGCGTACCGGACTGCGCTTGCGTGGTCTCAATAACCTCACGATTGACTTTTCGCTTTGGCAGCATGACAAGGATCAGCAAACCGGCCAAAACGTAAACCACTCCATCCACCCAAAACAGCAAATGATAGTTAATGGCGGCCAGTATCCCTCCTACTGATGTTCCAAAACCAAATCCAATGTTCATCGCCAGCCTGTTGAGCGCGTAGGAACGGGTCAGGTTCTCTCGCTTAGAATATGCCGCGATAGCCGTGATATTGGCTGGTTTAAAGGCTTCTACGAAGAAACTCAGCGCGACGATCAGAAAGCAAAGTGTCGTAAAATCGCTAACGAGGCCAAAAAGAACAAAAAAGATGCCGCTCAGGACCAGACTGAACATTTGTACCGGTCGGAAGCCCCATTTATCCGTCAGATAGCCGCCCGCCATAGCGCCCAGCACAGAGCCTACTCCGAACAGCGTAATGATCAAACCAGCGTCTGCAATGCTCCTGTGCAGGTTTTGAGTAATGTACATACTCATAAAAGGCACGGCCATATACCCGCAGCGGTTGATGAGTATGACGATACTTAGCAGCCAGGTTTCCCGGCTCAGTCCGCTAAATGAGACTTTATAGCTATCTATTATTCTATGAACCATTGTTTAAAAACTTTTGACAAAAGCATCATTTATATCAACGCTCTGATAATTTCAACGCTTTCTTCCAGTTCGCTTTGATTGGACGATGCAAATCCCAGCCTCACACCATTGTGCAATTGCAATGGAAGCTTACTCAGTGAGCCATCGGAAAAATACAGGTCTTTTTGCAAAGCCCTGGCCGCAACTGCTTTCAGGTCAATAGCCGGGTCGAATCTCGTCCAGACGGCCATACCTCCATCAGGAACCTGAAAATTGACATAATCATTCAAATGTGTTTTTAATAATTCACAAAATGTATCGCGTCTTTGCTTGTAAACCCGCACGGATTTGCGCAAATGTCGCTGTAAAACCCCCGTTTTGAACAATTCAGCAATGGCATTTTCAAGCATCTGATCACCCTGCCGGTCAATAATTCGCCGGAAACGCGCCAGGTAGGAAATGACATCCTCAGCCCCTACCAAATATCCTACCCGAAATGCAGGTGAAATGGTTTTGGTAAATGACCCGCAATAAAGCACCATACCAGTAGGATCCGCACCTGCGAGTGGGAGCAATGGTTTACTCAAATAATGGAAATCGTAGTCATAATCGTCCTCAAAAACGATGAAACCATACTTCTCGGCCAGCTTCATCAGATTGATCCGCCGGTCTGCCCGCAATGCAACAGTGGTGGGATAGTGATGGTGAGAGGTCACATATACCAACCGTATCGGCTGTTTCATGCAGATTTTTTCCAATGCATCCACGTCCATTCCATACTCATCCACAGGCACTTCCAATATTTTGGCACCTACTCGCACAAAATTCATATTTGCTCCGAACCAACCCGGTGAGTCCACAGCTACATAATCACCGGCTTTGAGCAACCCCGCAGTGGTGAGGTGAATGCCCATAATGACCCCCCTTACGATCAATATATTTTCGGCGGTCGTTTTTAAGCCTCGTGTTTCGTTCAGGTAGGCAGACAACTCGTCCCGCAGCCAAAAAGATCCTTTGGTATCACCATAGCCCAGACGGACATACGGATTTCCATGAAGAAGTTGACTTCTGTATGCCCGCGAGAGGTCCTCCAGCGGGGCTAGTCGCGAATCCGGAAAGCCATCATCCAGATGCAGCCTTGTGCCCGCTTTCAATACCGAGCGGTTCAGATAATCCGGCTCATCAAAGTGGAAACCTGCTTTTTTCAAATTGGATGGTGACTTTTGCCCATTCACCTTGCCCACAGGCTCGATTTCAGGTAAATTTTTAGCAACAAAAGTTCCATTACCCGTATGGCTTTCCAACCAACCCTGTGCCAGCAGCTCATCATAAGCCTGCACCACGGTGCGCCTGTGCACTTTGAGCATCAATGCAAGCTGCCGCGTACTTAGCAACCTGTAACCCGACTGTAATGTACCGTTCCGGATCAGCGTCATGAGCTGATTAGCTACCTGCAAATAGACGGGCAACCGGCTGGATTTTTCGACCGACAGCAATGTAGGAAGGACTTGCATCATAATTGGACTACCATAAAATTAAATATTGGATCAATATCGCCGTCCAATTAAGGCATAATTTTGAGAAAAAACAAAAATACATGAACACGCCACCACCCTATCTCATTCCAAGCCGGCTCGCTAAGCGGACGCAGTACGACACTGAAACGATTTGTTCAATTCTGGACGAAGCATTGTTCTGCATCATTAGTTACTCAGTTGATAACCAGCCATTCGCTATCCCTACTGCCTTTGTCAGATACGAGGACAAGATCTATATCCATGGATCGGTAGGCAGCCATTTTATCAGGGAAATTGAAAAAGGCATCCCCGTCTGCATTTCCATTATGCTCACCGACGCATTGGTGGTAGCGAAATCAGCATTCAGTCATTCCGTGAATTACCGATCGGTAACCATCTTCTCAAAAGCAGAAAAAATAGAAGATATAGATACCAAACGTGCTGCATTTGAGTGGCTTACGAATAAAATAGTGCCTAATAGCTGGGACTACCTTCGCCCAATGAAGGATAATGAGGTCAAAAAAACAACCGCACTCGCCTTTTCATTTGAAGAAGCATCGGCCAAGACCAGGACTGGAATGCCCAATGACGAAGAAGAAGATCTTGAACTTCCGATATGGTCGGGGTTGATTCCTATCCAGACAAACAGACTGGCACCATTGGCCGACGAGCGCAGTAAAAATATTCCACTTCCGGCACATTTACAGTAGCAGATGCAACCCCAGATTGAATTTGAGCATCTTTGAGAAAAAAGAGACCAGATTTAATCCAAAAAACATTGCATCCCCATGACAGGAAAGGAATTATTTGATCGATACCAACTGGCTGCATTACGAAACGGGCTGGGTTCCAGGGAATTTCACTACGGAAATATCTTGTATCAGGCGCTGCGATTGGAAGGAGAGGAAAAGGTATTCCAACTACTCGAACAGGCCGAAAACAGTGGCAAACGAATTGGATTAGGTTATTCAATACCTGCCCAGGATAATCGCCTCGATCCTGATATGGCGGTGCTGGTTTGACGGGTGTGGTGGTGTAGGTTGCTTGCTTTGCAGCTTATAACGCTATCGACCATACGTTACCTATTTTACAAATGCGATTACCATTCGGTACAAATAATGAGCAAACGGCGTTGGCTTAATTCTTTTGCCTTTTCTCGCAAACCAATCTTAAAGCATCATGACTTTGCAGGAACGACAAAATCTGGAAGAGAGAATTCTTTCTAAAAGACAGCAAATTGAATTCGAAAAAACGAACATAGATCTGACTTCGGAATTTTCGGAGGAAAACAGGGAAAATCCTGAGGTAATGGAAGAGGCCAAAAATTTCAACGATCCCGCAGGAAGTGTGATTGAAACTGCTGATTTAAAATCTCTAAAAAGCGCAGAAAAAGAATTGAATGAATTATTGAAACAACTCGATGATCTCGATAAAAGTTAGTCTTTTCTCGCTATTACAGTTCCGCATTGACTGGCACATATACTTCCACGGCAGTTGAATCGGAGTCCTTCCCATTGGTTTTGCCGATTGCAAAATCACCTCTGTTCACCTTGAATTTTCCATAAAATGCCGAACGGCCTGCATCAGAACGAAAAGTAAAGGGAATTTCAATGACCTTTTTGATACCGTGTAACTCCAACTCCCCTCGAACCGCAAAGCCAGTGTCGGACTGGACGACAGATGAGGAAACAAAGTGAATGACCGGATACTTTTCCGCGTCAAACCACTTATCGCTTTTGGCGTGTTTATTCTTCAAATCAATGCCGGTATTGATCGAAGCGACATCAATAACTACGTCAAATTTGGCGTTATCCGGGTTCAGGGGATCAAAAATGATGGAGCCGCTGAGTTTATCAAAACTACCGTGTGCATATTTTCCATCGAATTTGATCGAGTAACCTGGTGTTATGTTCCAGTTTTGAAGCCAAACAAAGGTGAAAGAACTCAAAACCAACGCAGTGGCAATCCAATAAATAGTGCTTTTCCTGACCATAATAATAGGTTAATCGAGACCATCGTATTGTCACCAAATACAATACCTCACGAAAATATGTTCTTTTAACATAAGTGGTTTCTCTCAATTACTGAACGGCACCTTATTTTCAAAACCAATGTATTTTCACGTTATTAATTGAAAATACATTGGCTTAAAAAATCATTTGATACCGGTAGCAACCGGTCTGTCATTCCTGGACCATTCGCTCCACGAGCCTACATATAAGCCTGCGCCCTCCAATCCAGCCTCGGACAATGCGAGTAGTGTGTGGCACGCGGTCACACCCGAGCCGCAATGCACGATCACATTTCCCGGATCACGGTCGGCAATGGCTTCACGATACTTGGCTGCCAATTCTTCGACAGATTTGAAATCTCCATGCTCATCTAAGTTGGAGGTGTAGGGAATATTGACGGCCCCGGGAATATGGCCTGCTACCAGATCAATAGGCTCGCTTTCACCAACATACCGATAATTTTCACGCACATCAATGATCATAAACTCGGGATTCCGTGAAACATTGGCGACAAAATCCGCATCGATAACGGGCAACGTCCATTCAGTTACCGGGTATGGCTCCTTCTCAGAATGACTGGAAACCGTTTTCGATACCGGTAACCCTGCTTTTGCTATCGCGTCCAGTCCGCCACTCACCACGTATACTTTTTCGTGGCCGGCCGCTTTCAGCATCCACCAAAATCTCGCGGCCGCATTCGCCCCCTTTTTATCGTCGTAAACAATCACGGTAGAAGACTGCGTTATTCCCAGCTTGCCCAAAAATCGTCCGAAATTCTCAGGTTTAGGAAGAGGATGCCTGCCTCCGTGGGCAGCATTTACCGATTTTTCCGACAAATCTGTTTCAAGATCCGCAAATACTGCGTTTTCCAAGTGCCCAGAATTGTAATGTTTCAATGCATCCACCCCACCCCTCGCATCAATCAAAACCGGACTTTCGTCTACTATTAAAGCTTTTAGCTGATCAGTTGTAATGATATTCATGTCGTGTATTTGGTTTATCAAATAAAATAAAGTGACCTTTTTCTAAAAATATAGTCTAAATGAAAATGTACTACCAAAGCTGATTGAACGATCTATCTGATAGATGGCGATCGAACAATTCTGTTCACTATGTCAAAATTACCAAATTGCTCCAAAGCTATGGTCGCTATTAACAAGATTGAAGGCTATTTACTAAATTTAGATCATCCGGAGGGTAGATCCAAAGCCATCTTTTTTCGTAAATTTCGATATAGTAGTCTCAGTACTTACGAATTCATGCAGGCAAACAGTTTTTCCATCTTGATAATGACGATAAACGAGTTTGATAAAGTAGTTCTCGCCGAAAATATTGCGGAACTTGGACTGGAAACAGGTGACGTCGGAACGGTTGTCATGACGCATCATAATGGAAAAGGTTTTGAAGTGGAATTCATCACCCTTGACGGAGAGACGGTTGCTGTCGAAACGCTGCTTCGCCACCAGGTCCGTCCGATACGCAAAGGCGAGATCGCGCATGTTCGTGAAATCCATAGCATTATCGGCTATATAATATTTTCCCCGTCCGAATTTTTCAAAAGATCCATAAATATTTCACATTGGCTGTAAGTTTTCAGTCAAACCAGCTACCTATTGTGAAATGATCAGAATTTTATGGAGAAGATTTTCCTGCAAACGATTAAGGAACACCAGAATATCATTCACAAAATCAGCCGGATGTACCGGAATACGAAGGAAGATCAGCAGGATCTGTTCCAGGAAATAGTTTTCCAGCTTTGGCGCGCTTTCCCTGGTTTCAGACAGGAATCGAAAGTGAGCACCTGGATGTACCGCATCGCCCTCAATACTGCGATCGCCGTTTACCGAAAACCGAAGGCTGACATTCGCCTTTCTAACGATTTGCCTGAGCATGCTGATTTTATTACCGAAGCTTCCGAGCAGGAGGAATTGATGTACAGAGCTCTGCGGCAGCTTAATGATTCAGAAAAAGCCCTGATTTCCCTCTACCTGGAAGATTATTCCTATCAGGAAATTGCGGAGGTGACCGGTATCAGTGAAAACTACGTCGGGGTACGGCTGAACCGAATTAAAGAAAAACTCAAATCCATTTTAAACCAAAAATAATATGAACATCGATGACTTGAAATCCGGCTGGCAAAACGCTGGCGGCCAAACCCATAACGAAAAAGAACTTGAAATGATGATTAAAATTCAGAACCATCCTTCGCTGAAAAAGATCCGTTTGAAACTGATCATTGAAGCGATATTGCTGACGATACTGCTCTTTGTTTATTATGATGGCTTTGATGGCGCCGAGAAACCATTTTACGTCAATGCACTCCTGGTAGCGAGCGCTGTCATGTACGTAACCAATAACCTGCTCGGTTTCTTCCTTATTAAAAATCCAATCCATGCGGCCAACATTAAACTAGCTCTGGCACGGCAGGTAGCCACTTTGAAAAAAATCTCCGCATTTTCGATGTTGTCATCGGTCATTTATGGTGCATCGTTGCTCTTGTTTCTGACTTCTGAAATCGTATTTACCCAGCGCAAATACATCATACTGGCCGGACTGATAGTCGGCTTCGTACTGCTCTTTTATTACTCAATGATTAACTGGCAAAGAAAAATCGCACATTTTAAGACTTTGGAAGGAGAATTTTGAGAATATTGCGTTCATAAAACAACCCAACAAATTCACTTGGATCGTTTGTAAATGAAAAGCACCGAATTTCTGCCGGCAGATCTTGAACAGCTGCCGGCACTCCAACCTGCCGACTGGGGCGACCTAGTCCCAAGATTTCAATATTTCATAAAGTCCGACCTTTGTTCGCCTGTCAAAATTGAAGAAAATGGGGAGCTAGTAGCCATCGGAACTTCCGTTTTTCATTCCGATACGGCATGGCTGGCGTGCATTGTGGTACACCCCGGTCACCGAAACAAAGGACTGGGCAACACGGTGACGCGCGCGCTCATCGATGATATTGATAGAAACAAGTACCAGACTATTTACCTGGACGCCACTGAATACGGCTATCCGGTTTATAAAAAACTTGGTTTTGAAGTCGAAACGCAGTACGCTCATTTGCGCCGCGAAACTGAGCCCATACCTCACAAAATATCGGATCGAATTATTCCCTATGAAGAAAAATACAAGGAGCAGTTAATGGCCCTGGACCGAAGCGTTTCAGGAGAAGATCGTAATATGGTGCATGATTTCCTATCTCAAACAAAAGTTTACGTCGAAGGAAACCAAGTACTGGGTTTTTACATTCCGGGCTGGGGCGACGGGCCCATCATCGCGGCCAATAATGAGGTCGGGCTGGAATTGATGAAACTTCGAATGCAAGAATACACAATGGCTGTTTTGCCTGTTACTAACCGGGCTGCGCTCGATTTTCTGGAACAAAACCATTTTGAGTTATTCAAACATTCACGTCGTATGCTGCTCGGTGACGAGAGAAACTGGAAACCTGAACTGCTGTTTAACCGAATCAGCGGGCAACTGGGTTAGTTACTTCAAATTAAGATCACTGATCGTTGTAAATTCAGTGTGAGGAGCCATAGCCCTTATAATTCCTTTCTTGTCGATCAGAATGAAGTAAGGTGTTTCACTGATCTTGTAGCGGTGGTTGAAACCGTACGAGTCCGGCACGGGAACAAATCCGCAGTTACGCTTGGGAATTGCATCCAAACATTCCTCCTGGGTATTTAATGTAGTTCCCAAGGAAATAATTTCTACACCTTTTTGCCGGTTTTCGTCGATGAAACTGGAAATGACTTTGGTACTGGCGAAAGTATAAAGCGGTTTCTCAAATTTGACCCAAAAGCCCAGCAAAATATATTTTCCCTTCAAGTTCTCGGAATTATACTCTTTCCCGTCCAAACCGGTCATAACAAAAGGCGCGATAGCCTCCCCTACTTCCGGCATCAGATCAGAATTTTGCATCACAGAACCGTCGCTCTGGATCAAAAGCTGGCTTTTTTTGATCAGTTCAAAAGATGAAGGTTTTCCGTATTTGTCAAATATAGGTTGGGTTTTATACTTGCCTGGATTCTTCGTTAATATCTCATCATAAGCCGCATAGCTAATCCGTTTGCCTGTCGAATGGTCGATGATGGGAGAATCCCTGGTCATCACAATCTGCTGGCTGACCTTTCCGTTGTAACGCGTCACTTTCGGTTCCTCAGGCTGGGCGCACAGGATCTCCCCGCATAGGACGATCAATGTCATTGTGAAAAGCATTTGTGCTTTCCAAACATTCAGGAACGATTTTTGATTAAAAGATTTCAACAGTATCAAACTTTTGATATTTAAAAGCACTAAATTGAAGCAGATTTTGTTTTAATAACTGATTAACCGGCTTCATTATTTTACTCAAATTAACATAGTCACTGAATTTAATATGTTTGACAGGATACGTGAGAAGTTGGGGATTTTGGCGGATGCTGCGAAATATGATGTATCCTGTTCATCGAGTGGAAGTAATCGCAAAAACGAGAACAAAGGATTGGGCGATGCCGAGGGTACAGGAATATGTCATACCTACACCGAGGATGGCCGTTGTGTGTCATTACTAAAAATTTTGCTGACCAATCATTGCATTTATGATTGCGCATTTTGTGTTTCCAGGCGAAGCAATGACATTAAGCGGGCGGCTTTCACAGTGGATGAGGTGGTTGAGCTAACCATGAATTTTTATCGTAGAAATTACATTGAAGGACTTTTTCTGAGTTCAGGGATTTTCAAAAACGCCGACTACACCATGGAGCGGCTGGTGAGGATTGTGAAAAAGCTGCGTAATGAGGAGAAGTTCAATGGATACATTCATTTGAAAACGATCCCCGGAGCAAGCGAAGAGCTGATGAAAGAGGCAGGCCTCTATGCCGACCGAATGAGCATTAACCTTGAAATGCCTACCGAGACAGGACTTAAATTGCTCGCTCCTGAAAAATCGCACGATGATGTAAAAAAACCGCTCGATTATATTCGCAAGAAAATTGAGCAGTTTTCAGACGAAAAGGCATTGATCAAAAGCGTCCCGAAATTCGTTCCAGCCGGGCAAAGTACGCAAATGGTCATCGGAGCCACACCGGAATCCGACAAGGAAATCATGCATACTGCCCATGCTTTTTACACTAACTTTTCCCTCAAAAGAGTGTACTACTCAGGCTATATTCCGATCAGTAATGATAACCGGCTGCCTGTCATTGGCTCACAACCGCCATTGATCCGCGAAAACAGGTTGTATCAAACCGATTGGCTGATGCGTTTTTATGGATTTAATGTTACCGAGATCTTGAATGATGCCCACCCGAACCTCGATGTGGACATTGATCCGAAGCTAAGCTGGGCGCTTAGAAATCTGGATCAGTTTCCTATCGATGTCAACACGGCTGACTATCGGATGATTTTGCGTGTCCCCGGAATTGGTGTCGCCTCAGCATTGAAAATTGTGCAGGCGAGAAAATTTGGCCGGCTTCATCGTGATCAGTTGAAAAAAATTGGCATCTCAATGAATAAAGCGCGGCACTTTATACGCTACGCCGATAGCCCTATGCAGCTCAAAGACTACGAGGCCGGTCATATCAAAGGTGTTATCCTGGCCGAGAGTAGCAGCAAATATCAAAAAGTGGCGCAAAATCAGCTTTCCTTGTTTTAAATGGATATCTATGTTTTTGACGGAACATTGGAAGGGCTGCTCACCGCTGTCTTTTATTATTATCAAAGAAAATCATCGGCTGTGCGCCTGGTCAGCAGTGAACATTATCATCCTGATGTATTTCATCCGGCATTCGAAGTGATCAGCGAGGATGAGAAGGCGAAACGTGTGTGGTCGGGGTTAGGCAAAAAACTGGATAAGGAATGGATGATGCATTTCTACAAATCCTTTCTTTCCGGCCAACCTGATACATTTCAGGACCTGTTCGAATTTTCAAAATACATCATAGATAATATCCCTGGCGCCGAGGATAATTATGGCAATAAATATGTACTATCGATTTCGCAGATGAGCCATAAAGTGCATCGTGAAAAACACCGCATGGAGGCTTTTATCCGGTTTCAGAAAACAGGTGACGGCATTTTTTATGCGCATATAGAACCTGATTTCAATGTGCTACCCCTGCTCATCAGGCATTTTAAAAACCGTTACGCAGATCAGAAATGGATCATTTACGATCTGAAAAGGAAGTATGGCTTGTACTATGATCTTGAAAAAGTAGAAGAAATCACCTTTGATTTTACGACCGAAATGTCGCCTGCCCTCAATGCGCTACCCGAGCAGGTACTGGATCCGCAAGAAGAATTATATACGCTTTTATGGAAGGATTATTTCAAAAGTACTAACATCCCGGCACGTAAAAACATGAAACTTCATATCCGTCACGTACCCAAAAGGTACTGGAAATACCTCTCAGAGAAGCAGGAATAGGTTATACATTCCTGCGTGTCGTACTACTGCTACGAATATCTAAAAAAATTCTATAACAGACTGACTATCAAGCAACTTAGGCCAGTAACATTTTCTTTTTTATTTAACGGTATATAGGATAATATAATAAATTTAAGTTTGTCTTGCGATTCCCATACAGAATCTTGGATTTATCATGCTTTACCCACCTATCGTGTACCCTTATGAAAACCTTTACCTCCTGCCTGGTCGTTTTGGCCTTGGTTTTAAGCAGCTTCTGCGTAAAAGCCCAAATCTCACTCGACAATTATCGTTTTTACATTGACGAACCGAGAAAACTAATCGTAAGTGACCAACTGCCTACACCGGCACAGATTACGGTATTTCCTATCCAGGTCAAGCTCGGTGATCAGACCTTCACATTCGCAAACGGGATCACGACATTGAGTGTCGGCGTCAAGTATACGATCACGAATAGTGGCAAAAGTTACAGTCTTTATTTCACTGAACTTCCCGTCATTAATTTGCAAATAGCCGATCCCTCACAGATCAACGGGACCGACGAAATTCCCGGAGCTATATCGCTATCTGACGGAAAAGGAACGCCATACAATTCAAATATGGCGATCAGGACCCGAGGAAATAGCTCGTCCTTTTTTCCAAAAAAATCTTACCGGGTGCAGTTAAAAGATGGTGCCGGAAAAAATAAAGATGAATCGCTGCTCGGTCTTAGAAATGATAAAAGGTGGCTTTTCCTCGCACTTTGGAATGAAGAAATACGGGCCAATAACATGATCTCCCACAATTTGTGGATCGACATTCATAAGGTGTATTACGCTGCTTCAGAACCGAAGGCTATATCGTCTATTCGCTTGAAATATGTGGAGGTGTTCATGAACAAATCTTATCTCGGCGTTTATGGATTTGCGGAAGACATGGACCGCAAACAGCTTGCTCTCAAAAAAGAAGACGGGGGTGTGACGCATGGGGAGTTGTACAAAGCCGATGACTGGTCATTGTCAGCAGCATTTGCAGGGATAGGCGTTGCGAAAGCAGAGCCTGGAAGTGCCGATTGGCAACATTGGGAACTGGAATATCCCGATTACAGCGACTGGCAAAATCATTATAACTTCCTGAAAGCAGTCATTGAATCCTCAGATAATGATTTTAAAAATAACATCGGAAATCTCCTCAAAATCGACAACCTGATCGACTATTTCATTTTCACCAATTTGTTGCTGGTGGAAGATAATATGGAGAAAAACTACTTTCTCGCAAGGTATGACCAGGGCGAACCTTACTTCATTATTCCATGGGACCTTGATGCTACCTGGTCCTATTTTCCGGACGGTAAACGGAGCAACCGAGTCGAGGGAGAACGTACTACAGAACTGTACAAGCGCCTCTTCAAACTCAATCCGAATGATTTTAAAAACAAACTCGCTACCCGGTGGTTCGCGCTGCGGCAAAATCTGTTAACCGAAAGTAATTTAAAGGGACGGTTCTCGACCAGCTATAACACTCTGAATTCCAATCTGATCTACGAACGGGAAAGTCTGGTGGCGCAGGACCAGTATGGCGGTGGAAATCGCTCCGGCGGGCTCAATTACATTCATTCGTTTATTTCCCAAAGACTCGTATGGCTCGACAATTACTTCTGCCCGATGGTGGTTGGCGGTAATTGCAATAATCCGGTTACCTGCAACTTTGCGATCGCCCCAACAGCCAATTCGCAATCCTACACGCCGCAACAGGCCATGACATTCAACGCCAACTGCACTGGTGCGGATTGTGGTAGCGTCACTTATGCATGGACGGGCAACGGCGCCAATGCGAGCGGCGCGTCAGCTAATATCAACGCACCCTCTGCACCAGGCGATTATACTTATACGTTGACGGCTTCCAAAGCAGGATGCGCTGACAAAACCGCCAGCCTGACCATTCATGTTGGTAATGCGCCTGTGGAATGTGATTTCAATGTGACTGCCGCTCCGTCCAATGCTACTCCCGCTTGCTCGG
>NZ_JBDSFX010000043.1:0-38191 GCF_039919315.1 Dyadobacter sp. | reverse complement strand
ACTCCGCTCATGACAACTGATGCAGCCTTTCCTGATATTATCGCTATTTCTTCGTCGCGATCCAGCCATTGATTTTATCTTCCAGTAATTTCAGCGGAACGCAGCCTGATTCCAATACGAGCTTGTGAAACTCCCGGATATCAAACTTCGCACCCAGGTCTTTTTCAGATTTTGCCCTCAACTCCCTGATCTTCAACTGCCCGATTTTGTAGGACAATGCTTGTCCGGCGCCAGCCATGTAACGCTCGATTTCCGCAGTAATGCTCTCTTCTGATTCTACTTCATGGTCCAGCGAATACTGAATGGCCTGTTCCCGCGTCCAGCCTTTGGAATGAAGACCAGTATCGACTACCAACCTGATCGCACGGTGCATTTCAGCGCCTAACATGCCGAAATATTGATAAGGATCAGTATATAAGCCCAATTCTTTACCCAATGATTCGGAATAAAGCGCCCAGCCCTCGCCATACGCACTATACCAGATGTTTTTCCTGAATGCTGGCAATGCTTTATTTTCTTGCTGCAATGAAAACTGGTAATGATGCCCAGGAATCGCTTCATGAAGGAATAGGCTCTCATCCGAAACTATATTATACTCTTTCGCATTGGGTACCGGCACATAAAAAATACCCGGACGAGATCCGTCAGCCAGCCCCGGATTGTATTCCGCCGACGCCGATGCTTCTCTGAAAGCCTCCGTTCTGCGTACTTCAAATGCAGTTTTTGGTGTCAGTTCAAACAGCTTTTTCAGATTCGGCTTCATCCTTTCGTGGATCTTATTAAAATTCGCCACTACTTGTTCTGCCGATGTAAATGGCATTAGTTTCCTATTGCTCCGTACATCATTGAAAAAGGATTTCAGGTCGCCTTTGTAACCTACCTGTTCCTTCACCTTTTCCATTTCTTTGGAAATCCTTTCTACTTCGCTCAGGCCGAGTTTGTGAATCTCATCAGCGGTCATCTCAGTCGTAGTGTAGAACTTAATGTAGTAATCATAAAGTGCTTTTCCATTCGGCAGGGCATCAAAACCATTGGTACTGCGACCAGCCGGCAGATATTCTTTTTCAAAAAATAAATGCATCTTTTGAAAAGTAGGAATGATTTTCGATTCAACCATTGTGGCATATTCTTTCTCGAATCGGGCTTTTTCCTCAGGTGTAAATTCTTTTGGGAAATTTTTAGCAGGAGAATAAAACAAATGTTCCTTAACCGGCCCGTGGTCCATATCAGTAAGCTGCGGGATTACTTTTTTGATCAACGAAGTCGGAAGTACGTACCCTTCCTTGATTCCTTTCCGCATATTCACAACCGCCGTATCGCACCACACAACAAAGCCATCGACGCGTTTCAGCCAGTTTTCGTAGTCTTTCACAGTCTTAAAAGGCTGTACGCTACTCCCGCTGGCCATCTGGCCGATCAGTAAATGCGTTGAGAATATCTGGTTTAGCGGTAGTAGCTCGGTAGGGAACTTTAAGCCTTCGAGGTTGATATTACATTCCCATTGCAAAAGATCCCAGCTTACTTTTTCCTCGGCGGAGAGCATCTCACGATCATACTTGGCAAGCTCATCCTGGTATTTTTTATAAAACGCAACAGCCCTCGCCTTCCCTGCCTGGGTAAGTTCGTCGGACATTTTATCATTGTAGCGGTTATCACCATTGTAAGTTGCTTCCAGCGGGCTCAGCGGTTGCTTCTCTTCATAATAACTGGCAAAAACCTCGCTTATTGGCTTCTGGGCGTCGTTTTCCTTTTCCGTCTTTTGTTGGCAAGATTGCATAGTAAGTCCTAATATGAATGATAGCAAAACATATTTCCTCATATCATTTTGAGTTTGGGAAGAATGAAGGTTTGATTTTGAATTTCTAAAACTAGCATATTTAGCTGACAAGACTTTACTTGCGAAAATATTGCTCATTAAATTAAAGCCATGGGATTAAAAACATACATCAGGGACCACTTCATCGCCGACATTAAACCGTATAAACCCAAAAATCTGCGTCAACCCGAAAAGATGCTGGAAATCGTTTCAGCATGGAAAGGGCTGGAACTGATCATTGAAGATATCATTGAACAATTTGGTCTGGAAAGGAAGCGCTGCATTGAATTTGGAGTTGAATTTGGGTACTCAGCAGTGGTTTTTTCCAATTATTTTGAATCGGTAACCGGCGTGGACACATTCGAAGGTGATGTGCATACAGTCAATAAAAACGAACATTTTGAAGAAACCAGTAAGCGACTGGCGGCGTATACCAACATTAAACTGATCAAATCCGACTACCGTGACTGGATCGTTTCGGACAATCAGCGTTACGATCTGGCCCACGTCGACATTGTCCATAATTACAAAGAGACATTCGAATGCGGCCTGTGGGCGGCGCAACACAGCGACTGCACGATTTTCCATGATACCGAAAGTTTTCCGGAGGTTCGCAATGCAGTAAAAGACATTGCGAAGGCGACCGGGCAGACATTATACAATTACCCGGAACATTACGGATTGGGTATTTTGGTGGACAAAAAATCAATCGCCAGAAGATAATGGAACACAAAGTTTTGATCATTGGGAGCTCCAATACGGATATGGTTGTCAAAACGGAAGAGTTCCCAAAGCCTGGTGAAACGGTTTTGGGCGGGACTTTTCTGATGAATCCCGGCGGAAAAGGGGCGAATCAGGCGGTGGCTGCGGCCAGGCTTGGGGCGGATGTCCGGTTTGTTGCCAAAACTGGTGATGACATATTTGGAAAACAGGCCCGCGATGGTTTTGTAAAAGAAGGACTTGACATTCAATACTTTGCCAAATCCCAGGACCTGGCATCGGGTGTGGCGCTGATCACAGTCAATGGCAAAGGTGAGAATGAAATTGTGGTAGCATCGGGTGCTAATATGGATTTGTTACCTGCCGATCTCCCTGATGCCGTTTTTGAGGATATTGAAATGGCTTTGATCCAACTGGAAATTCCGCTGGAAACGGTCCGGTACGTGATCAGGAAATGTCAGAATGAGAACATTAAGGTCATTCTCAATCCGGCGCCGGGCGTGAAACTGGCTGACGATTTTCTAAATGGGTTGTTTTTGATCACACCCAATGAAACAGAAACTGAAATCATGACTGGGATTGTTACCGATAGCGCGGAAGCATTACAGAATGCGGCGGCGTATTTTCACCAAAAAGGAGTGCAAAATGTGATCATTACACTCGGTAGCAAGGGTGTATTTCTTTCTAACAATGAATTTAATGACTTCATACCAGCTTTGAAAGTACCAGCTGTGGACACTACTGCGGCTGGCGATGTGTTCAATGGAGCGATCCTAAAAGCATTAGCCTCAGGAGAAAACTGGGTGAAAGCCTGCCATTTTGCATGCAAAGCTGCGGCTATATCCGTGACTAGAATGGGCGCTCAAAGTTCTGCGCCCTATCTTTCTGAACTGGTTTAAATATTTGATCATGAACAAGATACCCATTATCATTGATTGCGACCCGGGCCATGACGATGCACTGATGCTCATGCTGGCATTTGGAAGCGGAATGTTCGACGTGAAGGCAGTAACGATATCGGCAGGAAATCAGACGCAGGAAAAAACACTTTCCAATGCACTGAAAATCCTCACGTTGATCGGTGCGAATGTGCCGGTTTATCAAGGCGCACCGAAACCGATGTTTCGTGACCTCATCGTGGCTGACTACGCACATGGCGAAACCGGTCTCGACGGCTCTTCCCTACCCACTGACACGATCAAAGCTGAGCCCATTCCGGCAGCAGAAGGTATCGCGGCAATGTTGACGAATGCGACGGAAAAAATCACGATCGTGCCCACCGGGCCGCTGACCAACATTGCAATTTTCCTCCTCGCCTATCCTCATTTGAAAGACAAGATCGAGCGAATCTCACTGATGGGTGGTGGTGTATTTCGTGGAAATATGACTCCCTGCGCTGAATTCAACATCTATGCTGACCCGGAAGCTGCGGCCATCGTGTTCAGTTGCGGGTTGCCCATTACCATGAGCGGCCTGGATGTGACCCATCAGGCACTGGTTTTTCAAAATGACATTGACCTTTTCAGATCACTGGGCAACAAATCGGGCGCTGCCGCTGCCGACATGATGGACTTTTTCTCCATATTTTACAGGAAAAATCATGCTGAAATGGAAGGAGGTGCAGCTTTGCATGATCCTTGCGCGATCGCCTGGCTAATTAATCCGGGAATTTTCAAGACAAAGCCCTGCTATGTGGATGTAGAAACTAAAGGGGAGTTGACCCGCGGCCAAACAGTCGTTGATTTTTACAATGTCCTTGAAAAAGAACCTAATGTACTGGTTGCCTTGGAGATAGACCGGAAAGAATACATTAACATGATTTACAATGCAGTAAAAAACCTGCCCTGATCATCATAGCAAAACAGAAATTTCTTCTTCCACTTCTCCCCTGTTCGCATGGTGCCTTACCACAGCATTTCCCGCATGTAGAATAACCAGACCTCCGATCGAACAAAACGCCATCATACCTACCATAGGCATGGCCGTGTTGTTATGCAGCAGGCTCACAATCGCGGAAATGATCGCACCTGCCCCCATCCGCCAGCTACCCATTAATGCAGATGCGCTACCTGTGTGCTTTTTGAACGGGGCCAGCGATAAGGCAGAAGCATTAGGGCCAGTCAGACCTTGTCCCGTAAGAAATACGAACATCATCCCGATCAATGAAAACAGGCCAAACCAGTTGTTATAGACGCCCACGATCAAGATAAAGCCAACGATACTTTGATAAACCAGCGTGACTCTAATGATCTGTTCGCTCGTATATTTCTTCAAAAGAATGTGGTTCAGCTGCGTGGAGCCGATCATGGCCACCGCCAGGAATGCGAAAATCCATCCATACTGCTGCTCACTGACTTTGTAAATGTTCATGAAAACATCGGAAGAACCTGCTATGTAGGCAAATGGCGCTGCCGTGGCCAATCCTCCGGCCAATGTGTAAATTAAAAACTGAGGCTGGGTGATAACGGTCGCATAGCCATTCAAAACCGCCTTCGGTCGCAGCGATACGGAGTTATCAGCATCCCGCCCTGTGGGCAGGAAGAAGTAGATAGCCGCTAGTATAAGACTTACGATTCCCGCCAGAATGATAAATATCCATTGCCATTCGATAGATGACGTCACATAGCCGCCAACTGTCGGCGCGATCATGGGTGAAACTGCGATGACCAGTGTAATCAGAGAAAACACTTCTGCTCTCTTTTCTGCCGGAAAAAGGTCACTAACCAATGCTTGTGAAGCTACCAAACCTACACAGCCACCCATCGCCTGAAAAAACCGCATGGTGATCAACGAGTCAACGGACGAGGTAAGTGCGCAGCCAAAAGAAGCAATCACATACAAGATCAACCCGGCATACAGTGGCTTTTTCCTTCCGAACCGGTCGAGTAATGGTCCGTATAATATCTGTCCGAGACAAATTCCGATCAGATAGCTGGTGAGTGAAAGTTGCACTTTATCAATAGTGGTTTTTAGGTCCGCTGCAATGCGGGGAAACCCTGGAAGGTACATGTCAATGGAAAAAGGGCTGACAGTAGCGAGGGAACCTAGAATAAGAATTATAAAGAAATATTGCTTACGACTCATGGACTTATAAAAACATACTTCAAAGTTAACGGGTGTTTTGTACGATTAAGTTCCTCTCTTTCAATAAGTACAATATTTTCACCAATGATGACAATTTCAAATGCGAGAAGCCAAAAAATCTCCCGTATCTGTCTACGCAACACCCCATTCGGTTTCATTCGTATTTTGCATATCTTTAAGATATTGTCATAATCCGTTCACTTCAAAATTCTGTCCAATGAGAACAATTTTTATATTGGTGTCCATTTTTCTCTTCAAGATGTTCCTGCCAAAGACAGAACAAACACCGTCAACTATTCCGCTTTGCCATACTGAGGCAAATGATATGTCGACATTGGCCGCTAATGCTGATTTTCAAATGTTACATGAAGCACCGGTTCCTTTCCATTATCAGGGAGCGGGAGAAACCGTCACCTTCACGACACCCGATGGCAAAACAGCCAGCGGTTTTTTGCTGAAATCTGCTAAAAAATCAGACAAATGGCTTTTTGTTTATCAAGAATGGTGGGGACTGAATGATTATATCAAACAAGAGGCCGCAAAGCTTCACAAAGATTTGGGCGATGTGAATGTGCTTGCCCTCGATATGTATGACGGCAAAGTAGGTACCACACGTGAAGAAGCTGGCAAGCTGATGCAGAGTGCTCCGGCCGACAGGCTGGCCGCCATTACCAAAGGTGGTGTACAATATGCAGGTACTAATGCCAAAATCGCAAGCATTGGATGGTGCTTTGGAGGCATGCTTTCATTGCAGAACGCAATTGCCGGCGGTAAGCAGGTGGTAGGGTGCGTGATGTATTACGGTCGCCCGGAAACAGATGTTGAGAAACTGAAAAACCTCAACACTGATGTACTGGGGATCTTTGGCAGCCAGGATCAGGGAATTCCTCCCGCTGCCGTTGCTAAGTTTGAAGAAGATATGAAGACTGCGGGCAAAAAAGTGACTATCAAAACGTACGATGCTGTCCACGCATTTGCTAACCCAAGTAATCCGAAATATGACGCTGCTGCGGCTGCGGATGCTTACAAGCTTTCATTGGATTACCTTAAAAAGAAATTGGGTTGATATCCGGTCGCTTTTTTTAATAAAAACGTCCCGGCTGAATGTCAGTCGGGACGTTTTCGTGTTCATTCGTTTTTTTTTGCCCTAACAAATGGGAAGAAGTGCTACGGATGGAGCAAAACAATGCCCGTCAAGTTCTCGTTGCCGATTAGTTTGACGGGCATAAAACCTGATTATTTGTTGTCTATTTTTTCCTTCACATCTTCTTTCACTTCCTTGGCTTCTTTCTTAGTCGCCTTGTAAGCTTTTTTTGTACCCTTTTTGGTAGCTTTATATGCCTTTTCTGTGCCATCAGCTACTTTTTCAGCACCTTCCTCGGTTTTTTCGCCCACAATTTTGGCGTCTTTTTTAATCTCTTTTCCTGCTTTTTTTCCAGCTGCTTTGGTATCATCCACAGCTTTTTCAGTCTTAGTTTGCGAATCCTGAGCAAATGCCGCTGTTGAAAATCCTATCATTGCAGCGAGTACCAATACTTTTTTCATGATTTATTATTTTGTTGAAATAGAAAGTTGCCGAGTGCCAGGTATCTGATCAGATACATCGCCACGTCCGGCAGCTTATTCCAACAAAAATCATTCCGGGGAGTTATGAAAGCTATTCCTGACTTTCAGAATTTATTTCCAGAAACTCAGTCAAACTCAAAATACGAGTAGCTCCAAATTGCCTTAATGCCAGCAGATCTAATTTGTTTCCTGTAATCAGATATTCGGCTAGACCGTCCTGAGAAAGTGCTAGCAAGAAATCATCCTAACTTATAAATTGGTGTCAACTACGATCCTCACAAAACTTTTTTGGAACTTCTTACATCAGAAACTTCATCCAGAATATCCTGCTCTGTGATTGCATCCGAGTCAGGAAGAGATTTTGACAGTTCCTGCCAGCGTTCATTCCACGAAGGCTTGGTTTCCTTTACAGATATTAGTCCCAAATCTGCCAGATCATCGATCAGGCGCTTGGCCTTGGGGTTATTTATTTCAATCGTTAACATTTCCATACCTTAACTTTTGATCTAATATATCGTATAATTCTCTCAAAACAAAGCCTGGGCAATGTGGATTTGGGTAACAAAACAATGCCCGATCATCAAGACCGGGCATTGGATTATCGAAATAAAAATGATGTCAACTAGTGGCTTTTCTTCTCCAATGGATAAGCAGCAACTACATCAATTGATTTATCACTAAGTTCTGCTTTTGACACAGAAACCACCACTTTTTTACTTTCATCCTTCACATTCAAACTACCAGTATGAACATTTTTAACCCCGATATGAGGGGCGATAACGAGTGAAACGATGGACATCAACTTGATCAGGATGTTCATGGATGGACCAGAGGTGTCTTTGAAAGGATCACCCACGGTATCACCCGTCACGGCAGCTTTATGCGGCTCTGATTTTTTATAGAACGTCTCTCCGTTGATGACAGCGCCTTTTTCGAATGATTTTTTCGCATTATCCCAGGCACCACCTGCATTGTTTTGGAAAATACCCATCAATACACCCGAAACCGTCACACCAGCCAGTGTGCCTCCCAATACTTCCGGCCCAAACAGGAAACCGACCAGTAAAGGAACGATCAATGCAATCAGGCCGGGTGCGATCATTTCACGAATAGATGCTTCTGTTGAAATCGCAACACATTTGTCGTACTCAGGCTTCGCCGTTCCTTCCATAATACCCGGAATTTCGCGGAACTGGCGACGTACTTCTTCCACCATTTTCATAGCTGCGCGTCCCACGGCAGCGATTGCCAATGACGAGAAAATGAATGGTATCATGGCTCCCACAAACAACCCTGCAAGCACATTGGCTTTGTAGATATCAATGGAATTAATCCCTGCTACACCACAGAAAGCCGCGAAAAGTGCCAGCGAAGTCAGTGCGGCTGACGCAATGGCAAATCCCTTTCCTGCGGCAGCTGTGGTATTTCCTACTGCATCCAGAATGTCGGTACGGCCGCGAACTTCTTCGGGCAAATGTGCCATTTCAGCAATACCACCAGCATTATCAGCAATCGGCCCAAAAGCATCAATAGCCAGCTGCATTGCGGTAGTCGCCATCATTCCGGCCGCGGCAATCGCCACACCGTAAAGTCCTGCGAATTCGTAACTGATATAAATCCCGGCTGCCAGAACCAATGTCGGGATAACAGTCGACTCCATACCTACTGAAAGTCCGCCGATGATGTTAGTAGCATGACCAGTAGACGACTGATTCACAATAGATTGCACCGGACGCTTGCCCATAGCAGTATAATATTCCGTCACGGTAGACATAATCGCACCGACGATCGAGCCCAGCAAAATCGCCCAGAAAACGTCAATGGAAGTAAAATCAACGCCGCGAATCGTGAGCGTTCCTTCGGGTAACATCCACATGGTCAACGGATAGCTGGCAATCAGCACCAATACAATCGATCCCCAGTTACCCCGGTTCAACGCACCCTGTACATTACCGTTATCATCGCTCACACGAACCAGAAGCATTCCGATGATAGAAGCGATCAACCCAACTCCCGCAATAACCATCGGTAGTAGAATCGGTGAAATACCTCCAAAATTATCAGAACCGTTTGAAATGATCTCTCTACCTAACACCATGGTAGCCAATATCGTAGCCACGTAAGACCCAAAAAGGTCGGCGCCCATACCGGCGACGTCACCTACATTATCGCCTACGTTATCCGCAATGGTAGCAGGGTTACGTGGATCGTCTTCTGGAATCCCGGCCTCTACTTTTCCTACAAGGTCGGCACCAACGTCAGCTGCTTTGGTATAAATACCGCCACCAACACGGGCAAAAAGCGCAATGGATTCGGCACCCAGTGAAAATCCTGCCAGTACTTCCAGCACTTTTTCCATTCCCAGACCATTCACATCAGTGCTGTCGCCAATGAAGAAGTAATATAACACAATGAACAAGCCACCCAGTCCGATCACCGCCAGACTCGCAACGCCTATACCCATCACAGAACCGCCTGTAAAGGAAACTTCCAGAGCTTTTGTAAGACTTGTTCGTGCTGCCTGCGTCGTACGCACGTTGGATTTGGTTGCGATATTCATCCCAATGTAGCCCGCGAATGCAGAAATGAACGCTCCGATCAGGAATGATACGCCGATGAAGACACTGGAATTCTCGACCAATGTGCCTGAATAACCTAACAAAATACTAACAATAATACCAAAGATTATGAGTACACGCCATTCGGCTTTCAGGAAGGCAAGAGCGCCATCGGCGATGGCATCCGCAATCTCTTTCATATCAGGACTTCCGGCATCCTGCCGGACAACCCAGCCTCTTTTGAAGAACATAACCAGCAAGCCAATAAGGCCTAATGCCGGCACTAAATAGGTAATGTTACTCATGCGCTGAACAAAATTTGGTTAAAGGTTTTATAATTCTCGTAAATATAGAGAATGGCACCTCATAACAAAATCGCAAAAGCCTTATTTTTGAGTAATTCGTATAGATTTTATAAAAATTTGGAGACATATTTCATTGCCAGAGTCGTAAGCTCACCTTAACGGGCTGGTTGTCACAGAATAACTGACACATTACCTCAAAACGGCATCAAAGCCATTTTTAGAACAATGCAGCGATCAAATTGATATAATTCAAGACACTAGGAAAAGTTGGGAACTGATCAGAGGCTCTTCGGTGAAGGGCGGAAAATAGCCAGCGGCAAGTAGGTTGCCACAAAACCAATCGTACCTGCCGCGAGTGCGAGCAGCGTTCCTCCTAAAAAATACTGTACTAAATTGACATGAATGGATTCCAGCGTCAGGCCGTCCAACGAGGTAATCTGCGCACCATTTTTGTAAAACAATCCACCGAACTGGTAACTGCCAAAAATAATGAATGGAATGAACGGTGGAATGCTAATGTTCGCAGCAGTCAGAAACAATACCTTGTTCATTTTGAAGTAAATAGAAAGCGGGATGCCTACCAGCAGCTGAAATCCCCAAATTGGAACTATCCCCATGAAAAAGCCAAAACCGACAGATTTGGCCTTGCTCCAATTGGATTCTTCTGGCTTGATAGCTTCTTCCCTAATCATCTTCCAGAGACCTTTTTTATTAATCGCTGTCAGCAGTCTTTTGGGCAGATAATAAAGTAATGTAAGAATCACCAGCCAGGTATTGAGAATGCTGATGCGCGTAAAATCCCGGAAAGGCCGGAAATGGGTAACCCGCTCATTCATATCGTAAATCACCCGGATATGGATGGGTATCACAGGCACATTCTTCCAGGCCAGCTTCACGATCACCTCTATTTCTGTTTCAAATTTAGTGGTGAACAGTTTAATTTCTTTGAGCGGCCCGAGCGGGTATAGCCGGAAGCCCGTCTGCGTATCAGGTAATGTAAGGCCGGTTTCGAACTTGAACCAGAAATTGGAGAATTTATTGCCAAACGAGCTTTTCCCCGGAACACCTTCCTGTTGCATATTTCGGGAACCCATCAGCAATGCGCCCGGATTTCGGGAAGCAGCCTCAATGAATATTGGAATATCTCCCGGCAAATGTTGCCCATCCGAATCGATCGAGATCGCATTATCGTAACCCAGCCTAATCGCCTCATTGAAGCCTTTTCTGAGGGAATAGCCTTTGCCGAAGTTTTTCGCATTGGTTAGCACCCGTATCTTACTCCCGTAAGAGAGCAAAATCTCCCCTGTTTCACCCGTCGATCCGTCATTAATCACAATGATGTGCTCCCCATTCGAATATTCGAGTACCCCGTCGATTACTCTTCGAAGCGTATGCTGATTGTTGTAAGTTGGAATGATAATGCAGCAACGGATATCAGAAAGGGTCATTTTCAATGTGTTTTTACTGATAAGTTGCCTGCGCTTTGAAAAATGTAGTTCCTTCAAATACGCCGGATGCAGTTACCTCGATCACTTCCAGGATTTTATATTTGATATCGACTCTGATGACCGGTGTTACATTGGGGTTAAGCACTTCCAGAAATTTACAGGTCCTGACCGTTTTGAGTTGTAATTCTCTTTTTAAATGCTGCTCCAAAACCGTTTTGATCATTTGCAGCTGGATCACTCCCGGCGTTACCGGTGAGCCTGGAAAATGTCCGCTAAATAAGTGGTGTCCGGCATTGAGGTTAATTTCCGAAGCAATGCTGTCCGCCGTCGAATCAATGTTTGTAATTGTAAAAATGTCGTTTTGGGGCATTCTTTTAAGAAATATAGCTAAAAATTCCGGAACAGGTTTTCGTCGATCTGCTGGTTGAATTTCTCATTCTGAAATTCCATAATGCTTTTGTCACCATTCTTTTCAAAAAACGATAACTCTTTCAAACGAAGAGTATTCCGTGGAAAAACCATTGAGATTTTGGAATAAATATTTTTCAACCGACGGTTCAAAGGTGTAAGAACTACCATATACTGATCATTACTTTCCAGGCAAGCGAGCGAAAAAGCCGTGTTTTGCTGGAAATCGCCATTCACCAGGCCAATCATCAATTCCTTGATCTGCGCCGCCATCCTGCCTGCCTGGCCAACGTTCTTCTCCTTGCCAGCTTCCTGGATGCGAAGCTTATCGCCATTGATCAAAATAATGTATTTCAAAGGCGTTTTTTGTTCCCACCGCATCTTGTCATTTTTCTGATAAAAAAACAATCCCGTCGAATGTTCCGGTTCTTTCAGTATAGAAAGGTATTTTTCTTCGGAAAATGCCGCCTGGATCGAAGTGGTGGCTTGTGAAGTTTTACGCAAATCTGCCAGGATCTTTTCGGTATCAGCAGCAGGTCTAAACGACTGCGCATGCACCAGGTTGCCTATCAACGCGATGCAAAGCATGAGCAGTAACTTATATTTTGTCATAAGGTTCTTTCTGAATTAAGCGGGACAGCGTATCGATTTTCACTCCTTTTTGAAGACAATGCTCAATGACATCTTCCAGCGAATCAGCCGTAACGCGCAGGTTATCATGCAAGAGAACGATGTCCCGCGACTGCAATTTTGAAATGATTTTATTAATGATCTGGTACTTATTCGTCGCTTTCGTGTCAAAGCTCCGCAGTGACCATCCAATGCAATCCAGTTGCAGTTCCTTCAGCACCGTAGCATATCTGGGATTGGTTACGCCAAACGGCGGACGAAAAAACCGCGGCGGCTTTCCGATTGCCTCATTAATAATGCTATTGCAGCGTGCAATGTCCTTTTTTAGTTTCTCAGTAGAAAAAAACGCGATCAGGTGATGATGGCTGTATGAATGATTGGCGACAATGTGCCCTTCATCGTCAATCTGTCTTAACAATTCGGGGTACTTTTCAGCTTTTTTACCGATCACAAAAAACGTAGCCTTTACATTTTTTTGCTTCAATATCTCCAAAATTACAGGAGTCGTATCCGGGTCTGGGCCATCGTCGAATGTGAGCGCGATGGATTTCCGCTGGCCTTTGTTGATCGATTTTAGAAAATAATTGGACTGGATTTTAAACGATCCGTAAGAAGTAGCAGCGAGATAAGCGATGAAAATCAGCAGCAAAACCGGCCATACAAATCCTGTTTCCCAAAATATGATTCCACACAGGGCAAAGGCAGTAATGGCGAAAAATGTGGTAATGTTATGCTTCAATGGATTGGACGAGTGTTAAACCTAAATTTCTCTGGATCAATGAATTGTAGATCAATATGTTCTTTAATGATTTGTTTTGATTCATCAGGTCTGCCGCGTAATGTAGCGCAAATGCAGAAGCCGTCGGATAAATCCCTGAAAGCTGCAAATAATCAACGCATTTACCTAAGCTGGCCGGTAATGTTTTCAAAAACACGTCATCATGATTCAGGCCATTGGATGCTCCTGAGTACAAGATCAAATCCAAATCTGACGCTTTTAATCCATTATCACTCAAAAATGAGGCAATCTTTTCAGGAATGTCTTGTACCAAACCAGTTGTAACGCAGTCCTTGACAACGGCCAAGGAGGCGGTCGTTTTTTCTTTCGATAAGACAAAAAATGATGCCCCTGAAGCGAGTAACGTTTCGGGTCTGATGTTCAACTGACCTGAAATTTCAGTCAGGATTTCAATGTACTCGTCCGCAGCACCGACCAGGATATGCTTTTCACCTTCATTCAACAACAACATCGCATCCTGCAACGCATGCTCAAAGGATAGCGTGTTCTGCGTGTGGGTCATGTTATAGCCATGATTTCCGATGCTTAACGAGATCTGTCCGGCCATTGTGTTATGGGTAGACTGGATAAATGCAGTCGGCGGCAGTAACCCTTCGATGGTAATCGAATTGTTCAGAAACTTTTCGGTATCCTGCAAGCATCCTAGGCCCGTTCCCACGACAATAGCATTCGGCTGCTCAATACCCGCCTGTTCAATGCAATCCTTGGAGCAGGCTACCGACATACGAAGGATTTTGCTCATCCTGCGCAAGAGCCCAGCCTCGATAAATCCTTTGTAGTCCGGACTGACTAATGCCGATGATTCAGTCAATGGTCCGATAAAAGCAGAAAATCCCGCATTTTTGAATGTAGGCTGGTGTGAGATCGAGGATGCTGCGGAGATGTAAAACAACTAAGTATGCTTTATTTTTTTGTAAAAACCAGTGAAGAATTGTTCCCCCCAAAACCAAATGAATTAGATAATACCGCGTCCACCGGTTTGTCGGTTTGCAAGCTGGTCACCGGTTCCAGGCCGGTTTCAGTGATTGCTTTGCGGAAATTCAGGTTCGGATAAATCAGGTTATGCTGAATGGAAAGTACCGAAAATACAGCTTCGATAGCACCAGCAGCCGCCAGTGTATGTCCCGTAAAAGCCTTTGTAGAGCTGAACGCAGGAATATTTTCTCCAAATACATTTTTCAGTGCCACCGATTCCGACAGATCATTGTTTTTAGTGCCGGTACCGTGCGCATTCACATAGGAAATGCCCTGCGCTGTAACCTCAGAGCGATGAATGGCATTTTCGATTGCCAATGTCGCTCCTTTCCCTTCAGGCGACGAAGCGGTTTGGTGGTACGCATCAGCCGCATTGGCCCAGCCGCTTACATAGCAAAGCGTTTTATTTCCCGAGAAGGCAATGCTCTTGTCATTTTCCAACAACAAAAAAGCAGCTCCTTCTCCCAGATTAAGTCCGCTGCGCGATTCGTCGAAAGGCCGGCACCATTGATCGTCATAGATCATCAGCGACCGAAAACCGTCGATCGTAAATTTTGTTAGCGCGTCGGAACCGCCCACCAGCACGCGATCCAGCTTACCGTGGATCAGCAATCTTGCCCCAAGCATAATCGCATTGGCCCCGGACGAACAGGCTGTGGAAAGTGTATTGATATAACCTGAAATACCCATTACGGCAGCGATCCGTTCGGTGGTACTACCGCTGTCGTGCGTTTTCAAGAGTGAGAAATCAGGATTGTTTTGAGCAAGATAATCTTTGTAAAAAACTTCGCTCCGGTCCATTCCACCGACGGAAGTGGCGGAAATGATTCCTGTGCGTAATGCGGGGGTATGCACATTGCTTCCCCACGCCTCACGCGCGGCTTTTAAACCCAATAAAGATGTACGCGAAATGTTGGCTGCACCTGTACCGAGCTGCGTTTTCAAGTCATTGTCCGAAACTTTGACCTCTCCCACCAGCAGGTTGCGGGAGGCCTCCTGAAAAAAAACAGCCGGTGCGATTCCCGACCTGCCTTCCGTTAATGCAAGCAAATTTTCCTCAACCGACAACCCAATTGCAGAAACAATACCAATACCGGTGATGCGGACACCCATTTACGAACAGAGATTAGGTTCAGGCTTTTCTTTTGAGGATATAGTCAGCCATGGTGCTGATCGACTTGAACGCTTCCTTGCCTTCCTCGGGGTTGGTAACCTGTATACCGTGGTACTTTTCTAACAGAACGATCAGTTCCAATGCGTCGATCGAGTCCAGGCCGAGTCCTGCGTCATTAAAAAGCAGGCTATCATCCTGAATATCAGCAGGTGTAATATCTTCCAGGTTAAGCTGCTCTATAATCTGCTTTTTCAGTTCTTCTTTTAAATTATCCATTACCTCTGTTAAAATTAAGCGTAAATCTATTTGTTGATAAAATTACATTTCTGCCAGTCCCGCCAGGTTTTCAGGACTAAACTCCAACCCATCCTGCCCACTATCGTCTGCAAAAAAAAGAAACACATTGACTTGCTTCTCCATGATCCCGATCCATCCTCCAAGCACCGCTTTGGAACCTGCTGACATTAAAATCTGGCTGTAATCGACAAAAAAATCAGGTGCGAATTTAGGTAAAACAGCAAACATATTCTCACCGTACCATTTGTTTAGAATCGCAATCTCACCCAAAACAATGTTGGGCAAAGTATATACGAACAGCGAGGGGCTTGGAGCGCCATTTTGCTCGTACGATCTCTGAAACCGCAGATCCGTGTCCGCACTGGATGACTGATTGGCAAAAACCATTGCAATTTCGTCATCCTTGTAAGCAGTGACCATCTCTGGGTAAATCCGTTTGATCAGTTCAGAAGCCAAAAATCCCGCCTGCGAGAGCCCATCCATTTTGTGAAACTTTGGATACGCAAACTCCTGTGCCTTATATATTTGCTTGAACCAACCGTCCTCCGAATCCTTATCACGCTTTGCAATTACCTGCCCATTGACTGAACAGAAATCCTCCCGCAAGTGACAATATGCCTTGATACGCGTCATATACTCCTGATAATCAAAGAGGCATTACCTCCGCCAAATCCTGAGGCTGTTTTCAAAATCGTTTTCAGTTCTCCTTTTCTATTTTCAGATATGATATTCAATGCTTTGGATGTACCTGCTTCCTGGTACCCCAGGCTTTTCAGTAGTACACCATTTCGCATCATTTGCATGGAAGCAGCTGTTTCAATGACCCCGGCAGCACCTAACGTATGCCCAAAGTAGCCTTTCAGACTGTTCAAAGGAATATCGCTTAGTTCCAGCCTGTCAAATGCTACGGATTCCATTTCATCATTGAAAACTGTGGCAGTACCGTGGGCTGAGATAAAATCAATCTCTTCCGCGCTGACCTGATTTCTCTCCATGGTTTTTTTCACACTTCTGAAAAGTCCCTCGCCGGTGCGCGAAGGGCCAGAAATATGATTGGCATCATTCGCTGTGGTACCACTCAGCAGTTCCAGGGGCTGGTTTTTAAAAATAGCCCTGGAACCCGAAACTACTACCGCTCCACACCCCTCTCCCATCGTAATACCATTCCGGCTATTGTCAAATGGTGCGCAGGGCTTGTCGCTGATCGCAAACAATGACTGAAAACCATAAACCACGAAGTCAGAAATAACGTCACAGCCGACTACAATGGCGTGTTCATAAATATTCGCATCGATAAAGTTACTGGCAGCATTAATGGCCAGCACTCCTGAAATACAGGCATTTGAAATGACTAGCGGATCGTGGGCCAGGTGAAAATGTTCTGTAATAGCAGCCACCGGCTTGCCAAACTGATCATTCATATTGACGTCAAGGTCACCTTTTGTAGAGCTAATGATGACAATCGTTTTGGCAGAAGTAATAATGCTTTCGTCGATACTTGTTCTGATCTTTTCTATGGCTTGGATCAGAAGCGCGGTGAATTTGCTATTACTGTTAAAATCAAGGATTTTGGACAAAAAAACTGCCTCTCCATCAAACCCGGCACCCTGCACCAGTGAAATTCCCGAGCGGTTATCATACACAGCCGACCAGTTGGCCTCTGCGCTGTCACCCAATGGGCTAATGATCACCTCTGCACCGATATAGGTCATTTTAAACGTTATTTTTCTCTTTCCACTCTTTGTAAAACTCCGGCGTGATCAGTTCCAGTGTACGCGACTCTTTGTTCAGAAAAACCTGCATGGTTTTACCTATTGCACACAATTCATTGGTTGTAAGGTTGATAACCTCATACTCAAACTGAATTTTCGCGGATTTTGCAGGTATGTAGCGGGTTACGACTTTAATGATCTGTCCGTAATACACCGGCGCTTTGTGATCAATTTCTGATTTGACGATGGGAGTAAAATAGCCTTTGTCGAAAATAGTCAGGTATTCGAGGCCGTAAGCTTTGCCAAATGCCTCACGGCCGTCTTCGAAAAATTTGAGGTAATTACCATGCCAAACTACGCCCATGGCATCGGTTTCACTGAATCGTATATCAATTTCGATTTCCGAAGATATCATACTACTATTTATCGTTAGGGGTTATTCCGATACTACAATCTTCATTTCACAGCCAAGCAATATACGCCCTTCCAGGAAACTTTCGCCTTTCACCAGGTAAATATTTCCCAATTGATGCAATGGTGTAACAATGGTCGTGATCGTGGTATTGACGGCCGGAAGTTCAAATACTTCCAACCTGCTAATGGCCCCGATAAAGCCGATTTTAGCCTTTCCGTCGGTCTGATGGTCTAAAAATCCAAATGATGCCGCACAAGTTTGCGCTATGTTTTCAATAAGGCCAGTAGCCTGAAATTGTCCATTTTCAACCAGCAGGTTATCGTTTTCGATAAAAAAATCTGATTCGAATCTCTCCTGCGTCACATGGGCGAGATGATCAATCATGATAAACGGCTGACGATGCGGAATGTACTGGGTAATATCGTCCTTGGAGACAATCATTCGCTAAAAAAATTGAAATAATTAAACCATTGTTCCGGGTACTCATGCACTTTCCTTTCCAGTTCCGCTACATATAGTTTTGCGATTTCCTCTGGTTTCATCCGGCCTATAAGCGGCAATGTGGCGCTTAAATGATAACTGTAATTTCCGTCTTTTGCAGCAAACACAAATGTGACCGGTGCGTCGAACTTGGAGGCAATCACAAACGGCCCGTAGGGAAATTTAGCTTTTTTACCGAAAAAATCCAGCTCGATAAATTTCGCCCCTTCCAGGTAACGGTCCGAATGAATGGCTACAAACTCATTGTTGATCAAAGCATTACGGATTGAAATAATGTGTGACAGGTCATTTTTAATGGCTATCACCTTAAACCGGGAACCGCCGGTTGACATATCCATATATTTCTTAATGTTCTCCACCTCGGCATCCAGCATCACAATGTTGATCGTCGGTGTTATACGCCCTTTCAGCAGATTACCAGCCGTTTCCCAGTTTCCCAGGTGCGCACTCAGCAGGATACCCCCTTTCCCGCCCTCCCTGATATCGATCAGGTATTGCTCATTCTGGAAGGTATGCGTAAACTTTTCGCCCTTGCCAAGCAAAAAAGCAGCTCTGTCGACCAGCGTCTGGCCGAAAATGTAAAAATTCCTGCGCACCATTTTCCTGGCGTCCGGAGCTGAAATGTGAAGGGTGTCCTGATAAAAATCCAGAAGCGCGTTTTTGGGTTTTGCGGCAAACAGATAGTAGTAGTAAGTAACTATTTGCAAAAGGCGGTATGCAAAACCCAGCCCTAATGAATTGATAAAAAAAAGAAAGATTTTATACCCCGTTAAGGATCCTTTGGTCTTACCGTCCCAACGGCTCATTGATTATAGTGCAAGTTTCTTGCGTACAAGCTGATAGAAATCGCCGAACGTAGCAATTTCCTTAAAGTCTTCGCCGGTTAGTTTGACATTGAGATTCTCCTCGATGAGCACAACCAGGTCCACGTAATCCAAACTATCCAAATCCAGTGTGTCTTTCAGACTGTTTTCAGGAAGAATCAGATCCCGGTCCACCTCAAATTCCTCAGATAAAAAATCTCTGGTTTCTTCAATAACTTCTTCCCAACTCATTTTTACGTCGTTAGCATACATGGCTACAAAATTAATTTAATTGTGCTGATAGTTTAAAAATATTCCTAAATATTAAAATATAATATATCTGCGACACAATGATTTCAATAAAATTTCATTGATGCGCCCGGAATATTTGTGTAGAACAAAAATACACATTTTCTCCCGCCGGATACCGCCGTTTACGAAGTCCGAAAGCAGGGAAATCCGACTTAATTGCGGAACTTTTTGATTATCAGCGTTGAATTGGTTCCGCCAAATCCGAAAGAATTGGAAAGGAAGCAGTCTATGTTTTGCTCCTTCGTTTGAGGAATGATGTTGATACGGGCCGAATCCTCGTCAGGGTTTTCAAAATTAATGTTGGGAGCAATGAAGGAATGCTGCATCATGAGTGTAGAATAGACTATTTCACTCGCGCCGGCCATCCAGCATTCATGGCCTGTCATCGATTTCGTAGAACTCACAGGTACGTCTCCTCCAAAAACCTCGTAGATCGCCCGCGCCTCGCTTCCGTCCCCCACAGGCGTGGAAGTAGCGTGCGCATTGATGTAATCGACGTCATTAACAGAGATACCTGCTTGCTTTAAAGCCATTTTTAGCGACCTTACCTGCCCGTCAATACTCGGGTTTGAAATATGGTCCCCATTGGAAGAAAAGCCATATCCGATCAATTCAGCTAAAATAGGCGCGCCTCTTTGTACCGCCGATTCGTAGGATTCAAGGATCACGGTAGCTGCGCCGCCACTCGGAATCAGGCCGTCGCGATCACGGTCAAATGGCCTAGAAGCTCTGGCTGGTTCAGATTCGCGGACTGAAAATGTACCTAATCCGTCAAAACTGGCCATGGCAGCAGCATTGATTTCCTGCGCGCCGCCACAAATAACTCTGTCCTGCAATCCCTGGCTGATCATCAGGTAACCCATGCCAATGGAATGTGACCCCGAGGCGCAGGCTGCGCTCAATGTGAAATTGATACCTTTCAGTTTGAATATCGTCGAAAGGTTCATGTTCACCGTGCTGTTCATATTTTGAAAAATAGCACCGCTGCCGATCAGCGTCGTGTCGTGTTTTTCTTTGGCTTTATCCACAGCTTCTACCACCGAAGCGGCCGTGCTGTCGTTACCATATATAATGCCTGTTTCGCTTTTTTCCAGAAAATCAATGTCCAACCCGGAGAGTTCCAAGGCTTCTTTCGTGGCCATGTAAGCGTAGATCGCGGGCTGGTGCATGCCCAGTCGCTGCCTTCTTGACAAGAAATTTTTGAGGTCGGGCTCTGGCACCATACCCGTCAATGCCGAGCGGAAGCCGAAATCTTTTCTGACCTGGTCAAATATAATACCACTCTTACCGGCATATAGCGCGTTTTTCACCTCGTCCAGGTTCGCACCCAGACAAGAGTAAATACCTATACCGGTTATCACAACTCTGTGGCTCATTGATTATGAATAAATTCCTCCGTTAATGTTGATCACCTCGCCGGTAATGTAGGCAGCTTTGTCGGAAACCAAAAAACTCACCAGATGAGCGACTTCCTCGGCTTTTCCAAACCTGTTCATCGGGATCATTTGTTTCAATTCCTCCTCGTTCAGGTCTTTGGTCATGTCGCTGGTGATAAATCCCGGCGCTACTGCATTCACTGTAATCTTCCGTTTCGCTACTTCCTGCGCCAATGCTTTGGTCGCGGAAATGATCGCTCCTTTCGCAGCTGAATAATTGGTCTGCCCCGCTACTCCCTTCATCCCCGACACCGACGCGATATTGACGATCCGCCCGGTGCGCTTCCGCAGCATTTGCTGAATGGCATTCTGGGTTACATTGAAAAACCCTTTTGCAGACGTTCCCAGCACTTCATCCCAATCCTTTTCAGGCATCCACATAAACAGCCCGTCGCGGGTTACGCCAGCATTGTTCACTAAAACGCTGATGGTCTTATCTTCGTTCTTCTCCTTCCAGATGTTCAGTGCATCGTCCACCTCCTGCTTTACCTGCACGTCAAACTGTAAAAGTTCTCCCTCGCCTCCGGAAGCAACAATAGCAGCCAGCGTTTCCTCCGCAGCAACCTGATTAGAAGCATAATTGACCAGAATATATAGTCCATGGTCTTTGGCCAGCTGCACCGCAATCGCGCGGCCAATTCCTCTGGATGCGCCTGTTACCAATGCACAACTCATAATTTAAACGGGGTTTCTTTAATGTATTCCAAAACAGCGGCTATACTTTCAGCCTGTGGTAGGTCTTCTTTTACAAAATGTGCCTTGGTCCGAATCCGGTCGTAAATGGATTTGGCATTAGGCGAGAGTCTCTCTTTTTCCTCAGGGTCCAGCAGATCAATCGCCTGGCAGATCGCCATAATATGAATGGACATCACCTGAAATGAGTTTTCCAGCACCTGCTTGGCGAGCACCGCGCTGTTGGTACCCATACTCACAATATCCTGATTATCATTGTTATTGGGAATACTATGCACATACACCGAGCTGGATAACGCCTGATTTTCGGCAGTTGTGGATGTAGCGGTAAACTGCACACCCTGAAAGCCAAAGTTTAGCCCCCAGGTTCCTGCATTCAGGAACGGAGGAAATTTACCATTCAGTTTGCTGTTCATCAGGAAGTTTAGCTGGCGTTCCATCAGCATGGACAGCTTCGTCAGCACTATTTTTACCTTATCCATTTCCAGCGAAATATAATCACCGTGAAAATTCCCGCCGTGAAATACATTGTCATCCTCCGGGCTCACGATCGGATTGTCATTGGTCGAATTCAATTCATTTTCAATGACTTCCTGGGCATATTGAATGGTATCCAGTATCGGCCCCAGAATCTGCGGCACGCACCTTACCGAATAGTATTCCTGAATTTTACGTTCAAATTCCTTGCGTTGCAGCGCGGTATCATCCTTAAACAACTCCTCGCGACTACGGATCATTTGGCTGCCCGCCACAAAATCACGCATTTGCTGCGCGATCAGTTGCTGACCTTTGTGATGTTTGACCGCATTCAATTGCTTCGAAAAAGAATCATCAAACGCTTCAATCACCTCATTCAACATCGAAGAAGCTGCTATCGCCCATTGCAAAAGACGTTTGGCATAAATAACATTGATCGCAGCCATGCCCGTCATGCATGAGGTACCATTGATCAGGCCAAGACCGTCACGAAGTTCCATTTTGAGCGGCTCAATGGCCTTTTCAGCTAAAACATCCGCCGTTTTTCTCCTGATACCATCTTCGTAGACATACCCCTCTCCGATCAGGTTAAGGCCCAGGTGCGACAGCTGAACCAGGTCTCCGCTGGCTCCCACACTACCGTGTTCAAAAATCTCAGGAACGATACCTTTGTTCAAAAATGCCACTAACTGCCTAATTACCGCGGTACTAACCCCCGAATTGGCCTGCAAAAACGAATTCAAACGGGCAACCATGACGCTGCGGGCATAAATTTCATTCAGCGGCTTACCGATTCCGCTGGAATGGCTGCGGATCAGGTTGTATTGCAGGTTACTTAGTTTGTCGGTCTCAATCCGGTACTGGGCCATCGGTCCAAAACCGGTGTTGATTCCATATATAATTTTATCTTTGGAGAAATTCGTTAGAAAGGCAAAGGATTTCGAAACTTGATTGAGGGCGTTTTCGGGCAAGATAAATTCCTTCTTTTCAAAAGCATACTGCTCGATCTGAGCTAAGGAAATACTATTCATTTAGTGATAGCGTAATTAATATTGTGTAAAATAAATCTTTTTTTGCGGCTTTGCCAAGTCAGTCACCCCAGGCCCGTAACCCACAGGCCGGGGTGCGTAGTCTGTAATTCGTCCGTCAGTTGCCGGATCTGTACATTTCATTAATTTTGTCGGACACTCACGTTTCCCCTGTCCATGATCGGCGATTTACTTTTAAGGCTAAATAAATTTCTTTCCAGTCACAAAACCGCGTTTTTTCTTAGCCTAGCCGTCATTGTCAGCATACTTTTTGCAGGGATTTTTCGCCTAAAAGTAACCGAAAGTATTTTCGCTACCCTACCGCATGGTAAAAGCTTCGAAGAATTCAATCGTTTGGTGGAAAGTAAAAATATCATCAACCAGATCGTATTTTCCATTGAAATACCTGCTGAAACTGGTACAGAAGAAGCAAAAGAGCTAGCCGACGCTTTCTCCGATTCCCTAGGCCGGTACACCAACGGCTACATTCGAAATATCCAGGCCGAAAGGCCCAATGTGCAGGAAGATGTATATGCGTATGTCTATACCCATTTTCCCCAGCTCATTAATCCGGAATATTATGCCCATATCAATGCAAAACTAATACCGGATTCCATTCGAACCTCGATTACCGGCACACGTAATCAGCTCGTTACGCCGGGAGGATCATTTCTAAAACAGTTTATTGTCAATGATCCGCTTGGCATTACCGGAAAGTATTTTCGGGAGCTCAATGCTAATAATAACTCCAATGGAATGCTCCTTGACGATGGTGTTATGTTCAGCGCGGACAGGAAGAAAATCATCGTTTTTGCCTCCACAAGCTATGATTCCGGCAATTCAGAGAAGAATGTTGAGCTGTACAATCTGACTGAAACGTTCAGGGCTAAATGGAACAAGCAGAACCGGTACAATCATTTCACCTATTTCGGGACTTTTGAAATTTCTGCCAGAAACGCCATTCAGGTCAAGCGTGATTCCTATTTTACGTCTTTCTTAGCCCTGGGTGGGATATTGCTGCTGCTGATCGCCTATTATCGGAAATTGCTGGTACCCATTTACATTATCCTGCCGGGTTTGTTCGGCGGAATTTTTGCATTGGGAATCATTGGTTACATCCGGCCCGAAATTTCAGGCATTTCGCTCGCGACCGGAGCGGTAATCTTTGGTATATTACTCGATTACGCCTTTCATTTTTTTACACATCTGCGGCATACCCATTCTATTTCGCAGGCCATTAAAGAAGTAAGCGCGCCTTTGCTCACTGGCAGCTTTACGACTATCATGGCTTTCAGTGCATTGCATTTTGCTAATTCAGCTGTGTTACAGGATTTCGGCTTGTTCGCTTCGCTCAGCCTGCTCGGTGCTGCCCTATTTACATTAATAGCCCTTCCGATCCTTCTCGATGCGTCTTCATTTGACTACAAAAAGATCCCGGAAGAACAGCGTTCCTTCAATATTCCGAAAATACCTGCCTCGGTAAGGTCCTATGTACTGGTCGCGATTGGTGTGCTCACACTGGTGTTCCTCTATTTCGCACGTTTTACTGAATTTGACAGCGGTTTCGAAAACCTGAGCATTCAGGATGATGACCTGAGCAGCAGAGAGCAGGCGCTTACCGGTATCAATCCGAGGGCGGAAAAGCGGATCTACGTTTTTGCTTCCAGTCCGGTGCGCGCCAATGCAGAAAAAACCAATTTTGATGTATTTCAAAAACTGGTAGAGCTCAAACGCAACGATAAGATCAACAACTTTGTGTCGTCGGGCGCGTTTCTGATTCCCCGTGACCTTCAAATCGAACGAAAGCAGCGGTGGAATGAGTTCTGGAATGTGCAGCGAAAAGATTCCACGTTCAGGATATTGGATCAAACTGCTGCCAAAAGTGGCTTCAATACCTACGCTTTCAATGATTTCAAAAATTGGGTGGCTGGCAGAAACCAAAGTTCTGTCTCCCTGGACACCTTATTCAACGAGCTTGGAATAGATAATCTGGTTGATATCAAATCGTCCGGAACCACATTCATTACCACGCTGATCGCCCCTCAAGAACAGCTTTCTGAGGTAAAAAAAGAACTTCGCAAGGTCCCCGGCGTTGAGATATTTGACCGGGGCGAACTTGCCGGCGAGTTGCTTACGATGGTTAAGGACGATTTCAACTACCTTTTGCTGATCTCAGCTTCCATTGTATTCTTCACATTACTAATCGTTTACGGCCGCATTGAACTGACATTCCTGTCATTTCTACCCATGGTGATCAGTTGGATTTGGATTCTCGGTATAGCCGCGATTTTGGGCATTAAATTCAATTTCGTCAATGTCATCGTCACCACATTCATCTTTGGGCTCGGCGACGATTTCAGCATTTTTGTGACTGATGGCCTGCTCAGCAAGTACAAAACCGGCAAGGATACCCTGCGTTCTTACCAGTCGGCGATCGCATTGTCAGCTACTACTACCATCATAGGTACCGGCGTTCTCATTTTCGCCAAGCATCCCGCCATTCACTCCATTGCACTGATCAGCGTGCTGGGAATTGTTTGTATACTCTTCATTTCATTCGTTTTCCAGCCTGTTTTCTTTGATTTTTTTGTCCAAAACCGAATTGCAAAAAAGAAGGCACCGGTCACCATGTTGCCCTTCCTGATCAGCGTTTCGAGTTTCACGTATTTTCTGTCAGGATGCCTTTTTCTGCATTCCAAGCTGGTTACCATTCTTATTTTGCCCATTTCGAAGAAAAGGAAGCGAGAAATGATCAACAGATCGCTATCGTTTTATGCTAAAACGGTCATCTACTCCGGCCCGCACGTGCGAAAAAATTTCTCTGGCCTTGAAAATCTGAATATGGACAAGCCAGTGATCTTCATCGCTAACCATACCTCATTCCTCGACATTCTGCTGGCGATCATGCTGCATCCGAAAATTGTGCTGATGGTAAAAGGCTGGGTCTACAATTCCCCATTCTTCGGGCCCATCATCCGTTATGCGGGCTACGTGTACACGGACGATGGTCCGGAGGAAAATATCAGAAAACTGAAAGAACTCGTTACCGACGGCTACTCACTGCTTGTTTTTCCGGAAGGAACGCGGTCGCAGGATGGCACGATCGGGCGATTTCACAAGGGAGCATTTCATCTGGCGGAGCAGCTCAACCTCGACATTCAGCCCCTTTTACTCCACGGAGCCTCGGACGTACTACCCAAAAATGATTTTTTGATCAGTTCCGGCGCACTCAATGTGCGTGTCATGCCACGCCTGGCACACAACGATCCACAATGGGGAACGACGCTTCGGGACAGGACGAAAAACATTGCTACCCATTTTAAAACCGAATTTGCGGCTTACAAATATGAAATGGAAGATGTGGCTTACCTGAAACACAAAGTCTTTACCAATTATGTCTTCAAAGGGCCTGTGCTGGAATGGTATTTTAAAATCAAGTGGAATCTGGAAAGCAAGAATTACGCATTTTACAACCATTTAATAGCTGACAGAAAAAACATTCTGGATATCGGTTGCGGATATGGATATTTGTCTTTTTATCTGCATTATAAAAATGCAGAAAGGATCATTAACGGGATCGACTATGATGAGGAAAAGGTCCGGATCGCGCAGAACAGTTATAATAAGACAAATCAGTTACAGTTTGTACATGAGGATATTATGACCGCAGATTGTGGTGTGCACGATGTCATATTTTTGAATGATATCCTGCATTATTTATCAAAAGAAAAGCAACTCACTTTGCTGGATCGCTGTGCCGCCGCGCTCAATCCTGGCGGGATATTATTCATCCGGGACGGCATCACTGACAATGAGGAAAAACATAAAAATACCAAGACTACCGAGGCACTGTCGACAGGCTTATTTTCATTCAACAGAAAATCGGGCGACTTCCATTTTTTCTCTTCCGATAACATTCGCAGTTTCGCCGCAAAGCACTATTTGAGCTTTGAAATGCTGGAACATTCCAATAATACGTCCAATGTGCTTTTTGTTTTACGACACCACTAAGATTACTACAATATTCTGACAACCAATTATTTAAACTATTTCATCAACCTTTAAATGCAATCTTCCGAGGGTCAAAAAGAGTACGATTTTGTGATTGTTGGAAGCGGGCTTGGCGGTCTGGCCTGTGCAAATATTCTTGCGTCGGAAGGTTACAGCGTGGTGGTTTTGGAGAAAAACCATCAGATTGGCGGGCATTTGCAAGTTTACAGCCGGGACAAGAGCATTTATGACACGGGTGTTCATTATGTAGGAAGTATGGATAAAGGTGAGAACCTGTATCAGTTCTTCAAATATTTCGGCATTCTGGAACACCTGAAAATTAAAAGAATGGATGATGACAAATTTGATGTCGTCCGTTTCAATGATGGTTCGGAGTATCATTATGCCCAAGGATTTGACCGGTTTAAGGAAACATTGATCGGCTACTTTCCTGAGGAAAAAGGAGCGATAGAAGCCTATTGCGACAAAATCATTGAAATCTGTAATAAATTCCCACTATACAATCTCCGCATTTCGGGTGAAAATTACCAGATGGATGGCGATGTGCTGGGCATGAACGCACACGATTATATTGCGTCACTAACCGATAATGTTAGATTGCAGAATGTGCTGGCAGGCTCCAATCTGCTCTATGCGGGCGTTCAAGACAAAACACCGTTTTATGTGCATGCACTGATTATGAAAAGCTATCTGTCAGGCTCTTATAAGTTTATTGATGGCGGCTCACAGATCGCCATTCAGATGAGCAGGGCGATTCGTAAAAACGGCGGAGAGATTTATAAGCATAAAAAGGTAGTTTCCGCGAACTACAATGAAGCGGGCGAGATCACGGAGGTGGTACTTGCCAATGGTGAGACTTTCAAAGGAAAGCAATTCATATCCAATGCTCACCCGGCCGTCAGTATCGACATTTTTGGCGCTGATCGTTTTTTAAATGTATATAAAAACCGGGTTCAGGGGCTTGAAAACAGCATATCGACATTTCTGGTCCATATTTCTTTTCATGAAAACAGTTTCGAATACCTTAATTATAACATTTACCAGCATCATATAGACAGCGTCTGGGGAGGCATTGACTATGACGAAGAAACGTGGCCGCAAACCTACTTTATCTGTACGCCATATATTTCCAAAACAGGCAAGTATGCAGATTCCATGTCGATTATGACCTATATGAAATCCTGTGAAACTGAAAAATGGGCTGATACATTCAGCACAGTCGCTGAGCCAGGCAAGCGGGATGCGGAATATGCAGAATTCAAACAATGCAAGGAAAAAAAGGTGCTAGCTAAGCTTGAACAGGTTTTTCCGGGTATTACTGGTAAAATAAAGGCTGTTCATAGTGCCTCACCGCTCACCTTTCGCGATTATATCGGGAACCGCGACGGCTCATTGTACGGCATATTAAAGAACTCTCAATCACCCAGTCGGACTCAGATCAATACCAAAACGAGAGTACCTAACCTTCACCTGACCGGTCAGAATATTTCTATGCACGGGATTCTAGGTGTTACCGTCAGCGCTTTTGTAACTTGCTTTTCCTTTGTAGATAAAGATAAACTTATTCAAAAAGTAAAAAATGCCTAACATGCGAACTGTTGATGTTGTCGTGATCGGTGCAGGACCAGCCGGTACCGTTGCCGCTTCCTATTTGAAAAATCAAGGGTATGATGTGACCATTCTGGAAAAAGAGAAATTTCCGCGCTTCCAGATTGGTGAAAGCTTGCTTCCCTGCTGCATGCAGCATTTGGATGAATCAGGCCTGCTGGAAGCTGTCAAAGCCAAAAACTTTCAGAAAAAGACAGGTGCGGCATTCATGCGGGGAGAAAAAAGATGCGAATTTTTCTTTTCTGAACAATTTACAAAGGGCTGGACGTGGACCTGGCAGGTGAAGCGCGCCGATTTTGACAGTACGCTCGCAGAGGCTGCACAGGCAAAAGGAGTCGATGTGAATTTTGAATGCGAAGTCTTGAAAGTAACCTGCACACCGGATGTTCAGGTGCTGGAATACCAAGATATCGACGGTAACATTCATCAGATATCCTGCAAATTCATCATTGATTCAAGCGGATATGGCCGTGTACTGCCACGGTTATTTGATCTGAGCAAGCCATCTGCATTCTCGCCAAGAGGCGCTATTTTCTCCCATTTGGAAGACAAAAACCGTTCTGAGGAGGCGAGTAATAACATTTTCGTACACTCCTTTGACAATAACCGCTCCTGGATCTGGGCTATTCCATTCTCCGACGGCTCCACTTCCGTAGGTATCGTTGGCGACAAGGAGAAAATCATGGAAATGGCCGAAAACAATGGTGAAAAATATAAAGCATTCATTCGTGATTTTGACGATCTCAACGGAAGATTTAAGAATTCTGCATTGAAATTTGAGCCTCGTAACATTTTGGGTTACTCCATTGGAGTCAAAAAAATGTACGGCGATGGATTCGTGCTTTCAGGAAATAGTACCGAATTTCTTGATCCGATATTCTCATCAGGGGTCACATTCGCCACTGCTTCCGGTTTATTGTCCGCCAAAATGACCCACAGACATTTGCAGGGAGAAGCCGTAGACTGGAAAACAGAATATGAAGATGTGATCCAAAAAGGAATTGACGTTTTCAGAAGTTACGTGTCAGGCTGGTATAGCGGCGATTTCCAGACCATCGTATTCGCCAAGGAAGTTGACAATGATTTCAAAAACCAGATCTGTTCCGTCCTTGCCGGTTACGTTTGGGACCAGTCTAACCCATTTGTCAGAAAGCACGATACCATCCTGCCAACGCTCGCGAAAGTGATTAAAATGAAGGAGAGCAACGCGGAAAGCGCTCAATAATTTCGATTTATCGGCGGAGCAGAATGAAACCGTGCTGCTCCGCCTTATAATGATTGTAGATCAGTACATGCTCAGTTTTCCGGGAAACGCGTCTGCCATAAACACATTGCTCCGGCAGGCTTTTACCGGAAAGCAACTGTAACGCGAGCCATACCGCGAAAGCCGATGCCGTCGGATAGTCTCCTACCATATTCTTATAAGTGAATGTATTGCTAGCTGGGAAAAGCTCGGTTTGTAATTTTGTATACCAATGATCCGTGCGATTATCGCCGCTTATTCCCAAGATCAGCGTGTCAATGTCGCTCGTACGAAGTCCGTTACGATCCAATAAATAGCGAATCCTGTCTCCCAATTCACTTTCCTGTAAGTAACTCGTCTGGTACACATCTGTAATCTGCGCCTTCGCATTTTGGCTGTTTTCGGGTTCGAGCGTGAACATCGTCGCCCCCTCACCATTCACCGATCCTGGTGAATCCATTTCAAATAATGTTTCAGAAGAAATTTCGCCAGTTTTAAATGTGCCGTCCAGAAAATCAATGTTGTGGTTGTAGTCCGAGATTTCTTCAACACTACCTACCAGCATCGAATTGGCCCTTTTTTCTCCAAAAAGCAGCATAGCATCCAGCAATGCACTCTCGAAAGCGAGGCCTCTGTGAACGTGAGTGGTATTGTACCCCGTCGTTTTGCTCATCAATGCAAGGTTACCTGCTACTGCATTGGGCGTACTTTGTACAAAATTGGTGGGTGTTAGTGTGCCTTCATTGTAGTCCACGATCTGGTTCAGGAATTTGAGGCAGTCTTCCAGCCCTCCATTTGCCGTCCCCAGGATGATTCCATCTACTTGGGATCTTTGTATAAGCGGAAGGCCGGCTCCTACACCCATACGTACGGCCTTACCCATTCGCCGGAGCAAGCCCGCCGGGATCAGCTGACCGTAATTAGGTTCGATAGCAACATACCTGTCACCCAGATGTACCTTTACATCGCCTTCTAGGAAAGCATTATCGAAAGTTTTTTGGGGTGAGATACAGGCTGAGTCAGTAATGTACATTCGTAAAATTAACGTGAGTGATTGAAAGGCGCTTACTCGGCATCAGAAATAAATTTGCTAATTTCTCTCGCATAATCATCCGCCTGCCGTTGCTTTTCTTCTGCATTCCAGCCCAATTCCCGTGCCATTAATGCCGTAACAACTGGTAAAGAATTCAAGGTTTCATCCCAATCTGTAATTTCGAGGCGGATTCTTCTGGCCAGAAAGTCACGAGGTGTAACTGCCATTTCATTACGCACCGCATGCACTACTTCCGCTTTGATGTACGGATAATGTTCGCTCAACTTTTCTTTGAGTAGCGGCTCATTTAAAGTCAGTTTGCAGATCAGCTCTGCTCTCGATCCATATTTTTTCACAAGATGAATGGCGATGTCCTGTACCAGATCATATTTTTTGGAAAGCTCTTTCCATGAATCCAATATGTAATTTTCACCACCTGCAAGAATGTGATCCGCGGTGGTACAGACATTGTTTTTGGAAAATATCTCATCAGCCTGGTCAATGGTATCTTTCGCCATGAGCCGATAGGTTGTCCATTTGCCGCCTAACAAACTCACCAATCCCGACGCTTCATCCAGCTCGATCTCATGGTCGCGTACCAGGTTTTTGGTTGATTTGGACGGGTCTGCGGAAAGCAGCGGCCGTAAACCTCCAAAACCAGATCGCAGCTGGGAAATATCGATCTTCTTGGCCAGGTACGGGTTCAAGGTATCGGCCAGGTATTGCTTTTCCTTCTGGTTCAACGTCGGTTCCGACTGAATATCATCACATTCCGTGTCCGTCGTTCCGATCATAGTCGCTCCCTCAAACGGAATGGCGAACACCACGCGGCCATCCGAAGTTTTCGGAATCAGCATGGCATACTCGCTGTTCAGCGTTTCTTTCGGGAGAATGACGTGCACTCCCTTGCTCGGTCGAAGCCGCTCAGGCAGCCCGGAATTGGCCATCAGCCTTACTTTGTCAGAAAACGGTCCGGTGCAATTGATAACCAGTTTTGCTTTAATCGTAAATGGAGTCCCCGACTGGGTATCCGAAACATGTATACCATTTATTTTTCCGGTCGAATCCTTTTGAAAATCCGAAACGTCCACATAATTCGCTGCTACCGCTCCTGCTTCCGACGCAGACTGTACCAATGCCAGGCAATAACGTGCATCATCAAGCTGACCATCGTAGTACAGGACACCGCTATGTAATTTTTTAGAATCTAGTGTCGGTATCTTCGCCATTACTTCCCTCTTATTCAGCCATTTGCTCTTTGGCAATGTATCATTGGTCGCAAATGTATCATAAAGCTGCAAGCCTATTTTGAAGTATAAACCTTCCAGCCAGGAGCTGACAGGCGTCATCAAAGCGAGTGGACGAGCCAGGTGGGGTGCATTTTTTAAAACAATGTGCCTTTCCTCCAATCCATGGCGGACCTGCTTCAGTTGTGCAAAATCCAGTTTCTTGAAAGCCTGTTCCAAATACCTTACACCGCCGTGGATCAGCTTGGTTGAGCGGGAAGATGTTTCCGAGGCGAAGTCCTTTTTGTCAATAATAGCCACTTTGTAGCCACGTAACACGGCATCCAGCGCACAACCGGCGCCACTTGCGCCCGCTCCTATGATGCAGATATCAAACGTTTCACTTTTTAATCTATCAAGAGATGCGGTGCGATTCATTACTAGCAAATAGTGGGTCGGCGTGAAAAATACCTGGTGCAAAAGTACGAAGCTGATATCTAAAACCTTTCCCTCATTGAGGTCAATTCGAAAAGTAATTCTGCAATGGTAAGATTGGTATAATAATTGCAATCATTCTATTTACAAAGCTTACCGTCATGGCAGCTTTGACATTACCTTAATCTATTTCATTATTTAACCAAAACTCAAAAACATGGGCTTACTATCGTTTTTAAAAGGTGTAGGAGAAAAAGTATTCCACAAAGAAGATCCTGCCACTCCTGCTCCCGAAAAAGAACCGCTCCGGGCAAGTGCGCTGCTGGCGCATGTCAAGTCATTGGGACTTGCTTACAACAACTTAACCGTAAAAACATCAGGAGATACGGTGACCATTGAAGGAGAAGTAGCTCAACAGGAGGACGCCGAGAAAATTGCCCTGGCCGTGGGCAATGTCGAAGGCGTACAGGTAGTAGACAACAAATTAAAGGTCGCAACGCCGGCACCGGAAGCCACTTACCACACTGTGGAAAAAGGCGACACACTTTCAAAAATTGCTAAAACCGTGTATGGCGATATGATGAAGTATCCGATTATTTTCGAAGCCAACAAGCCCATGTTAACCGATCCCGACAAAATATATCCCGGACAGGTATTGAGGATTCCGGCACTTTGAGTAGAAAGCTGTTAGCTATTAGTTATTAGCTGTATTTAGATTAATCTCAGCGGTTTAAGGCGTGAGCTATCTCAATGTAAAAAGCTAATAGCTAAACGCTAACAGCTTAATCACAAAAAAAAGCAGCCCAAAAGGCTGCTTTTTTTTGTGATTAAGAGAAAAACAATTAATCTTCTGCCGCGATAACGTTCAGAGCGATTTTGTGCTTCACTTCTTTATGAAGATCGATCAATGCTGAATAAGTACCAACAGATTTCACATCATCCAAAGTAATTTTCTTACGGTCGATGTTGAAACCTTTTGCTTTCAGGATATCAGCAACCTGCGTGTTGGTAACACGTCCGAAAATACGGCCGCTTTCTCCAACAACAGTTTTGATATCAATTGTAAGATCGCCGATTGCCGTTGCAATGTCTTCTGCGTCTTTCTTAAGCTTTTCAGCTTTGTGCGAAGCCTGACGCACGTTTTCGGCAACGATCTTGCGGTTAGAGGGGTTAGCCAATAATGCAAAGCCCTGAGGGATAAGATAATTACGACCGTAACCTGCTTTCACAGATACGATATCGTTCTTATAACCTACACCTGCTATATCAGTTATTAGTATGATTTCCATTGTTTGTAGCTCTTTCTATTATTATTTCAATTGATCAGCAACAAAAGGCAATAAAGCCAAATGACGTGCTCTTTTAATAGCCTGGGATACTTTACGCTGATATTTCAGGCTGGTTCCTGTAAGGCGACGTGGCAAGATTTTTCCTTGCTCATTTACAAGCTTCAACAAAAAGTCGGGGTTCTTGTAATCGATGTATTTAATGCCTGATTTCTTAAAACGGCAATATTTCTTGCGGTTTATATTTTTTTCAACCGGTTCGTTTACGAGTGACATAGCTTATGCGTTTTCGGTTTTAGATTCAGTTGCTTCTTCTTTCTTTCTTCCTACCAGTCCCTTACGTTTCTTTTCGTTGTAAGCAATTGAATGCTTATCCAGGACAATAGTCATAAAACGCAGAATGCGCTCGTCACGACGGAATTCGGTTTCCAAAACGTCAACCACATTTCCCTCTGTCGTAGAATATTCTACTACGTGATAGAAACCTGAGTTTTTCTTTTGGATGGGGTAGGCCAGCTTGCGCAATCCCCAATTTTCTTCATGTACAATCGTAGCACCATTTGCGGTGATGATTGCAGTGAATTTTTCAACGGCGTCCTTTGCCTGGGCCTCAGACAAAATGGGAGTTAGAATGAACACCGTTTCATATTGCTTAGACATACGGTAATTGATTAATTATTATAAATGTAAAAATTCTCACAATGGCTAAACACCAAAATGAGGGTGCAAAAATAGGGCTTGAAATCTGAAATTCCAAGCCCTATGATGACATAACTTCAACTTATTCTGTCCGATAGCTTACTTTACAGTAAAATCGCCCTGCCCTATCTTGAATCCTTCGCTGTAAACTTCAATGGCATACTTGCCATCTTTCAAAGGAATTCCGCCACGCCCATAAAAAATATCTACGGATTGCCCTGTATTATTGAATGTTACAGATTGTTTGGAACTGTAAATAAGCTCTCTGCCATTCATCATAAATGAACCTGAGCCTGTCGCCATATCCGACAACACCGCACCATCAGGATCAAGGATACGAAGGAAAATCTCCTTTTCATTTTGTTTCGCAACCGCATTTTCGCCGAGTTTGAAATTCACTCTCAGCTTGTCAATGCGTTTGGCTTTGTATTTCCCGCCTTCCCGTTCTTTTCCTTTGGCAGATACTGCATTAACGGTCAGACTTTCAGCCCGAAGCGCCGATGCAATGTTTACTTTATCATTCAGCTCTTTATTTTGGACTGAATAATTAACCACAGAATCAGCGAGCTGCTGCTTTTCAGATTCCAGGCCTGTCACTTTCTGATTGAGTTCTTCATTTTTTGAAGTTGCAACGCCCAGCTCCTGTTTCAGCTTGGCAATTTCTCCATCTTTTTCCGACAATACAGATTCGTAATTTTTAATCTTTTTGTTGTAACTGGCAGCAGAATAAGTATTTGAATTTTTAAGCTCCTTCTTATCCTTCTCCAACTGCGCTTTCAATGCAATCAGTGAGTCGACGCTACCTCCCAGTTTCTGGATCTCCGCAATCTTCACGTCCAGTTCCTCAGAGATGGAATCCAGTTTCGTTTTGATAGATAAGACTTCTTCCGTTTTCGCTGTGATAATTTCGTCCTTGGCCAGGTTTTCCTGCTTCTCGTGGTATATAAAGTAAACAAGTACCAAATTAAGCAGTAGCAATACGGCCAATGCGGCCCATAAAAGTGTTTTTCTGTCCTGCTTTTGTTCCTGGTTATAGTCCATACAGAAGGTTAAATTTTTAATTTAGTTGGTAAAAGAACTATGTTTTTTTCAATTTTGAAATACGTTAACGCCGATTTATAGCCTCCGTTGAATAAATTGTTGCTTTAAATCACTTATTATCAAAAAATTAATCCTGTTCAATGGCTTCCATCGCTGAGAATATTACTGAAATAGAAAAAGGACTAAGACAGGAAACCAGGCTGGTAGCGGTAACCAAAACGAAACCTGTAGAACTGTTGCAGGAAGCTTACAACGCTGGTACCAAGCGTTTTGGTGAAAATAAAGTACAGGAAATGGCTTCGAAATATGATGCTCTTCCAAAAGATATCGAGTGGCATATGATCGGGCATTTGCAAACGAACAAGGTCAAATATATGGCATCCTTCGTTGCATTGGTACATTCTGTAGATAGTTTCAAGTTATTAAAGGAAATCAACAAGGAAGCGAAAAAAAATAACAGGACTATCGATTGCCTCCTGCAGATCTACATTGCCAGAGAGGAAACCAAATTCGGGCTTTCCGACGAAGAAGCCATCGAAATCCTGACTTCGGCAGAGTTAAATACGCTGGCCAACGTCAGAATTGTCGGCTTGATGGGAATGGCCTCCAATACGGAGGACGAAACCATTGTCAGATCGGAATTTCATAGCTTGAAAAACCTGTTCGAATCATTCAGAAAATATGAAAATGAACAAATCAAAATGCTGGAACTTTCCATGGGCATGAGTGGTGACTATACGATAGCAATGGAAGAAGGTAGCACATTGGTACGGGTAGGCAGCGCGATTTTCGGATCGCGATAAACAGTTACTAACCCTTACGTTCGGTGGTACCTAATGCAATCTCCACTTGTTCCTTTACAAACTCAAACGAAAGTTCGGCGCAGGGCGAGCCTTTCCGGCGTACAAAAACCGCATTTTCTTGCCTGCCATAACCGCCTGAGTAGGGATTATAGTCAGGAAAATTGTTCAATGAACCCATTAATATAATCCCAAAAGTACCTGTCGCATTGCCCAGGTGCGACGGTCCGCTGTCCAGACCGATAAAGTAATCGGCCCGACGGATCACTTCCGCTGTTTCCAGAATAGACAACTGCCCGCACAGGTTTCGGTAAGATTTAGCCTTGACATTCAGGTTGCTAGCCGACCCGACTTCCACGATCTGATACCTATATTTTTCAACAAGCCATTCAATTAATTGCTCCCAACGATCGGCCGGCCAGTCTTTTGGCGCATAATTGGAGCGGCAATGCAATGCAATGAATTTGCCTGGAAGATTTAGCGAATCAGCCTTCTGCCTGTGGCTCTCCTGTAAGTAAAGTTTTGGCTGATCATCGGAGGGAAATGATGCTTTTTCTGAAATTAACCCCGCCGTTTTCGCAAATACTTCCAGCAAATTCCCAAAATTGAAATAGGTAAAAATATCAATGTGACGCTGCTGAGCTACCGGATTCTCGACGAAAACCTGACATTTGTCGCAATGGTTATTATTCCTGAACTGTAACTGGAAAACTTCGTCGAACACATTGCCCTGCAAAAGCACTTCGCGCTGGGTAACGCAAAACTCCTGAAATACCTCATTCACAGCCGGATTAAAATCGACCAGCTCATGAAAAACAGGCTTTACAAACCAAACAATATAAGCGTTGGGATAGAGCGACTGGACGTGTCTTGCAATGGGTTCAGCAGCAATGATATCGCCAAAATGCTCCGTACGAATGATCGCGATCAGCTTCTGTTCCTTGCCCAGTTTGCGTTTGACCGATGCAAAATGTGACCTGGCCTGATACCCAAGCAGACGCGCTTTAAAAATGTGTGAATATTTATGGTAACGGTGAGTCCAGAGTTGAATAAAGCGTTCTAACGTCATTTGATAAGTCTTTTCCAAGATTTGCGGGTAGTGTAGGTCCGCTTGAATTCTAATTGCGCAAGATAATAAAATTGCCTTAAAGAGTTGGTTGACCTTGATCCGCGGCCTAACTTTACCGGCCTGATAAAGCCCCTATTTATTAAACGGGCGAATCAGCGGGGAAACACTTCTTCTAATCATTTTATTGATCCTATTATATGAAATTCATGATTCAGGCTGGCGGGATTTTAGGCGCATTGGCCGTGGCGCTCGGCGCTTTTGGTGCCCATGCATTAAAAGGGATGCTAGAAACCTCAGGCAGATCGGAAACTTTTGAAACCGCTGTGAAATACCAGTTCTACCACGCACTGGCGATGGTACTTGTGGGACTTTTAATGCAGCGCGCAGGGCAGGATGCCGTCAGGCTACTGGGCTGGTCAGGCAATGCATTTGCTGTGGGTGTGATCATTTTTTCAGGTTCGCTCTATGCGATCTGTTTTACCGGAATCACCAAATTCGGCGCTACCGCCCCCATCGGCGGAGTGGCCTTGATCATTGGCTGGGTACTATTGATTATGGCTGCCGGGAAATTATAATTTTGAATGATTGAATGAGTGAATGATCACTGATTCAATCATTCACTCATTCGAAATTCACTCATTCA